>NZ_BCVC01000001.1 GCF_001591545.1 Lederbergia lenta NBRC 16444
TTTTTTTTGATTTAAATATTTTTTATTTCAAGTGTAGAATTTTGTTTAAACACAGGATGTTGCAAAAAGGTATGTATAGTAATAATCTAGTAGTGGAACTCCATGCCGTGCTTATAACAGTGCTAGTCTCCTGACTGCATCTTATTTACATATATTTGAAGGTATCTTAATTTAATGCCTATATATTGAAGTGAAATTCTCTAATTAGTACTGTTCTTATATATAAAGGGTAATATAAAGTAGATACAGTTAATTTTACGATAGAGTAAATTTTAAACGGAGGAATGTTTATGCTTGGTAATAGTTTAGTTATGGTTGCAATTATTCTAATTATTAATATTGTGTATGTTTCCTTTTTTACGATCAGGATGATACTCACGTTGAAGGGTTACAGATATATTGCGGCATTTTTAAGTATGATCGAGATTGTAATTTATGTGGTAGGTCTTGGACTGGTTTTGGATAATTTGAATCAAATTCAAAATGTCATTGCTTATGCAGTGGGATATGGTATAGGGGTTATCGTTGGTACGAAAATTGAGGAAAAGATGGCACTTGGATATATTACTGTACATGTGATCACGAAAGAGTATGATAAAGACCTCCCAACACAATTGCGTAATGCAGGATATGGAGTAACAAGCTGGGCAGCCCAAGGGTTGGAAGGAGATCGAATGGCATTACAAGTTTTGACATCAAGAAAATTCGAGTTAAAATTATACCAAACAATCAAGGAACTAGACCCAAAAGCATTTATTATTGCGTATGAGCCAAAAGCTATCTACGGCGGTTTTTGGGTAAAAGCTATTAAGGGAAGGAAAGTTAAAGAGTCATGAAAAAACAATTTGAAGTAATGGAAAATGAAACTATTGGTGAGTGCCTTGATAGAATGGATAAGGAAGGATATCATCCAATAAAGAGAATTGAAAAACCGATATTTAAAGAAGAAGGCAACAATAAGGAAAGCAAATTTATACCAATTGCTCAGAAAATTATTTTTGAAGGAGTTAAAAACACTTAAACACGAACATTAAAATAAAATATTAAACTAATGTTCGATTTTTAATTGACATCTGCTTCTTAACTTTGGTAAGATGTAATTGTTGAACAAGGCCTCGTATATCATGGGAATAGGGCCCATACGTATCTACCCAATTACCGTAAATAATTGGACTATGAGGAAAGTGGAATTTGGGAAGCATTTGATGTGCTTTTTTCAAGTGCGATTTCTACTCCCGGATAGCCTGCTTTCTTTTATAGAAACGCAGTCTATCCGTTTTTTTATTTTACATATAAAGGACGGAGGGATGATATGAAAACCGAAGTCGGAATTATTATGGGCAGCACATCTGACTGGGAGACGATGAAACATGCCTGTGACATATTAGATGAATTACAGGTGCCATATGAAAAAAAGGTAGTATCGGCGCATAGAACTCCAGATTTAATGTTTGAATATGCGGGAAAAGCAAAAGAACGAGGATTAAAAGTGATTATTGCTGGAGCTGGCGGGGCAGCACATCTACCAGGAATGGTTGCTGCAAAAACTATATTACCAGTGATTGGTGTTCCCGTAGAATCTAAGTCCTTAAAAGGAATGGATTCATTACTTTCGATTGTTCAAATGCCTGGCGGAGTACCAGTTGCAACGGTATCAATTGGTAAATCTGGGGCAGTGAATGCAGGATTACTTGCAGCACAAATACTTGGTACTGAAAATGAGAAAATAGCAGAGCGTCTTGAAAATAGAAGAAATGAAATGAAAGAAAAGGTATTAGAAAGTAGTGATCAGCTTGTCTAAGCAATTTATTAAACCTGGTCAAACAATTGGTATTATTGGCGGCGGACAACTTGGCCGTATGATGACTTTTTCTGCAAAGGAAGCTGGATTTCGTGTAATAGTATTGGAGCCTGCTCCAGACTCACCAGCAGGACAAGTAGCAGATGAACAAATAGTTGCTGCTTATGATGACCGCACTGCACTTGCTAGATTGGCAGAAAAAAGCGATGTCATCACATATGAGTTTGAAAATATTGATTACGAGGCACTTGATTGGCTAACTAAAAAAGCTTTTATTCCACAAGGTTCTGAATTAATAAAAGTGACACAGGATCGTATTTTAGAAAAGCAGTCTTTAACGGATGCAGGTGTGAAAGTTGCTCCGTATGCAGTTATTCGCAATGAAAAAGATTTACAACAGAAATTAGAGAAAATAGGATTTCCTTGTGTGCTGAAGACTTCACGTGGTGGATATGACGGTAAAGGACAATATGTTATTAAAGAAGCACAAGATGTTCAAGAAGCAGCACAACTATTAACACACGGCCCTTGCGTTTTAGAGGCATGGATCCCATTTGAAAAGGAAATATCTGTTGTCATGGCAAGAAGCATAGAGGGTGAACTGAACTGTTTTCCTATCGGAGAAAATATTCATGTGAATAACATTTTACATGAAACGATCGTTCCAGCAAGAATTTTACCGCATTTAAAAGGAAAAATTGTCGAGTTAGCTAGGAAAATTGCTAATCAATTAAATCTAGTGGGAACATTGGCTGTGGAGTTATTCTTAACAGAAGATGGGCAGCTTTATGTGAACGAACTTGCACCAAGGCCACATAATTCGGGACATTATACAATTGAAGCATGTAATATTTCACAATTTGGCCAGCATATACGAGCAGTGTGCGGTTGGCCGTTGCAAGATTCAAAACTTTTGAAATCTGCGGTGATGATCAATGTGTTAGGTCAGCATGTAGATGGAGTGATAAGGGAAATTCCGCAGCGTACAGATTGGGCGGTTCATTTTTATGGAAAAAATGAAGCAAAACATAACCGGAAAATGGGCCATGTAACGATCTTAACTGAAAATGTAGAAGCGACTTTACAGGAGTTAGACGCTAGTAATGTTTGGAAATAATATTGTGTTTTAATGACAGGAATCATGACTTGGTTTCATTTAAAAAAGCTAGACCCCATATCGAGAGGAGAAATGAAAATGTATAAAGTGAAGGTTTTTGTAACATTAAAAGAGAGTGTTGTTGATCCACAAGGTTCTGCAGCAACGAAAGCATTACAAAACACGGAGTTCCCTGAGGTGCAAGATGTGCGTGTAGGTAAATATATTGAACTTAGTTTTGAAAAGTCAAATAAAGATATTGAAGAAGCAGTTCATGATATATGCCGAAATCTGCTTGTAAATACAGTAGTGGAAGATTATCGTTTTGACATCGAGGAGGTTGGAGCAGAGTGAAATTCGCTGTCCTAGTATTTCCTGGTACAAGCTGTGAAGCAGACACGTATGATGCAATAAAAAATGTGCTTGGAGAAGATGTAGAATTTGTAAGACATAATAGTGAAGATTTAAACGCATATGATGCAATTATTCTTCCAGGTGGAACTTCCTATGGAGATGCGATTCGTCCAGGGGCAATAGCTCGGATGCAACCAGTGATGAAGGCGGTAAAAAAAGCTGCTGAAGCAGGAAAACCAGTGTTAGGGATCGGCAATGGATTCCAAATATTACTTGAAACAGGCATTTTACCAGGTGCAGTGCTTGAAAACAGAGATTTGAAATTCATCTGTAAACCAGTTCAATTAAAAGTGGAGAATAACGATACTTTGTTCACTTCCACATATGAGAGTGGGGAACAGATTACTATACCTATCGCACATGGAAATGGAAACTATTATGCGGATGAAGAAACACTAACAAAACTCCGACAAAATAATCAAATTATTTTTACTTATACAACAGAGAATCCTAACGGTAGCATGGATAATATTGCTGGAATCAGCAATAAACAAGGAAATGTTCTTGGTATGATGCCGCACCCTGAGCGAGCAGTGGAGCAGCTGTTCGGAAGTGAAGACGGATTAAGGCTTTTTCAATCAATTGTAAGAAACTGGAGGGAATCACATGCCACAAATGCTTGAACCAAACTCAGAACAAGTGAAAATAGAAAAAATATATCGTGACATGGGTATGACAGACGAAGAGTTTGCCCTTGCGGAAAAAATGCTTGGTAGAACACCTAATTATACAGAAACGGGTTTATTTTCGGTCATGTGGTCTGAGCATTGTAGTTATAAAAATTCTAAACCAGTATTGAAAAAGTTTCCGACAGAAGGAAAACAAGTACTTCAAGGACCTGGAGAAGGTGCTGGAATTGTTGATATTGGTGATAACCAGGCAGTTGTATTCAAAATTGAAAGCCATAACTCCCCGTCAGCGATTGAACCTTATGAAGGGGCTGCAACTGGGGTTGGTGGTATCGTCAGAGACGTTTTCTCCATGGGAGCAAGACCTATTGCATCATTGAACTCCCTTCGTTTTGGTGAACTGGATTCACCAAGAGTTCGTTATTTGCTTGAACAAGCAGTAGCAGGAATCGCGGATTACGGTAATGGACTTGGAATTCCAACTGTTGGCGGTGAGATTCAATTCGATCCGGCTTATGAACATAATCCACTTGTGAATGCGATGGTTGTTGGATTGATTAATCATGAAGACATGCAAAAAGGCCAGGCAAAAGGTGTTGGTAATACAGTAATGTATGCGGGCGCCGCTACTGGTAGAGATGGAATTCATGGAGCAACATTCTCTTCCGTTGAACTAGCAGAAGAAGAGGACGAGGATAGAGCAGCGGTACAAGCTGGGGATTCGTTTACAGAGAAATTGCTAATGGATGCTTGCTTGGAGCTCGTTAAGTCAGATGCATTGATTGGTATTCAAGATATGGGGGCAGCTGGTCTTGCAAGTTCATCTGCGGAAATGGCGAGTAAAGCAGGCTATGGAGTTGAAATGAATCTTGATTTGGTCCCACAACGTGAAGCAGATATGACAGCTTATGAAATGATGCTATCAGAATCACAAGAGCGGATGTTGCTTGTTATCAAAAAAGGACGCGAACAAGAAATTATTGATTTATTCGCAAAATACGATCTTGAAGCAGTATCTGTTGGACATGTAACAGATGATAAAATGCTTCGTTTACTTCATAAGGGCAATGTTGTTGCCGAAGTACCGGCTGATGCACTAGCAGAGGATGCGCCAGTGTACCATAAGCCTTCTGAAGAGCCAGCTTATTACCGTGACTTCCAAGCAATGGAGCAAGAAGTTCCACAAGTAACTGATTATAATGAAACATTAATGCAACTTTTAAAACAGCCGAC
Organism: Lederbergia lenta NBRC 16444; assembly: GCF_001591545.1. GTDB lineage: Bacteria > Bacillota > Bacilli > Bacillales > Bacillaceae_C > Lederbergia > Lederbergia lenta. The sequence continues at coordinate 5,174 of NZ_BCVC01000001.1, forward strand.
GATAGCAAGTAAAGAATGGGTATACAGTCAGTTTGACCATCATGTTGGTTCTAATACTGTTGTTAGCCCTGGATCAGATGCAGCGGTAGTGAGGATTCGTGGCACGAAAAAAGCAATCGCGATTACAACAGATTGTAACTCACGTTATATTTACTTGGATCCCGAAGTTGGAGGAAAAATTGCAGTAGCTGAAGCAGCAAGAAACGTTGTCTGCTCTGGTGCTGAACCATTGGCAATTACGGATGGACTAAACTTTGGTAGTCCAGAAAAGCCAGAAATATTTTGGCAAATTGAAAAATCAGCAGCCGGTATTAGTGAAGCTTGTCTTGCACTTGAAAGTCCAGTCATTGGCGGAAACGTGTCACTCTTTAATGAAAAGGGAGGCAAGGCGATTTATCCAACACCAATTATTGGAATGGTTGGCTTGATCAAAGATACATCTTATGTAACGACACAAGTGTTTAAGTCAGCTGGAGACCTTATTTATTTAATTGGTGAAGCAAAAGATGAGTTTGGTGGAAGTGAATTGCAAAAAATGATTCATGGCAAAATTTTCGGTAAAGCTCCTGCAATTGATTTAGAAGTCGAAGTTAGCAGACAAAAACAAGTGCTAGAAGCAATCCAAGGTGGTCTTGTTGCATCGGCTCATGACGTTTCTGAAGGTGGTACAGCTGTAGCGATCGCAGAATCATTATTTGGTACAAATGGACTTGGTGCTGAAGTGACACTTCATGGCAATGAGACATCCGCATTATTTGCAGAAACACAATCACGCTTTATTCTATCTGTTAAAAAAGAAGATCAAAAAGCCTTTGAACAAATTGTTGAAGATGCAAGATTGATTGGCGAAGTAACGAACGGTGGCCAGTTGATCATTAAAGGCGCAGAAAAACAGTTAATCCAATCTGATACAAGGGCATTGGAAGAAGCCTGGAAAGGAGCCATTCCATGTTTGCTGAAGTAAGAGGGCTAAACGAGGAATGTGGCGTTTTCGGTATTTGGGGTCATCCTGATGCAGCGCAAATAACTTATTATGGTCTCCATAGTCTGCAACACCGAGGGCAAGAAGGTGCGGGTATTGTTGTAACAGATGGTGAACGACTAAAAGGGGTTAGAGGCGAAGGGCTTGTCAATGATGTTTTCGATGAAAAGAAAATCGAAAGCTTAGAAGGGACAAGTGCGATTGGTCATGTGAGATATGGAGGTATAGATAAAGGCGGCCTAGAAAATGTGCAGCCATTCTTGCTCCATTCACAAAGTGGTGGTCTTACGCTTGCTCACAATGGGAATTTAATTAACGCGAGTGATTTAAGGCATCAACTTGAGATGCAAGGCAGTATCTTTCAAACTAGTTCAGATACAGAAGTACTTGCTCATTTAATTAAACGGAGCGGTTACCTAGCATTGAAAGATAAAGTGAAAAATGCTTTATCAATGGTTAAAGGGGCATATGCAATTGTAATTATGTCCGAAGATGAGTTGATTATTGCACAAGATCCAAATGGGATGCGACCGCTCTCGATTGGGAAAATAGGAGAAGCCTATTGTGTAGCATCTGAAACATGTGCATTTGATCTCATTGGAGCCGATTTTGTTCGCGATGTGGAGCCTGGAGAATTGATAGTCATCAATAATGAGGGAATACAAGCGGAGCGATTTTCACTTTCTCCTTCAAATGCTATGTGTACCATGGAATATGTGTACTTCTCTCGCCCAGATAGTGATATTGAAGGTATAAATATTCATACCGCGAGAAAAAGCCTTGGGAAAATGCTAGCGAAGGAAGCTAATATTGAAGCCGATGTGGTAACAGGGGTGCCAGATTCAAGTATCTCAGCGGCAATTGGATTCGCAGAAACAGCAGGTATACCTTATGAACTTGGTTTAATTAAAAATCGCTATGTTGGTAGGACGTTTATTAAACCATCTCAAGAACTCCGTGAGCGCGGAGTGAAAATGAAACTCTCACCAGTTAGAAGAGTGGTTGAAGGTAAACGCGTCGTCATGGTGGATGATTCCATTGTCAGAGGTACAACGTGTAAGCGAATTGTAAGAATGTTAAAGGAAGCAGGAGCAACAGAGGTACACGTGTGTATCAGCTCACCGCCAATGAAAAACCCGTGTTTTTATGGAATTGATATTTCCACACATGAAGAGTTAATTGCGTCTTCAAATAGCGTGGAAGAAATCCGTGAAATTATCGGCGCTGATTCCTTAACATTTTTAAGCGTCGAAGGAACACTTGAAGCAATCGGGCGAAAAGGGTATGGAAAAGATTGTGGGCAATGCATGGCATGTTTCACTGGGGAATATCCGACAGAGATTTATCCAGATACGAAATTACCATATGAAAAAGAATTGATGAGATAATGAAATTTATGTGTGTCGCGTCTGTGAGCTGAAATTCCAGCGTCCTGTAATGCAGACGCTGGAACTAAATGATAAGGGGGCAATTAGGATGGCAAATGCCTACCAAAAGGCCGGCGTCAATATTGAGGCTGGATATGAAGCAGTTGAGAAAATAAAGAAGCATACGAAAAGAACATTACGTGCAGGTGTGATGGGACAGCTGGGAAGTTTTGGTGGAGTCTTTGATTTATCTGAATTGAATTTAAAAGAACCTGTACTCGTTTCCGGTACGGATGGAGTTGGAACAAAGTTGAAACTCGCATTTATGATGGACAAGCATGACACAATTGGGGTTGACTGTGTAGCAATGTGTGTCAATGATATTGTTGTCCAAGGTGCAGAGCCGATTTATTTTCTTGACTATGTAGCACTTGGAAAGGCTGTTCCTGATAAAATTGAACAGATCGTGAGCGGAATCGCTGATGGTTGCGAGCAGGCTGGGTGTGCACTAATTGGTGGAGAAACAGCGGAAATGCCAGGTTTGTATGAGGAAGAAGAATATGATTTGGCGGGGTTCTCTGTAGGTGCTTGTGAGAAATCTGAATTAATCACTGGTGAAGATATACAGGCAGGCAATGTTCTTATTGGTCTTGCTTCAAGTGGTATTCATAGCAATGGTTATTCATTAGTTAGAAAAGTATTCCTCGAAGATCAAGGTTTTCAACTAGATGCCCAGTTACCAGAGCTAGCAGATACACTTGGTGAGGAGTTACTTAAGCCAACAAGAATTTATGCAAAACAGATCATTGCTGCTCTTCGAGAGTTTAAGATTAATAGTATGTCCCATATAACAGGTGGTGGCTTTATCGAAAATATCCCAAGAATGCTACCTGAAGGCTTTGGTGCGGAAATTAAACTAGGATCTTGGCCTGTCTTACCTATATTCCAAGCGCTCGAGAAGTACGGGGATATAAAAAGTGAAGAAATGTACAATATTTTTAATATGGGAATCGGTTATGTTGTGGCCGTTGATGCTCATGTTGCAGATAAAGCAATGCGTTTCTTTATAGAACAAGGTGAAAATGCCTATAAAATCGGTTCTGTCGTTAAAGGAGAGGGCGTACAGTTTGTGAGCGCGGAGGACGAAAAGTGAAAAAGATAGCTATTTTCGCATCAGGTACTGGAAGCAATTTTCAAGCGATTATTGATGCTATCGCCGCGAAGCAACTTCAAGCAGAAGTAGCCTTGCTTGTGTGTGATAAGCCGATGGCAGGTGCCATTGATAAAGCTAAATTGGCGGGAGTGCCTGCTTTTGTATTTGAGCCCAAACAATATGAATCTAAAGCCGCGTTTGAACAACAGATCATTCATAAGCTTAGGCAGCATGAGGTAGACTTTGTCGTATTAGCAGGATATATGAGATTAGTTGGTCCAACATTGCTTACAGCATACACGAATAGGATCATCAATATTCACCCTTCATTATTACCAGCTTTTCCTGGCAAGGACGCAATTGGCCAAGCGGTAAAAGCGGGTGTAAAAGTTACTGGAGTGACCATCCATTTTGTCGATGAAGGAATGGATACAGGTCCAATTATTGCACAAAGAGCAATGGAGTTAACAGATGGAGATGGGCTTGCTGATGTTGTCCGTAAGATTCATGAAATAGAACATGTTTTTTATCCAGAAACATTAGAAAGATTATTCGGAAAAGGCAGAGTCTAATAAAGATATTTTTTAAGATGAAAAATCCGGAGGGTGACCAATAATGAAGAGAGCACTTATCAGTGTATCGGATAAAACGGGTGTTGTGGAATTTACGAAACAACTGATTGAACTTGGATTCGAAATTTTGTCGACAGGCGGCACAAAGAAAGTACTTGAAGAAGGTGGCCTAGACATTAAAGCTGTAGACGATATTACTGGTTTTCCAGAGATTTTGGAAGGGCGAGTAAAAACACTTCATCCAATGATACATGGTGGTTTATTGGCGAAGCGTGATGATTCGGGACATATGGAGCAGTTGGATGAACAAGGAATTCAACCAATTGATTTAGTTTGTGTGAACTTATATCCGTTCCAACAGACGATCGCAAAACCAAATGTTACAGCTGAAGATGCAATTGAAAATATCGATATTGGTGGTCCAGCAATGCTGAGGGCATCTGCCAAAAATCATGAATATATTACAGTTTTAGTGGATTCTCTTGATTATGAACAAGTACTTGAAGAAATGCGGGCTCAAGGTGAAGTATCGAAAGAGACGAAGCGAAAACTTGCCGCAAAAGTTTTCCGCCATACTGCGGCATACGATGCTTATATTGCTGAGTATATGACGGAGCTATCAGGTGAAGAGCAGCCAGAGCGTGTTACATTTACATATGAATTAAAACAACCATTACGTTATGGGGAAAATCCACATCAAAAAGCGGCTTTTTATAGTCGTCCACTTGGTTCAGAATTTTCGATTGCTAATGCTCGTCAATATCATGGTAAGGAGCTTTCTTATAATAATATCCATGATGCAGATGCCGCCTTACAGATAGTAAAAGATTTTGATGAGCCTGCCGCCGTTGCAGTAAAGCATATGAACCCATGTGGAGTTGGGGTAGGAACTAATTCTTCGGATGCTTTCCAAAAAGCATTTGAGGCAGATCCAACATCTATATTTGGAGGAATTATAGCTTTCAACCGTCTAGTAGATGGAGAAACAGCAAAGAAATTACATGAAATTTTCTTGGAAATTATTATCGCACCTGCCTTTACAGACGAAGCCCTGGAAATTTTAACGACGAAGAAAAACATACGTTTATTGACGGTTCCATTTGATCAAACAAAGAAGGCAGAGAAAATGCTCACTTCAGTGGAAGGTGGCTTGCTTATTCAGGATCAAGACACTTATACATACGAAGACGCGGAGATTTCTATTCCAACAAAACGTGAACCAACAGAAGAAGAGTTAGCTGCGTTAAAATTAGCGTGGAAAGTAGTAAAACACGTAAAGTCGAATGCAATCGTAGTTGCAAGCAATGATATGACAATTGGAGTTGGCGCTGGGCAAATGAATAGGGTGGGAGCAGCGAAAATAGCTCTAGAACAAGCGGGCGAACGAGCAAAAGGTGCAGTACTCGCATCAGATGCATTCTTCCCAATGAGTGATACAGTAGAAGAAGCCGCACGAGCAGGAATCACAGCAATCATCCAACCCGGCGGATCCATTCGCGACGAAGACTCTATAAAACTAGCTGACAAACACGGAATCGCCATGATCCTAACAGGCGTAAGACATTTTAAACATTGATAATAGAAAAGCGGAAGCGCCCGTTTAGCGACGTATAAACTGGAGGGATTCTGACGAGATAAAGGAAACACGGTAAGCCTGCAGGCGAGCCGATGTTGACTTATCGTAGGAAGAATCGTGAAGTTTACTAGTCGCTGGGCGCTGCAGCTAGACATAAAAGAAAAGCGGAAGCGCCTTGCTCATCGACGTACAGACTGGAGGGGCTTTCGTACGAGATAAAGGAAACACGAAGAGCAAAGCGATTCGATGTAGACTTATCGTAGGGAGAAGCCCTGAAGTCTGCTAGTCGATAGGCACTGCAGCTAGACATAAAAGAAAAGCGGAAGCTCCCGTTTATCGACGTATAAACTGCACTCACAGGATGTGGCAGTTTTAGTCGAGGGACCTTATTTTAAGTAGCAAGGTGAAGGTTGAATCCCAGCATGGTGAGTACTAATACGTTAGTGAGGCGGGGTCAGCCCCCGCCTTAATAAATTTTGGACGGGTGATGTTAATGAAGATTTTAATTGTTGGTGGTGGAGGTAGGGAACATGCACTTTGCAAAAAGGTGCGGGAGAGTGAGCGCGTTACGGAAGTTTTTTGTGCCCCAGGAAATGCTGGAATTAGCGCAGACGCAACGCTAGTCCCAATTCAAGAAACAGATTTTGCTAATTTGATTGAATTTGCTAAAAAGGAAGCGATCGATTTAACGATCGTTGGTCCTGAAGTTCCTCTTGCAGCCGGTATTGTCGATGAATTCGAAGCTGCTGGTCTCAAAATATTTGGTCCTCGAAAAAATGCAGCTATTATTGAAGGTAGTAAATCATTTGCAAAAGATCTAATGAAGAAATACTCGATTCCAACCGCTGCATATGAAACATTCCACTCTTATGAAGAAGCAAAAGCTTATGTAGAGAAACAAGGGGCACCAATTGTAATTAAGGCAGATGGCCTTGCTGCCGGAAAAGGCGTTGTCGTTGCGATGACAATGGATGAAGCAATTGCAGCTTTAAAAGACATGCTTTTGGATGCTAGATTTGGGGAGTCATCCGCAAGTGTAGTAGTAGAGGAATTTTTAGATGGAGAAGAATTTTCTTTAATGGCATTCGTGCATGGAGAAGATGTATATCCGATGGTTATCGCTCAAGATCATAAACGTGCATATGATGGTGATCAAGGACCAAATACAGGAGGCATGGGTGCATATTCGCCTGTTCCACATATTGCAGACGCAGAAGTAGAATTTGGTGTGAAGGAAATTTTAATTCCAACAGCGAAAGCGATGATTTCTGAAGACCGTACTTTTACAGGCATACTATACGCAGGTCTAATTCAAACCAAACAAGGCCCAAAAGTGATCGAATTTAATGCACGCTTTGGTGACCCAGAAACACAAGTAGTTTTGGCACGTCTTGAAACGGATTTGGTCCAGTTAATAATGGATATTATGGATGGAGAAAAACCAGAAATTGAATGGTCAGATGATGCAGTTGTTGGGGTAGTCACAGCTGCAAAAGGTTATCCAGGAGAATATAAAAAAGGTATGCCATTACCAGATCTTACTTTACTAGGTCCAGAGATTTCTGTTTTCCATGCAGGAACAAGCCAACGTGAGGAAGATGGAGCATTGGTTTCCAACGGCGGACGCTTATTACTAACAACTGCTAAAGGTAAAACGATTAAAGAAGCAGTCAAAAAAGTGTATGCTGAAATGAAAAAAACAGATCATGAAGAATTTTTCTACCGTAAAGATATCGCATATAAGGCCCTTTAATTATGTCACCAAGTAAAAACGTATAAAAGCGTTTTTACTTGGTTTTTCTTTGGAAATTAAGGAATTTCTACATTTACTAACATAATTCTAAAAAATTATATAAGTCTTTTCTTTGTATATATGTGTTAGAATAGTGGTATATACAACTTAAAATAAATAGCATATGTTTTGTGTTGTTACCGTTTTCACATAATGTTAATATTTCACTGTGAAACTGTAATGCGTTAAAAAGATTAATATGTTAGGATAGTTTTAGGATGAAAAGTTAGTTTGGCAGGAGGAGTTAATATGTTAGATCAAAAATATAGATGGAAGAACAAACAAATACGTGGTCAAGTAGCCGTTGTGAACGGTAAGAAGGCGCCAACAAAACTTCTAATAAATGCTCGATTCTTACATTCAGTGCTTCGCAAATGGATTATTGCTAATATTTGGATACACAATGACCGAATTGTTTATATAGGAGAAGAATTACCAAAGTTAACAACAGATTGTGAAATTGTTGATTGTTCAGGGTTTACTCTTGTTCCAGGTTATATAGAGCCGCATGTGCACCCATTTCAATTATATAATCCGCAAACATTTGCTCGATATGCATCCCAAACAGGAACGACGACAATTATTAATGATAACTTAGTTATATTTTTACATTTGAATAAAGAGAAAGCGTTTTCCTTGTTAAGGGAGTTAAATGAATCTCCTGTGAGTATGTATTGGTGGAGTCGTTTCGATTCCCAAACCGAAATGGATGGAGAAGAAACAATATTTTCAAATGGTGATATTCAATCGTGGCTTGAACATGATTTAGTTGTACAGGGGGGAGAATTGACTGGTTGGCCGAAGTTACTTGCTGGCGATGATTTGATGCTTCATTGGATTCAAGAAACAAAGCGCGTTGGCAAGAAAGTGGAAGGGCATTTTCCAGGGGCTTCTGACAAAACGCTTGCGAAGATGATGTTGTTTGGAGTAGATGCAGATCATGAATCGATGACTGGAGAAGATGTATATAAGCGTCTTATGCATGGTTATAACGTTTCTCTACGTCATTCATCTATTAGACCGGACTTACCTGTATTATTAAAAGAAATGAGTGAGCTTGGTCTTCAGCAATATGATTCTATGCTTTTCACTACTGATGGTTCCACACCGGGTTTTTACAAACAAGGCATCGCTGACATGATGATTCGAATTGCATTAGAAAACGATGTTCCAATTATAGATGCATACCATATGGCCTCTTACAATGTGGCTCGTCATTATAACCTTCTTCATCACCATGGCATGATTGCTACTGGGCGCATAGCTAATATTAATTTTCTAGAAGATGAGCAAGATCCTACTCCGGTATCCGTTCTTGCAAAAGGAGACTGGGTAAAGAGAGACGGTCAACAAATCCAGCATGATGAAAATATTGATTGGTCTAAGTTTGATATGGAGCCACTTCAGTTAGATTGGAATTTACAAGAAAGCGATATGCAGTTTTCGATGCCATTTGGGATAGAAATGGTGAATGACGTGATCACGAAGCCATACTCAGTGACAATGGATTTTTCCATAGAGAATCTTTCGGGTGATCATGATGAAAGTTATTTTATGTTAGTGGATCGTCAAGGGAAATGGCGGATTAACACAATAGTCAAAGGATTCGCACAAAATGTAAGCGGTTTCTCCTCGTCTTTCTCAAATACAGGTGATTTTATATTAATTGGTAAAAATAAGGAAGATATGCTGCTAGCCTTTAACCGAATGAAAGAAATTGGTGGCGGAATTGTACTAACAGAAGAAGGAAAAGTACTTCACGAAATTCAGCTTTCACTCTCGGGTTTAATGTCCGAGAAAGAGCTACCTAGCTTGATTAAGGAAGAAGAAGAATTGAAGAAATTACTTATTGAAAGAGGCTACCAATTTACTGATCCAATTTATTCTTTGCTATTTTTTTCTTCCACACACTTACCTTACGTACGGGTTACCCAACAAGGAATGTATGATGTTATGAATAAAACAATTCTCTTTCCAACGTTAATGCGTTAAAATAGTAGAATGATATAATGAATAAGTGTCAAAATGATGATTTGGGGGATGTTATGTGTTAAGTAAAAGAAATCCACTCCTAATAGCTGCAGTGATTGTATTAGCATTGTCTGCTTGTAGCAAGGGAGAAAACAAGTCAGCGGAACGAGAAGTAGAAAAGAACCCTCAGCAATCAGAAGAAAATAAGGATTTTGAACGATTTCCTCTTACTGGTATAGAAATGGAGGAGAATTCTGAAGGCAGAGCTGTAGCGGTAATTGTTAATAATCATCCAGCTGCACGTCCGCAAAGTGGATTAAGTGAAGCAGATATCGTTTATGAAGCGTTAGCTGAGGGTGAAGTTACGAGGCTTTTGGCGATTTATCAAAGTGAGCAACCTGAAAATATTGGCCCGGTACGTAGTGCACGTAATTATTTTATTGATTTGGCACAAGGATATGATAGTTTATTCATAGCCCATGGTTATAGTCCTGATGCAAAAAAGATGTTAACATCAGGGGAAATTGATAATTTAAATGGCATCCAATATGATGGTTCATTATTTAAAAGATCTTCATCACGAAAGGCGCCACATAACTCGTATATAAGCTTTGACAGTATTAAAAAGGGTGCTTCAGAGCTGGAATATGACATGGACAAGGCACCGAAAGAATTGGTCTTCTTAGACGGGGAAGAACTTTCTATAGAAGGTACGCAAACAGAGTATATGGAAGTATCTTACGGGAGAACGACACAATTTACTTCGGAATATAAGTATGATAAACAGACAAAAAAATATACTCGTTATTCAGATGGTGTACAAACGACTGATCTTAATACGGATAAACCTGTCCAATTGGATAATGTAATCGTGATGGAAGTGGCTCATCAAGTGATTGATGACGCTGGACGCAGAGCAATAGATCTTACTTCTGGAGGGCGTGCATTTTTATTGCAAAAAGGTAATTCCTATGAAGTCGAATGGAAGAATGACGATGGTCGTTTAATCCCATATGTAGAGAATGAGCCAATAGGACTTGTTCCAGGGAAAACTTGGGTCAATATTGTGCCGGAGATGGATATTGTCTCATTCGAACAGTGACTATGTGATGAAGTTTAGGAAGGGAGGGGTATACATGCAAATTGAAAAGCTTAGAGGAAAAGAACTAGACCAGCTTTTTACTGCAATTTTATCATTAAAAGATTTAGAAGAATGCTACCGATTTTTTGACGATTTATGTACAATTAATGAAATTCAATCCTTGTCACAACGATTAGAAGTAGCTAGACTGTTGCGTGAAGGAAGTACGTATCATAAAATAGAAGAAGAAACTGGTGCAAGCACTGCAACCATATCAAGAGTGAAACGCTGTCTAAACTATGGAAATGATACATATGAAATGGTTTTAGACAGAACACAAGAATAGACATGTATATAAAAACCCTATTTCAGCGATGCACTAATTACCCATGTATCTTGAAGTTTGTTAGTGGTAGGGTGCTAGACGAAGATTCACTTTCTTAAACCTTATTACATTGTAGTATTTTATAATTTCTTAAGTAGCGAAAAACCGCAGATTTATCATGCGGTTTTTTCGCTATTACACAAGAAAGAAATTCATTAAGGTGATTGCTTGGCAAAATGCTATAATGTAGTATGGAATAGGAAATAGATTGGAGGATTTATCATATATGTACGATGTGGGGCAATGGCGTCATGCCTTTAAATTAGATCCAAACAAAACGATCTCAGATAAAGATCTTGAACTTATATGTGAATCAGGTACAGATGCTGTCATTGTTGGTGGGACTGACGGTGTTACATTGGAAAAAGTATTGAATTTAATGGCAAGGATTCGTAGATATACTGTTCCGTGTGTATTGGAAGTAAGTAATCACGAATCGATATCACCAGGATTCGATTTGTACTTTATTCCAACTGTTTTGAACAGTAGTGATCCTTCGTGGATTACGGGCCATCATCATCAAGCTGTCAAAGAGTATGGAGAGTTAATGGATTGGGATGAAATTTTCATAGAAGGATACTGTATATTAAATAAGGATTGTAAAGCAGCAAAGCAAACCTCGGCAAATACAGATCTTAGTGAAAATGATATTACTGCCTATGCAATGATGGCAGAGAAAATGTTTCATATGCCAATCTTTTATTTAGAATATAGTGGTATGTATGGTGATCCTCGACTGGTGCAACAAGTAAAAGCACAACTTACAGACACGCGACTCTTTTACGGTGGTGGTATTAAAACTGCTGCTCTAGCAGAAGAAATGGGACAATATGCTGATGTAATCGTCGTAGGAAATATAATTTATGAAAACATAAAAGAAGCGCTGAAAACAGTTAACGCTCTGAAAATATCTAGCAAATAAAGATGTAAATGATATAATAGGAACGAATGTTCTTTATAGGTGGTGTAGACGTGGAAATATTAACAGGGCGTCTTCTTGAAGGGTTAAACCCTGAACAAGGGGAGGCAGTAAAAGCAACGGACGGACCTTTATTAATAATGGCTGGTGCAGGTAGTGGGAAAACGCGAGTGCTTACACATCGCGTTGCATATTTAATGGTGGAAAAAGGCGTGAATCCGTATAATATCTTGGCGATCACATTTACAAATAAAGCTGCTCGTGAAATGAAAGAACGGATCGGACATATTATGGGGGATGCAGCTGAAAGTGTATGGATTTCAACATTTCACTCTATGTGTGTGCGTATATTGCGTCGAGATATCGACAGGCTTGGCTATAATAGAAATTTTACAATTTTAGATACTACTGACCAACTGTCTGTGATTAAGAATATTTTAAAAGCGAAAAATATTGATCCGAAAAAATTCGAGCCTAGAGCTATTTTAGGAGCGATTAGTAGTGCGAAGAACGAGTTAGTATCTACAAAAGAATATGAAAAACAAGCTTCTGGATATTACGCGCAAGTGATTAGCGATGTATATACAGAGTATCAAAGACGGCTTCGTAGAAATAATGCGCTGGATTTTGATGATTTAATCATGATTACAATTCAACTTTTTGATCAAGTCCCAGAAGTACTTGAATTTTATCAACGCAAATTTCAATATATTCATGTGGATGAGTACCAAGATACGAATAGAGCTCAATATATGCTTGTAAAGCTATTGGCTGCTCGTTTAAAAAATTTATGTGTCGTTGGTGATTCCGATCAGTCAATCTATAGATGGCGCGGGGCAGATATTGCAAATATTTTATCCTTTGAAAAAGACTATCCCAATGCCCAAGTGATTATTCTAGAACAAAATTATCGTTCAACGAAACGAATTCTGGAGGCTGCAAATGAAGTAATTAAAAACAATCCCAATCGTAAGCCGAAAAATTTGTGGACAGATAATACTCCGGGAGAGAAAATCACGTATTATCGAGCAGATGGTGAACAGTCGGAGTCACAATTTGTTGCCGGGAAGATTAAAGAATTATGCCAAGGACAAAATAGAAAACTTTCGGACTTTGCTGTTTTATATCGTACAAATGCTCAATCCCGTGTTATTGAGGAAGTATTATTAAAATCTAATATTGAATACAACATTATTGGCGGTACTAAGTTCTATGATAGAAAAGAAATTAAAGATCTACTTGCATATTTGCGTTTAATTGCTAATCCAGATGATGATATTAGTCTTCAGCGTGCGATAAACGTACCTAAACGCGGGATAGGTGCAACTTCGATAGATAAGATTGCCAGGTATGCGCAAGATCATGATATCTCATTATTTGTGGCATTGAATGAAATAGACTTTATAGGCTTAACAGGAAGAGCAGCCAATGCAGCAGCAGATTTTCATGCATTGATTCGAAATTACACACAAATGCAGGAATTTCTGTCAGTAACTGAATTAGTAGAGGAAGTTATTGAAAAATCAGGATACAAGGAAATGTTAATTGCTGAAAAGTCATTAGAGGCAGAAAGCCGTCTTGAGAATATTAATGAATTCCTTTCTGTTACGAAGAGTTTTGAAGATAGCAATGATGATAAAAGTTTAATTGCATTTCTAACGGACTTAGCGTTGGTTGCAGATATAGACAAGCTAGATGAAGATGGTACCCCTGGAGAAGCGATTACATTAATGACACTTCATGCTGCAAAAGGATTGGAGTTCCCGGTAGTATTTTTAATTGGCATGGAGGAAGGAGTCTTTCCACACAGCCGTTCGTTGATGGAAGAAGAAGAAATGGAAGAAGAGCGAAGACTTGCATATGTAGGGATTACTCGAGCAGAAGAAGAATTATTTATTACAAATGCTCAAATGAGAACATTGTTTGGTCGGACAAATATGAATCCTGTTTCCCGATTTATTGCTGAAATACCGGGAGAATTACTAGAAGATGTGCAAGCTGAACAAAGACAAAGCGTGTCTTCTGGATTTTCTAAGAAAACACAGCAACGAGCAAAGCCAGTTTTTCGGAGTGTGGCTAAGCCGGATATTACAAATAATGTCAGTTGGAATGTCGGAGATAAAGCAGAACACAAAAAATGGGGTATCGGTACGGTTGTCAGCGTAAAAGGCGATAATGAAGGTGTGGAGCTAGATATTGCATTTCCAAGTCCAACTGGAATAAAACGACTGCTAGCTGAATTTGCTCCTATTACGAAAGTATAAGTTTACTACTGGGAAAGGGTTGTGTATATGACCAGTGAGAAGGCTGAGTTGCAGCTGAAAGAACTGCAAAATTTATTAAATAAATATAACTATGAGTATCATGTATTAGATAATCCAACGATTCCAGATGCTGAATATGATAAATTGATGAAGCAATTAACAGATTTGGAGAAAGCCTATCCTGAGTTAATAACGCCCGATTCACCTTCACAGCGTGTTGGTGGAGCGGCGTTATCAGCTTTTGAAAAAGTCACGCATGAAACACCAATGCTTAGTTTAGGAAATGCATTTTCAGAAGCTGATATTCGAGATTTCGACCGACGGATTAGACAGGCAATAGGGGATAAATTCACTTATATTTGTGAGCTTAAAATTGATGGGTTAGCAGTTTCCCTCAGTTATGAAGAAGGTTTATTTATCAAAGGATCGACAAGGGGCGATGGTGAGATTGGCGAAGACATTACAGCGAACTTAAGAACGATTCGTTCCATACCCCTTCGATTAAATGAGCCATACACATTCGAAGTCCGCGGAGAGGCTTATATGCCGAAAAGATCATTTTTACAACTCAATAAAATGCGGGCTGAAAAAGAGGAAATGTTATTCGCTAACCCAAGAAATGCTGCGGCCGGATCCCTTCGTCAGTTAGACCCCAGGATTGCAGCTTCAAGAAATCTTGATATATTCCTATACGGAATGGGTAATTATGGAACAACTGGAGTTGCTACTCATAGTGCCGGACTTAACTTATTGGAAGACCTTGGTTTAAAGGTAAATAAAGAGCGCAAAAAGTGCGCAACGGTAGAAGAAGTAATGAATTATATCGAAAAGTGGACGGTGGAACGGCCAGAGCTTGACTACGAAATCGATGGAATTGTCATCAAAGTTGATTCGCTTGATCAACAAGATGAGCTAGGGGCTACGGCTAGAACACCACGCTGGGCGATTGCTTATAAATTTCCAGCTGAAGAAGTAGTGACCAAATTAACTTCCATTGAATTAAGTGTAGGAAGAACAGGCGTTATTACACCAACAGCGATTCTAGAACCTGTAACTGTAGCAGGAACAACTGTGCAAAGAGCATCTCTTCATAATGAGGATATTATTAAGGAAAAAGATGTAATGCTTGGAGATTGGGTTGTTATTAGAAAAGCTGGTGATATCATTCCTGAAATAGTAAATGTGCTTGCAGAGAGAAGAACAGGTGAAGAAATAGCTTTTTCTATGCCAACCGAATGTCCTGATTGTGCAAGTGAACTTGTCCGGCTCGAAGGGGAAGTCGCACTTCGTTGTATTAATCCAAAATGCCCGGCACAAAGGCGTGAGAGCCTCATTCACTTTGTTTCTCGTAATGCGATGAATATCGAAGGGATGGGTGAAAAAGTAATTGGGCAGATGTTTGATCATGCTCTTATTAAAGATGCAGCTGATATTTATTTTTTAACGAAAGATCAGTTGTTGAGTTTAGAAAGAATGGGAGAAAAATCTGCTACTAATTTACTTACATCCATTGACATATCGAAAGGCAATTCACTTGAAAAGTTATTATTCGGATTAGGTATACGCCATGTTGGCGCAAAAGCCGCGAAAACACTTGCCGAGCATTTTGAATCAATGGACAGGCTATCTACTGCTACAGAGGAAGAGCTGCTGACTGTCCCAGAAATCGGTGACAAGATGGCAGATGCCATCGTCACTTACTTTGAAAATGAAGAAGTGGAGCAACTAATTTCTGAGTTAAAGTCAGCAGGCGTCAATATGAATTATTTGGGAATAAAACGACAACAAATAGAAGATAGTGATTCTGTCTTTAATGAAAAAACAGTGGTATTAACGGGAAAGCTTGAACAATTAACAAGGAATGAAGCAAAAGAGAAAATAGAAGCACTTGGAGGCAATGTGTCAGGAAGTGTTAGTAAGAAAACAGATATTTTGATTGCGGGAGCAGATGCTGGATCGAAACTAACGAAAGCAATAGATCTCGGGATCGAAGTATTGAGCGAGGAAAAACTTCTGGAAGAACTTAAAGAATAAGGTGGTAAAACGGTATGAAAAAATGGTTTCCGTTGTTTTTAGCGGCAATACTTATCGCTGGTTGTGTACCGAATTTTGAAAAAAATACCGAAGTTGTACAAGAAAAAGAGGAATTAAAAGAAACTGCGATTATTCCGAATTACCAAATATCCAAATCTTATTATCGTTCGATCATTCCTTTTGAACCAAGTAAAACAAGAGGGATGGTTGTTTCCAACCTATATTCAAAATACGATATGAATGAATTTGAAACAGGCTTAATGCGGGTCGCAAAGGAACAATTTTCAACAGATAATTATGTGTTTCAAGAAGGACAATATTTAGATAAGAAAACCGTTAATTCATTACTGAATAGGAAGTATACGAAAGCACAATTGAAGGAATTAAACATAAAAGAGGAAGATAATATTGGTCTAAATCCTCTTAATGATGGCAAAGGCTCTGTCGAAGAACAAAACGAGAAAAATCCGATCTATCTGGCACATATACTTGAGCATAATTATTTAGTCAAAAATGATAAAAATGTTAGTCTTGGCGGGGTTGTTATTGGCCTTGCGTTAAATTCTGTTCATTATTATCAAAAAGAAAAATATGGGGCAACCTTTCAACAAGATATACCTCATGACAAGTTGGCCGCAGAAGGAAAGAAAATGGCTGAGGAAGTGTTAAAACGGCTAAGAGGAATGAAAGAAATTGGAGATGTTCCAATTACGATCGCCTTATTTGAGCAAAAAAGTAAAAGTACCGTAATTCCGGGGAACTTTTTTGCGTATGCTCATGCAAATAAAGGCAGTTCATCACTCGGTGATTGGAAAAATGTAGATGAGAAATACCTTCTATTCCCTTCATCAGAAGCAGAGAAAGACCATCGTGAGGATATGGCTGTATTTCTAAGGTTTAAAGATGATATCGAAGAGTATTTTCCGAATTATAATGGTGTAATTGGTCGAGGTTTTTATAAAGATGATCAGCTAATGGATTTATCGATAGAAATTCCGATCCAATTATATGGAGAAGCTGAAATTATTGGATTTACCCAATGGGCTACCTCATTAGTTGTGGATCATTTCCCTGAGTATGTAGAAGTGGAAGTGGACATCACATCAGTGAATGGTGCGGAAGCGTTAATAGTGAAAGAAGCTGGTGAAACAGAACCTTTTGTCCATATTTATTGATAGAGATGGGCGCGAGATTATCGAAACAAGGCGACTAAAGTATATTACTTGTAAGTCGCCGACATTCGATAATGAAAAGCTTGTTTGTGAGAGAGAGAAACTGAACACTTAGGGTTATCCCTCTTGCGTATGTTCGCCTTTTTCTGATATTATCAATAGTATTGCAAGTGGTCGATTATAAGTGGAGGTGTAAAAAAATGTCAAGAATTTCAAAGGAACAAGTATTGCACGTAGCGCATTTAGCGCGACTTGAAATAAATGATGAAGAAGCAGAAAAGTTTACGGAAGATCTAGATGATATGATCTCGATGGCTGAAAATCTAGATGGATTGAACACAGCGAGTATTAAGCCGACATCACATGTTTTCCAACAAGAAAATGTGATGCGCGAAGATGTTGCAGAAGAAGGATTACCGCGTGACGAAGTAATGAGAAACGTACCTAGTCATCAAGATGGACAAATTAAAGTTCCAACAATATTGGAATAAGGAGGGAACCACATGTCTTTATTGGATAAGAAGATAGTCGATTTACATGAACTTTTACATAAAAAAGAAATTACGGCTACAGACCTAGTTGATGAGTCATTTAAACGGATCAACGAGGTAGATGGAAAAATAAAAGCATTTCTTACATTAGATGAAGAAAATGCTCGTAATAAAGCAAAAGAACTTGATGGAAAAGTAGAAGAAAACCCACTTTTCGCTATTCCAGCGGGAATTAAAGATAATATCATTACGAAAGACTTGCGGACAACTTGTGCAAGTAAAATGCTAGAGGATTTTAACCCGATTTATGATGCAACGGTCATGGAAAAATTGAATGATGCGAATGCTATTACAATTGGAAAGTTAAATATGGATGAATTTGCAATGGGTTCAACTTCAGAAACCTCAGCGTTTCAAACGACACGTAATCCATGGGATCTTGACGCAGTTCCCGGTGGTTCTTCAGGTGGATCTGCAGCGGCAGTAGCTTCTGGTCAACTACCATTTGCTCTTGGTACAGACACGGGCGGTTCGATTCGTCAGCCGGCAGCATTTTGTGGTGTTGTTGGGTTAAAACCTACATATGGTCGCGTATCACGCTATGGTGTTGTTGCATTTGCTTCATCACTTGATCAAGTAGGACCAATTACGAGAACAGTGGAAGACAATGCGTTAGTTCTTCAAAATATTGCAGGTCTTGATCCACGTGATTCTACAACTGTTAATCAAGACGTACCGGATTTTCTTTCTGGTTTAACGGGTGATATTAAAGGATTAAAAATTGCAGTTCCTAAAGAGTATCTAGGTGAGGGTGTTAGTGAAGCTTCACGTCAGTCTGTGCTTGATGCATTGAAAGTATTAGAAGGATTAGGAGCGACATGGGAAGAAGTATCACTTCCACATTCAAAATATGGAGTATCAACATATTACTTAGTAACTTCTTCAGAAGCTTCAGCAAACCTTGCACGCTTTGATGGAGTTCGCTACGGATACAGTACACCGAATCCTAAGAATTTGATGGATCTATATAAAAAGTCACGTTCTGAAGGTTTTGGTGATGAAGTAAAGCGTCGCATTATGCTAGGAACATATGCACTGAGTGCAGGTTTCTATGATGCCTATTATAAAAAAGCACAACAAGCTCGTACATTGATTAAACAAGATTTTGATGAAGTTTTTGCGAAATATGATGTTGTAATCGGTCCAACAACGCCGAGACCAGCTTATAAAGTTGGAGAAGTAATTGATGATTTATTAACCATGTATGCTGGGGACCTTTTAACAATTCCAGTAAACCTAGCTGGACTTCCGGGGATTTCCGTACCATGCGGTTTTACAGAAGGTCTACCATTAGGGTTACAAATCATTGGTAAGCATTTTGATGAACGTACTATTTATCGAGTTGCATATGCATATGAACAAGCAGCAGGTTTCCATACGAAAAAACCACAATTGTAAGGGGTGAGATGACATGAATTTTGAAACAGTAATTGGATTAGAAGTCCACGTAGAATTAAAAACAGATTCAAAAATTTTTTCACCGGCTCCGAACCATTTCGGTGCAGAACCAAATACAAATACTACCGTAATTGATCTCGCATATCCTGGTGTTTTGCCAGTCTTAAACAGGGGAGCAGTAGATTTCGGTATGAAAGCGGCAATGGCGTTGAATTGTGAAATCGCAACTGAAACAAAGTTTGACCGTAAAAACTATTTTTATCCTGATAACCCAAAAGCTTATCAAATCTCTCAATTTGATAAACCGATCGGGGAGCACGGATGGATTGAGATTGAAGTAGACGGTGTGAAAAAGAAAATTGGTATTACGCGTGTCCATCTTGAAGAAGATGCAGGAAAATTAACTCATACGAATGATGGTTATTCCCTAGTTGACTTAAACCGTGCGGGAACGCCATTAATCGAGATTGTATCTGAGCCTGATATTCGTACACCAGAAGAGGCATATGCCTATTTGGAAAAGTTAAAAGCAATTATTCAATATACTGGCGTTTCCGACTGTAAAATGGAAGAAGGCTCACTAAGATGTGATGCTAACATTTCATTACGTCCAATTGGTCAAGAGAAATTTGGAACAAAAGCTGAATTGAAAAATTTAAACTCATTTAACTATGTACGTAGAGGGTTAGAGTTTGAACAAAAGCGTCAGGAAAAAGTGTTACTTTCAGGTGGAATTATTCAACAGGAGACACTTCGTTTTGACGAGGCAACAGGTGAAACGATCTTGATGAGAATCAAGGAAGGTGCAGATGATTATCGCTATTTCCCTGAACCTGATCTCGTTCAGTTGAATATTGATGAAGAATGGAAAGCACGCATTCGTGCTGAAATTCCAGAATTACCAGATGCTCGTCAAAAACGTTATGTAGAAGAATTAGGCTTGCCAGCATATGATGCAATGGTGTTAACGTTAACGAAGGAAATGTCTGACTTCTTTGAAGAGGTTCTTGCTGCCGGTGCAGATGCTAAACTAGCATCAAACTGGCTAATGGGGGAAGTATCTGCCTACTTGAATTCTGAACAAAAGGAACTTCATGAGGTAGCTCTTACACCTGCTGGGCTTGCCGGCATGATTAAATTGATTGAAGATGGCACAATATCTTCTAAGATTGCGAAGAAAGTCTTCCGTGAGTTAATCGAAAAAGGCGGAGATGCAGAGAAAATCGTTAAGGAAAAAGGCCTTGTGCAAATTTCTGATGAGGGTGCACTTCTTCCGATCGTTAACGAAATTTTGGATGCAAATCCACAGTCAATCGAAGATTATAAAAACGGTAAAGGCCGTGCACTTGGATTCTTAGTCGGCCAAATTATGAAAGCAACAAAAGGGCAGGCTAACCCTCCAATGGTTAATAAATTATTAGCTCAAGAAATGAACAAACGATAAAATTGGTGATAGATGTAGGCAGTATATTAGCTGCTTACATCTATCTTTTTATTTAGCAAAAGACTTTCCATCATGTATTCTTGTTGATTGATCGAATAATCTATACTTTTTCCGGCTTCAAAATTAGTCTAATGTAATAGCTACACAGTGCTCGAAGATATTATAATAGTTCTATGTGCATAGTTAAAAGCTGTTTCTCATCACTGATAAGTTTAAGAATGGTAAGAGAAGGGTATATACCATCTGGGCTTCTAATAGATAAGAAAAAGGATGATAAGCAGTGGAACAACACATATTTCAATTAAAGACAACATGTGCTTATTGTTTGCGTAAGGCCGGAGAAGACGTAGACTGTGTGTTACCAGTACATGATTGGGAAACAGATAAATTGCTCGGTTACTTTTGTAAAAAGCATTATATGCGAGTAAAGGCGAAAAATATTAATAGTAGCCATTTTGAAATATTCGAGGATCCAAACTACAGTCTATACGCTTAAGTGTAGTGTATAATATATAAAGATATATAAGAAAAGGGGCAGGAAGATGACTCTTAATAATTGGTATGATAAAGCGATGTCGAGAGATGAATATATTAATGCAATGGAAACGAATAAGGAAAACCTTCAATTGATTTTAAATCAATTTGAGGTGCCAGCCGATGATGAAGCATATTTCAAAAAGCTAAGGGATGAGAAGTTACGGGTTATTGTCTTAACAGAAGACTGGTGCGGAGATGCCATGTTAAATATTCCTATACTACTGAAATTGGCTGAAAAAAGCGGAATGGAAGTTAGAATGCTGTTGCGCGATCAAAACCTTGAATTAATGGATCAATATTTAACAAATGGGACTGCTCGTGCGATTCCTATATTTATATTTATTGACCAAGAGGGAAAAGAAAGAACATTTTGGGGGCCGAGAGCAGAAACTGTACAACATTTTGTTGATCAACAGCGGGCAAAAATGCCACCGAAGGACGATGTAAGCTTCCCGGAAAAACAAAAAGAAATGATTCAACAAATGACTAAAAAATATACGGAAGATCCAACGGTATGGGAAGAAGTATATCAAAGTATTAAACGAGCGTTATCTTAAATTAAAATGGTAATTACAGAGAGGTAAAGGGGTGTTGGGTGATGGAACAAGTGGTAGAAACCTATTTAAAACATTTGCGGCTGAAGTGGGAACGACCAAGTTTAAATTATTTACAGCGCCTCATCCAGCATCAGTTGTCATTGGTACCTTATGAATCATTCAGTAAATTTCATTACTTTAGTCTAGCGCCAGATTATATTCCACCATTCCCTCTTTTTGTGCAAAATTTGCTTGATAAGGGGTGGGGTGGAACTTGCTTTACATTAAATATGAACTTTGCCCGTTTACTTTCAGAGTTGGGATTCGAGTGTTCACTTGTGAGGGTAGAACCAGGGCATATTGCAATAATGGTCGAGGTTGCCGGGAAAAAGTATTATGTTGACGTAGGGTATGGCTCTCCCATTATGAAACCCATTGAACTTGAAGCAAAGCCGCAGCACATTATGCATGGATTCGGCGAGGAAATTATCTTTACTAAATTAAGTGCAGATACATATGAAATTGATCGTAGATCCAATGGGAAGACTTTTGTAAAAAAACAAATAAATTGGGTACCGCTTGCGGAATCAGATATTACAGAAGATATTCGCTCTTCCTATTTAGATAATGATGATAATATTACCATGAGACGAATTACGGCAGTCCGATTTAATGGACATCAATGTTTTTATTTACGTAACCGTTCGATGAAGGTAATGACTTTTCGTAATATCAGTGAAATTAAGATGACTAATTTCGATAGATGGGCGAAACTAATACAAGAAGTATATCAAATTGAAACGAACTCATTATCTGGAACACTCGACTTTTTAGAAGAAAGAGGAGTAAAGTTATTTTAAAAGCTTGTAGATAAAGTATTTACTTTATCTACAAGCTTTTTTTGTGGTTTTTGCTTTGTATTGTACCTTTACTCTGGTTAGCGTGACATAGAAAGATATCAAACGATCCCTTTTTTGCATTTACTGGCGGTCAGCACCTACTTACAAGCGATCACGCGAAGAATACAGGCCATTGTGTGAGTTTACAAGCCGTGGCAAGCAACTTACAAGCCATCGCAGCCAAAATACAGGCCGTCACCCATTTAAATGAGAGAAGACATACTTACTCCCTTTGAACACAAAAAGACTGCCGAACTTTCACGGCAGTCTAGAAATTCACTTATCTATACAGATGGCAAATTTTTATTATACTTCTCTTCTCATTGCTTTTAAAACATCAATTCTTGTAGCACGCTCTGCTGGTCTCCAACCAGAAAAAATGGTGACGATTAAACAAATGGCTATGCTGATTGCCGTAAGTGATAAAGGTATATAGGACAGCATAATTCCTTCAGGCATTTGTTCGTTAAACACATTTTCGAGAACGAGTGGTAATGCAAAATTAACAATATAGCTAATACCGTAAGCGACAACTGTTCCGATTAAAGCACCGAGTAAGCCAATATAGCTACTTTCCAGTAGGAAAATATTTTTAATTGTTTTAGGGTTGGCACCAATTGCTTTCATGATCCCGATATCTGGAGCTCGTTCTGTAACTGCCATTGTCATCGTATTATAAATTCCGATGGAAGCGATAAGTAAGGCAATTGTTCCAATGAAAATTAAACCAATTTTCATAATCGCAAATAGCATATTGATTTGCTTCATTTCACTAACAATCGAATAGGTAAAATATTGTTCCTCTTGTAATTGCTCATTAATCTCCGTAATAGATTGAACATTATCCGCATATACCTTTACATAGTCATATGTTTTCTCTGTTACGTTATTGCTGGGTTGCTCATCGTCTAATGGTTCGGGGGAACCGCCGATATTTCCAGTAAAGTCTTCAATCTTTTTCATGACTGTTGGAGAGATAAACACTGTATAATCTTTCATCCATTCTCTCGAAGGGGCTTCTGCTATCCCAACAATTTTAACAGGAAAGACTTCGGTAATTTCTTTGCCATTTTCAACTTTCTGTACTTGCATGTCTATTGTCTTCCCGAGAATATCCCCTTTATATGCATACTCCTCTTTTAAAAATCCATCTTCATCATATAGATCCTTTTCCCTAGCAGATTCTTTTGCTAAATTTTCACGGAAATGATGACCGACTAAGATTTCATTATCTTTTTCAGGCAGTCGGCCTTCCGATAGTTTAAAGCCGGATTTAATTTCAGAAGGGAAATGTGCGACAAAAGTTTCAGCATGTGTATTGTAATCTTCGATAGTGAACATGGGAGTTTGTTGAACAAATTGTCTGCGAGTAACAGTATTTACTTTATCGATAGATTCAAAGTGCTTAATATCTGCATCTGTAATACTTTGATAATTAGCATCCTCATCAGTTTTCCCATGAATATCAATTTCTGTGACAAGCTGATCTTCCATTCTATCCTGAATAATTGTCTTATGCAGACCGAACCCTACGGAAGCCAAAACAATTAAAAAGGTACAGCCAATCGCTGTAGCTAAAATCGTCATAAATAGGCGCATTTTATTTTTTTTCATATTTTGCCGAACGAATCTGAATTGATCTTTAAATGTCATACTAATACTCCCTCCAACACTTTTCCATCTGCTATTTCAATTGTACGATCTCCGATATTAGCCACTTTTTCATCATGAGTAATGATAAGAAAAGTAATGCCCAGGTCCTGATTCAGCTCCTGAATAAATGCAAGTAACTCCGTTTCAGTCTCGCTATCAAGGCTTCCTGTAGGCTCATCTGCTAGGATAAGCGGCGGATTAACAACGAGTGCACGGGCAATACTTACACGCTGTTGTTGTCCACCTGAAAGCTCGCTTGGATAATGATCCTTGTATTCTAGCAATCCGACTTTACTTAAAGTTTCATCGACTAAACTCTTACGTGTTTGTTCATCGATGCCTCTAAAAACTAATGGTAATTCTACATTTTGAAAAGCAGTCATGCTTGGGATGAGCTGGAAATTTTGAAAAATGAAACCAAGATGTTGCAAACGAAAGTCGGCAAACTTTGACTCATTAAAGTCACTCACTTTCGTTTCGTCAATCCAAACTTCACCTTGATTCGCTTTAATAAACCCACTAATAATATTTAATAATGTTGATTTTCCGGATCCACTACGTCCGACGATCGTAACGATCTCACCTTTTTCTACTTTAAAAGAGATATCTTCCAGAACCGGGATGATGTTTTTATCACCCTTTTTACCAATTTCAAAAGCATGACTTACTTGTTTTACTTCTATCAATTTACTCCCACCTTTATGATTGTCTATTCTATTAGACGAAGCTCGAAGGGGTAACACTACAAAAAATATGAAGTTTATTGGAAAAGTTTATATTATTATCTATTAAAGCTAGAAAAAAGATAGATTTACCGAATATAATATCTATGTTATATTCTTTTAGAAAGCGGTATCATTTCAGCGAGTTTAGATAAACATTATGTATTTGTTCTAGATATATTCTATTGTAAAAAAGGAGAAATAAATGAAGGTATTAGCAGCGGATATTGGTGGGACTTCGATCAAGCTTTGTATATCAGACCTTAAAGGAAATATCGAGATATTTAAGGAATATGATTCAGAGAGTAAAAAGGGTGGAAAATATGTAGTAGAGAAGTTAATTCGAATCATGGAGGAATTCGGAGAGTTTGAAGCAATTGGTATCAGTACTGCTGGTCAAGTAAACAGTGAAGAAGGATCGATACTTTATGCGAATGAAAATATACCGAATTATACTGGGACAAAGTTAAAGGAAATATTAGAAGATAAATTTAATGTTCCAGTTAGAGTAGAAAATGATGTGAATGCAGCGGCTCTTGGAGAAAAATACTTTGGTATTGGTAAAGAATATAATGATTTTCTTTGTTTAACATATGGAACGGGCATTGGCGGCGCAATTATCGTTGATTCAAAGATATACAAGGGATATAGAGGAAATGCAGCGGAATTCGGACATATATTGACACATCCTGCTGGAAAGCGCTGTGGCTGTGGAGGGAGTGGATGTTATGAAATGTATGCTTCTACTACAGCTCTAGTAAAAAATGCATCAGAACTAAACAAGGAATTAATAAATGGCAGAATGATATTTAATAGATTAAAGCAAGGGGATTCAATGTTAGAGAAGGTGCTCAATGAATGGGTGAACGAAGTAGCATTGGGGCTTGTTTCTTTGATTCATACTTTTAATCCTCGGGCGATCATTGTTGGTGGCGGAGTCATGGAACAAGAGCAACTTGTCAGTCTTGTTTCAAACAGAGTTCATGAGCTAATTATGGATAGCTTTTCAGACGTCAGAATATTAAAAGCATCACTTGGAAATAAAGCAGGGGTATTAGGAGCAGTATCTCTTCATTTACCATGAAAAATTGGGAGAATGATGAGGTCAAAATCGGAACAAGATGAAGAGACGAACAGCAACGGATCATTCCATTGCTGTTTTTATATTAACTTTTTTTAAAATAGATGTAGTGATTTAGTTAGATGATTCGTCTATATTAGGACAAGTTTTTGTGGGAGTGGAATGTAATGAAGAAAAAGGGTTTTTTAATTATCATTTTAATAATAGTAGTGTTTGGTTTTTATTATAAAGATCAGATTAAAATAGCATTTGATTCTTCAACAGTGAAGATAAATGGAGATGCAGCGGTTGTAATAGATGAAAATACGGGAAAGGTCATGTACAAGAAGAATGAACATAGGCAATTATATCCTGCAAGTACGACAAAGCTATTGACTGCATTAGTTGTATTGGAGAATGCTTCTGTAGAAGAGCCTGTTACGGTAGGCCGGGAAGTCTACTTAAAGATGGAAGGTGAAGCAAGTGCAGGCTTATTCGAAGGTCAAGTTCAATCAGTAGAGGAATTACTAGCTGCGATGCTTTTGCAATCAGGAAATGATGCAGCTAGATCACTTGCTATTTTTACTGCACAAAAAATCAATGGATCAGCATTATCCTTAGATGAAGCAGAGCAATATTTTGCTCAATTGATGAATGAGAAGGCTCGTGAACTAGGTGCAACTGACTCTAATTTTGTAAATCCTCATGGACTTCATGACCCAAAACATTATTCAACAGCTTGGGATTTAGCTTTGATCGCAAAATCGGCCAAACAGAATGAAGTAATCGAAAGTATCGTGAATCAACAAAGTTATTCTACTAAAACACACACATATACAAACCGAAATAAGCTTTTAAGTGATGGTAGTGAATATTATTATGGAGCTGCTACTGGGCTGAAAACTGGATTTACTGATCAAGCTGGCTATTGCTTAGTTTCATCTGCAGAAAAGGATGGTCAGAAGTTAATCACAGTGGTACTGCATTCTGGTGAAGAGACAGTGTGGACTGACTCAATCACTCTATTAGACTATGGTTTTGAAACTGGAAATTATTAAAAAGTTCAATGGAAAATAAAAATGTTATATTAAAGTGTAGTGTTTATATGATCATCTGACGTCTATAGAGGTGTCAGGTTGGAAAGGGGGGAGAGAAGCATTGGATGAAGCGCTCATCGAGAAAATTAAAAATGGCAATGATCACGCGTTTCGATTACTTGTGGAAAAATATCGTAATGTTGTGTTCTACGCTGTATATGGTGTGCTCCGCAATGAAAAAGACGCGGAAGATGCTGCACAGGAAGTGTTTATGAAAATCTATACTTCTCTCCCCCGCTATGAGAAGCAAGGATTTAAAACATGGGTCACGAGGATTGCAGTCAATCATGCAATCGATATAAAACGTAAAAAGGTAAGGCGAAAAGAAGACCAGCAAGTAGAGTACGAGGAATTTCATGCAGAACCAGCTGCAAGTGTAGAACTGCAAGTGTTGAAGAAAGAACAGCAACAAGAATTAAGGAAGCGAATAGAGGAACTTCCAGAGAATTATCAAAGAGTGGTCAGAGGCTTTTACATACAAGAAAAGTCGTTTCAAGAACTGGCGGAAGAAGAAAATGTTTTACCGAAATCAATTGAAGTGAAATTATACAGAGCAAGACAATGGATGAAGAAGCACTGGAAGGAGGATGATTTTTCATGAACCATATATCATATGAAAAGTGGTTTCAATATGCGCAAGATAAGCTAGATGAAGAAACACGTACAGAATATGAAAACCATCTATACAACTGCGATCATTGCTTAGAGATCTATTTAGCAGCAGTCGAGGCAAGTGAAACTTCAATGCCAGTGCTAACTTCTTCGACAAGCTTTACAGACTCAGTCATGAATCAAGTGAATGAAACAAAGAAAGAGAAACCTGTTATAAATAAGAGGGTTAAAAATAATCGAAGGCAAACGATGATACATTATGCATTAGCAGCTGCAATGACATTGATTTTAATGTCGACAGGTATATTCTCACAGCTCATGAATGTGGCGAATGAGTTTGATAATCCTAATCCGAAACACACAGAATCCTTCGTAAGTAATTTTTTAAATAACTCAATATCTATAACTGATCAGCTAGAAGAAAACTTTAAGGAGGGGAATAAAAAATGAATAAAAACCCTATTATTGCTTTTCTGCTCGCATTTTTTCCGGGTGGAGGGCTAATGTATCTTGGTAAAGTTTTACGTGGGATTTTTTATACAGCTGTTGTGATCGGAATGCCAATTTTCGGGATAATTATTTTTAATATCTTTTTTTACAGCGAAGCACTTTTATTTTTCCCTATAGGCGGCGCATTGCTTCTGTATCTTGTTAACTTTATCGATACAGCAGTAACAGCATCAAAGCTTTATAACCAAACGAAGAATATCGGTGATGAAACTGTCATTGAAAAAAACCCAGAATCTGAACGTTTTTTCACGATTATTCTTTCATTTATTCCAGGGTTAGGTCATTTTCAACTAGGTTTGACCTATCGCGGAATGACGTTACTAGCGGCGTTTAGTGGTCTAGGGATCATGATTTTGTTTGTCGCAATGATGACAGGGCGCAGCGAAATTCTTGTATTCCTTGCATCATTACCAATTGTTTGGCTATATGGATTCTTCGATGTGATGAAACAGCTAGAAAAAAAGCAGCAGGGTGAAGTGCTTGTTGATCGCTCTATTTTTGAAGACTTTGAGAGTAGAGAAGGAGATGGGCGAAAAAGTAAAACAATTGCAACATTACTTTCGATCATACCAGGTGCAGGGCATCTTTATCTAGGATTACAAAAACGTGGCATTCAATTAATGGCTGCATTTCTGTTTTCCATTTATATCCTCGATGTGATGCGATTAGGAATTTTCTTATTCCTCGTACCAATCATTTGGTTTTTCAGCTTTTTCGATGGCCTGCAAAAAGCTGCAAAAGCGGATGATGGTGTAGTTGAAGATGAACCAATTGTATCGTACTTGATTAATCACCAAAGATGGCTAGGAATTGGCTTGATTGCACTTGGTGTGTATTATTTGGGAACTAATATTGTCATGCCTGTTTTGAACCCTTATATTCAAAATGTGTTTCATATTGATATCCAATATTGGTTTTACCAATATTTCCAAACAACTATCTTATGTCTACTCCTAATTGGTGGCGGTATTAAATTAATGACTGGTAGAAAAGCGAAACGAGTAGAAGAAGGTGAAAAAGAATGAGGACATGGCGTGTAGGTTCATTTTCCATGGGGGCAGCACTTGTGCTCCTTGGTGTATTTCTGCTATTATCCCAATTTCTAAAATGGGATCCAGCGATAGCAATGATTTCGTGGTGGCCATTGCTCTTTATTATTCTTGGTGTGGAGATACTTCTCTATTTAGGATTTTCAAAAAGTGAAAAACAGCAAATAAAATATGATTTTATAAGCATCATTTTTATTAGTATTATCGGTACTTTTGGACTTGGTATGGCAGTTGTCAATGCGACGGGATTGCTAGAGGTATCAAAGCAATTCGTGATCGCAGAAGAACGTACATTGGATTTGCCAAAGTTTGAAGAAGAATTAACAAATGAAATTAAAAGAGTGTATATTGAGACAGGACCATACTCATTAAATGTAGAAGGATCCCAAGGGGAAAAAGCAGTGATGTTCGGAACATACCGAGGGGATATGAAAAAAGGTGATCATTCGATAAAAAGTATTTCTGATTATGCCCTTATTGAAAAACAAGGTGATACTTTATACATTAAATTGAAAAGAGCGCCTATGAGTCGTTTTATGAACTATAATGATGAACTTAATGCGACAATCCTGATTCCTTCTAATGTGGAGTTAGAATTAATAGGAGAACATAATAACTTAAATTTGAAGCCTCGTGATTTGCAAAGTAATTGGTCGATTGCAAGTGTAGGCAATGTTAACATGGATATAGCTGAAAATGCGAATATGAAGATCCAAGCGGTGAATGTGCAGGAAGCAGGTGAAGCTGACTGGCAAGAAGTCCAGGGGGGCAAATCAAATAATCAGGACGAAGATAATGAATACGAAGAAAGTATTCCTTTAACAGGGACCCTTACTTATGGGTCTGGTAAATACACGATAAAAGTGAAAGACAGCTATACAGTTGAAATAAATTAGTATAATCTTACGAGTGGTATAACAAGACTACTCGTTTTTTTGTCGAATTGGATTTTATCACTTGAAAAAGGTATAATAAGACGGATAGAAATAGGAATCATATTACTGTTTTAATGGACAGGGTGATAAGTATGAAAAGAGCACGTATTATATATAATCCGACGTCTGGTCGCGAAATGTTCAAACGAAATCTAGCAGATGTGTTACAGAAACTGGAGGCTGCTGGCTACGAAACCTCTTGCCATGCAACAAGAGCTGAAGGGGATGCCATAGAGGCTGCTAAAATAGCTATAGAGCGGAAATATGATATTGTCATCGCAGCTGGTGGTGATGGGACAATTAATGAAGTTGTTAATGGTCTCGCTGAACAGGATTACCGTCCTAAGTTAGGCATCATTCCTACAGGAACGACGAATGACTTTGCGAGAGCATTACACATACCACGTGATATAGATGATGCAGTAAATATCATTATTAAGGGAGACACAATCCCAGTCGATATCGGACGAATGAATGATAGCTATTTCATAAATATTGCTGGCGGCGGCAGGCTTACAGAGTTGACGTATGAAGTACCAAGCAGGTTAAAGACAGTGCTTGGCCAATTAGCATACTATTTAAAAGGCATTGAAATGCTACCTTCCATCCACCCAGCTGAAGTCAGCATTGAGTATGATGGAAAATTATTTGAGGGCGAAATCATGTTGTTTTTGATTGGTCTAACCAACTCCATTGGCGGCTTTGAAAAATTAGCACCTGACTCCTCCATAAATGATGGCTTATTTACATTAATGATACTGAAGAAAACAAATATTGCGGAGTTTATCCGTATTGCTTCACTTGCTCTTAGAGGAGAGCATATAAATGACCCCAATTTGATTTATGTAAAAGCGAATCATATAAAAGTAAGGTCTAAAGAAAAAATGCAGCTAAATATTGATGGGGAATACGGTGGGCTTTTACCTGCAGAGTTCTCTAATCTTTACAGACATTTTGATGTATTTGTACCAATTGATAAAATTAGAGCAGAAGATAAAGTCGAATAAAAATGTAAAAAAGCAGCTGAGGTGTTCAGCTGCTTTTTTATTTAGGAACTTTTATGCAATGATTGTCGTTATTGAGCCGGCATACCCTAATTCAAGAGGGATCAGCGCAATTAAAAAGATGTACTCTTTAGTTATCGGATTCAGAATAATCTATGCTTGTTCTGCCTGCTTCGTCTTCTTTGTTAATTTAAAGAAGGCGATAGCACCAATAAGAGAAGTTGTAAATAAAATTGCTCCCATCGGTATTGCTGTTGTTTCATTAATACCAACGAGAGGAGAGACCATGGAGCCTAGCAATAACGGGAGCGTACCCAACAGAGCACTTGCACTTCCAGCTCGATATCCTTGGTTTTCCATAGCTAGTGTAAAAGAGCTTGTTAAAATCATTCCCATAGACGTCATGTAAACAAAAATGGGAATGACAAGAGTTGCTAGTGGTCCTTGAATAATCGTCATGAGAAGAAGAATGGAAGTCGCGCTTAATGCTATAATGACTGCAACTCGAAGTAAGCTTCTCTCATGAATGACACCCCCTAAGCGCCCGATGATAAAGCTTCCGGAAATAATGGCTAGTCCATTAATGCCGAATAGAATACTAAAAACTTGAGGTGACACATTATAGATACCTTGGTATACGAAAGGAGTTCCCGATACATAAGCAAAACTCCCCCCATGAATAAATCCAACGGTTAATGCGTAACCAATAAAAGAGCGGTCTTTCAATAAACTACCTATTGTACGTATCGAATGCCCGATTGAGCTTGGCATTCGATTCTCGGGCGGCAATGTTTCCTTTAATCGCATAGCAACAATTAAAACGATTAACAGTCCAAGAATACTTAAAAAGTAGAAAATTGAATTCCAACTTGCAAATGGTAAGAGCAAAATAGCTCCACCAGCCATTGGTGCAATCATTGGAGCAAATGCATTTATTACCATTAAAAGTGCGAAAAACTTCGTCAGCTCCCTCCCGCTAAACACATCACTTACAACAGCACGAGAAAGGACAATACCTGCTGAGGCAGTGAACCC
Organism: Lederbergia lenta NBRC 16444; assembly: GCF_001591545.1. Classification (GTDB taxonomy): domain Bacteria; phylum Bacillota; class Bacilli; order Bacillales; family Bacillaceae_C; genus Lederbergia; species Lederbergia lenta. Next base: position 37,484 of record NZ_BCVC01000001.1, read on the forward strand.
TTGTAAAAATCGAGCTATTACCAATATGGTTATATTCGGCGCAAGTGCACAGAGAAGGGATGATAATGCGAATAAGAAGATGGAGATTAATAAAGGCTTTCTTCTACCTTGAGCATCGCTGATTGGTCCAATAATCACTTGACCAATTGCAAGCCCGATCAAACAAGTTGTTAAACTAAGCTGTACAAGCGAGGCACGAGCACTTAAATCATCAGCAATATCAGGGAAACTTGGTAAATACATATCAATATTGAGTGGCCCTAAGATAGCAAGCATGCCGAGAAGAAATGCTAAGCCTAAACGCTCTTTTCCTGTTGGATTATGAAGCATAAATATATCAAACACCTTTCTTACTTAACTCTATTACTTTTAGCATAATTATTATCACTCTACAATAGACAGGACCAGTCTAATGATGGTATCCCCCGCTATTATCTTTCAGTTAAAACTTTAATAACAGCCCTACCTGCCAGTAGCAAGACACAGGGGAGCGAATGGATGTTAACTTATCATCTTCTAGGGAGAAGCCCTAAAGTCTCCTAGTCGATAGACAATGATAACTCTGTTCCTTATATGAAGAGGGCTTTTTCAGTGCCTTCAGTATAGATGATGACTTTTTTAACATGAACATCATAATAATTTATATAAGTAAAGCTCATTTACAGGTTCATTATTAATCATGAGTGAATGCACCTTTTCTCCTTCAATCTCGAATCCTAACTTTTCGTATAGTCTAGCTGCCCTTTTATTATGCTTCAGGACTGTCATTCCGAGTCTGGTTATTCCGTTTTCTTTTGACCAGTGGAATGCTTCTTCGAAAAGTTTGGCCCCGATTCCATTACCTCGAAATTCTTCTATGATTCCCATTACGATATAAGCCGAATGGCGAGTGCGGATGCTATTTCCACCAAGAATAAGCAAGTACCCAATAAGCCGGTTATCTTTCTCAGCGATAATAATAGTAGAGTTTCTTTGAAGAAGTATTGTTTCTATGCGTTTTTCTTCTTGGTCTTGGCTCGTTTTGCGTTCCCCAGGTTCATATAACATCATGTTTGAGGCATCTACGCTAATAAGTAAATTGGTAAACTGCTCTGCATCCTCAAGACGGATATGTCTAATATTCATTCATTTTCTCTCCTTGAATATTCATTGATAAAACTTATAGCAAACGTAACTGCTGAAGAGAAGAGTAATCCTGTTGATAGGATCATCCAAATAATTGTCACATCGATATTATCGGAAAATCTTTTAGCTCCTAGTACGAAGCTAATGGAGAAAATAAGACCAAGTGTACATAAAAAAGCTGCTGCACGGTATTTTTTTGAGCGTACTTCATTTAAATTTTTTCTAGTATAAGAAATGCCCCATACTAGTAAAGCAATAACCACAATAAAAGATAAAAGAATAAATCCTATCCCTACCATATATTCATATACCTCCAAATTTTACTTCCCTTATTTTAACACAACTATTTTGAAATCTTGTTAAAGAGCTGTGAAGAGTCTTGATATATATCGGTTGTAAGCATAGACTTAAAGAAACATAGTATAGAAAAGGGTGTCTTGCGTCATTGGTAAAAAAAGTAACTATTAGCATCGTGTTCATGTTAAGTATATTATTGCAAGCATGTTCGAGCACGAAGAATGATGAGCCTGATGAAGTGCAAGGATTCCACGCAGAAGCGGAACTTGGAGATATTCGAGAAGAAACGAATGGAGTAAGTAGTAAACCAAGTTTTCTACACGATAAGCCGGAAGAACCGCAACTTCCCTATTTGGAAGTTGCGAAAAATCAAGCAGTATTAGAAAATAGCTCTATCGTTTGGACGACCATGGAAGGAAATGTAATGTTTGCTTGGAAATAGCTGTAAAAGCAATAGTAGATTATAAAGGAGAAAAAATCATGAAAGAGATTCGCGATGAAATGGATCAAACTTATGAAGTAGGATATGCAAAAACTACAGAAACAAATGAAATTTAATCGTTAAAGGGTAAATGGAGATTAGCTATTTATATAATTTTTTGAAAAAACAGTTGAAAAAAATCTTAAATATGGTATATTACTCATTGAGAACGAATATCATTATCGAGAAAGAAGTCCAAACTGGAGGTTCAATTAAATATAGAGAAGTTTTATTTTTTTTGCGGGTCGTTGATAATGATTATCATTAATAGTATACATAAAAATAAAGAGGTGGATAAAGTGAAAAAGTTTTTAGCGCTAGTTGGAATTGTAATTGCAATGATGGTTATAGCTGCTTGTGGAGCAGACAAAACGGAAGACACAGAAAATAAAGGAGCAAAAGAAGAGCCACAGGCGGAAACGAAAACATTAACAATTAAACATGAATTAGGTGAAACCGAAGTAGATCAAAATCCTGAAAAGGTGGTTGTTTTTGACTTTGGATCACTAGATACATTAGATAAACTAGGAATTGAAGTAGCTGCTATACCTCAAAATAATGTGCCTAAATATCTTGAGAAATATGAAGATGAGAAGTATGCGAATGTTGGTAGTTTGAAAGAACCAGACTTTGAAAAAATTAATGAAATCAAACCAGACTTAATCATTATATCTGGTAGACAGTCTGATATGTATAAAGAGTTTACAGAAATTGCGCCTACGATTTTTCTAGGTGTTGATACAGAAAGATACATGGAATCATTTGAAGAAAATGTGAAAACAATTGGCGAGATTTTCAATAAAGATAAAGAAGCAGAAGAGCAATTAACAGCTATTAACAAGGATATAGAGAAATTGCATGGTGAAGCATCTGGTCTAGATGAAAAAGCATTAATCGTGTTAGCTAATGAAGGAAAAGTTAGTGCATATGGTCCAAGCTCTAGATTTGGAATTATCCACGATGTTTTCGGATTTGCACCAGCTGATCCAGGAATAGAAGTATCTACGCATGGTCAAAGTGTTTCTTTCGAATACATCTTAGAACAAGATCCAGATTTCTTATTTGTTATTGATCGTGGTGCTGTAGTAGCATCAGGGGATGGTCAATCTGCTGCGAAAGATGTTATTGAAAATGATTTAGTAAAAGGTACGAAAGCATATAAAAATGGCAAAATCGTATATTTAGATCCTGATTTCTGGTATCTATCTGGTGGGGGTCTTGAATCTGTATCAGAAATGGTAAAAGAAGTAGAAGGAAGCTTGAAATAAACAGTAAAAGAGGATGAACCGATATCGGTTCATCCTCTTTTCTTACTTCCTCAAATTCTCTTTATCTTTCAATCGGTTTTGTTCATCCGGAACTCTTTCTTGTTCTTTGAATTTTTGTTCTTGCTTTTGTTCATCTTGCAGTCTTCTTTCCTCTTCATTTGGTTTCGCCATGCTCATACCTCCTAGAAAAGACTTATTCATCTTTTCCCTTTTTCGATTATTAAGAAACTCCTTATTTTTTATAATAAGCCCTAGAAACTAATAACCCGACAATACCCAATATGATGAATAACAATGCTTTAACAGCTACTGATACAAAATAAATATCTATTAATATAATTTTTGCAAGGGTAAGAAATAGAATACCTGCGCCTATATATTTACCTTGAATAATAGATAAACTTTTACCAACGAGCATGAAGGCGATGGCAATAATGATCCAAAGGATGCTCATGATGATACGCTCCATACTTTCACTTGCGTTATCAGCTAGAAGTATAGAAAGCATTGCTGTAAATGCTAATAAGAGAATGGATACATAAGGTACACCGATGTTCATCGTTGTTTGATAATCTTCTTTTCTCCTGTTGGCTAAATAATAGATGGCATAACTTGTTGCGATAATAAGTACAAGCCAATGTAGCATTTCCCAAGAAATCCAAGCGGGGATAAATTTATAAATGATACTTATAGCACCAATAAAGTAAGTAAGGATGCCTAGCAAAGTATGAAAGAGACTTTTATATTTATGTGCAATATACATGTAAATGAGACTAGAACCAATTAACATTTCAATCGTTAACTCGTTGCTCATCATTTTAACAAAGAATAGTATTCCCATTAGTGCATTCGCAATAAATATTGGAGCTCTAACGGTATCCTTTTGATAATAATAAAAGGATACTCCGTACAGCAGTGCAATTATTGCAAATACGATGGAAGATTCTGAGTCAGTTAAGACAACCCCAAGCCAAAGGGAAGATAATAAGACACTGGAAAACAAAGTATAAGCCTGTTTATTTAAACTGTAACTGGTCTTAATAAAGCCGGTAAGCAATGCAATTTGTTGGACGAGAACGGGTGAAACAGCCAGCCATTTATCATTTTCAGGTACACCGGCAAAAATGATAAATAGAAGTAAAGCTATATTCAATAAAATAGCAGATAAATAATATAGAATAATATAGCGAGATCTCAGTGCGAGCCAAATAAATAATACATAAAGCAATGTTTCATAAAAAACGAATACCGGTATATTAGGTGCTGTACTTTCTATTAAAAAAGGAACGAATACACCGCCAATTGCAGAGACAATTCCGATGCTTTGTGATTTATATTTATACGTGAAAAATAGTCCCAATCCAATCCATATAATGTTCAGAAGAAAAGCAACCTCTGGACCAGTCATATCATAGAGTTGATGCATCGTAAATGTTGTTAACATCAAGATTGGAATGGCACCGCCCACTAGCACCTGACCTAAAACTGTTCGGCCTTGTTTTAACTGACGAATTCCAATGATAACAAAAGCAATAGCAGTAATAAATCCAAGCAATATTTTCACGGTCGCTGTCAAATATCCATAGTCTGAAGCTGCTTTAAATCCCCAAAGAACCCCAATGATAAAGACGAATATAAAAAGCCGCGGCAGTATTTTTTGAAAAATTAATACATCCCATTCGATGACATTGTTTTCCTTTGGTTCTATAACAGAATCGGTTTTAGATACGGGAATATCATGCGTAAAATTAGCTGCTTTCTCATCGGCTACTTTTTCAGGTTGAATCATCTGAAGCTTGCTTTCAAGATATCGAACCCGATTTTCTAAATGTTGTACACGTTCCTCGAGATTATGTTTACCTTCCATTTAATCTCCACCTTTCACTACATTGAGGCCTACACTATAATATATTAGTCAAATTAATCTAAATACCTTTATTAATATGATAAACTGGTGCCAGACAGACACGAATTTTGTCGAAGAAGAATAGGATGAGCGAAATTGTGAAGATAAAGACTCTAGGATGAATGGAAAATCTTGAAAAATACAGCAAAGGAGTTTGAAGAATGAAAAGAATATTAGACTGCAGAGGAACAGATTTTCAACAAATGGGTAGAAAGGAATTAAAGCAAGCTATATTTGCGGCGGAGGGAAGAACAGTTATCGCGGAAACTGTTGTAACTTCGCAGCCGCTTCTTCCGGAAATATCGAATCCAGAAATAATGAAAGCTTTTGGAGCGGATCTAATTTTATTAAATGTATTTGATGTTTTTAATCCTCGTGTGGAAGGTTTACATTCCATTGATCTATTCCATCCCAAGGAAGGAGAAATTGTTCCAAATCATGAAGCGATTAAAATAGTGAAACAATTGACGGGACTTCCAGTAGGTATAAATCTGGAGCCAGTGGATCAATCAGCAGATGCTTTAGAGACGTTGTATGCTTTACCAGTAGGGAGAACGGCAACAAAGGAAACCCTAGAAAAAGCAAAAGAACTTGGTTGTGATTTTGTTTGCTTAACTGGAAACCCGAAGACAGGTGTGACAAATGAAAAAATTGAAGAAGCGATTCACTTAGCTAAAAAGTATTTTGGTGGCTTAATCATCGCTGGGAAGATGCATAGCGCTGGTGCAAAAAATAAACCGTTAGATATTGATGCATTTAATCGGTTTGCTGATGCTGGAGCAGATGTTATTCTCTTTCCAGCACCAGGTACGGTTCCAGGAATACGGGAAGATACACTTGCAGAGGCGGTAGAATCTGTGAAACAAAGAGATGCCTTAACTCTAGCGGCAATTGGTACAAGTCAGGAAGGCGCTGATGAAGATACGATAAGATCCATTGCATTAAGTGCTAAACGAGCAGGGATAGATATTTTTCATATGGGGGATGCTGGATTTTTAGGGATGGCTATACCTGAAAATATTAAAGCATTATCCATTGCTATTCGGGGCAAAAGACATACTTATATTCGGATGGCGGCTTCAGCACTTAGATAAGGAGAAGATATCATATGCTAAAGAAATGTTTGCAAGAGTCTAATTATACGGTTGTTATGACAGGAGCTGGTATGTCTACGGAAAGCGGACTTCCAGATTTTAGATCAGCCAATACTGGGATGTGGACCCAGGAAGATCCTAGTCAAATCGCTAGCACAGAAGCATTAAATAAAAATGTAGAGAAGTTCTTTACGTTTTACAGACAGCGCGTGCTTGGTTTGAATGAATGTGAGCCACATAAAGGACATGATATTTTAGCGAGATGGGAGAAGGAAGGCTTAATACAAAGCATCATAACCCAAAACATTGATGGATTCCACCAAGAGGCAGGAAGTAGGGAAGTATCTGAGCTCCACGGCACGATGAAGCAAGTGCATTGCCAAACTTGTGGGAAGATTTATGGAAATGATACTTATGTAGAAGAAAAGTTTCAGTGTGAATGTGGTGGAAAACTACGGCCGTCTGTTGTGCTTTTCGGTGAAATGCTTCCTGAGGATGCATTTATGAAAGCGCAGGTAGAAAGTGAAAAGGCTGACTTATTTATTGTATTAGGTTCTTCGTTAACAGTGACTCCAGCTAATCAATTTCCAATGATTGCAAAACAAAGTGGAGCAAAGCTTGTCATTGTAAATTTGGAGCCGACAGATTTTGATATTTATGCGGACCTTGTTATTCAGGATCGTAAAATTGGGGAAGTGCTGGAAGAAGTGAACGAGGAGTTAGAACAAGAAGAAAGATGAAAAAATAGGGCTTATTCACCGTCCTGGTTGTTCCATTCGTATTGGTGTGAATCTATTCGCCATCGTGGTCAATCAATTCGCATAGGTGCGATTCTATTCGCCGCCACGGTTCATTCATTCGCATTCCTGATTTCAATTCACCTCCCAAAAAGAGAAACAAAAAATCGCAAGAGCATATGATTCATGCTCTTGCGATAAGTATATTATTCTTTTAGATCTTCAATTGAGTCAATATCCATATAATTTGGAACTACTAGGCCAATTTTTACGCCTTCCATATTAACGCCAATTTCTTCGAATTTACCTTCGTATTTATCAGCATATGTTTTGTGTGTAATTGGTAGCCAAGCAGCAAGTGTTGCATCAGCACTTCCATCAGCAACAGCTGTCCACATTGGACCAGCTTCCACTTGTGTAAGTGTCACGTTATATCCCATATCTTCTAGAACAATTTTCATTACGTTATGACTAGCAATTTCACTATCCCATGCAACGTAAGCAAGTTTAATTTTATCGCCATCTACTTTTTCTACACCATCTGTCCATTCAGCTACTTTATCAGCATTATCATCAACCCATGCTTGTGCAGCCACTTCTGGTTTTTCGCCTTCTTCAATAGCGACCATGATTGTACCCATGTCTTCTTCCGTCCACTTAAACTGTTGTAAAATTTGATACGCTTCAGGTAAATCTTTTTCCAATCCTGTACGGCCAATTGTACGAATTTCTTCTGCTCCACCATAAGCACCTTTTGGATCTTCTAAATATTTCAAATCATATTTAGAGAATTTCCAATGTGGAGTCCAACCAGTGATAATAATTGGATCTTCTTTGTCATATGCCTTTTTCAAAGCAGCAGTCATTGCAGCGCTTGAACCGGAAACAAGATCCCAATCTGTTAATTCATATTCTTCAATTGCCCTTTCAGTGGCCTCCATAATGCCAGCTCCAGGATCAATCCCTGTAATTTTGTATTTGACAGATTTTCCAACAGATTCTGTTTTAGCTCCAGTATCAGTTCCACTATCTTTATTTGTGTCATCACTGCCGCAAGCAGCAAGGCCCAGTGCAAGTAAAGCCACTGCACCTAATCCAGTAATTTTCTTTGCAAAACTCATGATACAATTCCCCCTTGTTTTTTCTTTCCTGCATGTTGCGTAATTCTATCTAAAATGATCGCTACGATCACGATAGCAAGTCCAGCTTCTACACCAACACCGGTTTTTAACTGTGTCACAGCACGGTATACTTCTTCACCAAGTCCTGGTGCACCGACCATAGACGCAATTACTACCATTGAAAGTGCGAGCATAATACTTTGGTTAATCCCAGCCATAATTGTTGGCATGGCAAGTGGTATCTCTACTTTAACTAGCTTTTGCCAAGTAGTAGAACCAAATGCTTCCGTTGCTTCAATTAAATCTTCTGGTACCTGACGTATCCCTAACGTAGTTAAACGAATAGTCGGAGGCATGGAGAAGATAACAGAGGCTACAACACCTGGAACGACACCAATGTTAAAAAAGAAAATGGCAGGCAATAAGTATACGAAAGCGGGCATTGTCTGCATAAAGTCTAGAATTGGTGTAACGATTTTTCGCGCCGTGTCATTTTGAGAAGACCAGATGCCTATTGGTATACCGATCACAATCGAAATGGCGACAGATGTGAGTACAAGAGCAAGCATCTGAAGCATCGGAGACCAGTAACCTAAATAATCGATCAGTAATAAACCAACTAAGGTAAATACAGCAATTCTTTTTGTCGAAATAAACCAAGCAAGCGCGCCAAATAAGAATGCTAGTATAATAGAAGGAATAAATCCAAGTCCAGACACAATACCTTCCACAATACCTTCTAATAACAATGTGATGCCATCAAATACACCACCAAATGTAATAACGAGCCAATCGACAAATTGGTCTATCCAAGAAGCAAGTGGAATACGTGGGAGTAAATTATCCAATTAATTCACCTCCCGTAAATCATTTTCCGATTCAACTTGCTCATTAATAAAATGTTCATCTCCGGATAAAGCGCCAATTAATGCGCCTCTAATAATAATCCCTTGAAGCCTTTTATCTTCATTTACTACAGCTACCGGTACTGGAGCGGTTGAAACAAGATTGAAAAGATCTGTTAGCAAGGTTTCAGAAGGTACTGTGGCGATATCTTTTATGAGGACATCCTGAAGAGTACTACCTTTCTCTGAAGCAGCATTAGCGTCTTGAGCTGTTACAGCTCCTAGCAATCTATTTTGCTTATCGACAACATAGATAGAAGAGATACCATGATGTTTCATGAGTCTAAGTGCAACTCTTGGTCCTCTGTCTAGTTGAACTGTTTCAGCTTGTTTCATGATATGCCCAGCTGTTAATACTTTTGAAAGATCCACATCTTCCACAAATTTTTCAACATATTCGTTGGAAGGATTCATTAGAATTTCCTCTGGCGTTCCGATTTGCACAATCTGACCATCTCTCATTAATGCAATTCTATCGCCAATCCGTAAGGCCTCATCAAGATCATGGGTAATAAAAATAATTGTTTTCCCCATTTCATCATGCAATTGAAGTAATTCATTTTGCATATCCTTCCGAATTAGAGGATCTAAGGCACTGAAAGCTTCATCCATTAACAAAATATCAGGATCATTTGCGAGCGCTCTCGCAAGTCCGACACGCTGTTGCATACCACCACTTAATTGGTCAGGATATTGAGCTTCATAACCTTCCAAGCCAACAAGTTTCAAAGATTCTTTCGCCTTCGTCTGACGTTCATCCTTGTTAATACCTTGAATTTCTAATCCATATTCAGTATTTTCTAAGATCGTTCGGTGAGGAAAGAGTGCAAACTTTTGAAAAACCATTCCAATCTTTTTGCGTCTCACTTCACGAAGTTGTTCTTTGTTCATTTGAACAATATCTGATCCATCTAATAGTATATGGCCTGTAGTTGGTTCGATTAGACGATTTAACAATCTAACCAACGTGGACTTTCCACTCCCGGATAAACCCATAATAACGAAAATTTCTCCATCGTACACATCGAAGCTAGCATTTTTGACTCCGACAGTTGCCCCAGATGCTTTTAATATTTCGCTTTTGGATTTCCCCTCGTTTAAAAGTTGTGTTGCTTTCTTTGTGTTTTTTCCAAAGATTTTTGTTGCGTTTTTGACCTCTATTTTTTTATGGCCTGATTGCTCATCCATGGTTTCACTCCCTATTCTTGATCACCTATATAAGTCTAGAGTAAGTAGAGCTTGTAATACAAATGTCATATAACTTCATATTCCATGTGTATAGTACGTACAGAATATACTGTACAAACTAAATTTAGCGTATTCTTAAAAATCCTCTTGAATGCTCTGTATTACTTGCATGTTTGAATCTTTACAATACGGTCAGCGTTATTATATTCTAGAAGAAACATCATGTTATAGCATTTGAAGGATGTGAAAATAAGGTGGAAGGTAAAGAGCGGCTTGAAAAAGCTCGTGAGCGTATTGTTGAAACGATTGCACAAAATATACATCTATACGGTGCGACATCTTCAGCAGGTAGGCTTTATGGAATGATGTTTTTTCATCAAGAGCCATTAACACTTGATGATATGAAGGAAGAACTCGGGATGAGCAAAACGAGTATGAGTACAACAGTAAGAGCATTATCTGATTTGAAAATGGTAGAGCGTGTCTGGAAAAAAGGAGTGCGCAAAGATTTATATCAAATAGAAGATGATTGGTATCAAAGTTTTATCGACTTGTTTTCGACAAAGTGGAAAAGTGCCATCTCGATGCATATATTAGCTATAAAAAAATCAATGACAGAATTAGAACAACTAATTGGAGATAGCAATATTAGTTTAGAAGTACGGACAATGGCTAAAGAAGATATGGAAAAATTGATATATATGGCTGAATACTACGAATGGCTTAATCGTTTAGTAGATGCATTTGAAGATCATGAGATATTTAAGCTTATACCTAAAAAAACAGATCAATAAAAGAAAAAAAGCTTGATTCCTTGGTGGAATTAAGCTTTTTTCATTGATTTATGTTGAAAAGGACATGTACCTTTAATTGGTTTGATATCATCGCCGATAAAATATTGCTTCCATTCCCGATGCTCAGGATCCCCGTAATGACTGATATTTGGGTGTTTTGGTAGTCGATCCCATTTTTCTACACGCGCACGAACTTTTTCGCGTGACATGCTTCCACCCTTTGAGGTACCTTCTAGCCCGTCAAATATACGTCGTGGCTGGAATCCAAGAATTAAACTATTACCTAAATCTCTTGTTTTTCGTTGCTTGTATGCTGGGGTATTCCCAAAAATGAAAAAAGGTTCTTCGGCAAATGAAAAATTCCATAAATGGTGATCAGGGTCTTCTGGATAATCTTCCGGCCAAGGTTTCTGATCTGCATCATGCAAATACTGAAGTATCTTCCAAAAATAAGCTCTATAATACTCAAGAGATTTTTCCTCTTTTTCTGGTTCAACAAATAAGAAAAATCCATGGCGTATTAATTTCTCGGACTCGTCAAACAGATTAATAAAGTCTTCTACTGTTTGCGGAAGGCTTGACCAGTCATTATGAGAGATATAAGAATAACGTAGTTCTCCCTTTTTCTCTGCGCTCATTCCAAATGTGCACGGAAACGTCTTTTGCGTCACGATGCTATTAAATGTCTCATATTCTCTTATCACCCAGTCAGGTACTAAATCAGGATTAGTCATATCTTCTTTTGTAAATAAAGCGCTCTTTTCCTTTATCATTAAATAGTCACCTCAAAAGATTAATTACCCTAAATTAGGTATGTGAAACATTAAATGGAATCGCCTCCTGTTTATAAAATCTATGCAATTTTTTCAGAAAGATGATGACGAGAAAGAGAGGAGAAGGCTTTTTTTGATAGTGTGGAATACAAAGAACTTAGGCCGCTAATCGAGGGCGCTGAAAAATCTATTCTAATGGAAGTAAATAACCTATATAAAACGCGTTAATTAATCACCGTTGATTTCCGCTTCAGGATGGCGCTTTCCGGGGGGCGGGGGGGCGTGCGGTGAGCTAATCCCCTCGGAGTCGCCACCTTACGTTTCATCAACTTGGTGTTCTTCTTTTACAGTAAGTTCGGTTTCAATTAAACGCGGGAAACCTGCCTAAGAGTTAACAATTAAGCTAATAGAGACGAAAAAATACGACTCCATTCTATTTAAGAATAAGTCGTATTTTTTTGCTTACAATCTAGTTGAAAAAACTCTAATTTCAGCGGTTATTTTCGATATAAGCTTCGGAAGAAATGGCCGTAACAGTCTTTTGATACGTTTCCTGCCGCTTTTTATCTTGTAGAAAAAATAAGCTAATGCGGTCAATTAAATAAAGGACGCTCAAATCAAGACCAGTTGAGATATATCCAGTGCGGATTGGATGTATCGTCCATAAAACGGCTTCCGATAATTTTGTTAGCGGGGTATCGCCATAAGCTGTGAACGAAACGACTTTCGCACCGTTATTTTTAGCTTCCATTACGGAATGCAATAAGTCTCTTGTCTGACCAGAACGAGAGAAGGCAAGCAATAAATCGCCTTCCTGGAATAGGGCACTTCTAATGATCATTAAGTGTGGATCAGTGACAGCCTCTGATGCAAATCCCATTCTACTTAAACGATAATTTAATTCTTGAGCAGCAAGTCCTGAGCTGCCTAGTCCATAAATATAAATGTTCTTTGCTGTCTTTATAAGTTGCATGGCTTCTTCTAGAGCTCGCTGTCCACTAAGCCCTTGAATATCATGAAGTATGTCTTCATATTGAAGCTTTAATTGCGAATCAACGTTATCTTTACCATCTTGATAGGCTTCGCGAGCTAATTTTATCTTCAATTCGACAAAATTTCGGCAAGAGACTTTTTTGCAAAATCTTGTAATCGTTGCTACTGAAATATCCGTTTTGGCAGCGATGTCTTTAATATTGCTTTGGGAAGCTTCAATCGGTGAAGCAAGCAAATAATCCGCTAAGCTTCTTTCCTTTTCTGATAAGGAGGAATATCTGGACTGAATTTCCTTCAAAAGCGTAACCATTGATTTAAACTCCTTTGATCTCCTCTACAAACCGGCTAGTAATTTGCTGAGGCCTTGAAATGGCACCACCAACGACAACAGAATAAGCACCAAGAGAAATCACAGTTTTCGCCATTTCAGGTGTAATAATATTGCCTTCAGCTATAACTGGAATGCGAATGTTATTTAAGATGATTTTCATAAATTCAAAATCATTCTCATATAGTTTACATCCGCTTGTTTCGTTTGTATACCCATGCAGAGTGGTAGAAACACAGTCAAAACCTAAACGTTCCGCTTCAAGTGCATCTTCCAAAGTTGAAATATCCGCCATTAACTCGATATGTGGATGATTCGTTTTTACATAATCAACAATATCTTTCAACTGTTCGCCGTTTGGACGTTTTCGCAATGTAGCATCCATGGCAATCATTTCACACCCTGATTCAATTAATTCATCTACCTCTTTTTTAGTTGCTGTAATGAAAACGTCGCTATCAGGATAATCTCGTTTAACAATTCCGACTACAGGTAGAGAAACTTCTTGTTTTATTGCTATAATATCTACCTTAGAATTTGCACGAATTCCGACTGCACCGCCAAGCTTAGCAGCAAGTGCCATTTTTGACATAATGAATGAACTATGAAGAGGTTCATTTTCAAGAGCTTGACATGAAGCAACAAGTCCATGTTTGATTTTATTTAACATAATTATTCCCCCACTATTTCTGCAATTTCATTTTTAATAATCGTTACATGTGGTCCATAAATAACTTGGATACCGTTCCCTTTTCTTACTACGCCTTTTGCTCCTGTTTCTTTCAATAATGCTTCATCTACCTTATCCGCATCATTGACACTGACACGTAAACGAGTAGCACAGCAATCAACATCTGTTAAGTTATTGGCGCCACCTAATGCTGTAATAATTGTTTGTGCTCTTTCGCTTGAATTTTCCGTTGTTGCTTTTGTTAATTCTTCATCTTCCCGACCTGGCGTTTTGAAATTGAATTTCTTAATTAAGAATGTAAAGAGGAAGTAATAGACAAAGAACCACGGAATACCAATAATCGGAACCATTATCCAGTTTGTTTTCGCATTTCCTTGTAAGATCCCAAATAGGACAAAGTCGATAAATCCTCCCGAAAATGTTTGACCAATGGTGATTTGGAAGATATGAGCCATCATAAATGCTAATCCATCTAAGAATGCGTGTACAACATACAGTAAAGGAGCGATAAACAAGAATGAGAATTCAATTGGTTCTGTAATTCCTGTTAGAAAGGATGTTAATGCAGCTGATCCCATCAAACCTGCCACTATTTTTTTGTTTTTTGGTTTCGCTGTACGATAAATGGCATATGTTGCACCAATAAGGCCAAACATCATCGTAATAAAACGACCAGACATAAAACGTGATGTGCCACTATAAAACTGTTCAACAGTAGGATCAGCAAGCTGTGCAAAGAAAATCCGCTGTGTACCTTCAATAAGCGTTCCATCAACAACAAGTGAACCACCTAAACTAGTTGTCCAAAAAGGCATATAGAATATATGATGCAGTCCAAATGGACCTAATAAACGTAACACAAATCCATAAATAAAGGTGCCAATATACCCGGTAGCTTCGACTAATCCACCTAATTTAAAAATACCTGCTTGAATAAATGGCCATACTAGGAACATAAAAACTCCTAGAAAAATAGCTGCAAATGAGGAAATGATTGGAACAAAACGTGATCCACTAAAGAAACCTAAAAATGCAGGAAGTTGTTTCTTATTATAACGGTTGTGAAGTAATGCCACTAAAACCCCAACCATTACACCACCGAATACACCTGTTTCTAAAGTGTGAATACCAAGCACTAACCCTTGACCAGCAGATGCTGGATCTTCCGTATTCAAAATTCCTGTAATACTTAATAATGACGAAATCGTTGCATTCATGACTAGGAAACCAAGCATACCGGCTAAACCAGCTGTTCCCTTATCACTTTTAGCTAAACCAACCGAGACCCCAATTGCGAATAACAAAGCAAGATTGGCGAAAATGACATTTCCGGCGCTCGACATAATTGTAAAAATAGACTGGAGCCAAGAGACGTCCAAAAAAGGATAGGCTTTTATCGTATTAGGATTAGATAAAGCGCCTCCAATTCCTAAAAGCAAACCAGCTGCTGGAAGAACAGCAATGGGCAGCATAAATGATTTACCAAATTGTTGTGCTTTCTCGAAGAAACTACTCATCATGTGTACCTCCTAGATGTAAATTATTTTCATACTTATTATAAGAAATATATTTTAGAAAAGCAACAAAAAATTTAAAGCACTTACAAATAGTATGAGAGACTTGTCGACATCTATGCTCTATTTATACTTATTTTTACCTAATTTCGATAACTCGCATCAATATGATACAATTAGGACAGAAAAATTAGCATGTAAAGGACGGAAATAATGAGTAAAACCAAAGCTCCGATTAATAAGAATGATTATATAGATGTTACGTTTGAAGACTTAACACATGACGGGAATGGCGTTGCAAAGGTAGATGGCTATCCATTATTTGTGGCCAATGGTTTACCAGGAGAAAAAGCGAAAGTGAAAGTAACGAAGTTGAATAAAGGATATGGCTTCGGGCGTTTAATGGAAGTATATGAAGAAAGTGAACATCGTGTAGTCCCAACATGTCCTATCTATGCACAATGCGGTGGTTGTCAGTTGCAGCACTTGAGTTATGAAGGGCAGCTCCTTGCTAAAGAAAAGCAGGTTCGGGATGTCATGGAGCGAATTGGGAAGCTAGAAAACGTGACTATTCATCCTGTGCTTGGTATGGAAGATCCGTGGCGTTATCGGAATAAAGCACAAGTTCCAATTGGTGAGCGAGAAGGCGGATTAATTGGTGGGTTTTATCAACGGAGATCACATGACATCATTGATATGGATGAATGTGTTATTCAGCATGAACAAAACGATGTCGTATTGCGCAAAGTGAAAGAAATCTGTGGGAAATACGGTGTGAAAGCATACGATGAAAAGGCGAATAAAGGAGTCCTTCGTCATGTGATGATTCGCTATGGAATCGTAACAGGCGAGATAATGGTCGTTTTAATTACACGCACATCTGATTTACCAAATCAGAAAAAAATCATCGAAGAAGTAACGAAGGCTATCCCAGGAATAAAATCGATCGTACAAAATGTAAATAAAAAACGCACGAATGTTATTTTTGGCGAACAAACGAAAGTACTGTGGGGAGAGGAAGTCATCTACGACTATATTGGTGATATTAAATTCGCCATATCAGCTCGATCTTTTTACCAAGTGAACCCAGAACAAACGAAGGTCCTTTATGATAAGGCATTGGAATACGCTGGTTTAAGTGGTAATGAAAATGTCATTGATGCCTATTGTGGCATTGGCACTATCTCTCTTTTCTTAGCCAAAAAGGCAAAGAAAGTATTTGGAGTCGAAATTATTCCTGAAGCAATAGAAGATGCAAGAAAAAACGCTGAACTAAACGGCATAACAAACGCTGAATTTGCCGTCGGCGAAGCGGAAGTCGTCATACCTAATTGGTATAAACAAGGCAACAAAGCGGACGTTCTCGTTGTTGATCCACCTCGTAAAGGCTGCGACCAAGCCTTGCTTGATACAATTATCAACATGAAACCAGAAAAAGTCGTTTATGTATCATGCAACCCAGCTACCTTGGCACGTGATTTAAGGATATTGGAAGATGGTGGGTATAAAACGGTGGAAGTGCAGCCAGTGGATATGTTTCCACATACCACGCATGTGGAGTGCGTGGCGTTGATAGAGTTGAAATAGCTTGCTGGCAATAGGTTTAATGGTTTTTAGTTGAATATTGAAGTATGTGTTATGTTCCCTCGGACGAATGGTTCGGGGGATTTTTTTGACCCCCAGGGGTCTAACTTTTACTCGGAATTGACAAATATTTGGGTGAAGTATATTTTTGCGGAAAGATTGAGGATGTAGATTATGATGGGGAGGGAGCAATGTTAAGAAACCCTAATTGTTATTAACAAATTAACTGCCTTAAAGAAGATAGGTGTAGATCAATATTATTCTTTCGAATTTGACTTGATTGATGAATACTCTTAAAAATATATCAATCGTTACCTTAAATAGAATTCAATAAAGGCGAATCTTTATAATAGCATATTGAAACTAGTATATAATTTACTTAAACGAAACCCCGCGAGTCAAACAATGATTCCCGGGGTCTTCGTCTTCTTAACCTAAGAGGATCTCTACTTTTGTTCCTTTGCCAATGTCACTTGTCAGTGTGATCCTTCCCCCATGTGCTTCGATAATATCTTTAGAAATGGCGAGTCCGAGACCTGTGCCCTGAATGTTTTCCGTATTGGACCCTCTATAATAGCGGTTGAATATCTGATCGATGTCCTCCTTCGCAATGCCTTTTCCATTGTCTTCAATGGTGATTCCTGTTTTTGTGACGCTGACGGTAATTTCAGTGTTATTGTCGTTGTGGATGATTGCATTGTTAATGAAATTCATAATGGCTCGTTTCATTAAATGCCGGTCGAACGTCCACATTACATTTTGTGCGTTGCTTTCAAAAGATATTGCGTGATCGCTGTATTTTGAGTCGTTCAATAAATCTATGACTAGCTCGCGAACAAAGCTTTCGAGGCGGGTGTCTTCTCGATTAAGCGGCATTTCTTGATTGCGCAATCGCATCGTTAAATTAAAGTCATCCAAAAGTTCCTTCATATAAATGGATTTTCGTTCGATTACTCCCGCATAATCCATACGTTCCGAATCCGCCACGTCTTGTTCACGCAATAATTCTGCAAATCCTTGAATGGATGCAAGGGGCGTCTTCAAATCATGCGAAACATTGCTGATCCACTCTTCACGCATTTTCTCCAGCTTCATACGCTCTTCTTCTTGGGCTTGGAGTGTTTCGGAAACGGAATTTAAATTTGAAAAGACTGGTTTGAAAATGCCTTGGCGTTTCATTTTCTGGACGGTAAAATTACGTTCCTTCAGCTGGGATATCCAGTCGATAATGTATGATACTGGTTTCGTAATAATAATGCTGAACAGCAACCCGATGATCATCGCGATAAGCAGATCGGCAATTGTAATGCCGACTAATGCTTTGGACATATACGATATAAAAGATTTGGAGTTGAACACGAAGATAATACGCTGCTCCGCAGGATTCTTAACACCTAACAGGTAACTATACTCTTCAATTTCACCAATATAATATGTTGTAAATTGGTCATCCATATATTTATAAATATGCACAAGCTCAATAGGGCTATAGTGTGCAGGTGCGTCTTTAGGCGCAAGAACATTTGTTACAACATTGCCGTTTTTATCCAATACCTGAAGCCAACCGCCGAACTTCCGCAACGCTTGAACACCTTCGTCTGAAATGACAGGTTGACCATTTTCTATTGACATATGACGGGAAAATTGGCGTGTGAAGTTTTCACCAGTCTCGGCGGATAAACTGTCATTACCATCTATCCTTTGGTAGAAAAGTATACCAATCAATAAAAACAAATTAACGAATATCACAATAAAAACAATGCTCAAGACTGAAAATAAATAGCGGACGGTCAATTTCCATTTCATTGTATCACCTATTTCACAGTGAATTTATATCCTAATCCTTTTACAGTTGTAAGATAGGAAGGCTTTGACGGATTATCTTCCGTTTTCTCGCGAAGGCGGCGGATATGGACCATCAGCGTATTATCCGCACCGAAAAAGTCTTCCCCCCAGACGCGTTCAAAAAGTGTCTCTTTGCTTAGAATCTGGTTCGGGTTATGCATGAAACAAGCCATCAATCCTATTTCCTTAGCCGTCAATTCCAATGCTTCGCCATTTTTCATCACTTCGGTTTCTGTTTCATTCATTGAAAACGGTCCGACGGTAATTTTTTTAGGTTGAGAAGAGTCCGATTCGTGATACCCTGCCCGTCTTAATTGGGCTTTTACTCTGAAGGCAACTTCCTTCGGGCTGAACGGTTTTGTAATATAATCATCGCCCCCGATGGCGAGACCTAAGATTTTATCTGTCTCGTCAGACTTTGCCGATAAGAATAAGATTGGAATCCGGGAAACTTCCCGAATGTCTTTGCACAAGTCATAGCCTTCCCCATCTGGGAGCATAATGTCCAAAATGGCAATATCCGGCGAGAACGATTCGAATTTCTTCCAACCTTCACGTACAGACCCTGCCGTTTCAATTTCTGAAAAACCTTCATTTATAAGCGCTGTTTTCATTAAATGTCGTAAATCACTTTCATCATCAACGATTAAGATTCGCGGCTTCTCCAAATCGTGCACATCCCTTCAAGTTACGTATGTTTTCTTTCCTTAAGTATAAAGTAATTTTCCACAACTCGCCCATATTTAAGGATAATGTAAGGTTGGTGTTATTTTAGCTTAAGGTGCAATCAGTATAGTAAGGACATACGAAAGAGGTGCGAATAAATGGAGCCATTATTAATTGTTAAAAACGTTGAAAAAAGCTACGGGAAAGGCGCAAATACTTTCAAAGCGCTTGAACATATTTCATTTGAAATCGATCATGGTGAATTTGTTGGTGTAATGGGACCCTCGGGAGCAGGGAAATCCACATTGTTACATGTCCTTGCAACTATTGATACCCCAACAATTGGAGATATCTTTATCGGGAATGACAATATTGCGAAGATGGATGAAGAAAAGCTGGCAGATTTTAGACGTGATCATCTTGGATTTATATTCCAGGATTATAATCTTTTGGATTCGTTGACAGTACGAGAAAACATTTTATTACCACTAGCGATTGCTAAAAAGAAGCCCGCGGAAATCGCGGAGCGTGTGGAGAAAATTGCAGCTACATTCGGTATTTCGAGCTTGCTCGATAAATACCCATACCAAATTTCTGGTGGTCAAAAGCAACGTACCGCAGCGAGCCGCGCATTGATTTCCAATCCAAAAATCATTTTTGCGGATGAACCGACAGGCGCACTCGATTCGAAATCCGCAACAGATTTGCTTGAAAGCATGAGTTTGTTAAATGAAGAGCATGAGACGACAATTATGATGGTGACGCATGATGCATATGCGGCAAGCTTTTGCCGTCGGATTTTGTTCATAAAAGACGGAAATCTGTCAAAGGAGATATTGCGTGGGAATAAACCACGAAAAGAATTTTTCCAAATGATTTTGGACGAGTTAGCACAAATAGGCGGTGAAGCGAATGACGTTATTTGATTTGTCATTGAAAAATATTCGCCGCAATATGAAAAGCTATTCACTTTATATTGGATCAACCGTTTTTTCCATCCTCATTTACTTTACATTTGCAACGTTGAAATATAGTGAGGATATTGGCGGAATGGCTGAAACATCGAAACAAATCAAAGCAGTCATGAGTGCATCCACATTTGTGCTAATGATTTTTGTCGCGGTTTTCATTTTGTATTCAAACTCGTTTTTTATGAAAAAGAGGAAGAGGGAAGTTGCACTTTATTCCTTGTTAGGTGTGCGTAAAAAATCAATTGGCTTCCTGTTGTTTTTCGAGAATATGGTAATCGGGTTGTTGTCGCTTGTTATCGGTGTTGTTTTAGGGTTCTTGCTGTCACGTGTATTGCTTACCATTCTTTTAAAACTGATGGGTCTCGACATTGTTGCAGGATTTGCTTTTTCAATGAATGCGCTAATGAATACAAGCATCGTGTTTATCATCATTTTTTTATTCACTTCATTGATGGGATACCGAATCATTTATCAATTCAAATTGATTGATTTGTTCCATGCAGAGAAGAAGGGTGAGGAAGTACCTAAAGCAAGGGTGCTCACAGCGATAGCTGGCGTGTCAGCATTGGCAGCTGCGTACTACATTGCCTTGGAGGATATTCTCGAATCGAGAGTTTGGGATACATTGGGCTTAGCAACGCCGATCCTCATTATCGCATTGACCGTGATTGGCTCGTATCTGTTGTTCCATAGCGTGCTTGTGTATGTATTGTCCTTTTTAAAAGGAAACCCGCGCTGGGCTTGGAGGGGCCTTCATATGATGACGACCTCGCAGCTTCTTTATCGGATTAGAGGGAATGCGAAAACATTGACGATTATTACAGTGCTGAGCGCAACAACAATTACAGCCGGCGGTGCAGTTTTCGGTGTTTATTACAACGCTGAAAAAAGTGTCCAAGAACATAGTCCCTACACTTTTATGTGGGAAGGGCAGAAGCAGGATATCAATGCCTCCATAATTGAAGCGGAAGTCTCGTTCAATAGCAAGACAGTCCGTATCGCTCTTGGTTCTTATGAAATGGAATATGCGGTCATAGACGAAAAGACATTCGAAAAGTTGGCGAAAAATATAGCTTGGTCAGATGTTCAAGAGTTGCGACAACAAGATGAAGTCTTTGTAATTGACGCTTTTTATGATGAACGATGGTCAGAAAAGTTGGATGTAGTAACAATCAACGGTGCAGATTATCCGGTTGCTGCTTTCTACGATAAAGCGTTGTTCAATGTCGGAACGCTGGGAGGAACTGCGCTCGTCGTGCCGAGCAAATTATACGATGAGATTGATTCCGAAGAAAAATTGATACAAGGTGTTCAAGTTTCCGACTATAAAAAGCAAGTCGCTTTATCGGATAAACTGGCATCCGCCACAGAGGACTTCTCAAGCGCGACAGCTGATTATAAAGGTGCCATTGAATCATCAGGTGCACTACTTTTCGTTGGAAGCTTTTTAGGATTAGTTTTCCTTGTCGCAACTGGCAGTATCATCTTCTTTAAAATGATGACTGAAGCAGAGGAAGATAAAGCAAAATACGCTATTCTTCATAAAATTGGTGTATCGAATAAGGATATGAAAGGGACAATCCGAGGACAGGTCGGTGTTATTTTCGCAGTTCCGCTCCTTCTTGGCCTCATTCATGGGGGGGTGGCATTGGCTGCAGCTTCCCATTTGATCATGATGGATATCTTTGTCCCTGTCATTATTTGGATGATGGCTTACACAATGATTTATGCAATTTACTATTTTGTTACTGTACGCAGCTTTATCAAAATAATTAGACGGGAATATTTGGAGGGGTAAATATGAAAAAAGGGTTTATTATAATGGGGATCATCGTTGTTCTTCTAATCGGAGCTGTTCTCGTATTAGGAAAGATAGATTTCAATAGGATGGGAAAAGCGAATGCTTATTATCATGTCGATATACCAGCTTCAGTTGAAGAAACGAAATTGGACTCAGGTGAAATTATAAAAAGGTATTTGTATACCGGTGCGGCTTATAAAGAAAATGGGGAAGAAATCAAAGTAGAGTTCACAGCAGCAAAACAGTTACGAGAAGGCGCATATTTAAAGTTATATTTGAATAAAGGGAATAACGTCACTTCCTATGATGAAGTACAGCAGTTAGATATCCCTAAGAAGGTGAATTTTTAAAACAGAGGTCAATCCTGTACAAACAGTCGTGGACGAGTGTTATTAAATGCAGTTCGAGAAACAATCATGGTTGTTTAATTAACGTGTTCCAAAACCACGGTTGATACATTCACGCAAAATTAGGATATTCGTGAAAATGTATCAACCACTGATGTTAACACAGGTGGAGTGTGTATCGTTGCTACAAAGAGAGACTATATGAAAATCCTTCTCCCACAAACACATTCACAAGCATTCCGTGTTTGTAGGAGAAGGTGAAAAAACAAGAAAAAGTCCTGAAAGATTACATGACTGTTTCTGTGGTAATTGATATGAGGTGTGGGAACACAGGGCAATAAGATTAGAAATTAGAACGACGATTGCGAATGGAGAATAATTGTGATCGTCGTTTTTATTTTTCTAAAGTTATTTATTGATATAGAAAATCTGTTTAGCAAGCACTATTTTACCTAAAGTTGTATAGGACTATTTGTTTTATCAATATCTTCAATACAAATTGGCAAATTTGAAGTATGATTCATAGAAAATTCGTTCATAATCTTAAAGCAATACTGAAATCGAAATTCTTGCTCGTAGGTACGTCCTGCTAAATCATTATATCTTATCTTAAAGAATACATTATATGCTTTACTATGTTTAATACATCGAACTGAGAAATTAATAGTATCTCCAATAAAGGCATACTGTTTATCAAAATATTCATATAAAAAATGACTGTTTTGTTGAAGACCATCTGTTTTAAAGTAACAATTTGCTGACTCACTGTTTGTCATTTGTACAAGTTGAACATTTGTCGCACTTTCCTTACCTAAGTTTATTAAAGAAATTGGTAGTATAAGGCTTGCTTCATTATTAGTTTCCTTAATATATATTTCCTTATTCAAAGATAGATGAAAATAAGGAATCAAAGATAATCTACTTTTATTTTTAGAATGAAATTTCTGCTCATCTTGCTCTTTTTGTCTTATATTTTCCTTATAAAACTCCCATTCTTTAGTTGTCCTATGATTCTTATAACTTAAATAGATTCCACCACTTGATACAATAAGTGCAAACAATGCAATTAAATTTGAAATATCCATAGGGGCTCTCCTAACCATTTATATTAATCTCTATTTAACAGAATATCAAAGTTTGCTATTCATTAATATGATCCCAACAGTTCGGTTTGAATAAAATGATTCTGTTTTCCTAACTCCATCAATTTATGTTCTTCAATTCCATAAATTTTCTCATTTTAATCACAGTTTCAATAGAATGTAGATGGTAAAAAGTCACCTCATTTTATTAAACCTTTTTATTGAAAGTAGGAACAATTAAAGTGCATTAACAGATGGTGGCAAAAGAATTTACATGATATTATGTAGGAGGAAGAAGGTGCAGCATGAATAAAGGAAAGTTAAAAGTTAAATGTACAGGTCTGCATGAAAGTGGAAAGGGAATTGTAAATATAAAGGGGAAAGATTACCTTGTATCCAATCTACTTGAAGGTGAAACTGCAATCGTTGAGATAATAAAAACGAGACATAAAACTTTTGTTAATGTGGTCAAAATTGAAAAAGAATCAAAGCATCGGGTAAAACCAGAATGCTCCTATTATAGCAAGTGTGGTGGATGTCAGCTTCAACATATGTCCCACGAAGCACAGGACCGTTTTAAACAAAGATTAGTTGAGGATCTTTTAAAATCATATGGCAAAGTAAATGATATTTTACCTATGAAAGAACCTTACTACTATAGAAATAAGGTGCACTCAACATTTGCCTATGATAAAAAGAGAAAAATTATATCAGGGATCTACCAGGAAGACAGTCATAATGTAATTGATATAGACGAATGTATGATACATGACCGTAAGGCAGATGAAATTATAGACACTATCAAAGAATTTATGAAGTCTTTTAAAATGCAACCATTTGATGAAGACACAGGTAGAGGATTTCTAAGGCATATACTAATAAAAAGAGGATTTGCAACAAATCAAGTAATGGTTGTCTTAGTGACATCAACAAAAATCTTCCCAGGTAAAAATAATTTTATCAAAGCATTGGTAAAAGCTCATCCAGAAATATCTACTATTATTATGAATATTAATAAGCGGAGAACCTCAGTAGTACTGGGAAATGAGGAAATTGTTTTATTTGGAAAAGGATATATTGAAGATATACTATGTGGTGTAAAATTCCAAATTTCAGCCAAGTCTTTTTATCAAGTTAATCCAATCCAAACTGAAATTTTATATAACAAAGGAATTGAGATGGCAAAACTAAAAGGCGATGAAACAGTCATAGATGCATATTGTGGAATAGGTACGATATCATTAATAGTCAGCGACAAAGTGAAGAAGGTTATAGGCGTTGAACTCAATAAAGATGCAGTAAAAGATGCAATAAAAAATGCTAAAAACAATAATATTAAAAATGCCTACTTCTACAATGATGATGCCGGCGACTTCATGGTGAAATTAGCAAATGAAAATAAAAAAATGGACCTAGTAATCATGGACCCACCAAGGGCAGGAAGTGATGAAAAGTTTTTATCTTCCCTTGTCAAACTATCGCCACAGAAAGTGATTTATGTCTCCTGCAACCCAGTCACTTTGAAAAGAGATTTAAAATATTTAACTGAAAAAGGATATAAAGTAAAAGAAATTCAACCAGTGGACATGTTTCCTCAAACGGCGCATGTCGAGTGTGTGGTGTTGCTTGAAAAAAGATAGAAGATATATAAGCGTCCGAGAATCGGTAAATGATCCTCGGACGCTTATCTTTGTCAGCTTTAGTGTATGTGGTAGAAAAAGGATCGTACTTGTAACCTGGGCCATGTGGCATGGCAATGCAATAATTTTATAGTTATACTAGACATACTGAAGGTGGGGCTGTACATGAATGAAGCAGTAAGTAAGATGTTGGTGTAGCTATAGCTAAAATCATAGATTCACTAGAGTGGCATAAAAATAATGGATGGATTGATATAACAAAATGAAATATTTAAGATATTTATTATATTTAACTATTGCGAGTGTAGCGTTCTATTATGTGTCTATATTTATAACTCATCAAAAAACTATGTTTGGAATAATAATAGGTTTTATAATAATGTTTTTAATTGTTTTCCCAATGTTATATTTAGAATTTATCAAGTTTCAAAGAAAATAAAAACTCTTTTTAAGACTTTCATATTATTGACAAAAGGGCTTAGGAATATTCCGAAGCCCTTTTGTGATTTTATTCAAGTCCCTACTTAAATGACTAAGGCTATATACTCAAGCATTTTTAACGTAATAAAAGAATGAATGAAGGTTTTACTAACTTTCTCCTATTTACGATAACTCACTCTTAATACGGCAATCTATACAACAGTTTAAGCTATGTTCTATGTCTTCATTTGTGATTCCAATTCCTGTCCTCTCTGTCCTCATTTGTTAAAAATACATCATTCCCAAAATTTGCACGTGCTTATCAAATCTAATGTATACTGTAAATATCCTGTTAACAAACTAGGATAATCTTTTTCTAGGAGATTTACGATGAAATTAGATTGTTTAATTGTTGATGATGAGGTTGCTTTAGCTGAAACGACTTGCGAATATTTTAATATGTTTGAAGTCAAAACGGCGTTTGTGACAAATGCAGAGGAGTGCGAACGATTTTTGGAGGAACATGAACCATCATTGATTCTCCTTGATATAAATCTTGGGGATTCTTCTGGATTTGATTTATGTAAAAAATTACGTAAAACAACGCAGATTCCAATTTTATTTATCAGTGCACGTTCCAGCGAGGATGACGTTCTTATTGCGCTTAACATAGGTGGCGACGATTACATACAAAAGCCATATACACTTAGTATTTTACTAGCAAAAGTAAAAGCAGTTCTCAAAAGATATGGCAGTGGCTCTAGTAGTTTACAAGATGTTTTAAAATTTGGACAGGTCGAGGTTGATGCCAAACTTCATCGTGTAAGAGTTAATGGTGTTGTTATTCATCTTAAAACGATGGAATATAAACTTCTGACATATATGGCGAAAAATAAAAATCGAGTCATCACAAAAGATGAATTGTTTCAAAATGTATGGGGCGATTCTTTTGTTGGGGATGGGACCCTTAATGTACATATTCGGCATTTACGTGAGAAAATTGAAAGTAATCCAAAGGAACCGCAATTTATAAAAACAGTATGGGGAACAGGGTATGTGCTAGAGGATATGAACGAATGAAGTTAAAATGGTTAATTATGTTGGTTTTGATTGTTTTTAGTGCTGGTATTATCCTCTCCGTAATCATTATAAAAAATAAGAATATTTCGGAAGTAGATCTTGTAGCCATAAATGATGTGGTTAAAACTGTAGAAAAAAATTGGGGACATGTTAGTGAAGAAACTTTTCATAACAGCGATCTAAAGCAATCATTTTCTATTATAGATCACCTGGGAAACATAATTTATCAAACACCAGACAATCATTTTATCGATTTAAATGATGCTATAAAAAATAGAGATATATTTATTGATCTAAAGCAAAATAAAGAGATTGTTGGGAAAATAATTATCCGTAATAACGACCAAGAAATCGTGCAACAAATGAAAAGGGAATTGGTTACATCTATAAGTTTAATATTTGGTTTATTCATGATTGTTAGCATTCTTTATATTCTCTATATTAACAGAACGATATTGAAACCATTTAGGCAACTTCAACATTTTGCTGCGAATGTAGCAAGAGGCAATCTGGATATACCTTTAAATATGGGCAAGAACAATTACTTTGGTGCGTTCACGGAAAGCTTTGATTTATTGCGAGAAGAACTAGAGGGCGCACGCCAAAGAGAGTATGAATCCAACCGAAGTAAGAAGGAGCTTGTAGCCACATTAAGTCATGATATTAAGACACCTGTCGCTTCCATTAAAGCGGTAAGTGAATTAATGCTCATGCAATCAAAAGATGATAAGGTAATCAAGCAAGTAAATACAATCTATTCGAAGGCTGAGCAAATTGATTTACTCGTTACGGATATGTTTCACGCTACTTTAGAAGAACTACAACAGTTAAAATTAGCGATAACCGAAGTATCGAGCGAAGTACTTGGTGATATGATTGAGAATGTCAATTATGATAACAAAATTGTCTATGCTTCGATTCCACCTTGCATTATTATGACGGATCCCCTACGTATGCAGCAGGTAATAGATAATATTATAAGTAATTCATATAAATATGCAGGAACCAATGTTACTATAATGTCTCACATCAATCAGGGTTATCTTGAACTCCACATGATTGACTACGGATTAGGGATTAATGCAGAAGAATTACCTCTATTATTCAATAAATATTATCGAGGAGGAAATGTCGAAGGCAAGAATGGTTCAGGCCTTGGTCTATATATTTCGAAATACTTCATGGAAAATATGGAGGGGCAAATCAACTGTTACAACCGAAAAGATGGTTTTACAGTCGTTCTGAAAATCAAACTTGCTTAAATATTTAAGAAGTAATTAAGAATTACACAAAGACTTAATAAGAATTGATTTTGTATGATAAGACTGTAATCTTTATTACGGTCTTTTTTTTAGGTCGAATATGGTTAGTTCAATAAGAGGAGAGTGCTAATCAATCATGACAAAAATAATTATTAGAACGGAAAAGCTATGTAAAACCTTTTCAAGCGGTGGAATCCTACAACATGTTTTAAAAAATCTAGATATCAGTTTAGTAGAAGGGGATTTTACCATCATAATGGGAAATTCAGGTTCCGGGAAATCCACGCTACTTTACGCAATTAGTGGTATGGATAAACCGACATTAGGTGAAATAGACTTTGCTGGGAACAAATTAGCTAAATTAAATAACGATCAACTGGCAATATTTAGAAGGAATAATTGTGGCTTTGTATTCCAACAAATTTATTTACTAGACAATATGAGCGCACTTGATAATGTGCTTGCAAGTGGTCTATTAGTAAATAAAAATAAGCGCAAACTCGTCAAAAAGGCGAAAGAACTATTAATTCAAGTAGGAATTGATGAAAACTCATGGTCAAAATTTCCAACTCAACTTTCTGGCGGTGAGGCTCAACGTGTGGGGATTATTAGAGCAATCATTAACAGTCCGAAAGTATTATTTGCAGATGAACCAACTGGTGCATTAAACTCAGCTACTGGTGATAGTGTTTTAGACGTATTCACAAATGTAAACAGTAATGGACAAAGTATTGTTTTGGTCACTCATGATATTAAAACAGCATTGCGAGGAAACCGAGTTCTATATTTGCGAGATGGTGTAATTTGCGGTGACTTACAGCTAGGAACTTACAATGAAAATGAGAATGTCGAACGCCATGAAAAGCTAAGGGCTTTCCTTGCAGAGATGGGGTGGTAAGGTGAAGATGATGAACCTAGCTATGGCGAATATTAGAAAAAGTAAATCTGCTACTATTTCTTTATTTATATTCATTTTGGTAGCTGCACTACTTCTTAATATTGGCCTAATGGTCATTACTCAACTAAGTACATTTTTTGATCAGAAAGCTGATCAATTAAACGATCCTCATGTAACGATTATAATGGATCAAGCAAGTTATCATCCGACTTATGGCGAATTTTTAGCAAACTATTCTGGGGTAAAAGAGACAGAAACAGAAGAAATTATCAATATAAGCATTAATTTTAATTTTGGTAATGGCGAATTAACGAACAGTGTTGTTATTTTTAATGCGGATGCTAATCGTAATATTGGGCCGTTAAAGTTGATTGAAAAGCTAAACACATCGACTACCAATGATATTTTTGTGCCTTACAGTTTTAAAACAAATGGTGGGTATGATTTAGGTGATGACTTTATTATTCACTACCAAAACAAGGACTATGAATATCGAATTGCTGGATTCTTAGAAACAACAATGATGGGTACAAATAACATTGGGGTTATGAAATTTATGTTACCAGAGTCTTCCTATCAAACATTAGCAGCCGAACTAGACAATCAATCAAAAGGTTTGATTATGTCCGCAGTGATGGAAGACAAAACACAATCTACGAAGTTAGAAAATGATTTTATTCAGAATGCAAAGCAATCTCAAGTAGAGGAAACAACTTTAAACATTTGGGGTTTGAATTTTGAACTGGTGAAAAATGTAAATACATTGACAATTAACATCGTAGCTACAATATTAGTAGCTTTTGCAGCAATTATTGTGCTTGTTTCTCTCATTGTTATAAAGTTCCGTGTTTCAAATAATATTGAAGATGGAATGGCAAATATAGGAGTGCTGAAATCAATTGGCTATACAAGTAGGCAAATTCTTTCATCCATTATTCTGCAGTATATCTTGATTGCTTTGTGTGGAAGCGTAGTAGGAATTGCATTATCATACGCTCTAATGCCATTGATTGGAGGTATCATTTCAACCTTATCTGGATTAATATGGATTCAAAGTTTTGATATGATCGTTAACTTAATCAGTATTTTTTTTGTGACAATTTGTGTTGTACTTGTAACATTATTATCGGCTTTTCGTGTGCGAAAAATCCTACCTGTTGCGGCACTTCGTGGAGGGATTCAAACACATAGTTTTAGAAAAAATCGTATTCCTTTAGAGAAAGCGAAAGGTAATCTTCATTTTTTACTTGCTATGAAATCAATGCTAGCAAATGCGAAACAAAACATAATGATTGTTTTAATTATTATGGCATTAACTTTTGCCACAGTCTTTTCGGTAGTCCTATATTACAATATTGCTTCCGATAAAACCGCATTTGTTAACTTATTCGGATCAGAACCGGCAAATGTGTATATAGCTGTTAAGTTAGAGGCAGATACAAGAGATCTTCTGAGTAACATTGAACAAATGGACCATGTAAGGAAAGTGAATATATTCGATTTAATTACTACAAATATTGATGGTCAAATCGTATATACGAACGTTACTGATCATTATAACCAGTTAGAGAATAATATCGTTTATGAAGGGCGACAGCCAAAGTATGAAAATGAAATATCTATCTCTTGGGTAGTATCAAGTCAAATCGATAAAGGAATTGGTGATACGGTTGAGGTAGAATATGGGAATGAAACAGTAAGTTATTTAGTAACTGGCCTCAGTCAATCAATTGGTAATTTAGGACAGATAGCCTCATTAACAATGGAAGGCATGCAGCAATTACAATCAGGTTATAAAGGAGCTACCCTTTACGTATATCTTGAAGGAATATCGACCAAAGACTTTATTAAGAACGTCAAGGAACAGTACGGGGATGATATAGTTGAAACATTAGATATTGATGAAAATATAGAGAGTCAAACAAGTATGTATACAGCTGCAGTATTTGCGGTTATGGTGATGGTTTTGATCATTACTATTCTAGTGGTTGTAATGATTCTATATTTAGTCATTAAAACGATGATTACAAAGCGTAAGCAAGAATTTGGCGTAATGAAAGCAATAGGTTATTCAACGATTCAACTGATGAATCAAATATCCATCAGTTTTCTACCTGTGATCATTACAGGTGTTATAATTGGTGGTGTGCTGGGCTATTTTTTCACTAATCCTATGCTTTCTGTGTTACTTTCAAATGCAGGGATTAAACGATTGGAGTTTATCATTCATTTACCAACTATTATAATGATTTGCGTAGGAATCCTTATTTTAGCCTACATTGTCTCCATGTTTGTATCGCGAAAAATTAAGAAAATTTCTGCTTACGGTTTAATTACTGAATAAAATGAAACAATGAACTCTGAACTTCATATAATGGAACCCTTAAGAATGTGTATTGCGGCATTTTTAAGGGTTTTATTGTTCGCGGCAGTCAGGGGAAATTCGGGATTTTAGGGATGTTCAAAATTAAGTGCCAAATCTTTAAAAGCTGCCTAATTACTTTTTTGAAATTCGACTTAAAACGAAGTAGAATTAGATGAATCAAATGGTCGGTGTATTTGTTGCGACAAAGGGCAGACACTAATTTTATATAGGGTCTGGATAATAACGATATATTCATTCGACTAAGATAATAAAGAGGTGTTAGAGATAATTACGCCAGGAGATTTTTAAAAGGTTTGGGCGTCAAATAATGCAAAAAGATTTTTAAAGGTGATGACATGATACATACATACTTGGGTGAGACAATTCAATTTGAAATTCATTACAAAAAACGTACATCGATAGGTATTACAATAGATGGCTATGGAACTATTGCAGTTCAGGCTCCAAAAGGGACACCTAATAATATTGTGATTCAGTTATTAGAAGAAAAATGGGATCTTATCCAGCATACATTAAAAGAGATAGAGGGTAGGCTGCAGGGGCCACAGAAAAAAGTTTATGAGTACGGTGAGAGTTTTCTTTTTTTAGGAAAAAATTATCCGATACAGATCTTCCAAGATATCAATATAACGAAAGAACATGTAGTGTTTGAAAAAGATAAGCTCCACATTTATGTAAATCAGTCTGATACTGCAAAAATAAAACAAGCTTTGAAACGATTTTATTACCAGCAGTGCAAGGTTTTAGTGGAAAAGAGTGCGTCCGCCTATCAAAATAGCTTTAAAACAAAACCACGTTCAATTCGTATCTCGGATAGCAAAACGACATGGGGAACCTGTGATTCGAAACTACATTTAACCTTCAATTGGAGATTAGCAATGGCACCGCGGGAGGTAATTGACTATGTAGTTGTTCACGAAATGTGCCATATGGTTCATCTGAATCATGACCGCTCTTTTTGGCGACTTGTTGGAAAAATAATGCCAGATTATAAAGAAAAGGAAGACTGGTTAGCTTTATCAAGTTGGAAAATGACTATCTAGTAGAACTTATCCTTCAAATCAAACTACTCTATCTGTAATTCCGAATCGTTGAACAGAAGTAAGTTTTTGCTAACGATAGATTTATAGGTTTCGAAAAAATGAAATAGATTCTTGGATGATAGGTTTTAGCAAAGATAACCTATATAGAACGTGACTTTTTGCGCGATAATCAAGAACCATCCCCTCTTGGCGCACGCAATTTTAGCGACTTTTGTAAATATTCACTCCACAATCTGGTAATTCAGTGATAAATACCGTAGTATAATAAGGGGCTATTTTTTCACAAGGTTATTCAATACGAAATATTTAGTATTGGCAGTGGTTGAAGTTACATAATGAATCAAAGGGAGAGAATCAATTAACAATGAAAAAGATATTAATATTTGTATTAGCTATTTCTATGGTTGCCATCCTTGCAGCATGTGGTGGAGAAGACAACTTAACGGTTTTTAAAACTGAAGACAACAATTTTCAGGTAAGTGCCTCAACTAGTTGGAAAGATGCAAACGGCACGCTAAATACAGAGGCTGACCTTCAAATTTATAATCCTAGAAAAGAGAAATATTTCATGGCACTACTCGAATCAAAAGAGGATTTCATAGATTTTACGGATTTTTCACTACAAGCGTATTATGAGATTGTTACCGAACCATTCATTTCTTCAGTAGATACTCCTAATCAAGGAGATGTAAAAGAAGTTACGATTAATGGTAATAAGGCGCTACAATACACGCTTGAAGGTGTTGTAGACAATATAAATATTGTTTATTTAGTCACCGTTATCGAAACACCTACACATTATGGTCAATTGATGGCTTGGACGCTTAAAAGCAAATGGGATGAATATTCAGATGAATATACGAATTTGACCGACAGTTTTAAAGAAGTAAATTAATCATTGACGATTTGACCTGTATAGTTATGAAAGTTATGAGTCAGTCGAATCCAAGAAATAACAAACGACTTAGCACCTTGCTAAGTCGTTTGTTATTTCTTAAATTAATTAGGTAAATTTAGTTGCCACGAAACTCCATAACGGTCATTTAGCCAGCCAAATTTCTTACTGAATCCATAATCGCCTAGAGGCATAAGTGCTTGCCCACCTTCGTTCAGTTTCTGATAAACATTGTCAAGTTCCTCTTCCGTATTACAAGTAACAAATATAGAGAAAGAAGGTGTGAAGGAAAACTGATGATTTACATTACTGTCAATGCACATAAATTCTTGACCTTTCAAGGTAAAAGTAGCCTGCATGACAGTTCCTTCATCACCACTTTCATTTGCACCATATCTAATAATATTTGTAATTGCCGAATTCTCAATTAGAGATGTGTAAAAATTCATTGCTTCTTCTGCTTTTCCATCTTGAAACATTAAAAATGGTGTGACTTTTTCCAATATAACTCTACTCCTTTTGTATCTATTATCTAAATTATAATCCAATCTGTATTATAATATCCATTCTATTACTATCTTGCAGGAGGATATACAAAAAACGCGGTGTTTATAAAAAAATAGTAATGCTTTGCCATTAAAAAATTTATCCCCTTGTTAACGAAATGAAAATTTCGCTTGAATTTCCTTTAAAAACATCTCAGCAGCTGCAGAGAAAACTTGATGCTTTTTCCAAACAATATTTAAGCCAGATTCAAGTTTTGGCTCAAGCGGTCTAAAACAAAGGTTACTATCACTAGAAGTATTTACTATTTTATCAAGGGTTATTGCATAACCAATGCACTCTTCAACCATAATGGCAGCATTATAGGCAAGATTGAATGTAGTCACGACGTTTAGTTTATCAAAATCTTCACCAAACCAATCCGCAAATTCATTTTTAGAAAATGTCTGTTTCATAGCCTGTCGTGAACAGATTAGCGGAACATTTAATAAATCCACTGCTTGAATGGTATCTTTGAAAGCAAGAGGGCTGTCTTTCCTCATAACAACGCCCCAAACATCTTTGGCTGGGATGTTGATATAATTATATTTTGATAAATCAGCTGGTTCAATCAAGATAGAAAAGTCAAGCAACCCCTTATCAAGCCGTTCAGTCACATCCTCTTCGTTTCCGCTGTATAGGTGATACTGTATATTTGGATAACTTAATTGCAAATCTTTTATTACCTGTGCAATCTGTTTCATGGCATCTGTTTCTCCACAGCCTATATAAACATCACCACTTATTGTTTCTTCCATGGAACTAAATTCTGCTCCTAATTTATCGACCATATCAACGATTTCTTCTGCTCTTTTTCGGAGGAGCATTCCTTCATCTGTAAGGATGATGCTGTGGCTGCTACGGGTAAATAGTTTTTTGCCTAACTCTTGTTCAAGTTCTTTTAATTGTCTTGACAAGGTTGGCTGTGTAACATGCAAAAAGTCAGCAGCTCTTGTAAGGCTTCCTTCTCTTGCAACCGTAAGAAAGTATCGCAAAACCCTAAATTCCATCTAAAACACCCCCTATATAATGTTTAGTATATATGTTTTTGAAATGCCTATCTAGCATAACTTGATATAAGATATAGGTATTTGCTATGTCAATGAAAAGCACGCTAGAATTAATAACAAAGGAGGTTTTATTCATGATCACTGCTAAAGCAAGAGCTGTCGATGGTCCCGATAAAACGTTTCGAGCAGCTGAAATTAATAGACGAGATCTTGATTCATTTGATGTTCTGATTGAAATTAAATATGCAGGCATCTGTCATTCTGATATCCATACTGCTCATGGCGAATGGGGTCCTGTGAACTATCCTCTCGTACCTGGACATGAGATTGCTGGTATTGTCACAGATGTTGGTCCAAGGGTTACAAAGTATAAGGTAGGTGACCGGGTAGGAGTCGGATGTATGGTTGACTCCTGTGGCAAATGTGAAAATTGCCGTAAAGGAGAAGAACAATATTGCCTTAAAGGAAAAGTCGATACGTACGCTGGCGTTGACAAATACGGGGAACCAACTCAAGGTGGCTATTCTACCCATATCGTGGTAACGGAGGACTTTGTAGTTAGTATTCCAGAGAAAATCTCTCTTGACGTAGCAGCACCTTTACTTTGTGCAGGTATTACGACATATTCTCCATTAAGCCATTGGGGAGCCGGACAAGGAAAAAGAGTAGCTGTGGTTGGTATGGGCGGTCTTGGACACATGGCTGTTCAAATTGCACATGCCATGGGTGCAGAAGTTACCGTGCTATCACAAACATTAGGTAAAAAGGAAGATGGCTTGCAGTTTGGTGCAGACTACTACTACGCAACAAGTGAGCAGGAAACATTCACAAAACTATCTGGTTATTTTGATTTAATTATAAATACAGTAAGTGCGAAAATTGACATTGATGCTTACTTTTCATTACTCACTCTTGATGGAACCTTGGTTAACGTAGGGGCTCCTGCTGAGCCATTATCACTAAATGTGATGTCGCTTATCGGCCATCGTCGTTCATTTGCTGGTTCAATGATCGGTGGTATACGTGAGACCCAGGAAATGTTGGATTTCTGTGCAAAACATAATATTGTTCCTAAGATTGAAGTGATTTCAGCTGACCAAATTGATGAAGCCTACAAACGTGTCTTAGTTTCAGATGTGAAGTATCGATTCGTGATTGACATCAGTACAATGTAATTTGGAAAAAATGATTAATCTTAATGGTAATTTGTAGGATGTCTAAAAAGCTAGATTTTTAGACATCCTTTATAAATATAACTTCAAAGTGAAGGAATCTCTTTGTAAAGACTCTTCTCTTCGTAGAAAATTTTGGAGGTATAGATTTTGGCTAAACAGAAAAAATTACTCGTATTTATATTAACCATAGGAGTTTTCGGTATCTTGAATACTGAGATGGGGGTAATTGGAATATTACCTGAGATTGCTGAACATTTTAATGTTAGTGTTTCAGCGGCAGGATGGTTGGTGAGTATTTTTGCCATAGGTGTTGCAGTATCTGGCCCCACAATGCCTTTAATGTTTTCGAGATTCGATAGAAAAAAAGTAATGGTATTTGTTCTTAGTGTTTTCGTAGTAGCAAACATTGTATCTATCTTTACAACTAGCTTTACCATTCTACTAATTGCCCGGATTATTCCTGCTCTCTGCCATCCAATATATTGTTCTCTGGCATTTTCAGTAGCAGCCGATTCAGTAAGTAAGGAGGAAGCCCCAAAAGCAGTTGCAAATGTATTTATTGGTGTGTCAGCGGGAATGGTTGTAGGTGTACCAATCGTAAGTTTCATTGCTGGTGTGTCTAATTTACAAATGGCAATGGCATTTTTCGCTATTGTTAATATTGCCGTCCTAATAGCTACATTCCTATTTGTACCGTCAATGCCTGTTAAAGAAAAAATCTCCTATGGTACACAGTTAAATGTATTAAAACATTCGAACACATGGCTTGCCATTATCATTGTTGTTTTAATAAATGCTGCTGTATACAGTGTTTATAGCTATCTTGCTGAATTTTTACAAACGGTAACGAATGTATCATCGAATATAACAAGTCTCATATTATTTATTTATGGTGCAGCTAATATTATAGGAAACATCTTGGCTGGAAGATTACTAATTGTTAAACCTGTAAAGACGATCGTAGCTCTTCCTTTTCTGATGGGAGCTGTGTACATCCTGTTATTTTTTGCAGGACAGTTTACCTTACCAATGGCGCTTATTACTTTAATTTGGGGAATATTAGCTGGACTAGCCGCTAACATCAATCAATATGTGGTTACAACAGCAGCAAGTGAAGCACCTGATTTCGCAAACGGTTTGTTTTTATCAGCTTGTAATATAGGAACGACAATTGGTGCTGGAGTAGGCGGATTATTTATATCAGAGTTGGGCACACAATACGTTGTATTAGTTGGGATCTTATCGTTGATATTGACCGCAGTGTTTATTTTCCTTCGAAACTACCACTTAAGAACTGCAGAGCTAGTTTCGAAGTGAAAAGTTTATGTATCAAATGATAATGAACTAAAAATAGATGTCCTTGTATTAAAACACGCTTATTTCGTTTATGAATGTAAGTCGCAGATATTGTGGAATATGGAGATCACTATTAGATTTTTGGAGATGTTCTACAAACATATAAAGATGAAAAAATTATTCTTAAAGAATAGATTACCTGACTTCAGTAAGCTTAATATTCCAGTTGCCGTTCTTCATACAGAAAAATAAATTAGACGGAAGAAAAAGATCCTCCTATGAAAGGCTATTATTAACTATGTCAAGAGTTCAAGATAAAAATGACGATTGGAGACAACACAATAGTTGTGACAGGAGCAGCTTTTACTGATGATGCCCTACCTTGAAAAATGTCAATAAACTACTATAAAAGGGGTGAGGAGATTGCAAAAAGTGAAAATTGCTGGAAGAGAAGTTTTTCCCATTGGCCTAGGTACCTGGAATATGGGAGAAAAAGCAGATAACTTTGATCAAGAAGTAGAAGCAATAAGAGTAGGGCTGGACAATGGTGTGCAAGTCATTGATACAGCTGAGATGTATGGAAATGGAAATTCTGAGAGGTTAGTAGGTCACGCCATTGAACCTTTTGAAAGGGAAAGTTTATTCCTTGTGTCAAAGGTTCTTCCTAATAACGCTTCGAAAAAACAAATTCCCATAAGTTTAGATAACTCTTTAAAGAGGATGAAAACAGAATATTTAGACCTTTATTTACTTCATTGGAAAGGTAGTGTTCCAATGGAAGAAACAATAGAAGCAATGGAACAAGCTAAAATGCAAGGGAAAATCAAATCCTGGGGAGTTTCTAATTTTGACGTGAATGATATGACGAAATTTTTAAAACTGTCAGATGGTCATCATTGTGCCACCAATCAAGTCCGATATAATTTAGGAGATCGAGGAATTGATTACGATTTAGTTCCAATGATGAAAGAAAATAGCATTCCGTTAATGGCGTATGCTCCTGTAGCTAGAGGGGATCGTTTAGGCGCTGATTTAACGAAACAAAAAGTTTTACTGGATATATCAAAAAAGTATAACGCAGATGTTTTTCAAATTTTATTAGCATGGTGTATTCGTAATGGGCAGACCATTGCTATTCCACAATCTAGTAATAATAAACATGTTATTAACAACGTAAAAGCTACAGAGATTAAACTTACAGAAGAGGATCTAGTAAAAATAGATTCCATTTATCCAGAACCAAGTGCTAGCAAACCACTAGCTTTATGGTAAGTTATGAAAATGTTTTTATAAAAGGATTTGATACATTTAAGTGGATGAGCTCAAGCCTGACGATTAAAAAATCGGGCCATTTGGTCAAACTAGGGGAACGAGTTAGTTTTGTCAAATTTCCTAATTCTTGTTAAAATAAATAGATTGGAGATATTGAAAGGGGATAAAGATTCGAGATGTGGAAGAGCTTGTAATGATTAGAAATTGATTAGGCTATTTTTTACTCTCTTCAAGAGGGTTTATTTGACTATCTATAATCATTCAAAGACCGCATTTTTGGCTCAATAACCCTAATTAGAAGATGGGCGCTTTTTATGTGTCTTTCTCTTTTGAAGGGAAAAATCATATCTCTGTTGATCTAATTTATGCGTCCTTCATTTGGAGGAGCTAATTTGAAAAACAATCATTCATTTTACAACTTAAAGGAATCTGCTCAATCTATCGTACTTACTATTAACCAAGGCTTAAAAGATCGTAATCGTCCTTTGGTGGTGTCTTTCGATGGCGGGAGTGGTTCAGGAAAATCGACGTTAGCATCTGAAGTAGCTTCATCTGTAGAAGCAACAATAATTCACTGCGATGATTTTTTCGCAGTAGAAATACCTGATCATGAATGGGATATTTACTCAGTTGAAAAAAAGTGTCGTTTATGTATTGACTGGGAAAGGGTACGTGCAGAAGCATTGCTACCTATACTTGCGGGCGAAAAAGCAGAATATCACCCTTTTTCATTTTCAACCATGAATGGTTTATCATCTGAAGTGGTAGGATTGGAACCTTCAAAGGTAATCATTTTAGATGGAATATACAGCTCACATTGGCTATCTGATTTGACTAATCTTACTATTTTAGTGGATGTAGCTCCTGACATTCGGCGTAATAGGCATAATCTTAGGGAGGGAACTGAAGATAGAGAATGGCATTTGCGATGGGACTCGGTAGAGGACTACTATTTTACTGTTCTACGTTCTCCAGATTCATTTGATTTGGTGGTTGTGAATGAGTGACATGACAGTATTCAGTTAACGGGCGTGTTTACAGAATAAAGCTTATTAAAATGATCAAAATTTTTTATAAAAACCTCATACTTATCTAAAAAGAGTAACTCCATTTTGATCAGTCTTTTTTCAAAATGGAGTTTTTGAAGTTGTTCTTATTTAGGATTGAGAGATGTTTTTTTTATGTTTCTTCCTTTGTCAATACTGGGTTCATTCAGCATTCAATTGCTATTCAGTTATTTTTTACACATTTTATCCCCTTGGATTTTCGGTCATTCGGTTCAATCTCAGCTGTAACTTCATCTTAATATTGCAT
Source organism: Lederbergia lenta NBRC 16444 (assembly GCF_001591545.1). Taxonomy (GTDB): domain Bacteria; phylum Bacillota; class Bacilli; order Bacillales; family Bacillaceae_C; genus Lederbergia; species Lederbergia lenta. The sequence goes on from NZ_BCVC01000001.1 coordinate 77,229, forward strand.
TCTTTTCTCTTTATTCAGCAGCAACTTAATTATGGGTGCAGAATGTTTGATACAAATTGGGCAAATTTGTATCAGGGAGTTGAAGGGAAAATTATTTAAACTTATTTCAAAGTATTCCGTAATTAAGCTATATGATAGAGCTCAATTAATCTATGTGAGAGGTGGTGATTAATATAACTATTAAAAAGATATTTATTTCATTTATTTCCGCAGTTTTTGTTTCAATGTTTGCAGTTGGAGGAAGTGCTTTAGCAACCTTTTTATACCATTACCTAAATGGGGAACAATTTGGTGAAGTTATTACAATTTCACGAATTATATGGTTTTTAATTATATTTATCTTATCTTTTTTATTTATATTATTTGGACTGGATAAAAAAAAGTAGTAACTTGTGTTTAATGCTCCTTATTCGTTAATCTTGTATATAAGGGATGGTCATTATTTATATATATACAAGACTGTTTTTCAGCCAATAAGATTATCGCTCCCTAAAAGGAATATTAACCGAGTTAAGGTATTAGTCGATACAATGGTTTTTCAGTAGCTACTGTGAGAAAAATAAACGGTAGGAATACCGGTAAACATTTTTTTGTGGATAAATTAGTAGAATTTGAATATAGGGAGAATAAAAATATGTCTTGGAATGATTACAAATATTTACACATATATGCTCAGCACGCTCATCATCAAGAATCTTTTATAGTAGGAAACAGGAAGGCACTAATTGATCTTCGAAGAAAAATAGATCAAGCCTTAGCTAATGGTACATCCATAGGGACCTTTTTTCCGTCTGATGACGAAGGTTTTCAATTATTTGTAGGTGTTGTTGAAGATGAAGATAAATTCAACTCATTAGAAATGCCATATACAGAGCAATTTGGAGAGGTGAACCATAATAATTATTTTCTTAATCTGAAAGATGATTCAAATGCGCCGTATTCTCCAGTCATATTATTTCCTAATACAGATGAAAAAGAAGCGTGAGCCATTGGAATTCCAATACTTTAAAAGCTCACCAAATGATTGACCATCACAATGAATTGTTGGGAAATGCATTTGTTAGCTTTAAGAAATCGAGCAAGATTCATTTTTTTGATTAGAATAAATGTTTATTGTCACAGATTGCTTAATTACTAAGATACAACAAATCAAATAAAAAAGTGTAATAGTGTAAAAAGGTCAGTCAACAGTTATTATTCTAACCTGGATTTGATCGTAGGATTAAATCGCCTTTTTTTAGTTACTAAGTATCGGGTTGCTCTTAAAACATTTATAATATCCAAATTAATTGTAAGGCAGGTTATTTCAATCAAGATATAATATATGAAATTAATTATTAGAATGGAGTGATATTAATGATTAATAAATTAGGTCAAATAATGCTTTATGTAAATAACCAAGATGAGGCAGTCACCTTTTGGACTGAGAAAGTGGGATTTAGTGTCATAACCGAGGAAGATAATGGTCAAGGAATGAAATGGATTGAAATCGCACCAACAAAGGATGCAGAAACGAGTATCATTTTACATAACAAGGAACTCATAGCTGAAATGTCACCAGAATTAAATCTAAGTACCCCTTCTTTAATGTTTTTTGCAGAAGATCTTGAAAAACTATATAAAGACTTTTTAAATAAAAATATCACAGTCGGAGAAATTGTAAATATGCCTTCTGGTAGTGTTTTTAACTTTTCAGATAGTGAAGGCAATTACTTCGCAGTCATGGAAAAAAGCTGAGTAATAAATAATAGTAAGAGACTATTCCTTCATTTTCTATTTCATGTAGTGATGAAAAGAGAGGAAGAGTTTCCTTTAGAATGGAACAAAACAACCCTTCCTTACTAAATATAAGAGGGAGGGTTGGAAATGGGATCGAAAATCACTATAATGATTATTCTTCCACTGGAAAAAATCATTCCCATAGCAGTTTCTATCTAATTACATTTTTTAAGCTTTGCCAATGCTTATTACTTTCAATAACATAAATCTAACACCTTTTCTTTTGTACCAATTAAATAGGTATCCATTTTAGGAAGATAAAACATATATGTTCCTGCCGCCTGCATGTCCCCAAATATTAAATATTTTTGGCAAAAGTAGTGTAACTTTTTTAAACAGCAGAATACCATAATCAATTTCTACACCATACTTCGCTTCCTTCATAGGAAGGTTTTTACACTTTCCTTGTGGGTATAGCTCAGGCAACTACGTTTTTCAAGTGATAAAAGGATGTACAATGCTCCCAAGAAAGATTGGTTGCGTCCCTTCTATATAATAGTCCCAAAGACTTACCTTCATGATTTGATTATTCTCATAGGTTTTAAAGTAATATTCACATGTATTAGTGTTTATAAAAGTAATATATTTCGTATAGTCATAGGTTCCTCTGTCAGTTAAAACAATGCCCTTAGGAATAGAAACGCTATTCATAATATGAAAACACGTCATAATTGCTTCGGAGCGGTTTTCTGGAACCTCAGCATGTGTTTTTAGAAATGCTGTACGGACGAAACGCTCAGGAGAGGTAAAGCCACCAGGGAGATGCGTGGTTCCTGCACCTTGACTGAAAGGGGTTAATGATACATTTCCCCAATAAACTTCCTTTTGTTGTGTAATGGATACATCCATATAATTTCTTAGATTGGTCATATGCCACTGAAAATAAGGGCTATTTGCCATAACACCTATTGGGTTATTGATGACCTCAAGACCAGAATTTGTTTGCTCAATAACAACACATTTACCACTTCTATCGGTAGCAATCCAATGTAAGGGGGCTGCTCTTTGTGTAACGGGATCTGGTAGACCTACGATTCGAATGTTTTCTAATAAAGCTATTAAATCATCTACAGAGCCACAGCGCCCTAAAATATAATGTAGAAAATCTAAGGAAGCAATCGGCTCTTTATCTTTTATTGGTAAATCATAGTTAGCATACCCTTCAAAATATAAGGCTGCCGCAGCAAACCCTCGTTCATTTACGCCATCAAAAAAGCCTAACATACCTTCGGTTTCTTGACCAATGCTGATAAAGCTGTAGTAATCAATGTATTTTTTTGCTGTTAAAAGGCTATACCATTCGTAATTTTTCGGTATTACATAAAGTCCGGGTTCAATGGGGTAGGAAAAGTCCATCGTTCTTCCGAAGAAGTTCTCCTTTTGCCTCGATTGTAGCGTAATGGCGGTACACATAATGTAAAACCTCCAATATTAAAAACGTCATAATTATAATTTATGTCTTTAAAGGAAGTTAAGTGAACATTCTATAATTAATAGTATCAATCCCTTGATAAATGAAAAGTTTGGTACCATTATGACTTTCGTAGTTTCTATCATTCAATTCTTTATTTAAGGAAATATGGATATAAAAAGTGTGTGGGGAGAGTATATGGCAAGTTCATGTAAAAAGACATAGAGCTATGATCGAAAAGCCAGAGCTATCAGGGGGGACGATAAAGAAGTTCAAGAGTTAAGTAAGAAGTTAAATATCCATTAGCTAATAAATCACCCCGAATCTCTCGACTAAAAGCATGAGGAATCTCTTTATTCACTCCTGTTTAATAGAGCGGCATCTCGTTTTGAGCGGGCTACGGGCTTCGTGCTACTAACGGAGTCTTTCTCCATGTATCACAAAATAGGTATTCGAAGTCTGATTTGTTGAATAAAGGGATAATAGAGTGTGTGGCACGTTTAGTTCGGCGATTTGTGTAGTTAAAATAAATGTTTCAAATCTGTGGTATATACTAATTTAACAGGTATATTAGAGGTTAATATGATAAGATATTCTCAGATTAAACTCTAAATATAAAAAACAGGAGTTGAATAATGCATGAAAAAGGGCTTGCTTGCAGTGTCAGGATTATTGCTAATTTTCATGTTAGTAGCTTGTAACAATAGTACACTAAATGAAACAGGAAAACAGGATATAAAGGAAATGGTCAATGATTATAGTGTTGGCAGTTTTGACGATGTAACTGCATCCATCACATCACACGAACTTATCGTGACTGATAAAGGAAATGAAACTTCATTTGACCTTCCAAAGGAAGATTTTTTTGTCTCGATTGCACCATTTATTGAGAAAACACACCCGTGTGCTATCCACAGTTTAACAGGTTGTCAAGGAGAGTTAGTGGAAAAAGAATTCGATGTTCATATTCAGGATGAAGACGGTAATGTAGTGGTTGCTGAAACAATGACCTCCTTAGAAAATGGATTTATTGATTTATGGTTACCACGAGATAAAACATATCAAGTGACATTTGAGCATGATGGAAAAACAGCTGAGTCTCAAATTTCCACTTTTGAAGGCGACAATACCTGTATAACAACAATGCAGTTAACATAGTTACTCTCCATGCTATTTGCATAGCAAGTAAGAGTGGTGAATACAGTCGTATATCGTATTAACTATTACTTCCATTAGAATCGGGAACGTACTAAAGGTATGCTTCTCGGTTCTTTTTCTTTGCTAGTACCATTAAAGACTAAAACGATCAATACTACTAAGAAAATTCAAAAAGGGGAAATGACCAAATGGACATACCATCCGGCACAGTAAGTATTAGTCTTGCTATTATCATAGAGGAAGAAAGCAGTATGAATTTTAATGCTTTGCATAAATACGACAATATATTGCAAGCATGAAAAAAATGTGTTACTATATGTGTAACCGGTTACACAGGAGTGAGTAAATGTCTACCATACGTGATGTTGCAAAAGAAGCTGGAGTATCAGTAGCGACTGTTTCAAGAGTTTTAAATAATAAAGGGTATTCACATGAAGATACGAAAAAACGAGTAAATGAAGCAATAAAAAAATTAAAATATAAACCGAATGAAGTAGCAAGATCACTTTTTAATAAAAAGTCAAGATTAGTTGGTTTATTACTGCCAGATATTCGAAATCCTTTTTTTCCCGAACTGGCTCGGGGAGTAGAGGATGAAATGCAAGAGCAAGGGCTACACTTAATAATTGGCAATGCCGATGAAAAGCCTGAAAAAGAAATAGAATATATTCAAACCTTTAAACAAAATAATGTAATTGGTATTATTTCGGCAACAAATCATGCTGAAACGACACCTTATAAGAACTTATCTTTTCCGGTTGTATTTCTTGATCGGACAACAAATAGTCATCCTTCTGTTTATGGTGACGGATATAATGGAGGAAAAAAAGCAGCATATGAAATCATCAGAAGGGGAAGTAAGAGAATCGCATTACTTAGAGGGCCTGCTGAATTAATGACTGCCCAAGATCGATTTAAAGGCGCCCTTGATGAGCTATGTAACTCGAACGTAGATTTTCACGTCATTTCGTCTTCTTTTAGTTTTGATGATGCCGAAAAAATGGCTATTACATTATTTGAAAATTATCCCGATATTGATGGAGTGATTGCAAGCAATGATCTCAGTGCAGCCGCTATACTACATGAAGCACTAAGGATTGGAAGATCAATTCCGAATGATATACAAATCATCGGATATGATGATATACCACTTAGCCGATTGCTTTTTCCGCCACTATCTACTATAAGACAACCAGCCTATGATATGGGAAGAGAAGCAGCAAAACTATTAATGAAAATTATTAATAATAAACCGTTATTGCAAAAAAATATCCAAATGCCTGTTACATTTATTGAAAGGCAAACGACAAGAAAGGTTGAGGAAAATGACTAAAGTAACAGTTATTGGCAGTAGTTCTATAGATTTAGTCGTAACTGCTTCAAAACGACCAAATAAAGGGGAAACAATTCTCGGTGACAGCTTTAAAACAGTTCCCGGCGGTAAAGGAGCAAATCAGGCTGTCGCTGCTGCAAGGTTGAATGCTGAGGTTTATATGGTTGGCTGTGTTGGTAAAGACCAATTTGGAGAAAAAATAGTGAATAATTTCATTTCTAATGAGGTTTTTACGACCTATGTGGAACCGGTTACACACTTAGAGACCGGAACCGCCCATATTACCCTTGCAGAAGGGGATAACAGTATCATTGTCGTTAAGGGTGCGAATGACAATATTACACCAGATTATATAGATAAGGCTCTTGATGTGATACTAAAATCAGATATTGTTCTTATTCAACAAGAGATTCCTGAGGAAACTGTAGAATACGTGGCAGATCTTTGTTTTACAAATGGTGTCCCATTATTACTTAATCCAGCACCAGCAAGACCTATTAGTAAATCAGTCATAGAAAAGGCAGCTTATATTACACCAAATGAATGGGAGGCTTCAGTTCTTTTTAACAATAAAGATATTCATGAAGCTTTAAAAGAGTATCCGAATAAATTATTGGTTACAGAAGGTAAAAACGGTGTCCGTTATTATGATGGCGAAAATGAGGTACTTGTTCCGGCTTATCCAGTAGATGCCGTTGATACAACAGGTGCAGGTGATACGTTTAATGGAGCATTTGCAGTTGCCATTGCGGAAGGTAAAAACATACAAGACAGTATTCGTTTTGCTAATCGCGCAGCCTCATTATCCGTTACAAAATTTGGGGCACAGGGCGGTATGCCAACAAGGGAAGAAGTAGAGGAGAGTTTATAAGTATGAAACGCCATGGAATATTAAACAGTCATATTTCAAAAGTTTTAGCTGATCTCGGACACACTGATTATATCGTCATTGCTGATGCCGGTTTACCTATCCCAGATGGTGTGAAAAAAATCGATTTAGCTGTTAAAAAAGGAATTCCTTCATTTATAGATATTGTGGAAGCAGTGGAAGAAGATATGGTGATTGAAAAAGTAATCATTGCCTCTGAAATAGAAGAAGGGAATCCCGGACATGCAAAATATGTCAAAGAGAAATTTGTTAATAAGAAAATAGAACAGATTTGTCATGAAGATTTTAAACAGTTAACGAAACAAGCCAAAGCAGTTATCCGGACTGGTGAAATGACTCCATATGCAAATTGTGTTTTACAATCGGGAGTATTTTTCTAATAGATGAGGTGAGAAATATGCAAATTATAATGCAGAACATCCATAAAGCATTTGGTACAAACGAAGTATTAACAGGTGTTGATTTCGATTTGCTTGAGGGAGAAGTACATGCTCTTATGGGCGAAAATGGTGCAGGGAAATCAACAATGATGAACGTTCTTACAGGATTGCATGCTCGTGATAAGGGGACCATCACCATTGATGGAAAGGAAACCTACTTTAAAAATCCAAAAGAAGCAGAGCAAAATGGGATTACCTTTATTCATCAGGAATTAAATATTTGGCCTGAAATGACTGTTCTAGAAAACTTATTTATTGGAAAGGAACTAAAGAATGCATTTGGCCTATTAAAAATGAAAGAAATGAAAGCATTGGCAAAAAAACAATTTGAAAAATTATCCGTTTCGATTCCATTGGATAAAGAGGCAGAGAGTTGTTCTGTTGGAGAGCAGCAAATGATTGAGATCGCAAAAGCTCTAATGACCGATGCCAAAGTGATTATTATGGATGAACCAACGGCTGCATTGACAGAACGAGAAATCAGCAAACTTTTTGATGTTATTACTTCATTAAAAAAAGAAGGAGTCTCCATCGTTTATATATCTCATCGAATGGAAGAAATTTTTGCTATCTGTGACCGGATTACCGTTATGCGTGATGGAAAAACGGTTGATACGAAGGAGATACCAGAAACCAATTTTGATGAAGTTGTCAGAAAAATGGTGGGCAGGGAATTAACGGATAGATTTCCTAAACGTAATCAAGAACTAGGTGAAACGGTTCTTCAAGTAAAGGGATTAACAAAAAAGGGTATTTTTGAGGACGTAAGTTTCTCCGTTCTAGAAGGAGAAATTGTCGGAGTTTCAGGATTGATGGGTGCCGGCAGAACAGAAATCATGAGAGCTATTTTTGGTCTTGATGCAATGGATAGTGGAGAGATTTGGCTAGAGGGAAAGAAAGTGATCATTAAATCACCAGATCAGGCTGTAAAGTTAGGAATAGGATTCATAACAGAGGATCGTAAAGATGAAGGATTAATCCTCGATTTTTCAATAAGTGACAACATGATATTACCGACTCTTTCTAGCTTTGCACCAAAGGGATTAATTAATGATAAAAGTACAAAAGAGTTTGTTGATATGTTAATTAAGCGCTTAACAGTAAAAACGGAATCTCCGGACATTGCGATAGGAAAACTGTCGGGAGGTAATCAACAGAAAGTAGTCATTGCCAAGTGGATTGGAATCGGTCCGAAATTGCTTATCTTGGATGAACCTACAAGAGGAGTAGATGTTGGTGCAAAAAGAGAAATTTATCAATTGATGAATGAATTGACGGAGCGTGGGGTAGCGATCATTATGATATCTTCGGAGTTGCCCGAGATTCTAGGGATGAGTGACCGGATCCTCGTGGTTCATGAAGGAAAAATAAGTGGAGTATTAGCAAAAGAAGATGCGACCCAAGAAAAAATTATGACATTGGCAACAGGAGGTCAGTAAGATGAATTCCATTCAGTCAGATTCAAAACCAGGTATGAAAAATATGATGAATGCGGTCACCCAAAAGTTAGGCCCATTACTAGGTCTAATTATATTAGTGGCTATCGTCTCCATATTAAATCCAAGTTTTCTTGAACCATTAAATATTTTAAATCTATTAAGGCAGGTTGCTATTAATGCACTTATTGCCTTTGGTATGACATTTGTTATTTTAACAGGAGGAATTGATTTATCTGTTGGGGCTATTCTTGCTTTATCAAGTGCTTTAACAGCTGGGTTGATCGTTTATGGTTTTGATCCCATTGTTGCCATGATCATTGGATGTATTCTTGGTGGGTTAATGGGTATGGTAAACGGACTATTTATTACAAAGGGGAAAATGGCCCCCTTTATTGCAACTCTAGCGACAATGACTATATTCAGAGGTTTAACACTTGTTTATACAGATGGAAATCCCATTACTATTCTAGGTGAAAATTATCTATTTCAGTTATTTGGCCGTGGATATTTTTTAGGAATACCTGTACCAGCTATTACAATGATTATTACGTTTGCGATATTGTACATTGTTCTTCATAAAACGCCGTTTGGACGAAAAACATATGCTATTGGAGGAAATGAAAAAGCTGCTTTTATTTCAGGTATTAAAGTACAAAAAGTTAAAGTTATGATTTATGGTCTTTCAGGTATGCTTGCAGCACTGGCGGGAGCAATTTTAACATCTCGTTTAAATTCTGCACAACCAACCGCGGGTACTTCCTATGAGCTTGATGCAATTGCTGCAGTTGTATTAGGAGGGACAAGCTTATCAGGAGGTAAAGGAAGAATTTTTGGAACATTAATTGGTGCTTTAATTATCGGTACCTTAAATAATGGTTTGAATCTTCTTGGTGTATCATCCTTTTATCAGATGGTAGTGAAAGGGATCGTTATTTTAATCGCAGTATTACTTGACCGCAAAAAGTAACGTAAGGAGAGAAACGATGAAGAAAATAATCGCATTATGTATGTCACTAACACTCTTGCTTTTAAGTGCTTGTTCAATGGAACCACCTGGGTGGGCAAAACCAGATAAAAAGGAAAGTTTAAAAGATATGAAAATTGGTTTATCTGTTTCTACCTTGAATAATCCGTTTTTTGTTTCATTAAAGGATGGGGTTATGAAAGAAGTGAAGGCTTTAGGAATAGACGTCATTGTTGTGGATGCGCAAAATGACTCGGCAAAACAAGTAAATGATGTGGAGGATTTGATTCAGCAAGGTGTAGATGTGCTACTTATTAATCCGACTGATTCTGCCGCGATTTCAACGGCAGTTCAATCCGCTAATAATATTGGCATACCAGTGATTACATTGGACCGTTCAGCCGATAAAGGGAAGGTAGAAGCATTAGTAGCTTCAGATAATATTAAAGGCGGAGAAATGGCCGCAAATTATATGGTTGAAAAGCTTGGAGAACAGGCAAATGTTGCTGAATTGGAAGGAGTTCCTGGGGCTTCGGCTACACGGGAAAGAGGTAAGGGATTTCATAACATTGCCGATCAAAAATTAAATGTCATTGCAAAACAAGCTGCTGATTTTGATCGATCAAAAGGATTAACTGTTATGGAAAACCTTTTACAAGCAAATCCTGATATGAAAGCAGTATTTGTTCATAATGATGAAATGGCATTAGGAGCAATTGAGGCAATTAATAGCTCTGGTAAGGACATTATGGTCATTGGATTTGATGGAAACGAAGATGCTATTAGTGCTATTCAAGCAGGTAAAATGGAAGCAACAGTTGCTCAACAACCAGAATTAATTGGAAAGCTGGCAGTGGATGCAGCAAAAGATGTCTTACAAGGGGAAAAAGTGGAGGAGCTCATAGCCGCACCGCTAAAATTAGTTACAAAAGATAAATAAGGATAACTTTTAGTCTGACTTATGGTACAAGTAGTACTAGGTCAGACTTTTTTTCTGCCCTGATCTAATACGTCACAGCGGGTTAAAATTAAGGATTAGCAAAAGTATTAACAATATGGATCAAACTGTGTCCTACCTGTGCAGTGCTATGCATTTGTCGATATTGCGGAAAATGATTGTGGGAACCCCATTTTACTTCTCATTTGCTAAACATGATCGTACCAAGTTTATTTGGAGTTTTTAGGACGTCGTATTCGTGGCTTAGTGTATGCAGTCTCCCGGATTCTATATCAACAAATTTTAGCAATATCGACTGGTACAATTAAAAGATAATGATAAGATAAATACATGAATGAAAATCACTAGAAAAGTAGCAATATTATCCTTTTTAAAAGGGGGAAATAAATTGATATTAGAAGCTGTTATGTTACAAGTTAAGACAGGGTTAGAAGTAGAATATGAAGAAGCATTTCGTGAAGCGTCAAGTATTATCTCTTCTATGAAAGGGTACATATCTCACGAATTACAGCGTTGTATGGAAGTGGAAGGGAAATATTTACTTCTTGTGCAATGGGAAAATTTAGAGGACCATACAATTGGATTTAGGCAATCGAATGAGTACCAAGAATGGAAAAAGAAATTACATAAGTTTTATGACCCATTCCCAACAGTTGAACATTTTGAGAAAGTTAAACTTTCATAGTTGAAATTTTATTGTTTTCAACTGATAGATTCTATTAATTAAATGTTTATAATACTCAAAGGGATTGTCAGTAGGAGGAATGTGTATAGCATGAAAACTGATTCTCTTATCCTGGTTTTAATTTTATGGGGGATGCCAACATTTATAGTTGTTAGAGGATATTTAAAGATGAATACTGAGGATAAGAAATCAGCAATCAATGATTTTAGGTCTCGTCGTTTTATACTTACAACGGGTTTTATTAACTTTGGTGCTTTCTGTGCACATTTAGGTTTTTTATTCGATATAAGCATAGTGAAGATAATTGGGTTATTATTCTTTATTTTAGGAGGTATCTTCATAATTGTTAATATATGGAATGAGAGAAAAATCAGTAGCTTGTTTATGATTATTTTGATAGTTATCTTTTTTGTGGGGGTATGGAAGAACTAACGGGTAGCATAACCTTAATGGAGCAAGGTAGATTAGTTTAGGGATAGATTATTCTGTATGAAGAAGGAGAAAGAACAATGGTACAGTCAATAATTTTTGATATGGATGGTACTCTATTTCAAACGGATAAAATTTTAGAATTATCACTTGATGATACATTTAACCATTTACGATCACTAAATAAATGGGATACAGTAACACCTATTGATAAATACCGTGAAATGATGGGTGTACCTTTACCAAAAGTATGGGAAGCTTTGTTACCAAATTACTCCAACGAAATAAGAGAACAAACAGATGCTTATTTTCTGGAAAGATTGATTGAAAACATAAAAAGTGGAAAAGGTGCTTTATATCCTAATGTAAAAGAAGTTTTCAGTTATTTAATAGAAAATAATTATTCCATTTACATAGCGAGTAATGGTTTAACGGAATATTTAAAAGCGATTGTAAGTTATTATAATTTGGATCAGTGGGTTACTGAAACATTTAGTATTCAAGATATACAAACGCTTGATAAAGGAGATTTGGTTAAAGCAATCATAAAAAAATATGATATAAAAAAAGCAACAGTAGTTGGGGATCGTTTATCTGATATAAAAGCGGCTAAAGATAATGATTTAATTGCAATTGGATGTAATTTCGATTTTGCTCAAGAAGATGAACTCGCCCAAGCTGATTTGGTAATAGATAACTTAATGGAGCTAAAAACGGTATTGGCTAAAATGGAGAATAGCTTTCAATAAAATACAAAGAGATTGGAAGTGTTTCGTTTGCTTAATATTAATCGTTACCATCGTGTTAAACGCAATTACTTTGTTTGTTTATCGTGATAAAACAGTAAAGTAGCAGGTATGATTTTAGCTTATAAGTTTAAAATAATTCTAGACTAGAACAAGCAAGCTACGTAAAAGTAGCTTGCTATTTTTACACGTTTAACCCTGGATTATGTGTTGCTGGTTTAATGTATTTAGTTAATAGTTTCCGTGAGATGGGTCCAACAATTAGTAACTGTGATGGAAGTGCTACGATAAAGTTTAGACCAACTATTTTAAGATAAGCTGTGAAAATAGAGCCTTCAATACCTACCATTAACGCAGTTAGGATAAGTCCGTATACTGACATAATCAGAACCATCATCGGTACCATACAAAAAGCAATTGCCACAATAAAGTTGATTTCTTTCGATTTATCATAGGGGAGTGATAAGGCAAGTTTGCGTGCTTTTGGCTCAACTAGTGACTCAACGATAAATGCTACGATAAATGTTATGACAAATTGAGCTACTGCGCTCCCTACTGTAAATGATGAAAATCCGTGTAAAGCTGTGTTATAAACTGACATAATCAGAACCATTCCAAAACACATAAATAGTCCAAATATAATGCCTTCTTTTTTATTACTAGGCAAATTAAAACATCCTTTCGTTTAGCGAACAAATGTAATTATATATGCCTAATTTTTTTTACATAAGTGACGTTTTTGTGAATCTTTTTAGGTGTTGTGATAGTTGGATTGCAAAGATTGCGCAAAAAATTACTCAATAGAACTTACAATAAAATAATATGAATGATAAGCAAAAGTAATTTTAGTCTCCCGACTCTAATAATGAAAGTGTATTCAAATTATAATAATAATGATATAGGATCACGAGTGTCTTCCAGTGTATGATATAGAACCATAGGTGAGAGAATGAATTCCTTAACTATGGTTCTTCGTCATGCAGCTAGGGAGGGGGGAATCGTAGAGTTTATTTAAATAGATTGTTAGGGTAGGAATTAGCTTAATTTATTTTCTGTTAATGTGAAACATAAAAGTCGATAAGTGCGTATAGTAGGCTAGCTTAAAGAGTAGGGTTATCATCTAAAAATACAAGAAATTAGTAAAATAAAGAACGATAGAGATTCAGTTTAAATGTTAGTAATCCATATAAATATAAAAATTTAGAGGTGATGAAATGGAATATTGGGATTTAGTTGAAAACCCCACAGGTGAAACGTATCGTCAGTTAATAAAAGTTCTATGTGATTATTCGGACACATTTTATTTTGTGACAAGAAAAGAGTTGAGATACGCCCAAGAGATTCTGGACGAATTTGAACCCCACACTGTGAAAACCTATAAAACAAAAAAGTGGGCAAATACAGAAACAAAAGGACCAGCTGCAACCGTGTATGTCATGGAGGCAAATCAAGATACGTGTGAGCTGCTACTACAGCCAGCGAATAAGCTATACGATTGGGTGGCTCCGAATTTGCCTGAAGACTTAACATTTATTAAAAATAATTTTGCTTGGTTTACTTGTACGACGCATGAACAATTTGGCGGATTTTCTATTCGTTCTAATTACTATAGAAGGTTACTTGATCAAGTTTCAAATTTGAAAGTAGTGAAGGTGGAATAGAAATGATCTGATTTCATCGCCAAGATAGAATGAAGGATGGTGATTAGTTGTTACTACTCAATGGTGTAACTGGATTAACAGATGGATCTGATGGTGATTATCAGCAACAAGACGGCAAACAGTTTAAAAAGCTCTGTTTTAGTTTTGTACTACCGAATGGTGGTAAAATAATAAATTTCACAGAACCACAAATAGATACAAACTTTTTCAAAGTAGAAGTTGAAATCTTTGGTAGAAGGCGGTATATATTGCTTAATGAAAGCTATCCATTTTTGGCATTTGCCTCAAATGTAGGATATTTTAGTATAGATTTTGTGGATGAATCTAGATTAGCCGAATTATTCAGCCCTTTTTATTGTGTAGTGGAAGCAATTGAGCTTAATGAACCACTAAAAATAAAACTTGGACCTAAAAATGACATTTTAGAAAATGATAACGAGTTGAGTAGGCTTGAATTGAAGGAAATTGCATATTGGAGGCCGACAAAGATTGGGAGTGTCATTTTTAACCATTGGGATTAGGATAGGAAAGAGATCAAAAATTTAACTAATTAAAACTCCGATACAGGGGGAACTTGAAAGGTAATTTGTATAAATCACTTTTACCAGAGTTTAAGAATTGTAGGGTAATGGATTCCTAGATGTCTTTGAATAAAATGATAAGTGAGGTTATTTCGCATGAATGCTAAGATCGAGGAATTAATTGATTTCACAAAGACGAAATTGGGATTACATAATTATTATTTGAAACTACATAGGCTCAATCGAAACGTCAATATATTTAATGAAACGGTTTATACACTATGTATGGAGTGGTTTCCTAATCATGTCATTGAACAAGAGGATGATGATTTAAACCCTGAAGGTACGGCGGTTATTGAGATAAATGTGAACACACGTAAGTTTGAGAGTGTTATCTTTGTAATGGGGAAAACCTATGCAAGGGATGGCATAACGTTTTCCAATAAGGATATTAAAGAGATTGTAAAATGGATTGAATGTGAAACAGGATTAACATATGGGAAACAATTTGAATTACATAAAGAGAGTGATGGAGAGCTACAATTTAAAGAATGCATGGAAGGTGTAGCTGTGTCTCCCTCTGGATTTATTGACGTTACACTTAATGTGGAAGGGAAACTCACCTCCTATTCAGTGCATGGTCAATTTCCTTCTAAAGAAATAGTAAAAGAAGATACATATATAATTTCCCTTGAAAGAGTAGAAAATTTGGCAAAGGAACAATTGAAGTTGATTGAATTTCCTTCCTATGAACAGAATAAATTAATTCCTGTTTATGCGGTGGAGGAGATTTACGTTTCAAATGACCAAACTTCGACTATCCCATTCGAATTTATTGTGGATGCAAGGTCATATGTGAAAATAGATAAAATCATGTATTGGGATACAGCGATAATGAAACCATTTGAAAGAAAAGAAATGAATATATTTGGGGATGTAACAGTTGATCAGGCATTTACTTGCGGACCAAGCCCTGATTCATTTCCAATAACAGAATTAGAGCAGGAAAAATGTGTAATGGCGATTAAAGACTTTTTGCGACAAGAATATTCGAGTGACACAGGAAAATGGATGATTAAAACATTGCATCGTGACAAAGGGTATATTCATGCCATATTAAGGGCGAACTCCCAGGACAATCGTATATTCCAAAGAAAATTAATGATCATAATTGATGCCAAGGATCTTCAGGTAATAAATTTTATGGATAACAAACCAATGCTGGGTATTTTTGAGCAATTACAAGCCCCTGATAAAATAGCGATAACGAACGAAGAAGCCTTTGGGAAAATCAAAGAATTATTTGAGCTAAAGCCTTATTATGTTTATGACTTCCAACAAAAACAATATATTTTATGCGGGAAGTTAGATTGTCATTATGGTGTAAATGCATCAAGCGGTGAAATTGTTTCATTGGATGATTTATAGGTTCGAAGGTTTACTACGAGGAAATTAGAATATTCACCTTTCAGCAAACAAGGTAGGTTATAACTACATCGAGTCAAGCCAGACATACTAGAATTGGCCAAGGAATAGATAATAAAAAAACAACAAGTTGAGTTCAATTTTGATAAAGGATTTAATATAAAGTAGTATTAATTTAATCAAATGATCATTGTCAATGTTGTGGCAGACTACAGGCACTAATTTACGGAGGGTTTAATGTGGATAATAACGATATATTAATTCGACTAAGATACGCACTTGAAATAAAAAATAAAGAGATTTCGGAAATATTTAAACTCGGCGGCGAAGATGTAACAGTCCCAGAGGTAGTAAAGATTTTTACAAAGTCAGATGATTATGATACTGAAAATGATGATCAAATTAAATGTAATAATAGTATGTTAAATGCATTTTTAGATGGTCTAATTATTTTTAAAAGAGGGAAACAAGAACCGAAACCAGGACAGCCGGATACAGCGGGACCTTCTATAAAGAAAAGCGCAAACGTAAATAATCTTCTATTAAAGAAAGTGAAAATCGCGCTGGCATTAACTACTGAAGATATGCTGGACATTTTCGAAAAAGCGGGAATCACTGTTACAAAAGGAGAGCTTGGCGCTTTATTAAGAAAAGAGGGGCATAAGAATTATAAAGAATGCGGAGATAAATACGCCAGGAATTTCTTAAAAGGATTGTCTGTAAAATATAGGGAATAATTATACAGCTTAAATTAAAAGCTTACGGCGTTGAAAGACTTCGTAAGCTTTCGTTCGGCAATCCTTCCCCCCTTTTAACATCCATATGAAAAATTTGAGATAGATGAGTAGATAAAAGGAGAAAAAATATGAACTGTTTTTGTGAAAGTGGGAAAACATATGAATTAAAAATAGAAGGGGATGTCGGAGCAGATCCTTTTTGGTGCGATATATGTGGTTGCAATCTCAATACAGAAGACGTTCCAATATCAGGTGAATTAGCAGAGGAATTGTCGTCTTGGGCAATAAATTATGGAGAATGGATAGATTGGGAGAAAGATAGATTACTTTCTAATGGGCTGGAGATGGAAGATGATTTTAATCGAATAGGAGTTGCTTTAACGAAAAAAGTGCTCCAAGAAATTGGGGATATATATAACGTAAAATACTCACCCGCGAAAAGTACAAGCTTCTATTAAAAGTGAAAACAATTTTGTGTAGTGGAAAGCAAAGTAGGAGAGATTAGGCGATGACAGAATCATATTTTTAGCTTCATCAAAGCCATTTAATATACCTGAAGAAATAGAGGAGTATAATAAACGAACAGTGTTTGAAATGGAGGAAGATATTATATACCTTACTGTTCAAGAGATAGATAAATATTGGGAGAAAGAGTTGGAAGGTTTGTTTTCTATGCCTTTTATATACGAGATAAATGGGGCTGGAAATCGTTTATTTCTATTATACATTGAAAAGTATATGGAAATAGGAGATGTGTTAGAAATTATCAAAGTACCGAACCAACATTCATTTGAAGAATATAAAAGAGACATGTTGGAAAGACCTGAGTCGATTGAAATAAATGTGGATAGCTATACTTACCGAGATATTCATGGTTCTTATCAAATGAATAATAAAAAATGGTTAGCAGATTTAAGCCAGCGAAATTATATGACGCATTGCGGTATCACCACCTTTTTAAAATATTGATATTAGTTGGGGTAATTTAACTTTTCAGCTATGAACTTAGGTAGTTATCATGTAGGGTAATAAGAAAGTCGGCATGATAACGACGGAAGAGTTAATAGATAATGATTTAGAGAGTGAGGCTTAAAAATGAAAAAGTTATTTGTGGGGTTGACGTTTTTTGTAATATCTGCAATTTTATATAGTGCCAATGTGATTTCAGTATCAATTGCTAAACTAAATAGTGTTGGTCAATCAGAAGTAGGTTACTCTCTAGTAATACTTAGTATCATTACCTTAATAACAGGGGTTAGTGTATTGTTTACAAAGGAATAGTGCCAATTTAATGAGTTTTTTATTTTTTTGAAAAAACTACTGTTAATATTCAACGTTTCGTGTGAAGTTACAAGGAATCCCATCTTAGAGAGGAGTATGGCCTGGTGATAAAAGATATGACAGAGGGCCGCCCGCTAAAACTTATATTTGCGTTTACAATGCCAATGTTGATCGGCGGAGTATTTCAACAGTTTTATAATGTAGCGGACACCTTGATTGTAGGAAATTTTGTAGGATCTCGTGCTCTTGCTGCTGTTGGTGCTACAGGTTCTACTTTATTTTTTATACTTTCTCTTACAATGGGACTTACAAATGCTTTTTCAATTGTGATGTCTCAATACTTTGGTGCAAAAAATGAAGAAATGGTACGAAAAACAATGATCAGTTCTATTTATATCACACTGCTCTGTATAATTATATTGTGTTTTGTAGGAATTTTTGGAGCTAGGTCGCTTATGGAATTATTGAAAACTCCACACGATATTATCGACGATGCGACTCTATACATTCAAATTTGTGTAGGTGGTAGTGTAGGATTACTTATTTATAACGGAGCAGCTGCAGTTCTTCGAGCGGTTGGTGATAGTAGAACGCCTTTATACTTTTTAATTCTTTCATCTATTCTAAACGTATTATTAGATTTACTATTTGTAATCGTTTTCGATATGGCAGTAATGGGTGTAGCAATAGCAACAGTGATAGCCCAAGTTATTTCTGCTGTACTTTGTGTGCTTTATATATACAAAAAGTTTCATATTTTTCGGGTATCACGTTCAGATTGGAGCCTGCATTGGGGTAACATCGGGATGATCTCTAAAATCGGTGTGCCGATGGGACTACAAAGCTTATTAATTTCTATTGGTGAAATGGCTGTTACAGGAGTTGTGAACGCTTATGGAACGAACGCAGTGGCAGCTTATACAACTAGTTTGAGAGTGCAACAGTTTGCTACTCTTGCCTATCTTAATATTGCCCAAGCCTTTGCCACCTTTGCCGCACAAAATCTAGGTGCTAAAAAGCCAGATCGAATCCAAGATGCTTTTAAAAAGGTTGCGCTTATTACTGTCGGGTTAAGTATTTTGTCTTCCATATTGATCTTTCTATTTGGAGATGTAATAATAAGATGGTTTATTTCTGATCAGGATTCCCATCTTGAAACAATTGTTGAAATGTCAGGTGAATTCTTGCTTATCAGTGCCTGCTTCTTTCCTTTTTTAGGACTTATATGGCTTTACAACAACACATTGCGTGGGATGGGTGTAGTAACCATTCCTTTAATATCAAGTGTAGTAGAATTAATATCTAAGGTAGGGCTCTCCTTACTACTTGGAATGATGTTTGGTTATATTGGTGTATGGTATGCGGGGCCAATCGGTTGGGCGCTTGGATTAATCCCGTCATTTATTGAATATCATAGTGGCAGGTGGAAACGCTTGGCTGATCGGATTGTTGGATAGAACACGGAGTTTTTAAAGCATCTGGCGAAGACTTTATGCAAAATAGTATGTAAAGGGGAGTAGAAATGAATAGAGAGACAAATCGGAAGTTCGTAGTTATTGCGTTATTAATTTCTACGTTTTTAACTGCAATAGAAGGAACGATCGTAAGTACGGCCATGCCAAAAATTGTTGGAGATTTGGGTGGTAGTCATTTATATACTTGGGTTATTTCCGTATACTTATTAGCTGTTGTCATTAGCACCCCGGTTTTTGGGAAAATGGCAGATCTATATGGAAGAAAGCTAATGTTTACAATAGGTACAATTATATTTTTAGTAGGCTCCGTCCTTTCAGGGCTTTCACAGTCAATGGAACAGCTCGTTCTATTTCGCCTCATTCAAGGGATTGGTGGAGGTGCCTTAGCAACAATTCCATTTACCATTATTGGAGATGTTTTTGAATTTAAAATGCGTGCAAAAATGCAAGGATGGATTAGCAGTGTTTGGGGAATTGCTGGGATCATTGGTCCGCTTGCAGGTGGATTCATTGTGGACACGATTTCTTGGCATTGGATCTTTTTTATGAATTTGCCCTTTGGAATCATTTCATTAATACTTTTGTGGACTGCTCTGCATGAACAAATAGAAAAGAAAAAGCAAATCATTGATTATGGTGGTATTTTCACATTTGCTATTTGTATGACGGCTTTCTTATATGCATTGACTTTATTAAAGGAGTATAAGCAGGTTACAGGTAATATTTCTATATTATTTATTGTCGCACTCGTGGGACTTTGTTTATTTCTTTGGATTGAAGCTAAGGGAAAAGAGCCGATGTTGCCACTTTCTTTATTCAAAAATAGCTTCATTACAATATCTAATATTGCTGGATTTTTATTAGGCTTTATCCTTGTTACCGTAACATTCTATATTCCATTATGGGTGCAAGGCGTAACGAACTTGAATGCGACCTTTTCTGGAATAGCCATGTTGCCAATGTCATTGACATGGCCACTCGGGGCGGTTTTTTCTGGAAGGTGGATGAGCAAGAAACCAATATCCCATATTACATTGATTGGTATCGCAGTGATTATCATTGGATGCATTGGCTTAGTGTTCTTTAAGACTGATACAACGGTAGCATGGATGATGGTTGTCACAGCCATTCTGGGGCTAGGTTTCGGGTTAGCCTTTACAGCATTTACTGTTGCTGTTCAATCATCAGTGGATTGGAATATGCGTGGAGCGGCAATGGGGTCCAATAATTTATTAAGAAATTTAGGACAAGCAATTGGTATTGCCATTTCAGGCTTATGGTTAAGTGATGAGTTACAAGGACATGCATTAGAGTCAAGTTTGCATACAGTGTTTATCATGTTGGTAATCCTAGCAGTATGTGCATTTGCTGTAACTGGAATATTGCTTAGTAAAAAGGAAACAGCTCTGTCTACTGATTAAAATAGAGGTACTTGTTTTATAAGTGAAGAGGCAAACTCGAAGTGTCAATTTAGATGCTCCTTTGAGTTTGACTCTTTTAAAATGGTTATTCTTATTTTTTGTGTAATTATAAGCTAAGCTGCAAATCAATTTTATAATAATGATAACAGAACGCCACCTAATGCTCCGGTTAGTACAATAATCCAAGGTGGTAATTTCCAAAAGGCTAACATACTAAATAGGATTGCTGCAAAAGCAAAGTCAATCGGTTCTAATATGGAGCTCGTCCAGATTGGATTATAAAATGCAGAAATTAAAATACCTACAACGGAAGCATTCACTCCCATTAAAGCCGCTTTTATTTTAGGATTACGACGTAATGAATCCCAGAAAGGTAATGTTCCGAAAATAAGTAGAATAGCAGGCAGAAAAACTGCAATAGTAGCTACTAAACCACCTTGCCATCCATTGATAACTGTGCCGATATAGGCCGCAAAGGTAAAAAGAGGCCCTGGGACTGCTTGGGTAGCACCATATCCAGCAAGAAATTGTTCTTCACTTAACCATCCAGTTGGAATAAATTCTCTTTCAAGTAATGGTAATACAACATGACCTCCGCCAAATACAAGAGAACCCGAGCGATAAAAACTATCAAACAAAGCAATCCAGTTAGATGCTACAGTTTCCCGTAAAATAGGAAGAAGAATGAGTAAGCCAAAAAACAATAATAAACAAACCCCTGCCACTCGACGTGAAATTGGAAAATGCATGTCAGATGATAAATCTTTTTCTATCGTCGGTTGTTTATAGATTAAGTAACCGATTAATCCAGATAATAGAATAATAACAACTTGTGAAAATGCTGTCTGCCATAGTAAAGTGACAACAATCGCAAATAATGCTATCGTCTTCCTTGTTAAATCAGGTGTTAGGTTTTTAGCCATACCTAATATAGCGTGTGCTACAATCGCAACAGCAACCAACTTTAAACCATGGATCCAACCTGCATTTTCAATATCAAACGTGTGAAGTAGTGAGGCGAATATAATAAGGGCAATGACGGAAGGGAGGGTAAAGCCGATAAAAGCTAAAATACCGCCCAAAACTCCACCACGCATCACTCCTATCCCAATTCCGACTTGACTACTTGCGGGACCAGGTAAAAATTGACATAGGGCGACTAAGTCAGCATAACTTTTTTCATCCATCCACTTTCTTCTGCGTATATATTCCTCATGGAAGTAACCTAAATGCGCTACAGGTCCACCGAAGGAGGTTAGTCCAAGGCGGGTTGAAACCATTAATATTTCAAATAAGTATGTAAATTTTTTATTTTTACCAGCATTCATTCACCTTACCAACTTTCTAATCTTTGATTTCTTTGAATAGTTCATAGGCCTTATTTCGAGCTTGTTCAAGGATTATCTCACCTTGTATAGTAGTCGAATAATATTTTCTTATCTTTCCTTGTACCTTTTTTTCAACTTTCATTAAAAGCCCGTCGGATTCCATGCTGTGTAGGATAGGATATAATGTTCCAGCACTTATGTTATATCCATGTTCTTTTAGTTCTTCTAACATCCATAATCCGAAAATAGGATGCTCCTTGGCGTGATGCAGTATATGTATTTGAATAAACCCTAAAAAAAGCTTCCTTAGAATTTTATCTTCCAAAAGTCTCACCTCTAATTTCCATTCCCAATATCGAAACCCGATAACGGAAAGGTACCAATGATATTGGAAACAGTCAATTACATTTACATAATCTTAATAAAGTTTACATCATATTTACAAATGAAAAGGGGAAAATGATATATTATAAAGGTTTAAGCTTATTTCATATGATACTTAAATAAGAGACAAGTAGAGGTAATATACAGTGAATGAGAAATCAATAAAAAATGCAGATACATATTATCGGTTGGCAGAGCAAAAGGCGGCCCGATATTATAAATCATTACATGAGCAAGTCATACAAAGGGCATATGTTCCTACCCTAACAAAAGATATACAGTCTTGGAAACACAATCATATTCATCATCATTCCTTATTATCCTTTTTTTCTCGTGGAAAGGGAAAGGCTACTCCCCGAGAGTATGATAATTATATTCAATGGCTAGATTTTACAGGTAAGTTAGATAATTATCTGGATAGAAGCATTTCATATATTTTTATGCGAGATCTAGGTAAATCATTAGATTCACCCAGAACACAGACTAGGGTTCGGCGTGTGGTTGATCACTTAAAAAATTACTTGACTCAGTCCGCTAAAACGGAAGGAAATAAAATTGAAACATTCAGTATGGTTGGATTGTATCGGATAGCCCAAAAGGAAGGCATTGAGTCTACTGTGATTTGGTTGATAAACAAACTAAAAACTGTCTCTTCTAATATTCCAAAGGAGATGGATGCTGAGCAAGCTCAACGAAAGCTAATCAAAATCATTGCTGGGGTAATCATGCACGAGATGGAAGAGAAGAACGATGAGATATCAGCTGAAGAGCGCCGTCAAAAACTTGATGAAGCTATTAGGTTAGGCTATTCCTATGGTCTAACATATCCTTTTATTGACGATCTTTTGGATGCGAAAATCTTATCGGTTAAAGAGGAAAAACAATATTCCGATTTAATACGTAAGACACTTATCACAGGATTTGTGCCAGAATTGGGCGAGTGGACTGGAGATAATAAAGAGTTAATCCGATTTATTCACTCCGAACTTCGAGATGCCTTTGAGTATATTAAAACACATCAGCGTCAAGAGACGAGAGCAAAGTTTTCGGAGCAATCTTATGTGTTTTTTAATTCCCAGGAAATAGACCGTGGAAAGAATCTCTCCAATGAAAATTACACCAATGAAGAACTTTATATACCGATCATTTTAAAATCCTCTTCTTCAAGATTAATTGTCCGTTCAGTAATCAATGCAGCCGAGGATGAAGGATTTGAAAATAGAACATTCTTTTATGGCATTTACAACCAGCTAGCAGATGATTTTGCTGATATGTTTGATGATATGAAGAATGGTGCGGTAACACCGTATACCTACTATATAAAATATCATGATAAACGTCCGGATCTTATAAACCCTTTTGAATTATACTGGTCCGTCATCTCTAATTTGATACATAATGTGTATCACTCAGATAAGAAGGCTTGTGAGGTGATCTTAAATCGTGCGATAAATGGACTTAAACGATTTAAAGAAAAACTGGGGATTAAAAAATACAACGAAATGATGCAGCTATTTGCTTGTGGAAATCCAGGATTCGACAGTTTAGTCCAAAGTATGGTTCAAAAAGCAGATGATGTGGATTTCTTTGATAAACTGCTTAGAGATCATATGATTACTGTTCTGAAAAACGAAAGAATAGAGCGGAAAGAATTTTTAAATACACTCGAAACTGTACGCGTTCAAATCAACAACATCTTAGATATATCTGAAGTTGACCATATACCTTTGATGAAGGCGCCAATAATTGATGCTGCAAATTATAGCCTGAAGGGTCATGGAAAGCGACTAAGACCAATATTGACTTGGGTCATGGGTGTGAATGAATATGGATTAGAAAGTGCAGCGATTGTTCCACTCCTTAAGTCATTGGAATATATGCATACCGCCTCCTTAATTCTTGATGATTTGCCATCCCAAGATAATGCATCTATTCGAAGAGGTCGCCCAACTCTTCATCAAGTGTATAACATTTCCACAGCTGAATTGACTGCCCTTTTTCTGACGCAAAAGGCTGTTGAAGAACAAGCATCACTTGACCAGTTCAATTCGAAAACTGTGCTTAACTTGATCCAATATTCGACTCAAATCACAAAGGATATGTGTAAGGGACAAGCGATGGATTTGGATTCAAAAGGGAAACAATTGACACTGGAACAATTAAATTTGATGTGCTTTTATAAAACTGGGATAGCCTTTGAAGCATCTCTCATCATGCCTGCCATTCTGGCCAATGTATGTGAGTTAGAAATAGAAGCTTTGAAGAAATTCTCCTATCATGCGGGCATTGCTTTTCAGATTAAAGATGACTTACTTGATGTGGAAGGAAATCTGTACCTACTTGGAAAGCCGGTTGGAAAAGATGCAGAAAATAATAATTCGACATTTGTATCAACTCTAGGTCAGGAAGATGCTAGAAAAGCAATGTGGGAGCATTACTGTTTTGCAATGGAGGCATTGCAAGAAGTGCCACGTAATACCACTTTTTTGAAGCATTTATTGAATTATAATCTGAACCGGGATCACTAAAGTAAGGCAAGGAAAAGGCAAACCCCTTATACAGTGGTTTGCCTTTTATATTCATTAATTAAGCTAATTGTTGTTCTGCAAACTGACGATAAAGCGCATGTGTTTCTGTTAATTCTTGATGTGTTCCACTTCCGGTTACTTGTCCTTTTTCGATAAAGATAATTTTATCTGCATCAACGATGGTCGATAGTCGGTGAGCAATAACAAATGTTGTTCGACCTTCCATTAAGCGAGATAATGCTTGTTGAACAACACTTTCTGATTGACTGTCAAGACTTGCTGTTGCTTCATCCATCATCAGAATTTTTGGATCTCGTAAGAAGGCGCGAGCAATGGCGATTCTTTGTCTTTGACCACCTGATAATTTCACGCCGCGTTCTCCCACTTCTGTATCTAATCCATGAGGGAATGATCGAATAAACTGGTCTGCATACGCCATTTTGGCAACTTGCCAAAGACGCTCATCGCTAATTTCCTGCCAATTATCTAATCCATAACATAAATTTTCTCGGATTGTGCCAGCCATCATGGCGCTTTCCTGAGAAACATAGCCAATTTGACTGCGCCATGATGACATAGACAAATCTTTAATAGGAGTTTCTCCGATACGAATTGCACCAGTAGACGGTTCATAAAAACGTTCTAGCAATCCAAACATCGTTGTTTTACCACCACCACTTGGGCCAGCAAAAGCAATCATTTCACCAGACTGTGCTGTGAAGGAAATATTGTTTAAAACAGGCTCTTCTTCGCTATATGCAAACGAAACATTAGCAACATGGATTGGCTTATCCGCAATATCGATATCAAGTCCATCCTGTCCTTCTTCTAATGGTAATCCTAATATATCAATAATACGTTCTGTTGCTCCTTTTGCTTTTTGTAATTGGGTAAAAAACATCGCAAAAGAGGTAATTGGCATAATAATTTGGAAAAGATAAAGTAAAAAGGCAACGAGTGATCCAGTGGACATTTCTCCGCTTGCGACCCGCATTCCTCCATACCCAATGATCAACACAATAACGAGCATAATAACTAACTGCATAATGGGTGCGATTAAAGCGAAAACACGGGCCTCTTTTAAGCCGAATCCTAATAGCTTATTAATCCCAGATAAACCTTTCTTCTCTTCCGTTTGTTCGGCGGTAGATGCTTTCATTAAGCGGACTTCCCCAAGTGTTTGCTGAATATGTCCAGTGAAGATTGCTGTTTCGTCTTGTAAACCACGTGATATTTTCTCCATCTGGCGGCCAAGGGGGAACATGACTACTAATGTTAAAGGAACAGCAATTAACATGATTAATGTCATTTTCCAATCCATAATAAATAAGATGATAATCGCGCCGATAATGGAAATGATGCCGGTAATGAACTGAGGGAAATGCTGTGAAATTAAGTCTCTAACAATACTTGTATCGTTCACGACCCTACTAACCGTTTCCCCACTGGATGTTTTATCAAAATAGCTGACAGGTAATCGAACGAGCTTTAACCACATCCGGTCACGAAGCCGAGCAACAATTTTTTGCCCGACTGAGGTGAGTAAATAAAGCGATAGCCCGCTAATGATCGCTTGAATGATGAATGCACCCCCAATAGCGATGATGAGAGGAATACTTAGTGATGATAAGGAAAAACCATCCACTAAATTTTTTGTCAGTAAAGGCACAACTAGACCTGCGAGCGTTGTAATTACACTTGCGATCAAACCGATGGCTAGTGCTAGTTTCGGAATTTTTGTTGATAAAATAAGTGTAATAAATGGCTTTATTCCGTTTTGTTTATTTTTCATAAATGGTAGCTCCTGTTCCCATGAAAAAATGGTTGCTATGATGGAGATAATACTATCAAAAACAAAGAAGATTTGATAGAAAAACATTCTAATGAAAAATATCAAAATAAACCTTTACATTTCATCCAGAAGAATGTAGACTTTCTACATACATAAGAAAACTAGGTAGGTGATCATATGTTTAATCGTGAATTGGTAAAAGGGAGTACATCGCTTTTATTGCTTCAACTACTGAATGAGCGGGATATGTACGGGTATGAACTTGTAAAAGAATTAGAGAAGCGTAGCAGTAATGGGTTTTCTATCAAGGAAGGAACCCTTTATCCGGCACTTCATAAGCTTGAAAAGCAGGAATACATCGAATATTATTGGCAGGAACAAGAGAAGGGACCGGCTAGAAAGTATTATCTAATTACTGAAGCTGGAAGAGAAATGCTTCTTGAAAAAACCCGAGAATGGCACGACTTTGTTTCAGTAATGAACAAGATGATAGGGAGAAAAAAACATGGAACGGCTGAAGAATGAGTTTCTAGAAGAACTTGCACAATATCTGGAAAATCATAAAGAGAAAGAGTCGATATTAAAAGAATATGATACTCATTTAGATGAACTGTTTATAGACCTTTGCAAGTTAGGGAATGAATCAGAGGTGCGGGATCAACTCTATTTAAGATTTGGATCACCTGAAGAAATTGCTGCCATGTGGAAAGAAGAACTTTCTGTTACACCAAGTAATATGAAATGGCTGTTTATCGCCGTTAATATCCTATTTTTCGGTGGAGGTTCTGTGCTCACCCTAGCGCATAATCTGTTTGACTGGAACTGGCTCAGCAGCTTATGGATGCAGATGACTTCCTTTCCCATTTTAATTGCTCTCATATATTTATTTTTTTGGGCATTACTTGGTTATGAAATAGGCAGAGGCTTTGGTCATAGTGGTAAAGGGTTAATGAGAAAGACTTTTCTTATGGCGTTAATACCGAATCTCACACTAATGATATTAACTGTTTTTCAAATCATCCCGCATGAATGGTTTCAACCGCTATTGACACAGACGTTTATCATTGTTTGCATCCTATTTACCCTTCTCTTATACCCCATTTGCCTAATTAGCTATAGATGGGGGAAAAAGGCTTCTTTGTGAGCTTTTTTTTACTTGTATACATAGGCTTTCTATGTATTGGACTGGGAAGTTGTTTGAGTTGTTTGGGTGCCTGGCACCCGAACAATTCTGAATTTTTCAGAGGAGTGCAGGTCTATAACTTACATTTGTGGGTTTGTTTATCTATGTACATAGAATTTCTGTGTATGTGAAATATATTATAAGTGGAGGTAATAAGCATGGAATTAAAAATTGAAAAGATAGACTGGTTGTTTTTATTGATGTGCCTTTTAGTAGGCGTTGTAGCAGAAGAAGCGTTTTTTATGTATCAAATTGGGATTTCTTATTTTGTTTTTATCGTGCTGTTTTATGCGCTATTTTTCTATAGGTTTCGTTCGTTTTCATTTTCGCATCAACGGTTGGGATATTTAATATTAATAGCCATTTGGCTTTTGGCAATTGGCTATTATCTCTATGACAGCATTCTTTTTTATACATTAAATATCCTAGTGATCCCAACACTTGTTATTTTTCACCTTGCTTTGATTACTTCGCCGAAAAAAATGGAATGGAGTAAACTAAGTTTTATCTTTTACATGATACTTCGTTTTATTGCAGGCGTTCGTTATAGTGCTATTTTCACAAAGTATATTGGGAGGCTATTCAAGCCAAGCCACAATAAAAAACAATATGATGTATGGAAAAAGATTCTAATAGGTATCATCATTTCAGTTCCATTTTTGTTTATCATTTTGAATTTATTGATGTCAGCTGATGCACAATTTGCAAGGCTTCTAAGCAATATCCCAAATTTCATTAACATTAGAGTAGATTATATATTCCGCTTAGTCGTCATTCTTATTTATACATTTGGTTTCTTCGGCTTTATGCAAGTGCTTTTACAAAAAAACACTTCTATTCTTGAGAAGAAAGATAGCCCTCAAACATTTGGAGTGGATGGAATCATTTCTCTAACTATGCTACTACTCTTGGATTTGGTCTATGTCCTATTTGTTGCCGTTCAATTCAAGTATTTCTTTAGTGGCACGCTTAATGAAGGCTTTACTTATGCAGAATATGCGCGACGTGGTTTTTTTGAACTACTATTTGTCACATTGATTAATCTGACTGTTATTACAACGGTGATTCAATTAACGAAAAAGGTCCAAGGATATTTGAAAAAAGCTATTCGTATGGCCTTGACAGTTTTAGTCTTTTCGAGCGGAGTACTTCTGATATCAGCTTTTATGAGAATGACAATGTATGAAGATGCGTATGGCTTCACATTTACGCGAGTCCTTGTACATTCTTTCATGATTTTCCTTATGGTCATCTTGGCATACACTTTCGCTAAAATATGGATTGAAAAGCTATCCTTGTTTCATTTCTATTTCATTGTATCGCTACTTTATTATGCGGGTATGAATATCGTGAACTTTGACAAGTTCGTAGTGGAGCGAAATATTGACCGCTTTGAAACGACTGGAAAAATTGATATTAATTATTTAAACAATTTATCTGCAACAGGCGTCTTGGGGCTTATTGAGCTCTATGAAAAGAATCCTGATTTTCCAGGATTGGCAGAATTATTAAAAGAGCGTCAAGCGAACAAAGAATACTTAATAAGCGAATCATGGCAGTCACATAACCTAACAAGGCACAAACTCTACTTAAAGCTTGGAGAATTGGATTTATAAGCGAATCTTTCGAGTGCCAGGCACTCGAAGGATTCAGAATAGTGTGGGTGCCTGGCACTCGCACTATTTTGACTTTTCTAAATTAGTTGACAATCGTTCGAGGATTCTTTAAGCTTAATTTGTGAAAACGCTTGCGCAATTTAAGCTTAAAAGGAGTGTGTTTGTTAATGAGGAATATGGTTGCTGCTTTCATTGCTAGTATTCTACTATTTTCTACTGTGATTTTTTCATTTCCAAGTCATGGATATGTGGAGGTGCTAAGTGAGAAAACGGAACTAAAGGAAGTGCCAGAGAACACTTTAAGAATTCATTATCAAAGCAAGGATCAAGATTATACGAATCTTGGAATCTGGACATGGGAGGATGTGGTTTCACCAACAGATAATTGGCCGTCAGGAGGAATACCATTCGATCAAAAACAATCTACAGATTTTGGTGTTTATGTGGATGTCCCAATCGAAGATAATGCAAAAAAGGTTGGATTCTTAGTTCTGGATAGGGTGACAGGTGACAAGGAGGGGGACGATAAGATTGTAGAATTCTTTTCACCTAATATTAATCAAGTCTGGATAACAGAGGGCTCGGATGAGGTGCATTTATTTGAGCCAGTAAATTTACCAGCAAACACCGTGAGAATTCATTATAAGAAAGCTGATAAAAACTATGATAATTTAGGTTTGTGGCTTTGGGACGATGTTGCTGTTGAGTCAGGAGAACAAGGGGATTGGCCAAAAGCAGCAACGCCGTTTACTGCTGAGCAAGTTGGTCCTTATGGCGCTTATATTGATGTGCAAGTGAAAGAGGGAGCCCAGACTGTTTCCTTCTTGGTTGTAAATCGAGAAACAGGAGAGCAAAGTGAGGAAATGAGTTTAACAGGTTTAAATGATTCAAAACAATTATTTACTAGTGAGGGTGATATAGGAGTGTACACTAATCCGTATGGTGCGGTTGCAACAACACTCCAGTCAGGAGAAGTTTTAACAGATAAAAAAATGACACTTACTTTTTCTAAAACAGCCGGTCTTAACGAGGAGGAGCTACTTGAATCGATCACTGTAGTTGATAAAGAACAAAAAGAGATTGCAGTAAATGGGATTAAAATTCTCGATGAGAAAAAGGTTGAACTAAGTGGTGATTTCCCTTACGAGCGGGCGCCATTCTACATAACATTTGGAGAGCAGACCGTTTCAGCGGTGACTGGCTGGCGTATGATGGATGAGATGTACGGCTATGAAGGTGAATTAGGGGCAAGTTTACATCAGGATGGTACAGCTACATTAAAAATATGGTCGCCAAAGGCGGAAAGTGTTTCTGTCATTTTATACGATAAAGATAATCAATTTACTATTGTGGCTGATGAAGTAGAGATGACTTTAGGTGATCATGGTGTGTGGCAGATTGATCTCGATGAAGCTAATACAGGAGTAAAAGATCTAAGAAGCTACTATTATCATTATGCGATTGAGCATGATGGGGAGAAAGTATTAGCGTTAGATCCATATGCTAAATCAATGGCTGGCTGGAGTAATCAAGGTAAAGATAAGATTGGAAAAGCGGCGATCGTGGATCCATCTTCCATTGGACCTAAATTAAACTTTGCCAATATTGATGGGTTTAAAAAACGTGAGGATGCGATTATTTATGAGGTTCACGTAAGGGATTTTACGTCAGATCCAAATATTTCCGATCAATTAACTGCACAATTCGGCACATTCGCTGCCTTTGTAGAAAAGCTTGATTATATTGAAGAGCTAGGTGTGACACATATTCAGTTATTACCCGTGCTAAGCTATTATTTCGGGGACGAATTTGCTAGTGCAGAGAGAATGCTAGAATATGCTTCAACTGGTACCAATTATAATTGGGGCTATGACCCACAAAGTTATTTTTCATTGACAGGAATGTACTCGGAAAATCCGAATAATCCAGAATTAAGAATTGCCGAATTTAAAAAATTAATTGATGAAATCCATCGTCGTGGAATGGGTGTAGTACTTGATGTTGTTTATAACCATACAGCGCAACTAGAGATTTTTGAAAACCTTGTTCCTAATTATTATCATTTCATGGAGCAAGATGGAACTCCGAAAACAAGCTTTGGTGGTGGCCGATTAGGAACGACGCATCAAATGGCACGTCGAATTCTTGTAGACTCGATTACATACTTAGTCGAAGAATATAAAGTGGATGGATTCCGATTTGATATGATGGGTGACCATGATTCAGAGAGCATTCAAATCGCGTTTGATGAAGCAAAAAAGTTAAATCCAAATATTATTATGATCGGCGAAGGCTGGGTAACATATGAAGGAGATAGCGATGACAAGGATGTCATGCCTGCGGATCAACAATGGATGCAGTACACTGAAAGCGTTGCCTCATTTTCAGATGAATTTAGAAATGAGTTGAAATCTGGATTTGGCAGTGAGGGGCAACCGATGTTTCTGACTGGTGGTGCCCGCAGTATTACTCAGATTTTTAATAATATTAAGGCCCAACCACATAATTTCGTGGCAGATGACCCTGGTGATGTTGTTCCATATATTGCTGCACACGATAATTTAACTTTACATGATGTTATCGCTCAGTCGATTAAAAAAGATCCTGAGCACCATGAACAGGAAATACATGAGCGAATCAGAATAGGGAATGCGATGGTGTTAACATCCCAAGGTACAGCCTTCCTGCATGCGGGACAAGAGTTCGGACGTACGAAGCAATTTAGAGCTGAAACGAATGAAGCACCTTATAAATCAACTTATATGGTTGACGAAGAAGGAAAACAGTTCACATATCCATATTTTATTCATGATTCGTATGATTCAACAGATATTATTAACCATATAGATTGGGAAAAAGCTACAAATGAGGAGTTATATCCTATAAACAACCAGACACGTAAGTATACACAGGGCTTAATTAAGTTAAGAAGATCGACAGATGCATTTAGATTAGGGACGAAGGATCTTGTCGATGGTAATGTGACATTGTTAAATATTCCTGAGATGGATGAGCATGATTTAGTGATCGGTTATCGGAATGAAGCGACAAATGGCGATGCTTATTATGTATTCATTAACTCGGATATGGAAAAACGGACACTCACGCTTAACGAAGATTTGACAGATGGGGTCGTTATCGTTGATAAGGATGAAGCAGGTACAGAGGGAGTCTCTAAGCGATCAGGATTTGAACTGACCGCGGAAAACTTAACGTTAGAGCCATTAACAACCGTTGTGATCAAAGTAGCGGTAGAAGGGCCGACAGAACCAGAAGCACCAGAGGGTGAAGAACCTGAAAAAGATTGGCAGAAAGAGATAAAAGAAATTGAGAAACAACTGGCTGGTCTCAAACAGCAAATTGAAACATTAAAGGATCTAGGACAGATTCCTGCATTGGAAAAGCAGCTAGCTGAACTAAAACAACAAATTGCGGGCCTGCTGGAAGAAGTGAAGCAAGGGAAAGAAATCTCCAAGCTTCAAGAGTTGGAAAAACAGTTAGAACAATTGAGCCAAGACCTTGCAGAAATGAAAGAAAAGCTACAGGAAGAAACTGCACCAGGTGGAGACAATAGTAATCATAATCAAGGAAACAAATCAGAGCATAATGCAAATAAAAATAATGGCAACCCAGCACAAGATAAGAAAGGAAAGCATTCACTTCCTAATACAGCAACACAAATGTATAATTACCTCCTCATAGGTATAGGCATGATCATCATTGGAGGACTACTGTATATAAGAAAAAAACGCAAAGCTTAAATTTGAGTGCCAGGCACTCGAAAGATTCTGAATAGTGTGGGTGCCTGGCACCCACACTACTTTGCAATATTTTATTTATTTGTGCTGTGCTGCTTGTTAGGTAACTTTTGGGCGGGATTTCCTTTACCCCGTTTTTTGTTTTTTTCGGCTTTCTCCTGTGTATCATGCAATTTTTCTACAAAATCATGAGTGTTCTCCATTTCTTTCCCCTCCTTAATCATAGAATGTCGTTATTAATTTAACCAATCGCATTGAAAACATGTAATTGCCGAATTAGTTCATTTATAATATTTATATATCATTGCACGAATGGTGGAGAGATGGAAAAAAGTAATAGTAGGAGGAAAAGGAGACGAGCTGTCCCGTCCACTTTTTGGACTTACTAATGGGATATTTACTAGCTTGGTATACTAAGAAAATTATAATAGGACTATTAGTGAATATAGTAATAAACGTGTTATTCAAATTTTGGGGTTACCTTTATTTAGTAAAAAGATTCTTAACTATTGCAGATATGAGGTGAATCTATGTTGAAATGGGTATTTTCATTATTACCTATTTTATGTGTAGCATTTTTAGTTGGTTGTCAATTTCATGAAATTGAAAATATGGTTTTATTGGATGAAAAGATAGCGGAAGTTACAATTTCAGAGTCAAATGGATTTGGTGGAATGAATGAAGAGATTATTCAATCTTTTACAGATAAAGAGTCAATTAAAACTTTTAAAAAGGCGATCACGACGGCCCGTAAACAAGTGGGGGACGTGGATGTATCAGATCCACAGTATGATGTAATGGTTAAATATACATCAAAGGAAGGTCAACTACCAACACATGGAATTCATTTATGGCTGGGTAAAGAGAATGAAAAAAGTATGTTTATGTATATTGAAGATAAGGAAGTTTATTTTACATCGACAAAAATGACAGAGAAGTTAAGAATGTTAATACTTTCGGATAACTAAGTGTATCTTTACCTATCGCTTGGGATTGTTCCAATCTAATTCAGTTGGAGAACGGGGGAATTTAGCAACATATCGTGTGAAGGAACCTAATCTTTTAACAGAGATTAGGTATTTTGAGTTTTCAAGTGTGGACCTTGAAGG
Source organism: Lederbergia lenta NBRC 16444 (assembly GCF_001591545.1). Lineage (GTDB taxonomy): Bacteria > Bacillota > Bacilli > Bacillales > Bacillaceae_C > Lederbergia > Lederbergia lenta. Next base: position 111,679 of record NZ_BCVC01000001.1, read on the forward strand.
GAATAGAAGCTTGAGATGTTTTGGTTGGAGAAGTTATGTGGTCTTGCCAAAGGCTATATTGACACTCCTTGTCTTATCCGATAGAGTACATAAGTATGTTTTTTTAGGAGGAGACAATGGAGACTCAGAATCACACACAAGTAAAAATAACAACAGCAGATCCATCCGCACTAGGCTTGTTCGGCCTTGCAATGGTAACATTTGTAGCATCATCACAAAAATTAGGATTGACAGAGGGATATTCCTATCTATTCCCTTGGGTGTTTTTCCTAGGAGGTCTAGCGCAGCTATATGCCTCGGTTCTTGATGCAAAGCATAACAATATATTTGGGACAACTGCGTTCGGGGCATTCGGATTATTTTGGCTTGGTGTCGGAACAACATGGTTAATCCAGTTAGGCTTTTTCGGAGAAAAGCTCGCCGCTAACGGTGATCCAAAACAACTTGGTTTTGCATTTATTGGCTATTTGATTTTCAGTATCTTTATGACTATTGGTGCCATGGAAACCCATAAAGTTTTATTCTTCATTTTCGTCTTTATTGATTTTCTATTTATTGGCCTATCTTTAAGTTCCTTTAATATTATGTATGATGTAACCCATATGTTAGCGGCAGTTGCAGAAATGTGCATTGCTTTACTATCTTTCTATGGCTCGGCGGCGAATGTGCTAAATACACATTTCGGACAAGTTGTGCTACCGATAGGAAAGCCATTTGGGATTTTTAAAAAATAATATAATTGTAATAAGAGAAAAAAGGTGAGTTACTAACTTAAGTAGTAACTCACCTTTTTTCTCGTAGTTTAATCTGGGTTGATTTTCATTCTGTCTTTGCGACTAAAATGTCCATAATTAGATGCGTATAGCTACAAATTGCTATAGTATCCTAACCTTTTTTAAACAAACATTAAATATTATTCTCTTACAATATATATTTTATGGTTATTTTATTAACATTTTGTGACTTACTTTTATATTATTTCATGAACACTTTGTGACATGTATCACATAGAATTGTTTTTGGCATTTTATAAGAATAGAATACACTATGTAGTTTTGATTATTTTAATACATCTTACTTCATGTAAGTTAGCTTCTAAAATGAAAGAAAGGGGTACTTTGATGAAAATGAAATGGACTTTTCTTAGTTTGATTATGGTTAGTATTGTGGCATTAACTGGTTGTGAATCGCTAATGGTTTTAGATCCTAAAGGGCCACAGGCTCAAACGCAAGCGAATGTTATATGGATTTCAATTGCGACAATGGCGTTCGTTGTAATTGTCGTTTTCGCTCTATTAATATTTATCATAACAAAATACCGTGCATCGAAACAAAGTGATGATTATGAACCACCACATATTGAAGGGAATCCGATTGTTGAATCAATTATTGTTGGGATTCCAGTGTTAATCATTATTTTTCTTTCCATTGTAACAGTCAAATCCAACTATGAAGTGGAAGCAACACCGAAAGGTTATGAAAATCAAGAACCATTGATTATTTATGCTTCATCTTCTAACTGGAAATGGCATTTTAGCTATCCGGAGGAAAATATCGAAACGGTTAACTACTTATATATTCCAACAGATCGGGCATTGGAATTTAAACTTTATTCATACGGACCAATTACAAGCTTTTGGGTTCCTCAACTTGGAGGACAAAAATATGCGATGTCAGATATGGTAACCACCTTACATTTGGCGGCTACTGTTCCGGGTGAATACATGGGACGGAATGCAAACTTTAGTGGAAAAGGATTCGCTGAAAATACGTTTCAAGTGAAGGCAATGCCAGAATCAGAGTTTAATAAATGGGTAGAAGAAGTGAAAACAACAGCTGATCCACTAACAGAGGAAAAATTCAATGAGTTATTGGAACCGGGACATCTTGGACAGTTAACATTTAGTGGAACACATTTAGAATTCTTGCCTCCACCAGAGGGGGAGCATGGTGGTCATAATCATGGATCAAGTGACTCTCATAAAGATTCAGAAGATGTTCATAGTGGACATCAACACGATTCTGATCAAGAATCCAATGAAAAAGATTCAGAACATCATCATAACTAGTTTTGATGACAGGAAATATTCCTTGAAAGGAGTCTAAGAAGTATGAATTACTTTGATCGATTTGCCATTCCACACCCAAGTCCTGCAATTTATGCAGCGATGGTTGCTATAGGTCTAACTGTTATCGCAGTTATTGGTGGCTTAACATATTTTAAAAAATGGGGTTATTTATGGCGTGAATGGCTAACAACGGTAGACCATAAAAGGATCGGGATTATGTATTTAATCTCTGCTTTGCTTATGTTATTCCGTGGTGGTGTTGACGCACTTATGATGAGAGCGCAGACCGCTGTACCTGAAAACGCGTTACTAGATGCTCAACATTATAATGAGGTTTTTACAACTCATGGGGTAGTAATGATCATATTTATGGCTATGCCATTTATCTTCGCTTTAATGAACTTTGTTGTTCCATTGCAAATCGGTGCTCGTGATGTAGCATTCCCGCGCTTAAATGCATTAAGTTTTTGGACATTCTTTATGGGTGCGATGTTATTCAATATTTCTTTTGTTGTTGGTGGTTCTCCTGATGCCGGTTGGACTTCCTATTTCCCGCTCGCGGGCAATGATTTTAGTCAATCAGTTGGAACGAATTATTATATGATTGCCATTCAGATTGCTGGAATCGGTACACTAATATCAGGAATTAACTTTATAGTGACCATTCTAAAAATGAGAGCACCTGGTATGACATTAATGAAAATGCCAATGTTTACATGGACTGCTTTTATCACGAACGTCATTGTCGTTTTCGCATTTCCGGTATTAACGGTTACACTTCTACTGGGGACGATGGATAGGCTGTTTGGTGCAAACATTTTTACAACAACCAATGGAGGCATGGATATGCTCTGGGCGAACCTATTCTGGGTTTGGGGACATCCTGAAGTGTATATTTTGATTTTGCCAGCATTCGGTATTTATAGTGAAATATTCTCTACTTTTTCACGCCGTAACTTATACGGATATAAATCAATGGTTGCTTCTATCGTAATTATCTCGTTTTTCTCATTTTTAGTTTGGACACACCATTTCTTTACAATGGGGCAAGGGCCATTAACAAATAGTATTTTCTCGATTACGACAATGGCGATTGCTATCCCGACTGGAATTAAGATTTTTAACTGGCTGCTTACGATGTGGAAAGGAAAAATTAAATTTACCGTTCCGATGCTTTATGCAATAGGTTTCATTCCAATTTTCACAATTGGTGGGGTAACCGGTGTGATGCTAGGTATGGCAAGTGCAGATTATCAATATCATAATACGATGTTTTTAGTCGCTCACTTTCACTATACAATTATTCCAGGTGTCGTATTCGCAATGCTTGCTGGTCTAACTTACTGGTGGCCGAAAATGTTTGGCTTCATGCTCAATGAAAGAATTGGGAAATGGGCATTTTGGTTTATCGCTATCAGCTTTAACGTTACATTCTTCCCAATGTTCTTTACTGGTTTAGATGGGCAAGCCCGAAGAATGTACACATATTCGGAAGCAACTGGGTTTGGACCGCTTAACTTACTTTCATTTGTCGGTGCACTTGGACTCGCTATAGGCTTTGCATTAATTGTATATAACGTCTATTACAGTACTCGCTATGCATCAAGAAATATCAGTTCGGATCCGTGGGATGCACGCTCTCTTGAGTGGGCTACACATAGCCCAGTTCCAACATATAACTTTGCGATCACACCGCAAGTTAATTCAGTTGAAACATTCTGGGATTATAAGAAAAAGGACCATCCATTATTCAAAGGTAAAATAGAGAAAATTCATATGCCAAATAATAGTGGTGTTCCGTTTATCATCGGTTGTATTTTCTTTGTCTGGGGATTCTCCCTTGTGTTTAGCATGTGGATTCCGGCAATCATTACAACAATTGCAATATTTGCTTGTCTTGCTCACCGTTCATTTGAGAAAGACGATGGACATTATATTTCTATTGAGGAAATTGAGGATACAGAAAAAGAATTGCGAGGTGCTAGCAAATGAAAATAGATCACTCGCTTCCACTTGAATATAGTACAGATCAAAATAAACTAAATATTTTAGGTTTCTGGATTTTCCTAGGGGCCGAAATTATGCTGTTTGCAACACTATTCGCCACCTATTTCACATTAGTAGATAGAACTGGAAATGGGCCATCTGGCGCAGAAATTTTTGAAATTACACCAGTGCTTATTGAAACGCTTGTGCTGTTAACTAGTAGTTTTATGATCGGTCTAGGCATTCATGCTATGCGCATCGGTAAAAAGAATGCAATGATTACATTCTTCGCAATCACATTAGTCCTTGGTCTTGTATTTTTAGGCGTGGAGATTTATGAATTTACTCATTATGTTCATATTGGCGCAGGGCTTCAAACGAGTGCATTCACAGCGATTTTACTGACAACTTTAGGAACGCACGGAGCACACGTAACACTTGGTTTGTTCTGGGGATTATTTATTATCCTTCAAGTGAAAAAACGAGGTCTAACTCCTGAAACAGCGAATAAATCATTCATCTTTTCACTATACTGGCATTTCCTAGATGTTGTTTGGATCTTTATTTTCAGCTTCATCTATTTGAAAGGAATGATGTAAATATGAGCGAATTATTCCCACGCAAGCAGGTAATAGGTTTTGTATTCTCATTAGTTCTTACCGCAGTTGCTCTTGCTGTTTATTTCTTTGATATGTCATTTGCAGTAGGGATGACGATTCTTTTAGTCACAGCATTCGTGCAAGCAGCAGTTCAACTCGTTGTATTTATGCATGCTGGTGAAACTGGCGATAAAAAATCAATTTATATAAATATCTATTATGCAGTTGCAATTGCCTTAGTTACTATCTTTGGGACCTTACTTATTATGGTCTGGGATATGTAATGAACAAGGAGCGTCTAAAATGGCGCTCCTTTTATATATCTATGAACGTGGAAATGATAAATGTCGCTACTGCATGTAAAAATAATCACTTGTATTTATGTTTGCGCTTTCCTTAATGACGAGACTTTTGCTTCATTTTTCCGTATTGGTTAACCTTTAGTTGTTTTTTTCTGCATCTCTTCCGTAGCTACGAAAAATACACCCATCAGAAAGATAAAAATAGCCCCCATAACTGTACCAATACCGACACCTGTAGCTATACTATATTCGCTAATAAAAAAGCCGTATAAAAAAATGGCAATTCCAATGGTAAGAATGGTGTAACCAATATACTTTGTAGCATTTAGTAATTTCAGATTAGCGTCCATTTTCAATCCTCCTTTATATATATTATTCAACCTGTTCACAAAATTGTCAAATGTTTTTTCGTTTCCAATTAGCGAAACCAGGGGTAGATAAGATAATAAGAAGTCCGCTGAATTAAGGTTATTGAATAAGATCTCTTCATATAAGAATCTAAACTAATAAATAGAATGGGCCATCTAAAAAGTCATCTACTTCAACTTCTTAAATAGCCCTTCTATGTTTATTCGTATTCTACTTCGTTTTCAATATATGTTTTTAAATTATTGTATTGTTCTTCGAAAACATATTTGCTAGCCCAGCGGAACATTTTAGTCATTAATTGATAATAAAAATTGCTTGGGATAATACTTGCTTCAACAATTAGTTTTGTTCCGTCATAATCTCTTGATAAAAAGTATTTAGAAATGCTTATACCTTCCTTAGTGATAGAATGCATAATAATTTTGTTTGGAGCTGTATACTCAATTAATTCGGAATCAACCGTGATAACTTTTTTATCGATTTTTTGTACTGTTTTAAACTTTGTCCCTTGTTTATATACTGGTTTTCCATCTTCGGTATCATATATATTTTCGATGAAAAGTGTATTCCAAAGTTTAATTTTTTCATCGTCATCCACATAGTTAAAAACAATATCAATTGGTGCATGTATTACTTCTTCGAATCGGTATACTAGTATCTCTTTCATCATTCTTTCCTCTATCCTTTATATTAATATAAATAGTATAGTCGATATACGAGCAGAGAGATAGCAGAAGTGAACTTATTTATTGACAGTGAACTATATCAATGATATATTTATCTCGAATTAAGGATATGTTGATTCGAGATAAAGTGGTTAGATTACATTGTAAATAGATATAATTATAATAGGAGGAATGTTTAATGAACACATTAAAAGGAATTCATCACGTCACAGCTATCACAAGTAGTGCAGAAAAAAACTATGAATTTTTCACCTATGTTTTAGGTATGCGGTTAGTTAAAAAAACCGTTAATCAAGACGATATACAAACATACCATTTATTTTTTGCGGATGATAAAGGCAGTCCAGGTACAGATATGACATTCTTTGACTTCCCTGGTATTCCAAAAGGGGTACATGGGACAGATGAGATTTCGAAAACTTCCTTCCGAGTTCCGAATGATGCAGCAATTGATTATTGGGTGGAACGCTTTGATCGTTTAGAGGTAAAACATAGTGGAATTGCAGAACAATTTGGTAAAAAGACACTTTCTTTTGTTGATTTTGATGATCAGCAATATCAATTGATCTCAGATGAAAACGATGACGGGGTTGCTACAGGCATACCCTGGCAAAAAGGACCGATTCCTTTAGAGTTTGCAATCACTGGATTAGGGCCAATTTTTGTTCGTATTGCTAACTATGATTATTTTAAAGAAATGATGGAGAAGGTTCTATTGTTTAAAGAAATAGCTAAAGAAGGGTCATTTCATTTATTTGAAGTTGGTGAAGGGGGAAATGGGGCACAAGTAATTGTAGAACATAATACACTTTTACCTCAAGGTCGACAAGGCTTTGGTACGGTTCACCATGCTGCATTCCGTGTGGACGATCGCTCTGTTTTAGAAGACTGGATGAAACATATAGAGAGCTTCGGATTCCAAACATCAGGTTTTGTAGAACGCCACTTTTTTGGTTCACTATATGCAAGAGTTGCACCACAAATTTTATTTGAATTTGCTACAGACGGTCCAGGTTTTATGGGGGATGAGCCTTATGAAACACTTGGAGAAAAATTATCTTTACCTCCGTTTTTAGAGCAGAAACGGGAGCAAATTGAAAAATTAGTTCGACCGATTGATACAGTTAGAAGTACGAAAGAATTTACTAAAGAATAAGTATTACTCCATAATGAAGAAAAAGACTATTAAAGGTCAAAACAGACTGCTGGGGCTTTGATATGCTCCCCCTAAGGTAGACAGATTAAAAAACAAAAATCTGTTTTGCCATAGGGGGAGTTTTTATGCCTAATAAATTCTATTCAGGTCAGTTTAAATATGAAGTATTGTTGGCTTATAAGAACGAGAATTATACAGTCGAAGTATTAACAGCTATGTACCGGATTCCTAACGTTACTTTATATAATTGGGTGGAGAAATTTGAAATGTATGGTTTAAGTGGTTTGGAGAACGCAAAAACATGGAAATCCTATTCTAAAGAGTTAAAGGAAGCAGCTGTGAAAGATCATATATTAGGGGAATACTCACACGTCGAATATATAAGGCTCACTATATTGATCTTTATCTGATTTTACACATCAACTTATCTGGATATTATAGGTTTGTTGATCGTTTGAAATTTCTTTTGGTAGAGCAATGTTAATTTCTCTTGCTAACTGTGAGTTTTTTCTTTTCTCGGATTGTTCAACTTCGTTCCAAAGTCTCTCCCGATCATTGATCCAACTTGGAGAATTGGAAGGGGCAAGAATCATGGTTTCGGGTTGGACTTCTCTTTTATAAAATTTAGTCTCACCTGTTCGTTCATCTTCCAACCGTTCACCAGAACGATAAGCAGCAGCAGCAACAGATGATTGACCTTTACTTCGTGTAATCATCTGTGCTGAAAAATGATAGATCGCCATGACTCGAACCTCCTTCCTAAATATTTTTTATAAAACCTGTTATATGTTCTCTCTCACAATCTATAAGGAAGTAGGAATAATTTTTTTCGGAAAAAAAGGGTTATGAAAATTCCTACTCAATAAATAGATGGAGGTGATTTTTTAATGATTATCAAGTTATCAGACAAAATAGCATTAGCACTCATTAGAACAACTGGGACAATCATTGGTGGAATTATTTATATGATTATTCAGCGTTGATTGATGGGGGAGCAAATCCCCCATTTGACCGAAACGTAAAGGGAAGAATCGTAAGATTGTTACCTTTATGTTTTGGCTTCGACGATAGGCGATAAGGTTTTATCTATTCGTCATAGAGACGAATAGTTCTTTTACATTCGGCATCAGCCGAATGATTGGTTTTGATTTTGTATTCGCCATCGGGGCGAATATGCTTTTCCGTTGCGAAGCAACCGCGCACAAACGAAGTTTGTATAAGTGCGCCCTTCTTCACTTCGTTCATTGGGGATTATAGCACGTTGACGAAAATTAATCTAGCAAACTTTGCTAGTGTTTCCGTACCGAATTAGCTATAATAAATGCAAATTATGGATATAGGTAGGCGATTAAGTATGACAACTAGAACAGATGAAGATAGATTAAAAGAATTAGATGAGCAAATGGAGAAGATCAAAGCTCGAAAACAACAAATTGCAAATCGAATGAGAGACAAAGAAAGGAAGGCGAGAACGAAACGATTGATTGAAGTTGGTGCTATCTTTGAGAAACACTTTGAATTTGAAGGGCAAGAAGATGCTGAGAAAATAGCATTAGCATTGAGTGCTTATGTTGCTAATAATAAAGAGAAACTATTAAGTCTTACTAAGGAGGAATTAAAAGAAAAAAGAATCAAAGACAAAAGTTAATGTTTAGTAGTAGTTATGGACGTATATCGAGAAGAATTTGAGGAAACAAGAAAAAGTCATAAAAGGGTTTATTAAAGTGATTGAAAGAGCACTAAAAAAGAAATCGAAAAGCCATCCAGAAAGATTATTCTAGAGACCACTTTAAAGTGGTTTTTTTATATTTTCATAGTTGATAAAATTACCAACTATGAAAAGTTTCCAATCTATTAATTAAAAATATATTTATAAATATGAAATGTTTTTTATTTGTGTTACGTCTTATTATTGTGAGATTAAAAGTAATGATTATTCAAATTCTAATTGAGAGGGGATTAATAATGAATTATTTGATAGCAGCATCCTTTTTATTTGTATCTTTATTATGTGTATTTGGCGGTATTTACTTATTTAAAAAAAGAACGGTAAATAAATATAGTTCAGTTAATAGCTTTATTTTTCTTTCTGTAGGTATTTTATTATTAATGTATGTTATATTTTTAATCTTTTTAAACTGATATATAATTGCTAGTTTAAAAGAATGAAATTTTATACCTTTAATTTCAATAAATGCGATATTATGGAATAAATGGTTTTAAATAACAACAAGAGGAAGGAGTATCTATTGAACAATTGTCTATAAAAAATTAGTTGAGGTGATTACATGAAAATTAATAAGTATTTTAAAGGATTTGTTTTGTCTATTGCTGCAGTTTTAGTATTTTCATCTGTTGGACCAAGTATTGGTAGTGCTGCTTTAAATAATTCAAAAGATCTAGGTTTAGAAAAGCAGATTATTACTCAAAAAGATTTTGATTATACTCAGGGATTAGATCCTGAGAAAGACAAGGATTTAATTGATATACTTGAAGGTATAGAAATTAAAATTATAAAAGATGATGAAAATGAAAGAGTAGTGGAAACTATTGAAAATGGAGTAACTTCAATAGGAGTATTTAATAAAAAAACCAACGAACTAACAACGGAAGTTAAAGGTAATAAATCATCACAAGTGAAAATCGATTTAGATGAAGTAGACTCCTCAGATTTTTCAGATGATCAACAAGGTGATATTAGTACTTTTGCTGCAACGCGAGTGGAAAATACCTATTCAAATTATGAGTATACAATTACTTATACATCTCCACAAAAGTGGCAACTGAGAAGACCAAAACCGAATACTCTTAATAGTACATATTATAAAAATGTTACATTGTCTAAGAAGAATTCTGGGAATCTAAATAATTTCAAAAAGCAAGTCGATTTATTAAATGATTATGAACTTAAATTTATAGGCGCGGCTTCTGGAGCGACTATTTTATGGCTTGCATCATTAGTTGTAGCATCATTAAATGGAGGGGCAGGTGTAGCTGTTGCATTAGTTGCAGCAGGAGTAACTGGAGCAGCATATAATTATGGAATAGCAGTTGAAAGAAGTGCTAAAAATGCCCAACATTATTATTTTTCAATATAACTGAATACTCCATACAAATCTAGTTAACATAATAGTAGTTTTGGGAAGTTAGAAAAAAGCCAATCCCTTGATAGATAAAGGATTGGCTTTTTTTTACTTTTTATCGATTATGCATGGTTTTATTCATGGCTGATTTATTAACGTTTGTAGCTCCTGAAGAAGGCTGGTGGCTGCATAAAAAAGAGCGTGTTTATGCAAGCTCCTTTATACTAAAGCAAGCTAGGAGTGTCATAATAGGAAAAATACCCTTAGACCAAAATTATCTAAGGGTAAAAGCATCACAACATTTATATAAACTTCGAATCTTGTTTTATAAAAATCGTGACTTTATATTAAAACTACATCTTTCCCTTATCGCGGTAGGGCAACTAAGCCGGAGAAACTTATTAAGAGTAAACATTAATCAACGAACTCAGATGCGATATCAAATGAGGGGCGATTTGACGGTCGACAACTAAGCTGACTTCTATAGCTGCCAGTGGCGTCGGGAGTTACATTATCGCTAACACCATCGAAGGTGGCTTCGGACAATATGACGTCCTCTACTTTTTACTTCATAACTTTAACCTATCAATAAATTATCCAATGTTACTTTCTTTATTCTAAATGGTGATTTAAGTTGAATGGCAGTTAAATATAAAGAGTTCATATAGAATGAAGTAACTATTCCTACTTGCTTAAAATATGAGAAAAAAATGTTTTTAATATAATTTTCTAATTCGGAAGTATATTTAATGTTTGGTAAAGGAACTAAAAGAGTATAATCCTCTCCGGCATCTTTTGAAAACAAACAGTATTCATTTACTATTTCCTGTAAAACAAAGTCGAACTCTGAGATTTTTTTCTCTTCTTCTTGCCATTGACCTGGTGCTATAATAAGTATGGGTGTCCTTTCACTATTACTCAATTCGCTGTTTTGAATATAATCGTTCCATTCGTTTTCACGTAGTTCTAAATTTATATTTAAAGGGTTTAAATATCCACTAATAATTGTTGGGGGAGTTTCTTCATCTTTAAAATCATTTCTCTCCAAATTTTTAATATAACTACAAAGTATATTGTAAGGCTCTGGTAGTTGATTCTTTTTGATTAATATTTTTAATTCCTCTAAAATATCAGGTTTTAAATCTGTTAATCTCAGAACTTTACCCTTAATCTCTACCGAATCGAAGATAGTTTCTATAAAAGAAATTATCTCACTATTTACTTCACTATTTATTGGGTAATCAAATGTTATTGAATCACTATCACTTGAATATATTTTTAATATAAACATTTTCATTATCAGATATTGGAGGAAGGACGATGTTCTTTTCAAAATATTCATCTTATGAACCCGATGGAATAAAAACTGTCTTATTTCCTGAGAGTATCGTTCCTGGTCCCGCAGACGTATATGCTTGACCGGAAAAAACTACTGTGTAAGTACCAAGAAGTAAGTAAGACCAAGATCTTGTCACCTTTAAAAACTTACTAGCTGGATAAACACTTCCGGTTACCGCACTTACTCCTGTAGAAATTTTATAGTTTACAGTATTAAACGTACAGTTTAAACATTCTCCGGTGGCATTCATTGTTACGGTTTTTCCACTTCTTGTTATTTTATACGATCCAACACCTATAATTGGGCTTTTAGCGAAAGTTCCATTTTCAATATCTTTTAAAATGGTGATACTCGCAGGTTCGTCAGAATCAACTGGAATTACTTCAGATTTAACTTCATCTACTATTTGTTGATAAATTTTTTGATTATCACTTCCCGTTTCAGATGCTTTTACTTCGGATTTTCCGATAAACAATATTACCCCTACTAATATTATAAAGCTAAGCATGTAAACTAGATTATTTTTTTCAACTGATATTCCCCTTTTTTAAAATTTTCTAACATTTGAAATCTACCACAACTCATATATATATGTCTACTATTTTCCTTAATTTGGATAATTCCAATTTGCATAACTAAAAAACTAATCGAAATAAGAATGGTTTGTTTGCTAATCTGAGTCAATTTCATAAATTAAACACCTAGAGCCTTGAGACGCCAAAAAAGGAGTACCTCCCCAAAATGTCGAAATAAGTAAGCACCACACAAACTTATGAGACTGGAGGAAGACTCCCTATGACTATTATACGACAAGAAAGCCTGTTTCACCTACAAGAATTATATAATTTAGAACCTACCCAACGATTTGAAGCCCTATTTTCGGCTATTGACATTGATCCCATCTTCGCTGTGGTAACGATAATGAGAATAATGTTAGAAACGCGAAAAAAATATTGTTGTATTCTAACATAACAGTGATTTTATTTTTTATGATTACCATTTATTGCTTAGTAATTTTATTTTTAGATTGTAAGTTTTACAAAGCAGACACAATATGAGATTGTTCGGAAATACGAAATTTCTAGTAGATTCGTGCTTCGGGGATTGGATCGACAAGTATAATAGTTATAGAGATTTAAAGGATACGTCGAAAGGAAGGACGGGCTCTATGACTAAATGGAGAAAAAAACTTGGGATGAACGGAAATAAATTGTAATTTATTGCATAGAGGATGGAAAGGATTATCAAAAAACAGCTGATACTTATGAAGTCTCCTATCAACAAGTATATCAATAGGTGAAAAAGCATGAAATTGGTGGAGATGAAGCACTTAGAGATAAACGAGGACAGAATAAAACAGAAGAAGAACTCTTACCTGAAGAAAAAAACAAATTAGAAATGAAAAGGCTTGAAAGAGAAAATGGACGCATTCGAGCAGAGAATGCATTTTTAAAAAAGTTAGAGGAGATCGAAAGGAGGTGAGGTTAAGTCAAATACAATTTGAAGATAGTATATCACAATTAAAGAGCTTCATCAGAAAAAGAACTTTGCATCTGCCTCCTTTGCGAAATAGCTGGTATTTCGCGATATGCCTACTATAAGTGCCTGAACCGTACACCTTCTACTAGAGAACTTTAAAATGAGGAACTCATCAACGAAATGAAAGCTCTCCATGAGAAAGTGGATGGAATCTATGGCTACCGTCAGATGACTTTACATATGAATCGAACATTCGGGAAGGGCTTCAATCACAAGCGAATTTATAGACTAATGAAGATAGCAGGCATTCAATCCGTCATTAGAAGAAAGGAGAAACGTTATAAACATTCTACCCCTCAACAAGTCACTGGAAATGTACTAAATTGTGCATTTACAGCGGAAAAGCCAAATGAAAAGAGGGTGACAGATGTCACGGAATTTAAGTATGGCCAATCGAAAAAGGCCTATTTAAGTGCTATTCGCGATCTTTATGATGGATAAATTGTAAGTTATGTTCTAGGGCGTTCCAATAATAATCACCTTGTATTCAAAACGCTTGATCAAGCTACAGTATTATTGGATAAGGAATGCCCGCTTATTCACAGTGATCGTGGGTTTCAGTATACCTCTAAAGAATTTAAACGAAGGATAGATGCCGCTAAATTGACTCAAAGTATGTCGCATGTCGGTGGATGTATTGATAATGGACCAATGGAATCTTTTTGGGGAACACTTAAGTGTGAGAAATATTATTTAAATACATATGAGACGTTTGAGGAACATTCTATTGCGATAGATGAATACATCTATTTTTATAATCATGATAGATATCAAAAACGACTAAAAAACCTCAGCCCTATGGAATATAGAGTTAAAGCCGCTTAGATCCTTTTTATTATTTTCACTGTCTACTTGACAGGGAGCATATCACTTCTCGGCCGTCTGTCTTTTCGTAAATAGTCCTTTTATTTTGTAATAAAAGCTAGGCAATATTTCCCGGGAAACAAAATATGACTTGTATATATATAAATCGACTAATTTTTCAATTATAACAGTCAGAGAGCTTTATCGCGAAAAGAAAGTCTTAAAATGATGAATTTGACGCAATGTCCTAGAACAGGAACAGATAGGTATTTTATTATATAGACATTTAGCTGAGGACACCTTAGAGGATGTTTTTTTCTTGGCTTGTAGTCAGTGAAAAGATTCAGATTAGCGGGGAAAAACATCGGATTTCTTGTTGAGTTTCCGCTAACTTTATCACTAGCTGAATTACTTTCCAAGATGGACAGTTATAAGAAGCTAGATTTCAATCATTTCATAGAATAATTAGGAGGAGGTGAGGTAATGAGGAGATGCAGGAAGCTGTATATTAGAGATTATGAGCAAGAGGCAGAGGATGAACTGGATAACAAAGGCTGTAGATGTGCCCCTTCTGCAAAGGATAAGTGCTCGTGTAATCCATGTGAATGTGATTACTACAATATGAACAAATACTACTCCCACATAGAAATTAACTTCCCTATAAATAATCCGAGGATATCGATTATCCCAACTGTTAATAGATATTTCTATATTTCCGAAAATGATATTCATTTAGTAAATCAGGAGATAATCTCCACGAATAAATTTACAAATGATGAAGGGAATATAACAAGCAATTTTACTATTCTTAAACCAAATGGATATGTAAATATATATTAATGAAGCCATGCAGGAGGGAAATCTGTACTTGGTAGATTCCACAGCTTTAAGCTTTTTTCCTTAGATCAAATAATAGCTGCTAATACACCAATTATTGTGGAATCATTAGGCTTTTCCCATTGAATCTATAAAATGATCTAGTATATCAGATTGTTAGCCTTATCTAGTTTACATTATTTGCATAAAATAAAAAAGATAGAATGTGAGCTTATATGGCCCTAAGCCTGATGAATATTAACGTCAATGTTACCAGTAAACTTCGACAAAATTTTTTAATGTCTTAGTAGATATGTTGACTGTAGAGGATGGAACCACAGTTGCTGCTACGGAATTTTTGGACGACACTGGGAATCCAGCCACTGCATTTCCAGTATTGATAAATGGTTACTACAATCTTTATGTGAATGGTGTATTACTAGAGGGTGATTCTTATACGATTACAGAAACGGAATTAACTTTTAACACTATTACTGCTACAATATCCGCTGGTACTCCGCTAATTATTGAAGCAGTAGATTTAGTTACTGTTATCTAATAATAGTAATTGGATTATTAGATAGATTTGAGGTACTTGGATCAAGCTTAATAAGCCACCTTTTTATGATGAAATAGGTGGCTTATTAATTTATCTTCAATGAAGATGGGAATATTATGTTGTTAGCTTGAAAATGAATAGTTCCTAATCCACTAGTGATTGAACGATCTTTTCAGCAATCAAATGTGCTTCTAAATCACTTTGATACTGTTTGTCTGGAGCTAGGTTATTCTTAACTGCTGATAAGAAAGTAGAGATAATATGATGAAAACCGCGTTTATGAAGCGTTGGCTGCCAATCATCGGTACCATATGTGAAAATATTTTTATCAATATGTGAGGTGACTTCATTTACATTCATTACTGTACGTGTTTCAGTTGCGCTCATTACTTCCACTTTTTCCTCCGTTGTGCCTGCTTCCCGATTCATAATTCCGATTGCCGTACCTTGCTTGGCTTCAAGCTGGAGTATAACATGATGCAACTTTCCGTCCATTTTTTTACCCTGTATTTTAATATCTTCGATAGCATAAGGAAACAGGTAAAGGAGCGTATCAATTACATGAATAAAATCATCGAAAATAAAAGTACGAATATCATCTGCCTGATGTCCTCGGTTTTTCTGCATAATCACCATATTTGGTTCCTCTAATTCTTTTAGCTTCATATATGGAGGTGCATACCTCCTGTTAAAGCCAACCATAAGAATCAAACCTTTACTTTCTGCCTTATCCATTAGACGTGTTGTCGAATCTCCATCGTATGTAATTGGCTTGTCCACATATACATGGATCCCATGATCAAGAAGTTTATCAATGATCGCTTCGTGAGATTCAGTAGATGAATGAACAAATGCCGCCATGATCCCACTAGTCAACCATTGATCGATATCGTGATAAAGATAAGGAACTTGATAGGTTGCAGAAATTTCTCTCAATGTATCTTTATTTCTAGTGCAAACATGAAGCTCAATTCCTTTGGTTTGTGATAATACGGGGAGGTAGGCTTTTTTTGCGATATCACCAATTCCGATCATTCCAATTTTCATTAGATCACCTTCATATGATTATTTTATTACATTCCATTATTGCATTATCGAGTAACTAAGCGCAATAAACCCAATGAAAATGATACGTGTTTACACGTTATTTAACAACGTTTTGAAGAGCAAGAGAAGGAATAATGTATGGAAAAGGAGAATGATATAAATGAGAAATAAAATATACATTCTCTCATATGATTAAAATACCGGTTTGATCTAAGTTTTAAAGGGAGGTTGTACAAGTGGGGAAATACCAGAGTGTAATTGATTATATTAGCTATTTTAAAAATGTGACTGAAGAGGAAGCCTGTTATTGGGGTGGGGGAGATAAGCGAGATGATGGTATTTTTACTATCTCTTACCCTGTTTATGATAAGCAGTTAACTAGCTTTATAGAAGAAGTAACTAAAACGGATTTATTAGATTCAAATTATATAAGCACGTTAGAGAAATATGGTTTACCTATGACGATGTCAGACGAAATTATGAGAGTGATCCATACTTCTAATGAGGAATTAACGAAGGCAATTCTTACCGCATATATACGACAAGAACGATTTAATGAAGGATTATGGGCTACAGCAGTAAAAGATAAGGTATTTTATAAATTACTAATAAGACTTCAGCAATTGGAGGATAAGTTGTAGGAAGGTCGATATACGTACAATAAGGGAGCGATAATAGTGGATTGGCGATATACCGTAACGAAGGAAGAGGAAGAGAAGGTATTAGATACTTATTTTAAAGATGGACTGGATGGACCCCTTGATATTTTTCCAAGTAAAGAAAAAAGGAAAAGGATAGTGTTACAACATCTGTTAAGCCGATTTGAAATAAATAAAAAGTATACGGAAAGAGAAATCAATGAGGTGCTTAAATCTGTTTATGGAGATTTTGCTACTATAAGACGGTACTTCATTGATTATGGATTTATGGAGCGTAATAAAGATTGTAGCAAGTATTGGTTGAAGAAGTAAAATGAACCTTATTTAATATACAGTTATCACAATCATTTTGTTATGCTTATGGTATTTTAAATGATTTCTGAATTCTCGTAAATATAATAATCAATATGTAAGACAAGAATAAAGGTAAAGATTTTCAATCAATGTGGGATAAAAAAATAATTTTATCTTCTTTTTTAAATTCTCTTGTGGTAAAATTTTCTAGATGGATTATTTCATCTGAGACTTTATATACATCAGAAAAAGAGGGAAGTAATGAAAAAAAGAGTCCGTAAGAAGATTATGAAAAAGTGGATTAAATCTACTGTCGATTCTGTTCATATGGATATGGAAGTTATACATCGAAATACCGGCATAAATATGTGTTATCAATTTATCAAAAACTATCTTCTTTTTGATTCAGATAGATTACCGATAGCAAGAAGAGAAATGTATAATATGGTCGATTTGGAAGTGTATATAAAGACATTGACCTTGCATGAGCTAGGGCATTCCCTAGATCGTGATGCGTTATTGGCTTCATTACCGAAAGCTTTAGAATTTTTCAGAATGAAGAGGAAATCCCCCATAAAAGATCGTAAGTTAAACTTAGAATTATTCAAGTTGGATATTGACGAACATGAGATGAATTATGTATTCGAAGAAACAGCATGGGAAAATGCAGAAAAACTAAATCGATTATATAATATTGTCGATTGGGTAGATTTTGAAAAGGTGAAATTCAATAGCTTGTTAACATATACTGCTTGCTATAACCGTGACTTACTTATTTATCAACGATTAGCAGCTGAGGCAGATAAACAAATAGCCGTATAAATATTATATACCCAATTAGTAATTGGAATTAAACATTGTAACAAAGGATATTGGAGATTCTTTGTATTTTTTTGTAAGGATTTTCAAGTATATTCCTTGATTTATTTACAATGCAGTTAATGTCATATTTGCTTATCCTAACTAAAAATCTGAACTTTTGCATGAAATGGCATTTAATAATTCGGAAGATGGCGACTTATGCGGGCTTACGCCCGCGGAAAGTGTCCGCCTGAAGCAGAGATCCACTTTGTTTGGAAATTAAAATGAACCCTTTATTATGAACTTGATTTCAATTATATAGAATAATCATAATTGCCGATAATTCTTCTTAAAAACTGTTGTGTTCTTTTTTCTTTCGGTTTTACAAATATTTGTTTCGGTGTTCCTTCCTCAATAATAACCCCATCATCCATAAATATGACTTTATTCGCAACATCTTGTGCGAATGACATTTCATGCGTAACGATCAACATGGTTGTTCCTTCTTCTGCTAGTGTTTTCATTACAGACAAAACTTCACCGACCAGCTCAGGATCAAGTGCAGAGGTTGGTTCATCGAATAAAATGACATCAGGCTTAACGGCGATTGCCCTTGCGATGCCCACTCTTTGCTGTTGTCCGCCAGAAAGTTGGGAAGGGTAATAAGTATATTTATCTGACAATCCGACTTTATCAAGTGCCTTCTTGCCAATCTCAATCGCTTCCGCCTTTGGGACCTTCCTTCCAATTATCAGGCCTTCTGTAACATTTTCCAGTGCGGTTTTATTATTGAAAAGATTATAATTTTGGAAAACAAATGCTGTTTTTTTACGAACTTGTAAAATATCCTTTTTACTAGCATCCTTAAAATGCGTATTCAGGTCATGAAAAATGAGTTCTCCCTCATCTGGTTTCTCTAAGAAGTTTAAACAGCGAAGGAGTGTGGTCTTGCCAGACCCACTAGGACCTAAAATAACAGTCACATCTCCTTTTTTAATATGAATATCAACACCTTTTAATACTTTGTTTTTACCAAAAGATTTTTGCACATTTTTTACTGTGAGCACATATATCACCTCAATTTTTGTTATTTAAGAAATTACAAAATACTACAGTGCGGATAGGAGTGTTTATGTGAATCAGGCTGAGAGTAAGTACTCATTATCGTTTTTTATCCAACAGCAGTTTTATATTTCTTTAGGTTTCTCTCTAAAATTTTGAAAAATAATTCAACTAATGAACAAATGATAAGATAGATAATCCAAACATCTAAATAGGCTTCCATATAATTGTAGCCAAAACCAGCTTCTACTTTTGCGATAGCAGTGACATCTTTTACAGTCATAAGGAATGCGAGAGATGTGGCTTTAACCAAGTTCATTGCAGCTGTACATATATTAGGAACCGCAGCTACTAAAGCCTGGGGAATCACTATTCTGCGATAGCTTTGGAAACTTGTTAAACCAATTGCTTGTGCCGCTTCGAGTTGACCTTTATTTACTGTAAACAATGCAGAACGGAAAACTTCTGATAATATAGCAATGGTGTTTAATGAAAATACAATATACGCATAAAGTATCGGGTTAATATCAAACACATTGATAGAGCTGTTTACGCTTTTTAGAAAAACTGC
Source organism: Lederbergia lenta NBRC 16444 (assembly GCF_001591545.1). Classification (GTDB taxonomy): domain Bacteria; phylum Bacillota; class Bacilli; order Bacillales; family Bacillaceae_C; genus Lederbergia; species Lederbergia lenta. Next base: position 131,420 of record NZ_BCVC01000001.1, read on the forward strand.
TAGTATGCTAGGAACCATACTATAGATAATTAATATTTGAACAACAATCGGTGTTCCTCTAATAAAAGAAACATAGATCGCACCAAGCTTAGCTATAAAAGGGATTTTATTAATTCTGATGACAGCTAATAAAAATCCCAATGGAATGGAAATGAGCAAAGTAACAATGGTTATTTTTAATGTGGTTGGAACACCTGTTAATGCTAAAAAAAAGGTTTCTATAAAAAAATCAATATTAAACGACATAGCCGATTCACCTCACTTAAACGGTTTTTGCAAGTATTCTTTCCTTGTATATCCGTTCAAATTTTGCCATCCCTTTTTCGATAATAATGGAAATCGCCCAGTATATAAGTGCTAGACTAATATATATTTCTCGCGCATGTGATCCGTAATTAAGCGATACAATTAAATTAGTCTTTCCCATCATATCTATAAAACCAATTGTAAATGCTAAGGCGCCTTCTTGAAAAAGAGCAATGACAGCATTCCCTAAATTCGGGAGGGCAATAACGAAACACTGTGGAAGTAAAATCCTTATAAAAGTCTGTACATTATTCAGTCCAATGCTAACTCCTGCCTCGAACTGTCCTTTATCTACAGATTCATAGGCGGATCGCATTACTTCTGCCATGTTTGAAGAAAACAAAAGGGCGAGGGTGATAATGACAAAAATCCCTTTGTAAATATGATTGATATCGACACCAAACAAAGCTTGAATTATTTCAGGGAGTCCATAGTAAACTAAAAAAAGTAAAATAATAGATGGTGTGCATCTTAATATATTTGTATATCCATTGCCGAGGACATTTAATATTTTATTCTTACTTAACTTCGCCATAGCTATTAAAAAACCAAATATGACACCAAAAAGCATAGAAAATATAACAACTAAAAATGTGATAGCTAGATAGGGAAGTATGTCGGGATAATAACGAATAATATTTGTCAAATCAAATCCATGCATTCTAGCACCCCCTTACTTATCTATAAATTCGTACGATAAATAGTGGAAATCAATTATCTTCTTCGAGCAGTTCAAATGTATCTTCTCCTAAAAATGTAACAAGTAATTCATTTGGGACTTTTTCTTCTTTTAATTGTTTCATTACAAGATCATAGGCATCAGCTAATTCCTGTTCCTTTTTATTAAATAGTGGATATGTTTTAGTTGCAGTAAAACCGCTATATACTAAGTCGTCCTTTAAATGATGATAAGCTCCATCTTCTGCTTCTACAGTTGCCGTATACGTTGATTTGATCGTAAGAAGAGCATCATATCTTCCTTCTGAAATCCAAATTGGCCAATCTGACACAGTAAAAGTCTCAGAGTTTTCTACCTGCACCTGATTATCTGGATTTTTTTCGTTATGATTAACTACTAAACTATATTGTGCATCTTGTGGCGCGATTGGGATTAACTTTTTATTTAATTTTGCGATGTCGGATAAATCATGAACCTTATCTTTATCTTCCGCCCTGATAATTAATCCAGAACTACTTGCTCCTAGGTTTTCTTTAGGATAAACGTATTTCTTGGCTCTTGGCTCCGTATAAAAGGTATTTTTTACACCTGCATTGTACTTTCCAGTTTCAACACCTATTAATAAATCATCATCAGTAGTTGGAATAAATTCAAATTCATACTCTGGAAGATGTTCGTCTACAACCTTCATCATTTCAACATCATAGCCTGTAGCATTGCCGCTTTCATCTTGATAAGTAATTGGTACTCCAGTAAGCGCATAGGCAATTTTAATTTTTCGTACACCATCAGTACTTGCCTTATTATTGTCTGTATTCTCAGATCCATTAGAACAAGCTGTGGTAAACAGCAACATCAGTAAGGCCAATACACCCGATTTTCTAAAAAACATCATTTTTCACACTCCATTTTTATTATAGTTATTAATGCGCGTATTTTATTCCACTTCACTGTTTTGATTTATCTTCTTCAATGGCTGATAAGGCTAATTTTTTTATCGTTACATCGTCCATGGGAGGATTATGCAATCCTGCTCTTACGTCTCGATAATATCGTTGTAAAGGATTGCTGCGTTGGAGACTTTTTGCTCCAACAAGTCTCATTGCCTTATCAACAATCGTGATAGCTGCATTAGTAACTGTATGTTTGACAACACCAATCTCATTGGTGAGAAAAGGACTCCTAGAATTGTCATCACAGGCTTCTGCTACACTGTAAATTAAATGTCTTGCTTTCATTAATTCCAAATCAATTTCACCTAGTAATTGTTGAACATTGGGTAATTGGCTAATTGGACCATTCAAACTATTTGGTGAATGGTGGTTAGCAAAATGTACTGCATAGTCGCGTGCAGCTTGCGCGATACCAAGGTAGCAAGCAGGGATGTGAAGCATCCATCCATTTATTTCCCCACCACTAGGCTTTTCGGGTAATTCTACCAGCTTTGATTCATCCACTTTTACATTATTGAGAACGAGATCATGGCTTCCTGATCCTCTCATTGAAATGACATCCCATGTTTCATCAATACTTAGTCCTATTTGGTCTTTGTGAAGGAGGAAGAACCCTACTTTCTGCTTATCTTCAATCCATGCAGATGTTAAAAAATAGGTTAACACTGGAGAGGCGGTTGTAAATGTCTTCCGACCGGATAAAATCCAAGCGCCATCTTGTTTGATTGCAATTGTTCCAGGTTTGCCACCTCTACTAGGACTTCCGGTCTGTGCTTCACTTACAGATCGATTGACTAATGCCCCTTGAAGAATTTCCTTTGCAAATAATTGTAATTTCTTATCGTCCCAAAGTTTTTTTTCAAAAAGTTCACCCACCACGCCGAGATTCCAGCCAATCGAAAGTGCAGTAGTACCATCAAAACTAGCCAATGTTTCTTGAAGCAGAACCATGTCATAAACGGATAAGCCTTCTCCACCATATGCTGCTGGAAGCGTAATGCTCGTATATCCAATATCAACTAAGTCTTGGATATTTTCTTTTGGAAAGATTGCTAGCTCATCAATTTGAGCTGATTGATTTTTGAATTGTTTTTCTTTCTCATACAATTTTTGTAACCATATTTTTTGACGTTCTGTTTTTACAAATAAATGAAGCATGTTTGTACCTCCAAGTTGTTTTTTATATTGTTTAATAGTATAAAATGCATCGTTTTAGTGTGGATTAAAAATAAAGGAACTTAAATTACGTAATTAAGCGATATTTATACTATGGTGAAGAAGTTTTTTTTGTGTGTTCGAAAAAAATATTATAACGTCAAAAAATCCCTCTACTCAAAGGAAAAGAGGGATTGACCTTGCGCCAATGCTCTTATCTTTCAAGAATTACTCTTGCTGAAAGTAGCACCTTTCTGTTAAACAGAGGTTGCTGAAGCATCATTGGGTCCAGTCCCTAAGCTTCTCTTGATAAGAATGCTGAAGTTGTTGAAATTAACTTTAGGCTATACATTTTGTTTTGTCAAGAAGTAAAGTTGACTAAATTCATCGGAATAGATGTTTTCGGGGCGCTGTTCATTCTAATTGCAAAAGATTAACCCAATCTTTATAAAACATTTACATTCTTTAGGCATAAAATTTATAATTGTGAGATTTAATAGGTGTAGGGATTTAGTCGTAAGTAATTTGAAGTGGGAGAGAGTATATAATATGAGAAAGAAAAGACAGAGTTTTGGGCTGAGAACGATGTTGTTAGTGCCAATTATATTAATTGTTTCGCTATCTTCGGCAGTGATTGCATATATAACCTATGAAAAAAACAAAGAATTGACGATTTATTCTATAGAACAACAGTTAAAGTCATCTTCAGAAGTGATGACGGAGAAAATTACAATGCTTAAATCGACTGCAACTAAACAAGAGTTTGATCGAAAGTTTTCTTACGCACTAAGTCAAAATGCAAATACGTATAAGACGGCCAAATTAAATCCAATACAATTTCAAGTGACTAGAGATAGAAAAATTAGAATGTTTCCGGGATTTGATCATCAGTTACCTAAAATGACAGATTTAGAAATAAATAAAATGTTCGATCAGAAAAAAGGAATAATACATATTAAAGGTTTAACACTCGCCCTTGCTCAGCAAATTGAAATGGATGATTCATTATATGTCATTGCTTTATATGACAGAGAATATTTACAACCAATTAAGGATTATCGGAATTTAATAATTGGAATGACACTAATATCTGTGTTTTTGGCCAGTGTAATTGCATATGCAACAATGAATAAAGTGATAAAACCAATTAACTTATTAAAAACATCGATGGAGAAAGTTGCTCAAGGAGACCTTCAGACGAACATTCAATTTCAATCTACATCCAAAGAAATTATGACGCTTTCAACTGGATTTAATCATATGGTAGCTAGTCTTAACTCATTAATCGGGCATCTAGAACTAAGTACAAGACATATTACTTCAACTTCTGAAAAATTAAACAACGCTTCTGCTAATTCCAAACACGCATCTGAACAAATTGTAAAAGCAGCAAATGAAGTGGCGATAGGAATGGGTCAACAAGTACAAACTGCCATCAAAGGGAAGAATGTTATTACGGATATCTCGGCTAGCATGGATCAAGTGACAAATTCGATTAAAAGTGTGGAAGGTTGTGCAAATGAGGCGAATCAAAAAGCCAATAAAGGAAAGGGATTAGTCAACAAAACAGTTAACCAAATGAATTTGGGCCAGAAAACAGTAGATGAAACGGCTGAAAGGGTGTATTCATTAAGTGAAAAGTCTGCTCACATTCATCATATTGTTAGTATTATCAGTGAAGTGGCTAATCAAACAAACCTGTTATCACTAAACGCTACGATTGAAGCAGCACATGCGGGGGAGCATGGTAAAGGTTTTGCAGTTGTAGCAAACGAAGTGAGAGAATTGGCGGTACAAACCGGATTATCTGCTAAGCAAATTACGGAAATGATTGAAGAAATACATAAAGAAACAAAGCAAGTTGTCCAATCTATGGAAAATGGAGCGGAAGTGTTAAGGAGTGGCATTGCCATGGTCCATGAAACAGAGCAGGCTTTTGTCGAAATTGCTGTTGCAATTGAAAAGGTATCAGAGGAGACAGGTGCTGTATCAAGTGTTGCTTATGATGTTAGTGAAAAAACTCATGATATGGTTGATAATATTGAAATGATTTCAATGGTTTCCCAAAAAAATGCGAGCAATATGGATGAAGTAGCTGTATCATCAGGAGAGCAAAGTTCATCCATTTCGCAGGTAACAAATGAAGCTAGTTCATTAAATGAATTAGCCATTAAGCTTGAACAAGTATTGGGGAAATTTAAGGTATGAAAGCTAGAACAACGTCCAACTAGTGCTTTCCTCGATTAATAATCCCTTTGTTGGAGAATATAAAAGAAACGAATATAGAGGTGATTTTATGAAGGAAAGCGTTAATAACAATGATATGTTCACAGTAGCGGGTACAAATATTGATGCCGTGAAAAGACAAAATGAACGTTCTGGCATGTCCTATAATGAAGTAAAAGAATTACTTGCTAAAACAACAGGTGGGCATGGGACAAGCATTTATAGCGATACTAATATTGAAGAAGTTAGAAAAAAAATCAAGCATCTATAGGAAAAACAGATAAATAGCCATAACGTATATTTCCCCTTCTGATTCTCATACTAACAATTGAAGGAGGGATACTCATGGCAAAACGAACGAAAAAAAATGATGCTGAGCAAAAGAATAAACAAGGGTTTGACTCTAGCAAAGTTGATTCAGAGTTCTCGAAGGAATTTGGTAGTGCTAATGCCAATCGAGCTCATAAAGAAAAGGTAAAAAAAGAAAAATCATCTAAAAACCAAGGTGAATGGAACGGAATGCATTAAACAGGAAACAGCCTCCATTAATGAAAAAAGTGGATGGAGGCTGTAAATTATAATTCTCATATAGACATGCGTCATTCTCGGATAAGTAGATTTAATTCTCGCACAGACATGCGTCATTCTCGGATAGGTAGGTTTAATTCTCGCATAGACACGTGCCATTCTCGGATAGGTAGATTTAACTCTCGCATAGACCGTGCATTCTCGGATAAGTAGATTTAATTCTCGCACAGACACGTGCCATTCTCATATAAAATTATTATCTTGGAACAATCGGTTTTACTGATATTGCTGGAGAAGAAGTCGTGATTATACAACCATCAAGATCTTTTGCGTCTAAAAATCCTAAATTAATAGCAGATTTAATTTTAAGGGCATCTGGCTTTTTTATGATCTGAATAAGATCATTCATTTTTAGTTCTTCCAATTTATTGATCGTTGCTTCATCATCAAACTTCTCCGTTTTTCTAATTTGTCTTTGCAGTTTATAGCCATTTAGTGTGATTTCCCCTTTATCTGATGTTCCGATTTGATTATCAAAAAATTCATGGAAGATCCTTTTTAAATGATTCATCTCTGTCTCGATCTCTTTCTTCTTTTTATTAAGCTCATAATAATTGATGAGCATTTCCTCGGTCATCAGCGTGTCATTATTATTTTTCAACATGCTCCCTCCAATAACTCTAGATGTTTTACCTTATTGGAGAATGATAAAAAATATTCCTGATAGTAAGAAAGGGATTTACCTCAACATCTCTACTACTCTAAATAAAAAAATCTTGAAAACTATTAGTCACCGTGCTAGTATAAATAACGATAGAATTTATATACCTTTAATTACGGTCCAGAGAGGCCGAAAAGGGCGACTAGATAGGTTTGTTTTTTATCTATGTATACACTTATGCCCTTTTGTCCTCTGTGACGAAAGGGCATTTATTTTTGCCTTTTTAATGGTATTTGTTAATGAGTACTCTTTTAAACAAAGTCCTGTGAGGCTTGAAAAGAGAATGGACAAAATTTGTATCACATCCATTCCTTCGATGCATCAAGAGCTTTTTACTGTAAAAAAATACTGAAGGGTGGAGCACAAATGAATTATCGTAATAAAACAGTTGTCGCATCAGTTGCAGGTTTAACATTAGAAGGCATGGATATTATGTTTATCTCCTTCGCTATGTCGATGATTATTTCGGAGTTCAATATTGATTTAGCAACAGGTGGTCTCATATCTTCCATAACCAATATCGGAATGCTTATTGGCGGTGTAATATTTGGGATTTTAGCGGATAAGTATGGCCGCGTACGAATTTTCACCTATACAATTATTTTGTTCGCGATTGGGACAGCTTTAACAGGACTTGCGACGAATATTGAACAGGTTTATTTATTTAGATTCATCGCCGGAATTGGTGCTGGTGGAGAGTATGGTATAGGTATGGCATTAGTTGCGGAAGCTTGGCCAAAGAATAAACAAGGTAGAGCCTCATCTTATGTCAGTGTTGGTGCACAATTTGGCGTCATATTAGCGGCACTACTTAGCGCAATTATTTTACCTACTTTAGGGTGGAGAGCACTGTTCTTTGTTGGGGTGCTACCTGTTATATTCGCTTTTATTGTTCGAAGAAACCTAGAAGAATCTCCAGAATGGCTAGCAGCTCAAAAGCAGGAAAAGGTGAAAAATAAACAGAAGGAAAGCAAATTAGCACAATTATTTAATACTCCTCGAATAGCGGTGACGACAGTTTCCTTAGCGATCATGGCTACTGTACAAATTGCCGGATATAACGGATTGATGATTTGGCTACCATCTATGCTTCAGCAATCCCAAGGATTATCTGTTTCAAGTTCTGCACTCTGGACAATCAGTACTGCTGTTGGAATGATTATTGGTATGCTAACCTTTGGACAATTCATGGATAGATTTGGTGCGAAGCGCTCCTTTGGGATCTTTCTACTTGCCTCTGCATGTGCGGTTTTTTTATACTCGTATGCTACTGGCAGTGTCGGTGTATTAATTGGCGGTGCAATCGTCGGATTCTTCTCTAATGGGATGTTTGCTGGGTACGGAGCATTAATAAGCAGTTATTATCCAGTTCACATTCGAAGTACAGCTACGAACACTATTTTTAACTTTGGTAGAGCGATAGGTGGTCTATCACCAATTCTAGTCGGTTATATACTACAAAGCTATGATATGAAGATAGCAATGATCTACTTAGCGGTCTTATATTGCGTATCCTTCCTTGTGATGCTCAGCTTGAAAAAAAGTCCATCTAGAACGATCACTAGTTAAGAAATGAGTATTCAAAAAGACGCTTAATTTCGAGCGTCTTTTTAAATACAGAAAAATTCATTTGAATAACTCGTTAATCTTATCTCGGTCATAATCTAATATCCAATCACTATGTATCTCATAAAGCGGATATAAATCATCTTTATTTGTTGCGATTACATCACAGCCCCGATCATCATAAAGATGGTAGATCTTTCTTTTGGTTATATTTACAAAGTAAATGTCATAGCCAGAGCTATAATTACGTTTCAAGATTCGTGAGGGATGCCAAAAGTCTTTGTAACTAATTGCGGTCAAAAGCGGTTGGTATCGTATATCACTTGTTTTACACCGGAGAATAAATCGGTGTGTGACCATATCATCGAAATCTTCCTCACATTCATCCCAAAGTTGGCTTGGTAAAACTGTATGCTGGAGTTTATTCAAAACCTCTCTACTCCTAATGTATTTACGATAGACATTTGTCGGTCTTTTTTGTAAAAAGGTATTATTCCTTTCACAATGCACATCGGTTATTAAAAATATGTCATCTGTATCTTGAAAGACTTGATTAAAAATATCTGTGCTTCTTTCCTTAATTTGTTTAAGATTATTTGTATCTTCATGCTCCATCACAGAAGGATTGCAAATTTCAAAACGAATACCATATTTCCAAGAATAAAAGAGTGGAGGTCTTAAAGACAGATTGTTAAAGTTTTGTTTCATAAAAAGATTAAAGTTTATTTCCATTACTATCCTCCGTATATTTTCTATATTGTAATAACATGATTATAATGGAAAAACACGATTATGTTATAAATATCTCATATAATCAGTAATACTTAGATTCATTAGTATGGAGAGGGAAGCAAATTACATATTCTTTATGCTTTTTAAGGACAATCATTCACGCCAATTAATTTAGCACAAAGGAAAAAGCATGACCCCAAACGGGACCATGCTTTTTCCTTTGCCCTTAAAGAGGTTGCTCAAACTTTGGGCTAAATGGTTAGTAAATCTTTATACATAGGAATGACCATTGCACCTTCTTTCTAAGCCTGCTCTAAAAGGGGTGCACACGGAAAATTGTTATTCATTTCTACTTCACAAACTGTTTTTTCTGACGAACATCTTCATACTCGCCCATGCAGTTTGATTAATCTGACTGTGTGCCGTTCTGGCGAGGGCATCGCAAGCGCTAGTCTTCGATCTGCACCTTTTTATACAATCAGATTTCAAGTTGCACTTTCACAAAAAACTTACTACTTCCTGCTCTAACACTGTGTGAATAGACCAACTTCTCGGTTCTCGACGAGTGTACCTATTGCAAGTAAAGCAAATTTTCCGTCAAGGCAGTGCATTTCATCCGTGGAAATCACTTTTCAATTGCAGCATTTTCCGTCGGTTGTTTCGCCTTGTATTTTATATGTACCCGCTTACTATTCTAATAAACCTTCATTTATATAAAATTATTCTACGGAATTCAGGGGCTTTTAAAATCAATAACCAAAGGTATGAACCCCCCCTATATATTTAAATATTTTTCAATTATTTACCACGATATTCTTTCATTAGAGTGTAAAAAAAACGCTTATAGCTGCCGATATAAGATAAGGTATATTCGAATAATAGCCACTGCATAGTTAAAGATTTAGATATAAAAAGAAATGGAGAGAGTACCAAAAGTACAGATGGATAAGAACGCTTAAAGAAATTAATTGAAAGGGTGTTAGTATGAATAAAATACTCAAATTTAAAAGTATAAAGACAAAAATTTTGTTTGGTTTTTCTCTTGTTGTTTTATTTGCTCTTATACTTGGGGCTTATACAGTTCTTTGTATTGATAATATTAACGGAAATACGAGTGAAATTGTCGAGGAGCAAGTGCCATTATTAATTAAAAATGAACAAATAGCATTAAACATGTCTAATAAAACATCATTGGTCCGAGCATACATTATTTATAATGACCCCGCTTTAAAAGCCGAATTCAATGAGGCTTCAAAAGCAGGTATTGTATTAGAAAATGAATTAATCGATTTGAATAATGATAAAGAAATGAAACAACTCTTTAGTAAAAGAGAACAGTATGATCAAATTATCAATGAAGTTTTTGCTGCATTTGATGGTGGTAATCTTGAGGAGGCTATCGAACTCTTAGGCACAAAAGCTAAACCACTAGGTACAGAGATTATGGAGACATATGAAGAAAGAGCAACTATGAGAGAAGATTCGATTGGCAAAAGAGGAAATGAAATTCTTAGTTATGGTAATGCAGGCCTGTATGTAGCTATAATATTATCACTTATCGTGTTCATCCTCGGCATTGTGATAGCACTGGTCACTTCCAGGATTATCACCACTCCGATTGTGGCTGTGATGAACCGTATGAAAATAATTGCGAATGGTGATTTAAGCCAAAAACCATTAGTGACAAAATCTAAAGATGAAATAGGGCAACTTGTTGAAGCGACAAATGTCATGAATGATAATAATAGAACTTTATTAAATGAGATAAATATCGTTTCAGAAACAGTTTCAAGTCAAAGTGAAGAATTGACGCAATCAGCTAATGAAGTACAAGCAGGAACGGAACAAATTGCTGTTACAATGGAAGAATTAGCAACTGCTGCCGAAACACAGGCGACTAGTGCAACGGACCTCGCTTTAGTTACGGGAACATTTATCAATAAGGTAAAGGAAACCGATGAAAATGGTGAATTGATTCAATCGAATTCATTTGAAGTGTTGGGAATGACTAAAGAAGGTGTTCAGTTAATGAATACCTCTACGGATCAAATGGCGAAGATTGATCAAATCGTACATGATGCAGTAGAGAAAATGGACAACTTAGACAAGCAATCACAGGAAATATCTAAATTAGTTTCTGTAATTATGGATATTGCTGCCCAAACAAATCTACTTGCATTAAATGCGGCAATTGAGGCTGCAAGAGCAGGAGAGCATGGTAAAGGATTTGCAGTCGTGGCAGATGAAGTGAAAAAACTTGCTGAACAAGTAGCAGTTTCTGTAAATGATATTACCGGAATTGTTGGGAATATTCAAAGTGAATCAAGTATAGTCGCGGAATCATTGAAGATCGGATATAAAGAAGTGGAACAAGGAACGCTACAAATTAAAGCAACTGGTGATACTTTTAATAAAATTAGTGGATCTGTTACGCAGATGGTAGAAAATATTAAAATAGTGTCTGGTAATTTAGCAGATATTGTAGCTAACAGTCAAAAAATGAATGTATCTATTGAGCAAATTGCAGCGATCGCTGAAGAAGCGGCAGCGGGTGTAGAACAAACTTCGGCTTCTGCACAGCAAACGAGTGGATCTATGGAAGAAGTAGCTGGAAGCTCTGATCATCTTGCAAAATTAGCAGAAAAAATGAATGATTTAATTCATACATTTAAGCTATAGGCAGCAGATTTTTATATAGCGTTTAAATAATCATATAAAGAACAAAGATAGGTGAAGTAGATTCTATTAGCTTTACCTATTTTTTTATAAAAAATTGCATGTTTGACTATGTAGTGAGGGTTCGCAAGTCTAAACATAAAAAAATTGCTCACGTCTTTTTCTTAGGAGTAAGTGTGTATTTTATTTGTCCTACAGATGTGCGTGAGTATATTTAGGTACTTAAATAATCAGTAATCTAGCAAACTGTCACTTTATTCGTACTTGTGCTTCGAATACTTTGCTTATTATTATACCCTGGATTAAAGTGATAGATGGCTGAGCTGGATATTTATTTTTTAACTAAAAATTGAACAGTTTAAAGGAGTTATAGAAACATATGAAAATACCGATACTTTATGAAGACAATCATTTGCTTGTTGTTGAAAAACCAATCAATATTCCTGTACAAGCAGATATTAGTCAGGATAATGATTTACTCACAATTTTAAAAAATGACCTAAAAACTCGCTATCAGAAACCAGGAAATGTTTATCTAGGACTCGTTCACCGTTTGGATCGTCCTGTAGGTGGTGTGATGGTTTTTGCCAAAACATCTAAGGCTGCATCAAGATTATCGGATGTTATACGGAGAGGGCAATTAGAAAGAAAGTATTTAGCGGTTGTGAGGGGGACCCCGCCAAAGAAAAAAAGTATGTTAGAACATTACTTGCATAAAGATACTAGGAAAAATAAAGTGCATGCAGTCTCGGCTCACAATAAGAATGCCAAAAAGGCAATCCTTGAATATGAAACAATCAGTAGTAAAGAGAAATTGAAACTGCTCTCCGTTCTCCTTCACACAGGACGGCCACATCAAATCCGCGTGCAACTTTCCACATCCGGATTCCCACTCTTTGGTGATCAAAAATATGGTCAACAAGTAAACCGACCGGGTCAACAAATCGCTTTATGGGCACATAAATTAGAGTTTAAGCATCCAACGACAGGGGAAATAATGAAAATCCAATCAACGCCACCGAATGAGTATCCGTGGAGTATTTGGAAAGATATATACGCTCATACATAGTGATTTTAAGGAGATTCTTAATTAGGCACCATCTATCTAAGATTGATGGTGCCGCTTATATTAAAATCAAATATAATGAAGATAGCTCACTAGAATATAATTTTTAAAAAGGACATGAAATATGAGGTGTGGATGAATGAAAGAATGGTATTATGACAAATTACTGAATATCAGGACAGGAGGAGACCAAAAGGGATTCAATAAGTCTCAACACTATCATCGGTATGAACCAACCCCATATATCGCTTTTGAGGAATTATTTAATCATTACGAATTGAAGAGTAGTGATCGTATTGTCGACTTTGGTTGTGGAAAGGGACGCTTAAATTTTTTTATACATTATTTATTTAATGCGACAGTAGTTGGAGTAGAAATGAATGAGCCCTACTATTTGGAGGCGCTTGAAAATAAGAAAAAATATTTGCAGAAAACTAAGAATAGAAAAGATAATATTCATTTCCAGCTTTGCTATGCAGAAGAGTACAAGATTGATCCATTAGATAATAAATTTTATTTTTTTAATCCATTTTCTATACAAATATTTATGAATATCATAAATAATATCCTCGTCTCCGTAGAAAAGGCGGAACGGGAAATAGAGCTAGTATTATATTATGTATCTGATGATTATGTATTTTACTTAGAAAACTGTACCGCCTTTAAACTAAAAAAGGAAATTATTTTACCGATTTTATCCGAGCGTGATCCTTATGAGAAATTTTTAATATATCGATTATCATTTTAGAAAACGAGTAGAAGTATCTTACTCGTTTTTTTGATGTGCTCAATTCCTAATTTCTCCCTATAATCTGGACGGCCAGTAAATGGTATGTGACGGCTAGTAAGCATTTGATGACAGCTAGTAAAATTAGTCTGACAGCCAGTAAAGAATACACGATGGCATGTAAAAGCAGTATAACGGCCAGTATGTCGCTGAAATTGTATAAAAAGAAACCACTGTTGATATTTTAAGTGAGTACTTGATGGTTCTTTGCTTCTTTACAAAGGAAAACACTTGCTAAACCGCCTATTGGAATATAGAGCTTGCCCCCTGAATAGGATTAAAAATATTGCAATCAAAAAATAAAGAGAAGTAGGGAGAAAAATGGGGATGTTGAAAAGGGGAATTTCAGTCATGTTAGCTGCTAGTTTAATAGGTTTAGTAGGATGTTCTGGAAAATCAGCGAAGGAAAAAGAGTTAGAGGAGAAAATAGTTGAATTACAGAAACAAATTGAAAAAGATAAGGTAAAAGAAGAAAAGACAGAAGTCGAAGAAGAAGAGCAGTCGCTAGAGGTAAATGTGATCGATCCAAATACAGATGAGGTAATTAAAACTTTTTTACCAGAGGAAATGGGATTTGGGACTAAGGAAGAAAAATATAAAGAGGAGGTTGAGAACTGGGTAAAGGAAATAGCAAGAGGTACGGAAACAAAAGATGGATACGATCAGAGAATGATACCTGATAGAATCGGAGAAGATGGTCAGGTCATCAAAGGTACTCCGCGAGTAATCCTAGAAGAAGAGGAGTTACTTGAAAAAGTAATCTATGCATTTAAGAAGGGTGGTACTGTAGAGTTACCTTTATATGTGAGTGAAAGTGGATATAAGCCAGAAGAGGTATCTAAATTAGAAGAAGTAGTAGTCGCTTCATATACGACCAATTTTGATAGCAGTGTAGCTGGAAGAACGAAAAATATCGAACTATCTGCGCAGGCGATTAATAATGTGATCGTTGGGGAGGAAGATATATTTTCATTTAATACGACAGTTGGGCCAAGTGATGAAGAACACGGATATCAAAAAGCAATGGAAGCAGTTAACGGTAAATTGGTGGAGGGGATTGGAGGAGGAATTTGCCAGACATCATCCACTTTGTTTAATGCTGTAGATACGCTAGGAGTCTCTTATGTAGAGAAGCATCATCATTCTTTAGATGTCGGGTACGTGCCAAAAGGAAGGGATGCAACAGTTTCTTATGGAGGGTTAGATTTTCGATTTCAAAATACAATCGGTATACCTGTTGTATTAAAAGCTTTTATTGAAAATGATGCATTAATCGTCGAGGTTAGAACATCTAAAGCGAATCAAAGTCTAATAAAAAGTTAGATAATTAAACCTCATTATATTAAAAGACCTTATAGTTCAAACAGTGGCTGCGATTATTGATGAGAAAATGATTAATTGAATACTTTAAACAAAAAAGCATTTCTTTGTAATGAAGAATGCTTTTTTTATATTTGTATGAAATTAAAGGGAAGTGCATATAACAATAATAATGTATTAATAATAGATAATAATTTATTGTAATTCGATAAACATCGTGTTAAAGTTAAATTAATAATAATAAGTGAGGTGCTTTTTATGAAACGTGGTTCAACAATCTTTTTAAAAATAGCTGTTTTCCTTATGGGAATCCTAGTTCTAGCATTATGTATATTTGGGGTGACCTGGTTAACTAAAAATCCAGTAAATATAGATTATGCCTATATACTCTATCCCATCATCATTGGTATGTATGTATCAGTAATCCCGTTTATTATTGCATTGTATCAAGCCTTTAAACTTTTAAGCTATATTGACAAGAGTAAAGCTTTCTCTGAACTCTCTGTTAAATCACTGAAGAATATTAAATTAAGCGCACTAATAATCAGCGGTTTGTATGTCGTTATTATCCCATTTGTTTATATCGTAGCAGAGCTAGACGATGCACCTGGTCTCATCATAGTTGGAATGGTACCTATCTTTGCTTCAATGGTAATCGCAGTATTTGCTGCTGTTCTTCAAAGACTTTTACAAGAAGCGATTGATATAAAATCAGAAAATGACTTAATAGTCTGAGGTGATAACAATGGCAATTATAATCAATATTGATGTAATGTTGGCTAAAAGGAAAATGAGTGTAACGGAACTTTCCGAGAAGGTTGGAATCACGATGGCGAATCTTTCTATATTGAAAAATGGAAAAGCAAAGGCGATTCGATTATCCACTTTAGAAGCTATTTGTAAGGCTTTGGAATGTCAGCCCGGAGATATTTTAGAGTATAAAAGTGATGAAGATACTTCAGAATAATAAGGTGTTTTTATTATGTATTTTGGATAGTAGGAGTGGATCTGCTATTTAATAAATCAAGCTGGATATTAAATTTTGTACCATTTGTACGTATAAATACCGTTAAACTATAGTAACTGAATAATTCAGTTGCTATTTTTTGTTCAATTAATGGAGAAAAGTGTGTTAGAGGAAATGTGAAATAGTGGGGTTACTGTAATAAAAATTACTATTTTTACAGCCTATTCTTCAATCTACATAAAAACTTTGGAATAGTAGAATATATAGTAAATTGGAGGTGTAGGAAATGGAGCAAAAAGATTTTGAGAAAATTTATAATGAATATCAAGGGAGCGAACAGCAGAGTTCTATTGAAGCGGGGCAAGTAGATGCAATAGGAAAAGAAGAAATAGTAGCTGTTAGAAAAAATAATGATGGGAACATTATTGCTTTTAAAACAAAAACAGGGCGTGAGTTAGATTATATAACCGCGTTAGACGAGGCGAAAGCCGGAAATATCGCTCATATTGATGTGTTCCACAAATATGGTAGAGACATCATCCGTAGCGAACCAGATGGAATAGAAGAGAATAATTTGGATAATTTACCTACATTTTAATAATGATAGCCCCTTTTTATATGGGGCTATCATTATTGTGTTGTACGTTGAAACTTTGGATGCATTTGGTGAACTGTTAATCAACAGAATTAATGGGCTATAGTTTATATCGCTTATTTCTAAGGTATAATTAATCTCCTTTAAAGGTGATAATTTCACATGGGTATAGCTTCTATTTAAGAGCCCCAAGAGACGGAATTCCCTGAATACATACTCTAGTAACCTTCTTCTTGAAAAATTTAATTAAATAATCCATTATTGTACAAATGAAGGAAGAATATGTTGAACGCAAGGAGTGCAAATCATATTATCCGTCTCAATTGCGTCTGGTAAATGTTAGTACATTGCGAGATACATTTTCTATCGTCGCAACTATCAACTCCCCAAATTATTTAGTGGCTTCGTTAGAAGTAAAAGAAGTACTTGCGTAAAATTTATAGGATTACGATAGTGAAATGGAGAAGCAATTTATTGAGATAAAGAAGTAATTATAGTATCAAAAAGTGAAAAAAGCGAAACATATTTATATATCAGCTTTCTAATTTCATTTATAGCATAGAGTTTCGCTATGGCAGTTGCATGTAGTTTACAAATTTTTGAAGAAGGAAATAGTACATTTGAGGTGAATTTTGTGAATGTAATATGGGGGATTTTTGGCATATTTGTAGTATTAGGCATTGCATTTCTATTGTCCAATGCAAAGAAATCAATTAATTTTCGAACGATTCTAGGCGGATTAGCTATTCAAGTTGGTTTTGCATTTATCGTATTGAAATGGAAAGCGGGAAGAGATGGGTTAGAGTGGCTTTCAACGAAGGTTCAAAATGTGATTGACTATGCAGGTGAAGGAATCGCATTCCTGTTTGGCCCTGCAGCAAATACAAAGGAGTTTGGCTTTGTATTTGCTTTTCAAGTACTAACAATTATTATTTTCTTTTCTTCTTTAATATCTGTTTTGTATTATCTCGGAATCATGCAATGGATTATTAAACTTATTGGTGGTGCTTTGTCAAAGCTCCTAGGAACAAGTAAGGCAGAATCAATATCAGCAGCAGCAAATATTTTCGTTGGACAAACAGAGGCCCCACTTGTTGTTCGTCCATTTTTGGCAAACATGACAAAATCTGAACTTTTTGCTGTTATGACAGGCGGCCTTGCCTCGATTGCTGGTTCGGTTCTTGCAGGTTACGCACTCTTAGGTGTTCCACTTGAATATCTGCTTGCAGCTAGCTTTATGGCCGCTCCAGCTGGATTAATTATGGCTAAAATGATGATTCCGGAAACAGAGAAATCCGATTCGTCTGAATTTACAATGGAAAAAGATAGTGATTCAGTTAACGTAATTGACGCTGCTGCACGTGGCGCTAGCGATGGTTTGAAGCTCGCATTGAATGTCGGGGCAATGTTATTAGCATTTATTGCGTTGATTGCTTTAATAAATGGTATATTAGGTGGTATTGGTGGTTGGTTTGGATATGGCTCTATAACACTGGAAGGTATTTTAGGGGTTATATTTTCGCCGCTTGCGTTCGCTATTGGAGTACCATGGGCAGAGGCGGTTACTGCAGGCAGTTTTATCGGTCAAAAGCTTGTACTAAATGAATTTGTTGCTTATGCTGCATTTGCTCCTGAGATTTCAACATTATCTCCTAAAACAGTAATTGTTGTTAGTTTCGCGTTATGCGGTTTTGCAAACTTAAGTTCATTAGCTATTCTCCTTGGTGGGTTGGGTGCGCTAGCACCAAGTCGCCGTCCAGATATAGCTAGATTAGGCATTCGATCGGTAGTCGCAGGAATGCTAGCTTCCTTATTAAGCGCAGCAATCGCAGGAATGTTTATATAGGTTACTTTGAATTTGGTGTATTTATTTAAACATATTAGAAAAAAACAAAGAGTCGTCTAGAGAAATGGAATCATTCCATTTCTCTTTTTTTTAGGAGTATTGACATAGCCTGGTGAAAATGTCAAGCTGTAAATGATCGGTGTATAGTCAATTTGGCTTAGATTTAGGTGCGTTTTTATGGAGGTCTAAATAACTATGACAGAAAGGTGGAAAAAAGTTGGTCGTTAGAAAGAATATTATGATGATGTTTTTTACAACATTTGTTGTGATACTAGCATGTGTCATTCATTTTTTGCATAGGTATGTTGGTTGGTTAGATTCGTATCTAATTTTTATTCATTCGCGTGGAGCTAATGCTGAGAATCAGGGTATATTAGTAGCTGCTTTTTTCGTCTTACCAATACTCACTTTATTACTAGCTTTTATTTATTTTCAAAGAAAGAAAGATCATAAGTGGATACCTACTTTGCTAACATTAACACTTACGTTTGCGAGCATTTCTCTCATTGCTGGTGGAAATGGAATGGTCGAATATCACTTTTCTATATTTATGGTGATTGCTGCATTGGCCTACTTTGAAAATGTTCGTCTCATTTTGATTAGTACAGCTATTTTTGCAATACAACATTTATTAGGATATTTTGCTTTTCCAGAATTGATTTGTGGAACTACGGATTATCCATTTAGCCTTCTCATGATTCATGCACTATTTTTATTATTTACAAGTGCTGTTGTTATTGTACAAATTATTATTCGATTTCGCTTTATGCAACAAATAGAAAGAGAGAAGGATCACGCAGACATCATAAAAGAAATGGTGACAAATATTGTTGCTACATCGAAAAATGTATTGGAAAATGTGGAAAACTTAGAAGAAGGCTCTGAAGAATCAACTAAATCGAATCGTGAAACGGCGGCGTCTATACAAAACATGGTGGAAGTTGCAAAGAAACAGCTAGAAGATGCTATTAAAAGTCGTCAAATGTTGGATGAAGTTTTAAATAATGTTCATTCCATAATAAATCAATTAAACCAATCTAAAGTTACATCTCAGGATGCATCAGAAGAAGCGATGATAGGAAAAAAAGGAATGGGACAGGCAGTTACACAAATGTCTGTTATAGCTAATAGTGCAGAAGAAATGGGCCAAGTTGTGGAGAGACTTGAGAGTCGTTCATTAGAGATTCAAGGAACATTAAAATTGATGAGTGAAATTGCTCAGCAAACCAATTTATTGGCTTTAAACGCGGCGATTGAAGCAGCAAGAGCAGGGGAAGCTGGAAAAGGGTTTGCAGTTGTTGCTGATGAGGTACGAAAGCTAGCCGATCTTTCAAGTGGCCATGCTGAAAAAATTGGGATGGTGTTGAACGATTTAACAAAAGATACGGCCGATTTAGGTAACCAAATGGAGATAACGAAAGAGACAACAGAAATAGGGATGATGAAGGTAAAGAACTCTGATAACAAATTTTCTATGATTGTCCGAAAAGTCGAGGAAGTTAATACTATACTTGATTCTACCTATACAATGGCAGAAAACATTGGGAAAAGCGCTGATAATGTTCAGCAATTTATTGATGAGATGAATGAAATGTCGCTTGAATATAAGATAAACATGGAAAGTATATCGGCAACCTCAGAAGAGCAATTAGCTACATTTGATGGTTTTAAAAATATCACGAAAGATTTGAGAAATACAACGGAGATCCTTAATAAACAAATTGCTAATATTAGAGTTTCGTAGGTAGTCGCAGCAGGTAAACGATACATAAGTATTTTATTATAAATTGGGGGCTATCTCAGCCCCAGATGAACGTAGGTTAATTAAAAATAATTACAAAATTTGAAACCAATACTGTCCACTTTCGTAATACTATTTGTAAGTCCTATGTACAAGGAGGATATTTTTAATGACAGAATTTCTTATCGTCATCGGCGGGGTTCTTCTTCTTTATTATCTTGTCATGATCCCTGTTCAGTACTCTAATATTGCTGCAACGAAAAAAGAAATACAAAGGTCCAAATTATCTCATAATGAAATGTATGAAAAAAAGAGTTTTGAAGAGCAAGAATTACAATTTAATTTACAGGGAAATCCAATCAATTTGCCGGCTACACTGATTGCACAACTTATTTACACCATTCGTCATCGGCATGAAAAATAATAAATAAAGTGTATCAATTTAGTGTTAGTTCTGTTTAGACTTTTCAGAATAAAATGTTTACGTTTACATCTTGATTTTTAAATAACTTGATGGTATAGTTGACCTAATACTTTAATAACGGATCACATGTTACTGATACGATCAGGCATGGTGGTAAATAGAAGGATTATCCGATCCTTTTGTTGTACCTCCATGTCTTTTTTTGTTGCTTTATTTCTTCGGATCGCACATAGTGCCTAAACTGTACATCTTTTAAGATATTTGTATTAACCTTTAACAAGGTTATGATCACTGTTTAATTTTAGTGATAAACTGATATGTAAAGTGAAAACATAAGGAGATGGCTTCCGTTGAAAATAACAAAAATATTGAACAACAATGCAGTAATCGTTATCGATGACCAACAAGAGAAAATCGCAATTGGAGCTGGAATTGCATTTCATAAAAAGAAAAATGATATTGTGAATGTCCATAAAATTGAAAAACTGTTTGTTATGAAAGAAAACAAAAAGCTTCAACAATTGTTAAATCGTATACCTGAAGAACATTTTACCATTTCAGAAGAAGTAATCACATATGCGGAAGATTATATTGGTACCAAACTTAATGAGCATATTCATGTTGCGCTTACTGATCACCTATCATTTGCTATTGAAAGAGCCACAGAAGGGATCCATTTAAAAAACAAGTTATTGCATGAAATAAAAATATTGTACAAACCAGAATTTGAAATTGGTCTTTGGGCAATAAAACATATAAAAGAAAAGCTAAGTGTAGAAATGCCTGTTGATGAAGCTGCTTTTATCGCCCTTCATATCCATACAATGAAGCTGCAGGGTGGTGATTTACGGCAAACAGTTAGACACACAACAATTGTTAGGGACATGGTACAAACCATTAAGAGCTATTTAAATATTGAAGTAGAAGAGGATGATATATCTTATCAACGTCTTATTACACATCTGCGATTTGCTTTGACGAGGATGAATCATTATGAGTTACACACAATGGATGAGGAAATGTTAGGGATGATTAAAAAGAAGTTTCCTTTGTCGTATAGTTGCGCAACTGAAATAGCTAAGAACTTGTCTAAAGTACATGGTGTAGATCTTCCGGACGAGGAATTAGGTTATATTACGCTTCATATAGAAAGGTTAAGAAAAAAGTAACTTAAAGGAGGGGATGCAAGGTACGCATATTTTTCATTGTTTGTATCGCATCAGTTAAATCATCTATTGATAAACGCAATATTATCTAACTTATCTTTCTATAATTATGGTTGGTTTAGTAAACAATGAAGTATGTGTATTCATTTAAACATATCGTTTTATACGTTCGGAAGGAAAAATAT
The DNA here is from genome assembly GCF_001591545.1 of Lederbergia lenta NBRC 16444. Lineage (GTDB taxonomy): Bacteria > Bacillota > Bacilli > Bacillales > Bacillaceae_C > Lederbergia > Lederbergia lenta. The sequence continues at coordinate 153,059 of NZ_BCVC01000001.1, forward strand.
AAAGTGAGAGGAATGGTTAAAATGATGAAATACTTCCAAAGCCTTGGTCGTTCCCTAATGTTGCCAGTTGCCGTATTGCCAGCCGCAGCGATTCTAATGGGGATTGGTTATTGGATCGATCCATCTGGATGGGGAGAAGGTAGTGCGATAGCTGCATTCTTAATTAAAGCGGGATCATCGATTATTGACAATATGTCTATTTTATTCGCGGTTGGTGTTGCTCTAGGAATGTCGAAAGATAAGGATGGTTCTGCTGCATTAAGTGGATTGGTAGCTTATCTTGTAGTAACTACTTTACTTTCGACAGATTCAGTAGCTATGCTACAAGGAATTGATGCGGAAAATGTAAACCCTGCCTTTGAAAAAATCGGCAATCAGTTTGTTGGTATTATTTCCGGGATAGTGGCATCAATTATGTATAATCGCTTCAGTCACGTACAACTGCCAGATGCATTGGCATTCTTTAGTGGTAAACGTCTTGTGCCAATTATGACAGCTGTTTCAATGTTAGTAGTATCTGTTATTTTGTTCTTTGCATGGCCTGTAATCTTTACTGGATTGGTTTCTTTTGGAACAATGATTAGTAAGTTAGAGTTTATTGGTGCAGGATTATATGGATTCTTCAATAGATTATTAATTCCAACAGGCTTACATCATGCATTGAACTCCGTATTCTGGTTTGATGTGGCTGGAATAAATGATATTGGTAACTTCTGGGCTGGAACAGGTACAAAAGGTGTTACAGGTATGTATCAAGCAGGATACTTCCCTGTTATGATGTTTGGTTTACCAGCAGCAGCACTTGCTATGTATCATACAGCAAAAACAAAAAGAAAAAAACAAGCTGCATCCTTAATGTTGGCGGCAGGTTTTGCTTCATTCTTTACAGGTGTTACAGAGCCATTAGAATTCGCATTTATGTTTTTAGCACCAGCACTTTATGTCGTACATGCTGCCCTAACTGGTATTTCATTAGCAGTTGCTGCATATTTCCAGTGGACAGCAGGATTCGGTTTTAGTGCAGGATTAGTTGACTTTGTCTTAAGTTCAAGATTACCACTTGCTAATCAGCCATATATGTTACTCGTTCAAGGTTTAGTATTCGCTGTTATCTACTATTTCTTATTCCGATTCCTAATTGTGAAATTCAACTTAAAAACACCTGGTAGAGAAGACGATGTAGTGGAAGAAGTGCAAGATGAAGAAGACGCTTCTACTGGTGACAGATTTGCTGTAATGGCGGCTAAGATTTATGAAGGATTAGGTGGGGACGAAAATGTTACCGCTGTTGATAACTGTGTAACCCGTTTGAGAATGGAAGTAAAAGATATGGATGCGGTAGACCAAGCTAAAATCAAAGCAACAGGTGTACCTGGAATCAACATCGTTGGTAAACATAGCATCCAAGTAATCGTAGGAACAAACGTCCAATTCGTAGCAGACGAAATTAATAAAATTCGTAAGTAATAAAGAAAAGCGAAGGCGCCCGTTAAGCTACGTACAAACTGCGCCCACAGGACGTGGCGCTTTTAGTCGAGGGACCTTGAGATGAGAGATAAAGGAAACACGGTAAGCCTGCAAGGCGAACCGATGTTGACTTATCGTAGGAAGCATCCTGAAGTTTGCTAGTCGCTGGGCACCGAAGCTAGACGATAATAGAACATCTCTTTTTAATCCTGAAACTTTCTTTTGTTAATAACGTAGTAGAGACAAAAGGAGGTGATTAGGCTGAAAAGATATGTCGAGTTTTCGGTAAGTTTTGTTTTAGCTTTTATCATGCTTCAAGTAGTTTCAGGTGCAATATTAACTATGTTGTACACACCGAGCTTCTCGTGGATAGAAGCATCGGCGCTCTCATCTGAAGTTGAATTTGGACATTTGAGTATTGTCCCAACGATTGTCATGTCTATAGTTGCATTTGGAATTGCTTATGGAGTGACAAAGCTTAGCAATAAAAAAATAGTAGGTTAAAAAGGAGGGGATGCAGTTGCATTCCTTCCTTTTTGCGTGCTGCTTTATTTTTGGGAGTCGTGAATGTCGCAGCAATCTATTTTTATTTGATGATAATTGTTGTCGTTTTAATTGGGTTCCTGTCCTGGAAAGTGATGATCTATTTGTTAAGGCCAAATCTAAAAAAAGTGATGACGGCCAATAAGAGGGGAACAACGGCCTGTATGTTGCTTGGCACGGCTCGTAATTTTGCGCTGACGGCTTATAATTTTCAAACGACGGCCAGTAAATAGTGGTCAACCGCCAGTAAATACTAAGAAAGGTATTAGTTTGATGCTTAGAGGTGTATCCAAAACTTATTAACTAGGAAAAGTATGTCTACTTCCGGCCTCAACTATCGTTTGGAGAGAGTAATAAGCGAATATTATATAAGGTCGTCTAGTATTTGGAAAAACGCTATAACTGCCATTAGAAAAGTAAACAAATACCTTCTCTTGAGTTGGGTATGGTATATTTTTTGAAAAAAGTATTGACTTAATGATTGGAAGTAGGTAAGCTTATTTTTATAGAATAATTGAATAATTTCTTCTTATCAAGAGAGGTGGAGGGACTGACCCGCTGAGACCTCGGCAACCAGCATGTTTATGCATGGTGCTAAATTCAGAGGAAGTAAAGTAATTCCGAAGATGAGAAGGTGGACTAGTGCTTACTTTAATTAAACATGCCCCCTTCTCCCTTTATGAGAGAAGGGTTTTTTGTCTTAAATAAACTTATCTGATAGTTTAAAAGATATATATAATTCGTAACAATCGTTGACTTTAAAATGAATTTATTTTATAATTTCATTATATTAACGCATTAATACATTAACTTAATAAAGCATTTCTTATCCAGAGTGACGGAGGGAACAGGCCCGAAGAAGTCCGGCAACCTTCAAGTGAAAGCTTGAAAAGGTGCTAAATCCTGCAGGTATTCATTTACCTGAAAGATAAGATGAGGAACCCCTCTTCTTATGAAGAGGGGCTTTTTGTTTACAGGTTGAATACATGGCAAGCGTGATATATCAAAATATTAATCTGAGTAAGAGCATGGAAATACATTTATTAATCATAGAACTGGGAGAAACGACGGGGTACTTGTAGTTGGACTTACCTTTGAAATGAGGAGGAAAGATTTTGATAAAAGAAGAGAGCTTATTGAAATCAAATATATTATGGAAGCCGAGTGAAGAGTGGATTTTAAATTCGAATCTAACAGAATTTTCAAAGCAAGTAGAATTTCCACTCTTACCGTATGAACATTTTCACGGTTGGTCAGTTGAGCAACCAGAAGAATTTTGGTCAGCATTATGGGACTTTGCAAATATTATTGGCGAAAAAGGGGAGAGAGTGCTTCTTCCGCCAGCTGATGGTGGCATGCTAGGCGCTAAATGGTTTCCGGATGCAAGTTTGAATTTTGCAGAAAATCTATTGAGCGGTGAAGAAGGCAGCGTGGCGGTAATTGTTGCTGGTGAAGATGGTATTTCTCGTTCTTATACTTGGGGGGACTTACGCGGTAAGGTAGCTCGGGCACAAGAAGGTTTGAAAAGTCTTGGGGTAAGTAGTGGGGATCGGGTCGCAGGGGTAGTAACAAATGGGCTTGAAGCGTTAGTAGCGCTATTAGCGACAACTTCATTGGGTGCTGTTTGGACCTCTTGTTCTCCTGATTTCGGATCACAAGGGATTGTCGATCGTATCGGTCAAGTGAAACCAAAGGTACTGATTGTTTCGCTTGACTATCAATATAATGGAAAGTTTTTTGACATCCGAGAAAACATCAAAGCTGTGTGTAAGGTGCTTGAAGGTGTTTCTGCTATTGTTACTTTAACGGAAGAAGTGGATGGGTCGATTAAACATGCAAATAAGGTACTAAGCTGGGAAGAATTGTGCCAAGAAGGACCAACAGTTCCAGAGTATACGAGAGTTCCGTTTGATCATCCTCTGTATATTCTTTATACATCCGGAACTACTGGTTTACCTAAGGCAATAGTACATTCTGTTGGCGGTACATTAATTAAGCATTTGAATGAACACCAATTACACTGTGATGTAAAACCCGGAGATGTAATGTATTGGTACACGAATACGGCATGGATGATGTATCCGTGGTTAGTATCAGGGCTTGCGAGTGGAGCTGCGATATTACTATATGATGGATCACCATTACGTAAGGATCATATCGGTATTCTATGGGAAATTGCTGAAAAAGTGGGCGTAACACATTTCGGAACAAGTCCAAAGTATTTAGAAACTTTGCAAAAGGCGAGTTATTCGATTGGTCAGGAGCATAATTTGCCACATTTGCGCAGCGTTCTTTCTTGTGGCGCTCCGCTATCAGCGGAACAGTATGATTGGGTATATGACCATATCAAGAAAGACATTATGTTAGCATCGATTTCTGGTGGAACTGAAATAATTGGTTGTTTCGTAATGGGTTCGCCAGTGCACCCCGTTCGACGTGGTGAAATTACTTGCAAGGCCCTTGGTATGGCTGTCGATATTCTCGATGAAAATGGCATCTCGGTTCACAATCAAAAAGGTGATTTAGTATGCACAAAGCCGTTCCCAAGTATGCCGCTCACATTTTGGGGAGTAGACGGAGATACGAGATACGAATTTGCCTATTTCGCTGACCGTCCAGGAATTTGGACACATGGGGATTTAGCAGAACAGACTGCTGAACATTCACTAATCATCTATGGGCGAGCAGATACAACGCTTAATCCGGGTGGTGTTCGTATTGGTACTGCTGAAATCTACCGTGTCGTTGAACAAATCCCAGAGATAGAAGATTCATTAGTGTTTGGCCTGCCAAATGATGGTGATGAAGAAATCGTGCTTTGCATCGTCACAAAAGATGGGAAGCTAGATGATATTTTAGCAGATTCTATACGTAAAAATGTACGCAAAAAAGCTTCTCCACGACATGTACCGCGTCGTATTTACTGTGTGAAAGAGGTTCCTTACACAATCAACGGTAAGAAGGTGGAGGGTGCTGCTCGATCAGCGATATTAGGTCAAACGATCAAAAATAAAGGATCGCTTAATAATCCGGAATGCCTACAGGATTATAACAGCTTATCTGAAAGGAGTTATTTATAATGATCAAACGTCGAGTTCCGACATGCGCCATCATCGGTATTGGAGAACTTGCCCCAGTACGTTATACAGATGGTGCTACGACTTTAGGAATGATTGCAGAGTCAGTACGACTAGCAGTACAAGATGCTGGTATCGATAAAGATGCAATTGATGGATTGTTAGTTGGTCCGCAAGTAGGTGAAACTCCTCAGCATGTACCAGCAACAGTAGCTGAATATCTTGGTCTTCAGCCAAAAATGTCCAATGTAGTTGACCTTGGCGGAGCATCTGGTGCGGGAATGTTATGGCGGGCTGCAGCGGCCATTGAAGCAGGTATGTGTGAGACGGTCGTATGTGTGCTAGCAAATACGAATGAAAGAAGTGGAAATCCGCGATCCCCTAATCGTAACCCGATACGCGAATTTGATGTGCCATTTGGCGCTTCAGGGGCAAATACATCCTATGCTCTACTTAAACAGCGTCATATGGCGGAATACGGGTCTACTCAAGAACAATTTGCACTTATTGCGCATTGGGCGCGAAAGAATGCCCAACTTAACCCAAATGCGATCTTTTATGGTAAGCCACTTTCGGTGGAGGAAGTACTCGATTCGCCTTTTATTATTGATCCGATGCATTTATATGAAATCGTGATGCCGGTAGCTGGTGGCGCTGCATTCATTGTTACTTCCAAAGATAATTTGCCAAGTGGAGGTCACCCACCGGTATATTTGCTTGGAGCGGGGGAAAAGATCACACACCGTGCCGTTAGTCACTCGCCAGCACTTGCATCAGCACCGTTAGAATATGCAATTTCAGCTGCGTTTGCCCAAGCCAATGTAAGTGTACAAGATATGGATTTACTGTCCTTATATGATTGTTATACAAGTGTCGTCGGCATTACATTGGAAAATACCGGGATATGTGCTCCAGGTCAGTTTGGAGCATGGATGAAAGATCATTCTTTTGGTCACGATGGGGACTGGCCGCTTAACACACATGGGGGACAGCTAGGATGTGGGCAGGCAGATCTTGCTGGCGGGATGTCACACATCATTGAGGCAGTGCGCCAGCTAAGACACGAAGCACAGTCAAGACAGATTTCGAATGCGCGACTCTCACTCGTTACTGGGAATGGCGCCACATTGAGTGAGGCGGCAGCATTAGTTTTGGGGGTGGAATCATGATTGAAAATTATGAAAAACTAAACGTTCCAGGACCAACTATTACCTCGGTTTCTAAACCATTCTGGGATGCTGTGGCACAGAAGGAATTTATTTTGCAAAAATGTATAGATTGTCACGAGTGGGTGTTTTACCCGAGGACGATATGCCCGCATTGTTGGAGTGATCAGTTAGAATGGATCCCTGCATCTGGAAAAGGTCGCTTAAAAACATGGGGAGTTGTACATAAGCCAGGTCATCCAGCTTGGAGCGAGGTGGCCCCATATGTACTCGGGATTGTTGAATTAGATGAAGGTCCAACGATGATGAGCCATTTATTGCTTGATCCGAAGAGAGACTTACATATTGGATTGCCGTTAGAAGTGAGTTTTACAAAGTGTAATACTGTATGGTTACCTTTTTTCAAAAGATCGTCTAACTACTAAAAAAGGTAAATTGATTGAATACAAGATTAGTAGATGGAATTTCATAACGCTTGTCGTTTGATCAGGAGTTGAATCAAAAGTTTCCTCCGAGTGAAAGAAATTTATCCTAAAAGAAAATAGTTGAATGAGATTTAGCAACATAGGGAGGGAATTTATTTGGGACAGAGTCAATTAATAGAAGAAGATTTAAACACAAAGGGCAAAGGGTTTTCCAAAGAGCATCGCAAAGTAGCACTCGCTAGTTTTATTGGAACAACGATAGAATGGTACGACTTCTATCTTTATGGAACAGCAGCTGCACTTGTTTTCCCAGCATTGTTTTTTCCGAACTTTGATCCACTATATGGTACGCTTGCTGCTTTTGGTTCATATGCAGCGGGTTTTATCGCACGTCCACTCGGAAGTATGGTATTCGGACATTATGGGGATAAGCTAGGGCGAAAAAAGGTATTGACGATTTCTCTCTTGCTTATGGGAATTGCCACGTTTTTAATGGGGGTACTTCCGACATATCAGTCAGTTGGCTTATTAGCGCCATTATTAATTAGCCTCTTGCGTGTAGTACAAGGATTTGCTATTGGAGGGGAATGGGGTTCGGCAGTAGTAATGGCTGTTGAACATGCACCGAAAGGAAAACGGGGATTATATGGAAGCTTTCCTCAAATGGGTGTTCCGGCTGGGCTGCTTTTATCGACCGCTGTTTTCTCGATCGTCTCAAATAGTATGTCAAATGAAGCTTTTCTTACTTGGGGCTGGAGGATCCCGTTTCTATTAAGCATCGTACTAGTTTTGATCGGTCTCTATATTCGTCTAAAAGTAAGTGAATCACCAGTGTTCTTAGAAGTAGCCGAAAAAAATGAACAAGAAAAGCGACCTGTCGTTAAAGTGCTACGCGAACAGAAAAAACCATTATTTCTAACGATAGGCATGAAATTATTGCAAAATGCTGTGTTTTATATTTATTCCGTATTTGTACTAACTTATCTTGTAACAACACATAACTTTGATCGTTCTGTGGGATTAAATGCAGTCATGATTTCCTCAGTGATCGGCTTAGCAACGATGCCACTTTGGTCATATCTATCTGATAAGATTGGACGAAAACCAGTGTATCTGTTTGGAACGGTTGCTTCTACTCTATTCGTTTTACCTTTTTTCTGGTTGATGGATTCGGGTTCAGTTATCTTAATCACCATTGGAATTGTCATTGGTTTGAATGTGTTGCATGATGCTGTATACGGGCCGCAGGCTGTATATTACTCCGAACTATTTAGCACAAAAACTCGTTTGAGTGGTGCATCGATCGGTTATCAAATAGGAGCGATTCTAGCAGGTGGCTTCTCGCCAATTATCGCTACTGCCTTATTAGCAAAATATGATGGTCAGTATTTGCCAATTGCCATCTATTTAATCGCACTTGGGATACTTAGTATTATTGCTACTCTATATGCACGGGAAACATATCGTGACTCATTGTCCGATTAACTTTTAAATTATGAGAGTTGGGGATGATTTCATTGAAAAAAGCTGTGTTATTGGATGGGGTTCGTACACCAATTGGCAGATTTAAAGGGGCATTCCAAACAAAGTCAGCTGTAGAGTTAGGGGTAAGTGCTGTTTCGGAGCTTGTTCAACGTTATCCTGAAACAGCACAAGCTGATGGTGTAATTCTTGCCCAAGTAATCCAAGCTGGTCAAGGTCAGAATCCAGCAAGGCAAGTTGCCGTAAAAGCTGGAATCGATATTCATTCGCCAGCGATTACTTTAAATAATGTTTGTCTTGCTAGTTTAGCCACTGTCGCTGATGCTGCTCGACGAATTGAAAGAGACGAAGGGGGATTATTTGTTGTTGGAGGATTCGAATCCATGACGAATGCTCCGCACGTTTCAAATTTGCGCGAAGAAGTTAAAATGGGTTCTGTGGAATTTAAGGATACATTAAACGATGGTTTGTGGTGTGCATTGTCTGATCAATCGATGGGTGGAGTATCAGAGGAGGCGAATCGTAAACTACATATTAACCGTCAAGATCAAGACGATTATGCACTATTGTCTCAACAAAGGGCAGCGAAAGCACAAGCGGAAGGAATATTTAAGGAAGAGATCATCGGTGTGAAAGTAGCTGATCAACTTATTACAGCAGATGCGTGCATAAGACCACAAACGACAAGAGAAAAACTACAAACGCTTAAACCTGCATTTGAAAAAGATGGCACGATCACAGCAGGAAATGCAAGTCAGATGTCAGATGGAGCCAGCGCCGGTTTAATTTCCAACTTAGCAGTATGTGAAAAGACAGGTAAAGCTCCACTTGCTACGATAATTGATTGGGCTTTTGTGGCGGGACCTGATCCAACATTACATCTGCAACCAGCAAATGCGATTAAGTCCTTGTTAGAACGGACACAATTACGATTATCCGATATTGATTTATTTGAAATCAATGAAGCCTTTGCAAGTGTCGTGATTGCAAGTCAACGAGAGTTAGGGTTGCCAGCAGATATAGTGAATGTAAATGGTGGAGCAATCGCCATTGGCCACCCTTTAGCTGCCAGTGGATTCCGCACTTTATTAACACTCGCACACGAACTTAAACGCCGTGGTGGAGGCAGAGGTATTGCATCCTTATGTGGCGGCGGAGGCCAAGGTGCAGCTGTATTGATTGAAGTAGAATAATAAGGGAGATATAAAGTGCTTGGACAAAGTTTAATTGTCTGAGCATTTTTTTTGATGAAGTTTATCTTTTGGAAGAATATAGCGAATAACCTTAATATATTCACCAATATATTAAGATGTTAAGTATAATCGAATCATCGGAAGGTTAAAAATAATCTAAAAAGTTATTGAACTTTTAAAAAAGGTATGATATTTTAAACTTAGTAAAGGCAATGGAGAAAGAAACTTCTTTCTAGTAAATTTGAATGGAATGAGATGATATTGAGAAGAACAGGAGATTTAAGTCTTATTAAAGAGTTAAACAAATCCATTGTTTTAGATTTAATCAGAAAAAAGGGACCAATTTCTCGCGCGGAAATTGCGAAAACGATCAATATTAGTCCAACTACTGTGACATCTGCTGTCAGTGAGTTAATTGATGATTTATTAGTATATGAAAATGGCTTGGGAACGTCAAATGGTGGAAGGAAGCCTATACTCGTCCAATTAAATCCAAATAATCGCTTTTTAATTGGAATTGCAATAGACGCTTCTAAGATTACAATAGCTGAACTTAATTTAAACGCTGAAGTACGAATGAAAGAAGTTTACTATATTCAGCAAATTCCCGATTTTGAACTTAGTAATTTTACCTTAGATATGATAGACAAGTTCAGTCGAAAGTGTAAAGATTTGGATCAATGTCTTGGTATCTCCATAACAACACAAGGAATAGTAGATTCCGTAAACGGCATTATTCTTTATAATCCAAAATTGAAAATAAAAAATCTGCATCTCAAAAGGATGATAGAGAAAACATTTAATATACCTACTTATATTGATAATGATACAAATGGCAATCTCCTAGCTGAAAAAGGGTTTGGGAAGTATCAACAGTCGAAAAATGTAATTTACGTTAAAGTTGGTAATGGTGTAGGCGCAAGTATATTAGTAAATGATTCAATCTTTCGCGGCTTTCATGGTGGAGCGGGGGAATTTGGCCACACAACGATTGATCATAATGGTGCTACTTGTAGTTGTGGTAATGTTGGTTGTTTAGAAGGATTTGTAAGTTGGAGTGCTGTTCACTCGAATGTTTTAGAAGCCATGGAAAATGGAGAATACACAATACTCTCAGAGTTAACAGGCGGGGATCCAAGTAGGTTAACCCCAGAATTATTTCGCCAGGCAATCACAAAAGAGGATCCTTTATCACTATCCATATTGAAAGCGCTATCAAAGTATTTGGCAACTGGTATAGTAAATCTGATTAATTTATTCAACCCAGAAATAATTATAGTTGGAGGGGAATTAGCCTTTGAAAATCCGTTATTAATTAATATGGTGTATGAACATATTTCAAACCACGCTTTAGAAGCGCATACAAAAGGGCTGAAAATAGTACCGAGTTCATTTGGGAGTGACTTTGAGGTGATTGGATCAGCTTCATTACTTCTTCATGAATTGTTTCATTTTACATTAAGTAAATAAGTATGAGGGGGAAGTCATATGTTAAAAGGTATAAATCAATGGTGTTATCCGGAAAATACTTCCATTGAGAAGGTATTTGAATATAGTAAAGCTGCTGGTTTTGATGTTGTAGAACTTAATCTCTATCAAAAAGGTGGAGAAGGATTAACATTAGAAACAACAAAAACAGAAGCAGAAAAAATTGCTTCCCTTGCATCAGACAATCAAATACAACTTCGAAGTTTATCTACTTCACTGCTTTGGGAAACACCGCTTTGTTCGCCCGATGAAAATATACGAAAGCAAGGAATACATGTGGTCGAAAGAATGCTCGAAATTGCAAGCTGGATAGGAATGGATACAATTTTAGTCGTACCAGGAGCAGTTTCGAAAGAAGTGTCTTATGATGTTTGCTATAAAAGGAGTCAAGAGAGTATCAAACAGATACTTCCTCTCGCAGAGAGTTTAAACGTGAAAATCGGCATTGAGAATGTGTGGAATAAATTTTTGCTTTCTCCACTTGAGATGGCCAACTATATCGATGAATTCGAATCACGAAATGTAGGCGCTTACTTTGATGTAGGAAATGTTTTGCAATTCGGTTATCCGGAGCAGTGGATACAGATTCTAGGGGATAGAATTTTAAAAGTTCATGTGAAAGACTTTAGCACGAGCATCGGAAATGGAAGTGGATTTGTACCGTTACTTGCAGGGGATGTGGATTGGAAAGAAGTAAGACACGCACTAGAGAAAATAGGGTACGAAGATACATTAACTGCCGAACTTACACCTTATGCACTTTGTCCTTATACGTTAGCAGATGATACTGCTCGACATATTGATTTGATTATAAATACAAAATGATTTTAAAGGGGAGCTAATGATGGAAAAAGTAAAAGTAGGATTTCTAGGTGTAGGTGGCATTGCAACTGCTCATTTGAAAAACGTTCAAAATATGGAAGATGCTGAAATTGTTGCCGTTTGTGACATATCGGAAGAAAATGCTAAAAGGCAAGGTGCTACATTCCAAGCAGCAGTGTATACAGATTATCAAGAAATGCTAGATAAAGAGGAATTGGATGCACTATTTGTCAGTATTCCTCCTTTTGCCCATGGAGATATGGAGGAGCAGGCAGTTGAAAAAGGCATTCATATCATGGTTGAGAAACCAATAGAACTAGATCTTGAAAAGGCAAAGAAAAAAGCGGAGATCATCCGTAATTCTGGTGTTATAAATGCTTCGGGGTATTGTCTTCGTTACTTAGATACAGTCCAAAAGGCAAAGGATTATTTAAATGATAAAAAGATTGCTATGGTGCGCGGACATTATATTACAAGTTTTGTTGAAACACCATGGTACAGAATGGAGGATAAATCAGGAGGACAGTTAGTAGAACAATCTACTCATATACTTGATACAATGCGTTATTTAGCAGGTGATATTGAAAAAGTAAGTGCAAATATGTCCCTTCAAGTAATGGAGGATATTGAAAATATAGATATACCGGATGTTACTTCTGTAAATGTGACTTTCGAATCTGGAGCGGTAGGTCATTTAGATAGTTCGTTTATACAGCATGATCATCGAATGGGAGTAGAAATATTAGGTAGAGATTTTCGTATGGAGTTAAACGGTACTGCCCTTTCTATTATTGAAAAAGATAAAACAATTACTTATCAATCAAAAGTTGATTTTTATGAAGAGCAAGATAGAAACTTTATTAAAGCGATCAAAACGAATAACCAAGATTTAATTCTAGCATCATATGAAGATGGTTTAAAAACGTTGGCTGTGACATTGGCTGCAAAACGATCCAATCAGGAAGAGGAAATTGTCCATATGAAGGAATTTGTCTGAAAATGATCAAGTTTCCATAAGAGTCGATCCAAGAAAGCGCGCTAACGAATAGAGGTTAATCTATATGGCTAGGTATTTTTATTCCTAAATATGATCTTAAAGGGATGAGTATATGTCAAATAAAGCGGAATATTCTACTGGGAAAAATATTGCATTGAAGCCTAATAGAAAAAAATTCTTCACCCAACAGGATTTGGCTGGATATGCATTTTCGGCTCCATTAGTTATTGGCGTTTTGGTATTTGCTATTTATCCAATGGTAGGAGCTTTAATACTAAGCTTCAAAAAGTCAGCTTCCTCATTTGGAGGGGAATGGACAGGGCTTGCTAATTATAAGTACGTGCTGACAGATACTATGTTTTGGAAGTCTTTATATAACACGGCTTACATGGGAGTTTTATCTGTTATTTTGGGTGTATCTTTATCTTTCATACTTGCAACCTTAATTCATAATGTACCTTGGCTTAAGTGGCGTAATTTCTTTAAAGGTGTGTATTTCTTGCCAAACGTTGTATCCCTGGTAGCTACGAGTATTCTATTCCAATTTCTTTTTAATCCGGGGAGTGAAGGGATTTTAAACTATGTATTAGGCTGGGTTGGTATTGAGCCTGTAGGATGGTTTACAAATCCAAGTGTTTCGAGATTTAGTATTGTATTAATGACATTATGGGGAATGCTCGGCTATAATACGATTATTTTCATCGCGGCCTTATCCAGTGTCCCACGAGATCTTTATGAAGCAGCAGAAGTCGACGGAGCAAACTGGATGAAAAAATGGTTATATATTACTGTTCCATATTTGAAACCCATTCTATTATTCATGGTTATTATAAGTACGATTGGCGCAATGAAGCGGTTTACCGATGTTTGGTTAATTGGTGGTACTGCAGGGAACCCAGCTGGTTCATTAATGACCGTCGTTCTGTATATTTATCGTAATGCATTTTTATCCAATCAAATGGGCGTAGCAACCGCGGCTTCATATATTTTGTTCATTGTGATTCTCGTACTAACGGTCATCATGTTAGCGTCAAACAGAAAGAATAATTTTGACTGATAAGGGGTGAGGAATTTGAGTAAGGATATTAGTATGACTAATGCAAACATAAAGAATTCAAACTCAGGGGAGTATAAATCTTTTAAGAAATCGAAACTAATTGGAAGCTATACGCTTACGACCTTTCTTATTCTAGGCTCAGTTATTATGATTGTTCCTTTTGTATGGATGGTATTAACGAGCTTTGATTGGGCTGCAAGATTGAATATTCCATTTCCTCCTAGATTTTGGCCAAAAGAAATGACGACAAAGACATATGAAGCTGCTTTTACAAATATTCCAATGTTGCGGTATATGTTTAATTCATTAATTATTTCAATAGGCGTCATTGCAGTCAGTTTAATGTCTGCGCTTCTTTCGGGGTATGCCATTTCAAAACTTAAATTTAAAGGGTCAATGATTGTACTTGTTTTAGCATTAAGTACAATGATGATTCCATTCGAGATGACAATGATTCCACAATACTTGTTATTTTCTAAAATTCACCTATTAGATACTTATTGGGCATTTTTCCTACCGGCACTCAATTATGCATTTGGTACATTTTTAGCAAAATCTTTTATTGATCAAATCCCTTCAAGTCTTCGAGAAGCAGCTATTATTGATGGGGCTGGAGAATTTAAAGTATTCTTTAAAATTTATTTTCCATTATGTGTTCCAATTATCGCGACCATGGTTATTTTGCAATTTTTAGCTGTATGGAATGATCTATTATGGCCTTTATTGGCACTTAAAACACCAGATAAGTATACAATTCAACTTGGACTGGCGATGTTTACTTACAATAAAACTACACCATTACCATCTATTATTATGGCCGCAACAACCGTTAGTTTGATTCCAGTTATCACTTTATATTTATTCCTTCAACGTTACATTGTTGAAAGCATTGCATTATCAGGCATCAAACAATAATGAAGGAGGTGAATCATACGTTTCGTGTCTGTATGACCTATGAAAATACTAAACGGGGGGAATAACAATGAAGAAAAGTATTTCAATTTTTATGGTAGCTTTAATGGTTATGATGTCATTGGCTGCGTGCTCGTCTAGTTCAGGTGGAAAAGGGGAGAAAAAGAGTGATATTGAAGTAGTTTCAGATATGAAAGGAACCGTCCGTGTTTCATTAGCAGGTTGGGAGCTTGAGAATGGAATTGATCCAATTACTGGTATAAATACGATTGGATTAAATGAATTCTTAGATAATGAATTTTATCCACGATACCCAAATATTAAACTAGAAGTTTACCAAGTACCTTGGGAGAATGCGCAAGCGAAACAAAGTGCAATGCTACAATCAGGTGATGTCGACATTTTGTATACAGGAGGAGCATTTGCTTCTCAATGGATGGAACAAGGGTTATTAAAAAGTATTGATGGATTCATAGAGGATGATGATAACTTTGATCCAAGTATATATTTGAGTGGCATTTGGGAAAACTCGTACAGCACAGTATCATTTGATGGTGAAACTCGTTTTGGTCTACCGGCTGTTCTAGGGAAACGTATTACAATATATGATAAAAAAATGTTCGAGGAATGGGGAGTTGAGCCATTATCCGAAAAACCTACTCCAGAAGAAATTTTAGAAAAAGCTGCAAAAATGACAGGGGAAAATCCTGTTACTGGAGAAAAAAATTATGGTTTATGGTTTAACGGGAATAACCTTAATATTTCTACTTTTGTTGCTCTAACACATGCTTTTGGAGCTGAAGGGGCGGTTGGTTCATTGGCTGATCTTAAGAATATTGAGTGGAAGTTAAATACTCCTGAGATGGTAAAAGTAATGGAGTGGCTAAAGGAAGCATCAAAATATCCTCCAACTGAGTTCTTAAACGCTCAAGGAGCAGAAAACTTTGGATTGGATTCAAATAATATTGCGATAGCCCTTGACCATGCTGGCGGTGCAACAATGGGAGAATATGCTGCTAATGATGATAAAGAGTTATTGGATCGTTTTGAATCAGTATTAAACCTAGGACCTAATGGCGAAGGTTGGGTAGCAATGGATCCATTTGTTATGGCTGAAAAAGCCAAAGATGCCGATGCTGCTTGGGAAGTGATGAAGTTTTTGACAGGATATGAAACACAAAAATGGAATTACGATAATTTCAAATCAACACCTACTTTAGTCAATGCTGATTTTGTTGGAGACGAAGACAAGTATGTAAAAACAGCGATGGAAATAGCAGATATTACAGCTTCTGTTTTGATGGATGAAGCAAATCCGTTTTTCGGAAGTGAGATTGCTCCAGCTGTGAACGGATTCATAAGTAATGCCGCTAATGACAAAGCTCCAGACATTCAAAAGTTCTTAGATGATTTACAAAAACGTGCGGAAAAATGGTCTGCAAGTCAATAAGCCAAACAATAACGTTATCGTGTTTTACTATCTTATCTCAGTAACCCTAATAAAGTCATAATTTACTTTAGTAATGAAAAGCTGGCCAAGGTCTACATTGCGCAGGCCTGGTCAGTGTTTAAGATAATAACAATATTAATAGTCTAATAATGGAAAGGGGTTCACTCATGAGTAAATTAAAAATAGGTGTGATTGGGGCGGGATCGATATCGGCATCGCACTTACAATCATATGCACATAATGAAAAAGTAGAAATATATGCAATTTGTGATTTAAATGAGCAAAGAGCAAAAGATAAGGCAGAAAAATATGGCGCACAAAAAGTGTATGTCGACTATAAAGAACTTATGAATAATGCGGAAATTGATGCAGTTAGTATTTGTACATGGAATAACTCACATGCCGACATTGCCATCGAAGCGCTGAATAGAGGGAAAAACGTATTGGTGGAAAAGCCACTTACTACGAGTGTAAAAAAAGCTTTGGAAATAGAAGAAGCAGTGAAAAAAAGTGGAAAGACATTGCAAGTTGGATTTGTTAGAAGATATGCTTCTAACACGCAAATACTTAAACAGTTTATTGAAAAAGATGAACTAGGGGAAATATACTTTGCAAAAGCTACATGCATTCGGCGCTTAGGCAATCCAGGCGGGTGGTTTTCCGATAAGGAAAGGTCTGGCGGTGGACCGCTAATTGATATTGGAGTACATGTTATCGATGTTCTCTGGTATTTGATGGGATGCCCTAAGGTCAAATCTATTAGTGGAAATACATATTCGCAGCTAGGTAATCGAAAAAACATTAAAAATTTATCATTCTATCAAGCAGCGGATTATGATCCTGATAAAAACACGGTAGAAGATATGGCAAATGCGATGATTCGTTTTGAAAATGGAGCATCTATGCTAGTAGATGTGAGTTTCACTCTTCATGCGAAAAAAGATGAAATAGCTGTAAAATTATATGGTACAAAAGGTGGTGCTGAAGTAGAACCAGAGCTTGCTATTATCACAGAAAAACATGATACGATACTCAATGTGGAACCACAAGTGGATAGTGCTACATTTGACTTTGTAAAAGGATTCCAAGCTGAAATTGATCATTTTATTAATGTTTGCCTTGGTGAGAAAGAAACATTAAGCCCTGTACAAGATGGTGTGGAAATGACAAAAATACTTTGTGGGATTTATGAATCAGCAGAAGAGGCGAAAGAAATATATTTTTAAATGATAAAATCCTTTGAAAGGTTCACTACTTTTCAAGGGATTTTTCAATTCTTAGTGAGAAAGAATTTTATAGAAATACAATATATATAAAAATTACCTGGAAGCTTATTCGAGAATTAACTCAGACTGTATTGTAAAAGGTTACTATCTTGGTTGGTCTCCCATTCAATGATATAGTTATAGAAATACGATTAAATGAGGTGTAGAAATGGATCTCCATACATATTTGCAGTTAGATGCTACTGACATGGCTGAATTAATTCATAAGAAAGAAATACAGCCGGTCGAGTTACTTGAATTAAGCTTCGAGCAATTAGAAAAAGTAAATCCAACATTAAATGCAGTTACCCATACTCGAAAAGAGAAAGTATTAAAGGAGGCAAAGCAATCGAATAATGTGGATAGTCCATTTGCCGGAGTTCCTATTTTATTGAAAAATATATCGCAATCATTGAAAGATGAGCCAATTACTTCAGGTTCTGGATTAATGCAATCGGTGGTATCAGATCATGATTCTCACTTTGTTCAGAAAATTCGGGAGGCTGGATTTTTATTTTTAGGACATACGAATACACCTGAATTTGGGTTGAAAAATATTACGGAGCCAGAACTATATGGCCCAACGAGAAATCCATGGAATAGCGAATATTCACCAGGTGGCTCAAGTGGTGGGACAGCTGCCGCAATTACCTCAGGTATTGTTCCGATGGCAGGTGCGAGTGATGGTGGGGGATCGATTCGTATCCCAGCATCTTTTTCGGGTTTATTTGGCCTTAAACCTACAAGGGGACGCACACCGGTTGGTCCAGGAGTGGGACGCCAGTGGCAAGGAGCTTCCATCGACTTTGTGCTCAGTCGAAGTGTTCGTGATAGTGCTGCTATGCTTGATCATCTTCAAGTCATTCAACCGGAGGCGGCGTTTCAGACACCATTACTTTCAGGTAGTTCGATAAAAATGATAAATGAACCGTTCCAAAAGCCTTTAAAAATTGCTTTTACAACAAAATCTCCTGTTGGAACACCAGTGTCTCAAGAGGCACAATTAGCTGTCGAGAAAACAGTTGAATGGTTAGAAAAAGAGGGGCATATTGTTGAGGAACAAGAAAACGGAGTAGATGGAATTCAATTAATGAAGGACTATTTCCTTATGAATAGCGGAGAAATCTCTTCTTTAATTGAACAATTAGAACGAGCAATAGGAAGATCTATTACTGCGGATGATGTGGAAATTGAGACTTGGCTGCTCAATGAGGCTGGGAAATCGGTATCAGCTGCCAAATTTTCAGCAAGTCTAGCATCATGGGATACGGCAGCTGCACAAATGGCTGCATTTCATCATACATATGATTTTTATATTACACCTACAACAGCTTTCAGCGCTCCAAAAATTGGTGAACTTACTTTTTCTAGAGAGAAGCAAGAGAGCTTGCGGGAGCAAATGAGTATTGCGCTGGAAAGTGAGCAACAACAAGCAGTAATATGGGATATGTTTTTACCAAGTTTAACGTATACTCCGTTTACTCAGCTTGCCAATTTAACGGGTCAGCCTGCAATCTCTGTTCCAGTGCATCTTACGAAAGATGGTCTTCCATTAGGTGTTCAAGTAATGGCATCAAAAGGAGAAGAAAGACGTCTGTTGCAGCTTGCTTCTCAACTTGAGCAAAGTCATTTATGGATAGGGATGAAAGGTAATCCATTGTTACAAGTTTAAAATAATAGTATTTTAAATAAAAAAACTTGAGTTGAATCTCTCAACCGGAGCATGGGTAATAGATTGCTAGGGACATATTCAAACAAAATTAAGGCGGAGTAATCGGTGCTAAATTTTATAAATGGATGATCAATGAAGTATTACCATAATTTAAATTTACTTTATATTCGTTCAGCTTAGCTCCGATCCTTTTTCGTAGTAAAAAGAAACTAAATTGTCATGACTTTTCGCTATAATGCAATAATTCTCCTGTGAATATGTTTATAATGGAAGGCATGCTTGTAAAAATTAATTGTAGGAGTCTTCATAATGAATCATTCACAGAAACTATCTATTAAGAAAAATATTACAGTCGGACTGATGTTGTTCGCATTATTTTTGGGCGCGGGAAATATTATTTTCCCTCCTGAACTTGGCCAGATGGCGGGAGAGAAAATTGTCATTTCGATGATTGGTTTTCTTATTACCGGTGTAGGTCTTCCGCTATTAGCGGTTATTGCTATCGCCAAATCTGGCAGTGATTTTGAGTTGATTGCTAGTCGAGTGCATCCCCTTTTCGGTGCCATTTTTACAATGATCGTTTATCTATCTATTGGTCCATTTTTTGGAATACCTCGTACGGCAACTGTTTCTTATGAAATCGGCATTGTTCCATTTTTGCCAGAAACATTACAGAATACTGGATGGACTTTAGGCTTATTCACGATTATATTCTTTGTTATTACCGTACTATTTGCATTAAATCCAACGAAACTTGTGGATCGAGTTGGAAAGATATTGACACCGATTTTACTAGTGGTCATTGGTTTATTGGCTTTAAAAAGCTTTATTACACCAATGGGATCCATAGGGGCACCGCTTGGTTCGTATGAGAATGGAGCCTTTTTTGAAAGTTTCGTACAAGGGTATTTAACGATGGATGTCATTGCAGCACTTGCATTCGGTATTGTTGTAATTAATGCATTACACAACGAGGGTGTGCGGGATAGTAAACCACTCGTTAAGGCAACTGTTATTGCTGGCATCATTGCTGCAGCTGCTCTTTCACTTGTTTACATTTCCTTAGGTTATATCGGAGCAACAAGTATGGAAGCAGTCGGTGTACAGGAAAACGGAGGTGCAATCTTAGCGCTTGCCTCAAAAATACTGTATGGACAGTCTGGAACAATGATACTCGCTCTCACGATTATATTTGCCTGCTTGACGACGTCTATTGGCCTCGTTTCGGCATGTTCCCAGTATTTTAAAAAGCTCATGCCTAAGATGCCTTATAAGATATTTGTTTTTGCCTTTTCAGCATTTAGTGCATTTGTCGCAAATGTTGGACTTACAAGATTAATAGAGATCTCCATCCCTGTTCTGCTGATTATATACCCACTAGCAATTGTATTGATGTTAATGTCCTTTATTGATCATACATTCGATCGTGCTCCGATTGTTTATTCACTTGCATTAATTGGGACTGCTATCGTCAGTATCTTTGATGGGTTGAAAGCAGCGGACATAAATATTTCAGCAATTGATAAACTACTTTCTTTCTTACCACTTTACGCACAAGGAATTGGTTGGCTTATTCCAGCAATTGTTGGTGCTGTTATTGGTATTTTCATTCATAAGCTAAAGAAAATATAGATGAAATAGGAGGGTCATTTTATGAAAGAGTTGAAAAGATTGGGAGAGGCTGACTATAAGGAAGCAGTAGCATTATCTCAGTTTGCGTTTCAATATAGACTTTCAGAAGAAGAGCAAGAAAAGAAAATCGAGGAGTTTAGGAAACAAACTGTTTTTGGACATAAGATCGAAGGGAAGTTGGCTGCGAAATTGCATATTTTTCCTTTCACTTGCTACATAAATGGTAAGACATTTGATGTCGGGGGAATTTGTTCTGTTGCCACTTGGCCGGAATATCGGCGTCAAGGAAGTATAAGAGCGCTGATGCAGCAGGCCCTTCAGCATATGAGAGAAGTTGGTCAAACCGTTTCTTATCTTCATCCTTTTTCTGTGGCTTTTTATCGAAAATTCGGTTGGGAATTAGCGTTTACGAATCGATATTACACCATTCCTATTAATCACTTAAATAGAGATTGGGCTGGTAATGGATTCATCAGACGTATCGAAGCGGACATCCCATTGCTCCATGCCATATACACTGATTATGCTAAAATATATAATGGGATGCTCGGCCGTGATGACAATTGGTGGGAACGACGTGTATTAAAGGATCCGTCTCAAATAGCAGTTGCTTATAATGAGGCCGGTGAGCCAGGTGGTTATATTATTTATGATGTGAAAGACCAGATCATGACGGTGAAGGAAATGGTTTCCAATTCTTCGAATGAATGGAAGTTATTATATCAGTTTATCGCAAACCATGATTCAATGGCGGAAAAAGTAACAATTACAGTGCCGGAAAATGATCCATTGCCTTTTTTATTAGATGAACCAAGATTTGAACAAAAGAATGTCCCGTATTGCATGGCTCGAATTGTAGATGCTCTTGCCTTTCTAAAAAAATATCCATATCAAATGAAAGAAGCAACTAAGTCTGAATCTATCATTTTTCGAGTTGAAGATGAATTCCTACCTGAAAATGAAGGGATTTACGAGTTAAAAGCGGAAAATGGTATTATGAATGTTTGTAAGCTAGCCGAAATGCAAGAGGATCGGGGAATCCGTTGTAGTATTCAATCGTTAACAGCGATGTTATTAGGCTACAAGCGCCCATTATCATTATATGAACTTGGTTTACTTAGCGGTGATATAGCAGAGATTGAACAATTTGAAAAATTGATTCCAGGTAAGCAAACATATCTTATCGACTTTTTTTGATGATAGCGTTCATTTCAACATTGCTTAATCTGACCAAAAATCCGAGAATTTACGCGAAAGAGAACTTATTCATTCGTGAATAGAAGGCTTTAACTTCATTGATTGGAACGGAAATCAGCTTTGTTCGGATTTCCATCTGAGTTTGTCTATTATAAAATTGATTCGATAGAATGGCTTATAATATGATAAGATAAAAAATAAAAGAATAAAGAGGTTCTAGCTACCCTCTATAAAAAACTAAGGAAAAAACAGTACCGTTTTCTTAGGTGCTGTTTTTTTTGTTTAGCTCTCGAATAAGGTATGTAATTATCATAAAAGGACTGGTGTAATGATGAAAAAAGATAAAGCTGTAGTCGTGTTTAGTGGAGGTCAGGATAGTACGACTTGTTTGTTCTGGGCATTGGAGCGATTTGCAGAGGTTGAAGCGGTGACATTTGATTACAATCAAAGACATCAATCAGAAATCACCTGTGCGAAAAAAATTACGGAAGAACTTGGAGTAAAGCACCATATTCTCGATATGAGTTTACTACATCAATTAGCTCCGAATGCATTAACGCGGGATGAAATTGATGTGGAAGATGGAGAAAATGGTGATTTACCTTCCACATTTGTGCCAGGAAGAAATTTATTATTTATGTCATTTGCAGGTGTGTTGGCACATCAAATTAAAGCTAAACACCTCATTACAGGTGTGAGTGAAACTGACTTTAGTGGTTATCCAGATTGCACAGATATGTTTATGAAGTCACTTAATGTTACGTTGAATTTGTCGATGGAAAAAGATTTTACCATTCACACACCATTAATGTGGTTGAATAAGGAAGAGACATGGGAACTGGCAGATCAATTGGAGGCTTTTGAGTTTATTAGAGAAAATACATTAACATGTTATAACGGTATAATTGCTGATGGCTGTGGTGAGTGTCCTGCTTGTAAGCTAAGAAAAAGAGGGCTTGACGATTATTTGAAACATCGGAAGGAGATGGACAACGATGTATGGCTTTAAAATTGTTGATAAACTACAGAAAATCGATAAAGATATCAAGCGTGATCAATTAAAATATCATTCAAAAAGAGTGCTTGTGAGCAAGGAGTTTACGTTTGATTCTGCACATCATTTGCATTGCTATGAGGGCAAATGTAAGAACCTCCATGGACATACGTATAAAGTGATTTTTGGAATCAGTGGATATGTAGATCATCATGGTCTGGTTATTGATTTTGGAGACATAAAAAACA
Source organism: Lederbergia lenta NBRC 16444 (assembly GCF_001591545.1). Lineage (GTDB taxonomy): Bacteria > Bacillota > Bacilli > Bacillales > Bacillaceae_C > Lederbergia > Lederbergia lenta. Next base: position 176,146 of record NZ_BCVC01000001.1, read on the forward strand.
TTTGGAAATCAGAAATTGAGGTCCATCTTGATCATAAATATTTGAATGAATCATTACCACCAATGAATACAACAGCTGAAAATATCGTTGTTTGGATATATGAGAAGATGGTTGCCGCATTACAAGAAGAGAAGAGACAAAAGCAGTATAGTGGCCTAGAGGTAGAATTTGTCCGCTTATACGAAACGCCAACAAGCTATGCGGAAGCAAGACGGGAGTGGATGGAAATTGAGTAAAATTCCTGTTATGGAGATATTCGGTCCAACAATCCAAGGAGAAGGCATGGTCATTGGCCAGAAGACGATGTTTGTACGAACAGCAGGTTGTGATTATTCATGTGCTTGGTGTGATTCTGCTTTTACTTGGGATGGTAGTGGCAAAGATATGATAAAACAAATGGATGCGAAGACCATTTGGGAAGAATTAAAATCGATTGGTGGAGACGGTTTTTCCTTTGTTACAATTTCTGGAGGTAATCCTGCTTTATTAAAAAATTTAGCATATTTGGTTCAGTTGTTGAAACAGAATAATATTAAAACTGGTTTGGAAACACAGGGAAGCAGGTGGCAGGATTGGTTCCTTGATATCGATGAATTGACGATTTCCCCAAAACCACCGAGTTCAAAAATGATTACTGACTTTGATATATTAGATACAATTATCGAGAAGCTAGAACAGCAATCAACATCTCAAAATACCAGCTTAAAAGTAGTTGTTTTCGATGATCAAGATTTTCAATATGCTAAACAAGTGCATCAACGTTACCCTAACATTCCTTTCTTTTTACAAGTGGGAAATGATGATTCAAGCACAATTGATCATGCCAAGCTCATTTCTGCTTTACTAGAAAAATATGAATGGTTGATTAATAAAGTGATAGCGGATCCTGAAATGAATCAAGTAAAGGCACTTCCACAATTACATACATATATATGGGGAAATAAGCGAGGCGTATAGCAGGAGAATAAAGGATAGGGATTGATCAAAGTGTATAAACTGATCAATCCTTTTTTACTAAAAAGCTTTTTATTTGTAATTTAGTATAAAATCAATTTAATCAAGCTCTACACTTAATATTCCGCCTGTATTCACATCAACCTCTACTTCATACTTAACGCCCTGTGCTGTGACAATGTCGACTTCATAGATTAAAGTGCCCATTTTAGTATCCAATTCTACTTTAACTATTTGTCCCGGCACTCGTTCTACTGCAATATCCATTGCTTCCTGGATTGTTACCCTTCGTTGCCAGTTGATTGGTTGTTGGTAATATCCTGGGTTATGCCAATATTGATTTTGATTGTACCAATGATTTCGATGCATCAAGCATTCTCCTTTTTATAAAATTCAAAGTCAATTATCATCATATTCAAGGGCCTATAAAATGTCCCCGATCATAAACGCAATGAATGGGTGGTAAAATATTATGTTGTAATGATAGAACTATGCCCTATAACAAAGATTTCCGCTATAATGAAAGGAACAAACTTTATAAAGGAGAAAAGTGATGGGACATGCGATCTTATTATTGGAAAATGATGAATGTAATCTTACTATTTACTTAAGGTGACGGGATGAAGAATGTAAAGTTGATAAGTCATTACTTACATAATGACGTCTATCGAAAAAGTTTTAATCAGTTATCCATAGACGTATTTAACTTGGATTTTGAGCCCTGGTACGAAGCTGGTTTTTTTAATAATCGGTATATTCCACATTCATTTTTATTGGATGGTAAAATTATTGCGAATGTATCTGTGAGTTTTTTAGATTTAATTATTAATCACCAGCCGAAAAAAGCTGTTCAAATCGGAACAGTGATGACAGATAAAAGATTTCGTAACAAAGGTTTATCCAAGCTTTTAATGGAACATGTGATTGCTGAATATGAAGATCAGTATGATTTCCTCTATTTATTTGCCAATGATAAGGTTTTGCAGTTTTATCCTAAGTTTGGTTTTAAAAGGATAGCCGAGAAGCATTATGCGTTGGATGCAAAAGAGGTAGTAAATCAGGTAGCTAAGGCAAGTATATTAAATCCTAATCGACCAAATGATCGAAAAATTATCTCAAGATTAATGGAGAATAGAAAACCAGTATCAAATATGCTTGGTGTTGTGAATGATAAATGGCCACTTTCAGCATCAACCTTGGATCCATATTGCGATTATTTGGAGCGTTATTTTTTTGCTGATGGTGATGTATTAGTGTTAGCTGATCGGGAGCATGGTGTACTGAATATATATGATATTATCAGTCAACATGCAATTAACTTAGATGATATAGTAGAAAAGATGGTTTCTAATCAAGATAATCGTATTGAATTTCATTTCATCCCTGAGCTTATAAAATATAAAGTAACGACAACGACAGCTTTTTGGGAAGATGATACTTTATTCGTAAGGTCTAAGTACCCTTTTAATGTTGAAGTATTATTTCCTTTAACATCACATACATGATTTTACTACATATCAGAAATGCAAATGAGGTGGATAAAATGGAAAAAGTTCTTTCATTTAAGGATGTTTCATGGAGAAGAGAGGGCCAAGAAATTTTAACGGAGATTAATTGGGACATACACCAAAATGAGCATTGGGCGATCCTTGGTTTAAATGGTTCTGGAAAAACATCTATACTTAATATTATGACAGGCTATCATTTTCCGACAAGTGGTGATGTTACGGTGCTTGGCAATGAATTCGGTAAAACGAACTTGCCAGAATTACGTAAGGAAATTGGTTATGTGAGCAGTTCTTTAGATCGTTTTTCTCATATTACACAACATGAAACGATAGAAGAAATTATTGTAAGTGGTAAGTTTGCTTCCTTTGGTTTGTATGAAAAAGTGTCGGATGCTGATTGGGATAAGGCTGACTCTTTAATAAATAGTTTTCGTTTAGGTTATTTGAAGGGAAAATCTTATCAGTTATTGTCACAAGGAGAAAAAAGAAGAGCGTTAATTGCTAGAGCGCTAATGAGTGATCCAAAGATACTAATACTAGATGAACCATGCTCGGGATTAGATATTCTTTCACGTGAGGAAGTTCTAGTATTAACGAAAGAGATTGTGGGCAATCACTCACACTTAATTTATGTCACGCACCATATTGAAGAGATTGTTCATGAGATTACACATGTTTTACTTCTTCATAAAGGAAAAATAGTCGCAAAAGGACCAAAGGATGAAGTAGTCAATGCTGAGTTATTAACAGAAACATTTCAGGTGCCTGTGAAAGTTCGTTGGGAAGATAACCGTCCATGGTTGTCTGTGAAAAAATAACTAGAGATAAAATAATAAGTAAACCCTCCTAATTGATTAGTTAATTAAGAGGGTTTTAACATTTGAATGACGGAAGTTTTAACTACCCTCTTATATGAAGGAGTAAACGTCGAATGTTGAAAAAAATGTCGATCGTTGGTATCATAGACTATTGGAAGGTAAATGATATGATTGGAGTATTTTATTTACAATTGCATGAAACATATAAATTAGGGAGGTGTACATCATAAGTAAAATTATCGACTATGTTTTGCGTAACAATAATGAAATTCTCAATTTCACTCTGGAGCATATCCAGTTGGTTGGAATTGCGACGATTATCGCTATTTTGATTGGTGTTCCTCTCGGTATTTACCTAACTACCAATGAATATTTGGCAGAATCAATCCTTCGCATTGCATCAATTATTATGACCATTCCGAGTCTCGCCTTATTCGGGATGATGATCCCCATTCTATCTCTCATCGGCCAAGGAATAGGATTTTTACCCGCATTAATTGCACTTGTACTTTACTCTCAACTGCCTATCATTCGAAACACCTATACAGGTATTAAAGACGTTAATCCGAATGTTCGTGATGCTGCTAAAGCCATAGGCATGTCAACTATTCAACGATTAGTAAAGGTAGAAATTCCAATTGCAATGCCGCTCATTATGACTGGAATACGTCTTGCTACGGTTATGAATATTGGAATTGGAGCTATTGCAGCTTTTATTGGAGCTGGAGGCCTAGGTGTTTTAATCAATCAAGGAATTAGCCGTTCTAATTCGACAATGGTGATTGTAGGAGCTGTGGCAGTATCTATTATGGCTATTATGGCTGATTTACTACTTAAGTATATTCAAAAACGATTTACCGTAAAAGGAATAAATAGTTAAAGTGAGGTAAGCGTGTGATTAAATTCCAAAATGTAATTAAAACATATGAAGGAAATGTTAGGGCGATCGATAATGTGAGCTTTAATGTGGAAGATGGTGAGTTCGTTATTTTGCTTGGTCCCTCTGGTTGTGGGAAAACAACATTATTACGAATGGTTAACCAACTAGAAACAATTACAGATGGTGATATCATTCTCAATGATAAAAGTGTAAGACACTCAAATATCATTGAAATGCGTCGGAACATTGGATACGTTATTCAAAGTAATGGATTATTTCCTAATATGACGATTGAAGATAATGTTTTGGCTGTACCCAATTTAATTGGCTGGGATAGAGCAAAGCAACAAAAACGTTATTCCTATTTGATGGATTTAATAGGCCTAAATCCTGATGAATACAGGAAAAGATACCCACATGAGCTATCAGGCGGACAGCAACAAAGAATTGGTGTGGCAAGAGCCCTAGCAGCAGATCCGCCTGTTATGTTAATGGACGAACCATTTGGTGCCCTTGATCCGATTATTCGCACAAGATTGCAAGAAGAGTTTTTACAAATCCAAAGAGAAGTGAAGAAAACGATTCTATTCGTAAGTCACGACATTGATGAAGCCGTGAAAATGGGAGATAGAATCGCTTTATTTCGTGATGGGAAAATCATGCAATATGATCGCCCGGCAGAGATTTTAAGTCATCCCAACAATGATTTTGTTTCGGAATTTATAGGAAATGATCGAATGTTAAAATCGATGAGTCTCTACACTGTTAAAGATTTATCTAATGTTTGTTCGCTTCAACCAAATATTACATCCGAAGATATAAAGATCATCAAAGAAAACACATCATTGAGAACAGCTATTTCTTTATTACTAAATCAAGAAGCTGATCAACTCGTCATTGAAGATGAGAATGGAAATAATATGGGTAGCTTGACGTTTGACCTTATCAATGAGTTCCTTCGCAAGGAAGTTAGAGGAAGCAAAGCATATGAATAAAAAGAAAATAATAGCGAATATTGTCAAAGTAATATCTTGGATATTTGTGCTTGTCTTCTTTTATTGGGCAATCAAGAACAATATGCTTAGTCATATTTATGAAGAACCAGATAAATTTTTACGATTGCTTAAACAGCATGTAACAATTGTCTTCGTTTCAGGTTTAGCAGCTATATTCACGGCAATTCCATTAGGGATATTATTGACGCGACCAAAGTTTCGTAAAGGAGAATGGTTATTTGTCAATATTGCAAATTTAGGTCAAACGATACCGAGCTTAGCTATATTGGCACTTGCGATGGGCTTTTTAGGAATTGGGATAAAAGCTGCGATTATCGCCTTATATGTGTTTTCAGTTTTGCCTATTCTCCAAAACACAATAGCAGGATTAGATTCGGTTGATAAACAAACGATCGATGCAGCAAGAGGTATGGGTTTTACTCCTGTGCAAATATTATGGAAAATTGAAATGCCCCAAGCATCTTTTTTCATATTTGCGGGGATACGCACTGCTCTTGTTATCAATATTGGAACAGCAGCCTTAGCCTATTTAATTGGCGGCGGTGGATTAGGAGTCTGGGTTTTTACAGGTATTCAATTATTTGATAATAGCTTTTTATTATCTGGGGCCATTCCAATAACGATACTTGCTATTGCAATTGATTATCTATGCAGAGGATTGGAATATTTAGTTGTACCAAAAGGATTAAGATTAGCAAGAAAAACGAACGGCTAAACGCGCAAGCTTTGCGTTCTTTCATTCAATAGAGGAGGAATAAATGTGAAAAAGTTATTATTAGTGTTATCCACATTTGTATTGGTTTTTGTTTTAGCAGCATGTGGGAATGATAAAGATGCTAAAAAGATCACTGTTGGTGCGAAAAACTTTACTGAACAATTTATTCTAGCAAAAATGACAACGATCATGCTTGAAGAAAATGGTTTTGATGTAAAAGAGAAAAGTAACTTAGCAAGTTTGGCGCTAAGAAGTGCACTGGAAAATAAGCAAGTGGATCTTACATGGGACTATACAGGAACAGGGCTTGTCACATATTTAAAGGAAGATCCAATCAGTGATGGCGAAGAAGCACTGAAAAAATTAAATGAACTTGATGAGAAAAATGGTATTACTTGGTCAAATATTACTGAAGCAGATAATACTTATGCGCTTGTGATGAGAGCGGACCAAGCGAAAGAATTAGGTATTACTACACTTACTGATTTCGCTGCTTATATGAATGAGCATCCGGGTGAATTACTTATGGCTTCTCACGCAGAATTTGCTAATCGTAAGGATGGAATACCAGGAGTAGAGAAAGAATATGGCTTTAAATTTGCAGATAACTCCATCGTTGAAATGGATTCTGGTCTTACTTATGCAGCATTAAAAGATAAACAAGTAGATGTTTCGGTTGCATTTGCAACAGACGCTCGTATTAAAGAATTTGATTTTGTTATTCTTGAAGATGATAAAGAATTCTTCCCTTCTTACCAAGCAGCAGTAGCAATGACAATGAAAACAAAAGAAAAATATCCAGAAATTGAAGAAATACTAGCACCATTGCAAGAACTGCTTAACAGTGAATCATTACGTGAATTAAACTATCAAGTTGATATCGAAGAGAAAAGTGAAGATGCAATTGCTAGAGAATTTTTAATTGAACATGGGTTGATTGAAAAATAATTGCTATAACAATAGGGCTGTTCCAAAAGTCATAAAATGGCTACGGGACAGCCTTATTTGATATATGCTAGAATAAATTATAATGCTTCAACGATTTAGAAGGAAAGTAGCCTAGCGAAAGGAAGTTGAAATGTGAAAAGATTAATCGTTGTCATCCCGATTATGATTATCGTAGCAACGATTGCTATGTGGATGCTTGAGAAAGATTACTCGGATATTGAGCCCTCAATAAGATTAATGATAACAGGTGGAGCAGCAATTCTATCAGGAATAACCTCTTATTTTTTAATGAGAAAAGATATAGACAAAATCGATCCACCAACTTCTAAAAACAAAGAATAGTTTATTTCTTTGATTGAAACATCATAGCTATTATTGTTATGGTGTTTTTTCGTCTATCCAAAAGGAATGAATGCTTATAGAAGAATAAATCTTAGTGTGAAGATAGTCGCTATTTTACTAATTGTGTCTAATGTATAACAGTGACGAAATTGTCATATGTAAGAGTTTCTAATTTTGTAACAAACCTTTGTTCAAATGTTCACAAACAAAATGATAACTCCAGATATAATAGATAAGAGAATGAAATTTGGAGGTATCACATTTATGGATGCGGTAATACTTGCAAGAATTCAATTTGCTTCCACTACATTGTTTCACTTTATATTTGTGCCCTTATCTATTGGGTTAGCGCTACTCATTGCTATTATGCAAACAATGTATGTTATAAAAAAAGATGAAGTCTATTTAAAAATGACGAAGTTCTGGAGTATTTTCTTTCTGATTAACTTTGCAGTTGGGGTAGTGACAGGGATTATCCAAGAATTTCAGTTTGGGATGAACTGGTCAGCTTATTCCCGTTTTGTTGGGGATATTTTCGGAGCTCCGCTAGCAGTAGAAGCATTATTTGCTTTCTTTATGGAGTCAACATTTATTGGTTTATGGGTGTTTGGATGGAATCGACTACCAACAAAGCTACATTTAGCATGTATTTGGCTTGTTTCAATTGGAACAATTGCCTCTGCTTTTTGGATTTTAGCTGCTAACTCATTTATGCATAATCCTGTTGGCTTCGTGATGCAAAATGGCAGAGCGGAAATGAATGATATTGTTGCATTACTGACCAATCCGAAACTATGGGTCGCTTTCCCGCATACTGTTTTCGGAAGTTTTGCGACAGGGGCCTTCTTTATTATTGGTGTCAGTGCTTGGAATATTTTAAGAAAGAGGGATATTGATTTATTTAAGCGTTCGATGAATGTTTCACTAATCCTAGGATTAGTTGCTGGATTAGGCCTTGCTTTTACAGGACATTCGCAGGCAACGTATTTAATGCATGCGCAACCGATGAAAATGGCTGCTGCTGAAGGGTTGTGGGAAGATAGTGATGACCCAGCAGCATGGACACTTGTTACTAATATTGATGTGGAAAATAAAGAAAGTACTCATCGAGTTGAAGTTCCTTACTTATTAAGCTATTTGGCATATGGAAAATTTGAGGGGAAAGTCGAAGGGATGAATACACTTCAAGAAAAATATGTGCTGAAATATGGTGATGGCAATTATGTGCCACCTGTAAAAACTACATTTTGGAGCTTCCGTATTATGGCGGGTACTGGTGGTGTATTAATTTTATTAAGTTCTTTAGGTTTATTTTTATCATACCGTAAAAAAATCGAGCAAAGTACCAAGTATTTGAAAATAATGGTTTTCGCTATATTCCTGCCGTTTATAGGAAACTCATTTGGTTGGATTATGTCTGAAATCGGAAGGCAACCATGGGTAGTTAATGGTTTAATGAAAACAGCTGATGGAATTTCACCAAATGTATCAGCTGGGCAAATTTTATTTTCACTTATTTCTTTCTCAACGATTTATACTTTGTTGGGAATTACGATGGTGTTTTTATTCATTAGAGTGATTAAGCAAGGGCCGCATGAAAAGCCCAAAGATGATATTTCAACTTCAGATCCATTCGAGACGGGAGGGGTAGAATATGCAGCTAAGTGAGATATGGTTTGTACTGATCGGTGTTCTATTTGTCGGATTCATGTTTCTTGAAGGATTCGACTTTGGTGTAGGGATGAGCACGAAGTTTCTAGCCAAAAATGATACGGAAAAACGTGTACTTATCAATACAATTGGACCATTTTGGGATGCGAATGAAGTCTGGCTTATTACAGCAGGTGGTGCGATGTTTGCTGCATTCCCACATTGGTATGCGACGTTATTTAGTGGGTATTATCTGCCATTCGTTGTTCTCTTACTTGCTTTCATTGCAAGAGGTGTGGCTTTCGAGTTTAGAGGAAAAGTTCATTCAGAACGATGGGTAAAGATTTGGGATGCGGCTATTTTTATTGGAAGTATCTTACCGCCATTTTTATTAGGTGTGATGTTTACAAGTTTAATTAAAGGTCTACCAATTGATAAAGACATGAATATGTATGCAGGTTTCCTTGATATTGTGAATGTGTATACAATTATTGGTGGGATTACATTTGTGCTGTTAACTTATATGCATGGCCTAATGTTCATTACATTAAAAGCGACTGGCGAAATTCGTGAACGAGCTCGGAAAGAAGCACAGAAATTGTATTGGATGAGCGGGATTGCGCTTATTATATTTACAGCGCTAACTGCCGTTTATACAGAGGCTTTCTCAGAAAAAGGCTGGATTTTAATCCCATTATATGTGGTCGTATTCATTCTATATGGAATGTTGAGCTTGCTTTTGCGAAATAAAAAAGAGGGGCTAAGCTTTACGATGACAGGAGTGATGATCATTATTATCACTACTTCGTTTTTTATTGCATTATTCCCAAATGTAATGATCAGTTCAACAGATATAGCATTTAATATGAGTATTTATGATGCCGCATCAGGCGACTATTCCCTTCGTATTATGACGATTGTAGCTGCAACGATGATTCCGATTGTGCTAGGTTATACGATTTGGAGTTATTATGTATTCCGTAAACGAGTGACAGCTAAGGACTTGGAATACTAATGGATAAACATCTGTTTCACTACAAAGGTAGTAAACTAGTGATGGGGTTAGTTGGATTGCTAACTATTTGCCAAGCGGTAGCGATCATTTTTCAAGCTTTATATTTATCAAAAGCAATTACACAAATGTTTCATGGGACTGCTTGGTCAGCAGCCCTTCCTTCCTTATTTATTTTTCTAGCCGCTCATATCTTGCGCCATGTATTGCAATGGGGAAAGGAAAGATTAGCATATCGGTTTGCGGATCGGACTGCGTTGGACTTTCAACAATTGCTTATTAGAAAAGTATTTGAACTAGGCCCTCGCAGTATCGGAAAGCATGGATCTGGTAATTTAATTACGCTGGCATTAGAAGGTATACCTCAATTTAAAACGTATTTGGAATTATTTATTCCCCGTTTCATGTCAATGGGGATCATTCCGATCGTATTGTTCATTTATATTTTTACGATTGATCGAATGTCAGGAATTATTCTTGCGATTGTCATGCCAATTTTGATTGCCTTTTTAATATTGCTTGGTTTTGCTGCACAAAAGCAAATGGATGCTCAGTTGGATACGTACCGACTACTATCACGCCATTTTGTTGATTCCCTTCGGGGTCTAGTCACATTAAAATATTTAGGAAGAAGCAAGTCACATCAAAAGGCAATTGAAATTGTGAGTAATAAATATCGAATTGCAACGAATCGAACACTGCGCGTTGCTTTTTTGTCTACATTTTCATTAGACTTCTTCTCTAGTTTGTCTGTAGCTGTTGTCGCAGTAGAACTAGGTTTACGACTAGTTAATGGTCATATTGGCCTGGAGGCGGCTTTAGCAATATTGATTTTAGCACCAGACTATTTCTTGCCGGTTCGAGAGCTTGGTAACGACTATCACGCGACGATGGATGGAAAAGAAGCAGGTGAACAAATTCGGGGCTTGCTAGCGGAAAGTACGCAGGATCAAACGATGGCCAAACCAACTCTTCCAAATTGGTCAGAAAATAGCAGATTAATGATTCGCAATGTAAGTAAGCAATCAGAAGATGGTCGAGATATACTTTCACCTATTGACTTAACTATAAAAGGATATCAAAAGATTGGTATTGTGGGTGTTTCCGGTGCTGGTAAATCAACATTGATTGATCTACTATCTGGATTTAGTCGCCCTACGACTGGAAAAATCACGGTTGATGGAATCGATATGGACCATTTTTCCATACCGGATTGGCAGAATCAAGTAACGTATATTCCACAACATCCATATATATTTTCTGGTACAGTTGCTGAAAATATTAGCTTTTATGAACCGGATGCAAAGCGGGATAAGATTGAACAAGCTGCAGAAATGACTGGTCTGACTGCTTTGATTAACCAATTTCCAAAAGGTTTCGATGAAAAGATTGGACAGGGTGGTAGATCTTTGAGTGGTGGGGAAGAACAGCGAATTGCATTAGCGCGTTCATTGCTACAGAATCGCTCGATTCTTTTATTTGATGAGCCAACTGCCCATCTAGATATCGAAACTGAGCATGAGATTAAAGAAATGATGCTACCGATTTTAGAAAATAAGCTTGTGTTTTTTGCTACACATCGTTTGCATTGGATGCAGAATATGGATCTTATTATCGTAGTGGATAATGGGGAAATTGTTGAAAAGGGTACACATCAGGAATTGGCGAGAAAATCAGCTGCATACGACCGTTTAATCCATGCACATAGGAGGGAAATGAAAGTATGACATTATTTCAATCCTATATTTTACCGTATTTAAAAAAATATAAAAAATTGATGACTGCAACTATTATTTTAGGTATCTTATCGGTATTATCCGCCTCGATGCTGACGTTTACTTCCGGCTATTTAATTTCCAGAGCTTCGGAAATGCCTGCAACGATATTGCTATTATATATACCAATCGTTGGTGTTCGAACGTTTGGTCTTTCACGAGCGGTGACTCGCTATTTAGAACGATTGGCTGGTCATAATGCTGTTTTGAAAATATTATCTGAGTTACGTGTAAAATTATATGGCATGCTTGAGCCACAAGCTATATTTATACGTTCACGTTTCCAAACAGGTGACTTACTTGGTACTTTAGCAGATGATATTGAACATTTACAAGATGTTTATATTCGGACCATTTTTCCTACGTTAATCGGTTTATTTCTATTCGTATATGCAGTTACAATATTGGCTTTATTTGATTGGTTGTTTGCACTTTGGATCGCTCTTTGTTTAAGTGTGATCGTGTTCGTTTACCCGTTGCTTTCGTTGTACTTTTTGAAAAAATGGCAGCGAGATTCAAAGCTTAAGCGCAGTCGTTTATACCAAACATTTACAGATGCTGTATTCGGTATCAGTGATTGGATTATTAGTGGGAAAAAGGAGCAATTTATCGAAGGATTTATGGAAGATAGTCGAAAAAGCCACTATGTTGAAAAGAAATTAGCTTATTGGAGCCAATCCCGCCAGTTACAATTGCAAATTTTCTCTGGTCTGATCGTTTTGATGGTTGGGATTTGGGCAGGTATGGAAGCCCAACAAGGAGAAATACTCCCTGTTTATATTGCGGCTTTTACTTTGGTTACATTGCCTATCATTGAAGGGTTAATCCCGCTTTCCCATGCGATTGAACGAATACCGGCTTATCAAGAGTCTTTGGAACGGATCGAATCAATTCAGGAGTATGTACCTTATGAAAAAATAAACACTAGTGAAGCGGAGATATTTAAGGAAGCAAATTTACGTATAAAAGACGTTTCTTACCGGTATAATGAGCAACAAGAAGATGCTCTTCAGGCAATCTCTTTATCGATTCCGCATGGTCAAAAATTAGCTTTGCTTGGTAAAAGTGGTGCAGGAAAATCTACCTTATTACAATTACTTCAAGGAGCAATTGAACCAACTAGCGGAAGTATATTAATGAACGGGTATAAACCTAGCGAATATGGAGAGAAAATATACGAGATGATTGGTGTGTTAAATCAGAAGCCATATTTATTTGCGACGACTGTGGAAAATAATATACGTCTAGGGAATCAACAAGCATCAAAAGCGGAAATTGAACGTGTCATCAAGCAAGTGAAATTGGATGAGTATATTCTTTCATTGCCAAATGGATTGCAAACACAAATGGAAGAGACAGGTCAGCGCTTCTCTGGAGGAGAAAGACAGCGAATCGCGTTGGCGAGAATCTTATTAAAAGATACACCAATCGTCATCCTAGATGAACCAACAGTTGGACTAGATCCAGAAACAGAATTTGAGCTAATTGAAACAATACTAACAAATCTAAAAGATAAAACGATTATCTGGATTACCCATCATTTAATTGGTATCGAGCAAATGGATCAGATTTTGTTCCTAGATAAAGGGAAAATTGCCATGCAAGGAACACATGAACAATTAATGCAATCAAATATAAGATATAGACAATTGTATACATTAGACCGGGGAACAGATTAGATGTGTATGGGGGCTGTCCAAGAATTCATTATAAATGACTACTTGAACAGCCCCATTTTTGTTTTTCTGCTGATCTGTTGGAAGCAAGGTTCATGAATCGGATTGTGAATAGAATCGGTTGAGTGCGAATAGAAATGTGCGACGGCGAATAGAGTTGCGTGACAGCGAATAGAAAGGTATGTCCACGAATAGAACGAATCTTTTTCTCTTAATCTCTTAAAGTATCTTGTAAGATAGTAAATAGAGAGGTAAAATTTAGACTAGAAAGATAATTTCAAATAGATGTTGTACCCTATCCAGAAGGTCATTAGAAAATAGGAGGAAAAATGAATATAATTGGTGATATTCGTTCGTTTTTAAAAATTAAAGGGGCATGGTTCCTTCTACTTGGCTTGTTCTTATATGGAATTGGAACAGGCATACTTGCACCTATGAATGCGGTCTATATGAGTGAAGGAATTGGATTATCAAAGGGAGAAATTGCTTCGATATTTGGCATTTCGGTTGTATTAAATATGGTGATCACCATTCTGATTGGTTTTATTAGCGATAAAATGCAAAGAAAAAAGCCATTGCCCATTTTTGCTTTAATGTTATGTATGTTTGGGCTTATCGTATATATGCAAGCGGATACATATATGGGTGCTTTGGTCGGTATGGTCATCACAATCGCACCTTCAGGTTTAATTATGGGGCAATTATTTGCCATGGCACGTAATCACTTTATGCAGCTTGCTCCATCTATCTATGAAATCGCACAAATCTGGCTACGTGCCATGATGAGCGTTGGCTTTTTTGTTGGATTACTTGTAGGTGCCAATCTTTACTTAGTGGCGAGCTTTAAAGGAATACTTATAGGAAACTTTTTCGGTTATTTTTTTCTTTTTCTTCTTTTATTGTTTTATAAAGAATTTGAAAGTGTGGAGTCAGATGCCACAACTACAAAAGGGGAAACTTTTTCATTTATTATGTTATTTGCCCTTCTATTGCTCGGTTGTGCTGATTCGTTAAGGGGTCTTTATTTACCACTTGTTGTTGTAGATTTATTTGAAAAGCCCCAATTAATGTCTTATTTATGGAGTGTTCAAGCTGTATTTGAATTACTTTTTATGACGTTTGCCGGATATTGGGCGATGAAATTTGGCAGCAAGCGAGTGATCTTATTAAGTAGCTTCTGTGCGGTAATCACGTATATCATTTATAGTACAAGTCCACCTCTGTTCGTATTTTTTCTTGTACAGCCACTGTATTCCTTTTATGTATCGGTTTTATATGGTGTCGCGATGGGGTATGTACAAAGAATGTTTCATGCGAAAATTGGCTTTGGATCTAGCGTCTATGTGTTTTTATTTCAAATGGCATCCCTCGTTGGGTATGTGTTACCGTTTTTAATCGAAGGATATAAGCCTCAAATTTTCATTATTCCAAGTGTACTTGTTGCTGGGGGAATCTTGTTAATGGTTGGATTAGTTATCTTCAGTCGGCGAAAACAAATGGAAATGACAATGTAGTAGAAGAGGTAGTTATCCTATTCATCTAGTGATACCCGACATAAGAAAACGTAAAAAGTAACAACTTCTTACGTTTTCTGATTCCTATTTACCGAAGTTCACTCAATGATGATGTATAAGCTAATTTATAAATTGGGATGAGTGTTTCAAAAGTTTCTTTTGCTAATTGAATGAATTGCTCACCGTTCTGTAAAACTGGATCATTAACTGCTATATGTCGACCAATAAGAAATTCAGCTTTTTTCACATCACGGAACCGTTCTAAAGCTTGATTAAGATCTAAATCTTTTATAGATACAGCATCTTTTTTCATGTGATCTAAAGAAACGACATAGTCTTGAGGAATTGTATTTTTAATTGTTTCTTTATTATTTAAGAAAGTCTTAGCTATTTCTGTTTTACCTGGTAATTCATAAATAAATGCTAACCAAATAAAAAGATGGTCATCAAAAAGCCCAATTTGGAAATGAGGATGTTGTTTATAGCCACGTTTATTATTGCAAATCGCAAGCCAAGTATCTTGAGGAGGATTGACTGTCCGTCTTGCATGCCTTGCAATATGTAAAAACATTTCATTTCCTAGCATTGCAGCTAAATCATCAGTTAAGATGTCCCCGATTAATTTAAACTTTGGTTGGATCCTTTCTTGAATAGCTGTCATTCTTTCATCTAAACCATTAATATGGAAAGTGTCAAAATCGCTTTTAACGAAACCTTCAAATGGCATTGTTAAAACTCCCTTCTACAAGTATGATTAAGGTGTCAGGTACCACCGGAATTATTATTTTTATTGATTGAATAACCCAAGGAGGAATACTGAATGAAACCTAAGGTATATCTAACTTTACCAGTTCCTGAAGAAGTAAGAAAGTATATTGCTGAGCATTGTGAAATAAGTCAGTGGGAAGAAGAAGGTCCAATTCCTAGGGAAGTACTTTTTCAAAAAATAGCCGATGTAGATGGTTTATTTACGAGTGGTGGTAAGATTGATGCGGAGTTACTCGAGCATGGACCGAATTTAAAAGTTGTGAGTAATATGTCCGTTGGTTATAATAATTTTGATTTAGAAGCAATGAAACAAAGAAGTGTAATCGGTACGAATACACCTTATGTATTGGATGAAACTGTTGCTGATTTGGCATTTGCCCTTATTCTCGCTACGGCCAGAAGAATTACGGAGTTGGACGGCTTCATTAAAGATAGAAAATGGGAGCCAACAAAAGATGATGAAATGTTTTATGGCCTTGATGTACATAGATCAACAATTGGCATTATCGGTATGGGTAGAATAGGTGAGGCGATTGCCCAAAGAGCAAGATTCGGATTTAATATGGATGTTCTTTATTATAACCGAAGTAGAAAGCCGGATGCTGAGAAAAAATTCGGGGCGGAATATAGCGATCTTGAATCGCTGTTAAAACGATCGGATTTCGTTGTATTGATGACTCCATTAACACTAGAGACGCATCATTTAATTGGAGAAAACGAATTTAAGTTAATGAAAAAGTCAGCAATATTTATTAACGTTTCACGTGGACAAACTGTCGATGAAAAAGCCCTTATTCAGGCGTTACAAAATAAGGAGATATATGGAGCAGGATTAGATGTTTTTCAAAAAGAACCTATTGAAAAAGACAACCCCTTGTTAGACATGACAAATGTCGTAACAGTTCCCCATATTGGTTCTGCTACTCTTAAAACGCGGGATGCGATGGCAATGCGAGCTGCTGAGAATTTAGTTGCTGTTGTTACAGGTATGGAACCGATAGATCAAGTACCATATGCTAAATGATTTGCGTTCGGATATCGACTTTTTAGGAAAAATATTAAAAACAATGCTAGAATGAATAGGTAAGAACTAAATAATTTGCTTGGAATATAGCTTTTTAATAAGAAGAAGGTAACCACCATCTGGTTGGTGCCTTTTTTAGCTTTTCTGGAGATAGTAAGCTATAAAAAACGAATATTATCTATCAATGATACAGGGAGTAAAGTAATGATGAATACAAAAGAAAAAACTCGCTTTTTCAAGTTTCCAGCGGGTACTAACGGAAAGCAAATACCGTTTGCATCAATTGCGGAAACAGCAACGAGTGTGGAAATTGTAACAGATGCAGAACCGGATGCTTTTTATTTTCGAGGATTGGAAAAGAGCGGTATTCAATTGAATAGATCGCAAATAGAAGCAGTGAGAAGTGTGGATGGTTCACTTTTAATATTAGCTGGTGCAGGTACGGGAAAAACATCGGTACTTGTGTGTAGAACTGGTTATTTGCTAGATGTACAGAAGGTTTCGCCACAACAACTTTTACTTATGACATTTACGAAAAAAGCGGCCGATGAAATGAAAGAGCGTATCGCTTCTTTACCTGGTATAGATGCACGGGAGGCAAGAAAGGTAGAAGTTAGGACGTTCCACTCTTTTTTCTTACAAATACTAAGGCATTCAGGTTTTCGTCAAGAAATGTTGGTAAATGATAAATTTAAACAAATCATCTTAAAAAAGAAAATGAGAGAACTGAGTTTTCCGGATGAATTACAACCAGAATCTGTTTTGTCACTGCTTTCATTATATAAAATGAATGGAAAGTCAGTGGAAGATATGCCAAATGAATTAGCAGCTGATCAGCAAATAAAACAACTAGCTAGTCATTATGAAGATTGGAAAAAGAAGAATAATAAGATGGATTTCGACGATGTTTTGACAGAAGCATTTGCATTACTTAAGAGTGATGTCGGTTTGCTTCAAACATTACAACAACGATTTCAGTATATAATGGTGGATGAATTTCAAGATACGAATCCATTACAATATGAGTTAATAAAACGAATTGCAGCTCTCAAAAATAACCTATGTGTAGTTGGTGATGATGACCAAACCATATACGCATTTCAAGGTGCGCGCAATGATATTATTTTGGACTTTGATCAGCAATATCCCGATGTGAAAACAGTTATTTTAACTATTAATTACCGCTCCACTTCACCGATTGTAGGGTTAGGAAATGCAGTCATAAATCAAAATAAAATTCGTATGGAAAAGCAGTTGCAATCCACAAGGACAAGTAGTGTGGTACCGAAATATTTAAGACCAGGGTCTACCGATGAAGAGGCAGAGTGGATTGCAGAAGAAATGATGAAGAAAGTAAATGAAGGTTCCTGCGAATATAGAGATATTGCTATTTTACATCGAACCGCGAGCAACAGTAGAGCAATATTTGAACAGCTAGCGCTTGAAGAGATTCCCTTTTTTGATCATGGAATGGGGGGGAACTTTTTCTATGAGCAGAGCACAATCAGTCCTGTGATTGCCTATATGAAGTTGGCAATAAATCCACTTGATTGGCATGCATTTGAAATCATTTTACCGACAATGTATATACAGAAAGATACTGGTATGCAGCAAGTACACGCTGAACAAATGCGTCATCCAAGACAGAGTTTAATAGAGCATATGGCAGTATTGCCTACACTCAAGCCGTATCAGCGTAAAACAATAGAAGAAAAAAGAAACTTAATTAGGCAACTACCTTCATTAGAGCCGAAAGTAGCAGTCAGGAAAATCCGTAAGCAATTTTATGATAAGTATCTTGAGACGAATGACCAAAAAACAGTTACAACGCAAAAGGAATCGATTAAAGAACAACTAGATGAATTAGAGACATCAGCTGGCCGTTTTGAAAAAGTCGAGGATATGCTTACTTTTATTAAAGATATGAAAAAGAGACACGAACAAATGAAGATGGTAGCTAAGAACCCGGGGGCCAATGTTGTACAAATGATGACCATTCATAAAGCGAAAGGATTAGAATTTCCGGTTGTTTTTTTCATTGGTGCATCAGAGGGAATTGTCCCACATATAACTGCGATAGATATGAAAAAGTATGAGGATGTAAAGTTGAAAGCTACAGCAGAAGCAGAACAGCTTAAGTTGCTGGAGGAAGAACGAAGACTCGCTTATGTAGCTATTACGCGCGCAAAGGAAGAACTTTATATTAGTTCGCCTGCTTTTTATCGTGGTAATAAAATTGAAGTGTCACGTTTTATTCAACATGTTTTTGGTGTGGAAGAAAAGAAATCAATAAAGAATCGCGCTGGAAAAGTAAAAGAAGCATCAGAAAAACGTAAAGTATATGCGTGGATCTGTACATCAGATACATGCATAGCTTGGCAACGAATCACTTCAAATGATGAGGCTATACAAGTAAATAAAAGTTGTCCTCTTTGTTCCTCACCAATGGAAAAGGGAGAAAAATATGCATAAAGTTAACAAGAACCGGGTGAATCATGCCCGGTTTTTAGTATATCCGCAACTTTATAATATCGTATTCACTATGCTTTTTTTCTTGGAATTTAAATTTACTTTTTTAACCTTAGCTTAACCTTAAGTGTTTAAGATGAGAACTTAGTAGTACAGAAGAACTATTTTTCAGATATTATAAACTCTATGGTAACTAAAATAAGTAATGACCGCTTGTAAAAGAACTGTAGCAGCTAATAAACATGAAAATCATCTTAGCTAGCATCGTACATTCACAACTGGAAATTATATATAGAAAAAGTAGGGGGTATTCATTTATATATGCTTACCAAGACTTGAACTACAAACGATAATAGGGGTATTTTTTCATTCAAAGATATATGACTGGGGGAGTTTTATATTGAAGTCGATTGAAAAAGTTCAAAGTTCTAGTTTGGATGAAGAGTGGGTTTCGTTAATGATTGCAGCAAAGAACATTGGATTTAGTCCAGAAGAAGTGAGGGAGTTTATTAGAAAAAGAGATTCCTCAAGATTAAATAATCCGCATATCCATTCCCAACTAGAGTTTGGAAAGCGATATTGCCAGAATATATAGATGAAAAAACTCAACGTATTATTTTATATAATACGTTGAGTTTTTTATTTATAGCAAACTTTCTAATTCTATCTACGATTAATTCAACATCTCTTGTCCCTCTTATCTTATGCTTGTCGACCCTAAACAAGCGTCAATCGCTATACGTGGCTTATCTTGTTCCCTTTATCTATTCTTAAGTTCCCTCTTTCCAAAAGCATCCACATCCTGTAGGTGTAGTTTGTGCGTCACTAAATAGACGATTGCGTTTTTGTTTTAAGGAATTATATGACTTTATGCCTAATTATTCCAGAAAAAGTGGTATAATGTGAAGGAACTAACCATTTTAAATTTTCGGAATATATAGATCTGCCAATCCAGGGGGTTCCTTTATGAAGATTAAAGGAGTATGTAAGGGGATAAATATTGTATTTATGGTCATGCTTTTATTTGGTTTATTATTACAATTATTACAAACGGAGACATTGGCTAAGGAAAAAACAGAGCTTCAAATACTTTCAAATTCAAAGAAGATATTTGTTGATTCTGAGCTATTTTTGCTTGAAGATACACAAAAACAATGGACGATTGAAGATGTTTCGTCTGAATTATTTAATAAAGAATTTATAAGGAATAAAGATCACATGCCCAACTTTGGTTACACGAAGTCGGCATATTGGGCACGATTTGAGGTTTTCAATCAATCGCCAAAGAAAGAATGGCTATTGGAAATTAGTTACCCTCCTTTGAATCAAATTGAGTTGTACTCCATAAATGGTGAAGGTAAATTTGAAGAGCGAAAGATGGGTGGGATCTATCCATTCCATGATAGAGAACTCCTTCATCGTAACTTTGTCTATGAATTAGATATAAAGCCAAATGAATCGGCAATTTTCTATTTACGCTTTGAAACAGAAGGAGCAATGCAACTGCCGCTAACGATTTGGAAATCAAGTGCTTTTATTGAAAAAACACAAATGGAGTTTATCCTACTAGGATTGTTCTATGGAATAACAATAGCGATGGCTTTATATAATCTATTTCTATTTATTAGTTTACGTCACATTAGTTATTTGTATTATGTGTTTGTGATTGTCTGTTCCATTTTTTCGAACCTATCTTTGAACGGAATGTCCTATCAATATATTTGGCCAGAATCTCCTTGGTGGAATCTACGTTCCATCGTCTTTTTTGTCATGTTGGGAAGTATTTTCTCTCTTTTATTTGCTAGAAGCTTTTTAGATATAAAAAATAAGCTTCCTAAATTCAATAAAATATATAATTGGTTAATTGGTTTTAATAGTTTAATTATTATTCTACTTTTTTTCTCTTATTCTACCGCGCTTAATTTGATGGTGATCAATATGACATTGATGCTCGTTGTAATTATTACTTCTGCGTACCAGTGTTTAAGAAAAGGAGTACGACAAGCTCGTTATTTTTTCTTAGCTTGGGTTATCTTTCTTGTTGGGGTGCTCATAACTGTTTTGGCAGATTCGGCATTACTTCCCCTTACAAATGGGACAAAATATGCAGCGCAAATCGCCGGTGCTATTGAGGTAATTCTATTATCATTTGCATTAGCTGACAAAATCAATATTATGCGTAAAGAGAAAGAAAGCGCAGAAAGGGCAGCGATTGAAAATCAAAAGCTTGCAGTGGATAATTTGCGAAAATCTGATGAACTGAAAGAAGAATTTCTAGCAATCACCTCTCATGAATTGCGCACACCATTATATGGCATAATCGGTATTTCTGAAGGGTTACGTGCTGGTGCAGCTGGGAAAATAACGAGTGATATGGATAATCAATTATCATTGATAGTTACAAGTGGAAAACGGCTAACGAATCTTGTTAATGATATGTTGGATTTATCAAAGTTAAATCATAATGCATTGGACATCCAATCCAAACCTTTATGTTTATCACAACTAGTTGATGTTATCTTAATTGTTTTTCGATCATTCGTGAAGGATAAGCAGTTAAAATTGGTTAATAATATAGCGGCAAATTTACCTGATGTGTATGCTGATGAAAATCGATTGAAGCAAATTTTATTTAATTTAGTCGGTAATGCGATTAACTATACTGAATCAGGAGAGATAATTTTATCAGCGAAACAAGTGAAAGGTAAAATGATTATTAGTGTGTCAGATACGGGAAAAGGAATACCAGAAAGTCAACTTACGACTATATTTGAACCCTTTCGTCAAGGGGATAATTCTATTTCTAGAAATGTAGGGGGAACAGGCATAGGCCTAACGATTACTAAACGCCTAGTAGAACTTCATGGGGGGAAAATAGAAGTTAAATCGCAGCTGGGTAGGGGATCTATATTTAATTTTAGTCTCCCTATTTCTAAGCAGAATAATCATGCTGAAGAAGTGGCAACTTTAATCAATGAACCTAACTTTGCAAAGGACCTTACGAATACAAATACACCAATTATATTGACCCCTAAAATGGATAAAGAAAAAAAAGTTTTTAAAATAATTGTCGCCGATGATGATCTGATTAATTTGCAGGTTCTTATTAACCAACTTTCAGTAGAAAGTTATGAGGTGGTCGCTGTTACTAACGGTCCCGAAGTACTGAAGGCGATGGAGGAACATCAGATTGACCTACTTATTCTTGATATTATGATGCCGAGAATGTCAGGTTTTGAAGTTTGCCAATTATTACGTGAAAAATATACGTTAACGGAGTTACCGATTCTCATGTTAACAGCAAAAAATCAAATGGCTGATAAAGTGACTTCATTTGCTGTTGGAGCAAATGATTATTTGACTAAGCCATGTGATAGAGAAGAGTTAATATCGCGCGTGAAAACTTTACTTGATTTAAGACAGTTAACGAAAGAATTAACGTCAATTAATCGTCTCCTTGAACATAGGGTAAATGAAAGAACCATTGCTCTGGAAATTGCAAACAAAAATTTAGAAACGGTTAACCAGGAATTAAAGGAAATGGAGAAGTCGCGGGTACAGTTATTGTCTAGTATTTCCCATGAATTAGGTACTCCAATTACGTTGATTCAAAGCTACATACAATCAGTCAGAGAAGGATTGATCGAAGAAAATAATTCGCGATATTTAGATATGATCCACAAAAAATTATTACTTCTAGATCGTTTGACTAAGGATTTGTTTGATTTGGCGAAATTACAGTCAAAAAAAATAAGTTTACATTTTCATCCTATTCATCTAGAAGATTGGTTAGAGCATGTTTTACAAAGTATAGAGTCGGATATTAAGCAAAGCGGTAGAGAATTTAGCAGGCAAACGATCGCATATGGTGAAATGACAGAAAGCCTTATCTTAAATATTGATATTGATAGAATGGATCAAGTCTTTTCAAATCTAACTTGGAATGCCGTAAAACATACGAGTCAAAAGATTGGGAAGATCACTGTTGCTATAGATTTCGATATAGCTCAAAAGAGTTCCAATTTAGTTGATGAAGGGCATTTATGCGGGAAAATAATCATAAAAGTAATAGATAATGGTGAAGGCATTAATGATGCTGACTTACCTTTTATATTTGATCGATTTTATCAAACATCAGATTCAACGAAAATAAAATCAAATGGAACTGGTCTTGGATTGGCTATCACAAAGGAGATTATTCATTCACATAAAGGAGAAATTTGGGTAGAAAGTAAGGTAGAGAAAGGAAGCATATTTTATATAGCTTTACCGATTATAAGGGGAAAATCATTGCAGCAGGAGGGAGATATGTGAGTAATAAGGTTATTTTAATAGTGGAAGATGAGGTAGGTATTCGGGAACTTATTCAGTTATTTTTACAGAAAAAAGGATATCATGTTTTAACGGCTAAGGATGGTACAGAGGCCTTACCAATTGTTGAATCACAAAAAATAGATATTATTTTATTAGATATTGAGATGCCAGGTTCAAATGGATTTGAAGTTTGTGAGCAAATTCGCCAACAAACAAAAGCCCCCGTTGTGTTTGTAAGTTGTAAAAAGGAAACGGCAGATCGTATTAAAGGACTGAAGGTTGGCGGGGATGATTTTATTACGAAACCATTTGATTTCCATGAATTAGAAGCGCGAATTCAAGCAATACTTCGGAGGAATCAATGGCTAGATACTGAAAAAATGATGACGTCTATTATCCGATATGGCGATTTGCAAATTGATACAGATCGTTGTGAATTATATGTAAAGGGGAAGCAAATTCAATTATTCCATAAGGAATTTCAACTTTTGCTATTAATGGCTCGCCATCCAAATCAAGTATGGACGGTTGAGCAATTATATGATCATATATGGGGTTTTCATTCGGAAGGGACAGCACAAACGGTAAAGGTGCATATTAGTAATTTGCGACGTAAATTAGAAAAGGATCCAGCAAATCCACAGTACATTAAGACAGTCAGGGGGTTTGGATATAAATTCATGACTACAACAGTTAGTTAATATTGTGAACGATAAATATACATTTATTAATAAAACGAAAAAGATATGAACAATATGGTTCGTTTAGCCTGTTAAAGGAACGGTTTCAAGAGTAATACATAGGAGGAGGGAGTAATGATAACCAATAGCATCATTTCTTAAACGAGGTGTAAGAATAGTAAGAAATTTCAATGCCTGGTTAATATTGCGCACTTTGTAACAAGTTTGTAAAGAATGTATACTTTTAGTAGATGCTTTTTTCACCACCCTTTTTCTTTTACAAGGGATTCCTTTGGCTATCCAGGGAAAGGTGAAAAAGTTTTTTTTTGAGAAAGCTAGAATTATAGGGAGGCACACATGCTCAAATTTGAAAACGTAAGTAAAGTGTACGAAGATGGTTTTAAAGCAGTAGACTCAGTTGATTTCGAAATTCTCGAAGGAGAGCTTCTTGTACTTATTGGTCCAAGTGGATCGGGTAAATCAACGACCATGAAAATGATTAATCGGATGATACCGCATACAGACGGGAAAATTTTAATCGATGGGGAAGACATCACAAAATTAAACGCAGCAGAGCTTAGACGTAATATCGGTTATGTTATTCAACAAATTGGACTTTTTCCTCATTATACGATTGAGAAAAATATTGCAATTGTCCCTGAACTAAAAGGGTGGGATAAGAAAAAAATTAAAGCAAGAGTAAGCGAGCTCATGGAAATGGTTGGACTTGATCCTAAAACATATGCGCATCGCTTTCCTAAAGAGTTATCAGGTGGACAACAGCAACGTGTCGGCGTGGCAAGGGCGTTGGCATCGAATCCTCGAGTCATTTTGATGGATGAGCCATTTAGTGCATTAGATCCAATTACAAAGGAACAGTTGCAAGGAGAATTAATTTCTCTACATCAAAAACTTAATAAAACGATTGTTTTTGTTACCCATGATATGGATGAAGCTTTAAAATTGGGTGATAGAATTGCTATTATGAAAGACGGAAGTTTACTTCAGCTAGATACCCCTGAGAAACTATTACACGAACCCGCCCACGGTTTTGTAGAGGACTTCATTGGTAAACATCGAATCATGCAAAACCCTGATTTAATGCCTGTAACAGATGTGATGAATGATAAACCATTAACATCCCTTCCTAAACGTTCTCCGGAAAGGGCACTTTCCATCATGCGTAAGCGTCAAGTAAATACTTTAGTTATCGTAGATGAAAATGATGTTTTATTAGGTATTATGCCAGCCTATGACCTCATCGCGAAAATGAAAGAGATAACAAAAATTGAAGAAATTATGTATCCACCTGAACCATTTTTATCGGCTTCAGCAACAGCGAAAGATGCGATTCTTGTGATGGATGATGCACCCCATGGGATTATTCCTATTGTAGACGAAAATAAAAAGGTTATTGGCGTAGTTACAAGAGGATCTTTGTTGTCTGCATTATCTACTCTGTGGATAGAGACGGAGGAATCGGAATGACTAATTTAAATATTTGGGAACAATTTATCCAACAATCACAACTTCGTTGGCAAGAGGTTTTAATGTCAACATTTACACATATTCAGCTTGTCTTTTTTTCGATGATTTTGGCGATTGTTGTCGGTGTTACTTTAGGTATTGTGATCACGCGCTTTCCCTCTTTCGTCACGGTAGTGTTAGGAGGAGCAGGAGTCATGCAAACAATCCCTAGTCTTGCCTTACTCGGATTTATGATTCCAATTTTCGGAATAGGTATAAAAACAGCGATTGCTGCACTATTCTTATACTCTTTATTACCAATTATTCGTAACACGTATACGGGGATTAAGGATGTAGATAAGGGAACAAGGGAAGCGGCAAAGGGTATTGGCATGACCAACATGCAAATCTTATTTAAGGTAGAACTGCCGCTTGCGATTCCAGTAATGATGGCTGGAATTCGGACAGCAGCCGTGATCAATGTGGGGACAGCGACTTTAGCAGCATTTATCGGTGCGGGAGGGCTCGGTGATTTTATCTTCTTAGGAATTACGCGTGGCATTGATGGATTGATTTTGCTAGGAGCAATCCCTGCTGCCTTATTAGCAATCATCCTGGAAATATTACTTAGTTCACTTGAGCGTTGGACAACTCCAGAAGGATTAAAGTAAAGGAGAAAATATGATAAAATATAAAAAATATACATTTTCACTAATCATTATGCTTACTGTATTCTTATCTGGATGTATCCTAAATAGTGGTGATTCGATTACAGTAGGCTCAAGAAACAATACAGAAAGTATTATTTTATCTAATATAATGGGACAATTAATAGAAGAGAAAACAGATATAAAGGTAATATATAAAGAAAACCTAGGTGGATCAAACGTTGTCTGGAATGCGATGCTTAATGATCATATTCAAGTCATACCTGATTACACGGGAACAATTGTAGTTAATTATTATAATGAAATGCCTGGAAATGCGGAAGAGACATTGGCGCAAACAAAGGAACTTGTTGGTGCAGATGGAATCATTGCCTTCAATACTTTTGGCTTTAACAACACGTATACTCTTGCACTTGATGAAAAAAGAGCAGAGGAACTTAACTTGGTAACATTCAGTGACTTTGCGGAAGTATCTGATCAATTTATTCTCGGAGCAGTATTTGAATTTATCGATCGTCCAGATGGATTGCCGGGATTTCAAAAAGAGTATGATATCCAATTTAAAGATGTGAAAGGAATGGACCATGGCATCATGTACAGATCCTTTGGTTCAAATGAAGTAGACGTCATCAACTCCTATACAACCGATGGGCAACTCCAATTATACGACTTGCGAGTATTAGAAGATGATCGAGCTTATTTTCCACCATATCATGCACTTCCCCTTGTAAGAGAGGATACGTTAGAACAATATCCAGAATTGGAAGAGGTCCTACAATTATTGGAAGGGAAAATAGATGAACCGATCATGCAAACCATGAACGCGAAGGTAGATAATGAAGGCATGATGGTAGAGATTGTTGCGAAAGAGTTTTTACAAGAAATAGGTATGATTGATTGATAAAGGGAAAACTGCTTCTGGAGATGGAGCAGTTTTTTTCATTTTAGAGGAGATCAGAAAATATAACTTCGTTTTAAATAGTTGTTTTTAGGAAGGAAATCGCAGACCGCTATCGAATAGATAGGAAGAGCCTATGAAGCTATACAAAGTAGGTGATTCAATTAAAGGAGCGGTTGTTTTGACTAATAAAATAGAACGAGTATTCGTGATTGGCCTAGATGGTGCCGGTAATTTTATCAAAGATACGAATACTCCGAATATCCATCAATTATTGAAGAAAGGAGTGCTTACTTATTCGGGACAAGCTTCATATCCTACGATTAGTGCAGAGTGTTGGGGCTCTATTTTACACGGTGTAGTGCCAGAAAAACATGGATTAAATAATGATTTAATTGCGGCTGAGATTTATCCGGAGTACTCACCATATCCTTCATTTTTTAAAGTGATAAAGGATGCCTGGCCGGACTGTAAATTAGCTGCATTTAGTGAATGGGAACCGATTAATTACGGGATTATTGAACAATCAACGCTACATCAAGCAGTATCAAAACCTGATGAAGAATTAGTTCATGCAGCGGCTGCCTATATTCGTGAAAATCCAGATTTAAAGGCGATGTTTGTGCAAATTGATACACCAGATGCTGCTGGACATCAATATGGATATGGAACAAAAGCGTACTTGGATAGTATTACGAAGACAGACGGTTTTGTTGGTGTCATCATTGAAGCAATTAAGGATGCGGGATTGCTAGATAGTAGTTTGATCATTACTACCTCAGATCATGGTGGTGGAGGAGATCATCATTATTCTCATGGTAGTGATCATCCTCAAGATATGACTATTTTCTGGGGATGTCATGGACCAGAAATTAACCCTAAGTCACAGTTAGAGGAAGGGTTTAAAAATATGAATACTGCGGCTATCGTGCTCCATGCTCTTGGCTTAGCGATACCGGAACAATATGATGCAAAGATACCTGATGGGTTGTTTTTAGAGTAGAAAAAAGTAATTAATTATAGAAAAGTGCCAATGCCAATGAGGGGTATTGGCATTTTTTATATGCAATTCTTATAATATATTGTTTTTTAATCATATATACACTACGAGGGAAAAGTTGTAAAATATTAAGGAAAGCGCATACAAAACTAGGTGGCTATACGTCTGGATTTTTATTTCTAGGTCTTAATCTGAGGAAAGGAGCGATAAATATATCTTATGACTCACAATTGGTTTCGTCGTATGCTGCTGGCTTATACGCCTGTTTTTTTTATTGTCATTTTTATTTTATTCCTTATCTTTTTTCAAGCATTAAATGAGCAGAGCCGGCGGGAGGCAGCAAATATTAATGAATCATTAGCTGGACAAGCCTACCGTTATATCGATCGCAGTTTAAAAGAAATTGATCATAGAGTACTAAGGGAATCCTTGATCAATGAAAGCTTTCAGCGATTTTTAAATGAGCAGGCTATGGCTAATGTTCCGGTAAATCTGGAGGCACTAAAATCCCTACAGGAAATAAAGCTTAATTATCCGATTGTGGATTCTATTTATCTTGTGCGTTACAATGATCAGTCTGTCTTAAGTCTTGGCACAATGACAAAGGTATCAGATTATGCTGATCGTCCGTTTATCAATGATTATATTAATAAAGACACTTCTAAATGGACAGAAAGTCGATTATTTAGGGAATTCTCCAATCAAAGTGGAAAAGAAGTGATATCGCTTACTCGCCCTGTTCCCTTTTATAGTAAATCTAAAGGATTAATTGTCGTAAATGTAAGTCTCGATAGTTTGAGATATGGAATTCGGGAAATGTATGATCCCGAAGTGAGCTTTGTTCGGCTTGTTGATCAAAAAGATGTCGGGTTTGAAAATGAAAAAGCTAATCAAGATGAAGAGCAGGTCCTTAGTCGATTAACCTCAGACTATTCAGGATGGACGATTGAGAGTGGGCTTGTCCAAAGTAATTTGAGTCGTATCATGAAATCTATCAATTCTTTATGGTTACTTATCTCTGCTATTGTTGTGTTTACAGGTATTATATGGATTATTTATATTACCAAAAAGGCCTATAAACCATTGGAGCAACTTGTAGGAAAAATCCATTTGTATTCAAAAGAAGCTATACAGGGACAACCTATTACTACCCATCGGAATGAATTCACGCTTATTGACCATACATTGGATCAAATGTT
The DNA here is from genome assembly GCF_001591545.1 of Lederbergia lenta NBRC 16444. Classification (GTDB taxonomy): domain Bacteria; phylum Bacillota; class Bacilli; order Bacillales; family Bacillaceae_C; genus Lederbergia; species Lederbergia lenta. The sequence continues at coordinate 205,441 of NZ_BCVC01000001.1, forward strand.
AGAGCAATCAAACCGGTATCATCAAGAACGGGATGAGGTCTTGTTGTTGAGAAAGAAATATGGATTTGAAAAACTATTGAAAAAGACTGCAGCTTCTCTAGATTGGGAAGAAGAAATGGAGAAAATAGGATTACCACAAGTGTTTCATCCGTCCGTAGTATTCTTAATGGAAATGGATCAATATAGTAAGTGGGAGAAGCAACTGACACCAGAGCAAATGTTGCAATTAAAAATGAACATTGAGGAGACTACGTTCCAAATGGATGCAGAGAGTTTGTCGATTCTTTGGTGTGGATGGGAAACTGAGTTTCGATTAGTTGGGGTTGCAAAGCTTGTGAATGAAGCAATTGATCCTTATGAGGATTTTATTAAATATAAAAATCAAGTAAGGGAGCATTCATCACTCACCGTAACAATTGGTGTTAGTAGACTAATATTAATCCCCGAAGATCTTCGCAAAGCATATCGTGAAGCAGAAGATGCACTGGCATATAAAGCGATTAGGGGACTAGATCAAGTTATTCGCTATCACGAAGCAACGTATACGGAGGTGGATGTGTATAGTCATTTAAAGCTTGCCCATGAGATTGTTTTAGCTTATCGGATGAGCCCGGATCGTTGGCAGGATCAATATCGTCAGCTATTTGAAGAGCTTCGTACGACGAAGTTACGAAAAGAGGAGTTAGTTAATATTATGAACTTTTTTGTCTATCAATTAGAAAGGGAAAAGCATATGTTTCCGCAGGAAATACAGAAAAGATGGAGCGAACATGTATTGCCAGGGTTAGCTGTTCAACTTGAGCAATTTGATACAATCGAAGAGCTGGAAACGAATATATTTACTCTCCTAGAGGGCATGTCTAATAAAATTGCAGTACTTAGGCAAGCAAGGAATTACCACCAAGTACTTCTTACGATCAAAGAATATATAGAAAAAAATTACGATAATGTAGAGCTTTCCCTCGATCACTTGAGTGGAGTGTTTGAAATGCCTGGGAAAAATATTAGTAAGTTATTTAAAGAAGAGTTCGGTGAGAAATTTGTAGATTTCCTGATAAGAATTCGGATGGAGCGAGCGGAGGAACTCTTGCAAACTACAAATGATACAATTCTCGCAATTAGCGAACAAGTAGGATATATCAGTGCTAATTCTTTTACAAGGGTTTTTCGTAAAGTATATGGAACATCCCCAGGTGAATATAGAAAGTTAAAGAAATATTTATAATACATATAGTTATCTGTTTGGGAAGAGGTAATGTCATTCGGCATTGCCTCTTTTGCTTTAGATAAAGTGGCAGAATGGGTGAATAACTTTGTAATTCAGATATATTAATTGTGAGTGGTAATTATATACCACATAAGAGTTTTAGTGTGTTGGCGAAAAAAGCATGTATACGAAAAAAGAGAACCTATCATATTGGGTCTAACTGAATGTACTGAGGAAAGAGAAAAATGAATGATCGAAGAAAATTGCTTGTTGCCACTTTAGTTTATAAAAAGCTATGATTAATTCACTCGCGGAAAGTAACGAGGCATGTGAGGTGAAATCAAAGATGTAAACCCTTACATACAATAAGGAAGGAGGGGCTTTAATGTCACCAGAGAAAGCAATACTTGAGAAGAACCCGCATCATCTTCTTGCTCAGAAAAAAAGAAAAAGAAATTGGAAATTAGCAAAGAAACATTGGCAACTTTATTTATTAATGTTACTCCCGTTAACTTCTCTTATCATCTTTAAATACGTTCCGATGTTTGGGAGCACGATCGCATTTAAAGACTACAACGTGATAAAGGGAATATGGGGTAGTGATTGGGTTGGTTTCAAATACTTTATACAGTTTTTTAATCTACCTCACTTTTGGACGATCATTGGAAACACATTAGGGCTTAGTCTTTACGGTCTACTTATCGGTTTCCCAGCACCAATTATATTGGCTCTCGCTTTAAATGAAGTGCGCCAAGGGTTATTTAAAAGATCGGTGCAAATGATTACCTATGCCCCTTATTTTATATCGACAGTTATTATGGTTTCGATTATTATCGTTGCGTTATCTCCGAATACTGGGATTGTGAATAGTATAATGGGGCTATTCGGAATCGAACCAAGGAATTTTATGGGGGAACCAGGTCTATTTAAAACCATCTATGTATTTTCCGATGTATGGCAACAAACAGGTTATGGAGCAATTATTTATCTTGCGGCTTTAGCTGGTGTAAACCCTGAATTTTATGAAGCAGCCAAAATGGATGGAGCTACAAGAATTCAGAAGATTTTGCACATCGACTTACCAAGCATTTTGCCAGTAACGGTTATTTTGCTTATTTTAAATATCGGAAATATGATGGCCATCGGTTTTGAGAAAATCTATCTGATGCAGAATTCATTAAATGTCATGACATCTGAAGTCATTTCGACTTATGTATATAAAGTAGGTTTAATTGAATCGAACTTTAGTTTCTCAGCAGCAGTAGGATTGTTCAATTCAGTAGTTAATTTAATTCTACTAGTAATAGTCAATTATTTAGCGAAAAGAGTGTCAAAAACAAGTCTATGGTAAAGAGGTGAAAAAATGGCTAAGAAAAGAAGTGTTATTCGTGAATCGAACACTGATCGTCTGTTTCTCGCTAGTATATATTTATTTTTAATCATTGTGTTAATAGTTATTCTTCTGCCTTTGTTAAATATCGTTAGTTCTTCTTTTAGTCATCCAAGTGCCGTTATTGCAGGAAAGGTATGGCTATTTCCAGTGGACTTTTCGATAGCAGGGTATAAAGCAGTTTTTAACAATCCAAATATATTAATTGGTTTCAGAAACTCACTGTTCTATACCGTTCTTGGTACACTCATCAATGTTGTGTTAACAATAATGATTGCGTACCCACTATCGCGAAAGACGGTTTATGGACGGGGCCTGATTATGGCAATCCTCGTCTTTACAATGTTGTTTGATGGAGGACTCATACCTTATTATTTAGTTGTAAAATCATTGGGATTACTGAATACACCGTGGGCAATGATTTTACCTGGCGCACTTGCTGTATTCCAGGTGATTATTGCTAGAACCTTTTTCCAAACGACGATTCCAGACGACTTATTTGAAGCAGCAGAAATGGATGGATGTACAGATTTTCGCTTTATTACAAGTGTCGTTCTGCCATTGTCTAAACCAATTCTTGCAGTAATGACTCTCATGTATGCTGTTGGGCATTGGAATGCTTATTTTCAGGCGCTAATATTCCTTAGAGACCCGAACTTATTTCCTTTACAACTAATACTTCGAGAAATTCTCGTTTTAAATACGATTGACCCTTCGATGATGTCAAATGTGGATCAAGTACTTGCTCAGTCTGGTTTAAAGGAACAACTAAAATATGCATTAATTGTTGTTGCAAGTGTGCCTGTTCTCATTATTTATCCATTTGTTCAGAAGCATTTTGCAAAAGGTGTCATGATAGGTTCTTTAAAAGGATAGGGGATAGGTTAATTTAATATTCTATTGAAAGGGGGGATTAGGATAGACTTGGAAAATTAGTTGAATAGAAAGAGAAAAATAGGGGAGGTAATATCTGTGAAAAAGACAGCAATTATATTTATTAGTATTTTAGCAATGATGATGATGCTTGTAGCTTGTAGTTCAAATGAGACAAAGGGGAATGAAACTGAAAAAAAAGGAAATAAAGAAGAGGTGGCAATAAATCCAGTTGGAGAATTACCAATTGTAGATGAAACAATGACACTTCGGATGTTTGCTCCTCAATATGCAAGCATTGAAAATATGGAAACAAACTTGTATACAAAGTGGCTTGAGGAAAAGACAAATATACACATTGATTGGGATCTTGTTCCAAATGATGCATTGAACGACCGCAAGCAGTTAATGCTTGCAAGTGGGGATTACCCAGAAGTAATTCTTCATGGAGCCTTAACACCTGAAGAGCAAATGCGTTATGGTAAACAAGGTGTATTTCTACCATTAAATGACCTAATTGAAAAATATGCGCCAAATGTAAAACAAGCAATGGAGTCACTTGAGTATTTATCACAATCCATAACTGCTCCAGATGGAAATATTTACTCGATTCCAATGGTAAATGAATGTTATCACTGTACGTATCCGAATAAATATTGGATCAATGAAAAGTGGATTAAAAATGTTGGGCTTGATATCCCGACAACTACGGATGAATTATATACCGTACTAAAAGCATTTAAAGAAAAAGATCCCAATGGAAATGGTAAAGCCGATGAAGTCCCACTAACTGGTGCGACTGAAGAAACAATGTGGGGTGGTAATTTTGCGGCCTATCTGATGAATCCATTTATCTATAATGATGCTGATACTTACCTACGAGTTCAGGATAATGCAGTTTCTTTAGCTGCTAATACGGATGAGTGGAAAGAGGGCCTTAAATATATGAATAAATTATATTCAGAAGGGCTTATAGATATGGGAGCATTTACTCAAAATGCCGATGCTGTTAACCAACTCGCAAACCGTGATTCAGATAATGTAATGGGCTCCATTACAACGGCGCTGATTAGTTATGCATTTTCAACAGATGATCAGACTCCTAGACACAAAGAATATGTAACAGTACCACCTTTAAAGGGGCCTAATGGCGTACAACAAGCAAATGTTCAGGAAAGTGTGACAAGTGGACAATTTGCATTAACAAATAAAGCTACGGAAGAACAACAAATTGCAGCAATTAGATTGGTAGACTTCCTCTTTACGGAAGAAGCAGTTCTATTACAAGAGTATGGGCCAGAAGGCCAAGGCTGGCGTAAAGCGGAAGAGGGAGAGCTTGATTATGATGGAAATCAGGCGAAATATACTCAACTACCAGTTGAGGCGGCGCAAACTCATAATAATGGCTGGGAGCAAATTGGACCATCCCTTCGTACATTCGAATATCGAGCATCATTTACTGCTCCGGAGGACCCATTAGCCGAGGGGGGATATGGGACTCGATTACATCAAGAAACAAAAAAAAATTATGAGCCTTACGGAACAACAGAGGCGTATCCTAGTAGCATATTCATCGATTTGGAAGACTCTAGTGAAGCTGCACAATTAAAAACGACTATTGGCGATTATATTGAGTCAAACCTAGCGCAATTCGTTACAGGTACACAGGATATCGATAAAGATTGGGATAAATATATCAAAGGTTTTAAAGGGCTTCAACTAGAACGGTATTTAGAAATATATCAGCAAGCATATGATCGTTAACTTGCACTCTGTAATATCTAGCGATAGGGAAAACCTCCTCATTTATTGTCCTGAGGAGGTTTTCCCTATATATTGTATTGACTATTTTTTTTAGTCAATAACATTAAGCCCTTCATACCAATGTATGAGATCATCCTTTAATTGATTCATCAACTCTGGATATTGCTCGGACAGATTCGTATGTTCCGCAGGGTCTTTCTCAAGATCAGATAAATGAATGCTATCTTCCGCTTTAGTATCAAAATCTATATTTCCATTTAATACGAGTTTCCATTTTCCTTGTCTAATAGCAAGTTGCCCATTATATTCCCAATACACTTGCGTATGTGGGCTTGATCCACCCGCGGTTAGCATTTCAACCACATCTTTACCATCGAATGAATCTTCCGAATAAACCTCTTTAGCAAATGATAGAAAAGTAGGGAAGATATCCATCATTACTCCGAGTTCTTCCGATACTTGCCCCTTCGGAATGACTGCGGGATAACTTAATATAGCAGGCTCTCGGATACCGCCATCAAATAAACTAGCTTTATGACCTCTAAATATACCAGCACTACCACCATAATAACGATCTTCCGTTCCATCAAGCCAATTGCGTACTTCTGCTGACGGACCATTATCACTTGAGAAGAAAATCACTGTATCATCGTAATTTCCGGTTTGTTTGAGTGCATCAACAATTTGACCAACACCGTCATCCATTGCGGCAATCATGGCAGCCATCACTTGACGATCCCAAGGTAGATGTGAAAAACGGGCCATATATTTTTCTGGAGCGTGCATTGGATAATGTGGAGCATTATAAGGAACATACATGAAAAACGGTTGCTCTTGATGTGCTTGCTTTTCAATAAATTGAACAGCTTTATCTGAAATTAATTCTGTTAAATATTCGCCGTTATTCCAGACTTCTTGATCATTATTCCAAAGATCATGCACCGGTGGACTTTCATAATAAAAAATATGTGAATAGTAATCAACACAACCAGCACGAAAACCGAAAAATTCGTCAAATCCATGTGCATTCGGCCCTGTTTCTAAGGAAGCACCCAAATGCCATTTACCAAACATAGCAGTGTTATATCCTAACGATTTTAATTTAGTTGCAAGTGTTTCATGGGCCGTTGATAGTCCTATAGAACCTCTTTTACCACTAAGTATTCTGTCAACACCAGTTCGTAAAGGATACTTGCCAGTTAATAAAGCAGCACGGGATGGCGAACATACTGGTGAATTTGAATACCAATTCATCAATTTTATCCCGTCATCTGCTAGCTGATCGAGGTGCGGTGTTTTTACATGTTCCGATCCGTAACAACTTAGGTCACCATACCCTAAATCATCACAATAAATGATAATGAAATTGGGCTTTTTCATAACGATAATCACCTTTCTTTTCTATTTTATACCAATGATTCATGATCAGCGCATACGTAAGTCTCTGTATTGATCTAAAACTTGATCATGATGTTTTTCCATCCATGTTGCTAATAGTTCTTGCATCGATCGAAGCGTATTTTTATATGTAACGTTTTCAACTTGATTTACGAGTTCATAGGGATCTGTTTGCAGATCGTATAATTCATCGATATCACCACAATTAAAGACGTATTTCATATTCTCATGTCTGATCATCCGTTGTGTATATAATAATTCACTAAGCCCATTACCTTCAGTGACTGCATGATCTGGCCAATCAATCACATTTTCATCGTTGATAAATGGTACGAAGGATCTTCCATCGCGCCTCGCCTCCAATTCAGGAACTCCGGCCCAATCCAGTATACTCGAGTAAATATCACAGGTTCCGACAAAACGATCTTCATATCTCATCTGATTCCTTTTATTTTGTGGTTTAATGATAAGTGGAATCCGACAAGTCTCCTCGTACATAAAGAAGTTTTTATCACATAATCCACCATGAATACCTAGAGATTCTCCGTGGTCAGCGGAAAAAATGATAATCGTATTATCATACAAGTCGTGCTCTTTTAAGTAGTTGAGTAATCTACCAATTTGGTCGTCAATTAAACTCATATTGGCATAATAATGTTTTACATATGGTTCGAACGTTTTCCATTCCGCTGAATTAGCTCTTTTGACATTATGAATAGAAGGCTTATTCGTTGAAGTATCGTAAAAATTTGGCCAAGGTTCCAAGGATTGATTGCGATATAAGTCTAAATATTTGGTGGGAGCCACATATGGTTCATGGGGACCCCAAAAGTTCAATTGGAAGAAGAAGGGCGCAGGTCTTTTTCGGAATTGATCTATATAATGAATGGCACGATCTGTTAAAAAGTATTCCACAGTTGTTTCAACAGGAGAAACAACTTCAGCTGCCCAATGTCCCTTGTAGTGGCCAGTGATTTTATTTTCCAACTTGACCTCAAGTCCTCTTTCAATTAAATATTCCGCATATTGTGGATAATTATGTCCGCCAGCCCCATGTCCCGGGAAATTATCACCTTCATATCCGACAGCAGTTGGAGAGGATTTGGAGCTGGATCTATCGTTATCATCACCAGAACCGAGATGCCATTTACCTGTATAGCCAATACTGTAATTTTGTTTCTTAAGCCTAGCACTTAATAAATCTTGGGTATTGGGTAATTCATCATATCTACACCCCGGTTCAGAGGTATTATTCCTCATTTCATGATTGTGAGGGTATAATCCTGTTTGCAGTGAAGCACGGGCCGGTGTACAAACAGGACAACTAGCATAAGCATTATTAAAAACAATGCTTTCTTCGATTAAACTGTCAATATTTGGAGTCTGACATATTTCTCCTCCATAAGCTTTTAAGGTATCGACACGTTGTTGGTCCGTTAAAATAAAAAGTATATTAGGCTGTTTATTAGACATAATTATCTCCTTAGAATAAGTTGTGTTAATTTCAAGTTGATCAAGTGCTTTGAAAAATTAAATGGCGCTTCAAAAGGATAGAAAGCTAAATAGAAATGGATAAGCCATCGATTAATTGGTGGCTTATTCATTTATTAGGACAGCTTACTGTGTTTGGCGTGTATATTTCGATACTCGCTAGGTGTTAGTCCCACTGAATTTTTAAATTTTCTGGTGAAATTTGGAGCATCGATATAGCCAACATCAGAAATTATCTGCTTAATAGGAGAGTTGGTCTCAGTTAATTGCTTTTTCACTTCGGTGAGTCTTAATTCCCAGACATATTGTGAGAATGTTTTTTGCGTTTCATCTTTAATAAACCTACTTAAATAGGATGCAGATAAATTAAAATTTTGAGCCATATTTTCAAGGCTTAGCGTATAGTCTTGGAAATGATCATGGATGTATTTCAAGATATCAAATTGTAATTGACTTTTTTGATTTTCCTTCTTTTTGGAGATTTCTATACAAATTTCTTTTACTAATTCGATTAAGTCAATTTCAAATTGTCTGATAGATGTTACATCTAGTTGATAACTAGCCTTCTTTAAATTAATGGAAATGCCAGTTTCACTTGCAGTTTTGATAATTGTGTTAATAATGTCGTATTGCATATGTTTAATCAGGTGAATAGGTGCATTTCTTTCACTTAGCCATGTTGTGAGTAATTTGACAGCTTCAGTAGCAATTTCGACATTCCCTTGTTTGCAACTTTGGGTTAATTTAAGTAAATCTGTTTTTGGTAGCCACATTGTTTCTTGCTGTTCTTTAATCTCGTCAAATAGTATGACACCGCTAATTTGATTCGATATACCATGCTCAAAAGCGGCAGATGCTTCAATAAATGAGCGATTAATAAACTCTTTCCCTTTATATGTTTTGCCAACGCCTATGCAGAGGTTCTTGTCATTAGCCATCAGTAGCTGCATAAATTGTGATAAGAACTTTTGATTCTCCCCCTTTTTAGAAACGTTACCATTAATGATATAGGCAACAACTTTTTCATTTATTAACTCTACACTATACAACTTTGCATTCCGCAATAATTGACTAGATGCTAATTCCAATTCCCTCATATCAATATCGCTTAATTGTTCTTTGGAAAAAGAGGTAACGAACACAAAGGAATAATTTCCTGTAAAAGTTAGGTTTAGAGACTGGAATAATTCTTTCGATTGATTAACGGCTTTCATATGACCCTGGAGAAGGGTGATTAAGCATTGATCACGAACTAATGGTTCTTGTTTTTCAAACTTATTGTTTAAATCTTCGTGTTGCGCATATAGATTCTCGATAATGATCCGCATATTATCTAATTCATTTTTGTTGCTGACTGGATAGGAAGTGTCTTTACGTTTCACGGTATCTAGCATTTTCTCGATAGGATGATATTGTCTGAGTGCAATATATATTGTAAGAAATGTAGCAACAATAGCTATAAATAATAAAATGAGCAGCATGAATGTTTTGAATTCGGACACTTTGCTAAAAAATTGCTTTGTAGGCAAGGCAGTTACATAGGACCACTGGCTTGTTTCAGATTTAACTTTTAAAACGGAATAATTTACTTTATTGATATTTAATTCACTAATCGTACCGTTTTTGTCTAGAATGCTTTTTACATCAGCAACTTTCAATTTTTCACTTTCATTGGAATAGGTGGCTATGACTTTGTTTTCTTGATCAAAAATAAGTACTATGCCCTCATAACTGCCTAAAATATTATTAATCATATTTTTAAAAAAGGTATCTTCTAACTTCATAAAGACAACCCCAAATGAACTGACTGGTCCAGGTGGAAGCGGGTAGAGAAAGGTTGGATTATTATTATCGAATATATTAACGGAAGTGGAAATACCTGGAATGTTTATATCCCTCAAATTATTCATAAAAACATCTTTTTCTGCTATTTGCACATTAGATTGATACTCTAAAAAAGTATTAACTGACATATGACCATTAGTGGAAAAAATTTCATTTTGCTTAAAATAATATAAGTATAGATCATCAATAATGGCGCTGTTTTCTTTGTACTTTTTAAGTTCATCAATTGCTTCGGGTCGAAATTGATTCAAGCTAACTCGATAAGGTGATAATTTAGGATCATAGGAAATGAGAGCGCCAATGTTATTTAACTCTTTCATCCGATCATCCACGATATTTTTAATATTCTTTAGGTTATTTATGTGAGATATTTCTATCTCTTCTCTTAAACTATTAACTGAATTAAAATAAAAGATCAGCGAAATTATCGAGAAAGGAACAATGAATATTAACATGTATGAAATTATATAAGATAGTTGCAATCTGGAAGTTGGTCTTTTTTTCATGCGGAATTCTTCTCCTTGTTACATATTCTCTCAAAAACTATTGAATTTTCTTTTTTGCCAATTTATTAAATGACATTAAACTAAACCACATGATCGGGAGAGACAAGATGGAAGCTCCCATAAAAAAATATACAACAGGAATTTTAATGAAAATAATGTAAGCGCATAATATCCAAAGAAAAATTGAAATAGTATATAAAGGCTGAGATAGCGCAAGCAAAAATGATTGTTTTATATATTGTAAGGGCTTTAAATTATAGTGTGAAAAAACTGGGAAGAGATATAAACAAGTCATAAAAAATAGAAAACTAAGTATTAGCAAAAATATATGTAACGGAGCAAATTTTAAGAATTCCTGAGAAATTTTAATGTCTAGATAAAGAAAACCACCTATCAATAGCATCACTAACCCTATAAGATTGGAACTTTTCCAAGAGCTTTTATAAGTTTTGTAAAAAAAAGGCAAGATAGAGATATCCTCTTCCTTCATAAGCCATTTTCTAACAACAGAAAAAACTGCTGATGTAGCGGGCATAATGCCCAAAATACCTAACCCTAAAATAGTGAAGATTACCCAAAGAAGATGTACATACATAACTCTGAAAATCCATTCTGAAACTCCAAAAAATAGCCCAGCAAATCCTCTTGTATTAATCACATTCATCACCAATTTTCCTAAGAAGTGTTTTTTATTTATGTCTTCTACATGTTAGGGAAGATAAAAAAAAATGTCAAGTCAGTCTTCACTCTATTGGTGGCGTATATAGGCACTATGACTATGTAATATTTTACATACGTATGTAGTTCATGTCTTTTAGAAAAAGATGTGAGAGAAAGGGTTTTCAACACGAGAGAATTTTACATGTTTACAAAGCAATGATAGTAACCCTAAAATTACTGTGAGAAAGTTCTTATATTAAGTTAATGGAGGAATCTTAATGCCAGAAAATAATATCGAAGCAACAGAAGTGAAAGAAGAAAAAGTAGAAGTAGAGAATGGAGTACATCACTTTAGCAATGAAAAAGGTTGGGTAAAACCCGAAGAACCCGAACTTCTAGAGCAAATAGAATGGTTTAAAGATCAAAAACTTGGCTTTATGATGCACTGGGGGCCTTATTCGCAATTAGGATTAGTAGAGTCTTGGGCATTGAGTGATCACGATGCTGAGTGGTCAAGGGAAGATGTTGACTGGGAGTCTGATCCAGAGGTTTTTAAAAAGCAGTACTTCGATTTGAATAAAAGCTTTAATCCGGTCCGTTTTCAGCCGGATGAATGGGCAGAATTGGCAAAAGAGGGCGGCTTTAAATACTTTTTATTTACTACAAAACATCATGATGGTTTTTGCATGTGGGATACAAAGACGACAGATTATAAAATAACTGATCCGAGTTCCCCTTTTCATACGCACAAATATGCTGATATTGTAAAGCATGCATTTAATGCTTTTCGTGCAAAAGGTTTACCAGTTGCCGCCTATTTCTCAAAAGCGGATTGGCACACACCTACATATTGGAAACCTGGTATGGAGCGAGGAACAGAGATGTGGCGTGGCCCATCTTATGATCCAATAGAACACCCAGATCTATGGGAAGAGTTTGTGCAATTTACTCATGAGCAAATGTTAGAATTATTAACAGAATACGGCAGGGTTGAAGTGCTTTGGCTTGATGCTGGCTGGGTCTCACCAAGAAGTAAGCAAGATATCCGTCTAGGTGAGTTAGTTGACAAGGCACGCGAAAAACAGCCATGGTTACTTTCAGCTGATCGTCTAATTGGTGGACCTTATGAAAATATTATTACACCTGAGCAAGCCGTTCCGGAAAATCCGATGGATGTTCCGTGGGAAAGTTGTATCACGATGGGATCTGCATTCTCGTTCCGCTATGAGGATGATTATAAACCTACCCGTGAACTTATCCAATTATTAATAGAAGTAATCTCCAAGGGTGGAAACTTAGCTTTAAATGTCGCTGCACAGCCAGATGGTCGATTACCTCGTGGTGCAGTTACTAGAATGAAAGAAATGGGTGCTTGGTTGAAAGTATATGGAGAAGCCGTATATGGAACAAGAATGTGTGCGCCATACTATAAAGAGAACATCGCCTTCACACGAAAAAATGAAATCGTTTACTGCTTCTATATGTATGAAAACGAAGATTCTCCTCTTAAACAGGAAATCTTTATTCCATACACAGACCAAGTGAATAGTGTTGATATTGTCGGAGGATCTGAAAATATTAAATATACTTCATCGAATGAGGGCATATTCATTGAACTTCCTGAAACAGAATTTGGAGAACATGCTCCAATTGCACATGTATTTCGATTCAATTGAGATATATAAACAGTTTCTTAAAAACATATAAAGGAAGTTATTAACATTGCGAAGAATTAATCGATTTATTCAATATTTAAGTGGACATCAAAGATTAGAAACCTTAAATATTAGTTCGTGGGCAGCTAGACGAGCTCAATATAAGGAACCAAGTAAATATATCTATGAAGAGTCCGAAAGTGAAATGATTCATGTCGGAGATCAGTTAATTACTACAGGGGTAACGATGTTTTTAGAACAGTCTGTTACTGTTCCAGCTGAATGGGATGATTATCCCGTTGGAGTAGAATTTAGAGTTGGACAACCCGAGGTGAGTACGCATCATGAAGGCCTTTTATCAATAGATGGTGTCCCATATCATGGGATTGATAGAAATCGCAGTTATATCCCATTTCCGAAAAATAGAAATGGAAAATATGCCTATGATTTGAAAATCGAGCTGTTCAATCCGGCTGCTCAGCCACTAGATACATTGAATCACCAGAATGAACCAGCAGAATATAATCCTGCTCCACTTATCCTTCTACAAAGTGATTTAATTTGTGTCAACGCTGCGGTCGAGAGTTTACTATATACGGTTAAGGTTTATTTTGAAACAGCTCGAACAATGTCAGTTGGCGATTTAAAGCAATCGATAATTGTAAAGGCTTTAAAGGAGACTTCTGAGCTTGTCTTAAATGAAAGTGAACAGAAGCTAAAAGATCAAGCTTGGGTAAAGTCAATTGAAACAAGGTTATTGAACAAATTAGCAGAGTTAAATGGATATTCTCATGGGAAAATTCATATGGTAGGCCAATCACATATTGATTTAGCTTGGCTATGGCCATTAAAGGAAGCAGTTCGGAAATGTAGTCGGACCTTTTCCACGATGAGTACTTTATTAGATCAATTTCCAGCATTCGGATATGCGCAAAGTCAGCCGCAAGCGTATGCGTTTATAAAAGAACATTATCCGGATATTTATGAGAGGGTGAAAGCACATATTGCTTCTGGAAAATGGGAAGTGGTTGGCGGAATGTGGGTGGAACCTGATCTGAATATACCATCTGGGGAATCGCTTGTACGGCAACTTGTTTATGGAATGAAGTTTTATCAAGAAGAGTTCGGAGTGAAACCGCGAATTGAGTGGCTTCCAGATACATTTGGTTATTGTGCATCTTTACCACAGCTGCTTCGTAAAGCAGGCATTGATTATTTTATGACAACTAAAATGAATTGGAATGATACAAATGCTTTTCCCTATGATCTTTTTAATTGGATTGGCATTGATGGAACGAGCGTTATATCTTATGTTAATCACGGAGTGAATGAATATACACATCCGAAGGAAATCCAAGATCATTGGGATAGCTATAAACAAAAATCAGTCCATCCAGAGCAAATGCTCCTGTATGGACATGGTGATGGCGGTGGTGGTGTAACGAAAGAGATGCTTGAATATGTAGAGCGCTCAGATGATCTACCTGGATTACCAAGCTGCGTCTATAGTACCGCACATGAATTTTTTGATGGAGTTCAAAAGGCAGATCCAACATTGCCTACCTGGCAAGGAGACATGTATCTTGAACTTCATCGTGGGACTTATACAACTCATGCACGAAATAAACGCTGGAATCGCAAGGCCGAAGTGTTATATCGCGATGCTGAAATTTGGTCAAGTTTTGCTTCTTTGTATGGGGCTTCAGGAAACACTAGAAATATGGAAGCTGGATGGAAACTATTATTATTGAACCAATTCCACGATATCATCCCTGGTACATCGATTCCGGATGTATATGTGAAGTCAGAGTCGGATTATCAAGAAATATTTAAGATTGGTAGCGGTGAGAAGGAAAACGTGCTTCACTCACTTGAAAGCCAAATAAACACTGCCGGCGATGGTGTACCCGTTCTATTATTTAATAGTTTGTCTTGGGAAAGATCAGAGACAATCATAATTAAAGGTGGGCCTGAACTATTGGAAGTAAGAGCCTACGATGAGGATGGTACTTTATTAACTAGTGATATACAGAGACTTGAAGAGGAAGAACTAGAATTGTCTGTATATATACCAAGTATTCCAGAGATGGGCTATTGCACAATTTGGTTAAAAGCAGATCATGTAAAAAAAGAAATAGAAACGAATGAATTTAATGGTCATTGGGAAACGGATTTTTACCAAGTGGAGTGGAATGCTAGCGGAGAAATATCGCGTTTATATGATAAAAAAGCAAAGCGCGAAGTGGTTAAATCCGGAGAAACAGCCAATCAATTGCAACTTTTCCATGATCGGCCTTTGTATTGGGATGCTTGGGATATCGATTCGAAATTTGCAGAGCAACAGGCAGATCAAGTGAAATTATTATCTGTATCTGTGATTCAGAAGGGGAAGACCAAAGACATTTTGCGTTTTAAATGGTCTATATCACAATCTATGCTAGAACAGGATATCGTCTTTTATCACCATACACGGAGAATTGACTTTGAAACAAAAGTGGAGTGGAAAGAAGCACATAAATTATTAAAAGTAGCCTTTCCTGTGGATGTATTGACTAATAGGGCTGCATTTGAAATTCCATTTGGGACTGTGGAAAGAGCGACACATACAAATACGAGTTGGGAGCAAGCTCAATTTGAAGTGTGTGGACATCGTTTCGCCGACCTTTCGGAAACAAATTATGGGGTTAGCTTATTAAATGATTGTAAATATGGATATGACGTAAAAGATAATGTTTTAAGACTATCATTACTACGCGCCCCTAAATGGCCAGACCCGGGTGCGGACCAAGGCTTTCACGAATTCACATATTCTATTTATCCACACGAGGGAAATTGGCAGGAAGCGAATATAGTAAGACGAGGCTATGAACTGAATCACCCAATCAGTGTATTAACGACGACTAATCACGAAGGTGTATTACCTAGTCAACATAGTTTTGTGAAAATCAGAGGGAAACACGGAGTATTAGATACAGTTAAGCCCTCAGAAGACAAGCGTGGATTAGTACTTAGATTTTATGAATCTGGTGGTGGTAGAGAGCAAATAAATATGCAAATAGCAGGTTCATTAAATTCGGCAGAGGAAACAAACTTATTAGAAGAGCATATATCTACGCTTGCAGTAGAAGATGGAGAATTAGTTATCGACCTTCAACCATTTGAAGTAAAAACAATCCGTTTAAATAATGACTGAGTCAAAATCAATAAAGCCTCGTCGGAATTGCGTCCAGATTTAATTCAGCCGGGTTTGCACACCCACTGAATTAGGTAAATTGCATTTATCCCAGCACTTATAGAAGTGTGGGACTTCTACTGAATGAAGTTAACATACCAATTCGACATGTTTGCGTGTTGAGTTGGTTTTTTAAAATAAATCGAAATGAGTGTGACTAGATGAGATATAAAGATAGCTCTCTTTCTATTGATGAACGTGTGGAAAATTTACTATCCCATATGACTCTAAAAGAAAAAGTAGGACAGCTTAATCAGAAAATGTATGGTTGGAATGCATATAGGCGCACAAAAGACGGTATCAAATTAACAGAAGAATTTAAGAAGCAAGTGACATTTGGGGAAGGGATGGGGGCATTATACGGTTTATTCCGTTCAGATCCTTGGTCAGAAGTTACGTTTGAAAATGGTATTCCTCCCCATGAAAGTGCCAAAACAGCGAATCTCGTGCAGCGTTATGTAAAAGAAAACACGAGATTGGGCATTCCAGTGCTTTTATCTGAAGAGTGTCCTCATGGCCATCAGGCACTAGATGGAACGATGATTCCAACTAATATCGGTGCAGGCAGTACTTGGAATCCAGAGTTGATGGAAGAAGCTTATGCACATGTGGCCGCGGAAGTCCGTTCGCGCGGCGCTCATCTAGGTCTGATATCCACTTTGGATATATTACGTGAACCTAGATGGGGGAGATCAGAGGAATGTTATAGTGAAGATCCTTATTTAGCGTCCCAAATGACAGTAGCAGCTGTAAAGGGGATGCAAGGAGATGGATCTGACATACATAAGCAGGATAAAATTATTGCGGTGTTGAAGCATTTTGCAGCACAAGGGTCTGGTGAAGGTGGGAGAAATGCTGCTCCAGCTAATATAGGTGAAAGGGAATTACGTGAGATACATCTTCCAGGCATGAAGGCAGGTGTAGAAGCAGGTGCCCTTGGATGTATGGCAGCTTATAATGAAATTGATGGGATACCCTGCCATGCTAATGAAAAGCTATTAACGAAAATCCTTCGAGAAGAATGGGGATATGAAGGGATTGTGATGGCGGATGGGGTAGCGATTGATCGCTTAGTCATACAGGCGGGTGATTATGAATCGGCAGCGGCGATGGCACTAACAGCCGGAGTAGATTTAAGTTTATGGGATACTTCTTTTACAACATTGAAGCAAGCAGTGAGAAACGGGAAAGCGAAGGAAGAGCTCATTGATCGAGCGGTTCGTAGAATACTACGTTTAAAATTCTCTTTAGGTTTATTCGATCAACCATTTATCGATGAAACAGTATCGGTAAATGTAGTTGGCAATGAGTCTTTTCGCCAAGTCAATTTACAAGTCGCAAGAGAATCTATCGTGTTATTGAAAAACGAGGCAGATATCTTACCACTAAGCAAAAATACAAAAATAGCTGTAATTGGACCGAATGCTAACCAAATATACAATCAGCTAGGAGACTATACAGCAGTTCAAGCAAAAGAGAAAGGCATCACAGTACTTCAAGGTATACGTAATATCGCAGAATCAGAGGTCATTTATGCAAAAGGATGTAGTATTAGGGATGAATCAAAAGCGGGCTTTGATGAAGCGATTGTAGCTGCTGAACAAGCGGATGTCGTTGTCCTCGCATTGGGTGGCAGTAGCATGCGTAATTTTGATATTCAATTTGACACGAATGGTGCAGCCATTATTTCTGGGAATTCCAGTGAGATGGATTGTGGGGAAGGAGTTGATCTAGCCGATTTACAATTAGGTGGTGTGCAAGGGGAATTAGTGAAGGCGATCGCTGCAACTGGTAAGCCAATCATTACCGTTTTAATTCAAGGCAGACCACATGCGGTCACAGGCATAATGGATGATTGTGATGCTATACTTTGCGGATGGTATCCTGGAGAAGAAGGCGGGCAAGCGATCGGAGAAGTGCTTTTTGGAGATGTGAACCCTAGTGGAAAACTACCTGTATCTTTACCGAGATCATCCGCACAGCTTCCGGTTTATTATAATCATAAAGATCAAGGGAGAGAATTGCTTTATATCGATACAACGGCTGCACCGTTATTTCCATTTGGCTATGGCTTAAGTTATACGCAATTTGAATATAGCAATCTACGACTTGTCCGATCTGACATACAACTAAAAGAAATAGAAAATAATCAATTAGTGGAAGTACGAATAGATATAACAAACGCTGGGAAAATGGCTGGTGCAGAAGTGGTTCAGTTGTATATTAAAGATTTGGAAGCCAGTGTGACTAGAAGAATAAAAGAGTTAAAGGGGTTTAAAAAGATCTGGCTTAAAGCAGGTGAACAAAAAACAATTACGTTTTTAATAGGAAAAGAGGAATTGGCAATTTGGAATGACGAAATGAAATTTGTAGTAGAGCCTGGGAATATTAAAGTAATGGTTGGCAGTGATTCGATGAACACACAGGAAATTAATATACAGTTGAAGGAGAATTAAATATTCGTTTTTCAACTATGAAAAAACCATGTAGTAGTGTTTAGCTACATGGTTTTTTTTACATGTGTCAAATCTTACTTCAATGTGTAAATCATTCAATAATGCGAAAACATTGACTTGTAAGTGTTTTCATCCATTTAAAATCTACACATTTACAAAGTTGTAGAAAGCGCTTTAATATAAACTTAGAAACACCAATAAAAAATAGTAGTTAGGGGAGGTTGGATTTTTGAGTGCTCTTAAAGAACAAATAGTAGACACAACTACTTCGCCTCTAATAGGAGAAGTGAATGTAAAGAAGGAAAGAAAAAAGTTGAATATGGACATGAATGATCCGGATTTCAAGCGAAGACAAAAAACATATAAAAGAAAAATGATTTTTCAAAACTGGCAGCTCTATCTTTTTGCACTACCACTAGTAGCTTATATTATTGTTTTTGCCTATTTTCCAATGTATGGGATACAAATTGCATTTAAAGACTTCAACCCAGTTGATGGGATTTTAGGAAGCCCCTGGGTTGGATTTAAGCATTTTGAGCGTTTTTTTAATTCATATTATTTTTGGGACTTAATAAAGAATACAGTCGGAATTAGTCTTTACAGTCTTTTAGCGGGATTCCCAATACCAATTATATTGGCGCTTTCACTTAATGAAGCAAAAGATGGGATTTTTAAGCGAACTGTACAGACTGTTACATATGCTCCTCATTTTATTTCGGTTGTTGTTATGTCAGGAATTATTATTACTTTCTTAACGCCATCAACTGGAATTATTAACTTCTTTATACAGGCCTTGGGATTTGAGCCAATTTCATTCTTAACCGAACCAGGTTGGTTTAAAAGTGTTTTTGTATGGTCAGGAATATGGCAAAGCACAGGGTGGGGGACGATTATTTATCTCGCAGCATTGGCGGGAGTGGACCCTGAACAGCATGAGGCTGCTACGATAGATGGTGCAACAAGATGGCAGAGGATATGGCACATCAATCTACCAGCAATCATACCGACAATTATTATTCTACTCATTCTTAATGTGGGAAGCTTTTTATCAGTAGGTTTTGAAAAAATACTATTACTTCAAAATGCATTAAATATGGGTTCTTCCGATGTAATTTCGACGTTTGTTTATAGAATAGGACTTGTTGAAGGACAATATAGCTTTGGTGCTGCTGTTGATATATTTAACGCTGTAATTAATGCGTCCTTATTGATCACAGTAAACTATATAGCAAGGAAGAAATCAGAAGCTAGCTTGTGGTAAGAAAGGAGATAAAAATATGATTAAAGATACATATTCGGATAAAATATTTAAAGTTTTTAACTATTTATTTCTATCATTAGCGTTAATCATTGTTTTGTATCCGATTATCTTTATTGTTAGTGCTTCAATCAGTAGCCCAAAATTCGTTAACTCTGGAGAAATGTGGCTCTTACCGAAAGGTCTAACATTTGAAGGATATAAAATGGTTTTCCAAAATCCACAAATTTGGATTGGATATAAAAATACCTTGATATATACTTTTTTAGGAACCGCAGTCAATTTGTTAGTAACAATCCCGGCGGCATATGCATTATCGAGGAAAGATTTTGTCGGACGTGGGTTTATAATGGGGCTTATGCTTGTCACAATGTTCATTAGTGGAGGATTAATTCCAAGCTATTTACTGATCAAGAGTTTAGGGCTCATTGATACGATTTGGGTTATGATTCTTCCAGGAGCTGCTTCGGTCTACAATGTCATTGTATGTCGGACATTCTTTCAAAGCACAATACCTGGTGAACTTGAAGAATCGGCGAGAATGGATGGGGCTGGTAACTTTACATTATTCTTGAAGATTATCGTACCGCTGTCTGCACCAATTATCGCTGTTATGGCTTTGTTCTACGGAGTAGGGCATTGGAACAGTTATTTCAACGCATTGATTTATATTAGAGATCAAGATTTATATCCTTTACAGCTAGTACTCAGACAAATTTTAGTACTGCAAGAAATGAGTGCAGAAATGACAATGGATGCATCTACAGTGGAAGCGCTCCAAAATAAAGCTACCATAGCAGATACTGTCAAATATGCAGTAATCATTATTGCGACACTTCCATTAATTGTCATATATCCATTTATGCAAAGATTCTTTGTTAAAGGAGTTATGATCGGGTCAGTAAAAGGATGATGAAGATGCATTCATTTAAGGAGGTGGTTTGAAAAGAGTTGGTTGAATCCATTTTATAATGTTCGAACAAAGTTAAAGTTTTATATTAACGAATGATTAAAAGCACATTTATATGAGTATACGGGTTTGTGATTTGGTTAAGCAATTATGAAATTAACTCAGTTATCAATGTTTTAATAAATAAATTTAAATGTGAATTTTAGGGGGATAACAATGAAAAAAAGTATATCAGTTTTTATGGTTATTTTGTTGTTAGTTGGCGTATTGGCTGCCTGTGGATCTAAAGAAAAAGCAGGAAAATCAAATGATTCAAACGCAAAAAATGTTGAAGTGAAAAAAGAAGGTTTTCCGATTGTAGATGAGAAAATCACACTTTCTATGTTTGGACCGAATGTCGGGGTCGCAAAATGGGAGGATATGAAGTTTTTTCAGGAAATGGAAAAGAAAACGAATATTGCATTTAAATTTAATACACCACCAAATGAAAGTTTTGAAACACAAAAGAACTTACTCTTTGCTAGTAATGAGCTTCCAGATGTATTCTATGCGGCGGCGTTAACGAATAGTGATGTCACTAAATACAGTGAACAAGGCTTATTAGTACCTTTAGAAGATTTAATTGATGAATATGCACCAAATATTAAAGCAATGCTTGAACAATATCCTGATATTAAGAAAACAATTACTGCGCTAGATGGTCATATCTATACATTACCAGCTGTTGACCGCACATTACCTTGGAATATTCATCCAATGTGGTATAACGGTGACTTCTTAGAAGCTTTGGATGTGAAAGAATTACCTACTACTACTGATGAACTGTATGAACTATTGAAAAGAATCAAAACAGAAGATCCAAACGGTAATGGGAAGCAAGATGAAATTCCATTAACAGCTGCAGAGATGTGGGATATTAGACAGTGGTTTATGGGCTTCTTTGGAATTAATGAACTTGCACAAGGCGTGTATGATGGAGAAGTCAAATACGGCGCAATCCAACCAGAATTTAAAGAATATCTAGAATATATGAATAAACTATGGGAAGAAGATTTGTTTGACCATGAAGCATTTTCTCAAACAGGGGAACAAAAAGGTGCGAAAGGTAAAAATAATCTAGTTGGTCTATTTGCAAACTGGAGTCCGGGAGCGTTTAAGGGAACTGAAGAGGGAACGAAACACCCAATGATGCAACCTGTAACCGGTCCTAACGTTGATAACCCAGTGATTCCTATCAGTCCTGGACAAAGTATTAACCAATTTGCTATTTCCAAAGTAAATAAATATCCAGAAGCAACAATGCGTTGGATCGATTATTCTTATTCACCAGAAGGAGCTGCGTTCTTACATGGATTGGATGAAGGTGATGTGTGGGAGTATTCTGATGACGCTAAAACAAAACGAAAAATGAAAGAAGGGGCAGAGGATATTCGTGGGACATTAACACCAGCATACGGAATTCCAGTTCCTATGTGGACAAATGAAGAGTATGCAGCTAGTCTTGCTGGTGAGTATGATCAATTCAGAGATAAAGAAACAGAAGAGAAAATTCTTAAGTACGGGCAAGTCGCATTGCCACAATTATTCTTGACAGCAGAGGAATTGGATCAAATTGCAGGTATTAATGCAGACATCGTTGCCTATGTAGAACAAATGGAAGCGAAATTTATTACAGGCGCGGAGCCAATCTCTAATTGGGATAAATATGTAAAAACAGCTAAAGACATCGGTATAGATAAGATTGTAGAAGTTTATCAAACTGCCTACGACCGTTACGAAGCTAATTAATAATGATCAGATTAGTTCAATCACTGGATAGGTCTAATCAGTGATTGAACTATTTTATTTATAAGAGGTTGAGCTTGATAGGTATAATTTAGTTTGGTAAAGGGTGGGAGAAGAATGGACACAGTTGTGTTGTTTTATGATGAGAATTTTCCATATGCAGGGGAGCGTCCCGAAAAAACATATGTAGAGAAAATGAACAAACTATTTACATTGGTTGCAGCGGATGAATTAGCAGATACTTTAAAAGATCCAAAGATTACAAGTTTTATCAATTTGCATGGACCATATTTTCCGAAACAAGCATGGCCGACAATATTGCAATATCTGAAAAAAGGAAAAGGTATTGTCCATTTTGGTGGTATCCCTTTTCGGATTCCATGTAATCTGATTGATGGTCAGTGGCAGGAAGAAAGGGAACAAACAGCATATCATATGCAGATGAATATCCATGAAGCACTACCGGTAAAAACGGAACAAGTAGAGCTCTTGCAGGCAAATCACGATATTCAGCTATTAAATGGGTTTGAAGAACTATTCACTATTGAGGACACATATAATTTTATTTTACATGTTTCAAAAGTAAGTACGATCAAAGGTGAAATGGGTTCGAATGGACCGATGGATGCTAGAATTTATCCATTGTTGAAAGGATTCAGTCCTGAGAATAGGGAGATTGCTGCACCGATCGTATTAATGGAAAATTACCGCGGAAATTTCACAGGCGGCCGTTGGGTATTTATTAACCAGCAGTTGAAAGCTAGTTTCTGGCAAGATAAAGGAATCGACTTTATCGAAGGAGCAGCAGGATTTGTTTCATCTGGCGTAACTGAAATGTGGTTAAAAACAAACTATGCAACATATGAAATTGGAGAACAACCAGTCATTTCATTGCAGTACCAGTCTATTAATAGTTATGAAAGAGAATGGACATATGAAATTACAATTAGCAAAGAAGGTGAGGTAAAGTATCATCATCTCTTTACAGCAACAGTTGACCAGTATTTAAATATCACTAAATTATATCCTGATATTGTTGTTGAGCCAGGTTTATTTGAAATCGATTGTATTTGTACATCAGATAACCAAGAAAGAATAGTGATGAGGCAGGGATTTTGGGGTGTTGATCACGCTTTATTAGCACAAGGGGAAGCACTTACATGTGATCGTGATTATTTCCGTAAAGGGGACAAGCCATTTCCAATTGTTGGTATGACTTATATGACATCAGATGTTTCTAGATATTTCCTTTATTTGCCGAACCCAGCAGTATGGGATCGCGATTTCGCTCAAATGAAAAAAGCAGGTATCAATTATGTCCGTACAGGAGCATGGTTTGCGTACCGTAATATGATGTTTGTCGATGGACATGTAAATGAAGAAGTATTAAGGGCACTTGATGCTTTTATATTAGCTGCTAAAAAACATGATATTTACGTAACACTATGCTTCTTTTCATTTACTCCAGAAACATGGGATGGAGAAAATCCTTATCTAGACCCACGAAGTGTAGAAGCGCAAAAAAGATTTATCGGTACAATTATTCAACGTCATCAACAAACTAAAAATGTGAATTGGGATCTCATTAATGAGCCATCTATGTTCGATCCAGCAAATGTTTTCGCGGGGCCAAGGACGAATCATGATCGTTTTGAAAAACAAGCATATCAAACATGGCTACAAGCTAAGTATGAATCAATTACAAAACTTCAAGAAAACTGGAATATGACTGCAGCTGAACTGCCATCATTCTCTAGCATTAACCCGCCGGCACCAAGCGAGATTAATTCACATATTCAAAATATGGCTTCAGGAAAAAAAGGTTTAAAATGGTTAGATTATACATTGTTCACAATGGAGATGCATAATCAGTGGGCAAAAGAACTTGCAGCGACAGTCAAGCATTATACACCTAATCAACTAGTAACGGTTGGTCAAGATGAAGCGCTTGCGGGACAGCGTCCTTCCGCGTTTTTCTATGAGGAAGTTGTTGATTATACAACAAATCATTCCTGGTGGATGATGGACCAACTCCTTTGGGATAGCATTTTCACCAAAACGCCGAATAAGCCTAATTTAATCCAAGAAACTGGCATTATGTATGTAGAACAACCAAATAATATCGCCAAACGCAGTGAAGAAGAATTAAGAAATATTCTAGAAAGAAAATATGCTTACGCATATTCAGGAGCAGGTGCTGGTGCCGTTCAGTGGATATGGAATACTAACTACTTTATGGACAATGTGAATGAGTCTAATATCGGTACGTTACGAGCAGATGGTACAGAAAAGCCTGAAACAAATGTATCTTATGACTTTGGCACATTTATGAAAGAAGTTGGCCATATTTTTGAAAAACGTGAACTGGAAGATATCGCTGTCATTTTCCCTTATTCAAATGATTTTTCGAACAGACGAATGGCATTTTCTGCAACGACAAAATTAACGCGTGTCATGGCTTATGAATTGAATATTCCATTCAGAGCATTAAGTGAATATCATCTTGAAGCACTCAGACAAGATACACCAAAATTGATTATCGTTCCAAGTGCACATAATTTTCAAACTGCAGCATTTAATGAGCTCCTCAATATTGTCGAGGAAAAAGGATCGGTACTATTGTTTACTGGCCCATTAAATATAAATGAGTTTTGGGAAAAAACGAACCGTGCAGCACACCTTGTTGGTGAAACAGTGACAGGAAATATTAGACGAGAAGAAATGATGATGCTCCAAAATAGAGCGCATAGCTTATCATTCCCAGATTTACGGATCGCCGAGGTAATGAAAGAAGTTCCGACAGCTAGTGAAAAGCCAAATACAGTTAAAGAATATGCAGTCGGTAAAGGAAAACTGATTTGGAGTCCAGCACCAATTGAATTAAATGAAAGAACGGAGCCATTAATAGCTCTATATAATTATGCAATCGACCAAGCGCATATTTCCTCACATTTAGAATGGGTTCAAGGAGATTATCCTGGTGTATATGGAAGAAAACTATCATTAGCAGATGCCGATTTATTCGTGTTTGTATCTGAATTTGGTGATGATACAACGGTAGAAATTACAAATCCAACTAATCAAGCAAGCTATGAATTTATACTTGAAGCAGAGCGCTCGGTTTTATTTGCAACAGATAAAGTTGGCAACATTATTGGTATCTATCGAAAAAATGAAATTTCGATTAAAACGAAATAATATGAGGCGTAAATGTTAATAGAAGAAACAGGGAAAATGATGCATTAATTGACGATGCAATAAAAAGAGTATTGCCTTATAAAATAATTTCAGCAGGCTGTAGCTTGGAGGCATTGTAAAATGACGAATAAATTAACGATCCCAACATCATTAATGAATATAATTAACATCGTAAAAGAAAAGTTTCCCAAAGATGAAAAATTACTAGCAATGTTTGAGCAATGTTTTATTAATACGTATGAAACAACACTAAAATCGCAAGAGGATGGTACGACTTTTGTGATAACTGGCGATATTCCTGCAATGTGGTTACGTGACTCAGCGGCGCAAGTTCGTCCATATTTAATAGCAGCGGAAGAAGATCCAGTGATTGCAGACATGATCAAAGGTGTGATCACTCGTCAATTTCAATATATTAATCAAGATCCATATGCAAATGCCTTCAATGAATCTGCAAATGGACAAGGTTATCAAACAGATGACACAGATATGTCGCCGATTGTTTGGGAGAGAAAATATGAAATAGATTCATTATGCTATCCAATCCAACTTGCCTATCTTTTCTGGAAAGCAACTGGGCGAACGGATCATCTTGATCAATCATTCAAAGATGCCTTAGGGAAAATACTCCATGTATGGAAAGTAGAACAGAATCATGAAAATGAATCACCATATTCCTTCGAACGGGATGATTGGAGATATTACGATACGCTTACTAGGGCGGGAAAAGGCAGCGAAACTGGAAAGACAGGTATGACATGGAGTGGTTTTAGACCAAGTGATGATTCATGTTTATACGGATATTTAGTTCCTGCTAATATGTTTGCAGTAGTCGCTTTAAAATATGCTGCTGAAATTAGCAGAGATGTACTTGCTGATACAGTGATACAGACGCAATGTGAGCAATTAGCAGCAGAAATTAATGAAGGGATTGAAAGGTTTGGCGTGTTTGAACATCCGATTTTCGGAAATATTTATGCGTACGAAGTCGATGGTCTAGGAAAATATAATTTAATGGATGATGCGAATGTGCCAAGTTTGCTATCTATGCCATATTTAGGCTATTGCGACTATGACCAAGAAACATATAAAAATACGCGTAACTTTATTTTAAGTCGAGAAAATCCTTACTATTATGAAGGGAAAAAGGCGAGAGGGATTGGTAGTCCACATACACCAGGACAATATGTATGGCATATCGCATTATCTATTCAAGGAATGTCAGCAACATCAGAAAAAGAAAAGCAAAGAATTCTGGAAACATTAAAAACGACTGATGGTGGGACAGGTTTCATGCATGAAGGTTTTCATGCCGACAATCCAGAACGTTTTACGAGAGAATGGTTCTCATGGTCGAATTCTATGTTTAGTGAATATGTATTAAGCTTGTGCGGTGTTGCAGTAAAAGGTACCCCTTTATATAATAGGTTAAACTTAAAGTAAAAGAGACTAGTTATTTATATTTTCTTTCGTAGACTAGTGAAACGGAAAACCAAGATGAGAGGACTGACCGTATCTTTAATAATATTAAGTAAGAAATTTAGCAGGAAAAGAAAAAATGAAAAAACATTAAGTTTTTTAACTATAGCTAATCAATATTTACTATATTAATGGTTCAATCTTTACTATAATAGAATATGAAAGAAAGCGTTTTAATACATAATAATTATTGGGAGAGAGAAAAATGAAAAAACTAAAAATTGGTGTTGTTGGTGCAGGTTCATTATCGGAAGCTCATTTAGGCGCATATAAGAAGAATTCAGATGTAGAGTTAATTGCAATTTGTGATTTAATAGAGGAACGCGCGCAAGAAAAGGCTGAAGCATACAATATTGCGCATGTGTATACGGATTATAATGAAATGCTGAAAAATCCCGAATTAGATGCTATTAGCATTGTAACTTGGAATAATACACATAAAGAAATTTCGATAGCAGCACTTGATGCTGGGAAACATGTACTTTGTGAAAAACCATTATGTATGAATCATGAGGAAGCATTAGAAATTAAAGCAGCTACAGAGCGTAGTGATAAGAAGTTCATGGTTGGATATGTTCGCCGTCATGCTTCCAATGCAGTGATATTAAAAGATTTTATCGACAAAGGAACTTTAGGTGACATTTACTATGCAAAAGCATCGATTTTAAGAAGATTAGGAAATCCAGGCGGTTGGTTTTCTGATAAATCACGTTCCGGTGGTGGACCTTTAATTGATATCGGAGTGCATGTTATTGATCTCTCTTGGTATTTGATGGGAAGACCAAAAGTGAAATCCGTTAGTGCGAACACTTACAATAAATTAGGCAATCGTTCAAATATAAAATCATTATCTTTTTATAAAGCAGCGGATTATTCCCCAGAAAATGATGTAGAGGATTTGGCGAACGCTTTAATTCGTTTTGAAAATGGTGCTTCTCTAATGGTTGATGTGAGTTTTTCTTTACATATTAAAAATGACCAAAGCAGTGTAACAATTTTTGGAGATAAAGGTGGAGCAGAGGTAGAGCCCAATTTATCTATCGTTCATGAAGCGAATGATATTATTCTTAATAGCTCTCCACAGATTGATCACGCAACATTTGATTTTGGGGAAGGTTTCCAAAATGAAATCAATCATTTTGTTCAATGCTGCTTAACAGGGGAGAATCCTATTGGTGGGATTGATGATGGCGTGGAAATGATGAAAATATTAACAGCTATTTATGAATCAGCAGAGAAACAACAAGAAATAAGTTTTGAATAATAAAGGAGGTTACCTTATGAAACTAGGAATGAGTTCGTACAGTTTATTTCAAGCAATGCATAAAGGTGAAATGGATATTTTGGATGTGTTGGATTGGGTAAAAGAAATTGGCGGTGAGCATCTTGAATTAGTGCCAATGGGATATGACTTTATTGAAACTCCCGAATTAATTGGTCAAGTAAAAGAAAAAGCAGCTTCACTTGGGCTTGATTTATCTAATTATGCAATCGGTGCAAATTTCATCTGTGATACAGATGAAAAATTTGAACAGGAAATCGAGAGAGTGAAGCAACATGTTGATATTTGTCATCAACTCGGTGTGAAATTTATGAGGCATGATATTGCAAATCGGGAAGCAAATGAACGTACTTTGGATCAATTTACGAAGGATTTACCTAAATTAGTAGAAGCTTGCCAAAGAATTGCAGATTATGCAAAAGATAAAGGAATCGTAACGAGTATTGAAAATCATGGTTTTTATGTGCAAGCCAGCGATCGTGTACAAGCTATCGTCCATCAAGTGAATCGAGAAAACTTTAGAACGACTTTAGATATCGGTAATTTTTTATGTTACGATGAAAACCCTTTAACAGCCGTGAAGAATAATTTGCCAATTGCTTCTGTTGTGCATTTAAAAGATTTTTACTATCGTCAAGATAAGGTCAATAGATTTGGTGGTTGGTTCAATACCCATTTTGGCAATCAACTAAGAGGAGCGATCGTAGGCCATGGTGATCTTCCGATGCCGGAAATTATTGAATTAATTAGGGAATCTGATTTTAATGGTTACGTTACAATTGAATTTGAAGGTGTAGAAGAATGCCGATTTGGTGCAAAAGCATCTTTTGATTATGCAAGGAATCTTTTATTTTCATAGAATATGAAAATATATGAATACTAGGCTTTAGTATAATATCCGTTGTATCACAAGAAAAGAAGGTCATACAAAGGGCTTTCTTTTCTTTTATAGAGGTCATGAAAGGGTGGATAAGATGAAAATTGCAGTTATTGGAATAGGGAAGTTGGGGCAAAGACATTTAAATGTTTGGTCACAATTAGAGGGTGTTGAGATTGTCGGTATCGTTGCACGTGATCAATCAAAATTGCAAGAAGTCGCGGGACGATATGGAACAACAGCTTATACTAGCTTTCAAGACTTGCTTGCTGAAACAGCTGTTGATGTTATTGATATTTGTACCCCAACTGACACGCATGTTGAATTTGTAAAGTTAGCTGCTGAAGCGAATAAACATATCATTTGTGAAAAACCACTTGCATTAACAAGTGTGGAAGCAGAGGAAATGATCCATATTTGTGAGCAAAATAAAGTTCAATTACTAGTAGGTCACACTCTACGTTTTTTCCCAGAATATGAAAATGCAAAAGCCCAGATTGAGAAAGGTGCAATTGGTCGTCCTGGTGTTATTCGTATGTCTAGAGGAGTACCATACCCAACGAATGATAGACAGTGGTATACAGATGAAAATAGAAGTGGCGGACTTTTTCTTGACTTAGGTATTCATGAATTTGAATGGATTCAAGCTACATTTGGTGATGTTCAAAGAGTGATGGCTAAGCATGTAAAGCATACAGAACCAACTGGTAAATCAATCGAATACGGCCTTGTTACGTTAAGAATAGCAGATGGAACGATTGTACAAGTTGAACTTTCATGGGCTGAAACTAAATTCCGCTCCTCTTTTGAAATCACAGGCAACATAGGTATGATTACATATAATTATGACGATAGCAACCCAGTAACACTTGATATTCATGAGGAAGAGTCGCAAGTAACCCTTCCAAAAAGCATGTTAAGAAGAGATCCATATGTACGGCAAATGGAACATTTTATACAATGTCTCACTGGCAAAACAGATTCCGTTGTAACCGCTGCCGATGCGTTACAGGCAATTAGGATTGCTGAAGCTGCTAGAAAATCAGCGGAAGAGGGGCAACCTGTAACTTTGTCAAAAGGAGGAAACGAGAAATGAAAATAGGTATGATAAGCTTTGCTCATATGCATGCACATAGTTATGCAGAAGGACTTAATAAACATACAGATGTTGAGTTAGCCTATATTTGGGATGATAATGCAGCAAGAGGGCAAGAAATGGCCGAAAAATACAATTGCGTTTTTATTGCAGATTTAGACAAGCTTTTAGAAACAGATATTGAAGCGGTAGTAATTTGCTCGGAAAATGTGAATCACAAAGAGCAAGTGATAAAAGCAGCAAAGGCAAAGAAACATATTTTATGTGAAAAGCCACTTGCAACTGAAATAAAAGATGCAGAAGCGATGATTCAAACGTGTGAAGATGAGGGTGTTATTTTACAAGTTGCTTATCCTGTTAGATTTGCACCAGTCATGGAAAAAGTGAAAGAAACGATCCAAAGTGGTGCGATTGGAGAAGTACTTGCTATTAATGCTACCAATCATGGATTAATGCCAGGTGGCTGGTTTATCGAGAAAGAACTTTCAGGCGGTGGATCAGCGACAGATCATATAGTTCATATTATGGATGTGATTCGCTGGATCTTTAAAGATGAAGTAAAAAGTGTCTATGCAGAACTCGATACAAGATTTTATGATATCGATGTAGAGGATTGCGGTATGGTAACACTTGAACTGGAATCTGGAATGATCGTGTCTATTGATCCAAGTTGGTCAAGACCGAAAACTTACCCTACATGGGGGAATGTTGTCATGCATTTTGTCGGTACGAAAGGCAATTTAAGTGTGGACGCATTCAAACAACATTCACTTTATTATAATGACAGCGAAGAAAAGATTCAGGAACTTCCATGGTCAGAAGATATGGATGAAGGTTTAATCAATGATTTTATTCATTGTGTGAAAGTCAATGGAAATCCATCGATCACTGGTACTGATGGGCTCCGCACATTGGAAGTAGTCAAAGCCGCTTATCAATCTAATGAATTAAAAAAAGCTGTGAAGCTTGATCGTGTGTGATATATGCGCTTAGCAAAAACAAATTTAATGCTCGTTAATTAGGAGTTGTAACGATGGATAATAGAAAGAACCTTCGGATAATGACATATAATTTACGTAATAATAGTGATGTACCACCTAATTCTTGGGCGGAGCGTAAAGAGTTAATACTTGAACTGCTTGAGCGTGAGACTCCGGATATTATTGGTACCCAAGAATGCATGTATGAACAAGTACAAGATATGAATACCATGCTTACCGATTATGACACAATAGGTTTGGGTAGAGATGGCGGAAGCAAAGGGGAATTCATGGCGATTTTCTTCAAAAAGAATCGTTTAAAAGTTCTAGCATACAATCATTTTTGGTTATCTGACACACCTGATACCATTGCTTCTTGCACATGGGGAAATGATGTCACGCGAATGGTAACCTGGATTCGTTTTCAAGATATAGAAACAGGTCAACAATTTTATCATTTGAACACGCATTTGGATCATATATCGGTAAATGCTAGAGTAAAAGGTGCAGAACTAATCCTAAAAAAAGTTAGCACTTTTAATCCAGATCTACCGATTATTATTACTGGTGATTTTAACACTGAATCAGGCTCGGAGCCTCATCAGGTATTTTTAGAAAAAGGTACATTCATAGATACTTGGGATGTTGCAACTGATAGGATAAACAAGGATTTGGGAACTTTCAACGATTTTAAAGATCCTACAGGTGGAGAAGAACGAATTGATTGGATTTTAGTGCGCGGGAATATGCAAATAGGAGTCATTAAAATTATCAATGACCAAGTCAATGGGTTATTTCCAAGTGATCATTTTCCAGTTATGGTAGATTTGCATTTCACTAAGAATAATGGATTGCAACTGTAAAAGGGTTTAGTTGCAATATAAGACTAATAATGCGAACAGTGTCTAGAACTGTTTGGACTAGACGCATGAACAATTTCATGCGTCTCTTAGTTTTTCATGTTTTGGTATTTTTCCTGAATCATCTAGATAAGGGAGAGAGGATTATTATGTGAGGGGGGATAAATATGCCTAAGAAATATAATCGTAAAAGTGTATTTATCACGTTATTATTATCTTTTA
This sequence comes from Lederbergia lenta NBRC 16444, assembly GCF_001591545.1. Taxonomy (GTDB): domain Bacteria; phylum Bacillota; class Bacilli; order Bacillales; family Bacillaceae_C; genus Lederbergia; species Lederbergia lenta. The sequence continues at coordinate 237,865 of NZ_BCVC01000001.1, forward strand.
TAATCGTTCTATTATTTCCAATCACAGTGGAGACTTTTCTTTATAAAAGGATGGAGTCCATTATTAAAGAAAATGCTGATCGTTCTAATATGGCTATGTTAAAGCAGACAAGCGATGTTGTGGATAATGAACTTCAACAAATAACGCATCTGTCTGAACAAATATCATTTAATCCAAAACTACATTTTATTTTAAGTCAAATCAATGTGACGGATGAAGAAAATGTTATGAAGTATTATAATTTTATGAAGGATATTAAAAACTATAATATCTCAAACACCTTTATTTATGATTATTATGTTTATCTGCCATCAAAAGAAGTGATCATTACACCAACAGCAAAAACGGATTTGAAAACTTTTTATGATTATTTTTATAGCTATCAGGAAATGAATTATGATGCTTGGAAAAAGGAAATGATGTCAACGAATCAAGTGCAAAGGTATATCCCTTCATCGATTGTATTAGAGGGGAGATCGTTAAGTCCTGTACCGGTTATAACTTATTTACAGCCACTTCCATATGGAGAGACCAAGAATCCAAGAGGTTATTTAGCTATTCTCATTAATGAACAAGGCATCCGAAATATTTTGAAGAGTCTTGAATGGGCAAATCAAGGAGATATTTATATTCTCGATAATCAGAATAATGAAATTATGACTACGGCAGAAAGTGATCTTCAACTCTCAAATATGGATTTTCAGTTGAACGGTATGAACGGTATATTGCATCGGAAGATTGATAATAAAAATATGATTGTGTCTTATGTTGTATCAAAGAAAACGGGCTGGAAATATATATCAATTGTTCCAAAGTCATTGCTAATGCAAAAGGTAAACGCCGTTAAGCTATGGGCTATGTCTCTATTAATCTTTTGTTTGATAGGTGGTTTTATTGCTTCTTATTATCTTGCTAAACGTCATTATATTCCGATTAAGGATCTTGTAGATTCTATCGTTAAAAAAAGAGAAGATAAAGTTTTACATGTAAATGAATATCATATGATTAAAGCATCGCTAAATGACACTTGGGAAGCTGAAAAAAAGTTGAAAGATGCCCTTGTAGAACAGACGCCGCAAATTAAGGCTAACTTTTTCATCCGATTAATTAATGGCTTTGTTGACCAATCGACAATTACACGAGAATCATTGAAATTTATGGATATCTCATTTAATAGCAAAAAATTCGCGGTCTTTGTAATTGATGTGGAAGATTGCGGACGTTTTGCACAAGAGGATTCTGAAAAGCAATGGGCGATTATTAGGTTTATGGTTAGTAATATAAGTGAGGAACTTGTAAATGAGTACCATAAAGGATTTATTGTTGAATTAGATCAGAAACGGTTAGGAGTTATCTTGAATGTATATGATGCGCAAAATTCACGGTTTACTATCGATGAAGTGGCAATAAATCTAAAAGAAATAATTGAAGAAAGGCTTGATATTATTATCTCAATTGGTATAGGCAATGTTTATGAAGGAATGGAAAATATCGTTAAAACGTATAGAGAAGCTGTTCAAGCCTTAAAGTATCGGATGATTAAAGGGAATAGTAGAATAATCTATTTTTCTGAAACGAATGAGGCAGAAGATGATTATTATTATCCACCAGAAATTGAAGGTCAGCTAATTAATTTTATTAAAATTGCCGATTTTAAAAATGTCGAGAAGATTCTTGATAACTTATTTAGTGTGAACTTTGAATCACGCAATATTACACTACAAATTGGAAAATGCCTATTTTTTAATATAATGAACACCCAATTGAAGATTTTAAATGATATCAAAATTAATTATAATACTATTTTTCAACAGGAACAGGATCCTGTGAAACAATTGCTTGAATGCCAGACAGTTGAGGAAATGCATTTTAAAATAAAAGAAATTTATAAAAGGCTTTGTAATTATATGAAAGATAACCGTTCCAATCAAAGTGAGCGTTTAGTGAATAATGTGATTCAGTATATCGAGGAGCACTATGCTGATAATACATTAAGTTTGACTTCGATTGCAGCGGAGATGAATATCACACCACAATATTTATCTGCATTTTTTAAAAAGCATAAAGGAGAGAATATTACGGAATACATTGCTAAGGTACGATTGACCTGTGCAAAAAGTATGCTAGCGGATGAAACTTTAACAATTTTACAAATCGCCAAACAAATAGGCTATTCCAATGACATCGGATTAATACGCTTATTTAAAAAATACGAAGGAGTTACACCTGGTAACTATCGTACACAATTTCATGATCAAAATAAGATATCTAATGAATAATTGGTTTAAAATTTAAATTATTTAGTTAAAGGTTAAAAAAAATAGTCAATATTAATAATTGTTAGTCCTAAATTGTAAAACTGTATAGTGAATCGTAAAAAAATATAATATACAGAACTCACTGTATATGTAAGGATAGGGGTGTGATTCATAAGGCTAATAATGGAAGGGGAGGAATGAATAAACATATTATATATATGAAGTGAAATGATCAAATATCAATGCAAAAAGAGAAGCTCCGTTGGAAACAAGAAGTCTATAGAAAATAATTATGCTAGAATCAGCTAGGAAAATAGTAACGTTGAGAAAGTATGAGCCCTGCATCCTCGGTACTCCAACCCAATCCTAACTGTAGTGAAGGAAGGATATGTTTCGTTGCTAACGATATTAGCATATCAAAATTCAAGTTAATTACAGTTGGATTGTAAGAATGAAGTATTTTGAAAGCGCTTTAAAATATAAAGGCAGTAAATTCTAATGATAGGTAAGAGAAGGAAGAAGCGAGTATATTGCCTCCTTGGTCATGACATTTGTCTTCTGACAAAAAAAGGAGGAATTTTTTTGAAAAAGAAATGGGTTACAGTTATGTTGGCTGGAAGTCTGATTGGAAGTGTGGCAATGCCATTTACAATGGGAAACCATTCATACGCAGTTACTTTGGAAAAAGTTGATTTAGCAGTTCAGGAACAATTGCGAGAGGACCTTGAAGTATTTTATAAAGGTTTGAAGGGATTCCCGACTTATTCAAGCTCCCACGCAGGTGGCATCAGTGCAATCGGAAATAATGCATTTCCTGTTGCAATTAACCCTGATACGATTCCGTTTGCGGGGGCTTCAAGGTATGGAGAAGGAAGAGTATTTGCGGCGGGGTTTAGTGAGTATTTTGATTTCTCGAATTCAGATCCAGATAAAACAGCAGTTTTGAGTAATATCCTCAAATGGGTAACAAGTAAGGAAGAAATACATGCTGACCATTTAACGTACGAAGATGCATTGGATGGGAAAGGGAAAATCACACTAGTCACCAATCGTGAAGTTCCAGTTAGTGCTGACTTGCCAATTAATCTTGAACATGTTGACAATTTTTTATCAATTAAACTAAATCCATTAAAACACCAAGTAATTTATGTGAATAATTTTCATCAACCGCTTTCCGATGCTGAGGTTACAGCTTTACTTGCATATGTACAGCAAGGGGGCGCGGTTATCTTTGGTGAAAAGGGCTGGGTAATGGCGGAACATCCAAAAGAGTGGATGTCTAGTATAAACCTGAAACCAAAGATTGCTGATTATGGCATTCAAAAATTACTTAATGAAGTTGGATTATCTCTTAGTAATGTCATTGCAACGACGAAGACAGCTACGTTACCATTGCTGCCATTAGAGAAAATACAAAACTATTATGTGCCAACACTTATTGATAAGGCAAAAGCAATAGAAAAAGGCACATTGGATGCTGCTACTCTTAATATCGGTCCAGAAGGTGCTGATGCAACCAAAAAGAAGGAAGTCATTGCACAAGTCGTTAGTGGAACCGTCAGTAGTTTAGTAGAAGAACATCCATTATTAGAACAGATGAAGTTAGATTTACATCAGCTTGAAATAACTTGGCCATTCGTCAAAAGTGATTATCCATATTCCAGTGCTTTATTAGCATATCAGGTGAACGAAGCTTCACTTGATGTCAATGGAGAAAAGTCGCAATATGCTGATCATTTCCCTGGTCCGGTATCTTCAGACGCGACAATCATTGGAAATAAAGAAATAGAGGTTGATTTTGATTATCAAGATTTAAGCCATTTAGGCATGGCTTACCCGCCCGGTACTTGGATTAGTACAGGTCTCTATGCCCCGGCAGGTGAAACAATCGAGATTGATGTGCCAGAAGGTATAGAAGATTTATATGTACAAGTAGGTTCCCATACGGATGTATTAACTGGTAAAACTACTTGGAGCCGAATGCCTATTGTTGCAATGGAAGAAAAGCTAAATCTGGAACAAACCAAATTAAAAGTCCTTATGGAGGGATTATATATCTTATACCAAAAGTTGCAAAGCCAGGTATAAAAACATCCATTAATGTTAGTGGTGCGGTTTCTACTCCTTCATTTGTAAGAGGGCGGACAACGAATGAGGAATGGCATAATTCTGTTAAGAATAACCCAGCACCTTGGGGAGAACTAATTGGTGACCATGTTATTTTTACATTGCCGAAGGAATCGTTATTGACAATGGAGAACCCGGAAGCACTTATCGAGCAATGGGATGAAATAGCGGAAAGTTATAATACGTTTGTAGGGATTGATAGAAAGTCACCTCTTCCACATACAGGTTTGGATAGACAGCATCGTTATGTGGCTGATGTCCAAATAAGCGCAGGCTATATGCACGCGGGTTATCCAATGATGATACCAATTGATCCAGCGGCATCTCATGTCGTAGACCCGAATCTAGCTTTAGTTAGAGGGTGGGGATTCTGGCACGAAATGGGTCATGAATATCAACAAAACGCTTGGAAATGGGGAGATATTACAGAGGTTTCTGTTAATATCTATACGCTGTATATTCAAGAGAAATTTACTGATGTACAAAGACTTTTACAGACAAGCGACGATGGAAAATCACATTATGACCGTGCAATGGAGTTTGTTGCCGATTCATCCACTTCTAAGAAATTTACCGATATAGATGGAATGGATCAACTAGTATTCTTTAAACAGCTGCAATTGGCATATGGATGGGACTTTTATACAGATCTCCATATAGCTTATCGCGAAATGGATAGCAAAGATATTCCGACCTCGGATCAGCAAAAGAAAGATATGTTACTTTATATGACATCCAAGGTATCTGGACATGACCTTGTCTCCTTCTACCAAAAGTGGGGTTGGAGTATAACGGATGAAGCGATCGAAAAGGTAAGAGCTCTTCATTTGCCAACACCTACAGTCCCTATTGAGACTTTACGAGAACTACCTGTCGAAACTGTGAATGATCTAATTAGAAGTGTTGAGCAATTTGAGAAAGAGGGGGAATTTAAAGGTAGTAATACTTCACGTTCATTGAAGGTCCACTTGACTGCGGTGTCTCATTATGAAGAGCAGGGCGCGGATGAAAAACTAGTAAAACATATGGAAGGTTTCAAACTATTATTAGATCAACAGAAGGAAAAAGAGTTAATTAGCGAAAGAGCATATAAACGACTGAAGGCCGATGCAGATTTATTGTTAATGAAGTGGCAATAACCTACTACTTTTAATAAATTGCAGTAATAGGTTTGGTACATGCGAATTCATCAACAGTAAAACGGATGATTAGCTTTTGAGGATGATAGAAATTGAATTGTTAAACGGAGGGAGTGAAGTGGGGAGAGAGCACATTTCCAAGAATGACAGCGTTGTGTGTAAAAAATGGACAAAAAAACGATTGAAAATACTTACTTTAATATATTTGCTCGTGCTAATCGTCTCGCAGCTAACTACGCCAACTGGTGCCTTGTTTCATGATACAACAATTATAGAAGGGACATTATTAGTTGAAAGGGAATTTAATGAAGATATCAAAGAGGAAGAGGCATTTCAGGGAAATGTGGAGAGTAGCGACGATCAAAACAGTGCCGAAACCTTCGGGCATATAGATGTAAAACAAGAAGACGACGATACAAAAGAGGCAACAAGCGACTCTAATGAAAGATTTAACGGCCAAGATGTTCATGAATTTGCGGAAACTTCGGAGGAGCCGGATCAAGCGAATACACTTGATCATCAGGCTGGCGCTGAATTAGATAGTAAACAGGAGATAGAAGGGCAGACTGGCACTGATCAACTAGATATAGAAGAAGATCGGGGTGACGGGGAAATTGAGAGGGAAGACCAATCTTAGATGGATTAGTAATATTGTGACAAACTTGCTGTTTATCCTGCTTGTCTGCCTCGTTTTCATAGTGATATCTTCGAAAGCTGCAGGGGGAGAACCAAGTATTTTAGGTTATCAATTAAAAACGGTTCTATCCGGTTCTATGGAGCCAAACATGAAGACTGGTTCGATCATTTTAGTCGAGTCAGTTAAGGGGACAGCCAATTTTAAGCAAGGTGATGTGATTACGTTTAAAACAAAAGAAAATATTTTAATTACTCACCGCATCATGAAAGTAGAAAATAATGGTCAAAGGTATATTACCAAAGGAGATAATAACAACGAACCGGATGTGGAGCCAGTGCTTGCACAAAATATTGTTGGGAAATATTCGGGTTTTACGGTTCCATATGCCGGTTATGTGCTTCATTTTCTTAATACGAAATTAGGTGCAGTGCTCTTATTGATCGTACCGGGATTATTCTTTCTTGGACATGCGTTTTTCGTGATTCATCGAGCTTTACGCATGATTGAGACGCCGAAAAAATGGACAACGGAAGAAAAATAAATGCTGTAAATAATAGGAATGTAAAACTGAGGGGGAAGAATTTTGAATATCAAAAAACAATTAAGCGTGGGTCTAATGTCTGCTTTACTTGGGGTAACATTAATCGGAGGCGGAACGTACGCATATTTCAGCGATAGTGTAGAAACAAATAACACTTTTGCAGCAGGAACGTTGGATTTATCTGTCAATCCAACGCAAATAATAGAAGTGGATAACATGAAACCTGGAGACTCTTTTATTCGTGACTTTGAAATTCAAAATAATGGTACTTTAGATATTGGAAAGGTTTTGTTGGAGACAGCTTATACAGTTAATGATGCGAAAGGTGACAATACAGAAGACATTGGCAAATATATAGAGGTAGAGTTTTTATATAATGCTGATAAGTTGGATGAGGTAATTTATGAAACTACCTTGGACAAATTGCAAAACATGAAACCAGAAGCGGTAAATGAACATATTTTTTATCCGATGTTTGGCGAGAAAGGTTTGCCTGTCGGTGCTACTGATGATTTAGTTGTTAAGTTTAATTTTATTGATAATGAAAAAGATCAAAATGAATTTCAAGGTGATTCATTAAATCTAACATGGACATTTAATGCACAGCAAACAGCTGGGGAACAAAGATAATGGATGTATGAATCCGATGCATGTATTCATTTGTTTATAACCGGATAGAAACTCATTAATCCTATTAACTATATTAATAGCTATGTAACTCTCAAACTAGAATCGGCAAAAAGCAACGTTTTTGTATAAAAAACCGTTGCTTTTTTTGAAATATGGAGAGGTATGTTATTAACAAGATAAATAAGTAATGGTAAGGGCTAGAAACGTTGCGGATATAATTTGGAGGTGAATACTAATGAAAAAAGTAGTAAGTATCTTATTAGGCGTTTGTTTCATTTATGGATTAATGCATTTGTTCCCGGACATAATCACGAGTGCAGAGGAAGGTGGGAAGGAGAATCAAGTCGTTAATGGCAATTTTGAGAAAACAAATATTACAGAAAATAATATTTGGAGTGGAAACGAGGAACCAGACGGATGGAAAGTATGGATACCTAGCGGGAAACCGCAATTATCTATCGACAAAGTGGATTATCATGAGGGCAGTCAGTCGATCCGGATTGATGCGCCAACAAACAGCCGGGCAGATGTTCTACAAGATGTGCCAATCACCCCTGAAAATAATTATAAATTTAAAGTTTCGATTAAAACAGATAGTGTGGAAGCCTCGTGGGGGGGAGTGTTTGTCCGAACACAGTATTTAGATAATCAAGGCAAGAAACTAAGTGACGGACCGAGTACAAATAAATTAACAGGTACGAATGATTGGGCATTACATGAAATGAATGTGGCTACCCCGAAAAATGCTCGCAGGTTACGCGTCGAACTTTTTCTGGAAACCGCTACGGGAACTGCTTGGTTTGATGAAGTAAGTTTGGAGGAGACGGATGAGGTGTTCTTATCAGGTTTTACGCTGAAGGAAAGTACTATCACAATGGAGAAAGGTGAGTCTGTTGCTTTGACACCCCTTTTCACACCAGTTACCGCCAACGACAAAACTATATTTTGGGAGTCTTCAAATTCTAATGTAGTATCAGTTGATGATCAAGGGAATGTTACGGCAAAGGATACTGGATATGTCACAATTAAAGCGAAGACACGTGATGGAGGCTTCACAAGTGAAACACAAATAAGCGTTGAATCATCTGAAACGATACAGGCTTACAGTGAAGTGCGACTGAATTGGTTCAATAAATTAACTGGTAATGATTTATACAATCCAGAGGATTCGGATATTACATCATATATTACTGGCTTGAACGAGCGTTTGACGAATGACACTCATACTGGTCGTTGGGATACGTTAAATAAAGATGTCGATCGAGATTTCCTGTGGGATTTCTTGCAAAGCGAGACAGATTCAAGTCAAATCTCGACTGCTTACGGAATTATCAGGGACATGGCTCTTGCTTATTCGATTAAAGGTTCAAAGTTATATCATGATGAAGAACTTCGGGATGATATTATCGGAGCTTTGGATTGGATGTATGATAACCGCTACAATGAGCGTAAACAAGAGTATGGAAATTGGTGGGATTGGGAAATCGGAACACCACAAATTTTGAATAATATTGTTGTTCTCATGTACGATGATTTAACTCCTACGCAAATATCCAACTATATGGGGACGATTGATCGGTTTGTACCCGATCCTACAAAGAGGACGGCAAATGCTAACGTTACTGAAACAGGAGCCAATTTGTTAGATAAGGCTCTTGTAGTAAGTCTGAGAGGTGTGATTGGTAAAAGTGGTGCAAAAATTAATCAAGGAAGTAATTCCATCGGTGATGAATTTCGGTATGTAGAGCAGGGGGATGGGGTGTATAAGGATGGTTCGCTTGTCCAACACTCCGTTATAGCTTATACAGGTAGCTACGGATCCGTTTGGGTAAACCGTGCAGCAGATATGCTGTATTTATTAAGAGATTCTCCGTGGGCTGTTACAGATCCTAATGTAAATAATGTGTTTAATTGGGTAACAGATTCCTTTGAATCTCTCATTTATAAGGGGGCCATGATGGATATGGTTCGTGGACGAGCCATTTCGAGAGAAAATGAACGCGATCGTCAAAGTGGTAAAGGTACAATCCTTAGTTTGCTCCGTTTAGCAGAAGCGGCGCCGCAAGAAAAAGAAATATTAATCAAACGCATGGTGAAAGAATGGATAGAGAAGGATAGTTTGACGGACAATTATGCTGCAGGTCTACCAATATATGAAATGAATTTAGTTAAATCACTTATAACGGATTCTTCTATTGAACCAAGGGGAGAGTTGGTAAAGACCCAAGTATTTGCTGGTATGGATCGAGTTGTGCATGTACGGAAGGGATTTGGTTTTGGCATAAGTATGTTTTCTGACCGGATATCAGCATTTTCATACGGAAATGCGGAAAATAAAAAAGGATGGTATACCGGTGTAGGTATGACATATTTATACAATGACGATCTCACACATTATAGTAATAACTTTTGGCCAACGATCGATAGTGGCCGCTTACCCGGAACCACAACTGATCGTACGATAGGAACATTGAAGGATTGGCAGGCTTATCATAATTCAAAAACATGGGTTGGGGGATCATCCATAGATAGCATTTATGGTGCAGCAGGGATAGACTTCTCATTAGACAAATCAACGGGAAGCTCATTACAAGGTAAAAAATCATGGTTCATGTTTGATGATGAGATTGTTGCTGTTGGTTCTGGAATTACAAGTAAAGATAACGCTAAAGTAGAAACGATTATTGAGAATCGGCAACTGAATGAGGATGGAGATAATCAGTTAACGATAAATGGAAAAATAAAAACAGACCAATTAGGTTGGTCGGAAACAGTAGAGCAGGTCAAATGGGCCCATTTGGAAGGTAAAGTTTCAAATTCAGACATTGGCTACTACTTCCCTAAAGATTCGGAAGTATATGGTTTACGTGAATCGAGAACTGGTTCTTGGAATGATATTAATAGCGGCGGATCTAAGACACCAGTTACAGAGAATTATTTAAGTTTGGCTGTTGATCATGGTGTTAAACCAGCGGGCGCAACATATTCATATGTGCTTTTGCCTAACAAAGATACGGCTGCAACAGAACAGTACAGTTTAACTCCGGATGTTAGCATACTCAGTGATACTGCAGAGATACATGCAGTTAAAGAGGATACCCTTGGAATCACGGCGGCTAATTTCTGGAGCGCGGGAACTGTAGATATTATTACAGCAGATAACCCGGCCTCTGTCATGGTGAAGGACGAGGACGGAGAGTTAACGCTTGCTGTTTCAGATCCAACTCAAAAACAAAAGAAGATTACCATTGAATTGGATAAAAAAGAGGTTTCTATCATTAGTCAAGATGAGACAGTTGACGTTCTGCAGACATCTCCCACAGTAAAGCTAGAGATCAATGTAGCTGGTTCTATTGGGAAAACACATAATGTAAGATTCAAGGATAGGTCTGATCCCGAACTGGATAAGCTCGAAATAGAAGAGTTACTGAAAACTGTCGTAACCATATCAAACGAAAATGGCGAGTATACGGAAAAATCTTATGAATCTTTACAACAGGCAATCAAGTCAGCAGAAGAAGCGCTGCATAGCAGCAAATCTCAAGAAGATCTAGATGAGGCGGTAAAAGTCTTACAAAGAGCGGTTAATTGGTTAGTACCGGCGAAAGACATAGGCGTATCATGGCTTATTGATGTGCTTGACGAATATAAAGAGGATTTATCGGGGGATGTCACTCGTGCTTTAAACATACATTTAACAGCGGTGGCTCGATACGAAGAACAGGAAGTAGCGAAAAAAGTGGTTAAACACATGAAAAGCTTTAAATTATTGCTTGATCAACAGAAAAAAGACGATTTAATTTCGGAAGAGGCGTATAACAGGCTTCAGGCCGGTGCTGACTCTTTGATTAAGAAGTGGCAATAAAATCGGGTATCCCTTGTGGTAATTATTAATCTATCACAGGGGGGACCTTAACAAAAAACACGAAACTTAGGTTTTTACACTATTCCTTTTTTAAAACTAATATGGAGATTAGGTGATTAGATGTTAAGGAAGATATTATGTTCATACTCAACAATTCTTTTATTTAGTTCGGTACTCTTTTTTACAGAAAAAGTAATAGCTAATACTAAGGATCATGAGGTGGACTATCAAACCTCCTCGTTAGAGAGTGATTATGGTTTTTTTAACAAAGATTTGGAAGCTGGAATCCCGGTTATTTCCGGAAGTGGAGGAGTAGCAGCTTTGGGAGAAAATGCGTTTGTCGTCAATGTTCCAGAAGCTATTCCAAATATTGCAGCTGCCACTTATGATAAAGGAAGAATTGTGTTGGCGGGTGACTTAAGGTATTTTTCACTTAAAAATAATGAGGAACCGCTTAGTCTGCTCAGTCGGAATATTCTGTTATGGCTAACTGATGAATCGGTTATAAACAACGGAAACGGAAGCAAATACACCGGACGATATGCAGAAGCACTAATCGGAAAGAAAAAGTTAAAGTTGGTCACGAGTTCTGAAAAGCTAAATGTTGATCCATCCCTCCCTATCGAAATTGTTAAAGTTAAAAAATTGAATAGAAGTGAATTAAATCCTAATAAGCATACAGTAGCTTTCATTGATGAAACGGTTAAGGAGGATGAGCTCCCGATACTAGAAAAATATATACAACAAGGTGGAAATATCATCGTTGCGGTAAATGGAGGGGATTTAGAAGGAATCACAAGAAATACGCCAGTAGAGAAGCGGGTGCAACTCGGGAACTGGAGAGGTGTCCGTATTAACCAGCATTACGCAATACAAAATTTATTGAATCGTTTCGGTTTATCGTTGCTCAACAGCAAAACCAGTCCAACAGTATCCTCAAGTAATTTAACGATAGAGGAGATTCAAGATAACCATATTATAAATAGGTTACAAGAAGGAAAGTCAATTGAGAAAGGTGCCTTGGGCTATGAAGATATTAATCTGGGGCCTACTGGAACAGATAGCGCGAAAAAACAAAAATTGTTATTAGATGTATTAAATGAAACGCTAGAAACAATGACAGAGGATTCACCTCTTTATGAATGGGCAATGGAGGAAGCCGCTTCATATGGAAAAGTTGAGTTTCCTATTAAAAGAGTGGACATGCCATATCGTAATTCGCTTTTAAACTTTCAATTCACACACTTCACAATTGACGCTGGAAATGAAAAGTCTCCATATGCTGATGAGTTTCCAGGAAAAGTATATGAGGACGCACAGCTTGTTCATAATAAAAAAGTATCTGTAAACATTACAAATCCTGATCTTATGTATGCCCGGGCCTTGCCGAGCAAAAATTGGAAAAGCACAGGTCTGTACGCTCCTCCAGGTAAAGATATCACGATTCATGTACCAAAAAGTGTCCAGAACGTAAGTGTGCAAATTGGTTCACATGATGATGAGATAAATGGATTATCTGAGTGGGAAAGAGTACCTAATATCGTTCATTTTAAGAAACTTGTTCCAGGGGAAAATGTTATTAGTAGTCCTTATGGAGGTTTGATTTACTTCATTCCGATGATGACCGATACGCCGGAACAGATCGTTGATTTTTCAATTAGCGGCGCGATAGAAGCACCTTATTATGAAATTGGAAAAACAACTGACCAAGAGTGGCAGGAAATCCAGGCTAGAGGGGCAGTCGCTCCATTTGGTGAATTAAAAGCTGATCAATTGATTATTACTCTTCCTTCTGAGTATTTACTAGAGTTGGAGGATCCAGAACGCATCGCTGGCTTATGGGATGATATCATTTCAGATTATGATAAGCTCGCGGGGCTGGACGTTAATAATAAAATGCCAAATAAGAAGCATCCCATCCCATTTCGAATTGTTTTGGATAAACAAATCAAGGGAGGATTAATGCACGCAGGAAATCCTATCATGGCACATATTGAATATGGTTCGACGAATTATGCTTCTTCTATTGTAGATGAGTCATATATCAAACATAATGCATGGGGATTTTGGCATGAAATAGGACATGAATATCAGCAGGCACCGTGGACCTGGGGAGATCTCAGTGAGGTTACAGTGAATCTATTCTCTCTTTTAACAGATGAAAAGTTTAATAACCCATCACGATTACTAGATGTAACCAATGGAAAAGATTCATATGATAGAGCTTTGGAGTTTGTTACGGATCCTAATCCAGACAAGCTTTATAAACAAATAGGAAACTTTGAAAGATTGGTCATGTTCCAGCAACTTAGAATGGTCTACGGCTGGGATCTATACACTGAGATTTTTACTGCTTACAGGGAAATGGATGACCAACAACTTCCGAAAGCAAATCAGGATATGATAGATACGTTCGTCATTACAGCTTCTACAAAATCAGGAGAGAATTTAATTGAGTATTTCTCCAAATGGGGAATATATATTTCTGATGAAGCTGCCCGCGATATTGAAGCATTACATTTGGACAAACCTGAATCAGAAATCTGGCTTTTAAGGGAAGACAAGGATGCACCTAATCCTGAAATCGATTAGTGGTAGATGGAAGAGTTACTAAAAACGGTCGCAACCATATCGAACGATAATGGCGAGTATACAGAAAAACCTTATGAATATTTATAACAAGCAACCCAGTCAGCAGAAGAAGCGCTGCAAATCAGCAAATCTCAAGGAGATCTTGAAGCTGCAGTTGATTGGTTTGTTAGTATCTGTGAAGACATAAGTGTATCATGGCTTTTTGATGTGTTTGAAGAATACAAAGAAGATTTATCGGAAGACGTCACTCGCGCTTTACCCATACATTTAACAGCGGTGGCTCGTTATGAAGAGCAGGAAGTAGCTAAAAAATTGTCAAACACATGCATAGCTTTAAATTATTGCTTGACCCGAAAAAAAACGAATTAATTTCTGAAGAGGCGTTTAGCAGGCCTCAGGCTGGTGCTGACTCTTTAATTATGAAGTGTAATAAGTTAAAGACCCACCTAAAGCGAAACTTAGGTGGGAGTTACCAATCAGGTGGGGCAGAAACCCTACCTGATTTCCGATGTTTGCTGAAACGAGATTGGCATGGAGTTCTTTAGCTACGCAACGATGTTCATGAATTTAGGTCGACGATTGTTCAGAGGAAATATATTTAAGTAAGATACGTTTTATCATTAAAAATCGGGGTGTGAGTCCATGAAAAAAGTATTCTCTGCAATGTTAACTGTTATCTTATTATTAAGTGTATTCTTTCCAGGAATTAAAAGCGAAGCAGAGGGTAACGAAACTACAGAAACCGAAGCGTATGAAAAAATGCGTTTAAAATGGTTTAATCGTTTAACTGGCAATGATCAATATAATGCTGATGACACAGATATGGTAACTTATATAGAAGGAATCGTTTCACTTGTTAGTAATGATAAAGAAAATGGGCACTGGGATACAATGGAACAATCGAAAGATCGCACGTATTTATGGAGTGACTTAACAAGCACTACCAATTCAGACGATGTGTCCACCAATTATTATCGGTTAAGGGATATGGCTTATGCTTATGCGATGGAAGGTTCAACACACTATCAAAATACAAAACTGAGAGATGCTATCATTGATGGTATGCAATGGATGTATGTTAAACATTACAATGAAAATAAAGCACAATACGGTAATTGGTGGAATTGGGAAATAGGTGCACCGACGGCACTTAAAGATCTTCTCGTTTTGATGTATGATGATCTACAAGAAAAGGAAATCACAAATTACCTTAACGCAATTCATCGCTTTGTGCCTGATTCAGTTAATCGAGATCGATTTCCAGGGGTGATTGAAACAGGTGCCAATCGGACGGATAAGGCACTAATTGTTACGATCAGCGGAATTATTGGGGAGAATAGTAATAAAATTGCAGAAGCTCGAGATGCATTGAGCCAAGTATTTCTGTATACAACAAAAGGCGATGGCTTCTATCGAGATGGTTCATTTATCCAACATAATCATGTTCCATATAACGGGAGTTACGGGTCTGTTTTAGTAAATGGACTTGCTAATGTATTATATTTGTTGAACGACTCGCCTTGGAGCGTAACCGATCCAAATGCAGCTAATGTATATAATTGGATAAAAGATTCATTTGAGCCATTGATGTATAAAGGTGCAATGATGGATATGGTGAGGGGACGAGCGATATCAAGGGAAAATTCATCTGATCATACGACGGGACGAAGTATTACTTTGAGTATATTGCGTCTAGCTGAAGGAGTCCCAGCAAACCAAGCTTTAGAATTAAAAAGCATGGCAAAGGAATGGATCCAATCAGATAAGACGTTTGATGAATATTATCGAGGTATAAATATTTATGATATGATTTTGGCAAAAAGTGTGGTGAATGATGACAGTATAGAAACTCGTGGTGAGTTGGTTAAGAATCAAATATTTGGTGCAATGGATCGAGTCGTTCATCAACGACCAGAGTTTGCATTGGGGATCAGTATGTCATCAAGCCGCATCTCCGGTATCGAAATGGGGACACATAGCGGTTATGAAAATACTAAAGGTTGGTATACTGGATATGGAATGACCTATTTGTATAATGATGACCTGAAACAATTTAGTAATGACTATTGGCCTACAATAGATATGCTTCGACTCCCAGGTACAACAACAGATGGAACGGAAGGAAAACCAGTTCAATCGTGGAGTCCATACCTCAGTACAAAATCATGGGTCGGCGGGTCATCTATAGATGGCCTATATGGAGCTGCTGGCATGGAATTTGATATTGAGAACAGTACTTTAACTGGTAAAAAATCATGGTTTATGTTTGATGATGAGATTGTTGCACTTGGCTCTGGGATAACTGGTTCGGAAAATAGAAAAACTGAAACCATTATTGAAAATCGGCAATTGAACCGCAAAGGTGATAATGCTTTGACAGTTAACAAAGAATCAAAACCAAACAAATCCGGTTGGAAGGAGCAAATGAAATCTGTTAAGTGGGCGCATTTGGAAGGGAACACGGATCATTCGGCAATCGGCTATTTCTTCCCGAAGCCCTCGACGGTATTAGGTTTACGAGAATCAAGAACAGGGGCATGGGAGGATATTAATTTCCAAGGTTCAACAGACCAGATTACTCGCAATTATTTAAGTTTGGCGGTTGATCATGGGGGAAATCCTGAAAGAGCTAATTACGAATATGTATTACTTCCAAGTAAAAATATAGAGGAAACTGATAAATATGCTCAAGATCCAGATATCGTGATCATTGAAAACAGCGAAAGTGCCCATGCTGTAAAAGAAAACAAGCTTGGAATCATAGCTGCAAACTTTTTTGAATCCAAACCATATCATGTTGATTTTATCCGTTCTTACGGACCGGCATCAGTGATGGTGAAGGAGGAAGGAGATGAATTGACTATTTCCGTATCGGATCCGACACATACTCAAAGTAAGATAAAGTTAGAGTTAGGTAAAATTAGCTTATCGGTTCTTAGTAAAGATGATTCTGTTGATGTTTCACGCATGAAGGCATTTACCGAAATCGAAGTTGATGTATCAGGCTCCCTAGGGGCTTCTCACAAGGTAAAGTTTAAAATCGCTCCAGAAGGGGGCGAGCTTCCTACAGAGATTTTGCCGACTGATATTACGCTTGATCAAAAGGAGTTAAATCTTTTTGCAAACTATGCAGGAGTTACTTTAAAACCAACTGTATTACCGGAGAATGCTTGGGTTAAGGATGTCGAATGGTCTAGTAGTGATTCTTCTATTATTTCAGTTGATGCTAGTGGTTTTATAATGCCGCTTTCCGCGGGTACTGCAGTTGTAACGGTTAAAAGTATAGCTAATCCAGAATTGAAGGCTACCGCTTCGATCACTGTAGAGGAAATGGAAGGTTTGTATATTGTAAGTGAAGATGCATTTGTCAGAAATGGAAGTCATGCTAATACCAACTATGGTGCAGATCCTTCTTTAAGTGTGAAAAGTGATGTGGCCGGATATGCTCGGAAATCATATCTCAAATTTAATGTGGACAACATCGACAAAAACGATGTAGAATCTGTGGTACTCAGATTATTTGTTTCAGGGTTCAATCGAGACCCGAAAAGAACTCTGAGTGTATATGCTACTAATAATAATTGGTCGGAGCCGGCCATCACATGGAATAACGCGCCTGACGAGGCGACACTTTTATCAAGTAAGGAAATAATGCAAGCAGGTCAATGGTACGAGTTTGACGTCACGCATTATATAAAGTCAATTGACTTAAAAGAAGAGATTTCCTTCCTATTACAGAATACGGGGCCAAATACACAATTTAATGATCTTTCTATTGCTTCAAAAGAAAAAGGAATAAATCAACCGCAACTGATTATTACATCTAAAGATACTCCGACTGATATTAGTACTAAAGATATGAAGGAGCTTGTAGAGAAATTTGAGGAAGAGGCAGCTTTCGTGAACGTTAGCGCTCCTCGTTCGTTGAAAATACATTTAACAGCAGTTGGTCAATTCGAAAATCAGAAAGTAGCTAAAAAGGTAGTCAAACATATGGAAAGTTTTAAATTATTGCTTGATCAGCAGAAAAAGGCAAATTTAATTTCAGAGGAAGCGTATAACAGTCTTCAAACTGGTGCGGATTCTTTAATTAAGAAATGGGAATGAAATAAAAAGTCCTTCTGTGGCATGGATTTTCCACAGAAGGACTTTTTTATTGGTAATATAGAGGGAATGTTTTGTATGAATACCTGTAATTTTTAGTTCGAAAAAGAGTTGCTTCGGTATATCTATCGTTTGTTCTAGTATATTAGCTATTCAAGGAATTTGTTTCTAGTAAACTATCTATTATTCATATCTCAATAATAACTATATTAAGAAAGTGCCCTTTAAATATTTACTATATTATGATCAAGATACGGTATCTAACTAGGGACTTTATGCTACATACAGACAAAACTTAATAAAAGATAGTTAATATTAAAATATGATAGTCAACTATTATAAAACTGTATAGCAAATCATAAGAATGAGTAATTTACAGGAAGCAATGCATATGTGAGTATGATGATAAGACCTACGGGTCAATCGTGTAAAAGGAGGACAGCACATATCCAGATTACCGTGTACTATCCAATTTAGGGGGGCAGATCATATGAAAAAGATTGCTATTAGAAAAACATCGGTATTCATGTTATTATTTCTACTTTTAGTTGTAAGCGCTTTAACTGGATGTAAAAGTTCGAAAGAAGTGGAGAAGAAATCGAGTGGAAAAGATGACGGTTCTCTTACATTGAGCTATTGGGTGTCAAATAACAGACCTGATACATTGAAGGATTATAACGAAATGGGCGCATATAAAAAATTGCAGGAAGTGACAGATGTTAAAGTTGAATTCCAACATCCAGCTTCTGGAGAAGCGGATCAGCAATTCAATTTAATGATGGCTTCTGGTGAGCTGCCTGATGTGATTGAAAGAATATGGCCATCTGTTCCAGGCGGTCCAGAGAAATATATTAAAGATAAAAAGATTGTTAGGTTAAATGATTATATCGATCAACATGCTCCAAACCTGAAAAAGATATTGGAAGAAAATCCAGAGTGGAAAAAAATGATTTCAACAGACGATGGGAGTATCTATTCTTTCCCATTTTTAAGACAAGATGAAGTGAATTTGACTTTCTTTGGTCCGGTTCTTCGAAAAGACTGGCTGGATAAACTTGGGTTAGAAACTCCAGAAACGATTGATGAGTGGCATAAGGTTTTAACTGCTTTTAAGGAACAAGATCCAAACGGAAACGGTGAAGCGGACGAAATTCCACTATTAATAGATAAGGATGCGCTAACATCTAATGCTTTTGTTGGGGCATTTGGAATTACGAATGGCTTTTATCAAGTAGATAGTAAAGTAAAATACGGTCCTATTCAACCGGAATATAAAGAATTTTTGACATTGATGAATAAGTGGTACGAAGAAGGTTTGATTGATAAAGAGTATGTTGCTACAGATGATAATTTGAAAGATGCGAAAGTAACCAATGATCAACTTGGTGCGTTAATGGGTTACACAGGTTCAAGTATTATGCGCTATATGCAGTTAAAAGAAGGAGAAAATCCAGATTTTAAACTGACTGGAGCACAATACCCTGTATTTAAAAAAGGGGAGGTACCCGCATTTAATCTTGGAGAAAATAATTATAATGGTGTTGGGGCAGCGATAACGACTTCCAACAAAAACATCGAAGAAACAGTGAAATGGATGGATTATAAGTACGGGGAAGAAGGGTTCAAACTATTCAATTTCGGTATTGAAGGTGAAAGCTATGAAATGATTGATGGCTATCCAACATATACGGAAATTGTTACTGATAACCCAGATGGAAAATCAATGTCTGAAGGACTTGCTATGTATGTTCCAGCTGGATGGAGTGGGCCTTTTATCCAAGCTAAAGAATATGCAGAACAATATACTAGCATGCCAGAGCAACAAGAGGCCATTGAAGCTTGGAAAAAAGGTTCTAATGAACGTATTATGCCAATGGTGTCACCAACACAAGAGGAAAGCTCTGAATATGCCTCCATTATGAATGATATTGGCACATACAAATCAGAGATGATTAACAAGTTTATTATGGGAGAAGAACCACTTTCTAAGTTCGATGATTTTGTTAAGACAATCAATTCAATGGGAATTGATAAAGCAACAGAAATACAGCAAGCAGCATTAGAAAGATATAATAAACGATAAAAACGGAAGATAAGCGCTTATGTCCTTTAGACTAGGCGCTTATCTAATAATAGAACACAACTATTATATTGCTTATAAAAAAGTAATTACCCCATCTACATTTTAAAACTTGGTATGATACTTTGGTTGAAGTGAGGTAATAAAAATGGAGATAATAAAACAGCGACCTGCAGTTAACCCGATAGTGGGAAAGAAAGAGAGTTATTGGAAGAAACTAAAAAAGGATATTAAGCGAAATAAATATATTTATATAATGGCTTTGCCGGTTATTGTGTATTATTTAATTTTTCATTATGGACCGATGTACGGTGTACAAATCGCCTTTAAGGACTTTAATATCACAGAAGGAATTTGGTCAAGTCCTTGGGTTGGTACAGATTACTTCGTTGAATTTTTTAAAAATTTCTACTTTTGGCGTCTAATTAAAAATACTTTCTTGATTAACTTATTTGAATTAATATTCGCCTTCCCAGCTCCGATTATTTTAGCGTTGCTACTAAATGAACTAAGAAGAATGTGGTTTAAGCGTGTTGTCCAAACAGTTAGTTATTTACCACATTTTATATCGGTTGTTGTTGTAGTGGGTATGTTAGTTGATTTTACAACACAAAACGGTTTAATTAATCAATTTTTAGGTATTTTTGGAATAGAACCAATTGCATTTTTGCAGAAGCCTGAATGGTTCCGGACTGTTTATATTGGTTCAGGTATTTGGCAGGGGATAGGATGGGGTTCGATTATTTATCTTGCTGCTATGTCCAATATTAACTCGGAACTGTATGAAGCTGCAAGGATTGATGGTGCAAGTCGTTTCAAGCAAGCATTACATGTGACGATTCCTGGAATTGCACCAATTATTATTATCCTGCTTATTCTTCAAATAGGTTCAATGATGAGTGTCGGATTTGAGAAAATCATATTAATGTATAATCCAATGACATATGAAACAGCCGATGTCATCTCAACCTATGTTTATCGTAAGGGTATTTTGGAAGCTAGTTTTAGCTTTAGTGCGGCAGTTGGTTTATTTAACGCTGTGATCAACTTAACCTTGCTGTATTTGGCAAATCGAATAAGTGCAAAAGTAAGTGAAACGAGCTTATGGTAAGGGGGCTGGCACAATGAAAATGAAACAAAGTGTAGGAGAAAAAACATTTGATTACTTAAACGTTTTATTCATGATTATTTTAATCATCGTTACTCTTTATCCTTTTTTATATGTATTATTCTCTTCCGTGAGTGATCCGGGGCTTCTTGCTAAAAATCGAGGTATCTTATATATGCCACTTGGTTTTACTTTGAAAGCATACGAATTGGTTTTTAGTAACTCCATGGTGATGGTAGGGTATATGAATACATTATTTTATGTTGTCGTAGGGACAACGATTAATATTTTTCTTACAAGTTTAGGGGCATATGCATTATCACGCCGTAACGCTATGTTAGTGAAACCAATTATGATGATGATTATTTTCACAATGTTCTTTAGTGGCGGTTTGATTCCTACATATTTGTTAATTGGCGAGTTGGGCATGATGGATACACGATGGGCTCTTATTATTCCTAATGCAATGAGTGTGTGGAATTTGATTATTATGAGAACGTCATTTAAGGCAATACCAGTAAGCTTGGAAGAATCGGCTAGGATGGATGGAGCTAACGATTTCACAATCTTATTTAAAATTATTTTGCCGCTATCCTTACCTGTTATTGCTGTTATGGTCTTATTTTATGGTGTTGGCCATTGGAATTCCTATTTTAATGCAATGATCTATTTGCGTGATAGAGAACTGTTTCCATTACAGCTTATCCTTCGAGAAATCTTGATCACAAACAGTACCGATAACTTTATATCTGGTGTAGGAGGAGGGGATAGATATCCAGTTGGGGAAACGGTTAAATATGCAACGATTATGGTTGCAACTTTACCTATTCTCTTTTTATACCCATTCCTGCAAAAATATTTTGTTAAAGGTGTCATGATCGGATCGGTAAAAGAGTAAAATATTCAATCTATATGTTTCCTATCATAATAAAAATGACGAAAATAATGGGTGAAATAAACAAAAAGTGGGAGAATTTAAATGAATACAGATGATGAATTGCGATTAAAATGGTGGAAAGAAGCAAAGTTTGGCATGTTTATTCATTGGGGGCTTTATGCAGTGCTGGCAAGAGGGGAATGGGCAATGGCTGCTTCAAAAATTCCAGTCACTGAGTACGAAAAATTAGCGAAACAATTTAATCCACTTAAATTTAACGCGAAAGAATGGGTGAGTATTGCTAAAAGTGCAGGAATGAAATATATCGTCATTACTGCAAAACATCATGATGGCTTTGCAATGTTCCACTCACAAACAGAGAAATTTAATATCGTGGATGCGACCCCATTCGCAAGGGATCCGCTCAAAGAATTAGCGGAAGAATGTCAGAAGCAAGATATTAAACTATGTTTCTACTACTCTCACGTGATCGATTGGCATCATCCCCATTCGGTTCATGAATATTATAATAATACATGGGATTACCAATTAGAAAATAAGTCGTTTTATAATTATTGGAATAACCTCGCTAAACCGCAAATACGCGAATTATTAACTGATTATGGCCCAATAGGGTTGCTATGGTTTGATACAGCAGGTGGTTTATCTAAAAAGGATAGTAAAGAAATCATAGATATTGCCCATAAACTTCAGCCTAATTGCTTAATTAACAGCAGAGTGAGTCATTGGCCTAATATGGGAGATTATCAATCAAAAGGTGATAATGAAATTCCTATGTATGGTGAAGATTCCCGGCCTTGGGAAACGCCGATGACTTTAAACAAGTCATGGGGATACAGTGATAATGATCAAGAGTGGAAGACTACGGAATCCATCATCTTTAAGATGGTTAATATTGTTAGTAAGGGAGGTAATCTATTATTAAATGTAGGGCCTACAGCAGAAGGCCTGATCCCTGAAACTTCAGTTGAAAGATTGAGGGATGTGGGGAAATGGTTAAGTACAAATGGTGAAGCCATTTATGAATCTAATCCAAATCCTTATCCATATGAATTTGAATGGGGAGCCATTACGGTTAGGTCTGGGAAAATGTTTCTCCATCTCTACCACAAATATTGTCCTGGTCGTGAGTTGAAACTATATGGTTTAAAGAATAAGGTAATAAAATCATATATATTGGCAGATGAAACGAAGGAACAACTAGATATAGATCAAGTGTATAATGAAGAAAGTGATCATCATGCGTTAACGATAAAACTACCCAAGCAGTTGCCAGGCCAATACATATCTGTCGTTGCCCTAGAGATAGCTGGAGAAGTGAAAGTAGATCAAAGTTTCAGTCAACAGGCATCCGGAGTGATAACACTTGACTTGGTACATGCGGAAATAGACGAAAGAATTACCAAAGCGGAATGGGGATTCAAAGTTGTTCATCCTGGCACTTTTGATGTTGTCCTAGTAAATTTTAAAAAGGCAGGAACTGATTGGGAGAAGGAATATAATGAGACGGTTGAATTGAACTTGGGCAAACAACAACTAGAGTGTATTCCTAAAGAAGATATTATTTTAGAAGAATCTCAATCATGTCAATATCCCTATACGGAGATTCACTCTAAGCTCGGTCAGGTAGAAATAAATAAGAGTGGCCAATACACTTTATCATTGACATCTGATAAAATTCAAAGGAAATTGGAGACTACAGAAATATGGCAAGCTAACGCGGTAAAATTGCGCTCTGTAAAGTTAATACCAAGTAATGATGGAAGCTCAAAATAATTGCAATGAATTGTAAATGAAGGGGTGGGAAATATGAAATTAGCATTTACTACTTTAGGGTGTCCGAAATGGGATATGGACACGATTATTACAAAAGCAGTTGAGTTTGGTTATGATGGTGTTGATTTTCGTGGGTACTTAGGTGAAATGGAAATTTATACATTGCCAGAGTTTTCGTCGAATATAGAGGAAACAAAGAAAAAGTTTGCTGATGCAACTTTAGAAATCCCTTGTTTTTCAAGCTCAGTCCGATTATTTACTACATCAGAAACGGAGCTAAATAACTATTTAGAAGAACTAAAACAATATGGTACATTATGCCGTGTGTTTAATACACCATATATTCGTGTTTTTGGTGGAGCGATCGGCAGGACAGCACGCCAGGATGCTATTGAAATAGTCGTTAGTAATTTGCAGAAGATGCTAAAGATAGCCGAAGAATATCAAGTGACCTTGCTGTTAGAAACCCATGATGATTGGACAAATTGCGAATATGTGCGTGATGTTTTGCAAGGAGTTGATTCCGCTTACTTTGCTGTTTTATGGGATGTACATCATCCATACCGTACAGTTGGGGAGAATCCAGAGCTCACATGGAAAACCCTTGGTGATAGGATAAAATATACTCATTGGAAGGACTCTTATATAAAGGAAGACACAAGTCGGGGGTATCAACTTTGTCTGCTCGGTGAAGGTGATATTCCATTAGAACGAATGTACCGACTTTTACAAGACGAAGGATATGAGGGCTATTATACCCTTGAATGGGAAAAGGTTTGGTGCCCAGAAATTGAAGAGCCGGATATCGCATTTAAGCAATATGCGAATTATATGAATGCAATCGCTAATAAAATAGTAAACTAAAAGAAATTTGAGCGGGGCTGTAAGATGAGCACCCGCTTTTCGAGTTCCATACTAATAGGTAGTAGAACAAATAATCTTTTGACCATCTTAGTATTGTGCTAATGTATATTAACTTTATCTATGTTTATCTGCTCAAATTTTCCTATAATTAGTAATAGATGAAGCATTCATACGAGGAGGAAAAGAAATGAAAATTACAAAAGTAGAAACCTATTTGTTGGATGTGCCATTAAAGCAACGAGCGATTACTGACTCGCAAACGAAGCTCGAATCAGTTGAATTTATCGCCGTCAGAATAGATACCGATGAAGGAATTAGCGGCTGGGGTTTTAACTGGAACTATACGAAAGGGACGAGGGCAGTCCAAGCAATTATTGATGATACGTATGCACCTATGCTTATTGGTAAAGATCCACTTATGTATAAAAATGTGTTACGGGAACTTCATTACACGAATCATTTTATTGGCCAAGTTGGTGTCACTCGTGTTGGTCTTTGTGCTATAGAACTAGCTTTATGGGATATTAAGTTAAAGATAGTTAATATGCCATTATGGAAATATTTAGGGCCAGTGAAAAGTAAAGTAAAGGCATATAATACAGACGGCGGCTGGTTGCAAGGGACAGAAAGTGAATTGGTGAAAGATATGGCTTTCTTAGTGGAACGTGGGTTTGATGCAGTTAAGATGAAGATAGGCTTACCAGACCCACGAGAAGATTATCACAGAGTAAAAGCTGTTCGGAAAGCAATTGGTGATGATATTAAACTAATGGTGGATGTGAATACTGTGTGGGATTTAAAAACATCAAAGGTATGGGGACATAGATTGGAGGAGTTGGATGTGTATTGGTTAGAAGAACCGATGAATCCATTTGATAAAAAGGCCCATGCCGAATTAGCCCGTTCGATCAATATACCACTTGCTGTTGGTGAAACGATTTATACAAAATATGATTTTCGTGATTATATAGAAATGGGTGCTGTAGATATTGTCCAAGCGGATGCTACGAAACTATCAGGGATTGATGAATGGTTAGATGTTGCTGCTCTTGCTCGTTGTTATAATCTTGAAGTTATCCCACATACAAATGTTCAACAAAAGCTTCATGTTCAGCTTGCTGCCGCATCATCGAATGTCCCAATGGTTGAATATTGCTATGAATCGCTGGTAGATATATGGGAAAATCCTATTCAAGTTGTTAATGGTTATTACACATTACCTGAAGAACCTGGTTTGGGGTGCAAGTTAACAGATAAAATTTTAACTGAATGCAGGATTGGATAAAACATTGAATGAGAATAGCGGCGCAAGGAGAGATAAGAAAAAATGCATACAAACAAGCGGCTTTGGTATGATCAGCCTGCCCGAAAGTGG
This sequence comes from Lederbergia lenta NBRC 16444, assembly GCF_001591545.1. GTDB lineage: Bacteria > Bacillota > Bacilli > Bacillales > Bacillaceae_C > Lederbergia > Lederbergia lenta. Next base: position 263,859 of record NZ_BCVC01000001.1, read on the forward strand.
GTAGATGCACTTCCTGTCGGTAATGGCCGATTGGGGGGGATGATTTCAGGTGATATCCAGCAGGAAAAAATACAATTGAACGAGGATTCTGTTTGGTACGGAGGGCCGAAACATTCAAATAATTTGGATGCAAAAAAATATGTACCAAAGATACGTCAATTATTGTTTGAAGGAAAGCAACGCGAGGCAGAACATTTAACTAGAATGGCTATGCTCTCACAACCGAGATATTTACACCCATATCAGCCACTTGGAGATATGTATTTATATTTTCTTGGTCAAGAAGGCCCTGTTCAGGATTATCAAAGGGATTTAAATCTAGATACGGCGATTGCAAGCATTAGCTATCAATTAAACAACTCGGGATTTTACAGGGAATATTTCAGCAGTGCAGTCGACGAAGTATTCATCGTTCGATTGACAAGTGAGAAGCCAGGTGGATTGAACTTTAGCTTAAACCTGATGCGTCGTCCTTTTGATCTTGGAAGTCAGGTAATCGCACCCGATACAATTATGATGTTTGGTGAGTGCGGGCGTGACGGTGTGGAGTTTCACGCTGTAGTAAAAGCGATGAATGAAGGAGGTCAGGTGAGTACCGTTGGTGATTTCTTATCCATTGAAGATGCCGACGCAGTTACGCTGTATCTTGCTGCGGCAACCACATTTCGCCATGACAATCCGGAGAAGCTGTGTTTGGAACAAATTGAATCCGCTTCACAAAAATCGTATAGCGAATTAAAATCAGCACATATTGCTGAGTATCAGGAAAAGTTTCGTCGTATGTCTTTAGAGTTTTCTGGAGTAGGTATAATAGAAGAATCTCAAACGGTTCCTACTGATGTTCGCTTGAAGCGTTTTCAGGACGGGGAAGAAGATCTAGGATTAATATCATTACTTTTTGATTATGGGCGATATTTACTTATTTCTTGCTCAAGGCCTGGTAGTATGGCAGCAACTTTGCAAGGAATTTGGAATGATAGCTTTGTACCGCCCTGGGAATCGAAATATACGATTAATATTAATACACAGATGAATTATTGGCCTGCTGAAGTATGTAATCTTGCGGAGTGTCATGAACCACTTTTTGATTTGCTCGACCGAATGAGAGAAAAAGGTAGAGTGACAGCTCGGGAAGTGTATGGCTGCGGAGGGTTTGTGGCACATCATAATACCGATATATGGGGAGAAACACATATTGAAGGGATTCCGCTCTCCGCATCTATTTGGCCGATGGGTGCAGCCTGGTTGTCATTACATTTATGGGAACATTATCGGTTTGGCGGCGATGAAAGTTTTCTAGCTAGTCGAGCTTATCCAGTAATGAAGGAAGCTACTGAATTTTTTCTGGATTATCTTGTGGAAGATAGTGAAGGGCGCTTCATTACAGGTCCGTCTATCTCCCCTGAAAATACGTTTATACTTCCAGATGGAACACCTGGTAATGTTTGTATGGGGCCTTCTATGGATACTCAGATCCTAGAGTCACTTCTTCGTGCAGTGCTTGAAGCCAGTCAAAAGTTAGAGGTCGATCGGGTGTTCCGTTCGAAAGTGATGAAAGTATTAGCTCGAATCCCACAACCACAAATAGGAAAACATGGTCAGATCATGGAATGGGTCAAGGATTATGAAGAAGAAGATCCAGGACATCGCCATATTTCCCAATTGTTTGCATTGCATCCTGGAGAAGCAATCCATCCGGTGTATACTCCTAGGTTGGCTGAAGCGGCAAAACGTACATTGGAAAGAAAGTTATCCAATGGTGGCGGTCATACAGGTTGGAGTCGGGCTTGGATCATTAATTTTTGGGCGCGACTATGGGATGGGGATAGATCTTATGAGAATATACGGCAACTACTGACAACATCTGTATATACGAATTTATTTGACGCTCATCCGCCTTTTCAAATTGATGGCAATTTTGGAACAACAGCTGGCATTGCGGAAATGTTGTTACAGTCTCACCTGGGGGAAATTGTTTTTCTGCCTGCATTGCCTAAAGTATGGCAAGAAGGTGAAGTGAAGGGGTTGCGAGCACGCGGTGGATTTGAAATTGCTGTTAATTGGCAAGCAGGTAAATTGGTTATAGCAGAAATGAAAGCGGAGCAAAGTGGTTTGTGCCGGATAAGATCAGATATACTACTATTGGTTAAAAGTGAGCAGAAAGAGGTGCCTACAAGTTATCGCGATTCCATTCTAGAATTTGAAGCTATAAAAGGAAAAGTATATACAATCGTCCCTATCTAATTTAAAGGAAGGTAATTTCTAATAAAGGGTGAGAAAAATGATAAGAATAAAAGATCAAGCGAAAGATGATCGAACATATTGGCTACAAACAATGTGTAAAATTGCAGATCCTGTACTTCTTGCGTTATCTGAAAAACGATTAAAATCGCAAATGCCAATAGAAGCAAAGATGCAAGACAGAGACAAGTATAGTCATTTAGAAGCTTTTGCTAGACTATTATCTGGTATAGCACCATGGCTTGAAACCGGTCCAATTGTTGGAAAGGAAGGTCAAACGAGAAAAAAGTATGCTGAATTATCTAGACTTTGCATAGATGCAGCAACGGATCCCAATTCAGAGGATTACATGAATTTTGCAGAAGGACATCAACCGATTGTCGATACAGCTTTTCTTGCCCATGCTATTATTCGTGCTCCGAAAGAATTGTATGAGAAACTTGAACCTCGTGTTCAGACAAACTTGGTGCGAGCATTGAAATTAACCCGTACACGCAAACCATTTTTTAATAACTGGTTATTATTTTCTGCTATGATTGAAACCGCCTTATTTCAAGTTGGTGAAGAGTGGGATCTGATGAGAATAGATTATGCCTTAAAACAACATGAACAGTGGTATGTTGGCGATGGTACGTATAAAGATGGACCAGAATTACATATGGATTATTATAATAGTTTCGTCATCCAACCGATGATGGTGGACATTATTGAGCGTCTAGCTGATCATTCAGCAGACTGGGAAGAAATGAAAGAACGTGTAATTAGCAGAGCGAAGAGATTTGCTATTATTCAAGAACGTAGTATTTCTCCTGAAGGGACGTTTCCGGTTGTTGGTAGATCACTTGCATATCGGTTTGGCGCTTTTCAACATTTAGCGCAAATGGCGCTCCAGCATAAGGTGGAAGAAAATCTTCAACCTGCCCAAATTAGATGTGCGCTGACGGCTGTTATTCGGAGAATAATTGAAATGCCGGGAACTTTTGATGAAGCTGGTTGGCTCCGTATCGGTTTATGTGGCCATCAACCTGAATTAGGGGAAGCCTATATATCCACTGGCAGTTTATATTTATGTGCAACTGTTTTTTTACCGCTCGGATTGCCTGAGAATGATCCATTTTGGCAAGGAGAAGCAGAATGGACATCTAAAAAAGCATGGTCTGGTATGGCAGTACCTATTGATAGCTCGCTTTAGAGAGCGAGAAGCGATAAGGAAAATAAACGCATGGTAAAGAGGTGTAAAATGTCTAAAAATCCAATTATTGAGTTTTTTGTAATAAGTGATATCCAACTAACAGTGAATAATAAAAAGTCACATGAGAAATTAAAGTTTGCCTTGCAAGATATACATGCAATCAATCCCAATCCAGATGCAATAATCATAAATGGAGATTTGATAAGTGATGGAAGAAGTGAAAGTTATCTGAAGCTTAAAGAAATACTGGAAAGTAATGCATATGCGAAACGTACATTTTTTACAATCGGCAATCATGAATATTTCCTAAATGACGGTAATCAGCCGTCGATAGAGAGATTTTTGTCGTTTGCAAACTTGGATCAAGTGTATTATAAGCAAGTGCTAGAAGATTACGCATTTATCTTTCTTGGAACGGAAAGTTGGGGACCGATTGGTGCTCCGACAAAGGATTCTGCTGTATTAAGTGAGGCTCAGTTGGCTTGGTTAGAAAGTGCATTAGAGGAACATCGTGGGTCAGAAAAGCCAGTTTTTGTGTTTTTACATCAACCAATTCCGAATACGATACCAGCGACTGATCTAGAATATTATCAAAATGGAATTATTCAAAGTAAGGAATTAATTGATATACTTTCACAATACCCACAAGCAATCTATTTTTCTGGGCATTCCCATTGGGATTTGTCACTACCAGGAACGTATTTGCGAAAAGTATTCTCAATGGTCAACACAGGGGCCATCTATGATACATATGGGATAGGTGATAACGGTGAAGAAACGGTTGTGAATGCAGAGGGAAGTCAAGGGTTATATGTACAACTGTATAAAAATAAAGTTGTGATCAAAGGTCGCGATTTTTCTAAGAAAGGCTGGATAGATCTGGCGGATATCGCGTTCAATGGTGAGAAAGAGCTAAGTTGTTAACCCTAAAGGCAGAATTTCACTGGAAAATAGTGTTTATTATATTGATAGGGGAAGGATTAAATGAGAATCGATGCACATCAACACTTTTGGAAAATGGACAACAAACTGAATGATTGGCCAACACCAGATTTAAAATTGATTTATAGGGACTTTTTACCGGAAGATCTAGCCATTCATTTACAAGCACATCATATCGACAAAACAGTACTTGTCCAAGCAGCTCCACTTATAGAGGAAACCGAATTTTTGCTAGATTTAGCAACCCAATATGATTTTATTGGTGGTGTTGTCGGTTGGATCGATATGTCATCACCAGAATTTCCAGAACAATTTGCTAAGTTAACTAATCATCCAAAATTCATTGGTATTAGGCCAATGCTACAAGGTCTAGAGGATGATCAGTGGATATTAAGGCCTGAGGTAAAAAGAAATATTCATATTTTAGTTGAAAATGATTTCCCGATGGATATATTAATCTATCCACAACATCTGCCATATATTGTGGAATTATTAAAAGAATTTCCTACTTTACGAGCAGTGATTGATCATTGTGCCAAGCCAGATATTCAGCATCGCCAATGGGAGCCATGGGCTGATTCAATCGCCGAAGTGGCTGCATTTGCGTCTGTTATGTGCAAAATATCTGGGCTTGTGACCGAAGCAGATCATCAAGCGTGGCAAACAAGTGATTTTACACCGTATATTGAACATTTGCTGCAAAACTTTGGCACGAATCGGCTTATGTTTGGTAGTGATTGGCCTGTCTGCCTCTTAGCAGCTTCATATGATAAAGTGGTGGAAGTTGTAGAAAGCAATTTGCCACAAACGATGGCAAAGGAAGATTCAAAGCTATTATTCGGAGGGAATGCACAGATTTTTTATAAATTATAGGTTGTTTAAACTACTTGGAGCGACACTCTAATAAATATGGTGTCGCTTTTTTTTACAAGCGGATGACTAGAAATCTTTTTATTGAAGGGGAATGGATATGTACAAACATGCACTAAGCATAGACATCAAAGTAGCGGAAGAGTCCCAATTGGATTTCCTTGTAACTCAGTTTTCACCAGATAATCCATTATTCCAATATAACCGATATGAGGTACAAAAGAAGGGAGAAGGACTATACCTCATTGCTTGGCATAGTAAGACACCAGCTGGTCATTTTTTACTGCGCTGGAGTGGTCCGAAAGATGCCGCTGTTACGAGATTTGTTGATATTGCTTCTCGTAGCTATCTGGAAGCGGGGCACACGAACGAAGAATTTCGGAGAAAGGGCGTAGCAACTGCTATTATTCAAGAAGCTGAGCGGATTTCCAAAGAGAGAGGCTGCACACATATAGGTCTAGAGGTCGGGATAGAAAATAGGGAAGCAAAGCAATTATATGAAAAGTTAGGTTATCAAGATTGGGGTCAAGGTGAATTTACGATTAGCTGGGAATATACTGACAAGAACGGAAATATAGGTATTGAAACAGAAATTGTAACCTATATGCAGAAAATGTTATAGTCGACTGTGGAATGAATGGTTATTTGATTTAGTGGTAGAGAAGAAACTCACAAGAGGTCCTTCTCTATCATTTTTTAATTAATTACGTTTATAAAGTGAGGAAGCTCTAATATTAAATTCTGCTGGAAGCACAATTTTTCTAGGTTGCTCTGGCGCAGTATTTTCAATTCTTTCAATTAACATTTGCATTCCCATATAGCCAAAATTATAAGAAGGTTGTTCAGCGGCCGTCAAAAAAGGTTCGCTGCCTGTATAATTCGGCACTCCATCATAACAAACAACTGCTACGTCTTCGGGAACTTTAACATTATTTTTTTGTAATGATTTAACAATATTAAGTCCGATAAAGTTACTTGTGGCAAACATGGCGGTTGGACGCTCATTTTTTGGTAACTCCATCATTAATTTGATCGTAGTTGAAAGGTCGCTATCACGGAAAAAATGACTATGATGTATCAGTTTTCTATTTACTGGCAAACCATGCAAAGTTAAAGTATCATGATATGCCCGATAACGATCTTGCGTAGTGGCGACATCTGGGGGACCATTGATGATTGCGATATTCTTATGGCCTTGCCCTATGAGATGCTCCATTAATCTGCGAGTGGTCGTCTCATTGTCACTTAGAACTTGATCACACTTCAGATCTTTAATATGGCGATCAATTAATACAACTGGAATATTATATTTCGTCAGTTTACGAATGTTCTTTTTGGAAGAGTCGTTCGCTGGCGCTATTAGTACACCGTCCGCTCCCGTAGATATCAACATATCAACATATTTTGATTCCTTCTCCACACTTTCATCACTATTACAAAGCATCAATTGGTAGCCCATCTGCATTGCTTTATCTTCTGCTCCGCGCGCAACGTTTGTAAAAAAAGGATTGGCTATATCTGTAATCATTAGAGATAGTATTTTTGTTTTCTTCGAAATTAAGCTTCTGGCAGAGTTATTAGGAACATAATTCAACTCTTTTATAATGTCCTCCACTTTTTTTCTTGTTTTATCACTTATATTTTCTGCCTGATTAATCACTCGTGAAACTGTCATAGCAGATACATTCGCTTTTTTAGCGATATCATAAATAGTTACCAATATTCCCACTCCTAAAATTGAAATATACCTATAATTTATACAGCTAAAGCCACTTCAATATATTGTATAAATGATGATCAATTTTTTAAAAAACAAGTATTTTACAAGTGTATATGAAAAAATCCTTTATCATGAAAGGTCCAGGTGGTTCCTGTCCAAATCAAAAATAAAGGACCAAGCTTATGGATAAGAATACACTACTTTCCTCATTTGGTAAATGGAATTACTATGGACGCCCTGTCTCAGGATATGACTTGATGTCCAAAATGCTTAACTGGATCCTTTAAGATAATGGGTTCTGTTAAACGGTATATCCTAGTATGTATGATGAATATAGATCATATGCAAAGGTAAATTTGACCTTACATTTATTTTATATAAAATTTCAAGTTGACACAAAATTATAGCTTTGTTAGTATTTGTGTTATCGGTATCTCTGTTATAACATCTATACTGTTTCAATAAAGACTTAGTTAGTAATTTCCCGTATCTAGTGACGCATTATTAATGGACATGCTAAGTAAAATGGTGCTAGAAGATTAAGTTTTAACGAGGAAGAGGTTTTGAATATGGATATGGATCATTAATTAATGACGGAGATAGTGCTAGTAATAATTTATCCACAATACTGAGATTAAATGAAAGCGATTTAGATGTTATAGCAATCTAAAATAGGTTAGTTGATATAATGGGGGTTAGAATTTGGGAAAAACGCGCTATAGACAAGTACATTTAGATTTTCATACGAGTGAATATATTCCTAATGTAGCAAGTGATTTTGAAGCAGAGGAGTTTGTGAAGACCTTAAAAGAAGCAAATGTTAATTCTATTTCTTGCTTTGCGAGATGTCATCATGGCTGGTTATATTACCCTTCGAAAAATCGGCCTGATCTGATTCATCCGAACCTTGAAAATAAGGATCTCCTCTTGGAACAAATAGAAGCTTGCCATCAAAATGACATCAAGGTACCTATTTATACGACCGTGCAATGGGATGCTTATATTATGAGAAATCACCCTGAGTGGCTTGCTATTGATGAAGATGGTGGATTTATTAATAGTCAAGGAGTACCTGAACCGCATTTTTATTATACTATTTGCTTAAATAGTGATTATAGACAATATTTTAAAGAACATTTGCAAGATATTATTAATGTAGTGAAAAGTGATAATATTGACGGCTTTTTCTTGGATATTTTATTTAAAGTTGATTGTCATTGTGAAAAATGCTTTAAAGAAATGAAGAAAAAAGATCTTAACACAGATATTAAGAGAGATAGAATCGCTTATTCATTGATTATGCTCGATGAGTTTAGATCGGAAATCAGTGCATTTATCAAAGAAAGAGTACCACATGCTGGAATCTTTTATAATAGTTCTCATGTTGGTCCAACAGCTAAAAAAAGTTTGGATAGTTACACTCATTTAGAGTTAGAATCTTTACCAAGTGGTGGTTGGGGGTATGACCACTTTCCTGCAACTATGAGATATTCTCGCAACTTGGGCAAGGATATTATCGGTATGACTGGGAAATTTCATACTTACTGGGGAGACTTTCATTCACTGAAAAATAAGGCAGCGATGGAATTCGAAGTCTATAATATGCTTGCTCTGGGGGCAGCTTGTTCGATTGGTGACCAGCTTCACCCAAGTGGTAAATTATCAAAAGCAGCTTATGATTTAATCGGACATGTTTATGGAAGGGTGAAGGAAGTAGAGGCATACTGTGCTGATACGAAACCTATATCAGAAATTGGTGTTTTTACACCAGAAGAATTTTATATTCCGGGGGAACATAATCTTGGGATTCATCCGGCCTTAATTGGGGCTGTTAGAATGTTACAAGAGCTGTCTTACCAGTTTGATATCATTGATAGCCAAATGGATTTTGAAAAATATAAACTAGTCATTTTGCCAGATGTCATCGATTATTCGCCAGAATTGGAGCAAAAGCTGCAAGCATATGTAAAGCAAGGCGGGAAAGTCATTGGCACATATGAGTCACTGATTGATAAAGAAAATAAAGAAAGCAAATTGTACGGAAATGCATATATAGGCGATTCTCCATACGATCGAAATTTCATTATGCCCAACGATACGATTGGAAAAGATCTTTACAAAGAAGAATATATCATGTACATAAAAGGGGCAGAAATTAAGTCTGTTCAGTCTGAGGTATTAATGCAAACAGTCCAACCTTATTTCAACAGGGAAGGAGAGACTTTTTGTTCGCATCAGCATGCCCCTTCATCTAAGGAATTAGGATATCCCGCGGTGACTAAGCATAACCAAGTCATTTATTTCTCACATCCGATCTTTAGGTTGTATCGAAAAAATAGTCCATCATGGTGCAAGTCTATAATGAGAGACGCGATTGAAAATCTGCTCGACCATAAGCTCGTTCGCCATAACGGTCCTTCTACTCTTTTGACAGCTCTAAATGGAAAAGAAGGTTCACAGGAAAAAATACTACATGCACTGCATTATATTACAGAAAAACGTTCAGAAGATATCTATACAATTGAAGACATTATTCCACTTCATCATATTGAATTCAGCATTTTTGTCGGGGAACAAAATGTGAAATCTGTTAAAGTAATTCCTGAATTAACAGACGTTAACTATAGTCTAAAGGATAACTATTTAAATATTAGTATTGATAGAATCGAAGGACATTTTATGATGCAGATAGAATGATATTCTATAAACATTTTTTTAAAAAAACTGGAGGCGAAAAATATGAAATTAGGATTAAGTAGTTATAGCTTGGTAAGAGAACTTAGAGATGAAAAGATGACGATCGTGGATGTAATCCAATGGGTGAAAGATAATGGTGGAGAACACTTAGAACTAGTACCATATGGTTACACTGTTGTAGATAATGAGGAGCTAGCCGACCAAATAAGAGAGAAAGCAGCTGCAGTAGGAATTGAATTATCAGCATATTCACTACCGGCTAATTTTGTTCAAGAAACAGAAGAAGCTTTTCTTGAAGAGGTCGAGCGTCTAAAGAAACATGTCGACATTGTCAATCGCATGGGTATTAAAATCATGCGCCATGATGTTACAGCATTTACTTTGCCAGCGGAAGCACAAACGATCCATTATTTTAACGAACATTTTGAAAAACTAGTAAGAGGAAGTCAATTACTTGCGGACTATGCGGCGCAATTTGGCATTACAACAACAATTGAAAATCATGGTTTTAATGTCCAATCCAGTGATCGTGTACAAAGTGTCATTCATGCAGTAAATCGCGATAACTTCAAAACGACGCTAGATGTAGGGAATTTCCTGTGTATTGATGAAGATCCACTAGTCGGTGTGAAGAAAAATCTACCATATGCAGCTACAATTCATTTTAAAGATTTCTATATACGTCCTTACTATGAAAATCCAGGTGGTGGCGACTGGTTCCGCACAGTGAATGAAAACTATTTGCGTGGAGCGATTGTAGGACATGGTGATATCAATATTCGCGAAATTATGAAATTGATAAAAGGTTCCGGATATGATGGTTATTTCACGATTGAATTTGAAGGAATGGAAGATTGTAAGATTGGTTCGAAAATCGGGATGGACAATGTAAGAAGATTGTGGGAAGAAGCATAATTATATAGTAAAAGCTACGCTCAGTACGGAAAGGAAGTCGTACATCATGGATTCTGAGACATTGATTGAAGAAACAAGAAATGGACTAGTTGAAAATGTCCATCAAGGATTGATAAGTGGTGTTAATGATCAACTTCAATCTCTTTACCAAGTGGGCAATGAAGAGCAGTATGTCTATTTTCGTTCAGCAGCAAAACCGATTCAGGCACTACCTATATTTTTATCAGATGTTATTTCTAAATATGATATAACGGATGAAGAAGCAGCTTTATTTACTGCATCACAGCGCGGTGAGAAGTATCATATAGCTGCGTTAGAATCACTATTAAAAAAGTTGCCTCTGCAAGAAGAGGATTTATTTTGTGCTGCTGCTTATCCTTTAAATGCGGAACCTAAGGAAGAAATGATCGGCAATCACGGAGCTAAAAGAAAACTCTATCATAATTGTGCTGGCAAGCATTTAGGTTTCATGGCATTGTGTATCGATAAAGGTTATCCGATTCAAGGATATTGGGAGAAGGATCATCCATTACAGCAACAAATTATATCAATATTATCTGTATTATCCGAAGTTCCTGCTTTAAAAATAAAGGTTGGAATAGATGGTTGTGGAGTTCCCGTTTTTGCCATACCATTGAAGAACATGGCGATTACTTATTTGAAATTGGCTTGCCCTGATTTAATTGAGGATAAAGATATTAGGCAAGCAGTGATCACAATGACTAAAGTAATGAACGCTCAACCAAATATCGTTGCATCTGAGCATTTTATTTGTTCCGTTTTATTAAGAGACGAGAATATCGTAGCTAAAGGTGGAGCGCAAGGTGTATACTGTTTTGGCTTGAAAAATGAAAGAAAGGCATTCGCCTTAAAGGTATTAAGTGGTTCTGAAGATGTCTGGCCAAATATTGTAGCTTCAACTCTTGAACAAATTAATTATAAGAACAAACACACTATCACTTCCTTGAGAGAATTGCGGCCATCTGTAGTAAAAAATGATGCAGGCTTGATAGTCGGAGAGATAAAAGAAATGTTTATATTGTAATCTAGTAAAGTAAACTCCTATTGGACACTTTTTTTAAAAAAGTCTAATAGGAGTTTTTTGTTTTATAAAAAAACATAAAGCAATTGAGGTAAAATTCAAAAGATTGAATTGACAGATAAATATAATGATGTTATCGTAATATTACCGATAACATCAAGTATCAAATACACGTGGAGCAGAAGTTTAATATTTTTGATTCTTACTAAAAATTTGGAAGAGGTGTCAAGGTGAATAGTAAAAGTGAGCGCACAGATTGGTTTTTGGATGCAAGGTATGGAATGTTTATCCACTGGGGATTATATGCTATTCCGGCAAGAGGAGAATGGGTTAGAAGCTTTGAAAAAATAAGCAAAGACGACTATCAAGGTTTTTTTGAAGAGTTTAACCCAACTCAATATAATCCAAGGGAATGGGCGAAGGTGGCAAAAGCCGCAGGGCAAAAATATGTAGTACTCACCACGAAGCATCATGATGGATTCTGTCTATTTGACAGCAAACTGACGGATTACAAAGCTACAAATACTCCGGCTAAAAGAGATTTAATTGAAGAATATGTAAGCGCTTTCCGAGAGGAGGGCCTTAAAGTGGGCTTCTACTACTCTATTATCGATTGGTATCATGAACATTATCCTGCGTATGGCGATCGAATTCATCCCATGAGGGAAAATGAGAAATATAAAGACAAAAATATAGATTTTGAAAAATATCTTGAATATATGCATGGACAAGTAAAGGAATTACTTACGAACTATGGAAAAATTGATATTATGTGGTTCGACTTTTCTTATGACGATATGACAGGTGAAAAGTGGAAAGCAACAGAATTAATTAGCATGATTCGAGATATCCAGCCTGATATTCTCATTGATAACAGACTAGGTGGAAATATAAAAGCGAGCAAACCAGAGATCTATGCTGGAGACTTTTATTCACCGGAACAAATTGTTCCTCCAGAGGGAATTTTAAATGAAAATGGTGAACAGATACCTTGGGAGGCCTGCATCACATTAAATGACAATTGGGGTTATCACGCGAAGGATAAAAACTATAAATCTCCTAAACAAGTAATTCGAACCTTAGTAGAATGCGTTAGCAAGAACGGAAATTTACTGTTGAATGTGGGACCAGATGCAAAAGGAATAATACCAGAGGAATCTTTAGATATTTTAGCCGAAGTCGGCAAATGGATGAAACGAAACGGCGACAGTATATACGGTTGTAAAGCAGCCGAATTAACAAAACCGGAGTGGGGACGCTACACCCAAAATGGAAACAAACTATATGCTCATGTCTTTGATAGAGGAATTGGACCGATCTATTTTGCTGGATTAAGAGGAAAGATAAAAAAAGCAAGATTGCTATCTGATGGTTCGGAACTTAAAGTTCAAACGCCTTGGATGGCAGAACAATACTCAGACATTGAAGGCGGAGCGTTTATTACATTACCAGGAGCAAGACTACCTGATGAATCGGATACAGTAATAGAATTAGAATTAATGGAGGAGTAATAAGAACTAAATAATACAGCTAGGGTTTAGGTTAGAGATCAATAATTGATAACCGCTGACTAGTCCTTTTAATTTGAAATACTACTGATAACTTATTTTTTATAATTGATAGCGTTTTCCAAGTGGTATTAAAAATAAAAAGTATGGAAAGACAACATATGGAGGGTGGATTATGAAAAGGAAGATATTCTTTGTTATTTTCATAATGTTTGTTTTGACTGTAGGGTTATTAAGTGCATGCTCAGATAAAACTAATTCAAAAAAATCAACAGATTCAAGCAGCGATTTATCAAATATGACTGAAGCTGGTAAATTTCCAATTGTAGAAGAACCAGTTGAGTTAAACGTACTGGTAGCTGGGATTGCTACGGTAGAGAGTTTTGAAGATAACGAATTTACAAGATGGTATGAAGAATTGACGAATGTAAGGATTAACTGGGAAGTTGCTCCTATCCAAAGTGTGCAGGAAGTGCTTAATATACGATTGGCGAGTGGAGATTTGCCCGATGTTTTATTACATATGGGCGTATCTCCAACCCAGCAAATGATTTACGGAGCACAGCAGGGAATGTTTCTTCCATTAAACGATTATATTGATAAGTATGGTTATTATGTCAATCAAATGTTTGAAGCTGAACCACTTGTGAAGGAAGTAGCTACAGCTCCTGATGGCAATATATATACTTTGCCAGAGCAGAATGACTGTTTTCATTGTAAAATGGCAGTGAAAATGTGGGTATATCAGCCATGGCTAGATAAGTTAGGACTTGATGTTCCTACAACAACAGATGACTTTTATGAAATGCTAAAAGCATTTAAAGAAAAGGATCCAAATGGGAATGGGAAAGCAGATGAAATTCCCTTTGCAGGAGATACACAAACATGGAATGGGCAGGTGGAACAGTTTATTATGAATTCATTTGTCTACAACCCTCCTTCTCGCATCTACTTAGATAATGGAAAAGTAAACGCAAGTTTTAATCAAGAAGGTTGGAAGGAAGGATTAAAGTATTTGAATAAATTGTATTCTGAAGGTTTGTTGGCAGATGAATCATTTACGCAAGATACACAACAGCTTAGACAAATGGCTGAAAATCCTGATATTCCCATTCTAGGTGCTGCGCCTGCTGGAACGGTTAGTTCATTTACTCAATTTGGAGGGGAGAGTAAGAGGTTTAAGGAATTCAAAACAATACCTCCATTAGAAGGACCTAACGGATTGCGGCAAAGTGTTTATGAACCTTATCAAATCGGTCTAACAAAATTTGTAATTACTAATCAAGCGAAACATCCTGAGGTAGCTTTTCGTTGGGCAGATGGACTTTTTAGTGAAGAAATTATGCTTAGAATGAATTATGGTGTTCCGGGTGAAAACTGGGAAGAAGCAGAAGAGGGAGCGATAGGCATCGACGGAAATCCAGCTAAACTTCAAATAATTGGCACAGGTGGAACAACTCAGTCTAATCATTGGGATCAAGCTGCACCTACCTATAGAACAAATGAATTCCGGTTGGGATGGGTAACGGACAATCCTGAAGAAGATTTAGAGAGTATTCTTTACAAAGAGACACTTGAAAATAGTGAGCCTTATCATGCTGATTTAGAAATGGCTTTACCACCATTATTCTTTACAGACGAGCAAAGTGCCGAACTAACGGATATCCAGACGACAATCGATGAATATGTGGATGAAATGGTCGCTAGATTTACTACCGGTGATGTAGATATTGATAGTGAGTGGGATACCTATATTCAAACATTGGAGAGTATGAATTTAAGTCGTTATCTCGAGCTTTATCAAACAGTATATGATGCTAGCGGAAATTAATTAATCGCAAGGGATGAAGGAGTAAATTAAGGGGATAGATAATAAATTATCTCCTTTTTACTTGTAAACTAACAACTTCAACAGCCAATTCGCTATTAATCATAGAAAATATAGAACTGTTAACGATAAGTGCAAATGTTTCATAGCGATGAAACATTAAACATGGATATGGAGGTGACGGCAACACAAATGGCAAATATAAATAATAATTCATCTATTGAAAATCCAGTAAAATTTAAAAAGTTAACTCTGAATCCGAAAAAATCCATTTGGAGACAAGTCAAACAGAGATGGCAGCTCTTTTTGCTGATCATGCCTGCGATTATATACATAGCTGTTTTCCATTATTACCCTATGTATGGAGCGCAGATTGCATTTAGAGATTATGTAGTAACACTTGGGATATGGGATAGTCCTTGGGTGGGGTTAAAACATTTTGAACGTTTCTTCACTTCATATGATTTTTGGAGAATTATGAGAAATACACTTGGATTAAGTGTATATGAATTAATCGCAGGTTTTCCATTTCCGATTATATTAGCATTAAGTATTAACTATGTCCGGCAACACTTTTTTAAAAAGTCAGTCCAAATGATTACCTATGCACCACATTTTATCTCTGTTGTGGTTATGGGCGGAATGATTTTACAATTTCTTGATCCACGCTCAGGAATAGTCAATAATTTTTTAACATTATTTGGATTTGAAGCAATTAATTTTATGGCTCATCCAGAGCTGTTCATGTCCATTTATGTTTGGTCTGGTATTTGGCAAAGTGTAGGTTTCTCTTGCATTATTTATTTGGCTGCATTATCTGGGATCGATCCATCTTTACATGAAGCTGCTGTCGTTGATGGAGCATCAAAATTGCAACGGGTATTCCATATTGACATTCCTGGTATCATGCCTATTGCCATTATATTGTTGATTCTAAATACTGGCCAAATGCTTAATATCGGTTTTGAAAAAGTACTACTATTGCAAAATCCATTGAATGTAAGAACTTCCGAAATTATTGACACTTATGTATATAAAACCGGACTGGTGTCACAAGCTGGAAACTTTTCATACGCTACAGCTATTGGATTGTTTAAATCGATAGTTAGTCTGATATTACTTATATCAGTGAATAAGTTAGCCAAAAAAACGAATCAAGCTAGTCTTTGGTAAAGAAGCAATGGAGGTGATGAATAAATGGAAACAACAAAAATTAAAGATTCTTTCGGTGATAGGATTTTTACGATTATCAACTATACTTTGCTTTCAATCGTTATGGTCATTATTCTTTACCCCCTGATTTATATTGTTAGTGCATCTTTCAGCTCTCCAGGAGCAGTTATGTCAGGCAAGGTATGGTTATGGCCAGTCGATTTTTCACTAGGTGGTTACAAAGCTGTGTTCGAATATAAACAAATATGGACAGGGTTTGTTAACTCTTTATTTTATACAGGAGTTGGAACTTTATTCAATGTTTTTATTACCATCATGGCGGCATACTCATTATCGCGAAAAGACTTTCCATTTCGTAATACTTTTATGATGTTCTTTGTTTTTACTATGCTTTTCAGCGCAGGTCTAATCCCCAATTTTTTGGTGGTCCGAGATTTAGGTTTATTGGATAGTCGTTTAGCTATGATTTTACCGACAGCACTGTCTGTATGGAATATGATCATTGCTCGTACCTTTTTTCAATCCTCTATTCCGGATGAGATGTTAGAAGCATCGCAAATTGACGGGTGTAGCGATTTAAGTTTCTTCTTTAAAATAGTGCTTCCTTTATCAGCACCGATTATTGCTGTATTGACATTATTTTATGCAGTTGGCCATTGGAATCAATATTTTCAAGCTTTAATTTACCTTAGAAGTGAATCATTATACCCGTTGCAACTGATTTTACGAGATATTCTTATCCAGAATGAAGTGGATCCAACAATGCTAGTGGACGTAGAAACGATGGTGGCTCGAGATGGATTACGAGAGCAATTGAAATATGCACTAATTGTTGTTGCTAGTGTCCCAGTATTAGCTATTTACCCTTTTGTGCAAAAGCACTTTGTAAAGGGGGTTATGATTGGTTCTTTAAAAGGATAAAATTAGCAAGCTCAATTTCATTGTAGGTATCTCGGCATGTATTTGAAATATTAGTTAAAAAATAAACTACATTTTAAAAAGGAGAATTCATTTATGAATGTTATTAATGAAGTTACATATACCAAAAATTGGCCAAGCAATTATGGAAATCCAGAATGGTTACTACATGATCGATTTGGATTGTTCATTCACTGGGGGCTATACTCCAATGCTGCTCGCCATGAGTGGGTCATGAAACATGAGAAGATTCATCCAGATAAATACAAAAAATACTTTAAATATTTTAATCCAGATTTGTATAATCCAAAAGACTGGGCAAGAGCTGCAAAAAATGCAGGTATGAAGTACTTTGTTATAACTACTAAACATCATGAAGGTTTTGCTCTTTGGGACTCAAAATTAACAAACTATAAGGTTACCAATACGCCTGCTAAGCGCGATTTATTACTAGAAATGGTAAATGCATTTAGAGAGGAAGGTTTAAAAGTGGGTTTTTATCATTCCTTAATAGACTGGCATCATCCAGAATTTCCAATCGATGGGGTACATCCTCAAAGTGATGATGAAGAGTATAAAAAGGAAGCATTAAATAGAGATATGAAGAATTACGCAGAATATCTGCATGGTCAAGTTCGTGAATTATTAACTGACTATGGAAAGATTGATTATCTATGGTTTGATTTTTCCTATGCAAATAGAAACTGGGGTTGGTCAACAGGTAAGGGGAAAAATGACTGGCAATCAGAAAAGTTAGAGAAAATGATACTCGATTTGCAGCCAGACATCATTCTCAATGATCGTCTTGATTTAGGACGCGGAGTAGTAACACCTGAACAATATCAACCGAGAGAAGCAATGACGGAAGATGGCGAACCAGTTATATGGGAGGCATGTCAAACACTTAATGGTAGCTGGGGATACGATAGAGATAATCTTGATTATAAATCTGGTGATATGCTTATTAAAATGTTAATTGACAGTGTTTCAAAAGGGGGGAATCTCCTCCTAAACGTTGGACCTAATGGGCGCGGAGAAATGGATCAGAGATCCCTTAATAGTTTGAGTGAGATTGGTGAGTGGATGAGAGTAAACGCACGTTCGATATACGGTGCAAAGAATAGTGAATATACTGCACCAATAGATTGTCGTTATACTCAAAAGGGCAATAGCTTATACCTTCATATTTTTTCTTGGCCATTTAAGCATATCCATTTAGATGGACTGGCCGGGAAGATAGATTACGCGCAAATGTTGCACGATGGTTCTGAAATATTTTATAAAGAGCATGATCCAGATAAAGAACACACGCATATGTCAACTACTATAAGACCTGGATCAGTTATATTAGAACTTCCAGTACAAAAACCAAATATTATTGTCCCTGTTGTGGAAGTTTTTCTAAAAAACTAATGGTTAACATGGACACAGAGATCTATTATCCTTGTGTTCATGTCTTTTTTAATATTTTGTAAGTTTGCATATTATTTATTAATTTGGTATTATTGTGTTATCGATAACATAAAATTAAGAAAGGAGTAAATATAATGGCAGAACAAACTTACGTAGCAGGAATAACGAGTATTGTGATGGATGAAAAGGATAATGTTGCAACCCTTCTTAAGGATTTTAAACAAGGAGAAATGTTAACGTATACAAAGAAAGATCAGACTTATCAGGTCATCTTGAATCAAGATATTAATTTTGGCCATAAAGTTGCTATTACGGACATACAGCCGCATGAAGAAGTGGTCAAATATGGTGAAGTAATCGGTGCTGCAACTGTGGAGATTCCAGTTGGTGATCATGTTCATATTCATAATATTGAAGGCATTAGAGGACGTGGAGATAAAAAGCGAAAGGAGTAATTAAATGCAAACATTTAAAGGATATCGCAGGGAAAATGGGAAAATTGGTGTCAGGAATCATTTATTAATCCTTCCGACAGTTGTATGTGCAAATCAAGTATGTTCACGAATTCAACAGCAAGTTCCCGGATCAGTTGCCATCCCTCATCAACATGGTTGTAGTCAAGTTGGATCAGACAAAGACAGAACACATAAAGTATTGGTTGGCATGGGGAAAAATCCGAATGTTGGTGCTGTGCTCATTGTCAGTCTTGGTTGTGAAGTAATCAATGCGGAAGACGTAAAGGCCGAGATTGAGGAAACTGGAAAACCGGTTGTTTGGATTGATATTCAAACAGAGGGGGGCTCGATTAAAACGATTCAAAAGGGAATCGAAGAAGCACAAAAGCTCATGATGTTAATTGAAAATACTCCTCTGGAAGACATGCCTGTTTCTGAGCTGATTGTGGGAGTGAAATGTGGAGGTTCCGACTTTACTTCTGGTTTATGTAGTAATCCTGCCCTTGGAAAAGCCGCAGATAAGCTTCTTAATGAAGGCGGAACAATCGTAATGGGCGAGACTACGGAGATCATTGGCGCAGAACATTTAGTTGCTGCGAAGGCTGTAAGCCAAGCTGTAAAAGATAAGTTATATCATTGTGTGGAACAATTTGAAGATGAAATAGAGCGGATGGGTGTAGATATGCGTGGTGGAAATCCAAGCCCAGGCAATATTGAAGGTGGATTATCTACTATTGAAGAAAAGTCACTTGGATGTATTAGTAAAGCAGGGACTGCCCCGTTACAAGGAATAGTAGATTTTGCAGATGAGATTCCAGGTAAGGGGTATTATTTCATGGATTCACCAGGAAACGATATTGAATGTGTAACTGGAATGGCAGCAGCCGGAGTTCACGTCGTTTGTTTTACGACTGGAAGAGGAACACCAACAGGTAATCCGATTGTACCTGTTATTAAAATAACAGGAAATGAAGTAGCTGCTAAACGAATGGCAGATAATATGGACGTAGATACGAGCGATGTATTAAAAGGAAAGAAAACTTTGGAACAATCGGGTGAAGATATATATCGATTTATTACAAGTGTAGCGAGTGGAGAGCAAACAAAAGCAGAAATTTTAGGTCATGAAGAATTTAGTATTAGTCGGATTGGGATTAGTCTGTAAATGGAGAGCTTACGTCAAGGAGGAAAAGATATGAAAAGACTGGAAAACAGAGTGGCTCTTGTAACAGGAGGTAGTAGAGGAATAGGTGCTGCAATTGTCCAAAGGCTTGCTGAGGAAGGGGCACATGTTGCCATTAATTATACTTCCGAGAGCTCACTGGAGAAAGCAAAACAATTAAAAAAGCAAATGGAAGAAACATACCATGTACAAGCTATGGTTGTAAAAGCCAACGTCGGCATCAAACAAGAAGTAGATACAATGATTGATGAAGTAGAAAAAACACTTGGTGCAATTGATATACTTATAAATAATGCTGGTATTGCTCCATTCGAACCATTTATGAAGCTTACAGAAGAAAAATGGGACCAAACATATCAAACGAATGTGAAGTCTATCTTTTTAACAACGCAACGAGTAGCCAAAAAAATGATAGAAAAGCGATATGGAAAAGTTATTAATATTACATCAACTGCAAGCTTACTAGTCACTAGTCCTGTTATCCCGCATTATATATCATCTAAAGCTGCAGCTAGTCATTTAACAAAAGCTTTGGCAATCGAGCTAGGGAAATATAATATTAATGTAAATGCAGTAGGACCGAGTACAGTCGCTACAGATATGTGCCATGATTATTTAGAAGATAAAGAGATTCTTGAAAAAGAGATTCAAGCTAATCCAATGAAAAGACTAGGAACTGAAAAGCAAATCGGTGATGCGGTCGTCTTTTTAGCATCTGATGAAGCGATGCAAGTAAACGGTCATCTGTTAATGGTAGATGGTGGGCTAACTGTAAAAGCTGCACAACCGGAAGATCATATGGAAGCAGAGCGGGAGTTGAGTATATGAGACTAGAAGGTAAAATAGCGTTAATTACCGGAGCTGGAAGCGGTATAGGGAGAGCTACCGCACTTCGCTTTGCAAATGAAGGCGCACATGTGATTGTGAATGATATATCTCAAGAAAATGGAGAAAAGACAGTTGGAGATATTAAAGGCAATGGAGGAAGCGCCTCGTTTTTTCATGCTGATGTGACACAACCAGAATCAGTAAAAGCTTTGACCGAGTATGCGATTCAGGAATATAAGCAGATTGATATTTTATTTAATAATGTAGGGATTAGTAATGTTGGACGTATCGATGAAGTGGAGCCTGATGTTTGGGATAAGGTAATGAGCGTAAATGTGAAAGGCGTTTATTTACCTTCTAAATATATTATCCCACACATGATGGAGCGAAAAAGTGGTTGTGTGATTAATATGTCATCCTGTGCAGCAGAAATGGGCTTAATGAAACGAGCATTGTACTCTGCTACAAAAGGCGCGATTCTTTCACTTACAAAGGCGATGCAAGTAGATTATGCACCATATAATATTCGTGTCAATGCATTACTTCCCGGCACGATCTTGACTCCATTTGTAGAGAATTATTTGAAGACAGCTTACAGTGACCCAGAAGAGGCGATTGAGAACATTAAAACAAGACAATTAAGCGGTGAATTAGGTAGACCAGAAGATGTTGCCGATGCTGCTTTATTTTTAGCATCTGACGACTCAAAATTTATGATGGGATCCCCGCTCTATATCGACGGAGGAGTAGTATTCGGGAAAAACGCATAAACGGAGTTGTTTGAGATGTGTGCGAATTGTGTGGGTGCCAGGCACTCACACAATTAGAGTTGTTTGAGTGCCTGGCACCCACACAAACCTAGCACCCAAACAAAAAGAAGATAAAAAAGAAAGGAAGTTTTTTATTATGAAACTATTGAATATGGAAGTTAATGGGGTACATAAGTTAGGGGTAAAGACGGAACAGGGGATCGTTGATATAGTTGCTTCTGTTAAGAAGGCTGGAAGGACCGATATTAAGACGGATGTGATGTCTGTTATTTCTAATACAGATGAAGTTTCTAAGTTGGAAGATTTTATTGAGACAGTAATCGCCGAGAATAAAGCGGAATTTGTAGATGAAGATAATATTACGTGGGGGCCTGCTGTCACAAAGCCACATAAAATTATTTGCGTCGGATTAAATTATCGCAGACATGCGGATGAAACGAATGCTCCGTATCCGGAGGTGCCAATTTTATTTAATAAATTTGATAATACATTAACTGGTCATAAAAGTGAGATAGCAGTACCTAAAATGACGGAGGAACTAGATTATGAAGTGGAACTAGGTATTGTAATTGGTAAAAAGGCAAAGTATGTTGAAAAAGATGAGGCACTCAATTATGTATTCGGTTATTGTACAGTAAATGATCTATCAGCTCGTGATTTGCAAATGAGAACACCACAATGGTTACTAGGGAAAACCTGTGATAAATTCAGTCCTGTTGGCCCGTATCTTGTTACAGCGGACGAAATTGGAAATCCTAATGATTTAAATTTAAAAACATATGTAAATGGAGAGCTAAGACAAGACTCGAATACATCTGATATGATTTTTAACTGTGCTGAGATTGTTAGTTATATCTCTGATTATATGACTCTCGAACCTGGGGATATTATTTTAACTGGAACACCTGAAGGGGTGGTGCTTGGTCTTCCAAAAGAACAAAGGGTATATTTGCAGCCTGGTGACGAGGTAACAGTTGAAATTGAAAAACTAGGTTCGCTAACAAATTATTTTGTAGAGGAAAACTAAAGAAAAGAGTTGAACAGCGATGCTTAAAGGGATTCCTCCTATTATTTCACCAGATTTAATCAAGATATTGATGGAAATGGGGCACGGCGATGAGATAGTGTTGGCAGATGGAAATTTTCCATCTGCCAGCCATGCCAATCATCTTATTCGATGTGATGGACATGGAATACCGGAACTATTAACAGCAATTTTAGAGTTTCTTCCTATCGATACTTATGTTGAATTTCCTGTAGTTGGCATGGATGTTGTATCGGGGGACACAGTAGAACCGATTATTTGGGAGAAATATGAAGAAATTATTTACGAGCAGTTTAATTATTCCTTCCCAATTAAACTGATTGATAGATTCGAATTCTATGAACGTACTAAAAACGCATATGCAGTAGTCGCTACTAGTGAAACGGCTCAGTATGCCAATATTATATTGAAAAAAGGGGTGATTTGATCAAAGTCCCCTTTATTTATACTCTTAATATAAATGTATGCGCTTTTAAAGATGCCGGCCATCGTTTATATTATTCTTTGTAAGATAGATTAAATACTTGTTCAATGGGGGACATAATGAAACCAAATATTTTACTAGTAATGGTTGACCAAATGCGCTTTGATTGTTTAAGTTCAGCTGGCCATCCAATTGTAGAAACACCAAATATCGATCAATTGGCACGTGATGGTGTGAGATTTACAAGCGCTTATTCAGCAACACCTACTTGTGTTCCGGCACGTGCTGCTGTCTTAACTGGTATGTCACAGCAATCACATGGACGGGTTGGTTACCAAGAAGGTGTTCCGTGGGATTATCCCCATATGTTACCAGAGAGATTGAGCCAATCTGGATACCATACTCAAAGTATTGGGAAGATGCATGTTTATCCATCGAGGAATTTATGTGGATTTCACAACGTGATTTTACATGATGGGTATTTACATCATAACCGATTCAAAAACACACCATATCAAGAGTCATTTGAACAAACAGATGATTATTTACCATGGCTTAGAGAGAGATTAGGTGGGCATAAAGATTTAATAGATCTTGGTTTAGATTGTAATGCATCAGCGATGAGTCGGCCATGGCATCTGCCAGAAGAGTATCATCCAACAAATTGGGTTGTCACACAATCGATCGACTTTTTGCGTCGACGTGATCCGCGCAAACCATTTTTCTTGAAAATGTCATTTGTTCGTCCACATCCGCCATTTGATCCGCCACAAGCTTATTTTGATTATTATATGAGCAAGGATATAGATGACCCGGTAATTGGCGACTGGGCGAAGCAGACAGATGAGACTGCAAATGGATTATTGCCGACAACTAGAAATGGGATCGTTCCGGAACAACGTTTGAAACGAGCGAGAGCTGCATATTATGCGTTAATTGCTCATTTGGATGATCAAATTGGTAGATTTATTCAGTCAATGATTGAATATCAAATCTATCATAATACCATCGTTATATTTGTAGCCGATCATGGTGAACTACTTGGTGACCATCACTTTTTGGGCAAAGCGTTGGCTTACGAAGGAAGTGCAAAAGTGCCTTTTATTCTTGCTGACCCAGGTAATCTATTAAATATAAAAAAAGGAACAACTTGCGATAAAGTCGTTGAATTACGGGATATCATGCCAACATTATTGGATGCGGCAGGGGCGCCTATTCCTGAAACGGTTGAAGGGGAGAGTGTTATTCCGTTAGCGAAAACATCCGATCCTCAATGGAGATCATATATCCATGGAGAACATGCTTATGGAGATCTATCTCACCATTATTTAGTAAATGGAAAAGAAAAATATATTTGGTATTCGCAAACGGGTGAAGAGCAATACTTTAATCTTTTAAAGGATCCGAATGAAATCCGAAATTTAGGCCAAGAAGCAGCTTATGCTGAAAAGGTAGCATATTGGAGAAGTATTCTTATTCAAGAATTGGATGGTAGAGAAGAAGGATATAGTAATGGAGCGCAGTTAATCACCGGATGCCAGCCTAAAGCTGTGCTCGAACATATCATACATTAGTCATAATTATAATTAAAAGGTGTGAAAGCATTGGAAAAAGTAAAACTTGCACTACCAACAGAAGAGCAAATAGCATGGCAGAATTTAGAGTTAGGAATGTTTTTCCATTTTGGCATGAATACTTTTTGTGATCAAGAGTGGGGAGAAGGGACGGATTCCCCAGAATTATTCAATCCAAAGGAATTTGACGCAAGACAATGGGTGAAGCTTGCCAAGGATGCGGGCTTCAAATACGTTATATTAACTGCGAAACATCATGACGGATTTTGCTTGTGGCCAACCAAAACAACCGATTACTCAGTGAAATCTAGTCCATGGAAAGATGGAAAAGGGGATGTAGTACGAGAAGTTGCTGATGCTTGTAAAGAGGAAGATATGCATTTCGGCATCTATGTCTCGCCCTGGGATCGTCATGAACCATGTTATCAAGATAAGGAAGCATATGATGATTTTTACTGTGAACAACTAAATGAGCTAATGACACAGTATGGGCCAATGATGGAAGTTTGGTTTGATGGAGCTGGCTCTGAAGGAAGAGTATATGATTGGGATAGAATGATCGGGATCATAAAAAAACATCAACCAAACGCCATGATATTTAATATGGGGCAGCCAACAATTAGATGGGTAGGTAATGAAGAAGGTCTTGCTCCTTATCCATGTTGGAATACGGAAAGCGCTGCAAAAATCAGTATGTTCTCAGATGATAAAGTTGATTGGCTACCAGGTACACCTGATTGGCTTCCAGCAGAATGCGATGTTCCTATTCGTAAATTGCATTGGTTTTGGCATCCAAATGATGAAGACAGCTTACGTACATTAGATGAATTAATGCATATTTACTATAACTCGGTCGGGCATGGTACGAATTTATTATTAAATGTTTCACCGGATGACCGAGGGTTAATCCCGGATATCGACGCGAAAAGATTATTGGAGTTTAGTTCAGAATTAAAAAGTAGATTTTCAAATTCACTGGGCAGTACTTTCGGACAAGGGCAAAAATTAGAATTAACATTAGAAAATGAGACGAGCATCGATCACATTATTTTAATGGAAGATATTTCTTTCGGTGAGCGAGTAAGGAAATTTGAATTAGAGGCTCTAGTGGATGAGGAATGGGTTTCAATCGGTGAAGGTAGTGCGATCGGTCATAAGTATATTAAACAGACAAACGGAATAAAGACAAGAAGGTTAAAATTAACTATAACAGAATCAGTTGAGACACCAATGATTAAAGAGTTTACGTGTTATCGTTCCGAAAAGAAATAAATTGAAAACAATAGATCAGGTTCATGTGTTTTCCACATGGATCTTTTCTTTGGTCAAAAAAGGGAGATAGCATTGCATTATTCATATGATAAAATAAACATAGCCGTAGGTCTTTAGATTTACAACTATGCTAGGTGGAGAGGAGCTAGTTAGAAATGTTTCATTATTTTGAAAAAGTACGTATCTATAGAACGATCTTATTATCATATGTCTTAATCCTCGTCATTCCACTAATATCAAGTTTTATTATTTATCAAATCAGTATCCATAAAATAAAGGAAAATGCGACAGAGAATAGCAAAAACCTTTTGAATCAAACGAAAGACACAATCGATCGAAAAAATGAAGAGTTGGAAAACTTCGTCTACCAGCTCTCTATAAATCAAGATATTAATCAGTTGATATACCGAAAAGGAAAAACCACATCCAATTATGTTTATGATATATATAAGATAAAAAATAGTATGAAGCCGTATGGATATACAAATACGTTATTTCAAGACTTTTACATATACTTTAATGAAATTGATACGATTGTATCTCCGAAGTCCTCTTATGTTCGACCAAAAGATTTTTACAATAATCATGTGTATCAGGATATAAGATACGAAGATTGGATGGAAAATATTAATAAAGGGTATCATGCTCGGCAATATTTACCATCAACTAAAGTGCAGATTATGAAAAGTACTAAATCCATTATTACTTATATACAATCTATTCCATTAGATACTAAGAAGAAATCACAGGCAAATATTGTAGTTATGATGAATGAAGAAGAAATTGGTGGGTTACTTAACAGAATATCCTCACAATATGATGGAGCAAGCTTTATTCATGATGTAGATGGCAATATTATTGTTAGCGACAACATGGACGCTAGTATGGTTTCATTCAATCAGTCTACAAAAAAATATTCAATAAAAGATAATAAGAAGAAATATATTATGATTGAATCAAAATCTGATAATAATAAATGGATGTACGTCGCGATAATTTCAAAAGATAAACTTGCGGAAGATGTAATGTATATTCAAACAGTTAATTTTACCATTGCCTTAATTACGATTATTGTTGGATTATGTATCGCTATATACTTTTCATATAAACATAGTATTCCTTTAAATCGGCTATTGGGTATTATGTCTATACCAGAAACAAGAACAGTGAAGGATCCATATGACTTTATTCATAGTAATGTGGAAGATATTATTGCTAATAATGATCACCTGAAAGGACAAATTCAAGACCAGCTCCCTATTCTCCAAGATTCGATCATAAGAAAGTTAGTCACAGGAGAAATATCTTCTTCAAGGGATGCGATGGCATTAATTGAGCAGGCGAATATACCACTTAAAGGGGCATTCGGTTATGTCGGTATCGCGCAGATTATTCATATCTTTCATACAGTAGATAAAGATATGCTGAATGAGATGAATGTTGCGCAATTGGTTATTCAAAACGAGTTGAATGATATTTTTCAAGGAGCAGTACTTTACTGCAATCTCGGTATAGATCAAGTTGTATTCTTAATGTCCTATTATAAAAAGCCTTCTTTTCAAGAGGAAAGAAAGTTGGAAGAAAGTCTTCATTTGTTATTGAATCGTTTGGAAGATAAATATAGTTTAAAAGTGAATATAGGTACAGGCAAGAAGTTTGAACAGTTTATCGATATTCATCAATCTTACGAAGAGGCAAAGTTAAGCTTACCATTGATCCAATCGATGGATGATACAGCATCCGTTTATACATACACAGACCAATCTTATGATGAGAAAATGGATTTCTATTACCCCATTGAGTTTGAACTGCGTTTAATGAACGCTGTGATGAATGGTAATACAGATGAAGTAAGAGAGCTACTAGATAAAGTTTATGTGGAAAATGTAAAAGAAAGAATGTTAACACAGCAAATTGGTTGTCAAATCTTAGCATCTTTGAACGGTACAATTATGCGGCTTTTATCGAAAAATACACAACTCAAAAAAATAACAGTAGACGAAATTCTTGAACATATCGAAAAGATAAAATCGAAGAAGATTGAATTTGAAAAAGATATGAGATTGATTAGTGGAATGATGATGGAAATTACTCAGCTTATTCATGAAAAAAAGATAGTAGGAAGCCAACGAATTATTTATAAAATAAAAGAAGTAGTTAAAAACACTGCTAGTGATCCAAATTTATCACTGTATAAAATATCTGAAATGGTGGATTTTCCAGAGAAAATGCTTCCAGTAATATTTAAAGAACATACAGGGGTAAATATCTCAGATTTTATAGAGGATGTTCGATTAAATTTTGCGAAGTCAAAGCTAATTCAAACAGACGATGCAATAGTAGATATTGCGTTGCACTCTGGATATAACAGTGCACATTCTTTCAGACGTGCATTTAAAAGAAATACAGGCGTATCACCTTCAGAGTACCGAAAAATGATGAATAAAGAGAGTGAATAAGCAAAAAAATCACGCTTACAATAAAGTGTACCATGCTATTTTACTGTACGGTATATAGTGTTAATAACGGAGAAACCCTTGATGTGAAAGGGTTTATTTCGTTGTACGCTAATTATTTATTGTGTCTTTCTTTCTTTTCAAACTCTTAATACAGTGGTTATAGAAGAACATTATATTTTATTTTGCGCAACAACAATAATGTAAGCGCTTAATTTAAAGGGGGAGTTATGTGGATATAGAAGAAATTAGTCAGCCCAACACCCAAGGAGTAAATGTTAGAGAAGTTATCATTAGAAAAAAGTCTCCTTTTAAAAGGATGAAAAAACATTGGCAACTATACATTCTTGTTGCGATCCCGCTAGTCTTTTTAATCACATTTAAGTATGTTCCGATGGCGGGGATTATAATTGCTTTTAAGGATTACAGCGTAGTAAAGGGAATAGCAGGAAGTGATTGGGTCGGTATGAAGTATTTCAAATACTTTTTTGATAGCCCGAACTTCTCACTTTTAATAAAAAATACTCTTGGCTTAAGTATTTACGGTTTAATCGCTGGATTTATTTGTCCAATCATATTGGCATTAGCTTTAAACGAAGTCGCAAATGCGCGTTTTAAAAAATTTGTACAAACAATAACATATGCGCCGTATTTTATTTCTACAGTTATTATGGTTTCAATCATTATCCTATTCTTATCTCCCAATGCTGGGCTTATTAACAATATTCTTAGTTTATTCGGAATGGAAGCTAACAACTTTTTGGGAAATCCTGCTTATTTTAAGTCGATCTATGTTTGGTCAGATGTATGGCAAAACACTGGGTATGCAACGATTATATATTTAGCAGCACTAGCAGGGGTAGATACCGAATTGTATGAGGCAGCAAAGGTGGATGGTGCAAATAGATTTCAAAAAATTATGAATGTTGATATACCGGGAATCCTGCCTATCATTATTGTTTTGTTAATACTTAATGTCGGAAATATTATGTCATTAGGATTTGAAAAAATCTACCTGTTACAGAACCCATTAAATATTAATTCATCTGAAGTTATTGCTACCTATGTATATAAAGTAGGATTGCTTGGAGCGAACTTTAGTTTTGCCGCCGCTGTTGGTTTATTCAATTCGATTGTTAATTTTATCTTAATTATTTCGGCTAACTCTATTTCTAAACGATTCTCATCATCAAGCTTATGGTAAGGGGGAGGGAAGCAAATGAAAACATTCTCAAATACTAGGATAAGAGAATCGATGATTGACCGCATGTTTATTGGAGTTATTTATGTATTTTTAGTTATTGTTTTAATAGCTGTTTTATACCCGCTTATATACATTCTAAGTGCCTCCTTTAGTGACCCATCAGCTGTGACTTCAGGACGTGTGTGGCTACTTCCAGTTGATCCAACAATTCTAGGGTATACAACAATATTTAAAAATCCACAAATTATTCAAGGGTTTTCGAATTCGCTATTTTATACCATTGCTGGAACATTTATAAGTGTTAGCATAACGATTATGCTAGCTTATCCACTTTCAAGAAGAACATTTTACGGTCGTAAATTTATCATGCTACTACTTGTATTTACGATGATTTTTGACGGTGGATTAATTCCTTTGTATCTAGTGGTTAAAAATTTGAACTTTATTGATACAATCTGGTCGTTGTTGTTGCCTTCTGCACTTGCGGTTTTCCAAGTAATTATTGCTCGAACATTTTTTGAAACTACGATCCCTGAAGAATTAGTGGAAGCAAGTGAAATGGATGGATGTAGTGATTTAGGGTTTATTTTTAGAGTTGTTTTACCTTTGGCAAAGCCAATCATAGCCGTTCTTATCTTGATGTATGCGGTGATGAAATGGAATATGTATTTTGATGCATTGATTTATTTGAAATCGGAGGAACTTTTTCCGCTGCAAATAATCTTAAGGAGCATTTTAATATTGAACTCTGACCCTTCAGCAAATATTCAAGAAATGTTAAAAATGCAAGGTTTAAAAGAATTAATGAAGTATTCATTAATTGTAGTTTCCAGTTTACCCGTATTAATTTTGTATCCATTCGTACAAAAGCATTTCGTAAAAGGAATGTTAATTGGATCAGTAAAAGGCTGATAGTATGATACGCATTAATTGAGTAAAGCTAGTATTTTTAAAAATAAAGGGGATGAATGTATGAAAAAGTTAACACTTACAAGCCTTACACTATTATTAGTAGTTGTATTGTTTTTATCAGGATGTGTGCCAAGTAAAAAGAGTACATCAAGTGAGAATTCTGATCCAAATGGGCCAGTTGAGGTAACAATTTTTACACCTAAATTTTCGGATGACGAGGATTTTAGTGAAAATGAATTTACGAAGATGGTTGAAGAGAAATTTAATATGAAAATTAACTGGGAATATGTTAATCAAGACGCAGCGAAAGAAAAACGTCAATTATCATTGGCCAGTGGTGATTACCCAGATGCGTATATGTTGGTAACTTGGCTTGATAATATTTCAAAAGTGGATGCCCAAAAATATGGTAAAGAAGGAGTCTTTCTACCATTAAATGATTTAATTAAAGATCAGGCCCCTAATATTCAGAAAGCGATGGAAGATCTGCCTTATTTAGAAAAAGGTATGACGGCTCCAGATGGAAATATCTATGGATTACCATTAGTTAATGAATGCTATCATTGCTCTGTATCTGGGAAAATGTGGATTAACACAGAATGGTTAAATAACTTGAATTTAGAAATGCCTAAAACAGCGGAAGAATTTAAAGAAGTGATGAAGGCGTTTAAAAACGATGATCCAAATGGTAATGGGAAAAAAGATGAAATTCCATTAAGCGGAGAAACTCCAAAGGTTGGGGGAAATCCTATTCAATTTTTAATGGGGGCTTTTATTCCGAATAATGGGATTGATTATATTAATGTCAATGAAGGTAAGCTATCACTAGGCGCAATGCAGCCTGAATGGAAAGAGGGCTTAAAATATGTTCATTCATTATATGAAGAAGGATTAATTGATAATGGAGCATTTACACAAAACTCGGAGGCTTTTAAGCAATTGGGAACACCTGAAGGGGATGCAATTCTTGGAGCTGCCGCAGGGCAACACTCGGCCATTTTTGTAGATTTGCAATCCGAACATTCTAAAAGTTATCATGTTGTACCTCCATTAAAGGGACCTAATGGTGCTCAATATACATCGTCAAATTACGGAAATGTAAATAACTTTGCTTTTGCGATTACTGACAAAGCTAAAGGTGAAAAGGCGGAAGCCCTAATCAAATTAGCGGATTACTTATATAGTGAAGAAGGAACAATTGCCACGACAAGAGGAAAAGAAGGTGTGCATTGGAAAAAGGGCGATCCAGAGGACATCGATTTAAATGGACAACAAGCAAAGTTAGTTCAAATACCTCAAGATCCTAATTTAACTGACGAAGAAAAAGATGCAATGAAATATGGTTGGGGAGAAAGAGGTCCACTTGGTTTGACGAGGACAATCAGGGATTACACTGCAGCTGATATCGATGAATGGTCTCCGGAAGGGTTTGAACGCAGATTATTCAATGCCACGAAGAAATATGATGGATTTCAACCAGAGGAACAATTTAATTTTGAAGCGGCTTGGGTTGATCCTGAAGAAGCGGAAGAAGTAGCTTTGCTAAAGATTAATATTAATAAGTATATCGAAGAGCATATGGTTCAATTCGCTACAGGTTCAGAGAATATTGATAAAGATTGGGATAACTATATTGATGGCTTTAAAACTTTACAAGTCGATCGTTATTTAGAGATCTATCAAAAAGCATATGATTTAGGGAAATAAACTTATAATAAACGAATACACTAAAGTTTTGTGCTGATGTGTATTCGTTTTCAACCTTTTGAGTAAAGAGTATGTTGAGTTACCTGAAAGATTAGAACAACATATGACTCTAGAATCTCGACTTATGATAGAATAAAGCGCATACATAAGGAGACCCAAAAATTTATTATAGAGTACTAATATCGGCCAAATTGATTTGCAAGGCAATGGATTATTAAGATTTTAGAATAGGAGACTAATAGATGAATCTTTTATCTTATAGTAAAGCAGCAAATGTTTGGACAGAGGCCCTCCCACTTGGTAATGGGAGAATCGGTGCGATGCATTTTGGCGGTATTGAAACAGATAGGTTTCAGTTAAATGAAGATACATTATGGTCAGGACCACCGAAAAAGAATAAGAAATACGATGATCAGGAATCTTTACAAAAAGTAAGGAAATTGATAGATGAAAAGAAGTACGAAGATGCGATAAGTGAAACGAAAAATATGTTTGGCCCTTATACTCAAGCATATATGCCACTTGGAAATCTAATGATTCACTATCTACATGGCGATGTGGCTCAGAGGTATGAGCGAACATTAGATATTAACCAGGCGATATCCAAAGTGAAATATACAGTGGGAAAAATTGAATTTACGAGAGAGGCATTTATATCTCATCCACATCAAGTATTAGCAATACATCTTACAAGTTCGATTGAAAAGAAGTTAAATGTAAATATCACTTTAGATAGCTTGTTAAAATACAGAACTTCGTACGAAGAAGATGAAATTATTTTACAAGGCGTTTGTCCCGAAAGTTGCGCACCGTCATATTTTCATGATAACGAACAGCCGATTATATATGGTGAGTTTGGTGAAACGCAGGCGATTCATTTTGAAGGTAGATTAGGTGTGATTGTTGAAGATGGTGATATCGAATCTCAGAATGGAATTATTTCTATTCGACAGGCGACGAAAGCAACACTTTATTTTTCTGTTGCCACATCTTTCAATGGTTTTGACCAATTACCTGGTACCGATTTTGGCAAGTTAACTAAACAAAATGAAATGTATTTATCAAAGGCAATGAGTATTCCGTACGAACAATTGAAAGCGATGCATATACAAGATTATCAACATCTATTTAAGCGTGTGGAATTTTCTTTAGAAGATGGAAAATCGAGAGAGCAACAGGATACTGATGTAAGAATAAAGAAAAACGGTGCGAACGATTTAGGGATGGTAGAGCTATTATTCCAATATGGGCGTTATTTAATGATAGCCTCTTCTCGTGAGGGGACACAGCCTGCCAATTTACAAGGGATATGGAATGATTTAACGCGTGCACCATGGTCATCGAACTATACATTAAACATTAATGCTGAGATGAATTATTGGCCTGCAGAGGTGACGAATTTAGCTGAATGTCATCGACCACTTTTAGAGGCGATTAAGGAACTTTCGGTAAATGGAGAAAAAGTGGTACATGAACGATATGGGTTAAATGGTTGGACCGCTCATCATAATACGGATGTTTGGAGACATGCTGATCCAGTTGGTGATGATCGCCATGGAGACCCGAACTGGGCATTTTGGCCGATGGCAGGACCATGGTTATGCAGGCATTTATGGGAGCATTACATCTATTCACAGGATAAGGAATACCTTGAGAAAGAGGCATTACCAATTATGGAAGGTGCAGCGGCGTTTTGCTTGGATTGGTTAATTGAAGATGAGAATGGTTATTTAATCACATCACCATCTACATCACCTGAACACCATTTTTATGCGGAAAATGGGCAAGAAGGATCTGTTACGAAGGGTGCGACGATGGATCTGCAAGTCATTTGGGATTTGTTTTCCAATTGTATCGAGGCAGCTGAGGTTCTTAATATGGATAATGAGTGGATACAGCAAGTAAAAGTAGCAAAAGATCGTTTGCATCCATTGCAAATCGGTAAATATGGACAGTTACAAGAATGGTTGATTGATTATGAGGATGTAGAACCACATCATCGACATGTATCCCATTTATATGGTCTATATCCTGGACATCAAATTATAGACGGACCGTTATTAGAAGCTGCCAAACAAACATTGAACAGACGTGGTGATGAAGGAACTGGTTGGAGCTTGGGCTGGAAAATTTGTCTGTGGGCAAGGTTGAAAGATGGTGAGCGTGTCAATCAGTTGCTGGATCAATTGTTTAACATTGTCTCCGCAAATAGAGAAGTTTTTATCGGTGGAGGATTGTATCCGAATCTATTGGGAGCACACCCACCTTTCCAAATTGATGGGAACTTTGGCTATACAGCGGGGGTCGCTGAGATGATTATCCAATCCCATAAAGGATATGTGGAACTCTTGCCGGCGCTTCCATCAACTTGGTTAGAAGGAAGATTAACTGGCGTCCGTGTGCATGGAGGATTTGAGTTAAATCTATCTTGGAATAAGATGCAAGTGAG
This sequence comes from Lederbergia lenta NBRC 16444, assembly GCF_001591545.1. Taxonomy (GTDB): domain Bacteria; phylum Bacillota; class Bacilli; order Bacillales; family Bacillaceae_C; genus Lederbergia; species Lederbergia lenta. Next base: position 298,597 of record NZ_BCVC01000001.1, read on the forward strand.
TAAATTAGAAGTAACTTGTAAAGCAGACAATCCATTTGTCTTGAAAACAAGTGAACCAATCATCTTTCGTGAAGAAGGAAAAGAGGAGAAAAGAATAGATTCTGTTGATGGTTTAATAGAAATAGAGATGGAAAAAAATCAGCAGTATCAAATTGACCTAGTGCCAGGCACTCAAACAAATTCAAAACAATTCTGAATTGTACCGGTGCCTGGCACCCATACAACTCCCTGGTACTCGAAAGAACTCAAAGCCCCTAGCTACACTCAGCTGTAAAAGACCAACTTCTTTTAGAAGTTGGTCTTTTACAGCTGAGTGCTTCTTTTTGAGGAACTACTTTATCAAACTTAATGTCTGTAATCCGATGCATGATATAGGTGGAAATCAGATATAAAATGCCATCAAAACTAAAAATGATCAACACCTAGTAAGTATGAAAATACTTTATTCTATTCATACAAAATGTAAGAAAACAAAACTAAGTTACCGCTATTATTATCTTAATAGTAGAATAATTAATAGATGCTAAAAAATATAAGATATGATAAAAATAATAATTAGTATCTTAGCAATTAACCAACCATCATGGCAATAGAAAATGAAACTCGAAATTTACTTTTTCGATATACAGCAGCAGTACGATTAGCACCTTACATATTTCCTAGAGGAAAGGGATGTTGCCTATGTTTGAACGCTTTAAAAAATATATAACATTACGCAATCAAATCTTAGTCTTCTTTTTACTTGCGATGGCTATTGTATTAATTTTGGTTGGATTGGTCATCTTTAACTTGGTAGGGAGGACTTTAAAGGAGAATGCTGATAAACAAATTCAACAGACAGCCATTCAAGCAAGTGGAAGAATTGATAATTTATATGAACAAATGAACCTACTAACAATACAAGTGGCTACAAATGCAAAAGTGCAAAAAATGTTAGAGGAAGGTGCAAAGGGTAAGCTAGCATCTTTTCAAGACAGGCAGTCTTTAGTACAAACAGTTAGTTCTTATCGCTCTTACTCAAATGGAATCCACGCACTTGAGTTATACTTACCCGATTTACAGATGTTATATCCGATTGGAGAATCATATTTATCTCAAAAAGTCGAAAATAAATGGATTAAGGAAGCAGATAAAGCAAAAGGGGCAATGGTCTGGATTGGTGAAAACGTCAAGCATCCTGAACAATTACTTGCTATCCGTAGGATAAGTTTAATGGACCGTTGGTATTCTAATGGTGGCTATTTATTAATCTATGTGGATAAAGACTACTTTAATTATCATAGCAAGGCTGATGGAAAACTTCCTGAGGATGAGTATACAATTATTTTCGACAATAATATGAGGACGGTATCATCTACTATTCTAAATAATATGAAAGAAATTTCACCTATTGATAGATCGACTGTATCGATTAATAATGTTGATTATATGATGGTAAAACAAACTTCTAATGTAACTAGTTGGACATTGGTTATTTTGACGCCAGTAAAAAAACTAACCCAAGGTCTCGCTGTTTTGAAAATAGTTATTCTAGTTTCTGGAATTATTGGCTTCATCATATTTTTTATATTTTCACTGCCATTATCGACAATGATCACTAAACCGATATTTAGGTTAGTAAAAACAATGAGAAATGCAGACCAAGGAGAACTTATCCCAAGCACAAAGTCTTCTCCAATTATAGAAATAGACGAACTCAATAGGACTTATAATAAATTGGTTGAAGATACGAATCACTTAATTCAAGTTGTTTATGAGAAGGAATTGCTTCGTAGCCATACCGAATTAAGGGCATTACAAGCACAAATAAATCCACACTTTTTGTTTAATACATTGAATGCGCTTTATTGGTCACTGGATGAGAAAGGAGAAGACCGCATGGCCAGTCAAGTAATCGCAATGTCCAATTTATTTCGCTATACAATTACTCAATCAAATAAGGATGAATGGGTAACTATGAAAGAGGAGATAGAACATATCGAAAGATATATGTTAATTATGCAGATGAGGTTGGGAGAAGAACTCTCATGGGAAATAACCATGCTAGATGAATATAAAAATATTAGCATTCCGAAGCTAATGATTCAGCCACTCATTGAAAATGCAGTGGTCCATGGGATTGGTAATAAAGTAGGAGGTAGGAAAATTAGTATAACGATTAAGCAATCTAAACAAGACTACCTACTTATTAGAGTTCAAGATAATGGTCCTGGCATGGATGAAATAACGCTGGAAAAATTGAATAAATCTATGAAAAGTGGCCATGTGCAATCATTGAAAGGAACTGGTATAGGGATAGCTAATGTGAATAGAAGAATTCAACTATATTATAAAGATATGAATAATAAGGGACTTAGAATAGAGAGCAGTGTCGGTGCAGGTACGACGGTTTCTTTGGAAATCCCGATAAATGGAGGGGGATTGCGATGAATACAAAAACAATACTTATCGTCGATGATGAAAAGCAAGCACGCCAAGGATTAAAAAGGACATTGGAAGGATGGGGGAAGGAAAAAAATTATGTTTTAAGTGCAGGGAGCGGAAAGGAAGCTTTAGCTCTTTTTGAAACAAATAAAATCCATCTCTTAATCACTGATATTCGGATGCCGGAAATATCAGGAATTGATTTACTAAAAGTATTAAAAAAGAAAAATTACAATCCTATTGTCATTATTATTTCTAGCTATTCGGAATTTGAGTATGCACAAGAAGCTATTAGACTAGGGGTAACAAACTACTTACTCAAACCTTTTACTAAGCAAAAATTAATAGAGGCAGTGCAGGAAGCATTAATAGCAGAGGAAAAGCAAAATAAAACTGGAATTTTAGAGAAAGTAGCGAATGAGCAGTTAATAAAAGTAGAGTCAGGAAAAAGTAATATGAGAGATCCAATTAAAAATGCTTTGCTATATATTGATGCAAATATAAAAAAACAGATTAATCTAAGTGAAACGGCTAGCCACGTACATTTGAATTCAAGTTATTTTAGTGTGTTGTTTAAAGAACAGACTAATATGACCTTCAGTGAGTATATAACACGAAAAAGACTACAGGCAGCAAAGAATCTTCTCATACATTCGGATCTAACCGTAGAAGAAATATCCCATGAGATTGGTTATCAAACTCCCAAATATTTTATTAAGCTATTTAAAGAACATGAGGCAATTACACCAAGTAAATATAGAAAATTGGAATAAATCTAATAAAAGTGGAATTTTCCCCAATTGTAGTGTCCTTATTTGCAAGCGCTAACAGTGATAAACTTTAATCAAATGAGTCATCAAGGGGGAAATAATAATGATTAAGAAAGCGCACTCTTTTGTGTTGGTTTTCGTACTGGTTTTGGCAGTGGTTTTATCAGCTTGTACATCTTCAAATAAAGATGCTGGAGCTGGAGAAGGTAAAGCTACAGCTAAAACAATCAAGTTTATGCATTTATGGCCAGCTGGAAGTTCTAAACAACAAAATATGATTGTTGAGGATATCATTAAGCAGTTTGAAGCTGAAAACGAAGGTGTAAAAATTGAGGTTGAGATTCTAGAGAATGAACAATATAAAAATAAAATAAAAGTACTGTCCTCATCCAATGACTTACCAGATGTCGGATTTACTTGGGCAGCTGGGTATTTAAAACCATTTGTAAAGGGTGAGCTATTAGCTCCACTTGATGATGTGTTGGAGAATGGATTAAAAGATGCGTTCGTATCAGGAACAACGGAAGCTTATGCAATCGATGGAAAGACGTATGGCTTACCATTAGAATTAAATATCGCACCAATCTATTACAATAAAAGTATATTTGAAAAATATAATTTAGAAGTGCCTGAGACGTATGAGCAATTTGAACAAATTGTTGAAACTTTAAGTAAAGAAGGCGTTGCTCCAATTGCACTTGGCAATAAAGACCGTTGGACTGGCTCCTTATGGTATATGTATTTAGCTGACCGTATTGGCGGGTCAGATCTCCTTACACAAGCGATCAATCGCGAAGGTTCCTTTGAAGATGAGAGCTTAGTTAAAGCAGCGGAAGAGATTCAAAATCTAGTAAAAGCGAATGCATTTAATAAAGGATTTAATGGCTTGTCAAATGATGAAGGAAAATCGGAATTCATGAATAATAATGCAGCAATGTATTTGATGGGTACGTGGGAGCTTCCAAACTTAACAACAAATGAAGATATCCCTCAAGAATTCAGGGATAATGCTGGATTCTTTAAATTCCCGACTGTAAAAGGTGGGAATGGTGATATTGACAGCTGGGTTGGTGGTCCAGGTGTAGGGCTATTTGTTTCGGAAAAATCGAAGGTAAAAGATGAAGCGAAGGAATTTGTTACATTCTTTGTTGAAAAATGGGGAGAACAAGCTGTAACAAATGCTGGGGTTATACCAGCTACGAAAGTTGACACAGAAAAGGTAGATCTACCAGATCTCTATATTGATGTCCTTGATGAATTGAATAAAGCAAGCAATTTAACATTGTTTGCAGATGTTCAAATGAGTGCCTCTGTTGCAGAAACACACTTGAATTTAATTCAGTCTTTGTTTGCAAATGAAGTGACACCAAAAGATTTTGCCAAACAACATGAAGAGGCGCTAGCAGCAGAAGAATAAGAAACATGTGAAAAGGACATATCTTTATCTCGGTATGTCCTTTTCTATTGTTAAAAAGGAAGGAGTGACTTGAATGGATAGAGTCATGTCGAATAAGAAAGTGATTGCATTATATACAATTCCAGCCTTGTTCTTAATACTTGGCCTGATATATGTTCCGATCATTCTAACAGGATACTATGGGCTGATGAAATGGGATGGAGTCGGCGCTATGGAGTTTATCGGGCTTGATAATTATAAAAAATTGATCAGCGACTCGATGTTTTGGAAAAGCGCCTATCATTCCTTTTTATTGGCACTTTTTTCAACACTAAGTCTCGTAATCTATTTACTCATTTCTGTTGTGTTATCAGGGAAAATTAAAGGTGCTGACTTTTTTAGGAAAGTATATTTAATCCCAATGTTACTTGCATCCGTTGCAATTGCCCAACTTTGGATGAAAATTTATCACCCAACAAATGGGATATTAAATACGTTACTCATGTCATTGGGGGTAGAGGATCCTCCGGCATGGTTGGCAGATTCTAGCATCGTTCTTTTAGCTATTTTTATCCCGATTTTATGGCAGTATGCAGGTTTTTATATATTGATTTATTACGCAGCATTAAAGAATATACCGGAATCACTGATGGAAGCTGCAAGAATTGATGGTGCTACGCCGCTACAAATCGCAATGAAAATTAAAATACCATTAATCATGAATGTGATCATGGTGACAATCGTACTTGCTGTCGTTGGATCGTTAAAATATTTTGATTTAATTTATGTAATGACAGATGGTGGGCCTAATGGGTCCAGTGAGGTAATGGCTTCCTATATGTACCATAAAGCATTTAGAGGATTTGATTTTGGGTATGGAAGCGCAATTGGATTTTTCCTACTAATTATTTGCCTAGTCGTTACATGGATCATTCGCAAGGTAACAACACCTAAGGAAGAAATTGAATTTTAAGGAGGAGATAATATGAACATCCAAACGAGTGCCACAACCTCCACTAAACAACTGAAGCGAAAGAGCACCAATCAGATTGTATACGGAATTATGTACATACTTTTGGCGATTGTAGCAGTCTTTCAAATATTTCCGATCATCTGGCTTTTCTTATTTTCATTAAAAAATAATCAGGAAGTATTTAATATGTCGCCATTTGCGATCCCAACAAATCCGAAGTGGGAAAACTATGCGAAGGTCTGGGTGGAAGGTAATATTAGCCAATACTTTTTTAATAGCGTCGTATACACATTGGTAGCAGTCATTTTAACTGTTTTGCTTGCTAGTATGGTTACATTTACGATCACACGGATGAAGTGGAAATGGAGCAAGTTAACATTAGGTTTATTTATGGTTGGGCTAATGATTCCTGTGCATTCTACATTGATCCCATTATTTAGTACCTTTTCAAAGTTAAATTTAATAGATAACCCAATTGCGATTATACTTTCGTATACCGCATTTAACTTACCAATTACGATTATGATATTACTTGGTTTTTATCAAACACTGCCAAGGGAAGTAGAAGAAGCGGCGATTATGGATGGCGCGTCCATTCATAGGCTGTTTTTTCAAATAACATTGCCGATGACATCACCAGTTATGGCGACAGCCGGTATTATTAATATGATTTATAACTGGAATGAATTCGTTTTTGTAAACACGTTTATAAGTTCTGATCAATTTAAAACACTTACAGTCGGTATTCAAAATTTTATTGGTCAATATACAACAGATTGGGGAGCGATTGGGGCTACATTAATGATTAGTATTATTCCTATATTGCTAGCGTTTCTTGTATTAAGTAATCGAATTGTCGAAGGAATTGCGGCAGGTTCTGTAAAAGGTTGAATTTATTGTCTACTAGTATGGTACAATCTATGAAAATGGTTACAAAATAACGAGTGGAGGTTTTGGAAAATGGCAAAAATTATTAATCCAATTTTAACGGGGTTTCATCCAGACCCGAGTATATGTCGTGTAGGAGAAGATTACTACATTGCAGTATCAACGTTTGAGTGGTTTCCGGGTGTAGGTATTTTTCAATCAAAGGATTTGAAAAATTGGCGACTAGTGAGTAGACCATTAAATAGGTTAAGCCAATTAAATATGATGGGAAATCCTGATTCTGGTGGCGTTTGGGCTCCGCAACTATCATATAGTGATGGGAAATTTTGGCTTATTTATACAGATGTAAAAGTGACGGAAGGTCAATGGAAAGACTGTCATAATTACTTAGTAACGAGTGAAAAAATAGATGGAGAATGGTCAGAACCAATATATTTGAATAGTTCTGGCTTTGATCCTTCCCTTTATCACGATGAAAATGGCAAGAAATATTTGGCTAATATGTTCTGGGATCACCGAAAGAATAAGCATAATTTTTACGGCATCGTTCTTCAGGAATACGATCCCAAAGAACAAAAACTAGTCGGTAAATCGGAGATTATTTTTAAGGGTACAGACATCATGCTAACTGAGGCGCCGCATATTTATAAAATAGATGGATATTATTATTTGTTAACAGCGGAAGGCGGTACGAAGTATGATCATGCTGCTACAATAGCTAGATCTAAAAATATTTGGGGACCATATGAAGTCCATCCAGAAAATCCACTTATTACAGGTTGGGCAACCCCGCGTAATCCATTGCAAAAAGCAGGACATGCTTCGATTGTTCATACGCATACAGATGAGTGGTTCTTAGTTCATTTAACAGGAAGACCGTTACCTAAAGAAGGTCAGCCTTTACTAGATCATCGTGGATACTGTCCATTAGGCAGAGAAACAGCTATTCAAAGGCTTGAGTGGAGTGATGGATGGCCTTATGTAGTAGGTGGAAATTTTCCTGCGTTAGAAATTGAGGGACCGAATATGGAAGAGGTCCGATGGGATGCGGATTATCCAGAGAAAGATGATTTTGATTCGAAAACATTGAATCTTCACTTTCAATCTTTAAGAATCCCATTAGGTGAAAAGATTGTTTCGCTAAATGATAAGCCTGGTCATTTGCGTTTATACGGTAAAGAGTCATTAACGTCTAAATTTACACAAGCCTTTATAGCAAGACGCTGGCAGCATTTTAATTTTACAGCGGAGACGAAGGTTGCTTTCAAACCGGTGTCATTCCAGCAGTCAGCAGGGCTAGTAAACTATTACAACACGCAAAATTGGACTTCCTTGCAAATATCATGGCATGAAGATAAAGGGAGAATACTAGAATTAGTGACGTGTGATAATTTTACATTTGATCAGCCACTGCTTGGTGAAGAAATTACAATTCCAGTAGATAACGAATATATTTATTTACGAGTGGAAGTGAAAACGACAATATACCAATATTCCTATTCCTTTGATGGTAAAAATTGGACAGCTATCCCAATCAAGTTTCCATCTTACAAACTATCAGATGATTATATACAAGGTGGAGGTTTTTTCACTGGGGCGTTTGTAGGGCTGCAATGTCAAGATACATCTGGACAAAACGTACATGCTGATTTTGATTATTTTGTTTATAAAGAAGAACAGTAATAGAGAACGTAAGAGGTGAAGGTGACGAATGATTCGCCCTCCACCTCTCTAAATTAAAGTGTGTTTATTTTACCTAAATAAAATTTGTGATTGACAAAAAGAGACAAAACAAGCTAGTATGGTAGTATTCTAATTAAAATATTCAGATTTATCAATGTGTTTAGAAATGTAAGCGTTAACCACATTCGGTTTTTTCTTCCTAAATCGACGCAAGAAGAATAATTATAAGAGAAAAGATAAGTGAAATTGGAGGGTATTGCTATGCAAAGTTTAAGAAACAAGATAGTAGAAGAACAAGGTTACAAAGCGTGGTTACAATATACTTTAAAAAATGATAAGCAAAAAGATTATTATTCATCTTATTTGAGAGTAATTACCTATCATCAAGAATCAGAAGTAATCGATGCTGCAACCAAAGAATTATCCCGTGCAGTTAAGGGGATGCTCGGTATTAGCCCTGAGATAAAAAAGTCCTCGATTGATGAGCAATCAGAAGGAGTGTTACTAACATTAAATTCGCATACTTCAAAAGCATATCAAAGTTTTAACAAAGAGTTGGATAGATATCAAATAGAACAAATGGGTAAGCAAATCATTATCAGTAGTAACTCTGATAAAGGGATCTTATATGGTGTATTCCATTTACTCAGAATCATACAGTCTGATGAATCGATTGAAGGCCTGTTGATTACTGAAAAACCACGGAATCAGCTTAGGATGATTAATCAATGGGATAACATGGATGGAAGTATTGAAAGAGGTTATGCTGGCTCTTCTATCTTTTATCAGGACAATCAATTTATCGGTGATGAAGAACGAGTAGAAGATTATGCAAGATTGCTATCGTCTGTAGGGATTAATGCGATTTCGATTAATAATGTAAACGTACATAAAGTAGAAACTACATTGATTACAGATCTGCTTCCTGAAGTGAAGAAAACAGCTGCTATTTTCAGAAAGTATGGGATTACTTTATTTTTAAGTATCAATTATTCTAGTCCAATTGAAATTGGTGGGCTTACTACTGCGGACCCACTTGATCAAGATGTTCAAGCATGGTGGGCGGAAGCTGCGAAAAATATTTATACGCAAATTCCTGACTTTGGTGGTTTCGTTGTAAAGGCTGATTCAGAGCATCGACCAGGTCCTTTCACATATGGGAGAGATCATACAGATGGAGCAAATATGCTTGCTGAGGCGCTAAAACCACATGGTGGGATCGTCATCTGGCGCTGTTTTGTCTATAATTGCCTGCAAGATTGGCGTGATCGAAAAACCGATCGTGCAAGAGCTGCATATGACCATTTTCACCCACTTGATGGCCAATTCGCTGACAATGTGATACTGCAGGTGAAAAATGGTCCAATGGACTTTCAAGTGAGAGAGCCAGTATCACCATTGATTGGTGCCTTGAAAAAAACAAACCATTTGCTTGAATTACAGGTAACACAGGAATATACAGGCCAACAAAAGCATCTATGTTATCTCGTACCTCAATGGAAAGAAGTGTTAGATTTTGATACTTATGCAAATGGAGAAGGTACAGAAATTCACAATATTATTGCTGGTGATGTATATGACTATCAATATAGTGGATTGGCGGCGGTTTCTAATATCGGTGCAGATTTAAATTGGACAGGGCATGATTTGGCACAAGCCAATTTGTATGGATATGGTCGTTTATGTTGGAATCCAACATTGGATATGCAAGAACTGACACTGGAATGGATTCATCAAACATTTGGTAAATCAGATAGATTGGTAGATTCATTGCTGAAAATTATGCTTCAGTCTTGGGAAACTTATGAAAAGTATACTGCACCGCTTGGTGTTGGTTGGATGGTAAATCCACATCATCATTATGGGCCTAATGTGGACGGTTATGAATACTCCGTTTGGGGCACTTACCATTATGCCGATCGTGATGGAGTTGGAGTAGATCGCACGATGGAGACAGGTACAGGTTATACAGAGCAATATTACAAGCCTAATGCAGATATTTATAATTCACTTACCAAGTGTCCAGATGAACTGATACTATTTTTCCATCATGTCCCATATACTCATCAGCTCCAATCAGGAAAAACGGTCATTCAAACTATTTATGATACTCATTTTGAAGGGGTTGAAGATGTAAAAGCTTTGCTTGACGAATGGTTATCAATGGAGGGAGAGATAGATGAACAACGGTTCAAAGCAATTTCTCAACGTTTAAGTGACCAATTCGAACATTCCAAGCAATGGCGTGACATGATCAATACTTATTTCTATCGAAAATCAGGTATTAAAGACGAACAGGATAGATTAATTTATTAAGTACTAAGAAAAGCGCCCTTTAGTGGACAAACGAAAATGAGATATTTTGAAGTTTAAAAGACTCAGGGCGCTGGCTGTTAACTAAAGGCTGCGAAAGCTAGCACTTATATAGAAAAGCATATAAAAACATATAGAAGGGGGAGCGTATGTGGAACCAATAATTGAAGTGAAAACGCAACCGAAAGCGCGGAAAAACAGACTAGCTATAGGCCTTCGAGCAATCAAAAAAGATTGGCAACTTTACTCGTTATTAATACTTCCAATCCTTTATCTTATCATATTTAAATACGGTCCAATGGCTGGGAATATTATTGCCTTTAGAAAATTCGTACCTGGAGGAAGCATATTCGGAGAAACCTGGGTAGGTTTACACTATATAAAAATGTTCATAGCTGACCCGACATTTATAAAGGTTTTTAAAAATACGCTTATTCTTAGTAGTTTGACATTACTTATTACTTTTCCAGCACCAATTATATTTGCTCTTTTATTAAACGAGCTAAGATCAATAAAGTTTAAAAGATTTGTCCAAACAGCTTCTTATTTACCACACTTCTTTTCAATAGTAATTGTTTCAGGGATGATCTTGGAACTAGTCGCTGTGAATGGATCAATTAATAATATTGTAGAATTTTTTACAGGAGAAAGAATTAGTTTTATTCAGAAGCCTGAATGGTTTAGAACGATCTATATTGGATCTGAAATATGGCAAGGTCTTGGTTGGGGTGCAATTCTATATCTTGCTGCGCTTACAGGTATAAGTGAGGAATTGTATGAGGCAGCTAAAATTGATGGGGCTAATCGATGGAAACAAACGATTCATATTACAATTCCAGGAATTTTACCTACGATAGTCACTTTATTAATTTTAAACATTGGTAGCCTATTAGCGGTTGGATTTGAAAAAATATTACTGCTTTACAATCCGTTAACTTACAAGACATCTGATGTTATTGCTACCTATGTTTATAGGGTGGGATTAGAATCTAGTAACTTTAGCTATGCAACTGCCATAGGTCTTTTTGAAGGTATAATTGGACTCATTTTAGTATTTTCAGCTAATTATATTTCAAGAAGACTAACGGACAATAGTTTATGGTAGGGAGGGGAAAGTATTTTGAAGGAATCCGCACAGTATAAGGTATTTAAGGTATTCAACGTCATTTTATTATTGCTCATAATAGCTTTGACATTTTACCCGTTTTTGAACATTGTTGCCCAATCATTTAGCTCAGAATCATATATAAATGCTGGGAAAGTAAACATTTGGCCGAAGGGTTTTAACCTAGAAACATACAAAATAATTATTAAAGATAAAATGTTCTGGATTAACTATAAGAATACGGTAGTTTACACAGTTGTAGGGACGGCAATCCAAATCATCATGACAACGATGTTTGCCTATGCTTTATCCAAGAAACGTCTCATAGGTAGAGAGTTTTTCACCATGTTTGCAGTATTTACTATGTTCTTTGGTGGAGGACTAATTCCTAACTATGTCTTAGTTCAATCACTTGGTTTTGGTAATACAATGTGGGCGATTGTAGTTCCGGGAGCAATCAGTGTTTTTAATATGTTAATAATGAAATCGTTTTTCCAAAATATTCCCGATGAACTTGAGGAAGCTGCCATTATGGATGGTTCTAGTACATATGGAACCTTGTTCAAAATAGTACTTCCTCTATCCTTACCTATATTAGCAACGATGATTCTATTTTACTCTGTAGGAAATTGGAATGCATGGTTTCCAGCATTTCTTTATCTTGAGGATAAAGAGCTGTTTCCTGTCCAAATATATTTGAGGAATTTAATCAAAGGTGCTGAAAGCAGTCGTACTGCTGGTGCGTCAAGTGCAGATAACCTTACTCAAATTTCTGCAAATATAAAAGCTGTAACAATGGTTTTAACTGTGCTTCCTATTTTATGCGTCTATCCTTTCGTTCAAAAATATTTCGTTTCTGGTGTCATGTTGGGATCTGTTAAAGGTTAATCGTATCCAATATTTTTTATGCGTTTTTAGGGAGGTGATTTACCTATATAACTAATCAATGTTGGCTTATATTTAAATTTAAAAAGGGGGAAGTACAAATGAATAATCGCTTCAAAAAACTATTTTACATGGTTTCTTTCTTATCGATCATTAGCCTACTATTAGTTGCCTGTAATAATTCAGAGAAAACAGAAGGAAGTAAGAAAGCTGAAGTACCTGAAAGTGAAAATGCAATGGATGAATATGTGGTAGGAGATCAATTTAAAGCGAAAGAGGAGTTAACCTTCTCCATGCTATTTAGTGATCACCCCAACTATCCTTACGATAAAAATTGGCTTTTAATTGAGGAGTTGAAGGAAAGAACAAATATTAATTTAGAAATGACCGTCGTACCAATGAGTGATTATGCTCAAAAAAGAAGTTTGCTCATTAGTAGTGGAGATGCACCATTGATCATTCCTAAAACATATCCAGGTGAAGAAACCCCATTTGTAGCTTCTGGTACAATTCTTCCTATTAGTGATTATGTTGATTTAATGCCGAACTTTAAAGACAAAGTAGAAAAATGGGAGATAGAGCCTTTTCTAGAGGGGTTACGAAAAGACGATGGTAAATACTACCTCCTGCCTGGTATGCATGAGAATGTATGGCCTGATTATACGCTAGCAATCAGAACAGATATAGTAGAAGAATTAGGAATGGAAATGCCAACAACATGGGAGGAACTGGAGAAAGTATTAGTAGCCATGAAAGAAGCTTATCCAGAATCTATTCCCTTTTCTGATAGATGGGAATTCAATAGTACTCTTAATGTTGCTGCTGCAGGCTTTGGAACCGTAGCTGGTTGGGGATTAGGCTCTGCCTTAAAGTATGAGGAAGAGCAGGATGAATTTGTATTTGCGCCAGCAACAGATGAATATAAATCTATGTTAACTTATTTACATGGGCTTGTTGAAAAAGGGTTACTTGACCCAGAGAGTGTAACGCAAGATGATGATCAAGCGACAAAGAAATTTATTAACGGTGATTCATTTGTAATCGGTACCAACTCGCAAACAGTTGTTGATTATCGTAAAGATATGAATGAAACATTAGGTGAAGGAAACTTCTCTATTCAGAAAATTGTTGTTCCGGGCGGACCAGCCGGACAACTTATGGGCGGATCTAAATTAGAGAATGGGGTTATGATTTCTGCGAAGGCAAAAGATGATCCTAACTTTGAAGCATTACTTCAATTTGTTGATTGGTTATGGTATAGCGATGAAGGACAAGAGTTTGCTAAATGGGGTGTAGAAGACACTACTTATACTAAGAATGACGATGGGAAACGAGTACTTACTGATGATGTAAACTATGTTGGCCTTAACCCCAATGGTACAAAAGCGTTGAATGTTGACTTTGGATTCTCTGGTGGAAACTTTGCTTACGGTGGTACTACAGAACTTCTTCATTCCATGTTCAGTGAGGAGGAAATTGAATTTCAAAATGCAATGCGTGATACGAAAGAACTTGTATTACCTGACCCGCCAATTAAGTATGAAGAAATGGAACTTGAACAAGCAAATCTAATAAGTACACCATTAAAAGATTTTGTCGGTACGGCGACTTATGAATTCATTCTAGGGGATCGCGATCTATCTAAATGGGATGAATTTATAACAGAGTTGGAAAGCATGAGAATGCAGGATTATGTTGATTTAGCAAATGAAGTGTATAAGAAACAAAAATAGTTACTTGATGAATAACTAACTGCCTGCAATAAGATAACAAAAAAATTATTGCAGGTAGTTTGTAGCTTTTCCCATCTGAAGAATAATTAATGGAGTTAATCCTGTCCCTATATGAAATTACTCCACTCGAAAATTTACCCATAAACAACTACAAGAAGGATGAACAAGCATGAATAATCGTAAAGAATTTGGTCAAGGGATATTTTTTATGATCTCCAATCATATCTATTGGTTAACGCTAACTAATATTTACTTTGTGCTTTGCAATACTATTTTTTTATTTTTCTTTATGGCTTTAGAACCTGTTTTTTCTAATCTTATTATTATTTTCTTGGCATTGATCCCCACTGGACCTGCTATCATGGCGCTTTGTTATGTGATGGATAAATTGGTTCGTGATAAAGAAATTTCTCCTACCAGAGACTTTTTCTATGGTTATAAAGTTAATTTTAAAGATACATTAAAAGTGTGGATACCAATGCTTGCCCTTCTATTTATTCTAATTGTCGATTTACAATATTTTTACGCGGAAAGTACTGTGATCAATCAAGTATTAAGTATTGTATTTTTGGTTGCTCTTATTGTACTTATATGTCTCTCGCTTTATGTATTCCCGATTACTGCCAAATTTAAATTTAGGATAAGAGACGTATATAAACTTTCAATCTATTATAGTTTTAAAAAGCTGAAGATCAGTTTCGGTAATATCGGCATTATAATAATAGCCCTATTCTTCATGTTTATCACTTCAAATTTTCTTATTTTGTTTATAGCAGGTGCCCTTTGCTATCTTTTAACATTAAATAGTAAAGACATCATTGAAGATATCAAACTAAACTACACGAAGTGAAATAAGGGCCATAAATGGAAGCGATTTTATCTCTTTTAATTTATGTGTTTAGGTAGGTGATAGATTAATGACAATAACCATTCAGCATGTATTAGATAGATTAATGGAACCGGTACAAAAACAAAAAGTGACAGTAGATGCGCTTAAAGTAGGGGATAAAGACGCATTAGTAAAGGGAATTGCTACAACATTTATCGCAACGAATGATGTGATTCAACAATCAGTAGATCTAGGAGTAAATCTACTCATTACTCACGAAGGAATATATTATAAGCATCATGATAAAAAGGATAGATTGCTAAATGATCCTGTAACGCTTGAGAAGAAAAGACTTATTGAAAAATCTAATATAGCAATCTTCCGTTTTCATGATTATCTACATGCGTACAAACCTGATGGTATTATGACCGGTTTACTTCACAGTTTGAGTTGGGAATCAAATGTAGAAAAAAGTTATTATGATGCATCTATCCTTTCCATTCCGGTTATGTCGCTAGAGGAAATTGCAGAATACATAAAGAGGAAGCTAAATATTCCATATGTTCGAGTTGTTGGTGACCTATCAATGATCTGTGAGCGTATTGGAATATTAGTTGGATATAGGGGAGGAGGAGAGAATACGATCCCCTTATTTAATCAAGATCAGCTTGATTTGATTATTACAGGTGAGGGACCCGAATGGGAAACACCAGAATATGTAAGAGATGCAGTACAGCAAGGACGGAAAAAGGCCTTGATTGTCCTTGGGCATGCTGAAAGTGAGAAACCTGGCATGCTATATTTGGCTAATCAAATTCAATCGATATATCCGAATGTTCCTGTACATTTTATTGATGAAAAACCAGTCTTTCAAATAATATAATTATTCGCCAGGTGATGAGAAAGGGATATAACAAACATGAATAAGAAAATACTTTTTAATGACGGTTGGGAATTTGCGAAAAGTAAGCTAGATGTTACCGATAGTAATAGTTTGATATTTAATCCGGTTGATATACCTCATGATTGGCTTATTTATAATACATTAAATCTTTATGAAAATAGTATAGGTTGGTATCGTAAGAAATTCACATGTAAGAAAGAAAAAAAGCAGTTGCTATTGTGTTTTGACGGGGTTTATATGGATTCTTCTGTATACGTGAATCAGCAATTTGTAGGAGACTGGAAATATGGTTATTCCTCTTTTGAACACGAGATTACAGACGCGGTGGTGGAAGGAGAAAATGAAATTCTCGTAAAAGTAGTCTATCAAAGCCCAAATAGCAGATGGTACTCCGGTGCAGGAATATATCGTAATGTATGGCTTAAGACAAGGGATAGGAATTATATCAAAACAGATGATGTTTATATAACAATGAAACAGCAAGATGATGGCTGGCAGATCGAAATTGACACAGGTATCCACATCAGTGAAGAAGTACAACTCTCTCATACAATCATATACAAGGGAGAGGAAGTTGCTAGAACTTCAGAGAGAATTATTGCAAGTAGTGATTCAACTACAACAAGTCATCAAACGCTATTTATTAAAAAACCTTTGTTATGGAGCACAGATGAGCCTAATCTGTACCAACTTAAAACAGTATTACAGAGAAGCGAGAAAAGTCTAATGAAGGATGTATTGGAGTCCATATCTCAGAATATTGGGTTTCGAAGTATTATCCTTGACCCTAATGAAGGTTTTAAGCTTAATGGGCAAAAAATGAAATTAAACGGGGTTTGTGAACATCATGACTTAGGGGCTTTAGGGGCAGCATTTAATAGAGTGGCTCTAAAAAGAAGGTTAGAAATATTAAAAGATATGGGCGTAAATGCCATTCGAACTGCTCATAACATGCCTGCTGTAGAGTTGATGGAATTAGCAGATGAGATGGGATTTCTCATCGTGTCTGAAGCTTTTGATATGTGGGAAAGATCAAAAACACCTTTTGATTATGCAAGATTTTTTAAGGAATGGGCATATCGCGATGTGAAAAGTTGGGTCATGAGAGATCGGAATCATCCGAGTGTTTTGATGTGGAGTATTGGAAATGAAATTTATGATACCCATGCAGATGAAAGGGGCCAAGAAGTAACAAAAATGCTTATGGATTATGTACATAAGTATGATCCAAAAGGAAATGCATTTGTTACGATTGGGTCGAATTATATGCCATGGGAAAACGCACAAAAATGTGCTGATATGGTGAAGATTGCTGGATATAATTACGCGGAAAAATATTATCAAAAACATCACGAATTAAACCCCGATTGGATTATTTATGGTAGCGAGACATCCTCTGTCGTCCAAAGTAGAGGCATTTATCACTTCCCATTTGAAAAGCCTATTCTAGCAGATGATGATGAACAATGTTCTGCTCTTGGAAATAGTACAACGAGTTGGGGAGCAAAGTCAGCAGAAGCTTGTATTCTAGCAGAAAGAGATACACCTTTTTCCCTCGGCCAGTTTCTGTGGACTGGGTTTGATTATATAGGTGAACCAACGCCTTATCATACGAAGAATTCTTATTTTGGGCAGATTGATACGGCTACATTTAAGAAGGATGCTTATTACATCTATCAGGCGGCATGGACAGATTATAAAATAAAGCCAATGATTCATCTCTTGCCATATTGGGACTTTAATGAAGGGCAAATCATTGATGTACGAGTATGCTCTAATGCGCCTAAGATTGAATTGCAATTAAATGGTCGCACAATAGGTACACATGATATTGACCACCAACATGGAACAGAGCTTGTCGGATGGTGGAAGGTTCCTTATGAACAAGGGGAACTAAAAGCAATAGCTTATGATGAATCAGGTAAAATCATTGCCACCGATATAAGAAAGTCCTTTGGTGATGCGAAAAATATATATTTGTCTGCTGATAAAAATGAACTTATTGCTAATGGTACAGATTTACTGTTTGTAGAAATTAACGTGAAAGATGAACATGGACATATAATAGAGAATGCGAATAATCGTATGAATGTCCATGTATCTGGGGCAGGTCGTTTGCTTGGCTTAGATAATGGAGATAGTACGGATTATGACCAATATAAAGGGATAAGTAGAAGATTATTCAGTGGTAAGTTAATGGCAATTATAGGATCAACGTTAGAACCTGGCACAATCCAATTCGAAGTAACTTCTCCGGGTATGGAAAATAAGGTGATGGAATTAGAGTCTTTTTTAATAAAGGATGAGCTTATAGGAGGAATTACTGCAAATAGCGAGAATCAAGATTTACCATCTGTAATGGGAAACACAGAAGAAATACCACTTCGAAAGATTGAAATTATTAGCAATTCTGGACAAGTATTTGATCATTCGAAAAAAGAAATTAATGTTCAAGCAAAATTGTATCCCGCAGATACCTCCTACCAGGAAATAGAGTGGAGTGTAGTAAACGATACTGGAATTGAATCAAATATTTCTAAAGTAGAACCAGAGGGTCATAAAGCGAAGGTAACAGCATTGGGGGATGGGAAATTTAGACTTCGTTGTACAAGTAAGAATGGTACGGACAAAGTGAAACTGATATCCGAATTAGAATTTACGGCAGTGGACCTTGGCACCGCCTATAAGGATCCTTATGGATTTATTTCTGGTGGACTCTATGATTATAGCAAAGGGGAAGTTGGTAACGGAAATGAAAGAGGCATAGCCACCAGTAGAGATGGAGAAACTCAAGTAGGTTTTCGTGAAATAGACTTTGGCCCCTATGGTTCAGACGTGATTACTCTTCCAATTTTTGCTTTATCAAGTGAAGAGTATGCCTTGCAAATTTGGGAAGGAATGCCTGGTGATGAGGGCAGTGAATTATTAGCAGATGTTATATATCAAAAAGAATCAAAGTGGAATGTGTATCAAGAGGAAACCTATCGCTTGTCTAAACGCCTGCGCGGTATTACATCAATTTGTTTTGTACTTAATCAGAAGGTACATATTAAAGGATTTTCTTTTGAAAAAAAGAATAGAGCCTTTGAGCAAAATAGTGTAATAGAATGCGACCAAATATATGGAGATACTTTTGAAATAAAAGAAAAGAGTGTGGAAGGTATAGGTAATAATGTTTCTCTAGAATTTGAGCATATGAATTTTACAAGTGAAGGTGCCACGAAGCTATTCGTTTATGGCAGGTCGCCAATAGAAAAAAATACGATTCATATTCGTTTTTCAGATGGGGATAGAGAAAGTAATCAAATCATAGAATTCATACAGTCCAATAACTATGAGGAGCGAGCCTTTGAACTTGAAAAAATAACAGGACTACAAAAAGTAACCTTCATATTCTTGCCAGGGAGTAACTTTGATTTTAGTTGGTTTCGTTTTGGGAAGTAAGGTGAACGTACGAAAGCAATAAGATTGCAGTCTGATTTGTACAAGGAGTGATTTCATTGTTGAAAATAGGAATTATTGGCACTGGAGCAATTGCTCCCTCGCATATGGAGGCATATTTATCATTTCCGGATCGATGCAAAATTGTAGCTCTATGTGATATATATCCTGAAAAAGCGGAACATATAGCGTCAAGATTTAATCTTAACACAGATGTGTACGATGATTATAAATCAATGTTGGAGCGGGTAGATATAGATCTTATTTCTATATGTACACCACCATATACACATGCAGATATGAGCATTGACGCATTAACTGCAGGAAAACATGTACTCGTAGAAAAACCGATGGCATCTTCATTAGAGGAATGCGACCGGATGCTTGCAGCTGCTGAAAATAATAAAAAGATCTTATCTGTAGTTGCACAAAATCGATTCCGCACTCCAATGATGAAATTAAAACAAGTACTTGATTCAAAATTAATTGGTCCGATTGTGCATACTCAAGTAGATTCTTATTGGTGGCGAGGCCATAGTTATTATGATTTATGGTGGCGTGGAACATGGGAAAAGGAAGGTGGCGGCTGTACATTAAATCATGCTGTTCATCATATCGATCTTTTTCAATGGATGAATGGTATGCCGGATGAAATTACAGCGGTGATGAGCAATGCTGCTCATGATAACGCGGAAGTGGAAGATATATCGATTGCGATTGGTAAGTATCCAGATGGAAGCCTTGCACAAATGACAAGCTCTGTTATCCACCATGGAGAGGAGCAACAGTTAATTTTCCAAGGGAAAAATGCGCGGGTATCTGCACCTTGGAAGGTGAAGGCTTCGAAATCTAAAGAGAATGGATTCCCAATTGAAGATAATGATTTAGGTGCGAAAATTCAACAAGTGTATGAGGATTTGCCAGAGGTGCAATTTGAAGGACATACGGGCCAAATAGATGATGTGCTAACAGCGATCGAAAACAACCAAGAAGTATTGATTACTGGTAAGCAAGGCAAACAAACATTGGAGCTAATTACCGCTATTTATCAATCGGCTAGTCTAGGCTGTACTGTAAAACTACCACTTAAGAGTGACAGCCCTTTTTATACGCATGAAGGCATCATGAAGCAAGCCACACATTTTTATGAAAAAAAGACAAGCGTGAAAAACTTTTCAGAAAACAAGATTACTACTGGCGGGAATCATTAAGATTGTTAAAATGAAAGGGGGAAGCAAGAATGAACAAAAATAATGGAATGAATTATGCGCCCAAAGGAATTAAGATGAATAAAGTCGTTGAAAAAGGGGAGTTTTCTTTTGCTGCAATTGGGCTAGATCATGGGCATATATATGGAATGGCTAACGGACTAATAGAGGCAGGCGGGGAATTAGTAGCCGTGTATGATCCAGATCCAGAGAAAGTAAATAAATTCTGTTCCATTTATCCAACAGCCCAAGCTGTTTCTTCCAAAAAAGAAATACTAGAAGATCCATCTATTAAATTGGTCGCCTGTGCTTCAGTGCCATCGGAGAGAGGAAATATTGGTCTTGAGGTACTCAATCATGGTAAACACTATTTTGCTGATAAACCAGCTTTTACGACACTAGAGCAACTTGAAAAGGCAAGAAAGAAGACGCAGGAAACCGGGTTTAAATGGGGAATCTATTATAGTGAACGTTTGCATGTTGAGAGTGCTGTTTTTGCAGGCCAACTTATTGAGGAAGGAGCTATTGGCCGTGTCGTCCAAGTTATGGGGACAGGACCGCATCGTGCTAATCCACAGAGTCGTCCGGACTGGTTTTTTGATCCCGAATATTTTGGCGGCATTTTATGCGATATAGGAAGTCATCAAATCGAACAGTTTTTATATTTTGCCGGGGCAAAGGATGCAGAGGTTCTACACAGTAAAGTTGGGAATTATCATTTTCAGGATTATGAAAAATTTGAAGACTTCGGGGACGCGACATTGGTAGCGGACAATGGTGCTACATTTTATTTTCGGGTAGATTGGCTTACACCTGATGGGCTCGGTACATGGGGAGATGGAAGGGTTTTTATACTGGGGACAGAAGGGTATATTGAGGTCAGAAAATATATTGATATTGCTAGAGAAACATCATCTAATCACTTATACCTGGTGAATCATGATGGTGAAAAACATTTTGATTGTAATGGGAAGGTTGGTTTTCCACTTTTCGGTGAATTTATATTGGATTGTTTGAATGGGACGGAAAATGCAATGCCACAGGAACATGCTTTTAAAGCAGCAGAGTTATGTATTCAAGCACAAGAAAAGGCAATGAGAATTAACACCTAGGAGCTAGTGAAAGGATGAGAAAAATAAATAATCATATGATTACTAAAGAAGGACAACGGGGCTCTACAAGAGACTTTTCTTATAATAAATTAAAACAGAAAATTCTTGACTTAGAATTGGAGCCGGGAACGAAAATATCAGAAAATGAAATTGCGGAAGAGTTTAAGGTTAGTAGAACACCTGTCAGAGAAGCCTTTATGAAATTGGCGCAAGAGGAACTTCTCGATATAATTCCACAAAGTGGTACGATTGTTTCCCGCATTAATTTAGCGCATGTAGAAGAGGGACGCTTCATTAGAGAGAAACTTGAAAGTGAGATAGTAGCGTTGGCTTGTGAAGAGTTTTCAGGCGAAAATTTATTTCGTTTAGAAACAAATATTACATTGCAAGAGCTCTGCGTTGAAAAAAACAATTATCATCAGCTATATGAGCTTGATGAAGAATTTCATCGAATTATATTTCATGGCTGTGGAAAAGCTCGCACATGGGATATGCTTCAGCTTTTGAACAGCCACTTTAACCGTTTAAGAATGTTGCGTCTTTCACGCGACTCTAATTGGGAAAATATTATTTCGCAGCATAAAGAAATATATCAATTAATTATTAATAAAGATGCTAAAAAAGCAAAGCTCGTCATGGTAAAGCATCTCCGAATGGTAGTAATAGAGAAAGACCAATTAATGAAGGATTATCCACATTACTTTATTTAATATTTTTGTGATAAGGAGAAATAACTCATGAAAGTTTCATTCCGCTGGTTTGGCAGTAAAGATGATAGCGTCTCATTGGCGCATATCAAACAGATTCCAGGAATAGAGGGAATCGTAGGGACACTTCCGGACATTCCAGCCGGTGAATTGTGGCCACTTGATAGAATCTCAGCCCTTAAAGAAGAAGTTGCGCAATATGGCTTGAAACTTGAAGTAATTGAAAGCGTCAATATTCATGAAGATATTAAATTAGGCTTACCTACTCGCGATCATTATATCGAAAACTATATCGCTACTATAAGAAATCTATCGCAAATAGGTATAAAGGTAATTTGTTATAATTTTATGCCTATTTTTGATTGGATTAGGTCTGACTTAGCGAAGGTATTGGCCGATGGCTCTTCCGTACTAGCATATGAAAAAGCTAAAGTAGAAACCGTTGATCCTTCTATCTTATTTGGAAAGATGGAAGGAGAGGCAAATGGCTTCTCGCTTCCGGGTTGGGAAAAGGAAAGACTAAAGTTAATAAAAGAGTTATTCGAATTATATAAAGAGGTGACAGAAGAGGATTTATTTGAAAATCTAAAATATTTTTTGGAGAAGGTAATTCCAGTTGCAGAAGAATGCGGCATAAAAATGGCTATTCATCCAGATGATCCGCCATGGTCTGTGTTTGGGTTGCCGCGGATCGTAACAAATAAAGAAAATATGCTAAGGATCATTCAGCTGGTTGATAGTCCATCTAATGGACTAACAATCTGTTCAGGTTCATTGGGAGCTAATCCTGAAAATAATATACCTGAAATTATGAAGTATTTTTGTGAAATCGATCGTGTGCCATTTGTACATATCAGAAATATCAAACTTTACGAAAATGGTGATTTTGAAGAAAGATCACATTTGAATAGTGATGGTTCGCTTGATATGGTAGAAATCGTCAAATCGCTTCACGCTGCTGGGTTTACTGGTTATTTTCGCCCTGATCATGGTCGGATGATATGGGATGAAGAGGCTCGTCCCGGCTATGGTTTATATGATCGCGCACTAGGAATCATGTACATATTAGGAATATGGGACAATCTAGAAAACCTGAAGAAGGAGGGAGTTAAATGCTTCCAATCAACGATCAGTTAAAGGGAAAAGTTGCAGTCGTTACCGGTGGAGGAGGGGTGCTTGGGAGTTATATGGCGAAGGAACTTGCTAGGCAAGGTGTGAAAGTAGCCATTTTAAATCGAACTTTTGAAAAAGGAAAGAAAGTAGTAGATGAAATTATTCACCAAGGCGGAAAAGCACTAGCTGTGGAATGCAATGTTGTAAATATAGAAAGTGTAAAAGCAGCGGAAGAAACTGTATATAACGAGTTTGGAAAATGTGACATTCTAATTAATGCTGCAGGTGGAAATCATCCAGATGGTATGACAACAAATGAGATATTGCAATTAAGTGATTTAAATAATAAGGACATCAATACATTTTTTGATTTAACACTCGAGGGATTTGAGTTTGTTTTTAATCTTAATATTATTGGTACGTTAATACCTACACAAATTTTCGCAAAAAAAATGGTTGGTAATAATGGAACCATCATTAATATTTCATCCATGAGTGCGCCAAGCCCAATGACGAAAGTGCCGGCATATAGTGCGGCAAAGGCAGGGATCGAAAACTTCACGAAATGGGCTGCTGTTCATATGGCGGAATCTGGTATTCGTGTAAATGCAATCGCACCTGGTTTCTTTCTCACTGAACAAAATAAAGCCATGCTAAAAAACACCGATGGCTCAAATACAGAACGTACAGAGAAAATTATAACTCATACTCCAATGAGAAGATTAGGTAACCCTGAAGATTTACTCGGAACTTTATTATGGCTTGTTAATAATGAAGCAAGTGGATTTGTCACGGGAATTAGTGTACCAGTTGATGGTGGATTTATGGCTTATTCCGGTGTGTGAGGGAAAACTATTATATAGTTCTGATCTTGGAACTTGAAAGTTTTGGCATTAACTAATATTTCGATGATTGATTTCTTCTATATTTAAAAATAATGGATAGCATCCTAAACTAAAAAGTGTAAAAGGCGAGGAAGCATTACTCAGCTCCTTGCCTTTTTAATATTATACAGGCACTTATCACCAAGAAAATAATTAGGGAGGGAAATAAGCTTGAAAACAGTTCTGATCGTGGATGATGAAGAATTTGTTAGGTTAGGCTTGAAAAGCTTAATCGATTGGAAGGCTTGTGGATTTCAAATCTCATATGAAGCAGATAATGGTGAAGATGCTTTAACTATTATCCAGAATCAAAAACCAGATGTTGTAATTACAGACATCAGGATGCCTGTCTTAAGTGGGTTAGAGTTGATTGAGAAAGTAGTAAATGAGATCGATTCAAGTCCTAAATTTATTATTATAAGTGGTTATGATGACTTTTCGTATGCTCAACAAGCTGTTAGGTATGGTGTGTCTGATTATATCTTAAAGCCAATAGAAAAAGCAGA
Source organism: Lederbergia lenta NBRC 16444 (assembly GCF_001591545.1). Classification (GTDB taxonomy): domain Bacteria; phylum Bacillota; class Bacilli; order Bacillales; family Bacillaceae_C; genus Lederbergia; species Lederbergia lenta. Next base: position 323,471 of record NZ_BCVC01000001.1, read on the forward strand.
AGTAGAAAGCATATTGATAAAACTTGGAAAGCAAATAGGCGAAGAAAACGAAATAGAAATGCTAGGTGCACAAGTGAATACAGATAATTTGTTTAAGAGGCTAATATCTAATGTAAATTCATTGGAATTAGATAAGCAATCGATGAGAGACTTAAGAATAAAGGAGAAAAATAATTTTTTTTATTTATTATTTGAATTTTTTTATATTGAAGACTTTGAATACAGTGATATTCAAATCTCGTCTGTAATCCAAGCTGTAATTCAATCCACAGAAATGATTCCTATGTATAAGCATGAAAGAGGATTGTATGGAATGATAGTAAATTCAGATGACTTAATCAGTTTTGAAAATGAGCGTGCACTGTTTTTTGCGGAAATGAAGGAGAAACTTTATGCGCATACAAATATTGAATTGGGAATATATGCTGGCGATGTTGTAGAAGAGCTGGGAAAAATAAAAAGGTCCTTTTCAGAGGCTATGTATGCTAAAAATTTTACATTCACAAATATACAATATCAAGTGTTTGATTATTGCCAAATTTCATTTAAGGAATTGACATATACAGAATTAGATGAGCGGATATATGTTTTACTAATGGAGCATATCGAAAACAATAATCAGAAACAGATTATTAATTTGATTGAGGAAATATTTCATACATTTAGTGAAAAATATTTTGCTCCAGTAGCTGTGACAGCATCAATTAATCGATGTATACATGGTGTGGTTAGCACAATCAACACCTTAAAAGGGGACGAAAAAAGGCTCGAATTACTAGAGCGTATGATTCATTGGCATCAAGTGAAGTTGTCGCCTAATGAAGTTAAAAAACTATTGATCAGGTTTATGCTTGAATGTGGTCTATATATAGTTGAACTCAGAAAACAGAATGCAAAGGGTGATATTCATATCATCAAACAATATATCGATCGGCATTTTTGTAAGCAAATTAGTTTAAAGTCACTTTCAAGTGAATTCTATTTAAATTCGGTATATTTAGGTCAATTATTTAAAAAGACATATGGTATTTACTTTAAGGATTATTTGTTAGAGTTACGGTTGAATGAAGCAAAAAAACAACTTAGGTTAACAAATAAACGTGTATACGAAATTAGTAGTCAGGTCGGCTTTGGTAGTACAGATTATTTTGTTACTCTTTTTGAGAGAAAGACAGGAACTACCCCGACCGAATATCGAAATCAAACAATCAAAAATCAAAAAAACGAGGAGATGATATGAAGTTTAATAATATCCGTTTGAGAAATAAGTTCTTAATATTATATATTTTTGCTGTTTTTTTACCTATTATGTTAACAAATATCATTTTTTATATGATAACTACGGAGAGTGTTAAGGATCAAAAAACACACGATATAGATCTTATTTTAAAACAAATAAAAACGGATTTTTTAGAAAGTGTTGATGATGCCATTGGTATTTCGACTTCACTTTATACAGATAATTTGATGAATGAATTTTTTGAACGCTCATACGACACACCATTAGAATATATAGAAAGTTATGACCGTACGCTTCGAGGTTTTAATAAATATGGACCGTCGTTTTCATCTATTCAAAAGATAGAATTTTATACCAATAATCCAACGGTACTCTACTCGGGAGGTGTCCGATATTTAGGGGAAGAGGAATGGGAAGGAACAGATAAAGAAAAAAATGATTCATTACCTATTATTAAAAGAACGACAAAAGCCAATGGTGAAAGTAACTTAAGTGTAATAAGAAAGTTGAACTTTTTCAAAACTTATAATGAATACGCTAAAGTTGTGAAAGTAGATATTGATAATCTGGTACTTGATAGTATTTTTCAAAATGTGACTTTTGAGGGCGATATATTTTTAATAAATAATAAAGGTATAGTGGAATATGCGAAAAATAAAGAGCTGGAGTGGGAAAATCAAGATATATCCTTCAGAGGTATAGATATTCCTGAAAATGCCCAAATGTTTCAAGAAACGATTCATCATAATAGTGGTTTAAAAGATTGGCAGATAGTTGGTGTGATTGCGGAACAAGAGATCTTAGAGGAAGTATATCAATCTAGAAGATTTTTATATTATGTTGCCTTTTTTAATTTGATTATTCCCACAGCAATTATTATTATCATTTCCAACACATTCTACTCAAGATTAATGAAAATCGTCACCCACATAAAAAAAGTGAAGAATCAACAATTTCAGGTGATCAAGGGACCTGAAGATCAAGATGAAATCGGTACGCTAATAAAAGAATATAACAGAATGATAATAAAAATAAAAGAACTAATTAATGATGTATATAAGGTGAATATTCAAAAAAAGAACTTGCAACTTCAAAAGAAACAAGCGCAATTAAGTGCTTTACAAAGTCAAATTGATCCGCATTTTTTATTTAATGCATTAGAAACGATTAGAATGCGGAGCATCATTAAAAAGGAAGAGGAAACGGCAAGAATTATTCACAATATGGCTAAAATGTTAAGGAATTCAATTACTTGGGGAAAGGATTGGGTTGTGGTTGAGGATGAAGTGAATATTATTATAGCTTTTCTGGAAATACAGAAATATAGATTTGGTAGTAAATTAACCTATCGTATAAAAATTGATCCACAAATAAAGCAAAATATTATTCCGAATATGTCCATCCTTCCTTTTGTAGAAAATGCTAGTATACATGGCATTGAACCAAGGAAGTCTGAAGGGGAAATATGTTTGGATATAAATAAAATAGATTCTACGATAGAAGTAATAGTAAAGGATAATGGTCCTGGATTTAATTCGGATAAATTGACCTCATTATTAGAATCACTAACTACGCAAGAGCAGATCGGAGAGCATGTAGGGATAAAAAATGTGTATTATAGATTGAAATTATATTATGGTAATAATTTTGACTTCTCCATTGAAAGTCAGACCGGAGCTGGAACGAGAATAAAACTGGTATTCCCCGTACAGAATGAAGGTCTCAAAGGTATAAATAGATGAAATACTATATTTATTTAAATAATACCTATAGTTTACCTAGTTATGCCCTCTAAGAAAAAAAGATAGAATGAAAGTGCTTACAAATTTAAGGAGGGGGAAAGAAGATGAAGTTTAAGTACGGAATGGTACTCACCTTTTTTGCGTTTTTAATCGTTCTTGGTGGTTGTAAAACAAAAGAAGCAGGATCGGACAATGCTAGCAAACAAGTAGATACAAATGATACAAGTCCTGTTACGTTTACTTTTTTTAATGCAGAAGGAGCGGGTAAAGATATTGATACAAACAAAACGAAGCTTGGGAAAATGTTTGAAGAAGAAACTGGTGTCAACTTTAAAATGGAGCATATTGTCGGTGATGTAAATACAAAATTAGGCGTTATGATTGCCAGTGGTGACTATCCAGATGTATTGGTCCCGGGAGCCCCAGATAAAATTTTAGAAGCAGAAGCTTTTATACCGCTAAATGATTTAATTGATGAATATGCACCTAACTTAAAGAAGTTATATGAACCTTACTTAAGTCAAATGACAGACGAGGATGGAAATATATACTTTATTCCATTTGGAGCAGAACAAGGTTACTTACCGAATCCTAATATAGATCAAGGAGCATTTTGGATTCAACGAGCTGTATTGAAAGAGTTTGATTATCCAAAAATAAAAACGCTAGATCAATACTTCGATTTAATTGAGCAGTATACAGAGAAATATCCAAAAGTTGATGGTAAGGATACGATAGGATTTACTTCTTTAACAGATGATTGGCGATTTATGGCTATTACTAATCCACCAAATCATTTGGCAGGATATCCGAATGATGGAGAGGTCATGGTAGATAAGGATACACTTGAAGCAAAAATTTATGGTAATCATGAACATACGAAAAGATGGCTGAAAAAATTAAATGAAATGAATAGTAAAGGTTTATTTGATAAAGAATCATTTGTTTCAAACTATGATGAGTATTTAGCTAAGTTAACTTCTGGACGTGTTTTAGGTTATTTTGACTATGGTTGGCAGGCAGCTCAAGCAACTAATGCTCTAAGAAGCGCAGGGGACGATGATAAAGAGTATATGGCACTTCCGATTGTATTTGATGAGGATATTAAAGACCAATACATTGATCCTCCCGCGTTTGTTAATAATCGTGGTGTCGGAATAACTGTAAGTGCAAAAGATCCAGTAAGAATTATGAAATATTTTGATTTAATAGCTAAGGAAGAAACACAAAAATTGATTATGTGGGGAATTGAAGGAGAGACATATGAAGTAGATGAAGATGGAAGATATTATCAAACGGAGGAGCAGTTAGAGCTTACTAGTAATCAAGAATTCAGAGAAGAATTTGGGTTTACGTATTTTGAGTGGAACTGGCCACGTGGAAATGGTTTATTTTCAGATGGAAACGCATGGGAGCCCAGAAGACAGACTGAGGTTGCCAGGGCAAACTATAGTGAAGGTGACAAGTTGTTACTAGATAAATATGGAGTTGAAGTGTTTGCTGATCTTTTTGCAGAGCCTGACGAAAGACCTTGGTATCCTGCATGGAGTATAGAATTGGAACAAGGAACATCAGCCCAAATATACACTCAAAGAAAAATGGATTTACAAAGAAAGCATTTCCCGATTATGGTTATGTCTTCACTGAAGGATTTTGAGGGTGCATGGAAAGATTACACAAAGGAATATAGCAAATTAGATGTAGAAGAGTATGAAAAAACGATGACAGAAGAAATAAAGAAGAAAGTTGAATCTTTGAATTAATTGAACTTGATTCAGCGTTGAAGGGTCAAATAAATGACTTTGGCCCTTTATTCATTTTTAAGTAGGAGAGGATGAATATGCAAACAGAGGAGCACTCCGTCTCTCTCGATGTGCCACTAAATAGTAAAATCGATTCAAGAACCACATTTACGTATAAGATGAAAAAACTACGAAATCAAAAAGCTTTATTACTGATGAGTATACCCTTCCTTATTTGGCTGTTTATATTTAAGTATTTGCCGATATGGGGATGGACGATGGCCTTCCAGGATTTCAAACCTATTCGCTCTTTCTTTGAGCAGGAATGGGTCGGTTTAAAGCATTTTACTTTTTTATTTAGTGATGCTGCCTTCTTACGTGTTTTAAGAAATACTTTTGCAATGAGTGCTATCAATTTAGTGTTAGGTTTTGTTACGGCGATCACACTAGCGTTACTTTTAAATGAATTAGGTGGAAGGATATTTAAAAGAACTGTTCAGACGATTAGTTATATGCCTCATTTTTTGTCATGGGTAGTTACCGCCAGTATCGTCTCCTACACTCTTTCCATGGAAAATGGAATAATTAATATTTTATTGCTAAAATTTGGCTTTATCAATGAGCCAATTTTATTCCTGGGAATAGGCAAATATTTTTGGGGGATTTTAGGTGCCACAGAGGTGTGGAAGAATCTAGGATGGAATACCATTATTTATTTAGCAGCAATTACAATGATTGATCCGGAACAATATGAAGCAGCCAATATTGACGGTGCTTCTAGAATCCAAAAAATTAGGTATATTACACTACCTGCCTTAAAGCCAACGATTATTATATTATTAATCATGAATTTAGGTCATATTTTGGAATCAGGATTTGAACCGCAATATTTACTAGGTAATCCGATGAATCTAGATTACTCTGAAAATCTTGATATTTTTGTTCTTAAATATGGTATTTCTCTAGGAAATTATTCATTAGCAACAGCAGCTGGAATTTTTAAAACTATAGTAAGCTTTATATTTTTATTCGCTGCCAACTCTATGGCAAAGAAATTCGGACAAGCAAGATTATTTTAAAGAGGTGGCATGATGAATAAAAGATTTCGTTTTAATGGGAAATATGTATCTTACGATGATGCAATATTTAATTTGTTTAATTACACCTTTATGATTTTACTTTGCGTCGTGATGTTGTATCCATTTTTGAATACAATTGCGATATCTTTAAATGATGCAAATGATTCAATTAAAGGTGGGATTACTTTATTACCAAGGAAGTTTACTTGGTATAACTATGAGCATGTATTAAGTGAAGCATCATTACTATACTCTTTTATGATTTCTGTTTTAAGAACTCTTATTGGTACATTTACTTCTGTATTATGTACAGCGATGGTAGCTTATACAATTAGCCGTCAAGAGTTTGTCTTAAGAAAATTTGTGACAATAGCATTTGTTTTAACGATGTATTTCAGCGGAGGATTAATCCCGTCCTATTTATTAATTAGAGATTTAAATATGATTGGCACATTCTGGGTATATATCATACCTGGGGTCATTGGTGTATTTAATTTGATCGTTATCCGTTCATTTATAGAAGGGATATCCGAGAGTTTATTTGAATCCGCGCGCATTGATGGGGCGGGGGATTTTACAACCTTTTTTAAGATTGTATTACCTTTATCTCTACCAGTTTTAGCTACTGTTTCTTTATTTGTTGCTGTGTATCAATGGAATTCTTGGTTTGATGTGTTTTTATATAATTCCTCAAAACCAACCCTAAGTACTTTGCAATATGAATTGATGAAAATATTGCAAAACTCGAATGCATCTATTTCATCGCAAACGGCAGCGGGGGCATTTGCTGCATCGGGGTCTGGCGCGACCAGTACTGTAACACCAACATCGATACGGGCAACGATGACGATAATTGCTAGTGTTCCAATTATATTAGTATACCCATTCCTTCAAAAGTACTTTGTAAAAGGTTTAACGCTAGGTGGAGTAAAAGGATAAAAAATGAAGCGAAAGAAGTGAGTAATGCAATGATAAACATTCCATCCCTACAACAGAAATATAAAGAGTATTTTTCAATTGGCTCAGCAGTTAGTACGAATACAATTAAGCTTCATGATAGTCTACTAAAAAATCATTTTAATAGTATTACGGCAGAAAATGAAATGAAATTTGAGCATTTACAGCCAAAGGATAATCAATTTACCTTTGAAAATGCAGATAGACTTGTAACTTTTGCAAAAGAAAATGGCATGCAAATGAGAGGTCATGCGCTCGTATGGCATAATCAAACGCCTGATTGGGTATTTGAAAATACATCAAGAAGCGAACTTTTAAGTAGGATGAAAAATCATATATTTACGGTAGTAGACAGGTATAAAGGAGATATTGGTAGCTGGGATGTAGTTAATGAAGCGATCGCAGATGAATGTGGCAAGCTGTTGCGAGCATCGAAATGGCTTGAGATAATCGGTGAAGATTTCATTGAAAAAGCGTTTGAATATGCCCATGAAGCTGATTCAACAGCTAAGCTTTTTTATAATGATTACAACGAATCTCACCCAGAAAAACGCGAGAAAATTTACATGCTCGTTAAATCTTTAGTCGATAGAGATATCCCGATTCATGGAATTGGCCTTCAGGGGCATTGGAATTTAGCAGACCCGAATAAAGATGATATTAGAATGGCTATAGAAAATTACGCTTCTTTAGGTCTAGATCTTCATATTACAGAACTGGATATGTCTGTCTTTGGGTGGAATGATCGCAGGTCGAATTTGACTACACCATCGGAAGAAATGCTTGAGCATCAAGCTAAACGATACGAAGAAATTTTTGCTTTATTAAGAGAGTATCATCAATCAATTACGAATGTCACATTTTGGGGTACTGCCGACGATTATACATGGCTAGATGATTTTCCTGTCAAAGGAAGAAAAAATTGGCCTTTCCTTTTTGATGAAAATCATCAACCAAAATCATCATTTCATAAAGTAATAAACTTTTAAAAGAAAGGGGCTTAAATTAGAATGAATGAAGGCGCTTTTTATTCAGGGGTATATCGTAATCTATTACATGAATATGGATACTCCGATGAAGAGATTGATGAAAAGGTTTTAAATGCTTGGAATGATATCTTTTATGGAGATGAAGAGACAAAAATCTATTATACTCACGGGGATAAAGGTGGTTATTTACTGGATACTGGAAATAAAGATGTTCGTACAGAGGGAATGTCATATGGGATGATGATGGCCGTACAGCTCGACAAAAAAGGGGAATTTGATCGGCTCTGGTATTGGTCAAAGAAATATATGTATATGACAGAGGGAGAACATGAGGGCTATTTTGCATGGTCATGCAATCCTGATGGTTCAAAACGTTCCAATGGCCCTGCACCAGATGGAGAAGAATACTTTGTGATGGCGTTGTTTTTTGCTTCACATCGTTGGGGAGATGGTCTTGAACCCTTTGATTATTCTACTCAAGCCAAGAATTTATTAAGAACTTGCTTGCATCAGGGGGAAAATGGAAAGGGCTATCCAATGTGGAATCTCAATAATAAGCTAATTAAGTTTGTTCCAGGAGTAGAATACTCTGATCCTTCCTATCATTTACCGCATTTTTATGAACTTTTTGCATTGTGGTCCTATCCTGAAGATCGAAACTTTTGGAAAGAAGCAGCGGTTGCGAGTAGGGAATACTTAAACATAGCCTGTCATCCTGAAACAGGATTGGCTCCTGAATATGCATATTATGATGGAACACCAAATAATGAAAGGGGATATGGGCATTTCTTTAGCGATTCATACCGAGTAGCAAGCAATATTGGTCTTGATTATGAATGGTTTGGAGCTGATGAGCGGGGCGTAGAGATAGCAAATAAAATACAAGCGTTTTTCGCACATAAAGACCCTAAGGACTATCGTAGATATAGTGTAGATGGAACACCATTTGAAGAAAAGTCGCTCCATCCAGTTGGATTAATTGCTACTAATGCAATGGCCTCGTTGGCAGCAAATGGACCAAACGCAAAGCATCTTGTTGAATTGTTTTGGAACACACCAGTACGTACGGGTGTAAGACGCTACTATGATAACTGTTTATACATGTTTGCCTTACTAGCATTAAGCGGAAAAATGAAAATATGGTTACCTGAAAATTGCTAAGGGAATCCTCCCTTTGCAATTTTATTTGTTATTAAGGTGTTTATGTAATTGTTCAATTGTTTCAGTGCCAGGCACTCATACAATTCTCATACAATTCCCAGGAAAATATTATTTTATAAGCTCCTAATTAATGCAGATAAAACTAAATGAATGTGATAATATAGAGCGGTGGATTTAAGTTTGGTAAAAAATTTAAAAGGTGTGATGAAACCAATGATAAAAATAACTGGTCTGCATCATCTTAGCATAGCCATCACGAATTTAGAAAAGAGTAAATATTTTTACGGTGAAATACTTGGACTTCCGGAGCTACGACGCCCCAATTTTGACTTTGAGGGTGCATGGTATCAAGTTGGGAATCAGCAATTACATTTAATTGTTTTTCCTGAATCTAAAACATTGAGGAAAAGTGAAGAAATCATAACAGTGGATAGTCACTTTGCATTAGAGGTGACGGATTACCAACAAACTTTAGCATATTTAACAAAACATGATGTTCCTTTAGTAGAAAACATCGGTACAAAAAGTGGTTTTAAACAAATTTTTTGTTTAGATCCAGATCAAAATATAATTGAAATGAACTTCGGAGCAAAATGAAAAAGAAAGATTAAGATAGTTTTGAAAGCCTTGACATCGTTTTAGCATGTATAAGTGTGAGTGCCATACATGCTAGATAATGTTAGGCTCTTTTTCTGTGGAGAAGAGGCGAAGTGGAGAAATATGCGAATAAATTGCTATCCTTACACGCATTATTTTGTTCTTTTCTGCTAATGCTACCTGTCTATTATGCAAGGGTTGGGTGCTTCGGCTCATGTTTTTTTAATAATAATATTGCAAAGCGTAACAAAAGGGGATGTATGAACGATGAGTAAGGAAACAAAAAAGAAATTAACGCTATTTGCATTAACTTGGCCGATATTTATTGAATTGCTTCTTCATATGTTAATGGGAAACGCTGATACATTAATGTTGTCGCAATACTCGGATCAATCTGTTGCTGCTGTTGGTGTATCGAATCAATTGCTCTCTCTTGTGATTGTCATGTTTGGATTTATTTCCACAGGTACAGCCGTTTTAATTGCTCAAAATATTGGAGCGAAAAAGAATAGTACTGCGAAAGAAGTAGCGGTTGTTTCCATTGCACTCAATTTAATATTTGGGTTAGCCCTTAGCTTACTCGTCTTTTTCTTTTATAAGCCAATTTTGGGAATAATGGACTTACCGAGTGAACTATATGAAGAAGCGGGTATTTATTTGAAAATTGTTGGTGGATTTGCTTTTATTCAAGCAATTATTATGACGATTGGAGCAATCGTTCGTTCCTATGGTTTCACAAAGGATATCATGTATATAACGATTGGTATGAACATTATCAACGTGATTGGGAACTATTTATTCATATTTGGCCCGTTTGGAATACCAGTACTAGGTGTAGAAGGGGTGGCTATCTCAACTACAGTGAGTCGGTTTATCGGATTGATTGCGGCTATCATTATATTATTTAAACGTGTTCCTGGGAAATTTCCATTTCAAATGCTATGGCGGATTCCAAAAGCACATATTCAAAATTTGCTTCGTATCGGGGTTCCATCTGCGGGAGAGAATTTATCGTATAACGCATCGCAAATGGTCATTACTTTTTTCATTGCCATGCTTGGAACCGAGGCGCTCACTTCAAAAGTATACGTACAGAACGTGACAATGTTTTTAATGTTGTTTGGTATGGCGATTGCACAAGGAACACAAATTATCGTTGGTCATATGATTGGCGGTAAAGAGTTGGAGCAAGCTTATAAAAGAGGATTGGATAGTTTAAGGAAAGCGATTATTATAGCTTTCTTTATGGCAATTGCCGCTTCTATATTTTCCAAAGGACTTTTAGGCATATTTACTACTAATCAAGATATCATCCAAACGGGAAGTATCCTAATCATTTTATCTATTATACTTGAACCTGGACGTGCATTTAATATGGTCTTAATAAATGCATTAAGAGCAGCTGGAGATGTCAAATTTCCAGTGTATATTGGGATCATGTCTATGTGGGGTGTCTCCGTTCCATTATCTTATATACTCGGTATCTATTTTGAAATGGGACTCATAGGAGTCTGGATCGCCTTTATCGCAGACGAATGGCTACGTGGAATACTAATGCTAAGACGTTGGAAAGCAAGAGGATGGCTAGAAAAAACACGCTTCTTTGTAGCTTAATAAAAGATAAGCGGAAGCGCCCGTTAAGCGACGTGCAAACTGCACCTACAGGAAGTAGGTGCAGCATTCTGCCATAGGAAGAAATCGCGAACTTTGTCGATTCAAGATAGAGGACCCATTAAAAATATATCTTTTTTACCGAATTGATTGAAATAAACAAATTTCCATTCAGCATCATGGACAGACACTAGTAAAAAGTCATATAATGAAGTTATATATACATAATGTCAGAGAGAAATGAATAGAGGGGGGAAAGAATATGTCTATGATGAGAATCTTGACTGGTCTTTGGAAAAATAGTACTGAGACAGGTGATAGAGCCAAAGATCCAAATTTAAAAACTCGTTATTATAAAATAAGTAAGCGCATTATGCTTGAGAAAATAACATTCGTTGTGAATAACAAGATGAAAGGCTGGAGCATTACCCATGTAGATAGCGATCGTGGAGAAATGCTAATTGAAAAAAAGGGAACGGTGAGACAGAATCAAATTGTTATTTCTGTTTACCAAGTGGAACCGCTTAAATGCTCTGTCGATATTGTATCAGCATATAAAGAAGGTTTCGGTGACTTAGGATTAAGCTATTTTACCGTTATCAAATTTTTCGAAGTGTTAAATAAAGAAGTACCGCTTGCTAGTAAATAATGAAAAACGGTCTAGTATACTGCTGTAATGAACAGTAGCATCTTAGGCCGTTTTTTATTTTATGGTCCTATTGGTTGCTTAGATATAATAAATTCAAAAAACTTTGTTTAGTCAGTGGATAAACTAGTATGTAAGTGCTATCATTTAATAAAAGAAAATTATGGAGGTTATACAATGAAGTATCGAAAACTCGGTAATACAGGGATGAACGTAAGTGAAGTAAGCTTTGGGACTTGGGCGATTGGTGGAGCATGGGGGAAAACGAATGATCAAGAATCATTGAAAGCTTTGGATTATGCGATAGATCAGGGAGTTAACTTTTTTGATACTGCAGATGTATATGGTGATGGTCATAGCGAAGAGTTGTTAGCCAAAGCGACAAATGGGAAGGAAGATGAGATATTTATTGCTACAAAGTTTTGTAGGAGTGGTGATATAGCATCTAAGGAAAATTATTCGTATGAAGCTGTTCGAACTTACTGTGAAGCAAGTTTGAAGCGCTTGAACCGTGAAGCACTTGATTTATATCAAATTCATTGCCCACCGACTGATATATTAAAGGATGGAGCAGTATTCGAAGTGCTTGATCGTCTGCAAGCAGAAGGAAAAATTAAGAATTATGGTGTAAGTGTTGAAACAGTCGAGGAAGGTTTGCTTTGCTTGGTAAACGAAAATGTAAAAACATTGCAAGTGATATTTAATATTTTCCGTCAAAAACCATTGGAAATACTTTTGCCAGAAGCGTATAAGAAAGATGTTGGAATCCTTGTCAGATTACCACTTGCTAGCGGTTTACTTACTGGTAAATTTACGAAAGATCATATATTTGAGGAAGACGACCATCGCAAATTCAATGAGAATGGAGAATCATTTAATGTAGGGGAAACCTTTGCCGGTCTTGGTTTTGCAAAAGGAGTGGGGCTGTCAGAACAGTTAAAATGGATAAGTGAAGGAAGAAATTCAATGGCAACTGCTGCCTTGCGTTGGATACTTGATCAAAAAGAAATATCTTGTATTATTCCAGGATTCAGAAACATTGAGCAAATCGATGAAAACTTAAAAGCTTTAAATGAGAAGCGTTTTACAGATATAGAATTGAATAAAATATCTAGATTTTATATAGAAAACGTAGAATCATTTATTAGAGGTCCCTATTAATCTATATAAAAAACGGCCTAAGTATGCTGCTATAGTTAGGCCGTTTTATAAATTAAATTAGCTTTCCAAAATCGATACGTTTGTTTAATGCAATCATCAGTGGAATACCGACTGACATAACAACAAATTCCCCAATTGCAACAGTTAACCATGTGAATAGAAAAGGAAATCCAAGTGCAAGATTCAATTCAAACGCGATAATAAACATCGTAAAGGTAAAGATGAGTGTATTAAATATCATCCTATTTCTCATACTTTTAATGAATCTCGCCGAAAAAATTGTTATGGATAAGGCAATAATCGATTGGCTTACACCGAATACTAAATCAAACCAGCCTAGGGGTGAGAACAAGTTTGTTAGAAACACGCCAGCCACGATTCCAAAAATATACTTCTTATTAAAAACAATAAGATGATTGAACACTTCAGAAACACGAAATTGGATGTTAGTGAATCCGAATGGGGCGATAAGTGCAAAAATCGCACAATATAACGCAGCTATTACACTGTTTATTACAAGTGTTTTTAATTTCATAATATAAATCTCTCCCTAGTTTTTTTGCGTGGGATGGTTGCGAACCACGTAGTTTGAAAACCGTACTATAGTGTATCATATAGCCGTTGTTTCGGCTATATGAAAAATATGTATAAGAACTTTATCGGTGAAGATAAGGTACTTTCTATCGGGGTTATACACATAAAATGAAGAAAGTACCTTTAATGCATATTGGAAAATTGACTTCGTTTTTCGGGGGAGTACACTAACCACCCTGATAATACGTATAGCAGTTGGCGATAGGGCTGATTTAATGGGGTACTTGTCTTGGGTACAAATTGACTTAATCACTCTTCCTACTGGTACAAAAAAGTGATTGGAAATAGGAAATAATGGAGAAAAACTATAAACATATGGGAAAACACATCGATAGATTGATGTGTTTTTTATTTAAAAAGAAAAAAGAGAAAATAGATAGCTAATGTGATTAAACTACCTACTCTCTCATAAAGATTAATGCTTCAAGTGAATATTTATTTTTATCTCTTATAAATTCGGATAAGATAGTTTTGTAAAATGAAAAATGATGTGGTATTAAGAAGGGGAGGATACAAAGGCATTTAGAAGATTATCTTTTTGCTGTCGGTGGTACATGATCATGTGGTAAGTATTGTCCATACTCTTCAATTTTTTCAACTACTAATTTTAAAAACTTTTTCATGTAAATTCCTCCTTATTTTTCTGTACCATCATTATCCTATATTTAGAGGCTTTTCTTCAACCTCGATGAAAACGGGAACAACGACAATGAAAGCGAGGTCAACGATTGTGAAAGCGTAAATCATAGAGTATTATCTTATGTTTTCGTAGTTTTTCTCGCTTTTACATATGTATGTGAATTTAAAATACGGATGAATAGGGAGTAGATAATAGACAAGTAAGCGAATATAGGAAGTATAATAGATAGAAGATAAACAAGTTGAAAAAGAAGGGGTGAAATTATGTATTTAACAATGGAAGAAACAGCGGAATATCTACAGTTTCCAGTAGCTTTTATAGAAAACCTTATTCAACAAGGGAAAATAAGAGCTCTTCACGATGGTGAAAATTATTTAATCAATAAAGAACAATTTAATGATCACTTGGAGCAATTGGAAAAGTATAAAAAGCAATTAGCAGAATGGCAAGCAGAGCCATTGCCGGAGGATATGGATATAAAAGATGAGGATTAGTCTCGGAATATTCACTGTATTTCAGGAAATTCATACTTTGCTGTGGTACACTAAAGGAAAGAAGCAACATGGAAAAGGGGATAGACATGATAAAAACAGTGTTATTTGATGTAGACGGGGTCTTATTAAGCGAAGAACGTTATTTTGATGCATCGGCATTGACCGTGTGGGAGATCTTGAATAGTAGTAATTATTTGGGGCTTGCTCCTGAAAAACATAAAACGGACTTTACTGATGAGGAAATAGATCATATTCGTGCGAAAGTTTTTGAACAGGATCGTGTATTAGAATATTTGAAATCATGTGGATTGAATGCAAACTGGGATATGATCTATTTGACGGTAGGGTATCAGCTGATTCGACTTTTAGAGCAAGTGAAAGAAACGGAAAAATTAAATATTGAAAAATGGGTAACAAATGAAATGGACAGATCTGTATTGCAAGAAATTGCTACAGCTTTAACAGGGAAAAATATTGCTCTAGATTTTGCAGCTTTGCTAACTGATTTCGAATTAGCGGAAGCATCTAAAGCAGGATTATTTGCACATTTGGACCGACTTGCGCAAGAGCGATTAGGCGTTCATGCAACTGTATTTGGAAAAAAAGGAGAGTTGTGGTCAACATGTGAGCACGTTTCTCAAGAATGGTATGTTGGTGACCGATATGTATTAGCTTCTACAGGAAGACCTTCTGTTCAAACTGGAAAAAAGGGATTTTTAACAGATGAAAAAATATTAGCCGATTCACAGGAGATATCTACTCTTTTTACTACGTTAAAAGAAAACGGAGTAACCATTGGCATTGGGACTGGGCGTCCTGAATTGGAGACAATTGAACCATTTAAATATTTAAATTGGCTAGAACATTTCGATGTCAAAAATATCGTGACTGCTGACGATGTACTTGCTGCAGAGCGTGAGTTTCCTGAAGCGCCGGCTTTGGCAAAGCCACATCCATATACATACGTACTAGCACTATCTAGTAAAAAGAAGACCGCGACGGAATGTATAAAAGAGGCAATGCCAGTACCAAATGGCAAAGAAACAATGATTGTGGGCGATTCACTCGCGGATCTATTGGCAGCACAAGAGATGGGTTGCACGTTTGTTGCTGTACTTACAGGTTTATCTGGAAAAGATGCTCGTTCGGAGTTTGAAAAGCGGAAAGTAGAATATATACTTGATAGTGTGCTTGATGTGAAAGAATTAGTTTTGTCTTTAAATAAAGAATAAATATAGAGGATCCAGTCGAAATCTAATTATTCGCCTGGATTTTTCTATGTGAAAGGATTCCTCACTAGCCGTCGTGGGAAGTTTACTGTCCGTCGCTTTTATTTTACTGGCGGTGGCATAAGGTTTACTGTCCGCCACCCTGGCTTACAAGCTGTGAGGTGTAATTTACTGTCCATTCGCCAAAAATGGAGACAGAAAAAGGACCGCACTTACTGGCGGTCCTTCCAAGTAAAATAATTAATTTGTCAGTTCGAGAAATTGTGCTCCAGCCAAACCGTTTAATTCAGTAAGTGCTTCTATGACATTTTGTTCTACTTTCTTATCTAGTGTCAATATCATAATTGCATCTCCGCCAACATCCGCACGGCCAACTTGCATTGTCCCGATATTGATATCGAAGTCTCCAAGTGTAGACCCTACGCGTCCTATCATTCCAGGAATATCGTGATGTCTAATGTATAATAAATTATCTGGACGAACGTCTACGCGGTAATCATTCATCTTCACGATACGTGCTCCATAACCGTTAAGTACTGTTGCGCCGATACTAGATTTAGTATCGCCTTTATATAAAGTAAGTTCTACATAGCTTGCGAATCCTTTACTTACTGGATTTTTCGCTACATTTGAAGAAACGCCTTGATCTTTTAATAGATGTAGTGAGTTGATTAGATTTACACTGTCGCCTAGATGATGAGAAAGGATACCTTTAATCATTGTACGCGTGAGTAAGTCTGTGTTTTCTTTAGCTAGCTCACCATAATAATTGATTTCTACTTTGTCTGGTGCTTCATTAAGTAGTTGGATAGCAAGCATACCCATTTGTTCGCCGAGGGTAATAAATGGTTGTAGCTTTTTATGTGTTTCACCAGAGATTTTCGGCATATTGACTGCATGACGAATGGAATCTGTTTCGAAAATATCAATGATTTCTTCACTTACTTCATGAGCAACTTTTTCTTGAGCCTCTACAGTTGATGCACCTAAATGTGGTGTCACAACTACATTTGGATGTCCTAAAAGTTCATGGTTAGTTGAAGGTTCAGTTTCGAATACGTCCAATGCTGCTCCAGCAACCTGCCCAGATTGTAGGGCACGAACGAGAGCCGCTTCATCAATAATACCACCGCGAGCACAATTAACAATACGCACACCTTGTTTTGTTTTAGCAAAAAATTTGTCATTAATGATGCCTCTAGTTTCCTTAATAAGTGGCGTGTGAATAGTAATAAAGTCAGCTTCATTTGCTATTTCATCTAGAGATGCTTTTGTAATACCAAGTTGTCCTGCTCTATCTTCTGTCAAATACGGATCATATCCAAGTATTTTCATACCAAAGCTTTTAGCTCTAGTAGTCACCTCTGTGCCAATTTTACCCATGCCAACAACACCAAGTGTTTTACCATACATTTCAACACCTTTAAAAGAACCACGTTCCCATTTCCCAACAGAAGTAGAAGCATGTGCATGTGGAATGCTTCGAGCAAGTGAAAGCATCATTGCCATCGTAAGCTCTGCAGCTGAAATTGTATTTGCTCCAGGCGCGTTAATAACGATAATTCCGTTTTTCGTAGCTGCGGCAACATCGATATTATCTACACCTACACCAGCGCGAGCTACGACGCGCATTTGTCCCGCGTTGTCTAGAATTTCTTCCGTTACTTGTGTCGCACTTCTAACGATTAGTGCATCATAATCACCGATAATGTTTTTTAGTTCTTCCGGTGATAATCCTGGTAGTTTATCCACTTTGAATTTTGGGTGATCATATAATGCTTTTAATCCTGTGTCACTAATTGCTTCTGCTACAAGTACTTTATACATAATTGCTTCCTACCTCCTGTGGTATGATTGGTGTAGTATTTTTCATAGAAAAAATTATACTTCTTTAAAAATGAAAACGCCCCCATAACAGGCGCGTGCGCCTTGTTATGAGGGACGTAGTATCGTGGTGCCACCCTCGTTCGCTATTTTTAGCTAAATAGCCTCGAGTTGATAACGACGTGCGCCGGGCCAATGGCCAGTTTAGAAGTGCTGGGTATTTAAAGAAAAAATATCGATTTTCACCAACCATCGATTCTCTTGAAATTCTTCTTTATACCTTCTTCATCATTACCTTTATTGTTATTCTGAATTAATTGAAAATGAGTACACAGAATATATTACCACAGCATTTTATTAATATAAAGAGTTATATTTAAAAATGTAAAAAATATCTTTTATTACGTTCTTTTTAGCGTGATAAATGCAAGATTCGTCAAAATACAATATAGTAAGAATAATTACCTTTATTTTAAATGAAATTATATTTTTATGGAGAGGGAGATATCATTGATTAAACTTGGTGTAATAGGAACAAATTGGATTACAGATTCTCTAATTGAAGCGGCTTCCAATTTAACTGACTTTCAATTAAGTGCTGTTTACTCGAGAACGGAAGAAAAGGGGCGGGAGTTTGCTGACAAGTACAATGTGGATACTGTTTTTACAAATATAGAAGAGATGGCCCAAAGTGATAGCATAGATGCGGTTTACATTGCTAGTCCGAATTCATACCATGCTGAACAAGCTATTGTATTTCTTGAAAATGGTAAACATGTTTTATGTGAAAAGCCGATTGCATCTAATCCAAAAGAGTTGGAAGCTATGATTGATTCAGCTAAAAAGAATAAGGTATTGTTAATGGAAGCATTAAAGACAACGCTTATTCCAAGCTTTACTGCACTGCAACAAAATTTACATAAAATTGGTCAAGTGAGACGATACTTTGCAAACTATTGTCAATACTCATCTCGATATGATGCATATAGGGGAGGAACTATTTTAAATGCTTTTAATCCGAAATTTTCCAATGGATCACTGATGGACCTTGGCGTATATTGTATTTATCCACTTGTAGTTTTATTTGGAAAACCAAATAGCGTAAAAGCAAATGGAACGATGTTAGCATCTGGAGTAGATGGTGGTGGAAGTCTCATCCTGGAATACGATCAATTTGAGGCTGTCATCATGCACTCAAAAATAACGAATTCCTATCTACCATCTGAAATACAAGGGGAGGAAGGTAGTTTAGTCATCGACAAAATTTCTGCACCTGAAAATGTCGAAATCCGTTATCGCGATGGATCGGTAGAAAATATTAGTGAAGAAATCACTTATCCTACGATGTATTATGAAATGGAAGAATTCATTAACTTGATCAAGGCTGGCAAGCTAGAATCGTCTGTGAATACTTATGAAAATTCAATGATAACTTCACAGATTGTTGCTGAAGCAAGAAAACAAATGGGACTGATTTATCCGGCTGATCAATAAGATGTAAGAGGTCATTAAATCAGAAAGATGGTGGTTCAACATGGCAAACGAAGAATCATTGATCCAAAAAATATATTATGAAAAAATATTAAAGGATGCAGATGAGAAGGTATATCCGGTTAAAGCATTAGGAGATTTGTACTTTAACGAATCAAAAAAAGATTTACCGGAGCTTTCAAACATTCGATTTGCTCAAGGGGAAGTATATTTTCACAATAGTGATTTTGAAACAGCCATATTTAAATGGGAAAACATTCAAAATGAGTTGGAACCATGGGCAAAGAAAAATATGGCGGATGCTTATTTCGAATTGGATTTATTAGAAACAGCTGAAAATCTATATCAGTCTATTAAAACAGATTCAATAAATTTAAATACAGAAATCACTTTGCAACTATTTGGTTTATATTTAGCAATGCAAAGAATTGAAGAAGCAGATCAAATGATTAAAAATGCGGTTATTTTAAATCCGGGTTATCCTAATGTGACAAAATTAGCTCGCGCTTTCTTTGAAGAGCAACAGGATTGGAATAGTGCAGTGGAACTGGCTGTAAATGAGGCGACAAGAACAAGGTCACTTCAATGGTTTAAGGTTTTAAATATGTACATTGAAAAAGGTTACACTAAATCAATGAAACCAGCTTATTTTATGCCAAGCTTGATCGTGTTGGCAGAGTTGGATATGGACGAATACGAAACAATTATTGTTCAATTTTGGTTAAGTTATGAGGAAGAAGGCGCTTATTTATCTTGGATAAAAGAGATAAGCCAATTAATACTCCAACAAGATTTTAATCATGAGTACACAATGCAGCGATTATCGGTTCTATTTCAAAAGACTTATATAGAGTTAATGAAGGGGAATTATTATGTAACGACGCTTGAGCCTGTTATTCCTAACATGTTGAAATCTTGGATGAAAATAGCGGAATCATCAAATGCTTTTTACGCATCCGCAAGTCTTCTAGCATGGGCGGATAACTTTCCTAGTACTATGGAGGAAGAGGATATTGGCAAGGCAGAGTTTATTTTAGCAAATACTTACTATGATAAAAGTATAATGTTAGAAATCCTAGACATTTTTAATGCGATTCAAGAAAAAGCCAATGATCACCAACTTGAAATAGATCAAACTTTGACATGGTTGATTAACAATATAGCGGATGTGGATACCCAACGTATCCTTTTAGGAGGGGACTCTGAAAGGATAGAGACTGGTTTAATCGCTTCTATCGTTGGGAATAATTTCAATCCGTCTCAACTAAATGCAGAGACAATTCTATATAGACATGGCTTTGATACATCTGTTCAAGGGATCACAGAAACTGGCACTATTCCGGTTAATTCGCAATTAGACTTGGATGAAATTACAACTTCTCCAAAAACGATTATTGATGTTGCAATTTCCAATCCTTTTTTCGATAAAAATAAATTAGCGTTCGTGAATTTTCCGCATTTTAATTGGAAAAATGCTGAACAAAACGAAGTACCGGGGGCCATGAGGCTTGCCGACCGTCTATTATTTATCTTAAACGAAAATGCACCATTTACAAATAATGAACGGGCTAAGCTACTTATGATTAAGGAACAATTTCCTGAAATGCATATAGATTTCATCCTCAAGTTGTCATATACAAGCGGTGATGACCAGGAAGTCCGTAATTTAGTGACTGAAACGGAAAAACGAATCCACATCTATTTTCCTGAATCACAGCTTCTTGCATATTCAAATGAGTTGGATCAAGTGAATGAATGGGATACATTGGCGGAATTTCTTCTTGATAATACGAAAAAGGAAAATTGGCAACAGACTAGGACTTCAAAGGCATTATTTTTTATTAGACAGGCTCTTAATCACTTACTACAACAACAAGTGAAAATAGAGCAGGAATTAGCTGAAACAATTGAACATGAAGAAGATAGTTTGTCGAAGCTTCAAGGATCTATTCACCAACTGCAGGATATGGAGGATGATAAGATAAGAATCATCCGAGAGGCATATCAAGCAATTAAAGTAGAGATTCAGACTGATTTAGCGAAGAACATACCAGTCATTTTAAAAAAATCATCTGAGATCGTAAAAGAAGATAGTGATTTCAGGAGAATTCACTTAGATTTAAATGAGGAAATGAACAAGAGAATCAATCACTATTTGCAGAATAATGTCATGCCTATTTATATAAGCTCACTCCAAGATTGGATCGCCTATGCGCAAACAGAGCTTACGATAAGTCAAGAACACCTATCAGAGTGGGAGAATAGCTTTAATACTATGTTAGGTGAGGATCGGGTGCGACTTGTATGTGATTTTCAAATACTTAATGATTGGCAAAGAGATGCTGGGCGGATGACGAGCACTTTCGATATGGAAAAAGAAAATATTATTTTACGAAGAACCCCTTCCCAAGTATTATTAAAAGGTGCTGGGAAATTATTTGGAGTCATCCCAAAAAATAATGCAGTTTTGGCAAATGCTTATAAAAGTTTTATTGAAAATGAAAATTACCAGGAAGCAACAGAGTCTATATCTATAAAGTTCTTTCGCCAATTTGAATTATTTGAAAAGGCGATTGCTCGCGATACGCATCTATTTTACAGAGAGGCGTTTAGTGAATTGAAACAAGCTGTGGATGATCTATATGATGAAATGCAAATTAATCAATCAAACTTAGAAAAAATGAAATCTACTCCTGAAGTATTTCGGGATCCATTAACACTAATAGAAGTAAGGATACACCAATATGAATGGATGAGTCATGCAGATCAGCTTAAAATAGAATCACATTAAAGGGAGGAAAAAATATGAACATCGCTTTAATCGCTCATGATAAGAAGAAAGAGGATATGATCCAATTTGCAATAGCATATAAACCTATTTTAAATAAACATACATTATTTGCAACTGGAACAACTGGCTTACGGATCATGGAAGCAACAGGCCTAGATGTTCATCGATTCCAATCGGGTCCACTTGGTGGGGACCAACAAATAGGTGCGTATATCGCTCAAAATGAGATGGATATGATACTCTTTTTTCGTGATCCATTGACAGCACAGCCGCATGAACCGGACGTCTCTGCATTGATGCGCTTGTCAGATGTGTACGGTGTACCTTTAGCAACAAATATGGGGACGGCGGAAATTTTAATTCGCGGACTTGATAAGGGGCTTCTTGATTGGCGGTCTGTGTTAGATGAAAAAGAATAACTAAAAAAGAATAACTAAAAAAGAATAACTAAAAAAAAGCTAACTCACTAGGGTTAGCTTTTTTACTTTTTGTCCTCTTAAAGGGTTATGCAACACTTACATAGCCAGGGTCAATTCTTGTAAAAAAACTTCATTCACATTTATCGAAAAGTCTAACAGAGATCCAGTACTAATTTCCTAATATAAAGCTCTATTTCGTAAATTTGTCATAATATGTCTAATGACCTGGGTGTATGAAGGATGGTATACTAGATTCATATTCTATAAGGAGATGGAACATTGAAGACAAATTCCAGAATTGCAGCGAAGATTGTTCCTTTAGCCATTGGATTTATCGTCATTGTAGCATGTGTCGCATGGGCCGTTTGGACAGCCAATAAAGGGACTGTCATTCCGTTTTCAGCCATAGAAAAAACAATACAAGCGCAAAATGGTGAGTTGGTTACCCTTAAAGAAATGTCGAATGGGACTTTGCATATAGAAACGCCAGATGGAAAATTTGTTTCACATTTTCGACCAAATAGTCCACTAGTAGAAGAACTAGTTGAAAAATATAATATTAGTTATAAATATTCTGAGGGTAGTACTCTTAATAATTGGCTTATGGGTGGAATCTTAATCCTTTTAATTGCCACTGCAATTGTCATTCAACGAAAAGGTGGCATAGGGGCAGCTAAAATGAAACAAAGCACTTCAAAAGAAACTCCTCTCCCGTCTGTGACTTTAAATGATATAGGCGGACTTCCGTCAGAAATGAAAGAAGAGATTCAGCAAACTCTAGAAATAATTAAAGACCCTGGGCGTTCAGCTAAAATTGGGATTAAAGCACCAAAAGGAATTTTATTATATGGACCCCCTGGTACAGGAAAAACATTACTTGCTCAAGCAATAGCGCGAGAAATTGGCGCTAAATTTTATTCAGCAAGTGGATCAGCATTTACTGAACTATTTGTTGGTGTTGGTGCTTCACGTATCCGCAGTTTATTTGAAAATGCAAGAAAACAGTCGCCAGCTGTAATATTTATCGATGAAGTGGACGCTCTTGCTGGTAAGCGGAAAGCGCATGGAGGAGAAGAAGCGGAAAAAACATTAACAGAACTTCTAGTCCAGCTGGATGGCGGTCATGAAAATGAAGGAATTTTATTCATTGCGGCCACAAATCGGAAAGACATGCTTGATGATGCATTCCTTCGACCTGGAAGAATTGATTTTACTTTCCAAGTGCCTTTACCAGATACGCAAGGAAGAAAGGAAATAATCGATATTCATACGAAAGGGAAGCGTCTATCAGAGGCCGTATTCGCATCTTTAAATACACTTGCGGAAAGTACATCTGGTTTTTCAGGTGCAGAGCTTAGTTCATTATTTGAATCTGCGAGTAGAAAAGCTGTAAGAGAAGGACGCGATGTGGTTGATATGAAAGATCTTGATTATGCGATCGATCGTACGATATTAGGTAGTACTTCCAGAACGTTAAACGATCCCGATACTAAGCGTCGTGTGGCTATTCATGAAGCTGGACATGCTCTCATTGCGGCATTAACGAAACCAGGATCTGTGAGAAAAGCAACAATCATCCCACGTGGGCAAGCATTAGGCTATGTTGCCCCTATTCAGAAGGAACTTCATTTAACAACGACAAGTGAGTTATTGGATCAAGTAAGTATGATTCTTGCTGGTGGTGTTGCCGAACGCCTTTTTCTGGGAGAGCATAGTATTGGTGTAAGTGGAGATGTTCAACAAGCGAAAAATATTTTAGAGCAAATGGTTGACACAGGTATGTTGGAAGATGGATTTACTCTGACTTTCCAAAAAGCTGAACGTGAAACGAAAATGCAAGAGTTATTTCAAATAGCTTTGAAAAAAACGGAGCTTATGATAAATGGTCACCAAAAAGAATACCAAGAATTAGTTGAAGCCTTGTTGAAAAAGGAAACGTTAGAAGGCACAGAAGTACAAGAAATTGTCGATGGTTGTCAGTCACATGAACTTGATAATGTAGCAGTATATTCATAATGAATACATCCCCTTAGGCATGTATCTGTGAAAGAGCGGATATTGTTGCTTAGGGGATTTTTTTGTAGTTATTTCTACTAAGTCTATTTAGTACTTCAATTTCAGTCATTAAACTAACTCGGATTTCGAGATAGTTATCATATACATACTTCGAAGGGAAGGGTATTGCGCTATCTGACATGAAGCGGCAAATAGTAACAAATTATGTATGTATTTTGTAACTTTGCTGTAACTAATTCTATTTGTTTCTTGTATATGATGATAGATAGTGATACTACTAGGGGGAGCTTCAATGGAAAGACGGGTAAAGAAAAATAGAAAATTAAATCGAAACGGGAAAATCTTCATAGGTTCAATAATGATTTTTATGATAGCTTTATGTTATTTTACTATCGAAATGAAAAAGGATAATGAAGCTTTTGCTATTAAGAACCAAGATTCTTCAAGGGTAAATCAACAAGAACAGGCTGAATGGAAAATAGAGAAAAAAGATCCGAAGAAGATAGAACATGTTACTGTACATAATGATAACAATGATAAGGCTTTAGGGGAAAAGGAATCCAATCCTAAACAGGAAGAAATTTCAAAGAATACAGGTGAGGAAAAAGAAGGTATTGTGCAAGATTCTGAGCAAGAGTTGGAAACGGCGCCTAGTCAACAAATAATGGAGGAACAAGTAGAAGACCAAGCGAATACGCCACAAGGGTTAAGAGTGGGAAAAGTAGTTTATTTAACATTTGATGATGGACCACATCCAGTGTCAGAAGAAATATTAAGACTTTTAAAGAAGTATAACGCAAAAGCGACATTTTTTATGCTTGAACCAAATATAAAACATTATCCAGACCCAGTAAAGCAAATGGTCGAGGATGGGCACAGTGTTGCTGCACATGGAGTGTCACATGAGGTTTCAAAAGTATATAGATCTCCAGCTAGCTTTGCGGGAGAAATGGAAATGGCCCTTCAATATATAGAAGAGCTTACGAACGTAAAATCTCGATTAATAAGAGCTCCATATGGGTCAAAGCCTTATATTACCCCAGCATTTAAAGCGGCATCTGACGCAAAGAAGTATATTTTATGGGACTGGAATATTGATTCGACAGATTGGAAGTTAACAAACGGGCAATATGTTGAAAGGGTTATTCAAGCAACAGAAGCGTTAGAAGGTAAACAACCGTTAGTCGTTTTGCTTCATGAGAAACCGACAACTGTCGAGTACCTCGAAAAGCTACTAATCTATTATCATGATAATGGATATGAAATGGAAGCAATAACTGAAACGATGGAACCCATCCAATTTAGATGACTTAATTTTTAGAGAAAAACCTAGGAGAGATTTCCTAGGTTTTCTTTGTCTAGCTCAAGCGCTTATCTGCTATCAAACTTTGGTAAACACCTTATGATAAGTCAACAAGGTTCTTCGACTAAATTCGCCACACGGGCTTCCGCTATTCTTATTTTTAAAGTGAGGATGTATAAATGGCCATTACATCTTCGTGATTCAGTTTTGTGAAATTACCGAATTCTCCATTGACCATTGCCTTTTCAGTCATTATTTCAAGTTTACTATCGTCAATATTATAATCCGCAAGACGTGAAGGGGCACCAATACTATTCCAAAACTCACGAAGTTTCTCAATACCAGCAAGTCCAACTTCTTTAGCTGTTTTTCCATTTGGATCAATCCCAAATACATTCACGGCTAGCTTTTTGAAACGAGTTGGATTTACATTTAGATTATGTTTCATCCAGTTTGGAAATAAAATGGCAAGCCCTCCACCGTGTGGGATGTCGTATACAGCGGAAACGGCATGCTCTATATTATGGGTTGCCCAGTCACCATGATAGCCCATATTGAGAATTCCGTTTAACGCCATTGTACCGTTATATAAAATAGTTTCTCGATGTTCATAGTTGGTAAGATCTTTTAATAGTTTTGGAGCGGTTTCCATAACTGTGAGCAAGACGGATTCACACATCCGATCTTGTAATGGTGTATTTTCAGTTTGATGAAAATAATGTTCGAATACATGCGACATGATGTCGACAATACCATAAATCGTTTGATCTTTTGGTACCGTATAAGTATTAACTGGGTCTAAAATGGAGAATTTCGGAAAAACGAATGGACTGCCCCAGCCATGTTTCTCATTTGTTTCCCAATTTGTAATGACTGAGCCAGAGTTCATTTCTGAACCTGTTGCTGCAAGTGTTAATACAGTTCCGAAAGGGAGTGCATCATTTATTTTTGCCTTTTTTATCACAAGATCCCATGTATCGCCATCATATTTAGCGCCTGCAGCAATTGCTTTTGTACAGTCGATGACACTGCCGCCACCAACAGCTAGTAGAAAATCGATGTCATTTTGTTTGCAAATTTCTACTCCTTTACGAACCGTAGATAGTCGTGGGTTTGGTTCAACACCTGCTAATTCAAAGACCTCCGCATCAATTTCAGTTAAATATTGTAAAACTGTATTGTATAAACCATTCTTTTTAATACTACCGCCGCCATATACAAGCAACACCTTTTTTCCATACTGTGGCAATTCCATTTTTAATTGTTCAAGTTGATCTTTTCCAAAGATTAATTTAGTCGGATTCCAAAATGTAAAGTTATTCACTAATATCTCGCCTCCTCTAAAATAATTATCCTGTATTACCGTGAAGAATGCAAAAAACATAGAGCGGTTAATCATAAGGGTGCTGAAAAAGTTCTCCTAATATTGGGAGAACGTGGATAGCCGTTGATTTCCGCTTCAGTATGGCGCTTCCCGGGGGGCGTGCGGTGAGCCGATTCAGTCGCTTTGCTCCTTGCAGGGTCTCACCTGTCATGCTTGATCCCCTCGGAGTCGCCACCTTCCTCTTCAATCAACTTGATTTTGTTTTTCTTAAAGATGTTTTGTTCCTTTCTATAAACTATACCTTTTTTATTGTACATTTATAGTATCAATTTCAATCGGGTAAATACTAGGATACAAAATCAATGATTTAGTTGTTCCGTCAGATAATCTTTTGCGAAGCTGAACGAACTGGCCGAATTCGCTTTTGATTATGAAGAACTTAAGAGAAAAATGGAGTAAAACTTCCTCTGACTGAAGTTTCCCTTTATACTTATTTACTAAAGGATTGTTGGCTTTTGAATAATGAAAAAGCTGTTCATATAAGCTCTGAGTAGACCGAGGAGTCTTGCCACTCACCCGCGGAAAGCGAAGTATATTCGGGCCCACGGATTAAATAACAATCAGTTGCATAAAAGGAAAATGGGGAATAAATCACTAAAATAATAAGTGATTTATTCCCCATTTTTTTATATGGACTATTTCAGTGACTTACTAATCATCGAACTGTGTTTTCTTTATCAATCAACATGTGAACCGCGTAAATCCATTTCCAATACTTCAACAGAATAATCTGGCAGGAGTTGTTGAAGATGTTTAGCAATAATAGCACCATTGCCTTTTGACGCCAACGACATCATCGTCGGGCCAGCACCACTAATCACTGTTCCGAAAGCTCCAGCGTTTCGAGCTTCTTGTCGAATTTTTTGATAATCAGGTAATAATGATGCACGATGTGGCTCATGGAATAAATCTTTTTCCATCATTTTTCCCGCAAGTTTATAATCGCCTGAAACGAGTGCGGCAAACATTACGTTTGCAACAGCACTTGCACTTGCGGCTTCACTACGAGAATACTGATCAGGAAGTACCTTTCTTGCTGCCTCTGTTTTTAATTCAAAGTGCGGGATATAAGCAATTATATCAAGATTATCATCTTTTTTATGTAAATAATCTAAATCTCCCTCACTCGATTGAGCTGCAATAACGAGTCCACCTAAAAGAGAGGGCGCAACATTGTCAGGATGACCTTCAAAAGCAGAAGCAATTTGCAGTTTATCTGTTAAAGACAAAGTGAGTCCACAGAGTTGATCAGCGAGTTCAATTCCAGCAATTATTGCAGAAGAGCTACTTCCAAGTCCACGAGCTAATGGGATTTCACTGTCCATTTTCACATATGCACCAGGAAGAACTGCGCCAAATTGATTTGCTACTTTTTCAGCTATTTGATAAATAAAATGTTCTTTTGCTACCGGAACTTCAGGTAAATGAATGGATTGATGTTCAAACACCCACTCATCATCTACTGTTACACGAAGCGTTAAATAACGATTTAGCGCCATACCGACCGAGTCGAAACCCGGTCCTATGTTGGCTGTGCTTGCAGGAACTGTAATGGTAAAACATGTCATGCTTTTACCACGCCTTCTATATAATCAATTACTGTTTTTTCATCATTCGGCAATACAACTGTATCAATTTTGACTTGGTCCATTGCAGTTTCCGGGTCTTTCAAGCCATTTCCTGTTAATACAGCGACAACTTTGCTGCCTTTCGGAATACTGCCATTTTTAACTTGTTGAAGCACACCAGCAATAGAGGCGCATGAGGCTGGTTCTGCAAACACTCCTTCAGTGCTAGCCAATAATTTAAATGCTTCAAGAATTTCTGGATCTGAAACTGATGTAATTTTTCCACCAGATTCATCACGTGCATTTTCTGCGAGTTCCCAACTTGCTGGGTTACCAATTCTAATCGCTGTTGCCACTGTTTCAGGTGCGGAAATAGGTTTTCCTGAAACGATAGCTGCAGCACCTTCTGCTTCAAAACCAAACATTTTTGGCAGACCTGTTTGGTTCGCTTCGTTATATTCTTTAAAACCTTTCCAGTAGGCACTAATATTCCCGGCATTTCCAACAGGGATTGCTAATATATCTGGTGCACTACCGAGCTGGTCGCAAACTTCAAAAGCTGCTGTTTTTTGACCTTCAAGTCTATATGGATTGACTGAGTTTACGAGTGTAACTGGTGACGTTTCGCTCACTGTACGAACCATGTTTAATGCTTCGTCGAAATTACCTTCGATTTCGACGATTTCTGCACCATACATTTTTGCCTGCGCAAGCTTACCAAGCGCCACTTTTCCATTAGGTATAACGATGATCGCTCTTACACCGGCTTTTGCCGCATAAGCAGCAGCTGCTGCGGAAGTATTACCTGTTGAAGCGCAGATAATAGATGTACTGCCTGATTCAGCCGCTTTTGCAACAGCCATCACCATCCCACGATCTTTAAAGGAACCAGTTGGATTGGCTCCTTCAATTTTTCCGTAAAGCTCAATGCCGAGTTGCTGTGACAAATTAGAGAGATGTACTAATGGTGTGTTTCCCTCTTGAAGTGTCAATGCCGGCGTTTCTTCTGTTACTGGTAAATATTCTTTGTATTGTGCAATTAATCCCGGCCAATTCATTTCTTTACATCTCCTTCAACACTATAATGACTGATTACTTCTTTTACAACTGGCAAATCTCTTAGTTCCATTAATGCTTTTTGAGAGCTTTCCATGGAAACGCGATGTGTCACGATAATAATTTCTGCTAGCTCATCTTTGCTAAGTGGTGTTTGTAAAATTTGTTCAAAGCTAATGTCGAGCTCATTAAATAGAGAAGTGATTTTTGAAAAGGCGCCAACTTCATCTTGTAAATGAAGACGGAAATAATGTTTACCAAAACGTTGATCAGGAGTTTTTAAAACTCGTTCAAATCTAGGTGCCACAACGCTTTTTCCGTTTACACCGAGCCTCATATTTTTAACAACTGCAACTACGTCAGCCATTACAGCTGTAGCTGTAGGAAGACTACCAGCACCTGGCCCGTAAAACATCGTTTCCCCGACAGCTTCTCCATTTACGTAAACAGCATTATATTCATTTTTAACAGCCGCAAGTGGATGGCTTTTTGCTAGAAACGTAGGTTGGACGCTCACTTCCAATTGTTGATTATCAATATGTGCATGACCAATTAACTTCATTTTTAGTCCAAGCTTTTGTCCATAATTTAAATCTTCAACAGATACATTGCTAATTCCTGAGACTTCTACGTCTTCAAGTTCTACATTTGTATGAAAAGCAAGTCGAGCTAAAATAGCCATTTTTCTTGCAGCATCTAGTCCTTCTACATCAGCTGTCGGATCAGCTTCAGCAAAGCCAAGGTCTTGTGCTTCTTTTAATGCTGTTTCATAGGATAGTCCGTCTTCATCCATTTTAGTTAGTATATAATTTGTTGTTCCATTAACGATCCCCATAAGCTTTTGAATGCGGTCAGAGGAAAGGCCTTCTGATAATCCTCTCAAAATCGGAACACCGCCGGCTACACTAGCTTCAAAAAACAAATCACAATTATTTTCTATTGCCTTTTTCTGCAGCTCAGGTCCGTGCAGAGCAATTAAGTCTTTATTTGCTGTTACAACATGTTTTTTTGCTTCCAATGCCTGGATGATATGTTCACGGGCTTCTTCTACTCCCCCGATTACCTCAACTACAATATCAATCTCCGGATCTTGCAATACTTCATTTGCATCAGTGGTGAGGTATGTTTGCCCAATTTGTATGTCGCGATCTTTTTCTACGTCGCGAACAAGGATACTTTTCACACGTACTTCACAGCCCACTTGATGGATTAAGTCTTCTTGATGATTTTTAATTAATTGGACAACTCCGGAACCAACCGTTCCTAGCCCCAATAGGCCGATAGATACATAATTTTTCATTTTTCCTCACCTCATATGTCTTTCTGTTAAATACATTTGTATTTATATAGTAGACAGAATGTATAGCAAAGTCAAGTATTTTAATAAAAATGTACTTTCCTTCGCCAGTTATCTTGCTTACTCAATACTTAGTTCCAAATAGAGATGAAACCTTCAATCATCTGTCGCGTATATATTTGACAGGGAAGATGGATTTTCAAGATATCTAATTACGGCATAATCAGTTAAAATTGTTTATTATAAAAACTTTGCCTATTTGAAATTTTAACATAAAAAATTAACGACTGATGAAAATGTTCCTAATTTCTTTTTTGGGAAGATAAACGGATAGGGAGGAGAGGAAACGATGACAGATGAATATGGACAAGAATTGAGACGAATTCGTATTACGCTTATTATTATGGTTGTTGTGTTTTTGATTAGTGGGGGAGATACAGAGGTAATATATGAAAATGATCAAAATGGTAATTCACAACAATATGTTGAAAGTATGATTTCACTGGGAGAAGGTCGATTCGGTGTATTATCTGGGGATACAAGCTATTCTGGCGGAAGTATGATGACAATTTATCAATACGAACCAGAGACAAATCAGTTAACGAAAATAAATGAAGTTTATCTCGATGAGATGGAATACGATGAATAGAATGGGTGTGATTTTATAATGAATAGAGATTTTTTAATTGAACCTGTGGAAGAGGAATTTTTTCAGAAGCCGACTTTGCAGTTAGCGCAAGCGTTGCTTGGATGCCTACTTGTGAAAGAAACAGATGAAGGGATAACATCTGGTTTTATTGTGGAGACGGAAGGATATATGGGTCCACTAGATCGTGCGGCCCACAGTTTTGGAAATAGAAGAACGAAGCGAACGGAGATTATGTTTGGGAAAGCGGGGCTTGTTTACACATATACAATGCACACTCATTGTCTCGTCAATGTAGTTAGTGCAGGTATTGATGAACCGGAAGCTGTATTAATTAGGGCGGTTGAACCTTATACCGGCGTGGAGCTCATGCAACGAAGAAGACCTGTTGACAAACAGAAGAATCTAACAAATGGACCTGGGAAACTGACAAAAGCTATGGGAATTAATAAAGAAGATTATGGCCGATTATTTTATGAACCGCCACTATATATTGCTGCAGGGTATGAACCAGAGGAGATAGCTGTTGGACCAAGAATCGGCATTGGTGGATCAGGGGAAGCGCAAGATTATCCATGGCGATTCTGGGTGAAAGATAATCCCTATGTATCTAGGTGAAAAACGCTGTTAAGGCGTTTTTTTTTGCTTAAAAAGTCTTTTAAAGTTTTATTGCAAATACTCTTGACTTATTTCGATGTATCAGTGTACTATCAAATTAGTACACTGATACATCATTTGGGGGTGCGGAGAATGAATGCCTTTATTGGGCTCGTTAAAAAAGATATGACATTAATGAAGTTTTGGTATATCGCCTGGTTAATTTTTACTGCAATTAGTATTATCGGGGGTTATTTGATTGTAAATTGGTTATCGGAACCAAATCTGCTTGTCCCGATCTATCTAATGTTGCTGGGTTTACACCTATTTTTAGCACCGATCATGTTATTAAGTGCTTTAAGGCAGGAAGGGAAAACCCAATTATGGCTTTATAACCCTCAAAGTAGTAAAAAACTTCTTCTTTCAAAAGTAAGTGCGGTTTTTATAATTCAAGTTATTTCGCAGGTGCTTATGGCACTATACGGAATACTGGTTATGGCGTATCTAATGTATAAAGGTGAGATCAATACGCTGTCAGAGTTGTTTACCTTTAGCCCTGGTTTACTCATCCATCTCGGTATTCTATCAGTATCATTATATCTATCTTTTTGGATTACTTTCCTTTGGACTGTGTACCATTCGCTAGGAAATTATCCAGCTATTAGAAATTTTCGTTGGCTTGTTGTTATTCTCGTATGGGGAACTTTCAATGTCATAGAAGCAACTTTAATTAAAATAAAAATAATTCGAGAACATCTCGTTTCTTTTACAGTAAATATTAATGCTGGTCCCAATATGGAATACGATATGGGAAATGGCTGGAATATTAGCTATACAGAGATGCCGGTTCCTATCACACCGATTATTTTATATGCCATTGTATCCATTATTTTATTTTTCATAGCTAGTAGATTATTGGATAGAAAAGTGGAGGTGTGAGGAAGTTGGCAAAAGATTTCGAAGCATCAAAACCGATCTATATACAAATTGCAGATAAAATTATTCAACAAATTGTACGAGAAGAGGTCAAACCTGGAGATAAGCTACCTTCCGTAAGAGAAATGGCAATTCAATCAGGTGTAAATCCGAATACTATTCAACGGACATACACAGAAATGGAGAGGATGGGAGTAGTGGAGACGAAAAGAGGGCAGGGGACGTTCGTCGTTGAAAGAGCGGAAATTGTAATGGAAATGAAACAATCTATGCAAAGAGAAATTATCGGCCAATTTGTGAACAGTATGACAGAGCTTGGTATCTCCAAGGAACAAATGGTAGTGGGGCTGGATGAATTTTTAAGGGAAGGTGATCGATCGTGACAGTTTGCTTAAAAGATGTTACGAAAAAATATGGGTCTGAATTTGCCCTTAAAGATGTAAATCTTGAGTTTGTCCCAGGGAAAATATATGGATTACTCGGTCCGAATGGTAGCGGGAAATCAACAACATTAAAGATGATTACTGGGCTTGTTTACCCCAATAGTGGGAAAGTCACAGTTTCGGGTGAAGAAGCGACAAGAAGAATTAGTAGGAAAGTTGCTTATTTAACGGAGTTGGATATGTTTTACGATTTGTTTACAGTTGCAAAAATGATTTCATTTTATGCATCGCAATTCCCTGATTTTAATCTCGATAAAGCAAAGCAGCTTTTAATAGAGATGGATTTAAAAGAGACTAAGAAAATTAAGCAACTTTCGAAAGGGAATCGAGGCAGGCTAAAACTTGTACTTACTTTAGCGCGTGAAGTGCCCGTTATCCTACTAGACGAACCGTTTTCAGGTCTTGACGCATTAGTGAGAGAGTCTATTGTGAAAAGCTTGCTTACCTATATTGATTTTGATAAACAAACAGTAATCATTGCTACACATGAAATAGATGAGATCGAGTCAATAATGGATGAGGTTATTGTTATTTATAATGGAAAAATCATTGGTTGTGAAAACGTGGAGCAATTGCGAGAAGATCAAGGATATTCTGTACTCGATTGGTTTAAGTCGATATTGAAAGAAGAGGAGCGTGGGAAAAAGTGAAAACTGTTGTTGAATTAAAAAATGTATCTAAAGTCATTCGCGGTCGGAAAATTATCGATGACTTGAGTTTTGAAGTGAATGAGGGAGAAGTATTTGGATTTTTAGGACCGAACGGCGCGGGGAAAACAACAACAATCAGAATGATTGTCGGGTTGATTAGAATCACATCAGGAGATATAGCCATTTGTGGAAAAAACGTCGTAAATGACTATGAAGACGCAATTCAAAACGTTGGTGCGATTGTTGAGAATCCTGAGCTATATAAATTTTTAACGGGTTATCAGAATTTGCAGCAAGTGGCACGAGTAATAAAAGGGATCACAAACGAAAAAATTAATGAAATTGTTGAATTTGTTGGTTTGAAGGATCGTATCCATGACAAAGTGAAGACATACTCGCTTGGAATGCGGCAAAGATTAGGAATTGCACAGAGTCTATTGCATGACCCTAAAATCCTGATACTAGATGAACCAACAAACGGACTTGATCCAGCAGGAATAAGGGAAATGCGTGATTATCTACGTAATTTGGCAGCGGAAAAAGGACTTGCAATTATCGTATCAAGTCACTTACTATCTGAAATGGAAATGATGTGTGATCGGATAGCGATTATCCAAAAAGGTAAGTTAATTAATGTGCAGGATGTTCGATCAAATGAAAATAAAGCACATCAGGATTATGTATGCCATGTAAATGATCCGAAAAAGGCATTGAAACTCCTTGTAGGGAAAGGGTACAAAGTCAAAGAACATAAAGATGGTCTTGAGATAGAAATGGAGAAAGATCAAGTGCCTAATATGGTTGCAATACTTGTTGAGAATCAGATCCTTATTTATGAAGTGAGACGAATCTCTAAATCACTTGAAGATCGATTCTTAGAGATTACTAATAATAAGGAGGTAGCAGCACATGCTTAATCTTATCCAAAATGAATGGATTAAAATATTTAAACAAGTTGGCACATATATCATGATAGGCTTAGTTGTCTTGCTTGTGATTGGAACTGGGGTGCTTACTAAATATTTGGATTCAACTGTAGAACCGGTTAATGATAATTGGAAGCAACAACTAAGTGAACAAAATAAAGTCTCGGAACAGGATGTAGAGGAAATTCCGATGATGACACCTTCGATGAAGGAATTCCTCAAAAAGGATATTGCAATTAATGAGTATCGAATGGAACATGATTTGCCACCAGAAAACTCAAGCAGTGTTTGGACATTTATTAATGATTCAACTTCGTTAATTAGTTTTACAGGATTATTCGTCATTATTATTGCAGCTGGAATTGTTGCCAATGAATTTACATGGGGGACAATTAAAGTGCTATTAATTAAACCGTTTCAGCGTTGGAAAATCTTACTTGCAAAATATGTAACTGTCATCCTATTTTTACTACTTATGCTCGTCATTTTATTCATTAGTGCATCGGGAGTAGGGGTTATTTTATTTGGAACCGGGGGAGAAGCTAGTAATATTCATCTTGCCTATGTAAATGGTGCTGTAGAAGAACAAAGTCTCCTTCTATATTTAATCAAATCCTATTTATTAAACTCGTTAAGTATCTTTTTATTAGCAACAATGGCATTTATGATCTCCGCTGCATTCAGAGTAAGTGGATTAGCAATTGGAATTTCTATTTTCTTATTACTCATGGGTGGAACGGTAACAAACCTGCTTGCAAGCAAATTCACATGGGCTAAATACAGTTTGTTTGCTAACACTAACCTAATGCAATATATGGATGGAATGCCGTTGGTTGAGGGAATGACAATGTCGTTTTCCGTTATAATGATTATTATATATTTCTTGATATTTCATATTCTCGCCTTTTTCTTTTTTACGAAACGAGATATCGCAACATAAAAAATACCATTGTGGTGTTTTCAGACCGTAGACTAACTCGAAAAGCGGGGGCGTCCACGGTCTTTTTTATTTATATGAGAGAGTAGCCGGTTTTTCCGAAGCTTACCGAGGGGCGAGCGCAGAGCCGCTTCTCCAAACCAATAAAATTTGAAATTTTACCTTATTGCTTATTCACGTTTATAAGGTCCAAGTATGAAGTAAAAGTAGCTACTCGAAGAATACTAATTTCATCAGTAGTAATGATTTAGGTAAAACTAAAGAAAATTTAAGACAATAGGTTGTATGGTGTTTTTTGTTTGGTTTTAAACGGTGATTTCCATAAACTCCTTTTTTCTGCATAAATCCAATTGACGGTTAATTCTGGATATGGTAAAGTGATAACAATCAAAAAAATCCTTTAGTTCGATAGAGTGATAACGAGATAAAGAGTTAGGACGTGAGTAAATATGTTTTTGCCAACGGGAAGCAGAGATGAATTGGGTGCGGCGGTTAGTAGTCGATTCCGTGTGATTGAAAAATTCAGAAGAGTCGCTACATTGCGTGGTTATAATGAAATTGCGACACCAGTCATTGAATATGCTTCTACCTTTACAAATGAGTACGTGGATATGAAGCTTCAAAATATGATGAAATGGTTTAATGCAGAAGGTGAAATTGAGGTTTTGCGCCCAGACTGGACAATAGCGATCGCTAGGGCTTTATCTAATCAAGAAAAGCTACCACAAAAATGGGCTTATGCAGGTTCTGTTTTTAAGCAGAATATGCCTGGAGTTGAATATCATCAAGCTGGAGTGGAAATGATTCATATGCCTGAACTTATGGGGGAGAGCGAAAGTTTATTAATGGCTCAATCCTTTTTGAAAGAAGTCGGGACAGATGCGTGTGTGATTGAACTTGGTCATGCGGGGATTTATGAAAAACTTGCAGAAGAATTGAAGTTATCAAAGCATAATAGTGAACGGTTAAGAGTAGCAATGCATGATAAGAAAAAAGATGAAGTATTTCAAATTGCTATTGCTAATGGAGATAAAGCACAAGCAAATGAATTAGCTAGTCTCGTAGATGCATTTGGTCAGAAGGGAATTATTACTGAGTATGAGAAGCGGTGGGAGGACAAACCGGAACTACTTGCCATGCTCCAGCATATGAAGAAGCTTGTGCTGATTATTGAGGAATCTGGAAATGAAGAAATCCTTGTGGATCTTGGCAGAGTGAAAAATTTGCCTTATTATTCAGGAATTATGTTTCGTGGTTTTTTGAAAGAGTCTGGTACCGTATGTTTTTCTGGAGGACGTTATGACAGGCTCTATGATCAATTCAATGAAAAAGTGTCGGCAGTTGGTCTTGCATTCGAAGTTGATGCATTAGCTGAACATATTCAATTAAATAATCAGCATCGAAAAATCTGTATTATTGCATCAGAAAAGTCATTGGTTTTTGCTGAACAAATTAGAGATAGGTTTAAGGACTATATCGTGGATGTCCAACCCGCTAATGCTCAATTGGATGGATATGATAAAATTTTTGAAATTAAAAAAATTAATGGAGAATTCGAGGTGGTGGAAAAATGAAGCCGGTATTGGCCTTAACGAAAGGTAGAGTAGAAAAACAATTTATCAATTTTTTACAAGAGCGAGGATATGATGTTCAGCCTTTACTCGATAAGGGTAGAAAACTACAAGTAGAGACAAATCAATTTTCTGTAGTTTTCGCAAAAGGGATAGACGTAGCTACATATGTGGAACACGGGATTGCAGATCTCGGTATCGTTGGTGCCGATATTTTACTAGAATGCCAACCCGATGTGTTTGATCTACTACCATTACCGTTTGGTGTTTGTAGATTTGCTATTGCGGGAGAGCCATCTTCAATACCATCACTAAGAAAACAACGAATAGCTACAAAGTATCCGAATATCACAACGAAGTATTTTCGAGAAAAAGGAAAATCGGTTGATATTGTCAAATTGGAAGGATCGGTGGAACTCGCTCCCCTTCTTGGACTTGCAGATGATATTGTTGATATAGTTGAAACAGGTAGTACATTGAAAGAAAATGGCCTTGTAGTAAAAGAAGAAATGTTTTCTATTTCTGCTCGATGCATTGCCAATCGTAACTCACTGAAATTGAAAAAGTCGATTCTCGCACCATTAATCGAATCCTTTAAAGCAGAGGAGGCGGCGATATGATATCGGCTTATTCTAAGGACCAATTTACTAATCATTTTATCTCCCGGAAAACGAAGAAGAAGCCATTCGATGATGAGGTAATGGAGACCGTAAAAGAGGTTATCGAAAATGTCAGAAATCGCGGAGAAGTGGCTTTAAAAGAATATACAAAGAAATTCGATGGTGGTATACCTAATGAATGGATCGTATCAGAAGAAGAAAGAAAAGCGGCTTGGAATGAAGTTTCTTCAGATGTTATAGAATCCTTACAAAAGGCGGCTGAGAATATTCGCTCCTTCCATTCTAAACAGTTGCAACAAACCAGGATGATGGAGATGACAGAAGAGATTATTAGCGGACAGTTATTTCGTCCAATTGAAAGAGTGGGGGTTTATGTTCCCGGTGGAAAAGCTGTCTATCCATCAACCGTTTTGATGAATGCGATCCCTGCTGTTCTAGCTGGCGTTAATCAAATAGTTATGACAACACCATCACGTGGTGGAGGCGCTATATCGCCAATTTTATCAGTAGCGGCTGATATTGCCGGTGTTCACACGATTTATAAAATGGGTGGCAGCCAAGCGATTGCTGTTTTAGCTTATGGAATAGACGGAATTCAACCGGTTGATAAAATAGTAGGACCGGGAAATGCGTATGTGGCTGCAGCAAAATCACTTGTGTTTGGTGACGTAGGTATTGAAATGATTGCAGGGCCATCAGAAGTAGCAATAATTGCCGATGAAACAGCTAATCCAAGATTCATCGCAGCTGATTTAATCGCTCAAGCTGAACACGATGAAAAAGCTAGACCATTTGTTTTTTCTACATCGCAAAGAGTGCTTGATGAAACAATGATCGAAGTTCGAAAGCAATGTGAAGTACTTCCGAGAAAAGAAATTGCTGAAGTTGCATTAACAAATGAAGGCGCAGCAGTTTTTGTGAAGACGATCGAAGAAGCTTTTCAGCTCGTCAATGCACTGGCCCCTGAACATTTAGAATTACAAATTGATGATGCCCTTGCGCATTTAAGTAAGGTGAAGAATGCTGGCTCCGTATTTATCGGTCATTATACACCTGAATCAGTCGGTGATTACTTTGCTGGGCCGAACCATGTATTGCCAACATCTGGAACAGCAAGATTTTCTTCAGGCTTGTCTGTGGATGATTTTATCAAAAAAACGACATTTGTATATTATTCTGAACAAGCATTGCAACATGCCGCCCCACATATTGAAAGCATCGCTTTCGAAGAACAGTTGGAAGGTCATGCGCGTGCTGTAAAAGTGAGGTTAGAACAATGAGGCAATCCATTCAATTATTAACACCATATAAAGTAAAACCCGAGTTTGACATGGTTCGTCTAGATAGTAATGAGGCATTCATGAGTCTGCTATCATCTGCAGATTTTTCCAAGCTAGGAGAAACACTTATTAACCGGTACCCAGCAGAAAGTTCTGATCGGCTTGTAGAGGCATATGCACGATTTGCTGGTTTTCCAGAGGGAAATATATTACCGGGAAATGGATCTGATGAATTGATTTCACTGATATCTCAATATGCTTTAGATCCTGGTGATGAAGTGATCGTGTTTGAACCGGATTTTTCAATGTATGAAAAGAATGCGCTAATTATGGGAGCGGAAGTCACAAAAATTCAGTTGAATGATGATTTTACACTGCCACTCGAAGTGGTGAAAAGTGAAATCAACGAAAGAAAGCCAAGATTATTGTTTCTATCTAATCCAAATAATCCCACGGGTCAATTATATAGTGAAGCTGAAATAGAAGAGTTAATTGCAGCGATGAACCAAATTGGTGGCATCCTAGTTTTAGATGAAGCTTATATGGATTTTGCTGGGGAGTCACCGTTTACTGGAAGAGTGCTTGAGTATGATAATTTAATTATTTTGCGAACAGCATCAAAAGCGCTTGGAATGGCAGCATTAAGACTTGGTTTTTTAATTGCAAATGATCGCTTAGTGGAAGGGATTAGTTGCATAAAACCTCCGTATAATGTAAACACGATTTCTGCATTGATAGGAACACAGTTAATGGAAAAAGCAGATGTACTTGATCAATTCTTATTATTACAATTAGAGCAAATTGCAGAGCTGGAAGAGATTATGTCTGCATTTGCAGCACAAATAAAAGAAGCTTATTTGTATCCAAGTAGCACTAATTTTTTCTTAATGAAGTTTACTAGAGCAAGAGAGTTAGCTAATTTTTTATATGAGAAAAGAATTAAGATTCGCTTTTTTGATGATGAATCATTACAAGCAGTGCGAATTTCCGCAGGAACGAAAGAAGAACATGATAGCTTACGAGCAGCATTAAATGAATGGAGTGAGATGTATGCGTAGTGCATCTAATCAAAGAGAAACAAAAGAAACGAAAATTGAACTTGAATGTCGATTAGACGATCCATCTACCGTTGAGATTGAAACAGGCGTTGGTTTTTTTGACCATATGCTTGATGCCTTTGCAAGACATGGAAGAATTGGTCTTACATTAAAGGTGAACGGCGATTTACATATTGATAGTCACCATACAGTGGAAGATGTAGGGATCGTCCTTGGTAAAGCAGTTCGTGAAGCGCTAGGAGATAAAGTAGGCATTGTTCGCTACGGTTCCTCGTATGTGCCAATGGATGAAGCACTTGGATTTGTGGCTCTTGATATAAGTGGCCGTCCATATTTACATTTTGAAGGGGAATTCGGTGTGCAGT
The DNA here is from genome assembly GCF_001591545.1 of Lederbergia lenta NBRC 16444. GTDB lineage: Bacteria > Bacillota > Bacilli > Bacillales > Bacillaceae_C > Lederbergia > Lederbergia lenta. Next base: position 364,531 of record NZ_BCVC01000001.1, read on the forward strand.
CGCTTGGAAATTTTGACACGGAACTTGTGAAAGAATTTTTTAGAGCATTTGCATTTAATTCAGGTATTACACTGCATGCTCGTGTCCTTTATGGGGAAAATACCCATCACAAAATCGAGGCGTTGTTCAAAGCATTAGGTCGTTCATTAGCAGAAGCCGTTCGGATCGATCCGAATATAAAGGGAGTTAATTCTACTAAAGGATTGCTAGAGTAAGAAAATTGCTATTCATTAGCGAAGTGGATATTTATCTACTAGGTAAGAAGAATTTTAATTCTGGGGGCAGTATGATGAAAATTTTACCGGCAATGGATTTAATTAATGGAAAATGTGTCAGGCTTTATCAAGGTGATTTTAAACAAACAACACAAGTGGGAAGTGACCCGGCAACACAACTGAAAACTTTCATTGAAGATGGGGCTGAAATTATTCATATTGTTGATTTGGATGGCGCGCGCTCAGGTAATCCAGATCAGTTAGAATTGATTTCGAAGCTCTGTAGTATATCGACGGTTCCTGTGCAGGTTGGTGGTGGCATTCGCTCACTTGAAACGGTGAGAGCATATATAAAAGCAGGTGTATCTAGAGTTGTTATAGGAACGGCCGCATTGGAAGATGAAAACTTTCTAAAAGAAGCATTGAAAAATTTCCAGGCTAATATTGTCATTGGTATAGATGCGCGTGATGAGAAAGTGGCTGTTAGTGGCTGGGAAACGGAAACGGATGTAAATTATATTGAGTTTGCACAACAAATGGAGCAGTTGGGTGTGAAGACGATTGTGTTTACCGATATTTCTAAGGACGGTACAATGCAGGGGCCAAATTTAGAACAATTACAAAAAATCAATGAAGCAGTAGATTGTACAATTGTAGCTTCAGGTGGTATTAGAAATCAGGCTGATCTTGATGCGGTAGCAGAGCTTGGGATTACAGAAGCCATTGTTGGTAAGGCGATGTATGAGGGAACAGTCAAACTAAGAGGCGGTGTGTGATGAAAGCGAAAAAAATTATTCCATGTCTTGATGTGAAGGATGGCAAAGTTGTAAAAGGTGTAAATTTTGATGGAATGCGCGAAATGGGCGATCCAGTTGCAATGGCTGAAGCATATTCAGAAGCTGGTGCAGATGAATTAGTATTTTTAGATATTACCGCTACGACTGAAGAACGGGAGACAATTACTGAATTAGTGAAAAAAGTGGCAAAAGTGGTGACAGTACCCTTTACAGTTGGTGGGGGTATAAAAAGCATGGAGGATATTGCACGTATTTTAGATGCTGGTGCAGACAAAGTTGGAATCAATTCAGCTGCTGTGAAAAATCCATTATTAATCGAGGAAGCGTCAAAGGAATTTGGCTCTGAACGAATTGTGGCAGCTGTTGATGCAAAGCTTTTCCCAGATGGAACTTGGCATGTAATGACACGTGGTGGCATGGAAAATGCTGAAATGGATGCAATTTGGTGGGCGAAAGAACTGGAAAGGCTTGGAGCGGGAGAGATTTTACTTACCAGCGTTGACCGTGATGGTGTAAAAGATGGTTATGATTTAGAGTTAACAAAAGCAATTGTTAATGCTGTAAATATCCCGGTTACTGCTTCTGGAGGATGTGGAAATGCAGAACATATCACTGAAGTGTTTACAAAAACTGATGTGGAATCTGCTTTAGCTGCTTCAATTTTCCATGAAAATATGTTTACCATTGGTGAAGTGAAGCAATTGTGTAAGAAGCGGGGAGTGAATGTTAATGAAGCCTGATTTCACGAAAGGTCTCATCCCTGCAATTGTGATAGATGACCAGAATGGTGAAGTCTTAATGCTCGCCTATATGGATGAGACAGCTTTTCAACGCACATTAGAAACGAAGGAAACTTGGTTTTATTCACGTTCGCGAGAAGAGTATTGGAATAAAGGCGCAACATCAGGCAATAAACAATTAGTGAAATCTATTCAATTAGACTGTGATGCAGATACGTTGTTAGTAAGAGTGGAGCCGCTTGGTCCCGCATGTCATACTGGTGCCAATTCTTGTTTTTTCGCCACACTCGATGGGGAAGTAGCAGAGTCAACCTCTATATATGCAGATTTGATGGATGAGATTGAAGAACGAAAAAAGGCACCTGTCGCTGGCTCTTACACGAACTATTTATTTGAAAAGGGCACAGATAAAATTGCTAAAAAGCTGATTGAAGAAGCGGGAGAAGTGATTATTGCAGCTAAGAATAATGATAAAGAGGAACTTATCAATGAATGTAGTGACTTGCTTTATCATACGCTCGTTCTTTTAGCAGAAAAAGGTGTCTCGCTTAAGTCGGTAGAAGATGAGCTACGAAAACGCTCTTCGAAAAAAGCTAATGCGAAAGAAGAGCGTCCTGAAATAAAAAATTGGTAGTATAGCTTAAAGTTCATGCCAAATGGAGTGGTGCCTCCCTTTGGCATGAGCTTTTTTCTTTGTTTTATGTGATCAAGTTTTTAGTACCACCTTAATGCAGTCATCTTCATGATTATTAAAAATTCGATACGCATGACTTGCTTCGTCAAGTGCTATCTTATGGGTAATAATTTCCTTAGGATCAAACTCATTATTGACTATTTTTTCATATAGCTCCGGCATGTAATGAACAACTGGTGCCTGTCCCATTTTTAAAGTGATGTTTCTTGAAAAAAAATCCCCAAGTGGAAATAGATTATAATTGGCTCCATACACACCAGTTAATTGGACAGTTCCGTATTTCCGAACAGCTTTTGTGGCTATTTGAATGGCACTAAGTGTCCCGCCTTGAAGTTTTAGTTTTTGTTCCATTTTTTCAACCGCTGACTTTTTACCATCCATACCGACGCAATCAATGACAACATCAGCTCCACCATTGGTAATTTCTTTCAAGTACGCACCCATATCATCTTGTTTGGTAAAATCATAAGTTTCAACTTTGTTTATTCTCTTTGCATGTAACAAGCGGTATTCCAAATAATCGACTGCGATAACTCTTCTTGCTCCTTTCATCCAGGCAAATTTTTGTGTCATTAGTCCAACCGGCCCACATCCTAGAACAATAACAGTATCTCCTTTTTTTACAGCTGCATTCTCCACGCTCCAATACGCTGTTGGAAGGACATCTGATAAAAAAAGTAAGGACTCATCCTCTAATTCACTCGATTCTGGAACTACAAAAGGAAGAAAATTACCAAAAGGAACTTTTAAAAACTCAGCTTGCCCGCCTGGATGATTTCCGAACATCTCCGTATAACCAAAATAGCCACCTGTATCTTGATGAGGATTGGCATTATCACATTGGCTTTCCATATCGTGCTCACAATAAAAACATCTTCCGCAGGCAACATTAAAAGGAATAATAACCCTGTCCCCTTTTTTTACTTTTGTTACATCAGGACCGACTTCTTCAACAATACCCATCGGCTCATGCCCAATGATATAGTCTTCTCGTATTTTCATATTACCTTGATAAAGATGTAAATCTGAGCCACAAATGGCTGTGGAAGTAATATGGACAATAATGTCATCCCTTTTTTTTATTGTAGGGTCGTCTACATTTTTTACTTCAACTTTTTTCGGTCCTTGATAAGTGACGGCTTTCATATTTACCACTCCCATCATCGAATTATCTCTTTGGTATGATGCCCTTTTATAAATAAAAAAAACATAGGTTGGTTTTTGACAATTTGTATAATTGTGAGTATAATCACAATTATTGAATTTCATTTTTAACGCTTGGCTCTTTCTAAAAAATTGATGTTTTTAAAATAAAACTGTTGAAGGTTACATACATAGGAGTGACATAAATAATGAGTGATGTTTCATTTGATACACTTGCTGTACATCAATCACAAAAACAAAACAATAACTTCAAAACAAAAGCTTCGCCTATTTATCAAACGTCATCTTTTTCTTTTAATGATCTTGATGATTTGGAAGGGTATTTTAAAGGAGATACACCATATTTATATTCTAGATATGGAAATCCGAATACAGATGAACTAGGGGCCGCAGTGGCCGCATTAGAAGGTACAGAGGCTGGCGTAGCAACTTCATCTGGAATGTCAGCTATTATGTCTGGAATTCTCGCCATCGTCAAACAAGGAGACCATATTATAGCTTGTGAGGATTTATATGGAGGAACATACCACCTTCTTGATGATGAGTTGAAAAACTTTGGTATCGAGGTTACATTCGTATCCTTCTCTAATGAAAAAGAAGTACGGGCAGCCATTCGCCCAAATACAAAGCTGTTTTATACAGAGAGTATTACAAATCCCTTTTTAAGGGCTGAGAATATTCCTTTATTCGTAAAAGTTGCTAAGGAACACAACTTGTTTACGATCGTTGATAATACATTTGCTACTCCATACTTGCTACAACCATATAAAGATGGCGTAGATCTTGTTGTTCACAGTGCAACAAAATACCTTGGTGGCCACAGTGATGTATCAGCGGGCGTAATTGTCGGCAACAAAAACCTTATTGGGAAAGTCCGTCAAAACTTAGTTAGTTTGGGCGGGAATTTAAGTCCATTTGAGGCATGGCTTACATGCAGAGGGATTAAAACGCTTGCCCTACGTATGGAAAAGCAATCAGCAAATGCACAATTAGTTGCAGAATCATTAGTGGATAATGAAAATGTGTCAAAAGTATTTTATCCGAAATCTGTGTCTGAACAAGGAAATGGAGCGGTTGTAACTGTCGAAATTGCACCTCATTGTGATGTCCATTCCTTTTTTTCTTCACTTGGTTGGATTAAAATTGTGCCATCTTTAGGTGGAGTGGAAACAACTGTTTCTTATCCACTTGGATCATCACACCGTAACTTACCTCCTGAAACACAAGAAAAACTTGGGATAAATGAGAGGGTAGTACGTATTTCAATTGGTATCGAAAAAGATCAGGATATTATTAATCAGCTTCAGTACGCTATATCGAAAGCGTTGAAGAATTAGTATTGCATTAATATTCTAAAAAGGGTTTGACAGTTACAAAATCGTAGTTTATACTGCATACATAGGTAATAGTTAAAATTTTATAACAATTAAATCGTAATCTCTTATCGAGAGTGGCGGAGGGAATAGGCCCTGTGAAGCCCGGCAACCTGCAAACAAATTGTGTTTGAGAAGGTGCTACATCCTACAGATCATAATGATCTGGAAGATAAGAGGAGGAATCGTCCACACGCCCTCTTCTTATGAAGAGGGCTTTTTATTTTTTTATAGAAAATGTGGGTTGATTTGTAATAGTTTAATTTTAAAACCAAGTAAATATATGAGTTTAATTATTAATAGGGGGAAATATCAATGAAATCATGGATTATTAAAACATTAATATTAATCATCGCTGTAATGGCAATTGCAGGCTGTTCAAGCAATGCAAGTGGAGAGGCGAGTAAACCGAAAAAAATTATCTTAGACTATGCACATTATTCACCAACAAGTCTTGTGTTAAAGGAAAAAGGATTTGCTGAAAAATTGTTTGAAAAAGAAGGGATTGAAGTTGAATTTGTTTTAAGCCAGGGAAGTAATAAGGCACTCGAGTTTTTAAATTCTAAAAGCGTAGATTTCGGCTCATCTGCTGGGGCGGCAGCGTTAATGGCAAAAGCTAAAAATTCTCCAATTGAATCTGTATATATATATTCTAAACCCGAATGGACAGCACTTGTTTCTACAGATGAGACAATCAAGTCAGTAGAAGATTTAAAGGGGAAAAAAGTAGCAGCTACACTGGGAACAGATCCATATATATTTTTACTGAGAGCAATAGAAGAAAGCGGGCTATCTGCTAAAGATGTTGAAATCATCAACTTGCAACATGGTGATGGAGCGGCTGCACTTCTTTCTGGAGAGGTAGATGCTTGGGCAGGACTTGATCCTCACATGGCGCGTGTAGAAAAGGAAGTTGGTGCTAATCTTTTCTTTAGAAATCCAGACTTTAACACTTATGGGGTATTAAATGTCCGTCAAGATTTTGCTGAAAAGTATCCTAAATATGTAAATAAGGTAATTGAGGTATATGAAGAGGCTCGTCAATGGTCCATTGAAAATCCTGAAGAAACAGCAGAAATATTAGCAAAAGAAGCTCAAATTGATTTAGATGTAGCCAAAATCCAATTGGAGCGTAATGATTTTTCTGCATCTGTACCTGGAGACGAGCAGATAGCAATAATTCAAGCTGCAGGTGACGTACTTAAATCAGAAGGAGTTATTGATTCGAAAACAAATATCGAAGAGGTCGTTGATAACTTAATCAATCCAGACTTTTTCGAGTGAAGGAAGGTAATAAATATGAGTGGAAGAAGTGATTCAATACGAGTGCAAATAAATAAGTCGAAAACACGTTTTACCACAAATTTACTATGGAAGAATAATGAAAAGTGGGTATTAGGAAGCATCATTCCTCTTGTATTGCTAATTATTTGGGAAGCTGCTGCGAGAGTTGGACTAATCGAAGCACATCTCCTTCCAGCACCTACAAGGATCATTCAAGAGATTTTTGAAATGGGAGCAGGGGGTACTTTATTCAGTCATGTAGGGGCAACGGTGTTTAGAGTTGCGACAGGCTTTTTCCTAGGTACGATTGCGGCAGTCCTACTTGGATCGGCGGTAGGGTATTTTACAGTATTAGAAAAGTTGATGGATCCACTTATTCAGGCGTTTCGATCAATTCCATCCCTTGCGTGGGTACCACTGTTTATTCTCTGGATGGGGATTGGTGAGCCATCCAAAGTGACATTAATTGCGGTCGGTGTGTTTTTTCCAGTTTATTTAAATATTGTATCTGGCATTCAAGGTGTAGATAGAAAGTTAATCGAAGTAGGGAAAATTTACGGGTTCACCTCAACTGAAACATTAAGGAAAATCATCCTTCCAGCTTCTTTACCATCTTTCATGGTCGGTTTACGAAGCGGAATGGGACTTGGTTGGATGTTTGTTGTAGCAGCAGAGATTATGGGAGCAAGTCAAGGGTTAGGTTACTTGCTGGTGGTTGGTCAAAATACGTATTCACCTGAATTGATCATTGCAAGTATTTGCTTATTTGCAGGCATTGGAAAAATAACTGATGCATTGTTGAAAATATTGGCAGAAAGGTCACTTCGCTGGCAAGATAGTTTGTCCAATCAGCGGTAAAGGAGGTCATGAAATTGCTCGCAGTTCAAAATGTAAGTCGTACATTTAATAATGGAAAAGCCGGTTTTCAAAATGTGACTTTTTCGATGACAGAAGGAGAAATCATTGGGGTCCTCGGTACAAGCGGCAGTGGAAAAAGTACTTTGCTGCGGGTTCTCTCAGGACTTGATGAAGAATATGAAGGATCATTTACTCTCTCTAATCGCAAAGTTGGGATGATGTTTCAAGAACCCCGCTTAATGCCTTGGTTATCTGTACAAGACAATATTTGTTTCGGTATTCAATCGGTAGCAGAGCAGAAGCTTGCAAAAGACTTACTAGAACTTGTCGGTCTTAATGGTTTCGAAAGACACTATCCGAAAGATTTATCAGGAGGTATGGCACAGCGAACTGCCATTGCACGCTCCCTCATTACAGAACCAGATGTCTTACTATTAGATGAACCATTTAGTGCGCTTGATGCCTTTACAAAAATGCAACTGCAAGATTTGCTACTTTCCATTTGGAGAAGGCGGAAAACAACGATGGTACTTGTCACACATGATATAGATGAAGCTCTCTATTTATGTGATCGGATTTTTATTTTGCGGGGCCAGCCAGGTGAGTTATATGCGGAAATTACGATTAATCAAAAAAAGCCGCGATTAAGAGGCGATGTAGGCCTTGCGGAGAAAAAGGCTGAAATTTTAAGTCTTCTTAATTTATACAACGAGATAAAGGAGAATGGAAAATGAGCAGACAAGAAATAATCCAACCATTTGCAGGTACACATAATGTGCAATCTGATCTTGCCGGTCGTAACTCGATTGCGTGGGAAGAGATCGAAAAAAGCTTTAGCTGGCATGAGACAGGTAAAGTAAATATGGCATACGAAAGCGTGGATCGGCATGTGGCCGACGGTTTTGGCGATAAAATAGCTCTTCATTATGTGGAGGAGGGTAGGGAATGGAAGATAACTTATAAAGAGTTAAAAGAAAAGACAGATAGCTGGGCACAAGTGTTAAAAAAGAACGGTGTGAAAAAAGATGATTTTCTTTTCGTCTTTTTACCGAAGCATCCGGAATGTCATATTGCAATTTTAGCAGCAATTAAGCTTGGCGTTATTGTCGGACCACTTTTTGAGGCATTTATGGAGGAAGCTGTCCGTGACCGGATTGCAGATTGTGAAGGGAAATATATAATTACAAATGAAGAATACTTACAGCGTGTGCCACTTAAAGATTTATCAAGCCTTGAAACGATATTTTTGACAGATGAAAATCCTGATTATTTAGAAGCGATATCGATTCCGAAAGAATTGGAAAAGATCGACACAAATGAAAGTATCATCGAATGGGTGGATCTTGATGATGGGTTGAACATTCATTATACAAGTGGTTCAACAGGCAAACCCAAAGGGATTATTCATGCGCATAGGGCGATGATTCAGCAATACATAACTGGTCGTTGGGTGTTAGATATAAAAGAAGAAGATGTTTATTGGTGTACGGCACATCCAGGCTGGGTAACAGGCTGTGTCTATGGGATTTTCGCACCACTTCTGAATAGGGCAACAGTCGTTATTCATGGAGGTCGCTTTAATGCTGATAGCTGGTATGAAACGATTGAAAAAACAGGAGTCACTGTCTGGTATAGTGCGCCGACTGCTTTCCGTATGCTGATGGCAGAAGGAAATGAAGCACTTGGCCGCCATGACCTCAGTAAGTTGCGTCATATTTTAAGCGTAGGGGAACCGCTTAATCCAGAAGTCATTTACTGGGGTGTGGAAAATCTGAACTTACGTATCCACGATACATGGTGGATGACTGAAACAGGTGCGCAGTTAATTGTAAATTTACCGACTGAAGCGATTAAACCAGGATCGATGGGAAAACCACTACCGAATATTGAAACGGCTATTTTTGATGACGATGGGAATATTCTACCGTTAGGTGAAGTAGGCCATTTGGCAATTAAAGGACCGTGGCCTGCGATTATGAAGGGAGTTTGGAAGGACGAGGCAAAATATGCATCATATTTTCCATTTGGGCCAGAATGGTATCTCGCTGGGGATTTAGCTTCCAAGGATGAAGAAGGTTATATCTTTTTTCAAGGAAGAAGTGACGATATGATTAATTCTTCTGGTGAACGAATTGGACCATTCGAAGTCGAAAGTAAGTTAATTGAGCACCCAGCAGTAGCCGAAGCAGGTGTTATTGGCAAACCTGACCCAATTCGTGGGGAAATCGTAAAGGCATTTATTGTATTAAACAAAAATTATTACACGAGTCCCACACTGCTTGAGAACATACGTCTTTTTGTCAGAGGCAGACTTGCGGCCCACTCCGCACCTCGTGAGATTGAAGTAGTCGAGGAACTACCAAAAACAAAAATTAGCGGAAAAATATTACGTCGTGAGCTTAAAGCGAAGGAAATAGAGAAATTAAAGTTAATTCATGTTTAAATTTAAGCATTTATAAAAGGTAGAACTCCTTTTATAAATGCTTTTTTAATTAAGGAAAATAGAAAGGGGAATTATGCGTAAGGGAGACTATTGACCTAAATAAATGATTTTATTTTGTAAAAATATGCTATTATAGAGGTATAAAGCATTACGGAGGGAAGCATAATGTTTAAGTCGCAAAGAGAAAAGCAACAGAAGATTGCACAGCTAGAACTAGAATTAGCAGATTTGAAAGCCTCTTATCAACATAAAGAGGATCAAGATCATACATGGCTTTTAAAAGTAAAAGATGAATTAAATGCAGCTGTTCAACAGCATGAAAAAGTCAATTCGCAACATAATGTACTAGGCCAAGCTGTCAATCAAATGGAAGAAAAATTTCAAAACGTATCTCATCTTAGTGAGCAAACTTCTGAAAAGTCAAATGAACTATTTAAAAAGGGAGTTTCATTAAATAAGCATTCGGTTAAAATGGTTGAGGAGTCGCAACAAGGTTCAGAAGATGTGAAGAATACAGCTGATGTTATTCAAGAACTTGGAGAACAAATTATTGCATCTGAGCGAAATATGACGAATTTAAGCGAGCGTTCTGTTGAAATCCAATCGATCGTTGGAGTCATTGAAGACATCGCTGCCCAAACGAATTTACTGGCATTAAACGCCTCGATCGAAGCTGCAAGAGCAGGTGATTCAGGAAAGGGATTTGCTGTTGTTGCACAAGAAGTGCGAAAACTAGCTGAAAGTACGGCTGATAGCACAGCGAATATTCAATCTCTAACGTCTTCATTACAAGAAGAGATAGAAAGTGCGCTAACTGCAACACAAAAAAGTGCTCAGTTAGTCGACAAAGGTATTCAAGTGAGCTTTCAAACGGCAGATAAAATTGACAGTATATTAAAAACAATTGAAGAAAGTCAAATAGATATTAGTTCAGTACAGGAAATGATTGAAGAGCAGAAACAATTATCAGGGGCAGTAAGGAAAGAACTTCAAGAAGCGCAAAACTTATTTGCCCATGCTCAAGATGTAATCGTCGAACATATTGAAGATGCAAGAGAAGTGGACGAGCGATTAGAAAATGGGATCTTACAGCTACAAGTATAAGAGTTAAACAAACAACCCGCATTTATTGTGGGTTGTTTATTACTAGTTTTCCATAAGGAACCTTTATATTAGAATCTTACGTTGGGGTATCTTCTAAAGAATCCACATTTCTTCTCGTTTTCTTTCTGAAAGAGGAGGGAGTTTGGCCAGCTGTGCGTTTAAATGATTGGGCAAAAAAAGATTGGGAGGAAAAACCAGTCATTTCCGCTATATCAGCAATTTTATAATCAGTCGTTTCTAAGAGAAGTTGTGATTCTTTAATCCGAACTTGATTTAAGTATTCAATAGGAGAGATTCCCGTATCCTTTTTAAACGAATGGGCTAAATAATATTTATTGATATGCCTTAATTCAGCCAATTTATCAAGCGTAATTTCATTACGGTAATTTTGCTTAATAAATTGTTTGATGAAAGCTACATCTTTATTAATTCTTTTTGAATCAGTTTTTTCAACCTTGAAATTCTTTTCACGCTGAAGTTTGACAATAAGGATTTCAATGATGTTTTGACAAATAACCTCAAAATCTACTTTATTATTCTGAACTTCATATAATAATTTATTAAGATAAAATAAAAGATCCTCTCTGTTTCCTTGATATGTGTATAGACCCAGTTGCGAATCTTCTTCTTTTGGGAGCGAAAAAGACAGACCCTCAATACCTAACGCGATGTATTCTAATGAATCCTGATGGTTCGATTTTTCAGTATGGTCAACGAAGGGATTGATAATTACCAAATCATTCTCTTTAACCGGGATTTCGTGATTTGGTAATAGAAAAAAACCTCTTCCCTTTACGATATAAAAAAGTTCTGTAAAATGATGGGAATGCTGTGTGCTATGCCAGTCCTTTCCATATTCAGATCGAGTGATATATAGGAGTCTAAGAGACATCTTTTTTTTGTCGAAATTTTTCATTTTATAGACGACATGGGACATTTATCACTCTGCCTCCTCTTTGGAAATACTATCATTGTAATTATTTTATCGAAAGATTTGACAGAAAGCAAGATACCTAAAAAGTTGAACAAGATATTTATTGTGAAAGCGTTTCATTGAATGTACGATTTAAGTACAGTCAATAGTAAAAGGGGGATCTCATAATGAAGGTGAAAAAATGGTTTTTTGCTAGTTTCATTGCAGTAATATTGCTTAGTTTAGTGGCCTGTAGTAGTGGAGGAGAAAGCGCTGGTTCGACCACTTCAAAAGAGGACGGGAAAAAATCTTCAGATGAGAAAGTTTTGCATGTTGCAGCTTTAGAATCTGCATACGGGGCTGATATGTGGACGAAGATAGCCGAATCATTCGAGGCGGCTGATGAAAATGTCACTGTTAAATTGACTGTGGAGAAGAATCTTGAAGAAGTAATTCGCCCCAATATGCAAGCTGGAGAATATCCTGACGTGGTTTTACTAGCATCAGGAAGAAAAGAAGCATTGACAGATACTTTAATCAAGGAAAATGGTTTAGAAAAGATTACCGATGTCTTAGATATGAAGGTGTACGGTGAAGATAGAACAGTAGATGAAAAATTACTAGATGGATTTACGGATACCCTTGCTACTAACCCATATGCAGACGGGGAAACGTACTTAGCTCCTATGTTTTATAGTCCGACAGGATTGTTTTATAATGCGGGTTTATTTGAAGAAAAGGGATGGAAAGTTCCAGAAACTTGGGGAGAAATGTGGGAATTAGGAGAACGAGCAGCGAAAGAAGAGATTTCATTATTTACCTACCCTATTTCTGGATATTTTGATACATTGGTTGGATCAATGTTGTATGCATCTGGCGGAACTGAATTCTATAATGGTGCAATGACTTATGAAGACGGTATTTGGGAGACGAAAGAGGCCACTCAAGTATTAGAAACTATTAATAAATTAGGTAACTACATCCACCCAAATACGACTGCAAATGCTAATCCAAATGATTTCACGAAAAATCAGCAGTTGGTTTTAGATAATAAAGCATTATTTATGCCAAATGGTACATGGGTAGTCGGAGAAATGGGAGAAGCGCCAAGAGCTGAAAACTTTGAATGGGGCATGATGCCAGTACCAGCTTTTGAAAAAGGTGGAGACCGTTACGCCTTTACTTTTTTCGAGCAAATTTGGATCCCATCTGCAGCAAAAAATAAAGATGTTGCCAAAGAGTTTATCACTTATATGTATTCGGACGAAGCGGCTTCTATATTTATGAAAGCGAATGCAGTGCAGCCGATAGAAGGAATTACCGGTCAGCTTGATGGACAAAACGAAACGTTCTATAGTATCTATGAGGAAGGAACACTACCAGCAATGGGTACATTTGCGTCAACAAAACCAGTTCCCGGTGTAAGCATGGGTGACACATTATACGGGCAAATTGACAGTATAATGAGCGGAAAACTTACCATAGAGAAATGGCAAACGAGTATAGAAGAAGCAAGCGACAAACTGAGAGAAGCTATGAACTAATTTGCACATTCGTATAGGTTTAATAAATAAGACGGTGGGCAGATTGTCTCACCGTTTTATTTGATTAAAAGAGGTGAAAGATAATGAACAGATCTAGATCAAGGAATATATTTATTGGCTTATGTTTATCTCCAGCACTTATTTTACTTATCATTTTTATGGTCATACCGACAATAGAAGTATTTCGGATGTCACTTTTCCAATGGGGAGGATTTTCTAATAATCAGGAATTCATTGGATTAGATAATTTTAAGACGTTGTGGAATGATATGAACTTTTTTCGATCCTTTCAAAATTCAATTTTACTTATAGTGATAGTCTCCGTTTTCATTCTTATATTCGCATTGTTTTTTGCGGCAGTTTTAACAAGAGAGAATATTAAAGGGGTAAATTTCTTTCGAATTATATTCTATATATCTAATATTTTATCGATCGTGGTTATAGCTGGGATATTCTCTGCGATATATGACCCGGAAACCGGGCTATTAAATAATGTTTTAGGTTTATTACATTTGGAAAAATGGCAAGAGCTCTGGTTAGGTAACCAAGACATTGTTATTTATAGTGTTTCCTTTGCCTTAATCTGGCAAGCAATTGGATATTACATGGTGATGTATATGTCTAGTATGACTAGTATACCAGAAAGCTTTTATGAAGCAGCCTCCCTGGAGGGGGCAGGTAAGGTAAAACAATTTACCGATATTACTCTCCCTTTGATATGGAATAATATCCGAACAACATTAACTTTTTTTATCATCAGTACGATCAATTTAAGCTTCTTATTGGTACAAACGATGACTGGTGGGGGCCCCGACGGTTCAACCGAGGTTTTTCTATTCTACATGTACAACCAAGCCTATACTAATTCGACATATGGGTATGGAATGGCGATTGGGGTAGTCGTCTTTATTTTCTCTTTTGTGCTCGCGGCAATCATCAATCATATAACGAAGCGGGACGTACTAGAGTATTAAGGAGGTGGCAATAATTATATGAAAACAGCAAAAAGGCTCAGTGTAGATGTACTTTATAAGATATTTATTTATGTAGCTTTAATTACCTTTGCCATTTCTATTATTGTTCCAGTGGCTTGGGTATTCCTCGCATCTATAAAGGAAAACAAAGAATTTTACGGAAATCCTTGGGCAATGCCAAATGGCTTTCGATTTGAAAACTTCATAGAAGCAATTCAAGAAGCTAATATGGGAATGTATTTGATGAATTCCGTGTTTATTACGGTCATGGCTCTGGTGATTTTACTAATTGTGGCCTTACCAGCAGCATATGTTTTGGCTAGATATGAATTTAGAGGACGTAATTTTATCCATTCATTTGTCAAAGCTGGTTTATTTATAAATGTCAGCTATATAGTTGTTCCTATCTTTCTTATGCTCCTTGATTGGGATGGGGTCTTAAGAAGTGTCGGAGTGGAGAGCTTCTTTTTAAATAACCGATTGATACTTGCTTTCATTTACGCCTCTACAGCCTTGCCTTTTACCATTTATCTTTTATCAAGTTATTTTCAGACGATTCCATCTGACTATGAGGAAGCAGCAAATATTGATGGTGCAGGCTATTTTAGAACAATGATGTCTATTATGATTCCGATGGCACGTCCAAGCATTATTATGATCATTCTATTTAACTTCTTGGCTTTCTGGAATGAATATATTATTGCCCTTACATTAATGCCGGGAGAGAATAAAACATTGACAGTTGGATTGATGAATTTAATGTCTGCTGAACGTGCAGCGGTCAATTACGGTCCAATGTATGCAGGTATGGTTATTGTAATGCTGCCAACATTAATTCTATATATATTAGTACAGAAAAGACTAACTCAAGGAATGACCGCAGGGGGAATAAAAGGATAAATATACTAGTGTTTCTACAAAAGTAAAAAAGGTCATAGTACTGGAGGGATGGCTAGGTGAAAGATTATATGTTTCGTATTTTAAAAATTCTCTTCTTTTTCTTTTGCATGTATTTGATTATTGTAGGGCAAAAGACAGTCGGAAAAATGTATTTACTTATTCAATTAATCGGTCTTGCAGGGTTATTGTTCCTCGTTTGGAATTATAATAGAAAATTCACCTGAAATGTATTGTATCACTAGCATTCTATCAGAGAAAAAAGGGAGCTGTTTTATATGACAGGATTATCAGTACGGGGAAAAGAACTATGGATGAATAATGAACCTATTCAATTGATTTCCGGAGCAATTCATTATTTTCGTATCGTTCCAGAATATTGGGAAGACCGACTATTAAAGTTGAAGGCATGCGGATTTAATTGTGTCGAAATATATATCCCGTGGAATTTGCACGAGCCTAAGGAAGGAGAGTTTAATTTTACTGGAATTGCTAATATAGAAGAATTCATACGTATAGCTGAGCGACTTGAGTTATATGTAATCGCTCGACCTAGTCCATATATATGCGCAGAATGGGAGTTTGGCGGGTTACCTTCATGGCTTTTAGCAGATCGAAATATGCGGGTTCGTTCCTATTATGAACCGTATTTAGAGAAAGTCGATAATTATTATGACGTTATGCTTGGGAAATTAAAGCCGTTACTATATACAAATGGCGGACCGATTATTGCGATGCAGATTGAGAATGAGTATGGAAGCTATGGAAACGATAAACGTTATTTAAATTACATAAAAGAATCAATGCTTAAAAGGGATATCGATGTTTTGCTATTTACTTCTGATGGACCGACAGATTTAATGCTGAAAGGTGGAGCGGTTGAAAATGTACTAGCAACCGTTAATTTTGGATCACGACCAAAGGAATCGTTTGCTAAGTTACAGGAGCATTTTCCAAATACGCCAAACATTGTAATGGAATATTGGAATGGCTGGTTTGATCATTGGGGTGAAGAACATCATCAGCGAGATCCACAAGAAGCTGCTGATACGTTTGAGGAAATGCTTAAAAATGGTGATTCAGTTAACTTTTACATGTTCCATGGAGGAACGAACTTCGGTTTTTACAATGGTGCTAATTTTAGTGATAAGTATGAGCCAACTATTACGAGTTATGACTATGACTGTCCGATAAGTGAGACAGGGGAGCTTACACCTAAATTTCATGCTGTACGTGAGGCGATTGCTAAACATAAAGACATAGGGGAACTAGAATTACCTAAGCCGATTGCTAAAATAAATTATGGAAAAGTTGTGATGGAGGAATCACTTAACTTGTTTGAAGTATTAGATCAAATCAGTGCACCTGTGCAAAATACGCATCCAGAAACAATGGAAAAACTAGGGCAAGATTATGGATTTGTTCTTTACCGTACTTTTTTAAAAGGACCATTGGGTAAGGCGGCATTGACGATCCAAGAGGTTCGAGATCGAGCACTTGTATATGTTAATAATGAATATAAAGGTATTATTGATCGTTGGGATAATAAAACGGTGATGATAGAGGTACCCAAAGAAGGAATCCAGCTTGATATTTTAGTAGAAAATATGGGGCGTATCAATTATGGCCCGTACATGTATGATCCAAAAGGTATTACAGAAGGAGTTCGTTTTGAAAGACAGTTTTTATTTGACTGGACTATTTATTCATTACCAATGGATAATTTAGACAAACTTAGCTTTCAAGAAACGAATGATCACTCATTAGATAAACCAACTTTTTACCGCGGTTTCTTTGAAGCAGAGGAAATAGGTGATACATTTATCGAGCTTCCTAGTTGGACAAAAGGTGTCGTGTTTGTAAATGGCTTTAATTTAGGAAGATATTGGGAGGTTGGCCCGCAGGAAACATTATATGTACCTGGTCCATTATTAAAACAAGGAAAGAATGAGATTGTAGTCTTTGAATTACACGGTACAAAGAAACGAGAAATTGATTTAATTGATACACATAAATTAGGTTGATGATGAGCAGCCCTATGATGTTGGGCTGCTATTCTTATGGTCATTTAATTTAAATTTAGTTTTCATGTTCATTAACACTTTTCGTATGGATATCCATAAACGATACCCGATATATCCACCAAGTGTATTCAATATCAAATCATCAACATCGAATGTTCTTATCGAGATGATTCCAAAACCACTTAAGATTAATTGAGATATTTCGATTATAAAACTAGATAGGAATACAATTAGAACAGCTTTTTTTACTGTATTAATATTAAATAAAAGAGATAAGTAAATTCCCAATGGCAAAAGCATGATCAAATTATAAAAGGTTAATTTGACGGAGTTCCAGAAAAACCAATCTAAACCATTTTGACGATAAATTGCAATCCAATCCATGACAAAATAAAATGGAATGAACTGGATTTCAATCCTAGCCATTTCCGCAAAAGGGGGTATGTGAATAACGCCTAGCGTTAGTTTGGCCACATTTAATAGATAAATAATAAAACTATAGAAAAGGGTCCTTTTTAGAATATTTCTCGTTTTATTTTTTATAAAATCAGCAATAATTAGTAGTACAATTCCTGTGATAAAAATGATTGCTATTATCGCAATTGTATCCATAACAAACTCCTTACATTAATTTTCGACGGCAGGAGAAACTAAATCCTTCCGTCGGTATACGCTGAGAACAAGTCCGATCAAAATAGAATTAATTAAAATATGCACGGTTCCATAGCTAATGAATGGTAACCAAAATCCAGCAAGTGGTAACCAGCCGAGTACCATCGCAACATTGTAAACGAGGGGCACAGTATAAAGAGTAGCAGCTCCAATAATGATCAGCTGGCCAAATGTGTCCGGGATTTTATAGGACATCCAGCCCAATCTAACAGTGACAGCAACCAGAAAAAGAACAAGACAAATAGAAAAAAGCCAGCCAAGCGAGTAGGTTAATGTTACAAATACTAAGTCTGTGTGTGGTGCTGGAAGAGAAAAGTCTTCCAGTTTTACATTTTGGCCGAACCAATTTGCTTCAGACAAGTACTTTTTAATTTGGATATTCATAAATCCTGAGCCAACGGCATATTTTTCTGGATTAAAAAACCCTAATAAGCGATGTTTCATATAGAAAGGATTATATCTCCAAATAAGAAGTGAAGCAGCTCCGATGATCAAAGCGATGAATGCTGCAAGTACTTGTTTTCTCTGTTTGCGAATGATCCAAACGTACATGGTGAAAACCATCGAAATATACAGGATAATACTAGATAAATTGCTCACAGGAATATATAGCAGTAATGTAAATGAAAATAATCCGATCATCAGCAGATAACGATGACCATAACGATAAAACATCCCCGTCCAGCCAATAAAAAGAAAAGGAAGAACGACTAAGGAATTTGAATTGAAAAATCCGATTCGGATATAGGGATATCCATTGATAGAGGTGCCAAAATAGAAAAATACAATTAGAATAACACCTATTATACCAATGAAAATCCATATTTTATCTTTCAGTTTTCGATAATCAAATAACATGATGCTAAAGGCACAAACAATACCTAAGAAAATACTGACGGTTTGTTTATAAATAGAAGGCTGATATTCAAAATTAGTGATTAAGAGTGGGAGCAACCCAACCAATTGCAAAAAGATAAAGAGACTTAATAAACTCCAGTCCACTTTTGGTCGATGCAAACGGCCCATCTTTAACCCAAGTTTCATAGGATCGCCCATATTCAGAACAGCTTGGATTTCTGCTTCCTCTTTACACATCCCCGATTTTGTTAATTGCTGAACCGTTTCTTCAATATGTTTGCCAAGTTCAAGTGCTACAAATTCTTTAGCTTCCCTTGATTTAATCTGACTTTTTACGAGATGTAGAAATGATTTCTTCTTACTCATAGGATAAATTCCCTTGCAACAAATCCTTTAGTGGCTTCGATAGTAATCCTTGCTTAGCTTCCATTTTTCGCAAATGTCTATGTCCTTTGTGATTTAGAAAATATTGTTTTACATTCTCTTGGTTCCACTCAGATGAAATAAATTCCTTTTGCTCAAGATCATGTAATAATATGTACAGTGATCCTTCATTCTCTTCAAACTTTTTCATACCACGAGCAAATAGGTGCTGTAGTAGTTCATATCCGTTCTTCCTCTTGGAAAGAAGTTGTAAGATGGCAAGCAACACTTCATCCTCATTTTCTTCATCTCTTAGAATGGATTTATAAATATTTTTTCGATGTTGCTCTGTAAATTCTAGTTGATTGGACACCTGGCTTTTTTTGAGTTTTTTTAATCTGTCTTCCACGAATAATCACCCTTCCAAACTTTCTTTTAAAAGTGTTTTTGCTCGCCGCATGCGAGTTTTAATCGTGTTTTGTTTTACTCCCGTGAGCAATTCGATTTCTTTGATCGACATCTCTTCGAAATAATGTAAATAAATAGGTTCACGGAATTTCAGTGGCAACTGCAAAATTGCTTTTATCAATTTGCTATCCTCATTTAATTGAATCACCGCTTGTTCCACATGATCATGATCAGATGCTGGCTCAACCTCACTTTCATATGTAAGCAGAACCTTGCGGTGGTGCCAACTCCTTAAATAATCTTTACAATGGTTAATAGCAATCCGCCATAACCAAGTTTTGAAATTGGAATGGTGCTGAAATGTATGTAAGCTTTTATAGCATTTTATAAATATCTCCTGCGTTAAATCTTCAGCGATTGCGTTGTTTTTTACATAGGAATAAGCGAGCTGTAAAATCGCTTGTCCGTAATCTGTCATAATCTGATCGAAAGCTATCTCATCTTCTGTCACTTGAAGCGCTTCAGCAACAATTTCTTTCACAAATTCATACCTCCTTACCATGCATATCTATTAGACGATGCCATGTGAGTGCTGGTTTTCATTATATAAAAAAGTTTGGTTTTCCGCTATTTTACATGGAGGATTAGCTAGTTATGTATGTTTGTAAAAATGGGTGTCGTATTGTAAGGAATTTTAGCATAGTCTCCCTTCAATATTGGACATGCTTTACATTTAAATGTGCTAAAATAAATTGATTCGCAGATAGTTATACCACTCACTTAAATATTAATATATGAGGAGATTTGCAATGAAAAAGATATTTCAACTAGATAGCTTGAACAAAAAATTACTTGCTATTTTTCTGACCTTAACGATTATTCCATTAATTATTACAGTAATTGTTATTTATTATGCGACTGAACAAGGATTTACAAAGCTTATTACGAATCAGCAGAAGGAAATGGAGCATACGATTGAAGCACAATTCAATAAGGTCGCAGAAGATCTCCTTAACATAACAACTATTTACGCAAGTAATACAGAACTTGTCTCCGCATTTCAATCAGAAGAGCGAGATGAACTACTACAAAAAGTGAATCCAATTTATTCACGTCTCCAATCAGAACATGGCCTTAATGTATTGGAATTCGGAGACGCATCTGGGATTGTTTTTCTACGAGGTCACAACCCGAGAGAGCACGGAGATGATAAAAGTAAGTTGCCAGCAATTCAAAACTCTTTAAATGGAAAAGCTATTTCTGGTTTTGAATTTGGTAAAAGTGGTCTTTCTGTCCGTGCTTTTGCTCCAATTATCTCCAACAACGAGATCATTGGAACAATACAAACAGGTGTAGATGGTGCATTTTTGGAGGATCTAAATAATATGTTACAAGGTGTAGCGATAGATTTATATAATCAAGACGGAATGATTGTTGTGTCATCGGAAGAAGCACATGTGGGTGAGGTGATAGATCATGCTTCAGTCTTAACTTCTGTAAAGAAAGGAGAAACCGTATCATATAGTGACAACGAAATACTGACAACCTACTTACCTATGTATGATCCAACACACAATGAAATCATAGGAGCAATTGGAATCAATCAAGATATAACTGTTATTCAAGACACGAAACAACAAATTACGATGATTGCATTAATTATAACTGCTGTAACATTGATCATTGTGCTGTTTGTTGTTATTAAGTTTAGTAAAACTATTTCGAATCCCATTAAAAATATTGCCTTATTAATGGGGGAACTTTCTAAAGGTAATTTAAAAGTTTCAATAAAAGATTGCAAACGCAATGATGAAATTGGTCAATTAACAGCAGCGATGCAAATGATGAAAAATAATCTTCATAATACAATTGAACAGGTTGCAGCAGCTTCTAATAAAGTAACATTACAAAGTGAAGAATTAACGCAATCAGCAACGGAAGTGAAATCAGGGTCAGAACAAATAGCTATGACTATGCAAGAAATTGCATCAGGGACAGAAAAACAAGCGGATAGTGCGAGTGAATTAGCTTCCACTATGGGAATTCTTGCGGCAAAAATTCAAGAAGCAAACGAAAAAGGCGAACAAGCTCAAGAATCATCAGGAAAAGTTCTAGAGATGACAAATGAAGGAAAGAATTTAATGAAAGCATCCAATCAGCAAATGATGAAGATTGATGATATTGTCCAAGTAGCAGTCAGAAAGATGGATAACTTAAACAATCAGGCTCAAGAAATATCTGAGTTAGTTTTTGTTATTCACCGAGTTGCTAATCAAACGAACCTTCTAGCATTGAATGCGTCAATTGAGGCTGCTAGGGCTGGCGAGCATGGTAAAGGATTTGCGATTGTGGCAGAGGAAGTTAGAAAACTCGCTGAGCAAGTATCGATATCTGTTACAGATATCACTGAAATAGTAAGTAAAGTTCAAAATGAATCTAGAAATGTCGTAGAATCATTAAAGACTGGATACACAGAAGTAGCACAAGGAACAATTAAAATAAAAACAACTAATGAAACCTTTAATGAAATAAGTTCGTCTGTAACAAGCATGGTATATAATATTAAAAATATATCTGAAAACTTAACTGATATTACAGCAAGTAGCCAAATAATGAATGGTTCGATTGAAGAAATTGCAGCAATCTCCGAAGAAGCAGCTGCGGGAGTAGAGGAAACCTCTGCTACAACACAACAATCAAGTAGTTCTATGGAAGAAGTTGCGGGAAGCTCTGAGCAACTTGCTGAATTGGCAGATCAGTTAAATGAATTGATTCGTCAATTTAAAATTTAAAAGAAACTAAATGGTTAATCAAACTGATCGTTCATCCATGTGCGGTCAGTTTAATTGTACACAGAGAGAAATTTGTGTATTAATAAATTCTATTTTGATAGTAGTAAATTTTTAAAAATGGAATATAAGCTAAATAAACATATCTTGTAGGCGATGCGATGTGAGTGTTGTTTTTCTTTATATAACAAAGTTTGATTACGCTTGCAAACTAGATTCTGCTACAATGTAAGAAAATCCATCTTTCTATGGGGGATAAATTGAGAAAATCAAAAATCATTGTAAGTGTTTGTGTTATTTTGTTTATTATCTGTTATGCTATTTTCTTTCTCTTTTCTATACAGAAAAAAGATCAAGATGAGCTCTTAATGAATGATGTTGGGCGGTTGGTTCCTATTAAAGTGCGTGAGGTCATTCAGGGGCAAGAAACAGAGCAAATTCAGCAAATACTTCAAGAAGCGAAAGAGAAAGACTTGAAAATTTCGATAGCTGGGAAACAACATAGTCAAGGTGGGCATACGTATTTTAAAGATGCAATTGTGTTAGACATGACAACGTATAATCGCATCATTAGGGTGCTGCCAGAAGAGAAGTTGATCACTGTTCAAAGCGGTGCTACATGGGAGGATGTCCAAGAAACAATCAATCCTTACAATCTATCGATTAAAACGATGCAAGCTCCAAATATATTTACGATTGGTGGATCAATGAGTGTGAATGTACATGGAAGAGATATTCGCTTTGGACCGCTTATTGATAGTATTCGTTCCTTCCGGCTGATGAATGCAGATGGTAAGATTTTGGACGTGAGCAGAACAGAGAATGAGGAACTGTTTAGGCTCGTGAATGGTGGGTATGGGTTATTTGGAGTTATTCTCGATGTCGACATTGAGTTGACAGATGATGTTGTTTATCAAGCAAATAATCAATGGATAGATTATCAAGACTATCCAGCCTATTTTAAAAATGAGGTATTAGCGAACCCGAATATAGAGATGCATAATTCGCGAATATCAGTTGCACCGAATCATTTTTTAACAGAAATGTATGTAACAAATTATTCTCGTGTGGATGAAAATCTGAAGGAATATAATGAGTTGCTTGATGAAAAATATGTGCGTAGGAATAAATTTGCATTTGGTCTATCAAGACATTTTGATTGGGGGAAAAACTTCGTATGGTATGTGCAAAAGCAAGCCTTTAAAGATGGAAAAGAAGTATGGCTATCGAGGAATAATGTAATGCGGCCTGAAATTCAGTTTTTAGATTATGAAGGGAAAAGTGATACAGATATTCTTCAAGAATACTTTGTACCAGTTGATGATTTTCCGCTATTTATTGATAGATTAAGAGAAATTTTAGAAGGTAGTGAAATGAATGTATTAAATATTACTGTACGATATGTACCTAAAAACGAAGAAGCAATCCTTTCGTATGCGAAGGAAGATATGTTTGCCTTAGTATTCTTAATTAATCAAGGGATTGCAGAAAAAGAGATTGATAAAACAGGGAAGATTGTGAGGGAAATCATAGATCTTGCGCTTGAATTGGATGGCAGCTATTACTTACCTTATTATTTATATCCAACGAAAGAACAAATGAGAAAAGCTTATCCATTGACAGATGAATTTTTCAAGAGGAAAAAGCAATATGATCCTAAGGAGCGATTTGTAAGTGAGTTTTATGAGGAGTATAGACAATGAGATGGATAGTTATTTCACAAAGCATTGCGATTCTAGGAAGCAGTCTTGTCTTCCCATTCTATTTAATATTCATTAAGGAGGTGGGAGGGGGATTCCTCCAGTATGGAATTTCATATGGTTTATTTATGATGAGCTCAGCACTCGTCCATCTTTTCATTGGTAAGCTTTCTGATAGAGTAGGAAGAACATTATTTTTGTTAGTTAATAGTTGGGGGATGTCCATATTATTGTTGTTTTTCCCAATTATCACGATGGTGTGGCAAGTATATACACTGCAAATATTGCTTGGAATGGTTGGTGCAATGCAGAAAACAAGCGAAAAAGCATTACTCGCTGATTTTACGGAAGGTGTGAACCGCGGCTCTGTTATTGGTCGCTATCATTTTTGGACATCGGTTTTTTCTGGTGCAGCAGTCATGCTTGGCGGATTGATGATTGATTTGTTTACGCTAGATATTATTTTTTATATTAGCTCGTTTGTTTTATTTGTGAGTGGCTTTTTTATTTTGAAAATAAAAGAGAAGGGGGACTTGATAAATGGAAAATCCTAAGTTAAGAAAATGGCATGATGAGTGGTTGTTGGAAGCAACGATAGATGAGATCCAGGAAAAGCTTGCGTCTGGTGTGATTACATCAGTCGAGCTTGTCCAAATGTATTTGTATCGAATAGCAAAATACGATATAGATATTAATTCTGTAATTGAAATCAATTCGGATGCCTTACATATTGCGGCGGAACTTGACAAAGAGAGAAAGTTAGAGGGTATAAGAGGCGTAATGCACGGTATTCCGATTTTATTAAAAGATAATATTGATACAGGAGATAAAATGCACACGTCAGCAGGTTCACTTGCCCTGGCTAATCATTATGCAGTTGAAGATTCATTTGTTGCAGCCCAATTACGTAAAGCAGGTGCCATTTTACTTGGAAAAACAAATATGACAGAATGGGCGAATTTTATGACGTTTGGCATGCCAAGTGGCTATAGTTCAAGAGGCGGGCAGACACTGAACCCATATGGAGCCGGTAAACTGGATGTTGGTGGTTCAAGCTCTGGGGCAGGAGTGGCAGTAGCTGCTAACTTTGCGATGGGTGCCATTGGAACAGAGACATCTGGATCGATATTAAATCCATCTTTGAAAAATGCATTGGTTGGTGTGAAACCAACGGTGGGTTTAGTGAGTAGGAGCGGCGTAATTCCCATCGCGCATAGTCAAGATACACCAGGGCCAATGGCTAGAACTGTAAAGGATGCAGCATATTTATTAGAGACGATTGCAGGTATTGATTCTAGGGACGTTGCTTCAGCATTTAATAGTAAGCAGACCAAGTATGCAGAACAATTAAATGAAACAAGCTTGAAAGGAATAAGAATTGGTATTGCTCGAAAGCCATTTACGGAAAGAATGAGCAAACATAAGCTCTCCCTTTTTGATGAAGCAATTGATGTTTTACAAAATGTTGGAGCAGAATTGATAGATGATGTTAGCATACCATCAGCAAAAAATAGATGGGGATTGGAAATATTAACATATGAGTTTAAGGTGGATTTAAATGCTTATTTGCAGGCGACCCCACCTTCAAATAAATTACGCTCGTTAAGTGATGTAATTGCATTCAATTATGAGCATAGAGATACCATGTTAAAATACGGACAAAAGCTACTCCTTGCTGCCGAAAAAACAAGCGGGACATTGAGAGAAGCTGAATATATTTATGCGTTAGAAAAGGAATTATATCTATCTAGAGAAAAGGGCATTGATTATGCATTAGAAAAGTATGAGCTAGATGCCGTTTTATTTCCTGGAGACCGCGGCTCAACTATTGGTGCAAAAGCGGGTTATCCTTCCGTTATTTTGCCCGCGGGATTTGTTCCGAATGGAGAACCCTTTGGAATTATGTTTACCGGGACGGCATTTAGCGAACAGACTTTATTGAAAATAGCCTATGCATTTGAACAAGCAACAAAGCACAGGCAAATTCCAAAAATAGATTGAATGATAAAGGCTGCCCTAATAATGGAGCAGCCTTTGAAAATCGTATATCGTTTCAGAAAACTCTCAAGGGCTAATAGAATGACGTGCTAGCAAATAGACTTCTCGCAACGGCTAATAGAACGACACGATAGCGAATAGCTTGATCGCTAGATTAATAGGTACCAAATATTGGTTAGTCCGTCCTCAATGTTTCGCCAATTTTCAAGACTTCCAATCGCTCATCGGTCAGTTTTTGTTTTTTCCACTCAGCTAATAATCGATCAAGAGCTTCTTTCGGTGTATCATCAGCTAAGCGATATGCACCGTAATGCATTGGAATCATTGTTTGCGCTTGTGTATCGACAAAAGCCTTGATAGCTTCTTCTGGGCTAACATGCTGTGCGGCCATGAACCATTCCGGTTCATACGCTCCAATTGGCATTAAACAATAATTAATATCATATTTTTTGCCGATTTCTTGAAATCCTTTGAAATAACCACTATCCCCAGCAAAATAAATTGTTTGTTTGCTACAATCTTGAATCACCCATCCTCCCCAATGAGAACGATTCGTATCTGTTAGCGTTCGCTTCGTCCAGTGTTGAGCTGGCGTAAAAGTAAATTGCAATCCAGCAACTTCATGTTCTTCCCACCAACTAAACTCTACTGTTTTTCTAAAGCCTTTTCGCTTAAACCAGTTTCCTAGACCTATAGGAACGAAAAAAGTCGGTTCACCATTTAAACTTTTAAGAGAAGAATAATGAAGATGGTCATAATGACTGTGAGAAATTACTACAAAATCAATTGGTGGTAAATCACGTATTTTCAGTCCAGGAGGCGAAAGACGCTTATCCAATCCTAAGCGATTTGCCCAAATGGGATCTGTTAAAATATTTTTCCCATTAAGTTGAATGAGAAAGGTAGAGTGGCCAATCCAAGTGATTGTTGAAATAGTACGATTGGATTGTAGAAACTCCACCTCTATTTCATCGGCTGTCGGTACTTGGAAAGATAAATCCTTTTGTTTAGCTTTTCTTTCCCTTCGCCACTGAAGTAAATCCTTAAATGTGCTAAGAGATGCATTTTTATCTATATTTTCATAGCGCTTCTTCTTCATTTGCTAACCTCACATTGTTATTTTATATAGTTTAAGTTAAAAGTGGAAAACTTGCCAGGCAGGGTATCTTTGTTTATAGAAATTATATATCACTTTATTAAAGAGGTAGCTAATAAGTCGTTCTTCTTCTTGCATCAAAAGATTGTATTTGGAAAGGATGAAATAAAGTGTTTATTAACCCTACAAAAGTAGATAGAGTTACAAGTGAATTTCGTTCATCAAAAAGGGCGGATCATCATGGAATAGATTTTGCTAATCCAGGCATACACGAGATTTATGCAGCTGCAGCTGGGACGGTATCGCGATCATATCGCTCAGATAGTTATGGTGAGTGTATTATGATTGTACATAACATAAACGGTCAAATTTGGGAAACTGTTTATGCTCATATGCGCATTGGGAGTCGTAAAGTAGCTGCTGGCTCTAAAGTGAAGCAGGGTCAAGTAATAGGAATAATGGGAAATACAGGTCATTCCACTGGTCAGCATTTACATTTCGAATTGCATAAAGGAAGATGGGATATAGACAAAATAAATGCTGTTGATCCGTTTAAATATCTTGGTCTAAATAGGGAGATGCCTTCAGTTAATACTGACGGAAGTGTAGTTGACTATCTAAATAGCAAGAAACTAGATTCTAGTTATAGCCATCGTGCTCAGTTAGCTAGTCAATATGGGATTAAAAATTATCAAGGCACAGCAAAACAAAATATCGAGTTGTTAAACAGGTTGAAAGGCGATTTATCTACAAGAAATCTGTTGAATAAAGGTAAACGAGTTGAAGCAATTGTGGCTCAAGTCAACTACTATGATTCGCCGCGATGGACAAACCCTTCTGGCCAATTTAAAAAAGGCGAAGGTTGGATAGTCTTAGAAGAGATAGTAACGGCTGGATCACCTCAGCTTAAAGTTAAAAACAGCAACGGTAAATTATTTTATATTACCGCACGTAAGGATTTAGTAAAAATAAAGTAAGGATTATTTAATAAATAGGAGAATAAAAAAGCCCAGTAGGGATAAGGCTCAGATAGTAGACAAACTCAAAAAAATGACCATCTACAGACTTTTAAATTTTTTTACAATGGATAGAGTGATAGAGTAGGTTTTCCGAAACTTATCGCTCGATTAACCCGCAAGAGTCTAGCGAACGTTTCTCCAAGCCTTATTTAATCACTTCTTCGTTTTTGAAGTAAGACAGTAACAATAAACCAAAATTATGAACGCTATCAATTAGAGATCGTTAAATTCATCAGTAATTGTGATTTATTAGGTAGGAAAATTTAAAAAGGTAGTTGGAATGAGTACATTCCAACTACCTTCCATGTTTTACTTCAGGCTATCTTCAATCTGACTTTTTAGTCTGTATATTTCTTTATCGTCACCACGATTTTGTAAATCAGCAGCATATGCAGTTAATAACATTTGTAAATCTACAAAAGCAGGAGCAATTTGCATCTGCTCGCCTTGGTTCAACGCTGATTGATTTATTTGACTTCGCGATTTATTTGTTTCTTCTCTAAAATCTCGTGCGAAGGCACCCCAAGTAGCTGGATCAAAAGAATTTTTCTGTGAATCGTATTCATCATTTATTCTGTTGTAATATGATAGGATTTGTTCTTTAAATTCCTTAATCAATACTTCATGATTTATCTTCTCTGCTCCGACGATTTCTATTTTTTTTGAAAACTCAATTGTTTTCCCAGAATCTCCGTCTATAACTAATTCACCTTTTAGATTTTCAGAATCATTCCCAATAATAGCTTGGACACTTTTGGGCTGTACGGAAGCAATCTCCATTGTTACACCTACCCGATAAATACCCGATTGTAGTGAATTTCCTTTATTGGAAAATTGCTCAGATTCAAACTTGCTGTCACCTACAATTACTTTTGACTGAGCTTTAAAGTTATCATCATTTGAAAGGGTTATTACTAATTTTGTGTTCTCTGGAAGGTTTGTCATTCCTTTAAATGTAATTTTCCCTTCCTTTATAATTTCTTTTACATCCATTGTTACATTTAATTCTTTTGTTTCTTCATCCATTTTCTTTGATGAATCTGAACAAGCACCAAGCAGTAAAACTAAAATTGCTGCGAAAACTAAAAGCAATTTCTTCAATGACCCTTCCCCCTCTTTAATAGGAAAAAACACCCCAAGGAACTATTATACGATAAATGCAAATAAAAGTAATTTATGACGAATGAAATCGAAATTCGCAATGAAACAGGATATAATTTTTATAAAAGTAAAGGATTGTAGTATGATGGTAGAAGAATCTCGCAGTATGAGAAATGAGGAGAAAAAATGACAAAAGAAGTGAATTTTTTATCAAATATAAAGCCCTTTTTGCAAAAAACATGGACGAATTCTAATTTTACAGAACCGACTCCGATTCAAATAAAAGCTATTCCTTTTATATTAGAAGGGAAAGACCTGATCGCTGAATCACCGACTGGAACTGGTAAAACAGTTGCTTATCTTCTACCAATTCTCGAACAAATTCAAGTGGAAAACAAAAACCTACAAGCGGTTATTTTAGCACCATCTCGTGAACTTGTAATGCAGATTTATCAAGAATTACAAAAGTGGACAGAAGGTACGGCAATTTCAGGTGTTTCATTGGTTGGGGGCGCAAATATAAAACGCCAATTAGATAAATTAAAGAAAAAACCACAAATTGTTGTTGGGACACCTGGACGAATATTGGAACTTATCAAGTTGAAAAAACTAAAAATGCATGATGTAAAAACGATTGTTCTTGATGAAGGTGATCAGCTACTTATAAGTGAGCATATAAGTACAGTTCGAACAATAGTAAAATCAGCGCAGAATGACCGTCAACTTCTGCTATTTTCTGCCACCTCTTTAAAAGACATTGATCTGTTTAAAGCGATGATAGATAGAGAACCAGAAATTATTAAAGTAGAGAGAAATGAGACTGCTTCAGCGGATGTAAATCATTTATATTTATTATGTGAACCCCGAGATAAAGCCGAATTATTAAGAAGAATTGCGGCAATGGAAGGGATGAAAGGTCTTGTGTTTGTACGCGATGTAGGCAATATGACTGTATTAGCAGAGAAGTTGAAATATGAAAAAGTTTCACTGGATGTATTACATAGTGAGCTTGGAAAAAATGATCGTGAAAAGGCGCTTCAATCTTTGCGAAATGGTGATGTGAAAATATTATTAGCAACTGATGTTGCGGCTAGAGGATTGGACATTGAAGGATTGACGCATGTCATTCATTCCGATTTTCCGTCTGACATAGAGCAATATATACATCGTTCTGGAAGAACTGGAAGAATGGGGGCAACAGGAACCGTTGTATCTCTTGTGACGCCTCGAGAAGAACGTGAACTTAAGAAATATGGTAGACAACTTAACTTGAATATAAAGCTTCGTAGACTTTCTCATGGTCAATTTGTAGAAGCAAGCCGTAAGAAATAAGATCGCATTTCAAGATAATAACAGTATTACTGGGTTTTCCAAGTGGATTAGTCAACAAACTTAAGATCAATGGTGTAAAATATATATAAGGAAATCATTGGGAGGTTAGTTTGTATGAAACCAAATGAGCATGTAAAGACAGTGGATGGTGTTCGATTTTCTTGGGATATGGATCGAGGCTTACTGCAATATGAAGGTGCGGATGTTGTGTTATTCTGGATTGATACTGCATTCAAGACGTTCATAGATACAATTGAGGAAATTACAGGTACAGAAAGTGCACGCATTGTGATGGAAGCAACTGGATATCGCACCGGTAAAATCGTCAGCGACTTTTTTGCTAGAAATACTAAAAATGAAGAAGAGTTGTTAACTCTTCTCCCGAACATATACAAAAGTGCTGGATGGGGCTCCTTTACAATAATTGAATTCTCTAATGAAAGAAAAGAAGCCGTTATACAATTAAGAGAAGATTGGGAACTCAAAATCAATCAACTTCAAAATAAAAAGGAACCAGGTAGTTTTCTTGCTGGGCATTGGGCAGGAATTCTATCTGGATTGTTTCAAGAAAAAGTATGGTATCGCATTGTAAAACATCCTTTTTCAGGTGATGATGTGACAGAAATTGAGTTTTTCCCATCTAATATTTCTCCCGCTGAAAATATTCGAGAACTGTTAAGTAGCAAGGAACAATATGAAATTACAACACTTGAAGCAATGGTGGAGGATCGGACTCGTGATCTGAAAAAACTTGTAAGTGATTTATCGTCACCTATCATCCCCGTATTGGAGAATATTGTGGTAGTGCCAATGATGGGGCGCTTTGATGAAAGCAGATCAACAGAATTAATTGAGAAAACATTACAAGGTGCAATCGATTACCAGGCAAATATTATTATCTTCGATGTTACGGGAATGAATGAACTAGATAATTATGCCATTTCATTATTGGGAAATATAATACAGGCCGTTTCACTAGTAGGGGCGACCCCAATCATTGTGGGGATCTCTCCAGACTTAAGCATGCAGCTCATTTCAAGTGGGGTTTATTTGCGAGAATTAAAATGCTTTGCAACACTTAAACATGCAGTTCACTATGGATTGGCGTTAGAAGGCATGCAAATTACATTCAAATAATACATATAAACACATTCGCCATAAACCTGCTCGAGGTTTGTGGCGAATGTGTTGTTTTTTGCTTAAAGCCATACCATATGATTGCTGATGTCACAGCGGAAAATAAAGCTTGTCTGCAAGATCTGGAAAATCAATAAATGGGTTGCGATTTCCTTGAATATGAAAAATAGCTTGGTTACGGTGCTTTTCATACATGGATGGAGGAAATTGACGATTCCAATTTCTCAATAGTTTGAAGTTTACTTTCCTTTTAAATGGCTTTCTAATTTCATAAGGATACCTAAGAATAAAGTAAAACACCGCACGAGCTATTGTTCCTTTTCCAAATTCCGGTTCGAATAATTCGGCAAAGGCTACTCCACATTGGTTTTGGATTTTTTCACTTGAAGATTCAGGGGTATAGTTAACAAAATCATGATAGGCAAAGTTGGAGCGAGCTGCATTGCACGCGGGCTCACAAGCGAAAAGATGATGCAAATCACCTTTCATTGGTTCTCGCCCGCCAAACCATGATTGTGGTACAGCATGTTCTGCATTAAATTTTAAATCTTCAGGAACAACCTCAGCAGATTGCAAATCTTGCCTCATTCGTACTTCTAAATCCTTATTCACCAAATCAGATGGACTGTTTTCCACACCCGAATAAATATTTTTAACCATACCATTTGATTGCAAGTCAACCCATGTATATAAATATTCGTCTTTACTAATGTAATAAGGAATTTTATGTTCATGAGATTCTTTTACCAATGAGTGTAATGGATGAAACATCTTTGAACTAGTTGGCAGCTGAAAATCGAATTGACGATAATAATGTTGAACATCCTCTTTGTCAGCAGGGAGATCAAAATAAGTGAGTTCACTATTTAATAATTTGATACGAAATTTCTCCAATGATGCTAGCATTGCTTTATTTCGTTCAGTGTTCATATTTTCAGCCCCATTTCATATTAAATGTAAAAGATTCTAGGAGCCGATTCTTTTTAAATAAAATTCAATCGTCCCAAGCTCTTCATTCAACAATATTTCCATTTCTTTAAGATGGTGCCTTTTAACAATATTATCTTCTTTTGACCAGGAAATAGTATATATAAAATAATAATCTTTAATTTTTCTAAAGATCACATTCGAATGAGGGAATTGATCGAAGCGAGCTATTATATTATAACGCTTCGTATATGACCATTTAAGCATTTTCAATTACATCTATCCTTTCTTATACTTTAGTATAAACTTAAAATAAATAGAGTGAAATAAAAATACATCCAAGCTTTATATAAAAGTAAGAATTCGAATAAAAATATGATATGATTTGATCGAAGATAACGAAACATAGGGCAACATTTGCTAAAGAATAATCAGAAAATGTAATTGAACTTAAATAATTTTTAGATCTAGGAAGTGATATATATATGACTAGTGCTCCGATTTTATATGAAAAACTCTCATTTACGAAAGAAAAGTTTTTTCAAGGATATTTGCAGGGGACGAAAGAAAAAGACCGCCACGTGTTACTTGAAAGTGGGCGTACAGGGAAGTATAGCATTGCTGGGATGGTGCCATTTGCTGTATTCCAGGCTAGTGGAGACGAGGTGATGTTGGAACAGGAGGGGAAACGTACAGTATGGTCTGGGAAGCCATTAGTAGAATTAGAAAAATGGATGGAGAAATTTTCCTTTTCCCCCATACTAAATCTTCCGGATTTTCAAGGTGGAGCTGTTGGATATATAAGCTACGATTATGCTTGGTCTATCGAAAAACTACCAAATATTGCAGATAATGATTTACAATTACCGGAAATATATTTTCAGGTTTTTGATGAATGGGCAGTTTTTGACCATGAAGAAAAGTGCTTATGGATAATGGTCTTAAATCGCAATGCTGCTAAGGAAAGATTAGCTCTTGCTAAAAAGAAATGGCTTGCTGTCTCTATAGAAAATAGTGAAAAATCACCCGTTTTAAAAGAGTCAAATAGGGTTAGTGAAATTTCTTTTACGGAAGAGGAGTTTGTTACTGCAGTAGAGAAAATACAAGCATATATTGCAGAAGGCGACGTTTTTCAAGTGAATTTGACGGTCAGACAATCAAAGGAATTATCCATCCCATCCATTGATGTCTATAAAGAACTGCGCAGGCTCAATCCTTCCCCATATATGGGTTATTTGCACACGCCGGAATTTCAAATTATCTCTGGCTCTCCTGAGTTATTGATTAAAAAAGCAGGAGATATTGTAAGCACAAGGCCAATTGCAGGTACAAGACCACGTGGTATAAATGATGAGGAAGATCAGCGGCTTGCGAATGAGTTAATCGGCAATGAAAAAGAGCAGGCGGAACATATTATGCTTGTTGATTTGGAACGTAATGATCTTGGTAAGGTATGTGCATACGGTTCTGTTAAGGTCGATGAATTAATGACGGTTGAGAAATATTCTCATGTGATGCACATCGTATCTCATGTGAGTGGCCGCCTTGCAGAAGAAAAAAGTGCGTATGATTTAATTGAAGCTGTGTTTCCGGGAGGTACTATAACAGGGGCACCGAAAGTGCGTACACTAGAGATTATTGAAGAACTTGAGCCTGTTAAGCGTGGAGTTTACACAGGATCATTAGGGTGGATTGGTTTCAATGAAGATCTTCATCTCAACATAGTTATTCGGACGATGCTTGTAAAAGAGGGGATATGTCATGTGCAAGCCGGAGCCGGAATTGTAATAGATTCCGATCCGAAAGCCGAGTATGAAGAATCTCTAAGAAAAGCTCATGCCCTTTGGAAAGCAAAGGAAGTAGCTGAAAGTAAGGTGGAAAAACATGATTTTAATGATCGATAATTATGATTCTTTTACATACAATCTTGTGCAATATTTTGGAGAGCTTGGGGAAGAGATATCGGTGAAGAGAAATGATGAAATAACGCTCGAAGAAATCGAGCAGCTTGCTCCTGAATATTTAGTGATCTCTCCTGGGCCATGTACACCAGATGAAGCAGGGATTTCCTTAGAGGCGATTCGCTATTTTTCCGGGAAAATCCCAATTTTAGGAGTATGTCTTGGTCATCAGGCGATTGCTCAAGTGTTCGGCGGTGAAGTGGTAAAAGCTGGACGCTTGCTACATGGGAAAACATCGAAGATTTTTCATGATGGAAAAACAATTTTTTCTAAGGTAGATGAGCCTTTCAGAGCGACGCGTTATCATTCATTAATCGTAAAAAAAGAGCAGCTGCCACATTGTTTGGAAGTGTCAGCTTGGACGAATTCAAATGAAATTATGGGAATCAGACATAAAGAGCTAGCGGTCGAAGGTGTGCAATTCCACCCTGAATCAATTATGACGAAGGCCGGCAAGCAATTACTTCAAAATTTCCTTCAGCTTTATCGATTGGAAGTAAGGTAAAATGTATATTTATTTAAATGGTAAGTATATAAAAAAAGAAGAAGCCAATATTTCACCATTTGATCATGGGTATTTATATGGTCTTGGTGTTTTTGAAACGATAAGAACATATCAAGGTCACCCATTTTTACTTGATGAGCATTTAGGGAGACTAAATGCAGGGCTTGATGAACTAAATATCAGTAAGAGATTCGAATATGCTGAAGTACTGGAAATTGTAGAAGAATTGTCGCGATTAAACGGTCTCCAAGATTCATATATTCGCTTTAATGTTTCCGCAGGAGTGGGGGAAATAGGTTTACAAGCTGAAGAATATGATTCTCCAACAGTTATCATGTTTCAAAAGCCACTTCCACAGATGGAAAGGCTAAAAGAAAAAGAAGCAGTGATTTTAAAACTCCGGCGTAATACCCCAGAAACGGCTACCCGTTTGAAATCGCATCATTTTTTCAATAATGTAGCGGCAAAGAGGGAACTTGGACCTGATCCAAATAAGGAAGGGATACTTCTTTCAGAGTCTGGTTTTTTAGCGGAAGGTGTTACGTCTAATTTATTTTGGCTAAAAGACAAAGTACTGCATACACCTGCTTTGGAAACAGGAATTTTAAATGGCATTACTCGCCAGTTTGTTTTAAAATTAGCAGAACGTCTTGAGATGACAGTAAATGAAGGATTATATCAAGCAGCTGATTTGGAAAAAGCAGATGAAATCTTTTTTACTAACTCTATTCAGGAGATTATACCTGTTCATCAACTAGGTTTAAGGAAATTTCCCGGTAAGAATGGTGATTATGTAAAAACGCTTTATCAATTGTATCAAAATCAAGTATTAAGTCAGACTAGGAAATAGAATGGAGCAAGACTGACGTATAAACAGGACAAACTCGCCCATAACCAGTAAAATGAATGCAAGGAATAATAATGGAGATGTAATGATGGATAAATATTTGATCAAAAAAAGTCTGAACAATAATGTTTTAATAGCTGCCAATGAAGATGGAAATGAAGTCGTGTTAATTGGGCGAGGTATTGGTTTTGGTAAAAAAACAGGAGATAGCATTGTTCGGGAACAAGTAGAGAAATTATTTGTGTTGAAAGATCCAGTTGAGCAAAAGCAGTATAAGGAGCTTATGTATAACTTGGATGATACAACGTTAAAAGTGATTATTTCTGCTGTGGAAATCATTCGTAAGAGAGTTAGCGCACCGCTTAATGAACACATTCATGTTGCATTGACAGATCACTTGGCATTTGCAGTTAGCCGGATGAAAAAGGGTATTGGGATTCGTAATCCTTTTTTACTTGAAACCAAAGGTCTTTACCCTGATGAATACAAAATTGCGACAGAAGTAACTGAGATGATTAATAAAAGTCTCCCTGTCACACTTCCAGAAGGCGAAATTGGCTTTATCGCTCTCCATATTCATAGTGCACTTTTGAATAAAAATGTGGAAGAACTTGCCTTACATTCAAATTTGATTGTCCGACTTGTAAAAATAATTGAAGAACAATTGGAAGTGAATATTGATAAAAGTAGCATCGATTATATGCGTCTTATTCGTCATCTCCGTTATACGATTGAGCGGGTCATCAGAGGAGAAGAGGTGGCAGAACCAGAAAAAATTACTCAATTGTTGAAAACGGAATATCCCGTGTGCTATAATCTATCTTGGAAACTAATCAAAGTGATGCAGCAAACATTAAAACAACACGTCTATCAAGCGGAAGCTGTATATTTAACATTGCATCTGCAACGAATTCAAACAAAAATGAAATAATTTTACTATATTAACGTGTTACTGATTCGATCAGGCATGAGTTAAGAAGATTGAGGGAAGATAAGAGGATAGTTACTCTTATTTTTCCATCAGCTTCTTTACTCATGCCTTTTTTTGTTTGCCGTTCTTTGAGAAGAAAAATATGATATGGAGGATGATCAAATGTTTAAGAAAGCATTTGGTGTATTGCAAAAAATTGGTCAAGCTTTAATGCTACCAGTTGCTTTGCTACCTGCAGCAGGCTTATTACTTGGTTTAGGCAATGCTGCTCAACAAGAAACAATGCTTAATTTTTTACCATTCTTATCAGCTGATTGGATACAACAAACAGCAATGGTTATGGAGGATGCTGGTAATATTGTTTTCAGTAACTTACCGCTTATATTTGCGATTGGTGTCGCAATTGGGTTAGCTGCGGATGGAGCAGCAGCGCTTGCAGCCCTAGTTGGTTATTTAATACTGAATCAAGTAATGAGCTCTTGGATGGGAATTACCCCAGATATGCTCACCGACAATCCTGGTTATTCGCTTGTTTTTGGAATTCCAACATTACAAACAGGCGTTTTCGGAGGTATTGTTGTCGGGCTGATTGCAGCTTTTTGTTATAATAAATACCATAATATTGAAATGCCTTCATTCCTTGGATTTTTCGCAGGGAAACGTTTTGTTCCCATCGCTACAGCAGCAATGTCGTTTGTAGCAGGATTATTATTAATTTTTATTTGGCCGCCAGTTCAATCTATGATGAATAATGCTTCCCTTTGGTTGATTGAGGAAGGTACGTATTTTGCTGTCTTCTTCTTTGGATTTATTAAACGATTGCTTATTCCATTTGGATTGCACCATATTTTTCATGCTCCATTCTGGTATGAGTTTGGATCATATACAACGACTGCGGGTAATATCGTTCGTGGTGATATGACGATATTCTTTGCACAATTAAGAGATGGTGTAGATATTACAGCAGGTAATTTCATGGCTGGTGAATTTCCGGTTATGATGTTTGGACTTCCGGCAGCGGCACTTGCAATGTATCATGCAGCCCGTCCTGAAAGGAAAAAACTTGTTGCTGGTTTGTTAGGGTCTGGTGCTTTAACATCCTTCTTAACAGGAATTACGGAGCCACTTGAGTTTTCATTTATGTTTGTTTCACCTATATTATTCCTCATGCATGCGATTTTAGATGGATTATCGTTTGTGTTAATGACCTACTTAAATGTGAATATTGGTTACACCTTCTCTGGTGGAGGAATTGATTTCTTCCTATTTGGTATTTTACCTGGAAGAGAACCATGGTGGATTGCTATTATATTAGGTCTTGTATTTGCAGTTATTTATTATTTCTTGTTCCGCTTTATGATTAGTAAGTTTAATTTACTAACACCTGGACGTGAAAAACAAGACGAAGAGACAGAGGGAGAAGAACAGGCCAAAGGAGATGCTGACCTCGCTTATAGTATTCTTGAAGCGATGGGAGGACAAGAAAACATCTCTAACTTAAATGCTTGTATTACTCGACTTCGTGTATCTGTCAACGAAGTAGATAATGTAGATAAAGACAAATTGAAAAAATTGGGAGCCGCTGGCGTACTTGAGGTTGGGAATAACATTCAAGCGATCTTCGGTCCGCGTTCAGAAATTATTAAAGGGCAAATGCAAGATGTAATCAGTGGAAAAAGACCTCGTTCAACGAATACTGAACAATCGAAAGAAAAAACTGATACAGCTATTCCTGGTGAAAACAGTCAAAATAAGGACGTAATTGTTTCACCAATTGCTGGAGAAATCAAACCACTTTCAGAAGTTCCAGATGCTGTGTTTTCTGAGAAAATGATGGGAGATGGATTTGCTATCGTACCATCTGACGGTACAGTTGTATCTCCTGTAAATGGTACAATTATTAATTTCTTCCCAACGAAACATGCATTAGGTATTCTATCTGATTCAGGGAGAGAAATCTTAATCCATGTTGGAATTGATACAGTTAAATTAGACGGTCAAGGCTTCGAAGCTTTAGTATCACAAGATGATCGTGTAGAAATCGGACAACCTTTGTTGAATGTAGACTTAGAATATATTAAAGAACATGCAGCATCTAGTATCACACCAATCGTATTCACTAATCTATTTGAAGGTGAATCAGTGGATATTAAAAAACTAGGCCATGTGGCATTAAAAGAAGAACATATTATTACGATTAATAAGTAAGGAAGAACTTGATATGAAGTAAAAACAGGAGCATTAGACTCCTGTTTTTTTGCTTTAATTTATTATTTTTCTGTTTAACTAAGTAAATAATAATGCCTACTATGCTCATGTTATAATTGTATATATCGATTAGTAGGATGAAGGGGGATACTCATGTCATTACGTGCATGGTGTAAGGTCCTTGTGGTTGATGATGAAGTTTTAATAAGGCAAGGAATAAAGCATTATATCAATTGGGAGCAAGAAGGATTCCAAATTATCGGTGAAGCTTCTAATGGTAAGGAAGCGTTAACAATAATAGAGACCGAACAACCTCATATCGTCATTACTGATATGGTTATGCCTGTTATGGATGGAGAAGAGTTAACAAGGGTAATAAAGAGAAAATATCCGCAGATTGAAATTATCGTATTAAGCAGTTTTGGTGATTTTGATTATGTACGTTCGACATTCCAGCATGGAGTGTCAGACTATATTCTTAAGCCTAAATTAGAAGGACCGGAACTATTAAGATCATTGCAACATGCGGCGAGTAAATTACCTTCTTTTCATTTATTAAAAAATAAAAGTACTTCACATTCATCCATTGAGCGTGTACTTGATCGGGTAATGTCAGGGTTTAATGTGACAGAGGACGATGTCATTATTAATGAAGCATTCCCTAATAGTCATTTTTGCTTATTTGCAGTG
The DNA here is from genome assembly GCF_001591545.1 of Lederbergia lenta NBRC 16444. Taxonomy (GTDB): domain Bacteria; phylum Bacillota; class Bacilli; order Bacillales; family Bacillaceae_C; genus Lederbergia; species Lederbergia lenta. The sequence goes on from NZ_BCVC01000001.1 coordinate 404,097, forward strand.
GAGGCTGAGGTAGGGGATAAGAAAGGTGAACGAGATCTTTGGTTATTGAGACAATATATTTCCGATATAATAAAAGATGAATTGACTGATATTATTTACCATTCGCTTATTATAACTGAAAATACAATCACCTTTTTACTAAATATGGACAAGGATCAATTACCCGCGATTAAATATTTTATTAAGGCTATCGCTCAATCGAAAAAATGTTCTGAAAGGATTGTTGCTATTGCATTAAGTGAACCGTTTGTCCAATTTGCTGAAGTGAAGAATATGCATGAAGAGAAACTGTTGCCTTTAATGCAGTATCGCTTTTATTTGCCCGAAAAGACAGTGTTTATATATGATGAATTGCCATTAGAATCCGATAAGAAAGAATCCTTTAAATTAACACATTTTATAGAGGTATTTAAACGTGAACAGTTTGATGATGCATTTACATACTTAGAGAAGCATACTAACTATTTAGCACAACATTATACAATGGACGTATTAGCATTTAAGTCATTTATAGGAAATATTATTTTTAATGTAACGACGTTATTAGGAAATATGAAGTATGATAATCACCATTTGGAACGAGCAAAATATGGTTATTTGGCGAAAATCGATGGCGCTTCATCAGCAAGAGAAGCCCTTCTTCAGTTGGATGAATGTATCACAGTAGCGAGGCACGTAATCTCAGAAACAAGGTTAAATATGGTACAACCAAATATGCAGAAATTACTTAATTATATTGATAAACATTATGCAGAAGTGCTTAGTTTAACGGAAATGGCAAATCATTTTCATTTTAACCCTTCGTATTTATCAAATTATTTTAGTATGAATAATAATGAAGGATTTAATGAGTATTTAAATAAGGTACGTATCGAAAAATCAACCCAGCTATTAAGAGAAAACACTACTCCTATTTCCGAAATTAGTCATTTAGTTGGCTATTCTGATCATAGCTATTTTTGTAAAGTATTTAAAAAAATGATGGGAACATCACCAAGTAAGTATCGAAAACAATTTCACCAAACAAAGAAGGAAGAAAATGAAAAAACTCTTCACAAAATTAAATAATAATGGCTTATTTATTAAAATGTTCATTGTAATGTTGCTTAGCATTGTAACCATTTCTATAGCAATCACTTATAGCACGATACGGATGTCAGAGAAGCTATTTATGGAAACTTTTAGCATTACAAATTCAAAGGTTATTAATCAAATGAAAAATAGCTTTGAATCTTTCAGTTACTCAATTGTGACTGCAGTGAATAACATATCTAGTAGCATGACGGTCAAAGATTACCTTACACAGAGTGATTCGGATTCATTGTCCATGTCAAAATCTTATTATCAGATGGGTGAACAAATGAGTCGCATAAAATCGCATTTAGATGCTTATGATGTCGGGATTAATTTGCTAGGTGTAAATGAGCGGAGTTTTTCTACAAATACAGCTATATGGTCCATGCCAATTGGAGAATTGGTATCACATGCGATCACCATGAAGTCGTATGATCAGCCGGAAAAGTTGACGTATCATTATGATTATCCGAATGAGATGAATGGTTATTCGGGCACCCCGACAATTATTGCTTCAAAAGCCTTAACGGAGCGTACATCGGGATATATTTATGGGGTGCTCTATTTTGCAATGGAGGAAAGTAAATTTAAACAATTTTACACAAATTATACGAGTGATGGCAATGATATTATCATATTAGATAACACGGGTTTAATGATCTCAAGTAATCGAGATGAATGGATTGGAAAAAAAGATAAAAATCTATTAAACTATGCTCGAAATATTGCTGAGAGTGGAATAGATTATAAAAATGCAGATGTGATGGAAAGAAATCAAATTATTTTATCAGAGTACTTACCCTCCTTTGATTTGTATATTGTTAATTTGGTTGATAGGAAACTTGTGATGAAAAATTTGATCGATACGAAAGCGATTGTTTTTATAAGTATTTCAATTGTTAGTATTGCCTTATTTATTGTTTTTCTCATTTCAAGACGTTTAACAAAATCCTTAACAGATCTTGTGAAGCAAATATCTAGTATGCCTAAATATGAATTTGATCAGTATGTCACTGCTTCTGGAAGTTATGAAACTATGCAATTAGCAAATACATTTAATAGTATGCTTGATGAACTTCATGAATATGTTGAGGAGCTAATGGAAACACAAAAGAAACAGCGTAAAGCTGAATTAGCAGCTTTGCAACAACAAATCAATCCGCATTTTCTATATAATACACTTGCATCTATTAAAATAATGGTAGAGCAAGGGAATAAAGAAAATGCTGCGAAAACAATACACGCACTTATCTCTTTGCTACAAAATACCGTTGGAAATATTAGTGAAACGATATCAGTGGAACAAGAACTAATTAATATGAAGAACTATGCATTTATTAATCAAATGCGATATGGACAAAGAATTAAGGTGAATTATTATGTTTCACCGGACTGTTTAACATTTCAGCTGCCCAAATTAATTATCCAACCTTTTATTGAAAATGCTTTTTTTCATGCGTTTAATAAAAAGTCAGATGGCTTTATCCACATTATGGTGGCTCAAGAAGGGGAGCAGCTTATTTGCGAAATAGTTGATAATGGGGATGGTATGCATGTAAATAGAGAAAGAGGACTACCCAGCTATAAAAGTACACGCCAACTTTTTAGTGGTATCGGTGTAAACAATGTGAATGACCGGATAAAATTATTGTATGGAGAGGCATACGGAGTAGAAATTAGGAGTCGGATCAACGAAGGTACAAGAGTGAAAATTCGTTTGCCACTCATCTTACCTAAAGAAAGTCATATAAACTAAATAAAATTATATGAATATGATGAATCTAGTTATTCGGCTAAAAAAAGTCATAATTCGAGCTAAAGATCGTCCTAACGATCTTTTTTTCATGCATGTTAATATGAATATACGAAAAAGAAAGCGTTTGCAAAAATAACGGGAGGTAATTCTAATGAAAAAATTACTGTATGTATTGTTAGCGAGCCTATTATTACTAGCTGCGTGTTCTTCAGGTTCCAAGGAAGAGGGATCTGGAAGCAAAAATGATAATGAACTGACTGTATGGGCATGGGATCCAAACTTTAATATTGCAGCGTTAAAGCTTGCTGAAGAGACATATGGCAACGATGATGTAAAACTAAAAATTATTGAAAATGCACAAGACGACATCGTTCAAAAACTAAACACAAGCCTTAGTTCTGGTACAACCAAAGGCTTACCAAATATTGTATTGATCGAGGATTATCGAGCACAAAGCTTTTTACAAGCATTTCCGGATTCTTTTTACGAGATGACAGATTATTTTAATAACGAGGATTTTGCTGAATATAAGCTTGCACCGACTAGTATGGATGGTAAAAACTATGGACTACCTTTTGATACAGGAGTAACTGGATTATATGTTCGAACAGATTACTTGGAAGAAGCCGGGTACTCTGCTGAGGATTTAGCAGGAATTGATTGGAATGAATATATTGAGATCGGCAAGGTAGTCAAGGAAAAGACAGGAAAGCATATGATCTCCATCGATCCTAATGACTTAGGTGAAATACGATCAATGACTCAAACTGCGGGAACTTGGTACACAAAAGAAGATGGAGTAACTCCAAACCTTGAAGGTAATGAAGCTTTGAAATCAGCTTTTGAAATATATAAAAAGATGTTAGATGCAGATATTGTTAAGCCGCACTCTGACTGGAACCAATTTCTTGCTAATTTTAATAGTGGAGAAGTTGCAACAGTTGTTACAGGGAACTGGATCACTCCTTCTATTAAAGCAGAGGAATCTCAAGCTGGAAAATGGGCGGTTGTCCCAATACCACGATTGCCGATAGACAGTTCAATAAATGCCTCTAACTTAGGGGGAAGCTCATGGTATGTATTAGATGTTCCAGGCAAGGAAAAAGCTGCAGAGTTCCTTGGAAAAACATTTGGTGAAAATGAAGAGCTTTATGAGAAATTAATAACAGAAGTTGGTGCTCTTGGAACTTATACTCCGGTCTCTGATAGCGCAGCGTACAATGAGAAAGATCCATACTTTGGCGATCAAGCTGTTTCAGGTGATTTTGCCAAGTGGATGGAGGAAATTATCGGTATTAATTACGGCATGCATACGTATGCGATTAATGACATCTTAGTAGTAGAAATGCAGAATTACTTATCTGGAAAGGATATTGACGATGTCCTGAAAGATGCCCAACAACAAGCAGAATCACAGATTAAATAAAGGGAGGAAAATAACCTTGAGCAATTGTCTGCTACACCCGAACTAAGTAGTAGACAATTGAATCAAGGTATTTATTTACTGAAAAGTTACTTCCAAGTTTCAACGTGATGGTAGGGTCCCTTGCGCTTTTCTAAATAAGGAGTGGGTATTATATGAGTACGAGGATGAAGAATAATGCCATTGGCTGGTCATTTATCATAGTGGCGGTATTCATGATTTGTGCGTTTTACTTTTATCCTATGGTACAGGCATTGATCTTATCTTTTAAATCAGGTACAGGTACGAACTTACAGTTTGTTGGGCTAGATAATTATAAACGGCTGTTTTCTGATGCTACTTTTCTAGCAGCAGTCAAAAATACCTTTATTTATTTAATTGTTCAAGTACCAATCATGATTATATTAGGATTATTTATATCTGTACTATTGAATGATAGAACATTGAAATTAAAAGGTGTTTTCAGAACTTTAATTTTTTTACCTTGTGTGACATCTCTGGTAGCTTATTCTGTTATATTTAAATATTTATTTGCAGCGGATGGTTTAGTAAATACAATATTAGTAAAGTTTCATCTTGTACCTCAAGCTATCAATTGGTTGACTGATCCCTTTTGGGCGAAAATAACGATCATCATTGCCATTACTTGGCGTTGGACTGGATATAATATGATCTTTTATTTATCCGCACTACAGAATGTAGACAATTCTATTTATGAAGCAGCAAAAATTGATGGAGCAAATGGTTTTCAACAATTTTTTAAAATAACAATTCCGATGTTGAAGCCTATTATATTATTTACTTCCATCACATCGACCATTGGGACACTCCAGATCTTTGATGAAATTATGAATATTACAAAAGGCGGTCCAGGTAATGCCACGGCCTCCATATCTCAATATATTTACAATCTTTCATTTAAGTACACACCGGATTTTGGTTATGCAGCAACCGTATCTTATGTAATCGTATTCTTTATTGTGATTTTAGCCATATTACAATTTAAAGTGGCAGGTGATCGAAATGACTAAAGTAAACCGTATATTTATATATATATTTTTGATCATTGCTTCGGTTGTTTCCGTTTTCCCTTTTATATGGATGATCGTAAGTGCGACGAATAAATCAGTTGATGTAACAAAAGGAAGATTATTACCGGGCAGTAATTTCATGCAAAATTTAACGAATCTTCTTGAAACGGTTGATATCGTACCTGCATTATTAAATTCAGCGAAAATATCAATTTCAACAACAGTTTTAGCGCTTTTAATTGCTTCTATGGCAGGATACGGATTTGAAGTGTATAAAAGCAAAGCTAAGGATATGGTATTTAATATACTGCTTCTATCGATGATGATTCCGTTTGCAGCATTGATGGTTCCGTTATATCGGATGTTCGGGTCCATCTCACAAACGATGCCATCGATTGGTATCGATACATTGACATCAGTAGTGTTACCAACTATGACTACCGCATTTCTTATTTTTTTCTTTAGACAAAGCACAAAAATGTTTCCGAGAGAGATGATTGAGGCGGGGCGAATTGATGGGTTGAGTGAAATAGGAATATTTCTACGTATCTTCATGCCAACAATGAAAACAACTTATGCAGCAGCAGCAATTATTACGTTTATGTCGAGTTGGAATAATTATTTATGGCCGTTAGTTGTCTTACAGTCACCGGAAAACCAAACAATACCATTACTTATTTCTAATCTAGGTTCAGGATATTCACCGGATTTTGGGGTGATCATGTTGGCAATCGTGATTGCAACATTACCAACAGCACTTGTCTTCTTCCTCATGCAAAGACATTTTGTAGCTGGAATGATGGGATCTGTAAAATAATTAATAAAAAATCAGTGGCCAAATACGGCCCCTGATTTTTTATCTGAATGACTGCCAAACTTCTTAGTATTATTTATTGGAATAAAATTCAATTGTATTATTATCGAGTGGTTCATTATCGGAAAATAAGTCTGGTAGATCATGCAACATTTCCATTAAAACATCATTAAGCTTCCTTGCATCACAAACTCTTGTTTCCGCATCGCCAAATGTACCAATTGACATTGCTCCCCGGTTTAGCAAGATGTCATCGACTTTCCAAAAGTGCTCAGACCAAGATAAACCACTATGTCTTCGTGAAGGAACGTTTATTACTGTTCCGTCTGGTAAAACAGATTGCAACTGCTCAAAGCTATCCGTCATTCTCCCTGGAATATCTACCCATTCTTCAATTCCATGAATATATGTATTTCTTTTCAAATCGACACCAACTAGCATGATTTGCGCATTTCGATCAAGTAACTTGCCCCATACTGAACCGCGAGCACATGGTGTGTCAAAATTTTCGTCACCAGATGTAAAGGGAATAGCATCTTCCCCAATAGCTGCAACAGAATGAGTAGGATGAGCAGACCGGATAACATGCTTACGCTTTCTAAACAGCTCCGTAAGTATACCAACGCATGTAGGTGAATCTTGTACCGAAAAAATCGGATTACTAGCATTAATTGAATCCCACGTATGTGTCGGGAGTACAAGCAATCCATCTTTCATGTATTCCTGAAATGCATCTAAAACGGTATCCGCTTTTCCATCTACCTCTCCAATACTTTTGTAAGAAGAGTGTACGAGTAATGTTCCTTTTCTATCTATCGATAGATTAGTTAAATCGTCAAGTAAACTATTTATTGTATGCATGGAATGTTCCTTTCTTCTGTCTAAACAGTAAAATATTGTTCTAGCTTATCATTCATTGTAGCTCAAAAATTCAGTAACTGGTAGCGCATTAGGTGATATCAGTCTTTTGAAATCGAATGATGATAATCAAATAAGAAATAAAGGTTATGATTAAAGCAATTGGATATAAGGAGTAGTGGGATATATGATAGAATTTCTCCGGTAAATTAAGGGTAATAGTAATACTGATTAATGCAGCGAAAAGAATCAATGCTGCTGCATGAGAAATTTGATATACAATAAAGTAATAAGTAGCAATTATTACTGTTAATAAAAACGTGATCATCCAATAATTAAAATTGAAAAAGTAAAGGTTTTTATCAAACAGTAAAATCCATACAGTCATAATGAAGGAGGCAATAATAAACCAAGGAATGATAATGATATATTTCGCTATAATATACTCTTTTCTTGTAACTGGTAAACTGATGACAAGTAGCTGATCACCGTTCTTTTTTTGTTTAGAGAAAGATTCAATGCAAAGCCCAAGTGTAATTAAAGCAATTACGGGATAATAAAAATGGATATTCCATTCATTGGCGAAAAGGGCAAGGACAATCACAGCTGGTATGAGTTTTAGTATTGAAATTAGTTTGGTACTTTTTATATCGGCTTTGATTAAATGAAACATAATGGACCTCCTTATATATCTTTTCTCTCAAAGAATCTTACAGCTCCCCAATAGGAAAGTGCTGTTATTAAAAAACAGACAGCAAGAAAAATAATATGAGTAATTCCTGGTATAACAACAATCTCAATAAGCAATAAAAGCATCTCTACACCAAAAAATCCGAACAATACGAACGGCATTGTGATAAATATAGCGGCTAGATAGCCAAGAGAAAAATAAATAAGATAAAAAAATGAAATAGATATACTCATGATACCGAGAGAGAATATGATACTATGCCAATCTGGTAAGTTCAGACTTTCAGATGTTGTAAAAACTATCATTATATAAATAAATCCAAAAAATAGAAAGCTAATTCCCCACCATACAAAGGAAGCTAGGTATTTTGCTTGTACAATCTTATTTCTCGTCACTGGAAGGCTAGTAATGAATCTTTTCTGCAGTAAATCTATAGATGCGATGCCGTAATTAGAAACCACAGATAGCCATATGGCGGCGAAAGTCGTTGCTATTAAGAAAAAATTTCCTGTTCCAAAAATAAAACCATGATTAATAAATATCATGAATACAAAGAAAGGTGGAAAGAAGAACCCAATTCCTTTCTGTGTATATAGATCTTTTAGGATTAATTGCTTCATAAAGATTTTCCCTTTACTGTGAAATACATGACATCTTCCAAAGTAGGTTGAAGCAATATTAGTTTTTCGGTTAGTTTCAGATCAGTTGTTTTAAAATCCTTCATAATTGCCTCGAAGCCCATCTCGGTTTGTTTTATCCCGACAATATGAGAGCTGCTAATTTGATCAACTAGCTCCTTTGGCCCTCTTATAAGCTTGTAATTTTCTAAAATCATATCTGTTTCTTCACTGAAGATTAGTTTCCCATCATGGATAAATGTAATATAGTCTGCAATTTGCTCCAAATCGGTTGTAATATGAGTAGAATAGAAAATAGATTTATTTTCATCTTGGATAAATTCCTGTAAAATATCGAGTAATTCTCTACGGAAAATAGGATCCAGACCCGATGTAGGCTCATCTAAAATAATTAATTCTGGATGATGTGAAAGGGCAATAGCGATTGCGAATTTCATTTTCATACCTTTAGATAAATGCTTCACTTTCATTTTTAATGGTAAACTGAATTTTTCAATATAGTTATAAAATGCTTGTTCATCCCAATTACGATAGAAAGGTGCAATAATTCGCTTGTTTCTCTCTAATGTGAGATCCTCGTAAAAATAACTTTCATCATAAACAAACCCAATTTTATCTTTGATATCCTTCGTATTTTCCAGGTGGGTCATGCCAAATAATTTAATTTCCCCACTGTTGATCTTCATCAAATCCATTAAACAGCGAATTAACGTACTTTTTCCTGCACCATTTGGTCCAATTAATCCCATGATAAAACCTTTTTTAAAATCAAATGAAATGTTTTTTAACTGGAAGTCTTCTAATGTCTTCGAAATATTTTTTACTACAATAATGTTTTCCAATTCACTCACTCCTCGTACAGTAAAGTTAGCATTTGGATTAATTCATCTAAGCTGATGTTGTATGCTTTGCTATCCAGAATGACCTCACTTAGCTTATCTTCCATCAGTTTCATTTGTTTTTCTTTTAGTAATTCATGGTTTTGAGTAGCTACAAATGATCCTTTTCCAGGGAAGGTTTCGATAAAACCTTCCCTTTCTAACTCGTCATATGCTCTTTTCGTTGTAATTACACTAATTTGTAAATCCTTTGCTAGTTTCCTAATCGATGGAAGAGCCGACTTTTCTACGAGTTCTCCCCGTAAAATTTGTTCTTTAAGCTGATCTTTAATTTGGCTGTATATTGGCTGATCATTATTATTAGAAATGATGATATTCATCTGAACACCTACATTGTTTTTATTTAGAATTTTAGCTATTTCATAAACAATAGCCTTTTAGAAAGAGCCTCAATTTGTGAATGAAATAATTATTTCTTTATTTCATTAAAACAATCTGTACAAATAAATTCACCTTTCTTTTGTAAATATGACTTAATTTCTACCATTAGTTTGTGTTTTGGATAATTTAATTTAGCGTATACTTCTTCATTTTCTTGTATTACTTTTTCGCATCGCGAACAGATTGCTTTATTTAACATACAAATCACCCACTTTTTTATTTGTCAGTTCATACTGTTAATATCAAACATATACAGAATGAACAGAGATGTCAAACAGAATATACGAATTTTTTTAGACATTTTGTTATAGTTAAATCAAATCAATGATGAGGTGAGAAGATGAAAATAGGTCTATATATTGATGGTGAATATATAAAAGCGGATACAATGTATGAATTAATCAATCCGTATAACGACGAACTGATAGCACATGTGTCGGAAGGGACAACAGTAGATATGAGAAAGGCAGTCGTTTCAGCTTATCAAGCTTTTAAAAAAATGAAACGGACATCTGCCTTAGAGCGTGCAAACATCTTATTCAAAGCTGCAAGCTTACTCCATGAGAGAAGAGAAGAGTTTGCGAAACTTATCACAGCAGAGGCAGGAAAACCAATTACGGCATCAAGAGCAGAAGTCGAACGATCTGTACAAACTTTACAATTTTCCGGAGAAGCAGCAAAACAGAGTCAAGGGGAGTATATTCCTCTTGGAGCTGCTACAGGTGGAGCTGGAAGGGATGCTTATACTGTTTTTGAACCGATAGGCGTAGTTGGAGCAGTGACACCGTTCAATTTCCCACTAAATCTTACCGTCCATAAAGTAGGACCTGCAATTGCTGCAGGAAATACAATTGTTGTTAAACCAGCTGAAAAAACCCCGCTATCCGCATTAAAATTGGCTGAACTGTTTACGAAAGCTGGTTTGCCAGATGGGGCATTAAATGTTGTTCCAGGTGAAGGAAAAGCTTTAGTAAAAGTGCTACTGGAAGATGAGAGGGTGCAAAAGATTTCGTTTACAGGAAGCCCAGAGGTTGGTAAGGAGATTAAAAATCAAGCGGGGCTAAAGAGAATGACTTTAGAGCTTGGTAGCAACTCAGCACTGTATGTCGATTCCTCTGTAAAAAACGAGCTTAGCAATATTGTACAGAAATCTGTAAATGGGGCATTTGCGTACAATGGACAAGTATGCATCCATACACAAAGGATTTATGTTCATGAAGAAATAGCGGATGTGTTTTTGGATATGTTTGTAAAGGAAACGGAGAAGCTTCCTTTTGGAGATCCACTTGATGAGAAAACAATTATTACGGGAATGATAAATAAAAAATCGCAAGCGCGTGTACTTGAATGGGTTAAAGAAGCTGTTGATGGTGGTGCAGAATTGCTCACTGGTGGTAATGGGCGAGAGAGTGGCATATTGCCAACGGTTCTTTCGAATGTGAAGGCTTCTGACAAGGTAATGTGTGAAGAAGTGTTTGGTCCAGTTGTAGTAATTAATCGTGTGAAATCATCAGAAGAGGCATTAGAACAGATGAATGACAGTCAATATGGACTGAATGCAGGAGTATTTACAAATAACTTGAAGCAATCACTATATTTTGCACATGAACTAGAAGTTGGTCAAGTACTAATCAACGATGTTCCTACTCTGAGGTTTGACAACATGCCATATGGGGGTGTAAAAAATTCAGGCTATGGGCATGAAGGAGTTAAATATGCGATAAAAGAAATGACGAGAATGAAGTTAATCAGTCTAAATTATCAATTTTGAATAGAGAAAAGGCGCCTATCGTATGAAACACAGGCGCCTTTTTTACTATGAATCTTGATCAATTTTACCTGTTCGAGCTTTGTCTACTCTTTTAGCATCATCAAAATTAAGTGCGCCACTAATGAAATAACAGAGAAATACGGCGATGGAAGCCAACACAGCAACAAGACCGATCGTTATCCATAAATCCATTTAAATCCCTCCCATTTCTAAAAATGTATGCCAATCAAATGGTTACATACCGAGAAAAAATAAAGTGATAATATTTATTTTCCCTTACATACCATTAGTAAACGTAAAATTCTGAATTTTTAACAGATAATAGGAGGAAATCTTGCATATGACACAAAAGAGCGGATCACAAGATAATGGAGAACCGCACAAAGAAAGTTCAATAAACGCTCTGGCAGGAATCGAACCTGCGACGCGAAGTTTAGGAACCGACTGAGACCATTTCAATGTTTTTTATATCTTAATCTATAAAATACCTAGTTACTTATGTTGAAAATGGAAATCAAAATTAGGATTGGAACATGAATCCAAGTGAATGCCAAGATCATCCCTCTAAAAGTAGCTGTCATGGAGGCATGGAATAAAATAAAGGGAAGGATGCAGACGCTCACGGATATGGAAGGCATTGGTGAGAAAACAGCGTTTATAATGTATGAGCATCTCATACAAAGGGTAGAGGGAGAGTAACATATTCAATGTCCACACAGAGGCTAATGAAATAAGGCATATTCAATGTATATTAGACAAAGTTGGCGGTTTATTGTTGTTGAGGATCGATCCTTGACCAAGCATTAAAAGGGGGGGCGTCCGAGCGACGGACGGCCTTCTTAAGTTACGATACTTGCTAGTAATTGTTTGGGGGAATTTCTATAATTCTGATAATGGTGGTGATATGAATGACAGTGGTATTGTTGATTTGCGTAGTACCGCCAACAAATAGTCCCTTTGTTATGATTGCTGCTGATTCTAGAGCAACGGGACAAGGTGGTGGTGTGGTGTCAAAAAGAGATAAGGATATTATATTGGATGCAGGTAATGCCTTTATGTCTACTAGTGGTAGTGTATACGAAGATTATCGAGAAGATTTAGCTAGATATTTGAGAGAGCGAACCAAAGGAACAATAATAGAAAAGATGGAAGTTTTACAAGTGATTCTGGGTGAAGATAAAGAAGATTTCAAACTACAACTAGATGTGGGTTTAGTTCAATTTGATAGCGCGGGCAACCCGCAAATGGGGCTTTGTACTGTGGATTTCGAAGGTAAGGATACGTTAGTAGGTCCATACACTTACGACAAAAGTAAACCCGTCATTGCAAATATATATTCCGGAGCAACGAGAACGGAAGAAGTCGAAAGACTTAGAGGAGAATTTAACGATCGGTTAAACGCAGAAGAAATTAATATAGCTAAAGTTGAAAGTGCCGCCAAGTGGTTCATAGGAAAAGTAGCTAAAATCCCCTCCGAAACAGTGGATAACATAGTTCAAACTAAGACAATGAGATTTAAGTAAATAATAGCGGTAGTAGTAGGCTGTTAAGAAATGTTAAGGTTTCTGATGGGATAGACAGATGAAAGCAGAGTAAAAGACCCCGCTCATATGAACGGAGTCTTTCATGTGGATGTGAAATATGTTAAATTGCACTTTAGTATACTGAAGGTGAGCAATTATATGTCTTGGGACAGTGTTAGTGAAACGATAAAACGCTGCAAGTCTTGCTGTCATTATCTTTTAAGGTACGGCCCCGGCAGGAATCGAACCTGCGACGCAAAGTTTAGGAAACTTACGCTCTATCCACTGAGCTACGGAGCCATAATTCAGTCACATATTTTTTACTTTACCTATTATAATACAAAGTTTCTTTGATTAACAGCAAAATCTTCTCTATACTAAATATAAGTAAGTCTATCATTTATCTATTGTATTCAGCCGCTTTGAAAAAAGAAGGCAGTTCCATTCTTTTTTCGTGTACATCTGTATGATTATTTTGTATAAGGGGGGATTTGCATGCAATTAGGGGTATTGCTAGGCTTAGCAGCTGTGTTGGGAGCGATTGCAGTTTTTCTCGTTTATTTTATTGGATCTGCTCTGAACTCTAATGATTCCAGCACAATTGACGAATTGCCTGAAAAAAATTTTAATCATAATGCAAAATAAATAATAAAACCTCTTGCCATTAAATTTGTTGGCAAGAGGTTTTATTAGAAGAAGTCTTCTTTTTGGGGGAGATTCCTTCTACAAATTATCTATCATATCCATCCACGACTAAATCAAGTTTTCCAGTTTCAGGGTCGATCACAAGACCGTGTACAGGTATCTCGTCTGCCATAAGTGGGTGGTTTCGAATCATGTTAACACTATGTTCCACACTAAGTTCCACACTGTCAAAGCCTTCAAGCCACTGGTCAAGCTTAACACCAGAGTTTTTAATAATATCGATCGTTTCTTGTGTAATACCACGTGATGTCATATGTTCAAGCATTTTTTCACTTTCAATCATACTCATACCGCAATCATGGTGACCAATAACATATACTTCATCTGCTTTTAACTCATAGACAGCAATTAATAGACTTCGCATAATACTTCCAAATGGATTTTTTACTACAGCTCCAGCAGTTTTTACGACTTTAACATCACCATTTTTCATATTCATTGCTTTATGTAACAGCTCAACCAAGCGTGTATCCATACAAGTTAAAATAACGAGTTTCTTATCAGGAAACTTTGTAGTTGTATAGGCCTCATATAATTTTTCATCGATAAAAGTTTTGTTGTAATCGAGAATTTCTGTTAATAATGACATTTTTTCCACCCTTTCTTTTATATTATTATATTACTTAAAAGTTCTGATTAATAAAAGTAATAGGCACCGATTGACGAAAATTAATTTGTCCAGTATGATACCAATATAATTACATACACCCAAACGGGAGAGGTTCATAGCGTTAAACCCTCTATAAAAAACTATGGATGATGAAAAGAGCCATATCCATTCGCGATATGGCTTTTTTTATTTCCTTATGTTGTGAACCCCTCCTTGACATGGGTAAAGAATAGGGAGGCTTTTTTTATGGCTGGAAGAAATGAAGACACATTGCAAGACTTATCATTATTAGGTAATCAAAACACGAAGTATTTATTTAAATATTCCCCGGATGTGCTTGAATCAATTGATAATTTACACCCAAACAGGGATTATTTTGTGAAATTTAACTGTCCAGAATTTACATCCCTTTGTCCACAGACACACCAACCGGACTTTGCGACGATGTATATTAGCTACATACCTGATCAGAAAATTGTTGAAAGTAAATCTCTAAAACTGTATTTATTCAGTTTTAGAAATCACGGAGACTTCCATGAAGACTGTGTAAACATCATTATGAATGATTTAATTAAGCTTTTAGAACCGCGTTATATCGAAGTTTGGGGGAAATTCACTCCACGAGGTGGTTTGTCCATTGATCCGTACTGTAATTATGGGAAGCCGGGAACAAAGTATGTACAGATGGCTGATCATCGTATGATGAACCATGATATGTATCCAGAGAAAGTGGATAATCGATAAGGGAGATTAAACAGTGTTATTATATTTAAATGGAGCGTTCGTTGGATTATTAATTTTATCAAATATTTTAGCCGTGAAATTATTTAGTATAGGAAACTGGGCTATTCTTCCGGCTGCTGTAATTATTTATGTATTTACTTATCCATTATTAGATACAATTACAGAAGTGTATGGAAAAGAAGTGGCCAGGAAAACAGTAACTGCTGGATTGGTCACACAAATGATGGCAGTCATTTTTATCTTTGTTACAATTAAATTGCCTGCAGCCTCTTTTTATGAATTTCAAGGAGAATTTGAAACGATATTTACTGCCGGCTTTAGAGTGACAATTGCAAGTCTGTTATCTTTTCTTGTTAGTCAAAATCTAGATGTATCTGTCTTTCACCGGCTGAAGCAGAAACATGGAGAAAAGAAGTTATGGATTCGTAATAATGCGTCAACGATGATTAGTCAGCTTGTGGATACGACGATTTTTATTATGATTGCTTTTTATGGTACGATGCCAATTACAGCTTTATTAGCGATGATTTTGACTCAATATGTGTTTAAATTTTTAGTTGCAATTCTTGATACTCCATTTGTTTATTTGTTTGTCAAACTGTGCAAAAGAGATGAAGAGCGCAATAGAAAAAAGGGCGAATTAAAAGTGATAGGATGAAAAGGATAGCCGCCGATCTCGGGGCTATCCTTTTTTTAGTCCAATAGTATATAATTATTTAGAAGATTAAAAAATAGTTTTTTTATAAAAATGAAACCTTTTATCCATTCATTCGTATAAATACAATCAAAGCCGAATAAAGAAGAAGGACGGTGATTGTATTTAAGGAAATATAATACACGTAAAGGGATTGATGTTCATGACACTGTTTAGTATGCCGATTGAAACAATCTATCTCATATTGCTTATTGTTTCCGGAAGTTTAACGATTTTATATTTATTTTTCGGTGATGTATTAGAAGGGATTGCTGAAGCTACTGGATTTTTAAACCCTGTATTGATTTTAGCCTTTATTACATTCTTTTCTGCAGGGGGATACATTCTTGAAAAGATTACATCGTTAAACAGTTTTATTATCATCATTATTGCTGCGTTGGTAAGTGTCTTGCTTGATGTTTTGTTGAATGTATTTGTGTTAATTCCAATGGCCTCCGCTGAACAGTCGCTTAGCTACACCGAAAAATCGTTAGAGGGACGAGTGGGGAAAATTATTATCTCTATACCTGAAAATGGATATGGCGAGGTAGTAATAGAGAGTTACAGTGGAATGATTTCGAAGCCAGCAGCAAGCTTTGAAGATACGCCGATTGATGAAGGGGAAGAAGTGCTCGTCATTGAAGTAAAAAGCGGTGTTCTATATGTTATACCGTATCAAAAAAGTTTTACTTAAATAGTTAGAGGGGGAAATACTATATGGAATCAATAGATCTTGGTATTTGGGTTGTTATCGGTATTGTTGCTTTTATACTTATTGCCTTAATTGGTGTGTTTGTTACGAAATATCGTACAGCTGGACCAGATGAAGCATTAATCGTGACAGGTAGTTACCTTGGTGGGAAAAATGTTCACACGGATGACGGCGGGAATAAAATTAAAATTATTCGCGGTGGAGGTACTTTCGTTCTTCCAGTTTTCCAACAAGCAGAACCACTTAGCTTGCTGTCTAGTAAACTAGAAGTAACAACACCCGAAGTTTATACAGAGCAAGGTGTTCCAGTGATGGCAGATGGAACTGCCATTATTAAAATAGGCGGTTCGATTGGTGAAATTGCAACTGCTGCAGAGCAATTTTTAGGAAAGAAGAAAGAAGACCGAGAAAATGAAGCGAAAGAAGTATTGGAAGGTCATCTACGTTCGATTTTAGGATCGATGACAGTAGAAGAAATTTACAAAAACCGCGACAAGTTTTCTCAAGAAGTGCAACGGGTTGCTTCACAAGACTTGGCGAAAATGGGATTAATTATTGTTTCTTTTACAATTAAAGAAGTACGTGATAAAAATGGATATCTAGATTCACTCGGTAAACCACGGATTGCACAAGTGAAAAGAGACGCTGATATTGCGACTGCTGATGCAGATAAAGAGACACGTATTAAACGCGCAGAAGCTTCCAAAGAGGCGAAGAAGTCTGAGCTTGAGCGCGCAACTGAAATTGCTGAGGCTGAAAAGGTTAATCAATTAAAAATGGCAGAATATCGTCGCGAGCAAGATATCGCTAGAGCTACAGCTGACCAAGCATACGATTTAGAAACTGCTCGGGCAAAGCAAGAAGTAACAGAGCATGAGATGCAAATTAAGATTATCGAGCGTCAAAAGCAAATTGAGCTTGAAGAGAAAGAGATTTTACGTCGTGAACTCCAATATGATTCTGAAGTGAAGAAGAAAGCCGATGCGGATCGTTATTCTGTGGAACAAGCTGCAAATGCAGAGAAGATGAAGCAGATGGCAGAAGCTGATGCTCATCAGTATCGAGTAGAAGCAACAGCCAAAGCGGAAGCGGAACGCGTACGTCTTGATGGTGTAGCGAAAGCCGATGCACAACGAGCACAAGGGGAATCTGAAGCGGAAGTTATTCGTTTGAAAGGACTTGCAGAGGCGGAAGCGAAGGAAAAAGTTGCGGAAGCATTCGAGCAATTCGGCGAAGCTGCAGTTCTCGATATGGTTCTAAAAATGCTTCCTGAATATGCAAAACAAGTTGCTGCACCACTTGGCAATATCGACAAAATTACTGTTGTTGATACTGGTGGAAACAGTGAAGGTGGCGCGAATAAAGTATCAGGCTATGCAACAAATCTAATGGCGACGATGCAGGAAACATTGAAAGCATCATCTGGAATAGATGTAAAAGAAATGCTAGAAAACCTGTCGGGTAAGCACAATGTCCGAGGAAGCATCGATGCTTTGACTGCTGAAATGCGTGAAGATAAGAGGCAAGAAAAAGAAGAAATAAAAGATAGTGATCAAGAATAAGAGATAATAATTAAAAGTCCCTAGAAGAGTTTTCTTCTAGGGGCTTTTTAAATGGAAAGAAAGTTATTTAAAGTTTTAACCTCTGCTTTTCAGCGCCTAACAAACTTCAGGATTTTTCCTATGATAAGTTAATACGGAGGCATACATTGTTGACTTTATCTCGGAACAAAAGGTTCCTCAACTAAAACCGCCACTTACGGTTTTAACGATGAGGAACCACATCATGCGGGTTCAATTGGTACGTCACTAAATAGCTAATCGGGGCTGTTCAAGGTTGCCTCCACTTTTCTTTATTTAGCTGCTTTTTGTAACTTATTAATGAATTTGAGTGATCTGCCGGTGCCGATTGCGACGGATTCTAAAGGATTTGGTGCTATATGAACTGGCACGATGATTTCTTTACTTAGCCATTCTTGAATTCCGTTTAGGAGAGAACCACCGCCTGTTAGGACTACTCCACGATCGACGATATCACCGCTTAATTCGGCAGGAGAGTTTTCTAACGTAGCTCTAATTGCTTCTAATATATGAAGCAATGATTCTTTTAGTGCATTTTGTATTTCGATAGAGTTGAGTGTAACAGTTTGTGGCAGGCCAGTAACAAGATCCCGACCACGAACATCCATTGTTTTCTCAGGATGTTCGATTAAAGCGTGACCTATCTCAATTTTAATTTGTTCTGCGGTACGTTCACCTATAAGCAGATTATAGTGTTTTCTTACGTGATGAATAATATTTTCATCGAATAAATCACCGCCGACTCTTACAGTATTACAAGTAACAACCCCGCCATAGGATATAATAGCGACCTCTGTTGTACCACCACCAATATCAACAATTACATTCGCAACCGGCTCTTCCACAGGAAGGTCAGCTCCGATGGCCGCTGCTACAGGTTCCTCAATAAGGTGTACATTTTTTGCGCCACAAGATTTTACTGCATCATGAATAGCCCTACGTTCCACAGATGTTGCGCCTGAAGGAGTACATACAACAACATCTGGTTTGCGTACAGCAAAACCTAAAGTCTTTCCTGCCTTTTTCATGACCTCTTTAAGAAGTTGGCTTGTAATATCAAAGTCAGCAATAACGCCATCACGTAATGGGCGAACTGCAGTAATATTACCTGGTGTTTTCCCTACCATATTTTTAGCTTCTATGCCGACTGCAAGAACTCTCTTTGTATCATTATTTACAGCTACTACGGAAGGTTCATTAATAATAATACCTTTATTTTTCGTGTAGACAAGTATGTTTGCCGTACCTAAGTCAATACCTATTTCTGTATTAGAAAACATATTTTCACCATACCTTTGCATAATTTAATTTAAGATTATTTCGTTAGAAAAAGCATGAATTTTTATATTCAGAGGTTTCATATGTAACTTCAATATCCACTATGTACAAGTGGCGCCTGCGCTTTGCCATAATTATAGACAATTTTATATAAAAATGCTTGATACATAAAATGGAAAAAAGGAAATATTACAGTGTGGGATGCTGGATAATCAAGAGTAATATTGATAGGAGAGGATTTGCATAAAATTACCAATGTAATCATGTTATTAAAACTTAATCCTTCTGTAAAATATTGAATGATCATGTAATGGGGAATATTTGAAAAAGGCAGGAGAAAAGAAATAGGTAAAAATGAGGTCTCTATTAGAAAAACAGCCGTAGCGGAACGGCTGTTTAGTTGCCTTTTGCATTATCAGAGAAAAACGCTACAAGATCTTTGCTTTCTTGTTTGCGAACTTTACGGTGTGCGGCTCTTGTACTTGCTGTTTCGTTTAGCCAACGTTCTTCGGCAGTTTCTGGAATTACTTGAGGCACTGCTGTTGGTTTACCATTTTCGTCTAAAGCGACAAAGGTCAAAAACGATAATGCTGCTACAGCACGCTCACCCGTTAATAAATGTTCAGCCATTATTTTAACGAATACTTCCATTGAACTGCGGCCTGTCCAAGTAACCATCGCCTCAAGAGTTACAGCGTCACCAACTCGTATGGGCTTAATAAAGTCTACTGAATCAGTTGATGCAGTTACAACAAGGTTTCTAGCAAATTTAAGTGCGGCAATGGATGCAACATCATCGATATATGACATTAATTTACCACCGAATAAAGTACCAAGATGATTAGCATCTGGGGGAAATACATGACTTGTTTTTATTGTTACAGATTCTTTCATAAACTTTTTTTGTGGTTGTTCCAAGACTTTCACCTCTAATAATTTAACGTCCACATCATTATAGCATTTGTTATCATCACGTGCTCTAGTCAGGATTTACTTAGAACTTTTATGTTTAAAGAATGGAAGGAGTGGGTAAAGAGTTAGAAGGGTAAGTCAAGTTATTGTGGCACAACCGGATGTTGAGAAGCTTAACAAAATTCTCAAGGAGGGAAGATGCTATATGGATAGATTGACGAGTAGAATTAGGTGTAATTCTGATGGCTCTATTGTATTCAGACATTCGGATAATAGCTTGGTGATAAAGGGGCGATCCGATGCATTGCTTGACATGGAAAATAAATTTGTTTCAACAAAAACTTTGCAAAAGCATGTCCATTCACAACTTTTTTACGAAATTCCCGTGGTTCTTGAAGCGAAGGAAAAGGGGATTGTAACTGATTTAGATGAAGATATTAGTACATCTCAAAAAGCTATATTAAACCAGGGGTGGGAAACCGAAATCGAATATTATTAATAATAAAGTGATAAAAGTAGTTCACCTTTATTATGAAAAGAAAACCATGCTGATAAGAAGAAGCATAGAAAATATAAAAGATATATATAGAATAGGGAAGAGCCTGAAGAAAAAATGCTGGGCTCTAAGACTGTAGACAAACCGGAAAACGGCCGTTTATAGTCTTTTTATTTTCCGATTGGAAAGATTCTTTTTCTCGGATTTTATCGCTCATTTTCTAAAGGGCGAGCGAATGCTTCTCCTAACTGTGAAAAAGGGGGATCTTTCCCAACCACTTATTCACTTTTATAACGTAAGAAATAATTTGAAAAGGTAGTTGAAATGAGCTCATTTCAACCACCTTATTGACCTCAACTAGGAGCTTGGCAAAAGGTCAAGCTCATCTTATAAGGACACCTCAAAAAATTTCAATTCACGCTTTTATGATTGGCTGTTTAAAATGCCCAATCACCTTTGCGGAAAATCGGTTCTGCTTCTCCAGCTTCCGTTATTCCGTCAATATCCATTTCAGCGGAGCCAATCATGAAATCAACATGGGTAATGCTTGAGTTTAGACCATGTTCCGCTAATTCTTCTTGAGACATTTGTTTTCCACCTTCAAGACAAAAAGCATAGGCGCTACCAATGGCAAGGTGGTTGGATGCATTTTCATCAAATAAAGTGTTATAAAATAAGATGTTTGATTGTGAAATTGGTGAATTAAAAGGTACTAAAGCAACTTCACCTAGATAATGTGATCCTTCATCTGTTTCGACAAGCTGTTTTAAAATAGCTTCCCCTTCTTTCGCTTTCACATCAATGATCCGGCCATTTTCAAATGTAACTGTAAATTCATCAATAATATTACCGCCGTAACTTAATGGTTTTGTACTAGCAACAAATCCATTTACCCCATTTTTGTGAGGGACTGTAAAGACTTCCTCCGTTGGCATATTCGCCATAAACTCATGACCTTTTTCATTAACACTACCAGCTCCTGCCCATAGGTGTCCTTTAGGCAATTCAATTGTTAAATCTGTTCCAGGTGCAGTGTAATGAAGCTTTTTATAGCGCTTTTTATTTAAATATTCAACTTTTTGATAGAGCGTCTTGTCATGCGTTTTCCATACATCAATTGGATTATCTAGATCCGCCCTTGTGGCTTTAAAAATAGCATTCCAAAGTTTAGACAATTGTTCTTCAGGTGCTTCATTAGGAAACACTTTTGCTGCCCAATCTTGGGATGGAGCGGCAATAACAGTCCAACTTACCTTGTCAGATTGCATATACTGACGATATTTAGATAAAGATTTACCAGCTGCTTTTTGGAAATTAGCGATGCGATCTGGATTGACTCCTTTTAATAAGTCAGGACTAGAAGAGACGACGGACATGAATGCAGCACTGTTTTCGGCTAGTTCCTCTAATTCACGGGCTCGCCAAGCTGGGTATTCATGAAAAGCTTCGTCTGGAGCTAGATCATACTTTAATTTTGATACGACATCATCATTCCAATTAACAATTACATTTTTTGCTCCAGCTTCATAAGATTTTTTTACGATAAGTCTTATGAATTCGGCGTTATCAATGCCAGCATTGACGACTAGTGTCTGGCCGTTTTGAATGTTAACACCAACTTTAACGGCAAGTTCAGCATATTTGTCTAGATTTTTCTGGAAATTTTCCATTCAGCATTCTCCTTCGAGTTCAGAATCTTCTTATCCATTTTACCAATCTCAAAGAAGAATGCCAATAAAGCAGTAATTTGTTTTTTATGATTAATCCCGTAATTTAGTAAAAGTAATTTATTCGCGTGTTTCTATTCCTAATAAAACTCGATAATCATGGGGAGTAGCTACTAAATCAGCGAGGGTATATTCATCAAGAACAGATAAATAAGCTGTTAAAGCTCTGTGGAGAGCATGTTTTAAACTGCATACAGGTGAAATAACACATGTATGCGATCCTCCTTCTTCAAAGCAAGGAACAAGTTTAAAATCTTCTTCCGTTTTTCTGACAATCGCACCTATATTTATCTCTTCGGGAGGAATAGCTAGACGGATACCTCCACCTCTTCCTCTCAATGTTTCTATTGCTCCGATTTTACCAAGTTCATGAACTACTTTCGTCAAATGGTTTTTAGATATACTATATGCCTCGGCAATTTCAGTAATGGTTGACAGTTCACTAGGATCTTTAGCTGCTAGAAAAATCAAGGTGCGTAAAGAAAAATCTGTATAGTTAGTTAATCTCATAATAATCACCTGCTTGGATCTTATTATATCTTATTTATCAAGATGCTAATAAGAAATATGCATATGCAGAATGATATCGGGTAAATATATAATTCATTAAAGAAGAGTCGAAGTCATCATGTGTTTTTAATCATGAACATTCCAAGACGTTTTTGTGACAGCTTTTTTAAACATGTATTTAAAATATTGCTTTAGTAATTCAAGCGCGATAAAGTAAAGGTGTATTCAAAATACATCTTTAAAAGGAGATTGAACTATGGCACTCTCACAGAAAACAATCGACATTATTAAATCAACCGTACCGGTATTAGAAGTGCACGGAGTTACGATCACGTCAGTATTTTATAAAAAATTATTTGAAAATCATCCAGAGTTACTTAACATTTTTAATCATGTGAATCAATCACAAGGTAGACAACAAACAGCATTAGCCAATATGGTTTATACTGCGGCTGCGAATATTGATCGTTTAGAATCTCTATTGCCTGCTGTAAAGCAAGTAGCGAATAAACATCGCGGACTGGGGGTAAAACCAGAACATTATCCAATAGTAGGGCAGCATTTATTAGAGGCCATAAAGGAAGTACTTGGAGATGCTGCTACGGATGAAATAATTAATGCGTGGGCAGAGACTTATGGTGTAATCGCCCAAGTGTTTATAGATGTAGAAGAAGAAATGTATCAAGCGGCCAAAGATCAAGAAAACGGTTGGGACGGCTTCAAGAACTTTGAAATCATCAATAAACGACAAGAAAGTGATGTTATTACATCATTTTATTTGAAGCCAGTGGACGGGAAGAAAGTACCGGCTTATCAAGCTGGACAATATATTACAGTCCGGGTGCATATTCCAGGAGAGAAATATGCTTTAAATAGACAATATAGTCTATCCTGTGCATCGGGAAATGGATTTTTTAGAATTAGTGTTAAAAAAGAAGCTGAAAATCATCCGAATGGGAAAGTATCCACATACCTGCATGACCAACTACTAATAGGTGATAAAATCGAAGTTAGTGCACCTGCCGGAGATTTTGTACTAAATACAGAGGAATCTAACCCAATTGCATTGATTAGCGGTGGTGTCGGGCTTACCCCAATGATGAGCATGTTAGAAACATTAGAGCGTGCACAATCAACAAGAAAAATTACATTTATTCATTCAGCAAGAAATGAATCAGTACATGCCTTTGCAAGTGAAGCGGCAGAAATAGTAGGGGAACTTACGAATGGAGTTAGTTATTTTGGATACGAAAAGCCGGCAAATATAGATGGAAAACATCATTTCACTGGTTATATAAACAAAGAGTTTTTGGCTGATAAAATAAAAAAAGACACGGTGTGTTATGTATGCGGACCTGTACCGTTCTTAAAAAATGTCTTAGGCATGCTTTATAGCCTAGGTATCCCAGAAAATAATATTCGTTATGAATTTTTTGGCCCAGCTATTCAATTTGAGAAAGAAACAATCAGTTAAAAATCAACCATTATAGAAATAACCGTCTCTAACTATAAAAGGAGGCGGTTTTTATATTTTTGAATTATTGTACAATGCAATCCGTTTGCAATAATTACATTTGCCATGTATGGTTTTATAGGGAAATTAAGAAGGAGGAGTTGTTATGGTGAAAAAAAGTAATTCATATAGAGGTCTTATCGCATTCTTAGTGTTAATCGTCGGTTTGCTTGGGGCATGCGGAACAAAAAATGATGAAAATAGTAATAATAAAGATGGGAAACAATCGAAAACTGCTTGGGAAAAAATTGAGGAAAAAGGGGAAATAGTTGCGGGTACCTCAGGGACGCTATTTCCTACTTCTTACCATGAAAGTGGAACAGATGATTTAACTGGTTATGAAGTGGAAATTTTAAAAGAAATAGCGAGCCGCCTGAATCTTGAAATTAAGTTTTTAGAAATGGGAATTGATGGGATGCTAACATCGCTGAATAGCGGTAAAGTAGATGTAGTGGCTAATGATATTTCGATCACAGATGAGCGAAAGGAAAAATTCTCACTTTCTGAACCTTATAAATATTCATTTGGTAGTGCAGTCGTGCGTAAGGATGACTTATCGGGAATTAAAACTTTAAATGATTTAAAAGGTAAAAAAGCCGCTGGTGAATCTACAACGATATACATGCAGTTGGCTCGTGAATACGGTGCAAAAGAAGTGTCTTACGATAATGTAACGAATGAACAGTATTTAAGTGATGTTTCAATTGGAAGAACAGATATCATTCTAAATGATTATTATTTACAAAGTCTTGCTCTGACTGCATTTCCTGAATTGAATATTACGATCCATCCAGACATCCGTTATCGTCCTAGTGAACAAGGTATTGTTGTGAAAAAAGGTAATGATGATCTGCTTGGGAAAGTTAATGAAGTTTTAAAAGAAATGCATGAAGATGGAACAATTACAACTTTATCTAAACAATTTTATGGTGGTGCAGACGTTTCTGTAAAACAAGATCTAGATTTTGAGTAATGAGGAGAATGTAAGATGAAAGATATCCAATGGCAACATATTTTTGATCTCCCACTTGCCATTGAATCCTTTCCATATGTATTTCAAGGCATTTGGTATACTTTGCTTATCTCATTTGCGGGCATGGGAATCGGTCTAATACTTGCTTTCTTTATAGCCCTTGGACGAATGTCGAAATTTTCCATTCTGAGATGGCCAGCACGTCTTTACATATCATTTATGCGAGGAATACCAATGCTTGTTTTTTTGTTTTTACTATATTTTGGTCTTCCAAATGTGGGGATCGAATACGGTGCCCTCACTTGTGCATTAATTGGCTTCAGTCTACACAGTGCAGCATATATGGCAGAAATAATCCGTTCAGCACTCACTTCTGTAAATAAAGGGCAATGGGAGGCGGCTGGTGCTCTTGGATTAACATATTGGCAAACGATGAGGTTAATTATTTTACCCCAGGCAACGAGGATAGCAATACCGCCGCTGTCTAATGTATTACTCGATTTGATCAAAGCTTCATCATTAGCAGCGATGATAACCGTACCTGATTTATTTCATCGAGCAAAAATCGTCGGTGGTAGAGAATTTGATTTCATGACTATGTATATATTAGTCGCATTCATTTATTGGGGAATTTGTAGTATTGTCGCAGTATGGCAAGATAGATTAGAAACCAAATATCAATATACAGAATGAAGGGAGGCTTGAGGGTCTCTCTTTTGTTGTTGAATGGAGATAGAATGGCAACTTAAGTTAGTAAGCGTATGTTATTTCATCTATTTGCTTATTTCTTAATAAAAACAACTAATATTAGTGCGAAACAATGATAAATTTGTGAAATTTATTGAGTTGATAAAAAAGCATTGAAATTTGTTTGATTGTGTCGATATATTAAATAAGACATTTACAAAGTTTAGGGTGAAAAGAATGGATAAAACAACGTTAATTGGATTTATTTTAGGAGTAGTAGCAATAGGAGTAGGGATGGTACTAAAAGGTGTAGGTCTCATGGCCTTATTTAATCCTGCCGCGATATTGATCATTTTAGTTGGTACAGCAGCAAGTGTCGTTACGGCTTTTCCTACATCAGAGATTAAAAGGGTTCCAAAACTTTTCGGTATTATATTTAAAGATCGTAAAATGTTAAAGCCTAAAGATTTGATTTTTCACTTTTCAGATCTTGCACAATTAGCAAGAAAAGAGGGATTACTCGCTTTAGAAAGTAAAATTGATGAAATTGATGAGCCATTTATGAGACATGGTATTAGTTTGGCCGTTGATGGGCAAAGTGCGGATTACATTCGAGACGTGTTAAATGAAGAAATTGATGCAATGGAAGAGCGCCATGTAGTAGGGGCTTCCATTTTTTCACAAGCAGGTACGTATGCACCTACTTTAGGTGTTTTGGGAGCGGTTATTGGTTTAATTGCCGCATTGGGGAATATGGATAATACGGACGAATTAGGCAGAGCGATTTCAGCAGCCTTCGTTGCAACGATGTTGGGTATATTTACAGGCTATGTATGGTGGCATCCATTCGCAAATAAATTAAAACGCAAATCAAAAGAAGAAGTGCGTATAAAAGAAATGATGGTCGAGGGGATTTTGTCGATTCTAGAAGGGGAAGCACCGCGTGTAATTGAACAAAAGCTGGCATCGTACTTACCAACTTCGGAACGTAATGAATTAGCACAAGAAAGCGGTGAAGCCCAAGATGGCGAAGCGTAGGAAAAAGAAAGCAGACGAAGGTCACGTAGATGAGTCGTGGCTTCTCCCTTATGCTGATTTATTGACATTACTTTTAGCGCTTTTTATTGTGTTATTTGCTTCAAGTGCAGTAGATGCTCAAAAATTCCAGCAAATGTCTCAAGTATTTAATGGAATCTTCATGGGGGGGACAGGTCCGATTGAATATCAATCGCCTGTAGAGGATGAGGATCATAGTAAAGATCATCCTGAAAAATCGCAGACAGGAAGTAGCGGTACTGATGAAGTAGTAGAGCCTGAAGAAAACGTAACGGAAATAATAGATGAGTCTCATGAAATATTTGAATTACAGGATCAGCAAGAATTGGAAGCCGTACAGGCAAAGGTAAATGCCTACATTCAGAAAAATGACATGAATAATAAATTTGATACTGCATTAACTAGCGAAGGATTATTACTTACAATTAGAGATAATGTTTTATTTCAGTCTGGGCGTGCAGAGGTAAGAAAAGAAGATGAAAAGACGGCAAGAGAGTTGGCTGTGTTGTTGGAAATGGAACCTCCAAGAAATATTATTATTAGCGGTCATACAGACAATATTCCAATTCGTAATGCCGCATTCAATTCAAACTGGGAACTTAGTGTAATGAGGGCTGTTAACTTTATGAAAATCCTCTTAGAAGATGAAAAACTCGATCCGCGCTTATTCAGTGCCAAAGGTTTCGGAGAATTTGTTCCGATAGGAGATAATAACACAGATGAAGGCAGAGCGTTAAATCGGCGAGTAGAAGTATTGATTTTACCCCGAACACCGGCAGATGCAGAATAAATATATATAGCAGAAGAGGATGACCGAATATAATCTCATGGTCATCCTCTTAGTTATTTGAGAGAATTTCATTGTGCTAATAGATATAAAATATGAGGGTAGAGGTGAAAGGTGTTTTTGTAGAAGAAATGATAAAAAAACAACACCTTCAATTGTTAGAGTGTGTCTAACAATTGGGGTGCAGTTAAATACAATCCGTCTGTTTTTTGCAATTCAGTAGGAAGTAAGAGTGATGATAAAATCGCCTTATGTTTAAGGAGTTTCATATTTACTAATTTTCCGAAGGCTTGGAATGTTGGACGCGACCATGTAGTAAATAATATAATCCAAGACAAGCGAGGATGAAGAATCCTAAAATAAAGTAAAGTTTAGAATATCCCATACTTACAGCAATTGTCCCTAATATAAATGATCCAAAACCAATGCCAGTATCGAAAAATGTAAAATAAGTAGATGTTGCCATCCCTATACTATGTTGAGAGGCAGTACGAATGGCGATTGTTTGCAATGCAGAAGTAATTGTTCCAAAGCCAATGCCAATGACCGCACCAGATAACAGAAATACAAAGGTTCCTTGTGCTTGACTGAGTAGTAACACACCAATTCCGAATAATAGTATGGCAGGGTAGATAATCACATTCTCACCGTACTGATCAAACCATTTTCCAGTGAACGGTCTTGATGCTAGTAGAAATACTGCATATACGACGAAGAAATAGCTAGCCGCTGATATAAGATTTAATTCTGCCGCATACACAGAAACAAACGATAATATACTTGCATATCCAATGGCCAGTGTACCTGCTACGATAGAAATAGGAACTGCTTTTTTATAAATGAGTTGTTTAAAAGTAAACTGCATTTTCGGTTTGGTAATAGATTGAGCTTCTATTTGTTTCATAGAAATAAGGGAAAGGAAGAGAATGGATAATACACCAAAAATCGTACAAATAATAAATATCATTGTAAAGCTTATATATTGAACTAAAGTAAGGCCTATAAAGGGACCAAGGACCATTGCTAAGTTCATAAAAGTGGCATAATACCCCATGCCTTCTCCACGACGATTGTCAGGAATTAACTTTGCGACGAGTGTATTGGTTGCAGTGGTTGCCATCCCAAAGCCCAAACCGTGAATAAATCGAAAGATCAATAATGTAATGAGAGAGTTCGAGAAACAATATAAGACACTTGAGATTAGTATAAGTGTAAGTGAGATTGTAAGCATCTTTCTTTCACCTATATGTACGATCCATATGCCAGAAAATGGGCGAACAATGATAGCACCGATCAAAAATATGGTAACTACAAGCCCAATCTCAGCTGCACTTCCATTGAGTTGTTCCATCGTATAAATGGGTAATGTTACCATTAACAAATAAAAAGTTAAAAATAAAAAGAAATTTGACATGGATACGCCCATGAAATTTTTTGTCCATAATGGTTGTTTTTGCAATTATTATCACTCCTGAATATTCATGTTGCCTAAAATTTGTTGAAAGTGTGTATTTAAAGTTTTAATATCTGCGTCCGTGATTCCATTTAACGCAGTTTCTTCAAATTCAGAAACCGTTTTTTCCCATAATGGGTATGTTGAATGTGCTGCTTCTGTTAACTCAATTCGTTTCTCACGATTGTTTCTGCCGGTTGTTTTACTGACCCAACCTGCATTTACAAGCCTTGTGATAGTTCTCGTCATTGTTGGAGCTTCTACATTTAAATATTGACAAAGCTCCGCCTGTGTTGCAGGCCCCGATCGCTTTAAACAATAAATAATTGTCCATTGTGAGCTATATATACCAAGATCAGATAGCTTTTCATTTAGGTTTTTTGCAAAGATTCTAGACGTTTGGAATAATTGATGGAATAATTCCTGATGTTTCGTCATAATATTCCTCCTGATTAATAGTTACCTAGCTAACTATATAATATTTTAGTAAATATGTCTATAATGAAAAACTTAATTCGTCATTATTTCTTGGGAAATAACAAAAAAATGACAGCGAATGACTGTCATTTTTTGCGAGTGTTTCATTGGGCAACTAGTGTCTTTATAAAATGTTCGGCAAAATTATTGCAAGCTTCTATCCCATCGTCATCAGGTTGTAAATCAATGATCAAGCTATCAAGTGCAATATCTGCACCCAGTTCTTCAAGCTTATTGGCAAATAGGTGTATAGCGGATCCGTATGTCGAAGTGTAGTAAGAATCACCTGAACCGAAAGTAGCTGCTTTTATTCCCTTCAAGTTAAGAGCGTCCAATTCTTCATAAAAATCCATGAATTCATCAGGAATGACTCCACCATCCCATGTATATGTTCCAATCAATATCCCATCATAATGAAGAAGTTCCTCTGGTTCGACATCAAATGCATCTTTAATCGAAAGTTGCAACCGGTTATTTTTTATTACAGCTATAATTGCTTCAGCCATCATTTCTGTATTTCCTGTAGCACTTGTATATATTAAAAGGATTTTCCTCATGCTTATCACTCTTTCTTATCACTCTATCTATCATACCAAATTTAGCATGATAATATCACGAATCTGATCATGACAAACTTGTGAAAACTATGTTTTATCATTTGTTGAGAGGGAAGATAGATGAAGAAGAGACTATAAGAATAGGGGATGAGGTTAATAATGGGTAAGAAGATAGCAACATTGATTACTGATATGTTCGAGGACTCGGAATATACTGATCCAGCTTCAGCGTTTAAAGAAGAGGGACACACAGTTGTTACTATTGAAAAAGAAGCAGGTAAAACAGTCACTGGTAAACAGGGAAAAGCAAAGGTTAAGATTGATGAAGGGATTGATACAGTCAACCCTGATGATTTTGATGCTTTATTTCTTCCAGGGGGCTTTTCACCTGATCAACTAAGGGCTGACGAAAGATTTGTTACATTTACGAAAGCATTTATGGATGAGAAAAAACCTGTTTTCGCTATCTGTCATGGTCCGCAGTTATTAATTACTGCTAAGTCTTTGGAAGGTAGAAAAGCAACAGGGTATAAATCTATTAAAGTGGACATGGAATATGCAGGCGTAGATTATAAAGATGAAGAAGTTGTTGTTTGCTCCAATCAATTGGTGACAAGTCGAACACCAGATGATTTGCCAGCATTTATTAGAGAATCAATAAAACTTCTTTGATCATTTTATTGTTAAACAATGGCTCCCGACAATGGAGAGCCATTGTTTTTTGTTTACTTCTCAATATAAAAGGTCTCTCTTTTTTTTTATATAACAAATGTGACCAAATTATGTTAAAATTATGTACAAATAAGCGTTGTATTAAGGGAGTATTATGAAGGAGATAATTTTACTAATAGGAGCTTATATAATCGGAAATATGTTAACGGGACACGTACTCGCTAAATTTTTTTATCAAAAAGAAATTTATCATGAAGGAAGCGGAAATGCGGGAGCACGTAATGCAGGTAGATTATTCGGTAAATCTGCATTTGTTATTACCTTTTTTGGCGACGCCGGGAAAGGAGCAATAACCTTATTATTGGCTAGATGGCTTGGATTTACTTTAGAATGGCAATTATTTATTTTATTAGCAGTAATTATCGGTCATATATTTCCAGTCGTACTTCACTTTCATGGTGGTAAAGGGATGTCTACTTATATTGGTGGAATGCTTGCTTTTCATCCGATCTTATTTTCTGTATTTACCGGTGTTTTTTTAATTATTTATCTTGTTTTTAAAAGTGTTACGTTAGCAGGGATGGCTGCTCTATTTATTTTACCAGTTATAATGATACTATTTTCTTTCGAGTGGCCAGCAATTATTGTTTCTAGTATCATTTCTGCACTTGTCATTTTTGCGCATCGACGCAATATTACCGAAAAAATTTTCATCGAAAGGAAAATCAGCTGATGAGTTTCATCTATAAGATTGCTAATCAACCAGCGGAATTTGACCAAATTAAACAGTTAAATTACCGGACGTTTGTAGAGGAAATTCCTCAACATGAAAAAAATGATTCACATACACTAGTAGATAAGTTTCATGATGAAAATACATATATTGTTTGTTTGAAAGAGGGGCAGGTTATTGGCATGATTTGCGTGCGCAGTAATCGACCATTTTCTCTTGATGGAAAAATTGGTGAAATCGAGCAGCATCTACCTGTTCATGTAGACCATCCATGTGAGATAAGATTGCTAGCAGTTGACCAAAAATATCGAAATGGGCGAGTATTTCTAGGGATAGCGCAAGCGTTGATTCGTTTCTGTTTGAAGTTGGGCTATGATGCCGCTGTTATTTCTGGGACAACGAGAGAACAAAAACTATATGGGCAAATGGGTTTTCAAGGTTTTGCTTTCCTAACAGGAGATGAAGATGCAGCTTTTCAACCAATGTATTTAACGAAAGCTACTTTTGATGCAGGAATAGCGGGAAGGATTTTAAAAGAGCAAAATAATTTTCTGCCTGGACCCGCAACAATCCCAGCTGAAGTGCAACAAGCGCTTGCTACTACTCCATATTCCCATAGGTCTAAGGAATTTGATAATTTACTTCTGGATGTACAAATGAAATTAAAAAAGCTAGTTAACGCTAATTTTGTCCAATTATTACATGGGACTGGTACATTAGCAAATGATGTTGTGACTGGACAATTAAGCTTATTGGGTGGGAAAGGATTAATACTTGTAAATGGAGAATTTGGAAGGCGATTAGTCAATCATGCTGTACGATTTGGATTGCAATTTGATAGACTGGAAGCAGAATGGGGAATGGCATTTACAGAAGATGAAATACAATGGCAAGTAGAAAAAGAAGATTATCGCTGGATTTGGGCGGTGCATTGTGAAACATCTACAGGAATTTTAAATGACTTAGAGATATTAAAAAAGATTAGCAAACAGTGTGGGAGCAAACTAGCTATAGATTGTATTAGTTCCATTGGCACACTTCCAATCGATTTAGATGGCGTTGCATTTGCATCAGGAGTGAGTGGTAAAGCATTAGCGAGTTATACAGGTCTTTCCTTCGTTTTTCATGAGGAGGCTGTCAAACAAACGAATAGCTTGCCGCGCTATCTTGATCTTGGTATATATGCTGAGTCAGGAGGAATTCCATATACCCAATCTTCCAACCTGGTAGGAGCATTAGCAGCAGCATTGAAGAGATACGATCAGTCGGAAATAGTATACGACCAAATGAGAGATCGCTTTTTAGTTATCAGAAAAGGTTTGGAAGAAATAGGATTTTCTGTTTTAGCAAATGAAGGCGTTACTGCACCAACAATTTTAACGATTTCTCCACCAGAAGGAGAATGTGCAAAGCAACTAGGAGATAATTTGTATTTAAATGGCTTTAGCGTGCATTATGAAAGTTCTTATTTGCAAGAAAAAAATTGGCTGCAAATTTCTTGTATTAATGAAGTGAAAGAAAAAGAAATAGATAGATTGCTTCGCGTGATGAAAGGTTTAAGAGATTCGAATAGACAGATAATTGTATAATAAACTTTAGTGAGAGGCAATTCAAGCTTGAGATTGCCTCTCTTCTTTTATTTTCATTTTAAAAAATATCAAGTTTAGCTATTCTGTGTGCAGCTTCGCGGAGACGTTCTTCTGTAGTTAGAAGACCAACTCTAATATAGCCTTCTCCATGTTTACCGAAACCAATTCCTGGAGCCACAGCAATATGAGCTTGCTCAAGTAATAAATCTGCAAATGATTCTGAGGTATACCCCGTAGGAACTTTTAGCCATGCAAAGAAAGATCCTGGGGGTGACTGGACTTCCCAGCCAATATCATGCAAGCTTGAAATAAGTACATTTCGCCTTTTTTCATAAGTAGCATTTAATTGATTGGTGGATTCTTGTGAGCTAGACAAGGCTTCAATTGCTGCATCTTGTACCGCCCCAAACAGGCTTACGTATAAATGGTCTTGTATGAGATTGATAGCTTCGATGACGGAAGGATTTCCAACAGCAAAAGCGATCCGCCAGCCTGCCATATTATAAGTTTTTGACATTGTGTATATTTCCACACCAATATTCTTTGCGCCGGGTGTTTGTAAAAAACTAATTGGCTTTTTATTGTCAAAACCTATTGCACTGTAGGCGAAATCATGAACAACACAAATATCATTTTGGGATGCAAAATCAACTGTTTTTTTGAAAAAGTCTAAGTTCGCTATCGCACCAGTTGGATTATTAGGATAATTTAGAATTAATAGCTTTGCTTTCTTGATAATATCCATAGGAATTTCTTCGTATTGAGGGAGAAACTTATTATTAGCAGTGAGCGGTATCATTTCCATATGAGCTTTTGCTAATGCGGCTCCTGACCAATAATCTGGATAACCCGGGTCGGGAACAAGCATTGTATCACCAGGATTCAAAAGGCATTGTGGCAATTCGCCAAGCCCAGCTTTACCGCCAAATAAAATCGCAACTTCTGTTTTGGGATCCAGATGCACACCATATTCTCGCTGATAAAATTCTGTTACAGCTTGTTTTAACTCAGGCTTGCCGCGAAATGGAGGATAGCCATGATTGCTGTGTTGTTCAGCTGCCGATCTTAGGCGTTTTACAATATGGATAGGCGTAGGTAGGTCAGGGTTACCTTGCCCGAGATTGATCACATCATGGCCATCAGCAATAGCTTGATTGACTTTTTGTACAAGTGAAGCAAAAAATTGGGTAGGTAATTGTTTTAATATATTTGAAGTTTCGAACCTTTTCATAATAGCACCTCTGGTTATTATAATAAGACTATTAGCTTTTCATATATAGTTGTAAATGTTATAACGAAATATAATATTTGTAAAGTATCGAAAATTTAAAATAGAGGAGTGGTATGATGGAATGGAAAGTTGGCTGTATTCAAATGGATATTGCTTATGGAGATCCAGTACAAAATTTTAAGATAGCAGAACAATGGTTTAAAAAAGCTGCAAAGGAAAAATGTACAGTCGTCGTACTACCTGAACTATGGACAACTGGGTATGATTTAACACGTCTTGATGAAATAGCTCATGAAGAAGGAGAAAATGTCATACATTTTTTACAAGCACAAGCAAAGAAACATAGCTTTCATATCGTCGGGGGCTCGGTAGCTAAAAAAACGAATGAAGGTGTAAACAATACGATGTATATCATCGATAAAGAGGGAAAGTTGATCCATGAATATAGTAAGCTCCATTTATTCCAGCTAATGGATGAACATTTATATTTACAAGCTGGTGAGGATGAAACGATGTTTACAATAGAAGGGGAAGAGGCAGCAAGTTTTATTTGTTATGATATTAGGTTCCCAGAATGGTTACGTAAACCAGTCCTAAAAGGCGCTAAAGTTTTATTCGTAGTAGCAGAGTGGCCGGAAGCGAGGGTTGACCATTGGCGAATTCTATTAAAGGCACGCGCCATTGAAAATCAAAGCTATGTGATTGCTTGCAATCGAGTAGGAAAAGATACAAATAATACATTTGCTGGCCATTCCATGATCATTGATCCATGGGGAGCTGTTATATCAGAGGGAGGTATTGGAGAAGAACTTGTAATTGGTAACATTAGCCCTGATAAAATAGGAGAAATCCGCAGCCGAATCCCAATCTTCGACGACCGCCGCCCGAAATATTATTAAGAATAAGAAAGGTGGAAGCGACCGTTTAACGACGTACAAACTGCGCCCACAACGTGTGGGTGCGTCGATGCTACTACAGGAAGTGGCGGTTTTAGTCGAGGAACCTTTGTATTTACGAGATAAAGGAAACACGTTGAGCCTGAAAGGCGAAGCGATGCTGACTTATTGTAGGAAGCATCCTGAAGTTTGCTAGTCGTTGGGAGCTGTAGCTAGACAATAAGGAACAATGGCTAAGTGCGCCACGTCGTTTGGCAACGCCATTATGAGTAATTTAAAAAAGGTAGTTGGAAAAAGCTCTTCCAACTACCTTTATCTTCAAATTAACTTAGAAAACTTAATGAATTCCCCTAGATTAATCCTTTCTAAGCTGTCCAAGTTCTTCTGCTAGTGCTTGCATTTCACTGGGACTGAAGCTGTTTTTTTTCTTTACTAGTTCATAGATATCAAGGAGATCCTCATATTTATTTTCATCTAGGCTGTCAGATTTTACTGCTCCTATATTTACCATTTTCATTTTTGTAACAATGTGGTTAACCATATATTCAATATTTTCTGGCGTGTTTTTAGTTAAATCCATTTATCTCATCCCCTTGGAAGTAATCATATCTTCCATAATTTCATTATTCAGGTAGATTGTCAAATGCTATTTTAAAATGTTAAAAGATATAAGCAATATGTTTTACAAAAGAATTAAGAGGTAAAAGATATAGATAGTACAAAGGAGTTTTATAAATATGAGGTGGTTATATGGGGAAGAGTCGATTAATTTTTAGAAAAAATAAAAATAAGATGATTAATTTTATTAAGCCGCTTATAAAAAAGATAATGGATAATGATGTAACAGGAATGGCTGCACAGCTAGCGTACTTTTTTCTTTTATCTATATTCCCATTACTTATTTTTATAGTGACATTATTACCGTACACACCATTAGCGCAAGAAGATGTATTTAATGTCATTAAAGACTATGCACCTCAAGAAACAATGACGATGATACAGAAAACATTAACAGAGGTGTTAGAGAGCCGGAATGGAGGTTTATTATCCATTGGGG
This sequence comes from Lederbergia lenta NBRC 16444, assembly GCF_001591545.1. Taxonomy (GTDB): domain Bacteria; phylum Bacillota; class Bacilli; order Bacillales; family Bacillaceae_C; genus Lederbergia; species Lederbergia lenta. The sequence goes on from NZ_BCVC01000001.1 coordinate 440,605, forward strand.
TTATTGGTACATTATGGTCTGCTTCTAATGGAATGAATGCCCTTATGAAATCTATTAATAGAGCCTACGATGTGGAAGAAAAGCGGTCATTTATTGTCGCTCGAGGATTAGCAATTTTGTTAACACTCGCTATGATATTTGTATTTATTTTAGCATTATTGTTGCCAGTATTCGGAAAGCAACTTGGTATTTTTATATTTTCAAACTTTGGTCAATCAGAAATGTTCTTGAGTATATGGGGGATCATGCGTTGGGTGCTTAGTCCCTTAATTTTATTCATCGTTTTTCTAGGCATATATTATCTAGCTCCAAGTATGAAAATAAAATGCATGACTGCCGTTCCAGGTGCCATTTTTGCAAGTGTCGGCTGGATTATCGTTTCACTCGGTTTCTCTTATTATGTTACCAACTTTGGAAACTATACTTCCACATATGGAAGTATAGGGGGAATCATTATTCTCATGCTATGGTTTTATATTTCAGCTATTATTATAATGGTTGGAGGAGAAATAAACTCACTTATGGGCGAAAGAAAAGGAAATTGTGAATTATAACGTGAAAAGCTAGATGAAATAAGAGGTTGAAATCATAAAAAGCACTTGGCTCCGTTCAATGACGGAGCAAGTGCTTTTTTACGAACGTAATAATCTTAATCCATTCAAAATAACTAGAATTGTACTGCCTTCATGTCCAATTACACCAATAGGGAGATCAATTAGTGCAAAAAAATTGGATGCAATTAAAGCTAATATGACAATGATAGAGAAAAAGATGTTCTGTTTAATGATCCGATTCATCTTTTTTGAGAGGAGAATTACCTGTTCGATCCTTGCTAGTTCATTTTTCATTAAAATGACATCAGCAGTTTCGAGGGCAATATCTGAGCCTTGACCCATAGCGATGCCTATATCAGCTGTGGCAAGTGCTGGTGCATCATTTATTCCATCTCCCACCATCCCAATCACGCCGTATTTTTCTTTAAGCTTTTTAAGGTGGTTTACTTTCGTTTCGGGTAAGCAATCGGAGATGTAATTACCAAGATTGATTTCATTAGCAATAACATTTGCCGTGTTTTCACTGTCACCAGTTAACATAATCGTTTTTACCCCGATAGCATTAAGATTCGTGAGAGCTTTTTTTGCTTCAGGTCGAATAATATCTTTTAATGCAATCATTGCTGCTACCCCGTACTGATCCTTAGCGAAAACAAGGGTCTTTCCCTCTTGTTCCAGTCTTTTCCCAAATTTTTCGGCGAATGTAGCTGCATCTCTTTTCCCGACGAAATCGGCTTTTCCAACAAGCCATTCTTCACCAGCGATGACTGATCTTATTCCCCATCCGGCAACATCTTCTACACTTTCAGGGGGGGATAATTTGGATTCATGCTTGTTTGTCACATATCGAACAATTGCTTGAGCTAAGGGATGATTCGATTCATTTTCAATAGAAGCAACCGCCAGTTCTATTTGCGTACTGTCTCCATTTGTTCTCAAAATAAAATCTGTTACTTCTGGTCGTCCCTTCGTTAATGTTCCTGTTTTATCAAATGCAATAGCCTTCACATTACCTACATTTTCCAAATGTGCGCCACCTTTAAATAATATGCCGTGCCTAGCACCATTTGAGATTGCGGATAAGGAAGCAGGCATAATTGAAGCAACTAATGCACACGGAGATGCAACTACAAGTAATATCATTGCTCTATAAAATGTATCTGTCCAAGACCAACCGAGTACAAAGTGAGGAAGGAACATCATGAGTAAAACGATAAGCAAAACTAATTTAACATAAGTTCCTTCAAATTTTTCAATGAAAAGTTGGGAAGGTGATTTTTCACTTTGTGCATTTTGCACGAGTTCAATAATCTTTTGGAATAGAGTTTCATTGCTTTTCTTTGTGACTTCTGCAGTGAAAGAACCAGTTATATTTACAGTACCTGTAAATATGTCATCACCAATACTCTTAAATGCCGGTAACGATTCACCTGTAATAGTGGCTTCATCTACTGTTGTTTGTCCTTTGATTATTTTTCCATCCGCAGGGATACGTTCTCCTGCTTTCACTAGCACGTGATCACCAACAGAGAGTTCTGTAATAGCAACAAGTTCCTCTTTTCCATTTGTTATCTTTAAAGCATTTTCTGGCTGGATATCCATAAGGGTAGATATCTCTTTATGGCTTTTATTCATCGTATATGTCTCAAGGGCACCACTTAATGAAAATATAAATATTAATATAGCGCCTTCCACCCAATAGCCTATTGTTGCAGAGCCAACCGCTGCAATAATCATTAGCATTTCAACATTAAGTTCCTTGTCCTTGATTGTTTCCGCTATGCCTTCCCTCGCTTTAGCAAAACCGCCAATGAGAAAAGCGAGCAGGAGTAAAATAATGGAGAGAGAATCACTACTGGCTTTACTGGCAAACCATCCAGATAGAATGAGTATACCGCTTATTATGGCAGCAACTAATTCAAGATGAGGTAATAATTTTAATAATATTGGAGGTATAGAATGTGACGTATTCGAAATAATAATCGTTTTACCTTGAGGCATTGCTAATCCCTCCTTCGAGTAATTGAGAAAAATAATCATATTCAATACCCTTATTAAATGACGAAAGCTGTCGCCTGAAAAGAGGCGACAGCAATGCTGAATTGAATAATAACTATATTAATTATTATATCGTAATTATTATAAAATGTGAATTAATTAATTTGATAAGACTTGTTTTTGTTTAAATAAGATTAACGCAAAGAAAATTCCTAAGAGTATGATTGAAATAACATAGAAAAAACTGTGACCACTGGTAAATTGTAGTGTAATCCCTCCCAATAAAGGTCCCATCATACTACCTATGCTAAATAATATCCCACACATAATATTGCCTGCGGGGAGTAGATGTTTAGGCAATAGATCGGTCATATAGCTGATTCCAAGGGAAAAAGAAGAACCAACTGCCATTCCAGCTATGAAGAAACAAAGGAATATAGCTACATTAGAGTTTCCAACGAATCCTGCCACTGTAAAGCTAATAAATCCAACAAGCATCGTCCACACAAGAATATTGTGGCGACCATACTTATCACTTAACATACCTAGTGGTAATTGAAATACAATTCCTCCGATTGCAAATGCTGGTAAAAGTATAGAGACGGATTCAATTGTAATTCCCATCCGTAAAGCATAGATAGGGAAATTTCCGTTTAATGACGCTTCTAGATATCCATAACCAAAAGGGGGAAGAAAAGCGACCCATGCATATTTAAATACTTGGCCAAAGCGCTGAAAAGTCCCTAATATAGTGGCATTTCCCATTCCACTCTCAGGATATTCATTTTTCACAAAAAATACAGCTATCCAGGCGACAATTGCAATGGTTGCTGAAATTTGAAAAGGCAAGGATTCATTTATTTCTACAAGTCTTGTCATAAAAGGACCGGCAGCAAAACCGAGTCCAAAAAACAATCCGTATAAAGAAATATTTCTACCTCTTTTTTCCGGCGGAGAAAAAGAAGTAATCCATGTTTGGGAAGCGAAGTGAAGCATATGATCGCCAATGCCAATAAAAAAACGAAGGGCAAACCAAAACCAAAATGATTGCCAAAATGGAAAAAGAAATAAGGAAATAGCTACAGTGAACCCACCAATTAATATCATTGGCTTGTAGCCGATTTTTCTAAGTGGTGTCTCCATAATAGGAGAGGCGAGTAATATTCCAATATATAAAGCAATAGCATTCAATCCATTTAGAGAGGAAGGTAATCCAGCCTTTTCAAAAATTACTGCAACTAGAGGGAGCAGCATACCTTGTGAAAAACCGGAAATGGCTACGATTCCAATTAAAATCCAAAATTGTATTTTCTGTTGTTTGTTCATCATCAATTCTCCCGAGTAGTAATTAGTTTATCTTTTTCAGCCTAATAGCAAAAGGCGCGAATATCAAGATGAATATGGAAGATTAAAAATAAAAATTAAGGGAAAAGTTGATATAATCATCGAAAATAAGAATAAAGGGAGAGATGAAAGTGGAATTTAACATGAAGGATGGCGGTTTTTACGGGGATTTTTCCTATGGAAGACTTGATATTTCTGGGGATGAAAAATATGGAATTAAGCCATACCAATTACTTGTTTCATCGGTAGCGGTATGTAGCGGCGGTGTATTACGGAAAATATTAGAGAAAATGAGAATGGAAGTGCAAGATATTCAGATTAAAGCTGATGCGATCAGGAATATAGAAAAAGCTAATCGTATTGAATCAATAAAAATTCATTTTGATATAAAAGGAAAACAACTTAATGAAGCGAAAATTGTGAGAGCAATGAATCTTACGAGAAAGAATTGCTCAATGGTACAATCCGTCCTTGGCTCAATTGAAGTAACAGAAACATTTAAGATTATCGAATAGACGCTGTTTGACTTGGAGGATAAATATGATGAATAAAATATTTTTAATCATGGTTGCTATTGGATTTCCATTATCTGTGATTGGTTCGCTACTACATTTTCCAAGCGTAGTAATGTTTGGTGTTTATTGTCTGACAATCATTGCGATCGCAAGCATTATGGGCAGGGCTACCGAGAGTTTAACAATTGTTGCTGGTCCCCGTATTGGCGGATTATTAAATGCTACATTTGGAAATGCTGTCGAGTTGATTATTTCTATTTTTGCCTTAAAGGCAGGTCTAATAGGAGTAGTGCTTGCCTCCCTGACTGGTTCTGTAATTGGAAACCTTTTGCTCGTAGGTGGATTGTCTTTTTTCATTGGGGGAATGAAATATAAGCGGCAGTTATTCAATGTTTTTGATGCTAGACATAATTCAGGTTTACTCATGTTTGCGGTAATTGTCGCATTTGTGATTCCCGAAGTTTTTTCCCAAGGGATGAATCCAGAAAAAACAATTAATTTAAGTGTCGGAATTTCTATTATCATGATTGTTCTGTATTTAGCTGCCTTATTTTTTAAACTTGTTACACACCGTGGTGTATACCAGGCGCAAGAATCGGAGGAAAAAATAGAGGAAGTCCCAGAATGGAGCAAAGTGAAGGCGACTATTATTTTAGCGCTCTCAACCCTTGCTGTTGCTTATACTTCTGAACGCCTTGTTCACACGTTTGAAGCAGTAGGTGAAAAATTTGGTTGGAGTGAATTATTTATTGGGGTAATCATTGTAGCAATTGTTGGTAATGCAGCTGAGCATGCTTCGGCTATCTTAATGGCCTTTAAAAATAAAATGGATGTTGCAGTTGAGATAGCAGTTGGATCGACCCTACAGATTGCGATGTTCGTGGCGCCGATACTTGTTATAGCTTCTTTATTTTTCCCAGCCTCCATGCCACTTATATTTACATTACCTGAAATTGTCGCTATGGTTACGGCTGTACTTTTATCCATCGTAATCGCTAACGATGGAGAATCAAACTGGTTTGAAGGTGCAACATTACTCGCTGCATACTTTATTATGGCAATTGGTTTTTATTTGTTGTGATAGGGATAATCAAACTAGTTTAGGAAAATCATAAGGGGTAATGGACGGTTTATCCGTTGTTTGATGAAAGGAGTTTACCCTTATGAAATGGCATACACATGTTATTCACTTATGTATCATATTATTTTTTGTGATTGGTTACGGATCAACCTCATCAGCTGAAAGTAAATCAACTAGCTTAAAGTTGCCAGGTTCAGTAATCAATATAGAAAAAGAAAATACCATGCCACAAGCGGAAGAGAATCTATCCTATTTACAACCGAGTGATTTTACAAAAGAATTGCTTGAAACATCCAAAGTGAAAATTGATAATCCAAACCTTATTAAGATCCTAAACGAATCTGCTATTAATAAATCACCGTTTTCATTAGGAATGAGAGCTACGATTTATTTAGGGGAATGGCCGTTGAGCTATAAATCAAATGGAACTGAACCTAATTGGCAATACCAGAAAATCAATACTAACTTTTACGATAATAGGCAAGGAACAGCAAATTATCAAATCAATTACGTACAGGAAGCGCAGAAGTCCATTAAAGGTGGACTTACTGCTAAAGTGCCACAAGTAGAAGACGTACAGAAAATGATATTATTAAGTGCAATGGAAAAAACGAATTTGCCACTCACGTTTGAAACAGTGATAGGACGAGGAACAAAACATCATCAAGTTTACAATATAGGCCAAGGGCAGTTAGGATATTTATATACCTATGCACCAGCTATCCATGAAAAGGGAAAAGTTACTTATGGTGAAGTGTATTTAGTTATCAAAGGAACGAAACGAAAAATTGACGTTAAAAATGTTACGTCTCAATCGATTGGTGCTTGGATTCCACTACAAGGGCATTTGAACTTTGGATTTCAGGGATCAAGCTAAATAGAGACCAAGTAGAAATGGTATTGTATCATTTTTACTTGGTCCCTTTTTTTGTTACGTATGATTTAGCTACAATAGAAAAATCTAATAGGAAAAGAGTGAAAGGAGGAATAGGATTAGATGAAAAGTTGGCAAATGATTGTTCCAATTGTGCTCGTGATTTTCATTTATGCTGCAAGCGCACACGCAATATCAAATCAACCAATTCATTGGGGATTCAAAAAAGCAAAAAATGAACAGCAAGCAGACGCAGGAAGTGAGTACGATCAATTGCTCGATAAATATGGTGGGTTTTATAAAGGAAATTCAGATGAAAAAATAGTATATTTAACATTTGATAATGGATATGAAAATGGTTACACAGGGAAAATTCTTGATATTTTGAAGAAAGAAAAGGTCCCAGCAACGTTTTTTGTTACTGGTCATTATTTGAAAAGTGCTTCAGATTTAACAAAGCGAATGGCTGATGAAGGACATATTATTGGAAACCATTCGTGGAGCCATCCTGATATGACCCAAATTAGTGAGGACAAGATAAGATTAGAACTCGCTAAGGTGAAGAAGGAAACAGAAAAATTAACTGGTCAAACAGATATGAAGTATCTACGGCCTCCACGGGGAATTTTAAGTGAAAAATCAATGAAAATTGCCGAAGAAGAGGGCTATGTTCATGTTCTCTGGTCACTCGCTTTTAAGGATTGGCTTACTAATGAACAAAAGGGTTGGAGGTATTCTTATGACAACATCATGGCACAAGTCCACCCAGGATCTGTTATGTTGCTACACACCGTATCGAAAGACAATGCAGACGCCTTAGAACGAGTCATAAAGGATTTGAAGAAAAGAGGATACGTATTTAAAAGCCTTGATGAATATATGTTCAAAGAGAAGTTGAAAAATCCGCTCTTGTCGAATTGAAAAGGAATGAAGTATTTATAAGAAAAAGGTGAGGACAATTCAAAAAATCGCAGTAGTTGATTTTTTGGATGTCCTTCCTTTTTTGTTTTTTAGCTTATGTCTGCTATGATTTGGCTGCAGGCGTCCCCTTCTTACCTGTAGTTAAGTGGCCTTCTCCAATATTATTAAGTAAATGCCTACAATTAACGTGAGAGTGGATCGGCGTTGATTCAAGCTTCAATCAACTAGGCTTTCTCTTTTCAGTTATATTGCTCCGTTCTTGCATAGTCAATAAGAAGCTCTTTCCGCTCTATGACCCTTAGATGGATGGTGAAGAACGGGAAGTTTTCTTTTATTTGAGATAAAATCAGGAAAGGTAGTATAGACATATATATACTTTTTAAAATGATAAAGTAGGGGTGGAAATTTATGTGGGAGGAAATGGTGAAGGTTGATGGTCCTTATCATTTTGATCTAGCCTTGAGCAGGCTTTCGATGGACCCGCTTCATATTGTAGATCGCGAGGAAAGGACAGTGAAGGTACCTATTTACGGAACGACTCCGGAAGTTGCAACAGTAAAGGCAATCGGCACAACGGAGGAACCAGCGTTTCTTGTAACTGGTTTTGATGCACTAACAAAAGAAAGCGTATTAGAAAAAATCAGCTTTATTTTTCAATGGAATGTTTCCCTGAAAAATATCCATGAACATTTTAAGCAAACTACTTTAAAAAATCTTTTCAATATTCACCGTGGAACACCGGTTATACTTGATTTCTCCTTATATTCAAATTTGGTGAAATCTATAATCCATCAGCAAATCAATATGACATTTGCTATTTCACTTACAGAGCAGTTCGTGAAAACATTCGGTTTTCAGTTAGAAGGAGTCCCGTTTTATCCTACTCCTAGAAAGGTTGCCGAATTGGAGATGGAGCAATTAAGGCAGCTAAAGTTTAGCCAACGAAAAGCGGAATATATTATTGACTTATCGAAGCAACTCGTCAAAGGCCAGTTAAATCTAGAAAAAATAATACTTCTTCCAGACGAGGATATCATAAAGGAATTAGTGAAGATACGAGGAATTGGTCCATGGACTGCACAGAACTTTTTGTTGTTCGGTTTAGGGAGACCGAATCTTTTTCCAAGTGCGGATATAGGTATTCAAAAAGCAATTAAGATGTTGTTTCAATTGGAAAGAAAACCAACGATAGAAGAAATACATAAATATAGTACAGAATGGCAACCATACTTAAGTTATGCATCACTTTATTTATGGAGGAGTATTGAGCCTTTGGATTAGAAAGAGAGAGAACTATTCTAGAAAAAATTAGTCGCTAGATATATTTATTTTATTCAGAAAATACATTATACTTAAAGGTAAGAGATAATGATGAATGAGGTGTTTTTCTTGACGGGAATAATTGCAGTTGTGATGATTTTTTCCATACCTATTATCGCTATAGTGACAGATCATGTTCAAAAGAGTGCCAAAACTAAAAGCAACATTATTAAGGAAGAAATAGAACTAGAAAAACTTAAACACGAAAATTTTTTACTTGAAACAGAAAAACTACGACTTGAGCTTGAACAAATGCAATTAGATCATCCAAAAGAAGAGGCATATAAACTTACAAAATAAAACGATGCTCTTGTTGCTAAAAATCAGTGTATCCTAATTTTGAGCCTATCCTCAAGCAAGATGAGGAAAAGGCTTTTATCGTTTAAGCTGAGAATATGAGTTTCTAGTTTTTTAAAAACTTTAAGAGGTTCTCCAATCCTTTTGTTGAATTGTTAAAAACACTAAGTGCACATTGTGTCACATTTGTGAAATAGTTCACATACACTTGCTTGTGAAGCAAAAACGTAGTATATTAAGAGTGTAAAGAATATGTGAAATAACTCACAACAAAGTAACATGAATCAGCTGACAAAAGAAATTATATTTTTTTAAGAAATTATGTGAATTACTTCACAAGAATTTACACAATAATTAAAGGAGTGAATGTAATGACAAAGTGGTATGAAAATCGTTGGGTAGCAATGATCTGGGGTGCATTAAGAATTTGGCTAGGTGTGCAATGGTTGCAAGCAGGTTGGCATAAATTAGGTGCTTTTGACGCAACTGGATTTCTTACTGGCACAATTGCAAAAGCGGGTGGTGAAGCACCTATCGTACAAGGATGGTACGCTGGATTCGTCGAAACAGTTGCATTGCCAAACGTTAAGTTATTTAATGTTTTAATTCCTTGGGGAGAAGTACTGATCGGGGTAGGGTTAATCCTAGGTGCACTTACAATCCCGGCTTTAGTAGCAGGAGCATTTATGAACTTAAACTTCTTAATGGCTGGTACGATCAGCACAAATCCAGTTTTGTTAGCACTAGCAATAATCCTATTGTTTGTCGCAAAAGGTACAGCATATTACGGAGTAGACAGATTTCTAGTTCCGGCTGCCATGAACAATTTGAAAGATAGGGGTATATTCAAGAAAATGCGGGAAGCAACAGTACAATAATCCTATAGAAGAAACGGGAAAGCTTTGGCTTTCTCGTTTTTTTAGGTTTATTGTAAGGTGGTTTAGCACATCTTATATAAGAAAATATTAAGTGAAAAACAAATATATTTTGGGAGATGTAGCCTAATGGGAAATCAAAAAACGGCAGTTATCACTGGAAGCGCACAAGGTATTGGTAAAGGTATAGCAAAGCGATTAGCAAACGATGGTTTTGCAATTGTACTAAGTGATATGAACGAAGAAGTGCTAAGTGCCACAGTTAAAGAATTCAAAGAACAAAATATAAATGTTGCTTCATTTGTTGGAAATGTATCCATACCAGAGGATCAAAAGGAATTAGTGCAAACAGCTGTTAAAAAGTTCAGGAGCGTCGATGTTTTTATTAATAATGCGGGAATAGAACAGGTAGATCCACTTGTTAATGTTCAACCAGAAGAGTTGGAAAAGGTTTTTCAAGTAAATGTATTTGGTGTGCTATATGGCATCCAAGCTGCGGCAGAGCAAATGAAGAAGCAAGAAAAAGGTGGTAAAATCATTAATGCTTGTAGTATTGCAGGACATCAAGCATTTTCTATGTTAGGTACTTATTCTGCTTCAAAATTTGCTGTTCGTGGATTCACACAAGCTGCCGCACAAGAGCTAGCAAAAGATAAAATCACAGTGAATGCATACTGCCCTGGAATTGTTGGAACGGGGATGTGGGATAGGATTGATGCAGGCATGGTTGAGTATATGGGACTGAAAAAAGGAGAAGCCTTCAAGAAATTCGCGGAAGGTATTGCTCTGGGCCGGACACAAGAACCGGAAGATGTGGCAAACTTTGTTTCTTACTTGGCATCTCCAGACTCCGATTATATGACTGGCCAATCTATTATGATTGACGGCGGTATTGTATATAATTAACTTTTCATAAGGATACAAAAACGAGAAAGCATATTTGCTTTCTCGTTTTTGTATTTAAAATTTGAATATGTATTATTCACAATTAAAGTAGCGATGAATAAGTGTCGATTTCTCCGACCCATTGGGAAAGATCTTCTTGATGTGAATGAATATGGTTGTCGAGATTAGCAGCCTGGCTTCCTTCTTGGCAGTAACTGTATACTTTTTCTAGAAGGGGTTTCATTTGTTCAGGGACGGCTTGGTTTTCCATTAATGATTGGACAAGTCGTTCTAGCTGCTGACATTCAGAAACAGTTCCACAACAATCTTCTAAATGATTATTTAAAATATCTTCCAATAATTGAACTTGATTATTATGAGTAAGAGACATTTTTAACTTCCTTTCTGATGAACGTAATGCTAGTATGAAACAGTTGACTAATGATTATTCATAGATAAAATAAAGGTTTCATTTTATAAAAGAAGGAGCATGAAAGATGCGTTTAAGACATAAACCGTGGGCGAAAGAAAAAATAGAAAGTTATCCCCAATATGTTATTGGAAATCCCAAACAATATTACGGGAAATGGTGTACTTTGTTTGATAATGGCTTTCCAGTACACATTGAAGTAGGAACAGGTAAAGGCCGCTTTATTACAGAAATGGCAAAAGCCAATCCGGAAATTAATTATATTGGAATAGAGCTACAAGAAAGTGTCATTGTTGCTGCATTAGATAGACTTATTGATGCTGAGCTGCCAAATGTAAAATTAATAAATACAAACGGAGAAGATTTACGGAAGTTTTTTGCAAAAAGTGATGTAGAGCGTGTTTATTTAAATTTTTCCGATCCATGGCCAAAAAAACGTCATGAAAAGCGTCGTCTAACGTTTGAATCGTTTATACAAGTATATGAAGATGTTCTTGTAAATGGGGGAGAAATTCACTTTAAAACAGATAATCGGGGACTTTTTGAATACTCATTAATGAGTTTTTCTAAATATGGACTTTTATTAACATATGTTAGTCTTGATTTGCATAACAGTGAATGTGAAGGCAATATTATGACAGAATACGAAGAGAAGTTTTCAGCTAAAGGGCATCCCATTTATCGTTGTGAAGTAAAATATCAAAATAAGTTAGACTGATGATCTTCAATCATCAGTTTTTTTGTCATTTCTAAAATAGTTAATAATGTTACAATCATGGAAAAGAGAGCGAGAGGGTGACATGATGGAGACGTTGAAACTCGGAAGTTTAACGCTAACTTGGTTGAATGGTGGAGACACTTTTATGGATGGAGGGGCTATGTTTGGTGTGGTACCGAAACCTTTATGGTCAAGAAAATATCCTGTGAATGAGAAAAATCAGATTGAACTAAGGACAGACCCAATATTTTTGCAGATGAATGGAAAGAATATATTGATTGAATCTGGTCTAGGTTATGGGAAGTTATCAGATAAGCAAAAGCGAAATTATGGGGTGACGGAAGAGTCGAAAATAGTGGAATCATTGGCTGAGTTAGAATTAACACCACAAGATATAGACATCATTTGTATGACTCATTTGCATTTTGATCATGCTGGCGGGCTAACAAAACGTACAGAGAATGGATTAATTTCAATGTTCCCAAATGCCGTTATTTATGCATCAGACATTGAATGGAATGAAATGCGTAATCCCAATATACGTTCAAGAAATACGTATTGGAAAGAAAACTGGGAGCCGATTGTTGATCAGATGCAAACTTTTACTGATGAAAAGGAAATTGAACATGATATCAAGATGATTCACACAGGAGGTCATAGTGACGGTCACTGTATTATTACAATTGAAAGTGACGGGGAACGCCTCGTCCATATGGGCGATCTTATGCCGACACATGCTCACCAGAACGTATTATGGGTCCTCGCATATGACGATTATCCAATGGATTCAATCCAAGCGAAACAGGAATGGATTCCAGCTACAATGAAATCGAAAGACTGGTTTACTTTTTATCATGATGGCCATTATCGGGCGCTTAAGTGGGATGAAGAAGGCAATATCGTGGAAGCGGTGAAAAGAGAAAGAAAGCAAGGTTAATTATAAAAAGCCAAAACGATACAATGATAAAAATACGAATAGGTATAAACATAAAAAACACCTGAAACAGTTAACTTACTCTGTTTTAGGTGTTTTTTCCTTAAATCGGATACACATTTAGTACCGTTCCTGTATAAGCATCAGCAATAAATTCAAATTGCTGACGAGTGCCGTTAGTATTCGTCGTAATTCCACCACGATAAATTTTTGTCTTAATCGCATATTTTTGGTAATCTTCCGGTTTCATTTGTAACCATGAACCGTCAATGCGTCCTTCTTTTTTGAATGCTTGTTTTACGTTAGCAAGCACTTTTTCTCCAGAGATGGGCATTTTATCGTTTACTTTAGTACGAAGGAGATATCCGCCAATTAACCCGGCGCAAGCTCCGGTAAGGAATGTTTTCCAATTCAAAATATTGCACCTCCACAGTTTATTCCTAGCTTCAGTATACAGGAATAAACCTATTTATTCGACTGAAGAAGCACAGATTTATGGCTTTGAAGTTGAAAGTTCTGTAAAATGTGAACTATCAATTCGGAAAGTGAAGTGGATACGAATGAATAAGGATACACTGGATTTATTTAAAACATTGACTGAACTACCTGGTACCCCAGGAAATGAACATGCGGTTCGAAATTTTATGCGTGAACAGCTTCAAATGTATGCTGATGAAATTGTCCAGGATAGGGTTGGCAGTATTTTTGGCAAAAAAGTTGGAGATGAAAGCGGACCGACAGTCATGGTTGCCGGACATATGGATGAAGTTGGATTTATGGTGACGAATATTACGGAGAATGGCATGATTCGTTTTCAAACACTTGGCGGTTGGTGGAGCCAGGTGTTGTTAGCACAGCGCGTTCATATCATTACTGAGCAGGGCGTGATTAATGGTGTAATTGGTTCTATTCCTCCGCATTTATTGAGTGACGATCAACGGAAAAAGCCGATGGATGTGAAAAATATGCTGATTGACATTGGTGCCGATGATAAAGAGGATGCTGTGAAAATTGGCATTAAACCAGGACAACAGATTGTACCTATCTGTCCATTTACTCCGATGGCAAATCCCAAGAAAATTATGGCAAAAGCATGGGATAACCGTTATGGATGTGGATTGTCGATAGAATTGTTAAAGGAACTCCAAGAAGAAACAATCCCTAATGTGCTTTATTCTGGTGCAACTGTAATGGAAGAAGTTGGACTGCGTGGTGCTGCAACTGCGGCCAATATGATCCAACCTGATATTTTCTTTGCACTTGATGCAAGCCCCGCTAATGATATGTCAGGTGATCACAAGGAATTCGGACAGCTTGGTAAGGGAACGCTATTGCGGATTTATGATCGTTCCATGGTGACACACAAGGGAATGCGTGAATTTATCCTCGATACGGCTGAAACACATGACATCCCGTATCAATATTTTGTTTCTCAAGGTGGGACAGATGCAGGCCGAGTACATGTAGCAAATGATGGGGTGCCAAGTGGTGTAATTGGTATATGTTCTCGCTATATCCATACACATGCTTCCATTATTCATGTAGATGATTATGCGGCGGCAAAAGAAATGATCGTTAAGTTGGTAAAAGCTAGTGATCGTACAACAGTTGATTCAATTATTAGCAATAAATAGAGATTTCCCCCTATGGCTTAACTAATACTAAAGGTTATTACTTAAAATTCATGTAAACATGCTCTTATTGGAGCTTATTATACTCACGTTCAAAATGGCCCCTATTAACAAATTACTTGCTTAAGGGGGGCTATTTGTCGCTATTTTGGTACTATTAGATTACTGGGATTTTGCTTATACTTTCCATGTAGAAGCATTGATTCTCTTGTACAATTGCGCTAAAGATCGTACGAAAAATGATAAGTCGAAAAGGGGAAATCTATTCATTCTATTTAATTATAATATTTAGAATAATTAGTTGACAGTTGGATTTTTAGAATGCTAGTATGGTAATATATTAACTGCTACCCAGTAATTGGTAGACTAGGAATATAATTAGCAGTATTGTAAGCGCTTTATAAATTAGAGGACTTGAGAAGCAACGTAAATATTTGATCGAAACCTTATTAAATACTTATTAAATCCATAAAAAACAAAGGATGGTTTTTATGGATTTTTAAGATAAAAAAATGAAAAGGGGTATCAAAATGAAAAGATTTGCTCTCATGATTAGTTTTATGTTATTGATCTTCGGTTTAGTTGCCTGCTCATCTTCAGATAAGGCAGGATCAGACGACTCTAGCAAGTCAGGTGGTCAAATAGAGTTAACGATGTGGTTATGGCCGGGGATGGGCATGGATGATTATATTAAAGAATACGAAGAGCTAAATCCTAATATCAAAATTAAGGTCCAAGAAGCAGAGTACAGTGACCATCACCAAAATCTTCTTACAACATTAGGGGCAGGCTCTGGTGCACCTGATATTGCTGGGGTTGAATCAGGATATATTGAGAAATTTAAAGAAAATAGTAAGCATTTCTTTAATTTATTAGATTATGGAGCTGCGGATATAAAAGATGAATATCTTGAGTGGCGTTGGAGAGAAGCTTCTACTAACGATGGATCAGTAGTACTAGGTATACCGACAGATGTGGGACCAATGGCAATGGCATATCGTGTTGATATATTTGAAGAAGCTGGACTTCCGACAGATCCAGATGAGGTGTCAGCACAATTGAGCTCATGGGAAGATTATATCGAAGCTGGAAGAAAATTAAAGGCAGCTACTGGAAAAAATATGTTTAACCATGTAGCGGATTTATATGCCGCTGCAAGAGAACAAGGTGAAAAGCAATATTATGATGACGATGGTACATTAATCATCGAAAATAGTGAATTAATTAAAAACGCGTGGGATTATTCAGTTGAAGCTATGGATATTCATAACAATACAGAACGTGGAACTACCGAATGGTCTGCATCGTTAGCTGCAGGAGATTTTGCTACTGTATTTCTCCCGCCATGGATGTTGCAAAATATTAAAAGTGATGCGCCAGATACCGCAGGATTGTGGAATATTGCGCTTATGCCTGGTGGATCAGGAAACTGGGGAGGGTCGTTGTTAACTCTGCCTGCACAAGGCAAACATCCGCAAGAGGCTTATGAGTTTATCAAATGGCTAATGTCTGCGGAAACTCAACTGAAAATATTTCAAAAGAGTGGAAACTTTCCTTCTACCCCGAGTATTTATGAAGAACCTGACGTACAAAATCTAGCTGATGACTTTTTTAATCGTGATGATTTAGGAGCTATATTTTCTGAAGCAGCTGAAAAGGTGAAATATGTATACCGTGGACCAGATACAGGGACAATTAATACGATTATGGGAGATGCTTTAATTACGATTGCGGATGGACAGGAACAAGCTGATGATGCTTGGGATAAAGCAATGGAAGAAGTTAAAAGGCAGGTTGAACGCTAAAAGAACTAATGAATGAAGAGGCAGTGTATCGCTTACTGCCTCTTCATTCTAAACGTTAAGTGTCAACTATTTGTTTTAACTTCTCTGGAGAAGATGTTTGTCTCGAAATAAATAAAGTGGAATGGGATTTGATATTACGATATATAACACTTTTAGAAGGGGGTATCTATGTGGAGAAAAAACTAGCTATTCAAGAAAGTATTAATATAAGAGGGAGGAAATATAGTCAAAAATCTGCGGATAGGAGATCTGGGTATTTATTTATATCTCCATTCTTTATTTTATTTGGTGTATTTGGGGTATTTCCGCTATTATTTACGGCGTATCTTTCGTTTCATAAGTGGGATATATTGGGGAGTAAGGAATTTGTAGGATTCAGAAATTATCAACTCTTATTTACGAACGATCCTTTATTTTGGAAGGCTGTAGGTAATACTTTTAGTATTTGGGCGTTATCTACCATTCCTCAATTAATGGCTGCATTAGTTATTGCATTTTTATTAAATCAGGCATTTTTAAAAGGAAAAGCATTTTTTAGGTTAGGAATTTTCATGCCTAATGTAACTTCCATTGTTGCTGTAGCCATTGTTTTT
The DNA here is from genome assembly GCF_001591545.1 of Lederbergia lenta NBRC 16444. Classification (GTDB taxonomy): domain Bacteria; phylum Bacillota; class Bacilli; order Bacillales; family Bacillaceae_C; genus Lederbergia; species Lederbergia lenta. Next base: position 457,380 of record NZ_BCVC01000001.1, read on the forward strand.
TCCGCTATGTTTGGTACAAAATATGGGGTTATTAACTATCTATTATCTTTTATAGGAATAGATCCAATTCATTGGGCGGGCTCTTATATTGGAACGCATGTTGTGATCTCAGCCATGGTAATGTGGCGTTGGGTAGGATATAACGCGATAATTTATCTTGCTGGTTTACAAGGGATTTCAAAAGATTTATATGAAGCTGCGATTATTGATGGAGCAAACAAAATGCAACAATTGCTTTATATTACAGTTCCATTATTAAAACCTATTATCATATTTACTGTGCTTCAATCAACAATTGGGGGTATGCAAATTTTTACCGAACCTTTGTTATTTGGAGTTGGAGGTAGTAATCAAGGTTTAACGGTAACATTGTATTTGTATCAAGAAGCATTTACAAGATTTTCTTTTGGATATGCTGCAGCAATTGCTTGGTTATTATTTATTATTATTATTATTTTCTCTCTTATAAATGTATTGCTTACAAAAAGAATCAAATCAGTTTAAGAAGGGGGATGGCATTGTGAAAGAAGTAGGAGAAAAAAAAATACCAAAAATATTATTGTATGTATTTATTACCTTGAGCACTTTAATTTCAATATTCCCTTTTTATTGGATGTTTGTTATAGGGTCAAATACAACAAATGCGATAAATAAATTTCCGCCTGTTGTAATACCAGGGGCTAATTTTATTGAAAATGCAAAACTAGTATTTGAACGAATTGATTTCTTTGGTGCTATTTTGAATTCGTTGATTATCTCATCAGCGATAACGTTATCGGTTTTATTCTTTTGTTCCATAGCGGGTTTTGCATTTTCAAAGTTAGAATTTAAAGGGCGGGATGGATTGTTTATTTTCTTGCTTGCTACAATGATGATTCCTCCTCAATTAGGGCTTATTCCTAACTTTATGATTGTTAGTGCATTAGGGTGGTTAGATGATGTAAGAGCAGTTATCGTTCCAGGAATGGTCTCTGCTTTTGGGGTGTTTTGGATGAGACAATTTATTTCATCAGCAGTACCATACGAACTTATCGAGGCATCAAGAATTGATGGGTGTAGCAATTTTAGAACATATTGGAATATCGTTATTCCTGCAGTCCGACCAGGTTTAGCAACACTTGGAATTGTCACATTCATGGGAGCATGGAATGACTTTTTATGGCCACTCATTGTATTAAAAGATAAAAGCGCCCATACCATTCAAATTGCATTGAGGACACTTAACGATGTTTATTTTACAGATTACTCTATGATCCTTGCTGGTACATTTATGGCCACAATCCCAATATTAATTGTATTCCTTTTATTTAGTAAGCAATTTATTGCGGGTATTACAGATGGTGCTGTAAAAAGTTAAAGATGTATTAAAATAAGGCTGTTCCTGTAGTCAGTAAATCTATTGACTGCAGGACAGCCTTATTTTTGATACAACAAAATCGCATCATCCATTATAATATAAGTATAAGTGTTTATTATAAAATGTGGGCGTTATTTACATTCGTTCATTATCAAAGCAAAGTACTAAAAGGCGAGAAACACAATATCTGGCGGACGAACGAATTTTATTTATTCGCAAAATTGGTTAAGATAGCCCCTTGTAGGTTATCGATTCTATAAGAATGGAATTGAATTTATTAAACGAGGAGAGTAGAAAATGAATGTCGCTATCGGTTCTTGCAATATCGCAAAGGTAAAAGCAGTAGAAACAGCATTAATAAATGCGGGGTACACATCAACATTATTACAAGTGGATGCTCCATCAAATGTGAGCAATATGCCATTTTCTGACGAAGAGACGATGCAAGGAGCAATAAATCGAGCGGAATTCTGTCTGGGGAATCCTGATATCGATATGGCTTTTGGTTTAGAAGGTGGAGTAATGGAAACTTCATTCGGATTGTTTTTATGCAATTGGGGTGCAGTAGCAAGGAGAGAAAGGGAAACGATTTTAGCAGGAGGAGCAAGAATCAAGCTACCTGAAGAAATTGCTGTGCGATTGCGAACGGGTGAAGAGTTAGGACCTTTAATGGATGAATATAGTATGCGAAAAAATGTGCGCTCCAACGAAGGGGCAATTGGAATATTTACGAATGGTGCAATCGATCGGGCAGATATGTTTATACATATTATGAAGATGCTTATTGGACAGCTTAGATAGTCTGAAATGGTCAGGTCTCATCGATATCGCCACTGGTTGTAGGGATATCGATGACCTTGTTCATTCAAAAATATAAGCAAGTGCTTTAATCGCTTGGTTGACTGTTAGGACCGTAGTGTTTGCTTTACTAGAGAGCTCTTTAAGCGGGTGATGCAGTTCCTCCGGTCGAATCAAAATAAGCGGCTTTCCAAGAGCAATAGCAGCGCTAGCATCCATCGCTGTGTTCCACTGTTTATATTTTTCCCCAAAGAGGGCAATGATAATATCCGATTTTTGCATTAATACTTCTGTCCGCAAGTTATTAAAACTAGATGCAGCAGCATCATGAAAAACAGGATTAGGTTGTTCACCTAGAATTTCTGCGCCAATTCCATCGGAGCGATCATGATCCTCCATAGGTCCGACAAAATCGACAGGAAGCTGGAGAGCCTTTGCCTTCGCTTTCATTTCGGTACGCCAATCACTATGAATTTCACCAGCTAAATAAACGGTTAACCTCATTAAATATTCCCCTCCTCCATTATCATACCCTCATATTACCATCAGTAGAAAATATAATCCCGTTGCATGCTTCACTATAAAATAGGGTTGTCAAGTAGATTTTCAAAGTAGTATGATGGTAAATAGTTATCACTCAAGGAGGATCATTATGAAAAAAATCACATTATGCCTGATGATGGCATTTACAGCTATCTTCATTGCTGCATGTGGCCAATCATTTGAAGAGGAAAAAGTAAAAGCGGAGAATCGTGCTGAACAAGCATTTTTAAATATATCACCAATTAATGAAACTTTAGACGAGGTTGAATTTCATCTACCGACAGGTCTCGTAGTTAAAAATGAAGAGCCTAATAATGTTATATTGGAAAAAGGTTCACATTCTTATATTCTATTCTATAATCCATTTGAGAACATGGATAGCGAAGCATTATATAAAACAGAAAAAAGTAATGAAGAAAATATTCTTGTCGATCGAACTTTTAAAAAAGATAATCGATTAGGATATTTAATCATTATGGATGATGGGGACGGACTTTACGAAATAACTACTGGTGTGGGTGGTGTGAAGGTCACGACTGAGTCGGAATTAAAAGATCTTTCCAAAGACGCTGAGTTATTAATGAAAATTGCCTCCTCAACGAAAATAAATGAATAATGCTTGTGCAAGCACTTCCGGTAACTAGGGAGTGCTTATTTTTTAAAAAAGTTATAGACAAAACATACACCTGTCTTTACACTAGTTATGTAAAGCGAATTACAGGAGGTTTTAGAATGAAGAACTTTTTAAAAAGAAAAGGAGTGCATGTTTCTACTAAAGCATATTTAATCGATGCACTCAGTTATATGGCATTAGGACTTTTTTCGTCTTTGATTATAGGTTTAATTATTCATACAATTGGTGAGCAATTTACATGGCCATTTTTTATGGAAATGGGCGACTTGGCGATGGGATTGATGGGACCAGCAATTGGAGTTGCGATTGCCTATGGGCTTGGGGCTCCTCCATTAGTTATTTTTGCTGCGGTTGCGACAGGGGCTGCTGGAGCTTCACTTGGCGGACCAGCTGGAGCCTATATAGCTGCTGTGATATCTACTGAAATTGGGAAAATGGTGAGCAAAGAAACAAAAGTAGATATTATCGTAACGCCGTTTGTTACGATATTTGCAGGATTTGCTGTGGCTAAATTTATCGGACCTCCGATGGCGAAGTTTATGACAACATTTGGAAGTTGGATCGTATGGGCGACGGAACAAAAGCCCATTATCATGGGAATTCTTGTGGCAACATTAATGGGACTTGCCTTGACGGCACCAATCTCTAGTGCAGCAATTGCCTTTATGTTAGATTTGAATGGAATAGCAGCGGGAGTGGCAACGATTGGATGCAGTGCGCAAATGGTCGGTTTCGCGGTTGCGAGTTATCGAGAAAATAAGGTCGGTGGATTGCTTGCAATTGGTATTGGTACCTCCATGCTCCAAGTGCCAAATATTATTCGATACCCAGCCATACTTATTCCACCGACTATTGCTGGTATAATTTTAGCGCCGATTGGAACAACAGTATGGAAAATGACGAGCAATGCAGCAGGGGCTGGTATGGGAACAAGTGGTTTTGTAGGCCAAATCATGACATTTACTACGATGGGTTTTTCTGTTCAAGTGCTTTTGCAAGTCATTGTACTCCATCTTATAGGCCCAGCTGTGATAAGCTTAATCATATCCGAATTTATGAGAAAGCGTGGCTGGATTAAACCTGGCCAAATGCTAATTAACACTGGAGGGAAATAAGTTGGAAAAATTGCAATCAATGGAACAATACGAGAAATTGAAAAAAGAAGAGAGAACGATCTTCATGTTTTCTGCAGACTGGTGTCCAGACTGCAGAGTAATTGAGCCCATATTGCCAAGGCTTGAAGCAGATTATCCTGAATATACTTTTATGGAAGTTGATCGTGACCAATTTATCGATCTTTGCGGAGAACTTGATATTTTCGGAATCCCAAGTTTTATCGCATTCCATAATGGAAAAGAAGCTGGTCGCTTTGTCAGTAAAGATCGCAAAACATTAGAAGAAATTGAAGATTTTATTAATGGATTATCAGCATGAAATGAAAAACAAGCCCTATGAGATCTCTCGTAGGGCTTGTTTTAAATCGACTAGAAGCCTTAGCGAGCAGCCATAATCTATCATCGCAAGGGCTAGTGTGGATTTTCTGTAGGGGATGCCCCGAAAAAGATTGCCAGTTTTTACTGATGTGATGCAATTAAATAGTTACCTGTTTCCTCTTCATTATCCATTTTGTTAAATAAGAGAAAATGATTGCGGTAATCACAGATAATAGGACTGTTACGACCGGATAAAGGACAGGAAAACCGAAGACATTATACGTGCTAAAATCAACAAACTGTTCTTTTACTTTCATACATTGATAGATGGAAAGTTTTAAGAGTTTGTTGAGCCAAACGATATTTTCCAAATCCTCAAATACAACATCTATTGCAAATGGTACCCCGAAAATGAATCCAGAGACGAGCAGGGAGAGTAATCCCCTTTTACATATAGCCGATACACAGATGACTATTAAAGTAAATCCTAGAGCTGCAAGAAGATGCATCGATATCATGATAGGATAGGCCTCACCTAAAGTGATAGGATAAGGTGCAAAATAATGTTGAAACATCGATTGCAATGGTGCTTTCCACCCGTGGAATCCATATGTATAGACAGAGACGGCTGTATTTAGTGCAACCCATCCGGTGATGACTGACAATGTGAAAATCACAGAAGCAATTATTTTAGAAGTAATTGCTTTAGATCGACCATATTTTGAGCTAAGTAAAAATTGGTCCATGCCAGAACTATATTCATTAGAAAGGATCGGAGCAATCCCAATAATGATTAAAAAGGCGGTAATAACAAATCCAAAAGTGTAGATCATATCAATTATTTGAGCCGGACCGGCATCATAATAAAACTTGGACATATTAATTTTAGACAGCATGTTTTTTTCTAATTCTGCTGCCCTTTCTTTATAAGAAGTTGAGTCAGTATTGATTATCGCAGTCAAATCTGCTATTCGCTTTTCATGCTTATGCGCATTACCAAGTTGATAAGCAAATGATTCTGAAATGCCGTATAACAATCTTTCTTGTGGTGTTTCAATACCTGACTCCATTTTCTTCTCAATTTCTATTATCTCCTTATCCAGATAGGCAAGTTTATCTGCCGTTATTTCTCCCTCCCATTGTTTGTAAACGAGATAATTCGCTTGTTCACTCTCCCTATCCATGTACAGTCCTAGCGAAATAATTAACATTAAAACACCAAACAATATGTAAATACTTTTCTGCCGATATATTTTATATAATTCAAACTTGAGCAATTGCCGCATCTTGGTCCTCCTCGAAAAAATATAAATATAAATCTTCTAAATTTGCTTTGGCAATAATAGCATTAGCCGATGGTTGTTCATCGTTTATGATCCGTAGTTCCACACCTTTCTCTGTGCGGATAATATTGCCAACCTTAAAATCAGTTTGGTACGTCGGAATTTCTCGCTCTGAAGCTTGAACAAGCCAAACCTTTCCCTCTATTTCTTTCAATAGCTCTTGTGAATCTCGTTTATGCAGCAATTTGCCGGATTTTAAAATTAAGATTTCCTTAGCGATAAATTCTATATCTGACACGATATGAGTTGATAGTAAAACGATTCTATCCCCACTTATGGTGGACAATAGATTCCGGAAGCGAATTCTTTCCTTTGGATCAAGTCCTGCTGTCGGCTCATCGACAATTAATATTTTCGGGTCATTCAAAAGTGCTTGTGCGATCCCAATCCGCTGTTTCATCCCGCCAGAAAACGATCCGACTTTCTTTTTACGGACATGCGTGAGGTTGACAAGTTCCAATAATTCTTCTACCTTCAACAAGGCATATTTTTTCTCCAAGCCTTTTAAAGCAGCAATATAAAGAAGGAATTTCTCCGCAGTGAAATTTTTATATAACCCAATATGTTGGGGGAGATAGCCGATCAGGTCCCGATATTGATCCCCCAGCTTGAAAATGTTTGCTCCGTTGAGCTCGATTGTACCTTCCGTAGGGGAGACGACTGTTGCTAACATCCTCATTAACGTCGTTTTCCCTGAGCCATTTGCACCTAAAATTCCATATACGCCATTTGTAAATTGGCATGATAGTTCATTTACTGCTACGTGTTTTCCAAATTTCTTTGATAAATTATTAATGGTTAAATTCATGGTAAACCCCTCTTTTAATCATTCTAATTGCCAAGCCAATTCCGATAATGGCACAAGAAAGAACGGCGATGGATAACTTTTCTGATACTATTAGATGGATGTCAATGACATTGCCGACAATCAAGCCTAAAAAAATCATGATGGCCAATGAAATGGGCATTACGAATAATGTTCTAAATTTAATAGATAGCAACAAACTAATTGATACGATTGCTGAGTAGGGAGCAGCCCAATATTGCAGTAAGTCCATCAATACGAGCGGTGTTGCAAAGAAGCTAAATATAAAGATCAGCAATAGCGTGCAAGCAAGGTTAAAGAGCCCCACCAATGTCAGTTTCGAAAGGATCAAATTAGATACTGAAAATTTGAACGAAAGTTCTAGCTCCATCATACCTTGGTCTCTACTACGGAATATTTCGTAAAGGCTGATAATGATTGGAATGGGGGATAAAGAAAATAAAGTTAAATAGGGATCTCCCTCAATCAAAAAAACAATGCTTAAGCCTAATAATAAATAAAGGAGATTGCTTATCCAAAATGTCTGAGAAAATTGTAATGATTCTAGAAAGGCATTTCGCAAAGGTGCAGGAATTACATAAGCCAATGGTTGTGGTTTCTTTCTAGGTACATAAGAATGCAATTGCATAATTGTTTTTTCGACTTTTTCTTCGTCTGGATATTCAATATCAAATTCGGATAACCACTCTTCTAGTTCATGATCGTTTAGCTTTTTCATTGTCGTCACCTCTTTGTAAAGTAGATTTCAGTTTTTCCATTCCTTGCCGCAAGCGTGATTTTACAGTCGAATCATTCGTCTGCATAATAGTAGCAATTTCTTTGATCTTAAAATCATGATAAAATCTGAGTAGAATGGTTGTGCTTTGAAATTCCGGTAATGATTTAATGGCATCGATGATTTCTCGTCGTCTCTCTTTTTTCTCGAAAATATAAGGAACATTTTCATTAGAAGAATGGCTGTCACTAAGTTCGTCTGTCATTTGTGTCGCTTGAAATGCTTTAGAACGAAAATAATCATTGCTATGATTGACAGCTAGTGTATAAAGCCAGGATTTAAATTGTGCCTTTTCCTTGTAGGTATGGATGCTTTTCAACATTTTCATGAATACTTCTTGGGTTAGATCATAGGCAATATCTTTATTTCCTGTTCTGCGATAAATAAAAGCATATATTTGTTTATAGTAGCGTTTCACAAGCACCTCCATAGCGGAATGACTTCCCGCTTTTATTTCTTTAACTAAGTCAATGTCAGGAATCAATTTTGTCACCTCGTCTAGTTGAACGATATTGGGGTAGGAAAAGTTTTAAAAAAAGAGAATTAAAATTAAAGTTGCATAAATGATGTTAATATTGTATCTGATTCTTTGAGACCTAAAGGAGTTTGTTGTAAAATGTAATATAGCTTATTTTGCGCCCAAGGAGGGTGAATAATGAAAAAATTGACGGAGAGTAAATTAAGAAAAGAGCTTGAGAGTCGCTTGCAAAAAACTGGCAGAGCGTTCACATATGATCGTGAAAAAGAAAGTTTGCGCATTGAAAATGAAGAAACTGGTAAAGGGATTGATGTGGCGTTATCGGACATTGTTGCGAAGTGGCATGTCAGGAAGGAAAAAGCGATCGATGAAGTTGTCTATTATGTAGAAGAAGCGATTGAAGTGATGGGCAAGGATCAAAAAGTTGAAGGAAGTGAAAGGAAAGTTTATCCTGTTATTCGTTCAACCTCTTTTCCAACTGAATCTGAAGAGGGCATTACATTCATGACGGATGAGCATACGGCAGAAACAAGGATCTATTATGCACTTGATTTAGGAAATACATATCGATTACTTGATGAAACATTAATAGAAAACGAAGGCCTTGATACGAAGGAAATTCGAGAAATGGCTCGGTTTAATGTTCGTTCACTACCTGCCAACATGAAAAAGGATACAGTAGCAGGAAATGATTTTTATTTTTTAAACACGAATGATGGATATGATGCTAGCCGAATTTTGAATGAAAAATTTATGCAGGAGAAGGCAGATCAGATTGAGGGCGATATGGCTGTAGCGGTACCGCATCAAGATGTACTCATCATAGCAGATATTCGGAATGAAACTGGATATGATATTTTAGCGCAAATGACGATGAATTTTTTCGCTGATGGTAATGTGCCAATCACAGCATTGTCATTTATTTATGAGAATGGAAAACTTGAACCTATTTTTATTTTAGGAAAAAATCGCAAAGCGGATAAGTGAAAGGGGAAAGAAACATGAACGTATTTTATAATGAAGAGGGAATTGGCGATACGCTGATCATTACATTAAAAGAAATTGAAAATAAAACATTTGACCGTAAGGGTGACGTAGCTCGTATTTATGATGAAGAAACTAATGAAACTGGTGGATTCAATATTTTTAACGCATCAAGCTACCTACAAGTGAAAGCAAAAGGATTAGTCGAATTGAATGAAGACCTCATTGAAAAAATCAATGAGACCATTGCTAAAAATGGTTTCGAAGAAAAACTAGAAGCTGATTTCACGCCGAAATTTGTTGTGGGTTATGTAAAGGGAAAAGACAAGCATCCAAATGCGGATAAACTAAGCATTTGTACAGTTGATGTGGGCTCGGAGGAATTGCAAATCGTTTGTGGCGCACCAAATGTAGAAGCAGGACAAAAAGTGGTCGTTGCAAAAGTGGGCGCAGTAATGCCAAGCGGAATGTTAATTAAGGATGCAGAGCTAAGAGGTGTACCATCCAGTGGAATGATTTGTGCAGCACGTGAGCTGGAGCTTCCAAATGCACCACAAGAAAAAGGAATTCTTGTTTTGGAAGATGAAAAGTATGAAGTAGGACAAGCATTTACTTTTTAAGCTATTAATGGTTGCGAATGGATTTCCATCCGCATTTGTTATTAGTAAGAGGAAATTGTGTCTAACTTAGGAATTATACAATCTAGAAAGTATTCAGATAATATGATATAATTTTTTCCATCTAGACTTCGATGAGAGTTCGAAGTCTATTTTTATTGATGAGGGGTGTTTTTTTGCAAGTTTTATCATTAAAAGAACAATGGTTTGGTAATATTAGGGCGGATATTCTATCGGGGATAGTTGTAGCGCTAGCTTTGATTCCAGAATCGATTGCTTTCTCCTTTATTGTTGGTGTGGATCCAATGGTCGGGTTGTATGCATCGTTTTCCATTGCAGTGATTATTGCAATTGTTGGTGGGAGGCCAGGAATGATTTCGGCAGCTACGGGAGCGATGGCACTTATACTAGTGACGCTTGTTGCTGATCATGGAATTCAATATATGTTTGCCGCGACGATATTGACAGGAATTATCCAAGTAATGATCGGATTGTGTAAGTTGGCGCGTATTATGAAATTTATTCCACGCTCAGTTATGATCGGGTTTGTGAACGCATTAGCGATTCTTATTTTTATCGCCCAACTAAATCATTTCGTTGGGGAAAAGTGGCCAATGTATGCCATGGTTGCTGGGTCTCTTGCAATTATATATTTGTTCCCGCGGGTGTCGAAAGTAGTTCCATCGTCACTTGTGGCAATTATCGTCATTACAATTATTGCAGTTTTGACGAAAAGTGATGTAAAAACAGTTGGTGATATAGGAAACCTGCCGTCCACTTTACCATCATTTTTTATACCTGATGTACCTTTCAACTTTGAAACATTGAGGATTATATTTCCGTATGCTATTTCTTTAGCAATTGTCGGGTTATTAGAATCTCTTTTGACTGCTTCTGTAGTGGATGATATGACAGACACAGCTAGTAATAAAAATACAGAAACCCGAGGGCAAGGAATTGCTAACATAGTATCTGGATTTTTTGGCGGGATGGCCGGTTGCGGTATGATTGGACAATCTGTTATCAATGCTAAATCAGGTGGTCGTGGCAGATTATCAACTTTTGTTGCAGGGGCTTTTTTGATGGTGCTCATTATTGTTTTGCGGGATGTCGTATTTAAAATACCGATGGCAGCCCTTGTTGGTGTGATGTTTATGGTTTGTGTTAGTACATTTGATTGGTCAACGTTAAGAGTGTTACGTAAAGCGCCACTGACTGATTCGATCGTCATGATAGTGACAGTTATTACTGTACTTGCTACAGGGGATCTGTCTAAAGGAGTATTAGCAGGTGTGTTATTAAGTGCGGTTTTCTTTGTTGTTAAAATCTCAAAAATTAGAGTTGTATCGCATATTAATGGAAAAAAGCGGGTATATATGGTGCGTGGTCAAGTATTTTTCGCCTCTGTTGAAAATTTGATCGAGGCAATTGATTTGAATGCAAACGAAAAAGAAGTAGAAATCGATTTTAGTGAAGCGCATGTGTGGGATGATTCGGGAGTTGCAGCAATTGATAAAATTGTATTGAAACTAAGGGATAATGGTGCAGCTGTTTATATTACTGGTTTAAATAAACCGAGTTCCCATTTAGTTAATCGTTTGGCTCTTTATAGTAAATCAGAAAGATAATAATCTTTGAGAAGACTAGGGGGGATTGGAATGTATTCTAAAATATTATTAGCAGCTGACGGATCCGATAACTCGATCCGAGCAGCGGAACAGGCGGCAAAAATTGCTTCTTTATCAGAAGATGCCACTGTAGAAATTGTATATGTGATGGACTATTCTAAATCTAAACGAGAAGTGCTTCATAGCCAAAGTTCTGAGACACTAGAACTAGAGCGTCGTAAAAATTTATTTCCAATTGAAGTGTTGTTGCGTGAGGTGAATGTGACATACAAGTTGACGATGCTTCATGGTGATCCTGGCCCAACTCTTGTTGAATATGCGAATAAAATGTCTTGTAGTATGATGATTATTGGCAGTAGGGGATTAAATACGCTTCAAGAAATGGTACTTGGAAGTGTCAGCCATAAAGTGGCGAAACGGGTGAACTGCCCAGTATTAATTGTGAAATAAGGATGAAAGAAAGGCTGGCTTTTGGGGAACCATGAAGTCGGCTTTTTTGTATTGCATATTTCTTGAAAATTAACTTGCTTATATAAGAATATGCTTATATAGTGATGAAAGAGGAGAGATGATATATGGAAGGAATATCTATTATTGATTTGCAGCGAGCATCACAAATATTAAAGTTACTTGGAGATAAGACTCGTTTAACGATGATGAAGTTGCTCCAATCACATGATTGCTGTGTATGTGAATTTGTAGAGATATTTAAAATGAGTCAGCCGGCGATCAGCCAGCATTTGCGTAAACTTAGAGATATAGAGTTAGTGAAAGAAACGCGCAAAGGGCAATGGATTTTTTATTCTATTAATGAAGGACACGAAGATTATCCATTGATTCAAAGTATCCTTGAACATCTCCCAGAACAAGATGGATTAGTAACAGAACTGGAAGCGCAGGGTTTGCGCATTTCTTGTTGTTAAGGAGGAGAAGGAGCGTTGGTTTCAGTTATTACAGCGTCATTGATTTTTCTAATAACGCTTATTTTTGTTATTTGGCAGCCTAAGAATTTATCTATTGGATGGTCTGCATGTATTGGTGCAATCGTTGCTTTGTTAGTCGGAGTAGTCGATTTTCAAGATGTGATGGATGTTACAGGTATCGTATGGAATGCGACACTTGCATTCGTTGCTATCATTATCATCTCATTGATTTTAGATGAAATCGGCTTTTTTGAGTGGGCTGCCCTACATATGGCTAAATTAGCTAAAGGTAGCGGTATTCGCATGTTTATTTACGTGAGTATTTTAGGAGCTGTCGTTGCTGCTTTGTTCGCAAACGATGGGGCAGCACTAATACTAACCCCAATTGTACTTGCCATGGTTCGAAATTTAAATTTTAGTGAGAAAATGATTTTCCCTTTCATTATTGCAAGTGGATTTATTGCAGATACAACTTCATTACCATTAGTTGTTAGTAATTTAGTGAATATAGTGTCAGCTGATTTTTTTAGCATTGGATTTGTTGAATATGCTTCTCGAATGATTGTACCTAATTTGTTTTCTTTAGTTGCGAGCATTTTAGTATTGCTGCTATTTTTTCGAAAAAGTATATCTAAAGACTATAAAATATCAGATTTAAAACAACCCAAGGATGCTGTAAAGGATGTAAAGATGTTTCGGATATCTTGGGTAGTATTAAGTGTATTACTCATCGGATATTTCTCCAGTGAGTTTACAGGACTTCCCGTTTCTATTGTCGCAGGAATCATGGCGATACTCTTTATGATCATGGCACAAAGAAGCTCAGCTGTCCAAACGAAACAAGTGCTTAAGGGAGCGCCTTGGGCCATCGTCTTCTTCTCTATCGGTATGTATGTGGTTGTTTACGGATTACGGAATGTTGGTTTGACAGGTGTGTTGGCTGATCTAATCCAAATAGCTGCAAATCAAGGATTGTTTGTTGCTACAGTTTCGATGGGCTTTATTGCAGCAATATTATCATCGGTCATGAATAATATGCCTACAGTCATGATCAATGCTTTGGCCATTGCAGATACAAATACAACTGGAACTATGCATGAGGCTTTGATTTATGCAAATATCATCGGTTCGGATCTAGGACCAAAAATCACTCCGATCGGTTCTTTAGCTACTTTATTGTGGCTGCATGTCCTTTCTCAAAAAGGAGTCAAAATTTCTTGGGGAACCTATTTTAAAATCGGTATCACCCTAACAGTGCCTACACTTCTTATTACACTTATAGGTCTATATGTTTGGCTTATAATCATCTAAAAAACACAGAAGGGGGAATTTTCATGTCAAAAAAAATATTATATTTCTTATGTACTGGTAACTCCTGCCGTAGTCAAATGGCGGAAGGTTGGGGTAAAAAGTATCTTAGCGAGTTCTAAGTGCAGGAATGGAAGCCCATGGGGTAAATCCGCATGCATTAAAAGCAATGAATGAGGTGAGTGTTGACATTTCCAGTCAAACTTCTGATATTAATGACCCGCAAATTTTAAATAATGCAGACTTTGTGGTTACGCTTTGCGGGGATGCTGCTGACAAATGCCCGATAACACCATCTCATGTAAAACGAGATCATTGGGGATTTGATGATCCTGCAAAAGCAGAAGGAACCGCCGAAGAGAGATGGGCATTTTTCCAACGTGTGCGCGATGAAATTGGAGAACGTATTAAGCGTTTTGGAGAAACTGGGGAATAAGATATGAAAGAGAGGGGCTGTCCAAAAAGTCAACTATTGTGACTTCTTGGGCAGCTCTATTTTTAACATTATTTTATTGCATTATTTAAAGATTTAATTATTCCAGTGTGAATTCCTTCGTGCCAAGTAACGAATTGGAGAAAAGCATCTACATTATTCATCTCATGTGAAGCGATAGAAATAGCTTCGGATGCTTCATTTTGCAAATTTCCATCAAAATGGTTCATGATACGATCTTTTTGTTCCATTAAAGCAAGCATAATATCAGCAGGAGCAGGAGTTTCTCCTTTCCACTCTGATGGGCGAGTTCCTGTAGCAAAAAGCGCACTCCATTCAGCATGTTTCATTTCATAGTTATTGTCAGCCTTATGTAAAAAAAATTCTGCAGAAATATAAATATGACCAGCATTCCATTGGACTGTATTCGCATATCCAATAGGCTGCACATTCCATTTATCCACAACGATATTTTCTAGTGATTGTAAAGTTGCAAAACGAGAAAATTGAAATTGTTTCAATGATTCCACGACATCCATCTCCCTTGTCTATATTTACTTAATCATAATCTATTTATGAAGGTTATGCTATTAATCCGTTAGTTAAGTATCAAACAATAAATTACATACTATTCTAAAAGATGGAATACTTGAAAAAGTCAGCCAAGTATTGAATGATGAGAGAAGGTAGACTGTATATATTCTTAATCAATATAAAAAGGGTGAAGAATGTGACCAATAAAGATTTGCGTATTCGTAGTAAAGTGATTAGCGAAGGGGTTAATCGCGTACCGAATCGTTCCATGTTGAGAGCAGTTGGTTTTACGGATGAAGATTTTAAAAAACCAATGATTGGAGTTGCGAGTACATGGACGGAGGTAACTCCTTGTAATGTACATATTGATGAACTTGCACGAGAAGCAAAAGCGGGAGCGGCTGAAAACGGTGGAGCTCCAATGATTTTCAATACGATTACCGTTGCTGATGGTATTGCAATGGGGCATGAAGGAATGTTTTACTCTCTTCCTAGCCGAGAAATCATTGCAGACTCGATCGAAACCGTGATGAACGGGGAAAGATTGGATGGAATTGTTGCCATTGGTGGTTGTGATAAGACAACGCCTGGTTGTGTGATGGCAATGGCGCGTCTGAACGTACCTGGGGTGTATGTGTATGGCGGAACGATTCAACCCGGAAAATTAAATGAGGAAGATCTCGATATTGTTTCTTCATTTGAAGCAGTTGGTCAATATCAGGAAGGGTTAATTGATGATGAGAGGCTGTATGATGTCGAATGTCACGCATGTCCTGGAGCAGGTGCATGTGGTGGCATGTACACAGCGAACACGATGGCATCTGCAGTTGAAGCTTTAGGGATGAGTATCCCGGGTTCATCATCGACTCCAGCCATTGCAGATTATAAGCAGCAGGAATGCAGGCAAGCAGGGGAGATGGTCATTGACCTATTGGAAAAGGAAATCTATCCCCGCGATATTATGACAAAAAAAGCATTTGAAAATGCAATTACAGTTGTGATGGCGCTTGGTGGTTCAACAAATGCATTTTTGCACTTATTAGCAATGTCCCATTCAGCTGGTGTTGAATTGGATTTAGAGGATTTTGAACGCATACGTTTAAAAGTTCCTCACATTGCAGATATGAAGCCGAGTGGCAAATATGTCATGCAAGATTTATATGAGGTAGGTGGCGTGCCAGCTGTGATGAAGATGTTGCTTGAACAAGGGTTACTGCATGGAGATTGCTTGACTGTCACCGGTAATACCATCGCAGAAAACTTAGCAAACGTACCTAGTCTAAAAGAAGGACAGAAAATTATTAGATCACTAGATGACCCTTTGAAGAAAACAGGGCCACTTGTCGTATTACGTGGTAATCTTGCTCCGGAGGGGGCTGTTGCGAAGATGTCTGGACAGAAAATTAGTCGCTTTGAAGGTCCGGCACGCGTTTTCGACAGTGAAGAGGAAGCTACTACAGCAATTATGGAAAATCGGATAAAAGCTGGAGATGTCGTCGTCCTTCGATACCTTGGACCAAAAGGTGGACCTGGAATGCCTGAGATGCTTTCGATTACCGCAATGATCGTCGGAAAAGGACTTGGTGGAAAAGTAGCACTCATTACAGATGGACGTTTTTCAGGTGGTTCACATGGTTTTGTTATCGGACATGTCTCACCAGAAGCCCATACAGGTGGACCGATCGCCTTGTTGCAAAATGAAGATATCATTTCTATAGATAGTGAAACCCAAGAAATTAATTTCAATGTGAAGAAGGAAGAATTGAAGAGCCGAGCTGAAAAGTGGATAAGACCTGCATCGAAACATAAGACTGGTACGCTCGCAAAATATGCTCATCTTGTTTCGTCGGCCTCAAAAGGAGCAGTTACTGATTTAGACCTATAATCTTTGTGACAAAAAACTGTCGGAAATATCGACAGTTTTTTGTATTTTGAGAAGGGATTAGCTAAAAGTATTTATCTTTGATGAGCAATAGTGCTATATTAATATTATTGCATATTTGGTGTAATTTTATAGGAGTGGATATTAGTGAGTAAATATGGGACGCCATCCCCACAGATGGTTCAGAAGTCTGTTTTATCGGAACAGCAAAACTCATCTTCAATTATTACTGATCTAAAAGCACTTTTTAAGGCCAAAGTTTTAATTCTTAATGTGTTGCCTGTTTTTTGTGGTTATTGGTTAGCGTTATATTTTAATCATACTTCCATTGGGGCACATTGGGATCTATTTTGGCTTACGATGATTGGAAGTACGCTTGTAATGGCAGGGGCTCTTGTTCTTAATAACTGGTATGATGTAGATATTGATACGGTAATGGAAAGAACAAAAGAACGTCCAACTGTTACTGGTAATTTTTCATTAAAATTTGTTTTGTGGCTGGGTATTTCACTTAGTGTACTTGGTTTCATATTTCTGCTGTTTACAACGATTGAAGCAACCATTTATGCTTTTATCGGTTGGTTTACCTATGTTGTATTATATACAATGTGGTCAAAACGAAAATATACGCTGAATACTGTAATTGGAAGTATTTCCGGTGCTGTAACACCTTTAATTGGATGGACCGTGATAGCATCTGGGTTACATATTATTCCAATTGTATTGGCTCTAATCATATTCATATGGCAAATGCCACATACTTTTGCTATAGCAATGAAAAAATATGATGATTATAAAGCAGCTAACGTTGCGATGCTACCAGTTGTTCATGGATTTGACGTGACAAAGCGACAAATACTTGTGTATGTTACTTGTTTATTACCATTTCCTATTTTTCTGGAGTCGCTCGGTTTTGGATTTATTATTATCGCTACATTACTAAACATCGGTTGGATCGTTTTGAGTGTACGCGGCTTCTTTACGAAAGATGATATGAAATGGGCGCACATGGTTTTTCTTTATTCGGTAAATTATTTAATGGTATTGTTTCTTTTGATGATTATTGTGACATTACCAGTATTTAATTGAAATGCTTATCGAATCAATTACTATTGACAGGAAAATAGGATAAAAATAGATAAATAAAAACACTTTCAAGTTGAAAAATGGTTATTCATTTCCTAATAACAACTTGAAGGTGTTTTTTCTAAAGAAGAGAAAATTCAACTCTTTTATGACCAGTAAATTGTATCAATGGGATTGTTTTTTATGAAAGGAGGGAATACGGCTTAAATATCGAATTGAATTGTAAACTTAACTTTTAAATAGAGCTTTTTATCCTTATGGATAAAGAGAGCTAGATTGGACGTGCCAGACTAATACAAGTGAATGTATATTTGAATAGAATTTCAACCTAAGGAGATGATGCAGTGTTAAAGTATGTAAGCACTTTATTTATCGTGCTTGGAATTATATTTATTGCCTTTTTTGGTTATCAGCTTTTTCAAAGCAAGCAATCTCAAAAAGACTCATTAGCAAATGCAGAAGAACTTATCTCGTCATACAAAGGGAAAGAGTCAAATGAGGAAGGACAAACATTTCAAGTGGCTACAAATGAGGCTTTTGCTACATTGGAAATTCCTAAATTAAACAAGACATTACCCATTGTTGAGGGGACAGATGCGGATGCTCTCGATAAAGGAATTGGCCATTTAGTGGATTCGGTGTTTCCTGGGGAAGGAGAGCAAATAGTCTTATCTGGTCATAGAGATACAGTTTTTCGCAATTTTGCCCAAATAGAAATTGGAGATCAATTTACTGTCAATATGCCATATGGTAGCTATACTTATGAAATTAGAGAGACGGAAATTGTCTCCGAAGACGATACAAGTGTTATACGAAATATGGGGGAAGAAGTACTTGTTGTAACTACATGTTATCCGTTTCGCTATGTAGGCAATGCCCCTGAACGTTTTGTTACTTACGCTTATCCAGTAAAATAAAAAAGATACTATCGTTTCGATATATATTCTATCGAAGCGTTTTTTATTTAAATGGATGTATGTTGGTAATCCGCGTCGTTTTACGATGCGGATCACTCATTTATTTAATCTCAATTTTCTTCCCTTTTATTTTTGGAATAGTTACAGTTAACAACCCATTTTCATGTATAGCTGTTACACTTCGCGAGTTAATCACTTTTGTAAATGGAATGGTACGTGATAGTGTATCTTTCTGGTGATATGTTTCTTTATTATTTTTTAAAGATGTTTTACTTTGTTTAATGGAAATAGTTATATGTTGCGGCAAGACATCAATCTCAATATCTTCCTTTTTTATGCCTGGTAACTTTGCTTGCACTATATAAGCCTTGTCGTTTTCATTAAGTTCCATTGGAAAACTTCCATTAAACGGTGAAGAAATGAATAGTTGATCCATACTTTCAAGAAATCCTTTTGTTGGACGCTGTTGGAAGAAGTCATTCATCGCTTTCATCATATGGTTGACTGGCTCTTGAGCTCTTTTTGGTGTGGACTCTTCTCGCGAGTTATTTGTCATAGCTGTTTCCCTCCTGAAAAATGATATTGTATTGTATGTATGAAAAAAATGAAGGTTCTTTTATTCAAAACTTTATCTTTTAAGCTAAATATATCCTTTCCTATAAATAGACTTTGTAGAAGTTGTGTTTAATTTATTCCTATTGAGGAAAAGTAAACAATAGAATCTTCTAGGAGGGCTATAGTGGAGAATTATACTAATTTAAATAAACAATATATTTCTGGTATATGGAGAGAAGGTAATGGTAAAAGTCTATATCAAAATATAAATCCTTATAACCAAGAAATCATTACAGACATTCAAATGGCTAGCCAGCAAGATATAGACGAAGCATATGAAGCTTCAAAAAAAGTGCAGAAAGATTGGGAAAAAGTTAATGCGTTTGAAAAATCCGAAATAATGGAAAAGGCTGTTGAAATTATTAAGAAACGACGGGAAGAAGTAGTTGAATTACTTATGCTTGAAGGAGGCTCATCTTTTATAAAAGCGAATGTAGAAGTGGACTTTTGTATTTCAATCATAAGAGAGGCTGCTAGTTTTCCTATGAGAATGGGCGGGGAAATGGTTCCATCCCTTGTTCCCGGTAAAGAAAATCGTTTATTTCGTAAGCCTTTAGGTGTATTGGGTGTTATTAGTCCATTCAACTTTCCGATGTATTTATCCATGCGTTCTGTAGCGCCAGCCTTAGCGGCGGGAAACGGAGTTGTATTGAAGCCGGATGAGCAAACAGCTATGGCAGGGGGCACCATAATAGCTAAGATTTTTGAGGAGGCAGGATTGCCACAGGGTTTATTAAATGTTGTCATACCGTCTATTGAGGAGGTAGGTGATGGGTTTGTTGATCACCCTATTCCTCAGATGATATCTTTCACTGGATCCACGCCTGTAGGCAAACATATTGGGGCATTATGCGGAAAGAATGTAAAAAAAGTTGCATTGGAACTTGGTGGAAATAATCCACTGATTGTACTTGAAGATGCAGATCTTGAAAAAGCTGTAAACTCGGCGATATTTGGAAAGTTTATGCATAACGGACAAATATGTATGGCAATTAATCGCATTATTGTCCATGAGAAGATTCACGATGAGTTTTTAGAAAAATTTATAAAAGCGGCAAAAGAAATTCCTGTAGGTGACCCTTTTAACAAGAAAAATATGATCGGACCGCTTATTAATCGAGAGGCCGTGGAAAGAATTCTTAAAGAAATTGAAAAAGCAAAACAACAAGGAGCGAAAATGGTACTTGAGGGGAAAGTAGAAGGCAATGTGATGCATCCTACTATCCTTACGTCAGATACTAACGAGGTGTCTACTTCCAAAAATGAAATGTTCGGCCCGGTCGTTACAGTAATTCCTTTTAAAACGGAAGAGGAAGCCATTGAAATAGCCAATGATACACAGTATGGATTAAGCGGTGCTATCCATGCAGGCTCAATCGAAAAAGGGGTTCAACTAGGCCTTCAGTTAGAAACAGGCATGGTGCATGTGAATGACCAAAGCGTAAATGATGAACCGCTAATTGCCTTCGGAGGAGAGAAACAATCTGGAGTAGGGAGATTCGGAGGGAGATGGTCATTGGATGAGTTTACCACATACCAATGGATATCCACTCAAGATGTAGCACGAGAATATCCATTCTAACATAGAGGATAGTCATGGGGAAGCTGACGAAGTGATTGTAATTTACTTCGTTAGTTTTTATTTTAAGGTACTGCAATTAATGAAAAAGGGCAAAGAACGAAATTAGAAGAGGGAGAAGGGTATTATAGGAGGAAGGGGATCGGTATAGGACTAGGCAATTTGAAATAATTTTATATGTATACAAACAAAAGGACTAATATCGCTTCAGTCCTTTTGTCTTGCTGTTAAGATTAATTTGTCATACTCTGTTGATGTACTATCGAGCTCGGTTTGGGAAAATGTTTTCGACTGTTTCTGTAAATTCTTCAAAGAACCCACTTATCGGATGCCCGGCTTGAATATCATTTCGATAACCTTCCATACGGGAGTAGAAGTCCGGATTTTCGGAAATGTAAATATGCTCGATATTTTTATCAGCAGCTCTAACTTTGTGATCAATTTTCTTTTCCACATCTTTAGTTAAATCATTATTTGTGTCAATCAATCTCACGGCAACGTATGCATTTCGGTCAGTGACGAGTACGTGAGCTTTTTCCACTTCTTTGAGATCAGCTACTCGGTCAGCCACATTTTCTGCTACATCAATTTTTCTATTGTTGTCACGGTTATTATTATTCATCCCAACTCGGTTGTTATCTGAGACATTACGGTTGTTGTCCATAAAGTCTCTAGTCGTACTATCATTATTCGGTGTGTAACGAACACCAAGTGGCTCATTGTCGTTGTTTGTAAAATTGTCATTGTTATTACCATTTGTTCCACAGCCCATGAGCATGACAGAAATCAACCCAACACAAAGAATCGGTTTTACAACATTCATTTTTTTTCCTCCTTTTTAAATCGTGGTTCTCAATTAATGTTCCAAATGGCTCAATTATTATGCTTCGATTTTTGATATAATAGGCTAATGCCAACAATTACAGTTTTTGTTGCAAAGTTGAAATGAAAGAAAGAGTGATAATGATGAATTGGTTTAAAAAAATTATTTCAAAAATAAATTTAGATGATATAGAAGAGGAAGAAAAACGAGCACCAGAACAAGAAAGAATACAAACGGATAAAGTTGAAATAAAGACCCGGATGACATATGAGTATCCAAAGGGACCGTTCCGTTTTCCGCTTATTCCGAATGAACATGAGAGAAGACCAAGGGGAAAAATTGTAAGTGATAAGACTGTAACTGATATGAAAGAGATTCCGGTGAAACAGCGATCAAAAATTAAGCGAGAACATACATATGTGCAACGTGAAAAAACGGAAAAAGTTAATCAAAAAATAGAACCTCAAATGAAACAACCATTTAAGCCGGCTGTCATCCCATCGCCTGTTCACGGCTTTAAGCGGCCTGAAAGGATATCTAATGAAAGTATAGAAGTAAACAAGCAAATACACTTGGATGATCAACGTGTAGAAAAGTTGGAACCAGTGGTAAAAGATGGAGAAAATGAATGGATACATGAAGATCTCAATAATACTGAAATTGCTTCAAAGTCAGCTGGCGATTTGGAAAAAAGCGACAAACAGGAAATTACATTTGAAAATAACGTAGCTTTCGATAACCCCACACCTATTGAAGCAATAAACGATTCTGATGAATATGTACTTGAAGAGGACAGTAAAGAATCAGAAGACATGATTGAGCAAAAAGTAGCAGTCGAAGAACCACCACAATGGGATGAATTAGCTTCTAACTTAAAGGTAGAAAATTCACTAGAAAAAAATAAGGCAGAAGAAAACAACGAAGAAATGAAATTTATGAATATGCACGAGTATAATACCAATATTGAAAATCCCGCAAACAAGGAAGAACTCCATCCTGACTCAATCATTATTAGTGAAGAAAACCTGTTGGAAGAAAGCGGGAACGACGAGATTGATTTGATAGATGAAACTGAGATTAATGATGAAGAAAATCTTGCAGAAAAGGTGAATGAGATTGTTCATCATAGCGAGGTTGCAGCGGTTATCGATAACCCAGTTCATGAAGCAAAAGCAATGTCGGAAAAGATGGTTGATGAAATAGAAGTTGAAGTTGAAAATGAAACTACACAACAAAATTCTTCACAAGATAAAAAAGAAAATTCGCGGAAACATATTCCATTTAATGTACTTATGCTAAAAAAAGATCGCCAAATGTTGCAAAATAAAAGTGAGGAAAACAAGGGGGAAAAAAAAGAGGCGGCAGTTCCATCAGCTGCAAAGATAGAGATATATGAAGATTCAATAAATCAAAATATATATCAATATCCTCATTTAGACTTGCTTGAACCTCCAGTAGTAAAGACGGAAAATAAGGAATGGCTAGATGAGCAAACCGCACTACTTGATGAAACACTTATGAACTTTAATGTGAATGCGAGTGTGGTCAGAGTGAGCCAAGGTCCATCCGTTACAAGGTTTGAAGTACAACCAGATCGAGGAGTAAAAGTAAGTAAAATAAAAAACTTAACAGATGATATTAAATTAAGTATGGCGGCTAAAGATATTCGGATGGAAGCGCCAATTCCGGGGAAACGTTCAATCGGGATTGAGTTACCGAATCATGAAAGCAGACCTGTTCAGATCAGTGAAATTATTGGAGATGACACTTTTACAGGGCATAGATCTCCATTGACGGCTGCGCTAGGGCTTGATATTTCAGGTTTACCTGTAGTGACAGATTTAAGTAGGATGCCACATGGATTAATTGCTGGAGCGACAGGTTCTGGGAAAAGTGTATGTATTAATTCAATACTTGTAAGTTTGTTATATAAAGCACGTCCTGATGAGCTTAAGCTTCTTTTGATCGATCCAAAAATGGTGGAGCTCACACCATATAATGAAATTCCTCATCTCGTTAGCCCAGTGATTACGGATGTAAAAGCTGCTACAGCTGCATTAAAATGGGCAGTGGATGAGATGGAGCGCCGATATGAATTGTTTGCACATGCGAGTGTTCGTGATATTACTCGATTTAATGAACTTGCAATGAAAAGTGGGAGTTATGCCGATAAGCTCCCGTTTATTGTTGTCGTGATTGATGAATTAGCAGATCTGATGATGATGGCGCCAACAGATGTTGAGGAATCTATTTGTAGAATCGCTCAAAAAGCTAGAGCATGTGGTATTCATTTGATTATCGCAACTCAAAGACCATCGGTTGATGTTATTACGGGCTTGATCAAAGCGAATGTGCCAGCGCGGATTGCATTTTCAGTTTCATCACAAGTTGATTCACGCACGATCATTGATATAAGCGGAGCGGAAAAATTACTTGGTCGTGGTGATATGTTATTCCTAGATAGTGGAACTTCAAAACCAGTGCGACTGCAAGGTACGTTTGTTTCAGATGAGGAAATTGATCGGGTTATTGCACACGCACGTAGCCAAGGAAAACCAGATTATTTGTTCGAGCAGGAAGAACTATTAAAAAAGGCTCAAGTCCAAGAAGAGGAAGATGAATTGTTTCTAGAGGCATGCGAATTTGTTGTGGATCAAGGTTCAGCTTCGACATCTTTATTGCAAAGACATTTCCGCGTCGGTTACAACCGTGCTTCCCGTCTAATGCTTATGATGGAACAACGTGGTATCATTTCAGAAGCGCGTGGAAGTAAGGCGCGTGATGTATTGATAGATGGATCGGATCTTGAGCACTATAAAGAATCTCTAGTACAATGAGCCAAAAAGTGTTATTCTATTTTGGGCTAGTTGAAATTTTTAAAAGAAGATATTTGGTTTAATGTCTAATTTGAAAACTTAGACTTATAGGAAAGCTGAAATAGTCAATTGGTGATTAGTCAAGAGATTCGAAAAATGTTATAATGACTAAATATAAAAAAACTATCTGTGAAAGAATTCATGTTTCGTTGACATATAAAGCGTTTCGTTGCTTATACTAATTAATACTGTTATAAGCGCTCAGCAAGTGAATTGAGCAAAGCTTCGTTGACATACATATAATAAAAGCAGATAGAAGATTGCTGGAGGTTCAACTATGACTGTGTACCATTTCGTAGGTATAAAAGGCTCGGGGATGAGCGCACTTGCACAAATCCTTCACGATATGGGTTATAAAGTGCAGGGTTCTGATGTGGGAAAGTATTTTTTTACCCAACAGGCTCTGGAAGATTCTAATATAAGCATATTGCCATTTCAAAGAGATAATATTAAACCGGGGATGACTGTCATTGCTGGTAATGCATTTCCCGATACACATGAAGAAATAGAAGAAGCGATAAAACTAGGTATCCCAGTTGTGAGGTATCATGCATTTTTAGGTGATTTCGCGAATAAGTTTATTAGCATTGCTGTGACAGGGTCCCATGGAAAAACATCGACGACAGGCCTACTTTCTCATGTTATGGAGGGAGCGAAGCCTACTTCATTCTTAATTGGGGATGGAACGGGGAAAGGTGATAAAGATGCGCAGTGTTTTGTGTTTGAAGCATGTGAGTATCGCCGTCATTTTCTTTCGTATTATCCCGATTACGCCATTATGACAAATATTGACTTTGACCATCCAGACTATTTTGCGAATGTGGATGATGTTTTTGGGGCATTTCAACAAATGGCGATGCAAGTGAAAAAAGCGATCGTTGCATACGGAGATGACGAGCAGCTGCAAAAAATACGTGCGGATGTTCCGGTTCTATTTTATGGTTTTAATGAAGGAAACGATTTTCAAGCACGTAACATAGTGAAAGCTACAACTGGAACGACATTTGATGTGTATGTTAGAAATAACTTTTACGCTACATTTGAAATTCCAACATATGGGGATCACAATATTTTAAATGCATTGTCGGTTATTGCGATTTGTCATTATGAAGAAATTGATGCTTCTGTTATTCAAGCGCAATTGCAAACATTTGAAGGGGTAAAACGACGCTTTACTGAAAAAGAAATCGGCAATCAAATTCTTGTAGACGATTATGCACATCACCCTGTTGAGATCCAAGCAACAATTAGTGCTGCAAGACAAAAATATCCCGATAAACCAATTATTGCCGTTTTTCAGCCGCATACTTTTACAAGGACCCAAACCTTTTTGCAAGAATTTGGAGAGAGTTTAGGAGAAGCAGATCAAGTTTATTTATGTGAAATATTTGGTTCTGCGCGAGAAAATCATGGGAAACTATCCATTGAAGATTTACAAGAAAAAATTGAAGGTGCGGAAATATTATACGAAGACAATACTGCTCCTCTATTGAAACTACATGATTCAGTCCTGATATTTATGGGGGCGGGAGATATCCAAAAGTTTCAATCTGCGTACGAGAGCTTATTGTTACAGCAATTGAAGAAAGCACAATAAAAAGCTGCCATTCGGCAGTTTTTTATTTGTGTTTAGCTCTAGGTGATAGCTTGATGGAACTTATAAGCCATCTTGTCTTATACTATTTGCAGGGCGGTGCGTACACATAAGGGAGGTGTTGAAACAAAACGTGGCGAACTTAGCTGTAAGCACCATTCACTTTTCGTGAAACAATATTCGATTTTAACTGATAAATTTTTCATTTAATGATAAAAATAGAAGGAGAAGTGCTATTCAATCACGAAGTAGTTAAAAGCTGTTTATGATGTTATAAACAGGGGTATAGTTAATGCATACATAGGAGGTGCTATAGATAGTGAAAATAATTCTTTATTTAAGTGTTGCGCTTATTGCAATAGCTTTCTTAATTCTAGTCTTAGGCCTAATCAAAACTTTAAAAGCGACGGCGAAAACATTGGAAAGTGTTTCAAAGACGCTGGATGGCCTTGAGTCACAGATGCAAGGGATAACGGGAGAAACAACGATGCTTCTTCATAAAACAAATGCCCTTGCAGAAGATATCCAAGGAAAAGTAGAAAAGCTTGATACTGTTGTTCATGCTGTGCAAGATGTCGGAAATACGATTCAAGGATTGAATAATTCATTGCAAAAGGTTTCCACATCCGTTTCATCTAGCATGGTTAGAAATCAAGACAAGGTTGCTCAGGTTGTACAATGGGCATCAGTTATGAAAGAAATGAAAGATAAGTGGTTTGGAGAAAAAGATAATAAACGTAAAAAGAAACCACTCGAAACAGAAGTTAGTATTCATACTCAGCAATTAGAACGCGGGCGTGGATAAAAATACTGAATAATATAGAGGAGGATAATTATGAGTAATAGTAATAATAATTCAGGTAATTTTTTAACTGGTGTATTATTAGGTAGTCTGGTAGGTGCTGCTACTGCTTTATTAATGGCTCCGAAATCAGGTAAAGAACTCCGTGATGACATTAATGATCAAGTAGTCGCTTTAAAAGAAAAGTCTGGGGAATGGACTGAAACTGTAATGGAAAAAAGTTCGGAGCTTACATCCACAGCAATGGAAAAAACGGACCAATTACGTCAAGTTGCAGCCGAGAAAGGTAGTCATCTAGCGGATACAGTTAAAGATAAAGCGGATCAGTTCCGTGAAACGGCAAAAGAAACTACAGACAATCTTGCTGAAGCGACAAAAGGAAAAGCTGATGAGTGGAAAGAAACTGTGAATGAAACAACAGATCACTTAGCAGACCAAACGCAAGAGAAAGCTGATGAAGCAAAAGTAACAGCAAAAGAAGCTGGAGCAAAAGTGAAATAAATTTATAATAGAAAGGCAGCCGAAATCTCCGGCTGCCTTTCTTTCGTATTTAATGTGTCAAATAGTAGTATCTAGTGTCCACAATAATTCAAGGTGATCACCTTGAATTATTGGTGTATAAAAGGTGGCCTCTTTTTTATTAATCAGTAACTTGAAGTTACCTGTAGCATTTATTGGCTTTTCTATGTCAATATATTTAAATATATCTTGGAAAATGAATGGAGAAGTATCTTGTGTCTTCCATTCTATAACATCATGTGAAGATAAAAGATCATGTTCATTTAATGAATTATTGTTACGGATTAGTTCGATTATGTTTTTTTCTATCTCTACAGGAACATCATTAAACATTACAGTAATTGATTGTTTAAGCTGTTGTTTCTCCAAAGCCACTAAGTTAGCCACGGTTGGATTCATATTTTTTTCAATAGTAATATTGGCTTGATTAAGAAAGTTATCTGTATATTTAGCAACTTTACCATTAACAATAACTTTTGAAGAAAAAGCGGAAATGTTAATTTCCTTGTTATTAAGCGTGAGGATAAAAGGTCTAATGTTCTGAAGCAAATCATTTAAATGAAGAGACATAAGTAACTCTTCGATTGTTTCAGGTGAATAAACAGAAATCCGATCTCTGTCTTGCACTAGGTCGTCTATCTTAGCTTGTTTACCATTGTTTAATATAGAAGGTGTTACTTCATATAATTCTTTATTAATTGTTACAATTGATGAATGTAATTCGAGAAGGTCTCCAATCTTAGTGACTGATTCATGACCATCCAATCCTTTTTGAATGACTATATTATCACCGTTCACGATATAATCTTCAATACTGCACACACTTCCGTTTTTTTCGATGATAGGCGGCTGTCCATAACTTCCTGGAACTGTGATTAATTGGTTATTTACATGAATCATTTTAGCCATTCCTGGTTTACCATATAGTTTTCCGATTGATATTCCCGAAGCAAGAATACAATCACCAACAGTCAACTGTTTAGCCTCAAACATCCGAATTGTACGTTCATTGACTGTTGCAGTGACATAGTGAATAGGAGCATTCGTTGCTGAAATTGCGATCCCGATCGGAGTAATATTTTCAGGTCCTGCTGGGATGCTTTTTGCAATTTTTAATCCTTGAATAGCATCAGCCCCTCGGATTGCTACCCGATTATCTGGCAGCTCGAGTTTTTTTGCTAAACGTTGAGGGAGCTCAGGAGTCATGCTTCCGCCTCCTACAAGCATGACAGCTCGTGGTGACTTATTATTATTTAAAGTGATAATCTCCTTATAGATGGCGGTTGTAAGTCGCTCTATCGATGACTCAATCTCATTGATGACATGGACTTTAGAAACAGTGTTTTCAAACCCAAGAATATCTTGGGTTACTATTGAATCGTTTGTCGATAGTTTTCTTTTTATTCGTTCAGCTTCGGGAAAGTCAAGCAATAATTTATCGCTTATTGCTTCTGTTATCTCATCTCCAGCGAGTGGAACCATGCCATAAGCGATAACTGTACCTGCATCCGTAATGGCGATATCTGATGTTCCTGCTCCGACGTCTACAAGCGCTACATTTAGCCTTCTTATGGAAGGTGGGACAAGCACATCGATTGCAGCAATTGGCTCCAGTGTGAGCGCCTCAAGCTCAAGCCCAGCGCGTTGAATAGTTTTTATTAATGAATCGACGACTATTCTTGGCAAAAAGGTAGCAATGATATCAACTGCTGCTTCGCTACCTTGTTGGTCGATTAAATTCCCGATTCTTTCACCATCTAAAAAATAGTGGAGTACGGAGTAGCCGACGCAATAATAGGAATGGAGATCATCTTCAGTTTGATTTTCCGCAACTGTTAACTGCGCATTTTGAACAGCGGTAAGTTCAAAATAAAGGATATCTTCTTTGGAAAGTATCGGTTTTCCTATAATAGGAATGGTAGAATTAGCTTTTTCAGTCTTTAAAGAACGACCAGCTGCTGCTACGCAAACTTTATTTAATGTCCCATGTTTTTGCTCAAGACATTTTTTTATATCGATAATTACGTCCGCAACAGCGACAATATCATGAATTTGTCCATCTAACATCGCTCTATCTTTATGTTCTTTCATAATTAAATCAAGAACTTGATATTCTTCATTCTCTTCTTCAAGGATAATTCCGACAACAGATCTTGTACCGATGTCAAGGGCAAATATTTTCTTACCTACCAAGATGTTTCACCTACTTTATTTTTCATGCTATAATTATGCAGAAAATGTATAAACTACATATATCTTATGATTATTAAAAATGTATCATAATCTGCTATTTAAATGAAGCTGGCGTGCTATTTATTTGAAGAATTTTCTGCTAAAGAGGTCTTAATTATCGGAAATTCGACAAAATGATGAAGTTTTATAAAAAAATATGATAATTTTTTCACAATCAAGAGGAAACGTTTGCGGGATAGGGATCAGTGTCGTATGATTATGAGAAGTATCGAAAAGCAGATTTTTTTGAAAGACTAGATTGTGTATGTTTTTTTAGAATATATTTTTTAATTAAGCTATGCTGTGTCTACCTGCATCTATCAGCATAGGTGCATCCCCCTTCCAATTTGGTTGAAGGCTATAATCTTCTAAAATTTGATACATGGATCGATAGGCAAGGGGCTTTCGCTTTTCTTATAAACTTGTGAATAGGAGTGACTTGGATGAATATAACAATATATGATGTGGCACGAGAAGCAAATGTGTCCATGGCAACAGTATCAAGGGTCGTTAATGGCAACCCAAATGTAAAACCAGCGACACGTAAAAAAGTTCTAGATGTAATTGATCGTTTAGAGTATAGACCAAATGCAGTAGCTCGTGGTCTTGCAAGTAAAAAAACAACAACTGTAGGTGTTATTATCCCCGATATTTCTAATATTTTCTATGCTGAATTAGCTCGAGGAATAGAAGATATTGCAACGATGTATAAATATAACATCATTTTAAGTAACTCAGATCAAAACAAAAATAAAGAATTACATTTATTAAATACAATGCTTGGAAAACAAGTTGATGGTATTGTGTTTATGGGCGCAGATATTACGGAAGAACATGTTGTAGAATTTAAAAGATCTCCAGCGCCAATCGTTTTGGCCGGTTCAGTCGAACAATCACATGAAATTCCTTCTATTAATATTGATTATCAGCAAGCTGCATATGACGCTGTAACATCATTTATTGAGCAAGGGCATAAGAAAATTGCCTTTGTCGTTGGTCCTCTCCATCATGTAATCAATCGGGAATACATGCTTGAAGGATATAAAGCTGCATTAAAACAAGCAAATATCCCATTAGACGAGAATTTAATTGCTGAAGGCGATGACACATATGACTCAGGAATTGAAGCTTGGGAAAAGTTAAATGGTTTAGATGAAAGACCTACAGCTGTTTTAGCTAGTAATGATGAAATGGCGCTTGGTGTGATGCATGGAGCACAGGACCAAGGTTTGACTATTCCTAAGGATTTAGAGGTAATTACGTCAGGAAATACACGATTATCATTAATGGTAAGACCTACGCTGACAACAATCGCTCAGCCTTTATATGATTTAGGTGCCGTATCCATGAGGTTATTAACGAAGCTCATGAACAAAGAAGAAGTAGAAGAGCAATCAGTTGTACTTCCTCACCGAATTGAATTTAGAGGTTCAACGAAATAACAACAAAGCTGGACAGGCATTCATGCCTGTCCAGCTTTGTTGTTTTAAGCCATAGAGGTTCCAGATAAGAGTTTTTAAGTCCAACTGTTAGGAAGTGGAGGGAGAGAATTTTTCACCGTTTCTTACGCTTGTTACTAATGAACGAGCGTCTCCCGTTTTTTTATTTTTTTTTTCTTATCTGCTCCTGCTGCTGGCGAACAAAATATAGTGCGCGATCAACTGTTTGTCGATTCTTTTCTTCAATTTCTTTTTTGCGTGGGATAGGTTCATACATGTCTTGTGGATCCTCCCAATTAGCAGAAATTGTTACTGGAGAGGACGGTTGCCAGCGTTTTACCCATTCAACCGGAAGAGGGCCGGAGACATCTGCTTTGCCGATCATTTCTAACCAAATGAGTGACCAAGCTCTTGGAACAACACGCCAAATATCATATCCCCCGCCACCGACCGCAATCCACTTACCTCCACAGTATTCATGTGCTAATTCATGGGCCAATTTTGGTATAGCTTTATATGTATCCATCGTTACAGATAAATGTGTTAGGGGGTCATAATAATGAGCATCAGCCCCGTTTTGCGTAACAATGACATCAGGCTTAAACTGTTCGGTAATCTCCCTTAGTGCAGTTGTATATACCTCTAAAAATGATTCATCTTCGGTGAATGCATCAAGAGGGATATTAAAAGAATATCCATATCCTTTTCCTTGCCCCCATTCATTTACATTACCAGTTCCTGGAAATAAGTATCTTCCTGTTTCATGCATAGAAAAAGTACAGGCTGTATCATCATCATAAAAGGACCATTGTACCCCATCACCGTGATGGGCATCTGTATCTATATACAAAACCCTTGCATTATACTTTTCTTGAAGGTATTTAATGGCTACAGCGCTATCGTTATAGACACAAAAACCTGAAGCTTTTCCTTTAAAACCATGATGTAGTCCTCCACCAAGATGGAGGGCATGTTCAGCTTTATCTTGCATGACATAATCAACAGCGGTTAGCGTTCCTCCAACTAAACGTGCACTTGCTTCATGCATATTTGGAAAAATCGGAGTATCTTCGGTACCGATACCAAAACTCATTGTTTTTTCTGGTAATAGTTCCCCGCGACTCGCTTGTTTGACTGCTTCAATATATGATGATTCGTGATTTAGAAGCAGTTCTTTATCTGAAGCAATTCGAGGTTTCACGATATCTACATCAGTGATTGCCCCCAATTCTGTTAGCAAATCCAATGTTAGTTTTAAACGCAGCTGATTAAATGGGTGCTCTTGAGAAAAATGGTAGGAAAGCAGTTCATCGGAATAAATAAAGACAGCATTTTTTTTCATGAGTGCATCCCAGGCAATTTAGGCCATAATACATTTAGTCCATCATCATTTAATTTCTCCACAACACGAAGAGGATTCATCGTAGCAACCCGAAAAACTAGGATTTTATAATGCTCGTTGGTAGGATCAGGGTAAACGAGTACACTATGTATATTGATTTTGTGCATGCGAAAAACAGCTGCAACTTCGTAAAGAAGACCAGTTCGATTTTCTACCTTAATTTCGATCTGAGAACCAGGCTTATTTGCACCAGTTAATTCTACCATTGTATGAAGTAAGTCCGTACTTGTAATAATTCCGACGAGTTTTCCACCACTGACAATTGGTAAACAGCCAATTTTATGATCATAGAATAGAACGGTTATTTCTTCTACAAAATCAAGTGGATGGCCTGTTATAATATTTCTTGTCATGATAGAGGAGAGAGGCATATCAATTATTTCTTTTAATGCGTCTTCTGCCAGTACAATTGGTGTTGCCACTTTAATATCACGGTCAGTAACAAGGCCAATTACTTCTTTTTCATTATTTACAAGCGGAATATGACGGATCTTTCGATCGCGCATTAATTGTAACGCTAATTTTATTGAATCAGAGGGCGAAAGTGTTGCTACATCTTTTGTCATAATTTGTTCTACGATCACAATGTTCACTCCTTTATACTACGAAAGTTTCGTTAATATAACCAACGATTCATAAATCTAAGATTATCAAATTGTTCAATCGAAGCGGAATTTACACGTTTGCCAATCCGAACCATTAAACAATTAGCTGGATGGGAACTAATTTCTGGATCATCTGTTGCATACCATTCTAACCCTCCCGAATTCATCATTCTCTCCATTATTTTCCGATATTCCCAAATATCTAATCCTGTTCCCTTCAAATCCCAATGCCAATAATACTCTGTTGTAATGATGATATAATCTTCCATGGTATCATCCATCATAGATACTTTTAATAAACTTTTTCCAACTCCACCACTGCGAAACTTAGGAATTACTTCTATAGCTCCTAGTTCAATAAGATTTTCCATATTTCCCTTTGACCATCGTTCAAGGGGATCTGGGTAAACGTATGTGACATAACCGACAACGACTTTGTTTTCCCGAGCAACTATAATCCTACCTTCGGGAAGTTCCGCGATTTCTATTAAAGCTTCATGTTGCTGTTGAGCTGGTCTAAAAGCGATTAAATCTTCATGGAAATCAAGAGAAGCTAATTCAGCTGAAGGGATAGGACCTTCAATGATTAAACTGCCGTTACGTGTATCCAATTCCAAGGAATTGTACGTCTTAGTATGTTCCACAGGCTCTCTCCTTTATATTTGCTCCATTTATTAAGAGGGTAGAAATATCTTTATTGCTGCTTCTATTATACATGCAAATTTTCACGGATGAAACGTTTTCACATTTATTATAAAAAAATTGAGAATATTATTATTCTATATTATAATAGAATATGTGATTTCTATATTCAAAGTTTCCGCGACTTGATCAGCTTTTTTGTGATCAAATTTGGAAGCAGGATGAAGAATAAAGGGGAGTTGTAAACATGAAGTTGGAAGCGTTGCCAGTCATCAATGGAGAATATAATCTGCAAGACTATGACAAAACATATGCAAGCTTTGATTGGGCACAAACAGAGCAACAATTTTCATGGCATCAAACCGGCCGCGTCAATATGGCATATGAAGCAATTGACCGCCATGCAGAGTCTTTTCGAAAAAACAAAGTAGCGCTATATTATCGTGATACTGTTAGAGATGAAAAGTACACTTTCCGAGAAATGAAAGAATTAACAAATAAAGCTGGAAATGTATTGAAAAAACTTGGGGAAGTTGAAAAAGGAGATAGAGTTTTCGTTTTTATGCCGAGAACACCTGAATTATACTTTGCTATATTAGGCACCCTTAAACTTGGTGCTATTAGTGGTCCACTATTTGAAGCATTTATGGAAGGTGCTGTTAAAGATAGACTTGAAGATAGCGAAGCGAAAGTATTAGTAACTACTCCAGAATTACTTGATAGAGTGCCAGTAGATGAATTACCCCATTTAAAGCATATTTTTTTAGTCGGAGAAAATATAGAAGAGTCTGATCTATATATTGATTTTAATAAAAGAATGGTAGAAGCAGACAAAAACTTGGATATTGAATGGGTTGATCGAACAGACGGGATGATTCTTCATTATACATCTGGCTCAACTGGGAGGCCCAAGGGAGTTTTGCATGTACATAATGCAATGATTCAACATTATCAAACAGCCCGTTGGATATTAGATATGCAAGAAGATGATGTCTATTGGTGTACGGCAGACCCAGGTTGGGTGACAGGGACTTCATATGGAATATTTGGACCATGGCTAACAGGTACATCTAATGTCATTGTAGGAGGGCGCTTCAAGCCAGAGACATGGTATCAAGTATTGGAAGACTATGGTGTAACCATATGGTATAGTGCACCAACTGCATTTAGAATGCTGATGAGCGCAGGTGATGAAATCATTAAGCGGTTCGATTTATCACAATTGCGACATATAGTGAGTGTTGGTGAACCACTGAACCCTGAAGTTATTCGTTGGGGAATGGAAGTGTTTGGAAAGCGTATTCACGACACGTGGTGGATGACAGAAACAGGAGCCTTATTAATAGCTAACTATCCTTGTTTAGAGATTCGTCCGGGATCAATGGGGAAAGGAATACCAGGCGTTGAAGTCGCAATTGTTGATGATCGCGGAAATGTACTTCCGCCAAATCGGATGGGTAATCTCGCTATTAAAAAAGGTTGGCCTTCCATGATGCACGAGATTTGGAATAATAAAGAAAAATACGATTCATACTTTCTACCAGGTGATTGGTATGTGTCGGGGGATTCTGCGTATATGGATGAGGATGGATACTTATGGTTCCAAGGCCGAGTAGATGATGTAATTATGACGGCAGGAGAACGTGTTGGCCCATTCGAAGTAGAAAGTAAATTATTGGAGCATCCTGCTGTTGCAGAAGCGGGAGTAATTGGAAAACCAGATCCAATTCGAGGGGAAATTATCAAAGCATTTATTGCCTTACTAGATGGTAATGAACCGACCGACGAATTGAGAGAAGATATTCGCAAATTTGTCAAAACCGGTCTTGCTGCCCATGCCGCTCCACGTGAAATCGAATTTCGTGATAAACTACCCAAAACACGAAGTGGCAAAATTATGCGCCGTGTCTTAAAAGCTTGGGAGCTAAACCTTCCTACAGGTGATTTATCTACAATGGAAGACTAGTAGAGACCTGTTTGTGAGAGCTACACCTTAAATGTTTAAGTAAAGAGATCACTAAATAATAAAAGTGATCTCTTTTTGTGTCTATGTAGAAATCACATAATTAGGGAAAAATCCCTCATCATTGATCAGATGAGGGATTTCCTAATTAATTATTATTTTCTTCTTTAGCTGCTTCTTCTTGTTCTTTCTTTTTCTTTTCTTGTTCCTGCTTTATCTTCTCTGCTTCCGCTTTTTTTTGGGCTTCCTCTTGCTTCTTCGTATTCTCTTCTGCTATTTTTTTCTTTTCTGCTTCCGCTTTCGCTTCTGCTACTTTTTTCTTATCTTCTTCTTCTTTTTTTCTCTCTTCCTTTGTCTTACCTACCTTATTGGAAGGAGCTGATTCACGGCCCGCTACATCAACGGCTACTACATAATACGCAGCATCGCCAGCCTTATAAGATAGTGTATCGCCAGAACGAATGGATGCTATTTTCTTGCCATCTTCTGAATAAACACGATATCCAACTACATCATTATTTGCTGATGCTGACCAACTGATAGAAGTGCCAGAAATAGATGCCTTGACCGCGCTTGGTGCAGAACCATCATCTTTTAGTTTTGCGTTTGCGATAAGTACATTTTTCCAACGAGCATCATTTTGTGGGATGAGTTGAGAAATGTCGTTTACTCTCCCTTGTGTAATCCGTTTGATGAAATCTGGATCAATTAACATACCTGGTTCTGTAAATTCTTTCGGAGTGGAGTCAAGTGCCATATATTTTTTCCCGTTAGCCATAACATAGCGTCCAGATCCTAAACTATCATCGCGTTTACCAGGTACAAATTTTGCATTGAAAATATCAGTTTGTACAAGTCCTGCTTTTGAACATGCCTCTGATGGCAGTAAGCCTGAAACAGCACAGAAAGATCTGCTGACAATCCCGCCAGGCATTTTAAAGCTCTTCTTAGGATTAATAATGTCAGGTTCTACATCATAGGCAGCATTCATTAGCTTAGCCCAGATCCCATAATTACGTCTACTTTCACTTCCATCGCTTGAAAGAGGGGCTTGCTTATCATAACCAATCCAAGTACCAAACGTAACATTTGGATTAGTCGCAATTAACCAGGCATCATTAGGGCCCGTGGTTGTACCGGTTTTACCTGCCCAATCGGCAGAAAACTTCAGCATATTAGGCAAGGTGCGTGCTGTTCCGCTTTTAATTACAT
Organism: Lederbergia lenta NBRC 16444; assembly: GCF_001591545.1. Classification (GTDB taxonomy): domain Bacteria; phylum Bacillota; class Bacilli; order Bacillales; family Bacillaceae_C; genus Lederbergia; species Lederbergia lenta. The sequence continues at coordinate 494,182 of NZ_BCVC01000001.1, forward strand.
CACGCATCATATCGATCATTAGGTAAGCTGTTTGAGGGCTAAATACATCAACAGGCTTTGACTTATGTTCATAAACGATATTTCCATCACGGTCAGTTATTTTATCAATCATATATGCATCAATAAATTTCCCGTCATTTGCAAAGGTAGAGAAAGCATTTGTGTTTTCTTCTACAGTTACTCCCTCTTGGAGGCCGCCAAGTGCGGCAGAGTAACTCTCGCGGTCCACAGTTGTGAGAGAGCTGATGCCCATTTTATCTAAGTATTGCGTAGGATTTTGATCTTTAATTTTTAAGTACGTATAGATGGCTGAAGCATTATAAGAGTTTGCTAGTGCTTCTCGGGCTGTAACGAGCCCATAATAACGACCTGTTGAATAGTTTTTAAAAGTATGTGTTCCGCTACTACCATTTGCAACTGTTATTGGAACATCTGCAACAATTGATCCAGGTGCACTTAAACCAAGTTCTATTGCTGGAGCGTAAACTAAGAGTGGCTTCATGGTTGATCCATTAGGGCGTAGTGATTGTGTAGCGTGATTCATTTGTTCAAGTTCAAAATCCCGCCCACCAACAAAACTTAGTATTTTACCAGTCTTGTTTTCCATAAGGAAGGCACCGACTTGAACAGGATCATCAACAATTTCTACTTTCCCAGTTTCCGGATTTGTTTTTTCTCTTTTTTTCGTATAACCATAATTTTGATATTCATCTTTTGCTTTATCAAAAGCATCGTATATTTTTTTATTAATGGTTGAATGGATTTGATAACCATTTTGTCGAATATCACGATCGGCAAGAGTCCAATATTTCCCATAAAGTTTATCGTCTTTCTCCAACTCTTCTTTTTTAATACCATCTTTTGCAGCAAGGACTTCTGTCATCACTTTAACTGCGCGCTCTTCGATTTCAAACGTAAGAGCGGGATATTGCTCAAATGACCTAGGTTGTTTCTTAATGAAGTCAGCAGTAATATCATAATCTACTGCTTCTTTATATTCTTTATCAGAGATATAACCTTCTCGATGCATTCTAGTCAGAACTGTTTTTAGCCTTTTCAAACCAGGTTCTAGCAATTCAGGACTTTTTCTTTCACCTTGATTTGTAAAAGGTGTATACCCGAAAGGACTTTGCGGTAATCCAGCAATAAATGCAGATTGTGGTAAGTTTAAATCTTTTGCATCTACACCGAAAATTCCTTGGGCAGCTGCTTGTACACCACCAATATTTTGACCTGATGAATTACGACCAAATGTAGAAACATTTAAATAGGCTTCTAAAATATCGTCTTTTTCAAGGATTCGTTCGATTCTAAGTGCTAATAATACTTCTTTGGCTTTACGGTCAAACGATACTTCATTTGTTAATATCTGGTTTTTAATTAGTTGCTGTGTCAGTGTACTACCACCGGTTTGTACGGCTGAATTTGTAAATTCTTGAAATACAGCTCGTAGTAATGCTTTCGGCACTACACCATGATGTTCATAAAAATATTCATCTTCTGTTGCGATGACTGCCTTTTTTAAGTAATCGGAAACTTGATCGATACTTACTTCTTCACGATCAATATCAGAGCGAAGTTTTCCGAGGAAAACATCATTGTCAAAATATAGTTTAGAAGTTTCTTCATATTGATGGATATCTTTAATCATATTTTCTGCTGGTCGAATTTCTTCATCTTTTACGAGAGAAGCAAAATAGCCCGCTCCGACTCCTCCAGCGAATGCTCCACCGATTAGTAGAACGATGAGTAGGAGAAGAACTAAATTCCAAACGACCCCGTAGGTGATACGCGCGCCTTTAATAATTTTCTTGTATTTTAAAGCGGAAATGGCCGTTTTTACCTGGCTCCATTTATTATTTCCTTGAGTTGTCATATATTAAAATCCCTCCAAAATCTCTATTATTATAGCACAAATCGTTTGTTTGGTAGACTTGGAATAGATAATTTTAGTGATATTTGACATTTCTTTTTTGTTAAGTGTAAAATACATATATATTACGGAATTTGAAAATAAATGGCGTGGATAGGAATAAGTAATCAGCTGTCCCTGTTTTTAGAGAGTCGGTGGTTGGTGGAAACCGACACAAACAGTGTGATGAATTACCTCCTTGAGCTTTTGCTGTGAACGTTTAGTAGCGGCAAACGGTGAGCCTTCATCGTTAACAAAAATGAGCGGGGATTCATTTCCCAAGTTGGGTGGTAACACGGTAAATCATCGTCCCTTCGTTATATACGAAGGGGCGTTTTTTTATTTTCAAAAAGAAGGTGAGGAATTAAGATGGTAAACTTAATGGAAGATTTGAAATGGCGTGGAATAATATATCAAGAAACAGATGCTGAAGGTATGAAGGAAACGTTAGAGAAAGAAAAAATATCATTATATTGTGGAGTAGATCCGACTGCAGATAGCATGCATATTGGACATTTATTACCATTTTTGACGTTAAGACGTTTTCAAAAGCATGGTCATAGACCAATCGTTTTAGTAGGTGGGGCTACAGGGTTAATTGGTGATCCGAGTGGAAAGAAAGAAGAGCGTCAATTACAAACAACGGAGCAGGTAGATTTAAACGTACAAGGTATTAAGAAACAATTGAAACAAATTTTTACTTTTGAAGGCGAAAACGGCGCAATCATGACGAATAATTATGATTGGGTTAGCTCTATGAATGTAATTACTTTTTTACGTGATTTTGGAAAGCATATCGGGGTTAATTATATGCTTGCAAAAGATATCGTTTCATCACGCTTGGATAGTGGGATATCATTTACTGAGTTTTCGTATACAATTCTACAAGCGATCGACTTCTATCACCTATATACAAACTTTAATTGTAAAATGCAAATCGGTGGAAGTGATCAATGGGGAAATATTACTACCGGTCTAGAGTTCATTAGAAAAATGGCTGGTGAGGGTGCAAAAGCATACGGAATGACAATTCCACTTGTTACAAAAGAAGATGGGACGAAGTTCGGTAAAACGGAAGGTGGAGCGATTTGGCTCGATCCAAAAAAGACAACTCCTTATGAATTTTATCAATTCTGGATTAATACTGCAGATGCGGATGTTGTTAAATACTTGAAAATCTTTACATTCCTTGACAAGGAAGAAATTGAAGCATTAGCAGTATCTGTAGAGGAAGAAGCACATTTACGAAAAGCACAGAAAGCATTAGCAGAAGAAATGACGCGCCTTATCCATGGAGAAGATTCTTTACAGCAGGCAATCCGCATCACTCAAGCCCTTTTTAGCGGGGACGTTAAAAGTTTAACTGCTGAAGAAATAGAACAAGGCTTTAAAGATGTTCCTTCATATATACATGGTGAAGAAAACGGTCTAGTAGATCTGCTCGTTGCAGCAAAAATTTCATCGTCCAAACGTCAAGCACGAGAAGATATCCAGAATGGTGCAATCTCCATTAATGGTGAGCGTATCACAGATGTTCAATATGAATTGGTGGAAGAAGATAAACTAGGTAGCGCATTTACGATTATTCGTAGAGGAAAGAAAAAATATCATTTAATTGAATATAAATAAACTGAAAAAATCAGCTTCTTTTTGTGAGAAGCTGATTTTTGCTTTTACTACTAGCAGTGAAGCCAGGCATCCATTTTGCTTTTCTTGTAAAGAGAGATTTAAAATATACGGAGGAACGCAAAAAGTATAAGCAATTTAAGGGGAAATTGAAAGGTAGATATTTTGGGTGATTGTAGCAATAAAATAAGGTGAATGCTGCTTGTCCCACCAAAACACCCCTCTATCGGAGGACAAAGAGAAGTAGACTGGCGGTTTTTATATAAAAAAACACTATTGAGTAACGACTAATCGTTGCTATTTTTTATTCTCAAAAAAATACACTGATAAATCAGGTTTGATGCCTGTACGAAATGATATCGACTTGCATTTTATAATGTAAGGAGATGAAATATATGACAATCAAACAACAATTAGTCTCCACGCGCTCAAACACATATGGTGAGAGCAATCCCTGTAATTACATTACTATCCATGAAACAGCGAATTATAGCAAAGGCGCGGGAGCTCAAGTGCACGCTAATTTGCAATCAAACGGCTATTCCGCATCTTGGCATTACCAGGTAGACGATAAAGCGGTTATACAGTCTTTTCCTGATAATGTACAATGTTGGCATGCTGGGGATGGAAGAGGAAAAGGGAACCTTGAATCTATTGCCATTGAAATTTGCGTCAATCTTGATAGTGATTTTAAAAAAGCTGTAGAAAATGCAGTAGAACTCGTTAAAAACTTAATGATAAAACATAATATTCCGCTAAACAAGGTCGTTCAACATAATCATTGGAGCGGGAAGGATTGCCCGCATAATTTGCGAAATGGTTATAAAGGTGTCAATTGGAATACATTTATTGATTTTGTAAAAAGGGCACCAAACGGAAATAAACCTGTGACTGTGATGCCTTCTACAACTGAAAAGGGCCCTGCTCAAAGTAAGCCTTCTGCTAGTAAACCAATACAAACGACCACTATGAAGTCAGAAAGCATCGTTGACTGGATGAAAGCCAATAAAATGGACTCAAGTTATGCTAATCGTGCTACGTTAGCGGCACAGCAAGGGATAAAAGATTATAAAGGTACAGCGGCACAAAATATTACGCTACTATCTAAGTTAAAAAAAGAATATAAACCTAAAACGACTACTTCTAAATCTGAGACGATAAAGTCAGGCAGTGTGGTTGATTACATGAATAGCGAGGGTATGAATTCGAGCTTTGCAAATCGGAAAAAGCTAGCGGGTCAATATGGTATCAAAAATTATTCAGGTACCGCCGCGCAAAATATAACACTTCTGAATAAGCTTAAAAATAGTAAATCGGTAAGTAAGCCGAAAAATGAAGTGAAAACCAATTCAATTGTAGATTGGATGAAAACTAATCATATGGATTCGAGCTATACCAATCGTGCAAAACTTGCTCAAAAGTACGGCATTAGTGGCTATAAAGGTACAGCGGCTCAAAACATAGTATTATTAAACAAACTCAAGGATAAATAACTTAATATAGAAATTTTTCGGGAAAGCACCCCCTCGAAGTTGAAATTATCAAATTCGAGGGGCTTAAAATTTTGCTTTCTGAAAAGAAGGAAAGTACAATTTAATAGCTTATCATACAAGCTCAAATTTCTTGGTCGTCTCTTGATGAATGAACAGCCAATGTATTTTTTGAAACGACCCTTTTGTAAAATGAGTTGACAAAAGAAAGTGATTAACTATATAATTACAATGAATTCGAGATAAATAAAGAGGAATGGTAACCATGAATAATCAGGATAAAAAACAAGAGGATTTGTCTCTAAAGTTATTTGTTGTTTTGTCCCGAGCTTTACAATCAATAAAAAAGCGTGTGGAGGAAGACATAAAGTGTTTGGGACTAAATCCAACTGAATTTGCAGTTCTTGAATTGATTTATAGTAAAGGGGATCAACCAATACAAAAAATTGGAGATAAAGTATTAATTGCAAGTAGTAGTATTACCTATGTGGTAGACAAGTTAGAGAAAAAGAATTTGATAGAGAGAAAACCTTGTCCGAAAGATCGCCGTATCACATATGCTGCAATGACAGCGGCAGGAACTGAATTAATGAACGATGTTTTTCCTAAACATAGAGCAGCCATGCAAGAAATATGTGCTGGATTGGATGCTAATGAAAAAGAGAAGATGATTAAACAATTAAAAAAATTAGGATATCACGCTCAGGGTCTCTAATTTTTTTAGATAAATACCTCGAATTCGTAAATTATGAATTTGTATAAAAGAATTAATGTAGTAATAATATTTCTCATACTGAGAATAACAATGGTTTACAAAAAAAGGCCCCCCCACTCTTGTTTTACAAGGGTGGAGGGCCTTTTTTTTAATACTATGTTCTAAAAAGAACTAAAATTAACGTGAGTAGAACTCAACGATAAATGCTTCGTTAATTTCTGCAGGAAGTTCAGAACGTTCAGGTAAACGTGTGAAAGTTCCTTCAAGTTTTTCAGCATCAAAAGAAACATATTCAGGTACGAAGTTTGTAGCTTCAACTGATTCTTTGATGATTGCAAGGTTATTTGATTTTTCGCGAACACCGATTACTTGTCCAGGTGCTACTTGGTAAGATGGAATGTCAACGCGACTTCCGTCTACAAGAATGTGACCGTGGTTTACAAGTTGACGAGCTTGACGGCGAGTACGAGCTAGGCCGAGACGATAAACAATGTTATCAAGGCGTTGTTCAAGAAGAATCATGAAGTTTTCACCGTGTTTACCTTGCATTTTTCCTGCTCTAACGAATGCGTTTTTGAATTGGCGTTCGTTTACACCGTACATGTGACGGAGTTTTTGTTTTTCTTGTAATTGAAGACCGTATTCAGAAAGTTTTTTGCGTTGATTTGGACCATGTTGTCCAGGCGCGTAAGGGCGCTTTTCTAATTCTTTCCCAGTACCGCTCAAAGAAATTCCGAGACGGCGGGAGATTTTCCAGCTTGGGCCAGTATATCGAGACATAAAGAGTCTCCTCCTCTGTTTTTATTTTGTTGTAAAATAAAAACCAAATATGAGATAACATAGTAGGGTATTTTATTTTCATGCACCATCGCCCTAGCAGCGACGGGTTACGCGATGCACCTCTCAATTAGAGGAATAAAATACGAACAACTAGTATTCATTAAGGCTGCACTATTTTACACAAAGCTCATTGTATAATTATTAAATGCTTAAGTCAAGTTTAATATATAAATACATAATAAAAAAGTATGGGTAAAAAGTTTTAGTTATGTTATAATACTTACTATAAATAAGCATGTAAATGTAGTGTATATATTATAAATGTGAGTAAATGGGTATTTAGTCTTATGTATAAATGATCATAAATATACTAGGGGGATATAAATGAAAATTAATCGGACAAATCCCATTATAAATTATAAATCAGTTGAAGAAGTAAAATATAGAGAGCTATTTAAGGTAACGGAGAAATTCCATTCAACCATGGATATCTCAAGTGTATTAGCAGAGATTATTCAAACACTTCAAAAGGTATTTCCGCAGTATGAGTATTGCTTGTTGATGTCTAATGACCATAATAACTCGGATGATCTACCAATTAAAGAGCTTGAATATAACTCGGAAAACCTTACGGCTATCTCTTCTTACGTGAACGGGACTGTAGAGATAGAAAATGATGGTGATTGTCTTCATTTATACGCACCATTGAAAGGAAAGCAAGGAGTATATGGCGTCTTGCAAGTGCAAACGGATGCTCCCGCACCTATAAAAAATGAAGAAATTGATTTTATTCGTTTATTAGCTAATACCGCTGGTAGCGCATTAGAAAACGCTAAGCTCTATCAACAATCGCGGAAACTGATTGATGATTTAAGATTTATAAATGAGACATCGTACGAATTAAATGCTACATCTAGTCTTAAGGAAACGATTCAATTCTTGGTTGCAAAGGTGACAAGCTTTTTTTCCGCATCAGCAATAGGGTTTATTTTTTTGGAAAAAGAAGAGGTGGAAGTGCTAGCCGAAAGTTCCGACTTTTTTCATGAGGATATAGCCAAAGTATTTATTGGTTACATATATGAAGTAATACAGGTCGAAAAAGATGGAATATTTATAGGTGACACTCAACAACTGAAAGTGGAGATGTCATGTCCTTATGGGACAATAATGGCAGTACCGATGACTGCCGGTGAAGCAATGAAAGGGATAGTGATAGCAGTTGCCGCTGAACCGTATAGTTTTACATTCGATATGTTTAAATTATTTCAATCAATTATTCATAGGTCGACCTTGGCAATTTTTAATTCTATGTTAAGAGAAAAATTAGAAAAAATGGTAGTGACAGATCATTTAACACAATTATTTGCAAGGGATTATTTAAATGATGAGATTGAGCTTTCAATGCAGGCTGATCATGAAGGGACATTTATTTTGATGGATCTCGATGATTTTAAGCATATTAACGATACCTATGGTCATCAAGTAGGTGATGAAGTATTGATTCAAGTGGCCAACCTAATTAAAGATCATCTTAGGTTAACTGATATAGGTGCTCGTTGGGGTGGGGAAGAGTTGGCAGTTTATTTGCCTAATGTTGAACTAGCAATCGGTATTCAAATTGCTCAACGCCTACGTGAAATTATATCTAAATCAACAAAACCAAAAGTGACAGTTACCTGTGGCATATCTCACTGGGTATATGGCTATAAAGATGAAGTGAAATATTTATTTAAGCGAGCAGATACCGCCCTTTATGAAGCGAAGCGAGCAGGAAAAAACAGAATTGCTGTAAAAGAGATTCAAAAATAGAAAAGCGTTTTGCTTATTGACGCAGCAAAATTTAGAAAAGCAAAAAACGGGCCCAGTAACGGCCCGTTTTTGTTTATATATGTTTTAAAAGTGTTTCGGTGAATTCTTCCAACTTTTCTTTATCTACCTCATCAAATCGATCTTTTTCTGGGCTGTCAATATCTAGAACGCCAATTGTTTGACCATTTTTAATAAGTGGAATAACAATTTCCGACTGGGATGCAGCGTCACAAGCAATGTGACCTGGGAAAGCATTGACATCGGCAACAACGAAGGTTGCTTTTTGCTCTGCGGAAGTTCCACACACACCTTTACCGAGTGGAATTCTTACACATGCTGGCAATCCTTGAAATGGTCCAAGTACAAGCTCGTCTTCTTCAAGTAGGTAAAAACCTACCCAATTAATCCGCTCTAAAAATTGACCGAGCAAAGCGGATGCATTACTTAAATTGGCAATGCGATTTGTTTCCCCTTCTAATAATGCATCTAATTGTTTGATTAATAGGTCATAACTTTGAACTCTATCTTTACTATAACTTTTAACTTCAAACATAATTCCACCCTTTCCTACAAATAAAACATTGTTTTTCAGTTTTCTAAAAAAACTGTCGAGAACTAATCAAAGGAATCCATCACATTATGGAGAAATCATATAGTATCATTATTATTAATTTTACACATAATTTCAAAATATTCAAGACAAGAGAAGGAGAGGGCCGATGACGGTACAAGGTAGGACAACGAAGGAAGCTATTATTGAAGCGGCAATCGCATTATTCAATACAAAAAGTTTCCAAGGAACAACCATAAGGGATATTGCGGGGAAAGCTGATGTGAATATCGCGAACATTTCGTATTACTTTCAGGGAAAGCAAGGTTTGTTAGAGGCATGTCTTGTTAGTTTTTTTGATCCTTATGTGGCTTGTCTAGAAGAAGAGGCGAAAAGGTTAAAAAAGGACAATGCTCGTTTGTGTTTGAATAAAGCATTAAAAAGGATACTGCACTTTCAAAGTGACAATCATTTGCTCGCACGGTTTGTATGGAGAGAAGTTTCAATTGATTCGCAGTTATCTAGAGAAGTTATTTCTTCTTATTTAATGAAGGAACGCTTTTACTTTAAAAAGATGATTCAAGCGGCATTTCAAGATCAGAAAACCATATTTCCAATGGATATGCTAGTTATTCAATTAAAAGGAATGCTTATGATGCCATATTTAAACAGTCAATATATTAGAGAAGTGTGGGGGATTATTCCGCAAGAACGATATTTTGCCGATAAATATTTACTGGCCATTCAAGATTGGATAGAGGCTTCAGTCAGTAGCTCCAAACCAACTTGCCACTTAAATTCAATACCCATTCGTCATACGATATAATATAAAAAAACCGCCATATATAACGGCGGTTTTTATCATTTATTAAAAAATATCTTAAAAAGCATGAGAAAAATGCTTTTATTGGTCAAAAAATGTCGCTCTCATGGTATTATAGAAGAATATAACTTTAAATTAATGAATTTATGATAAATAGCTGATAAGAATGACGGGTGGAACAGGGGGCTTACAATGAAATACGGCGTGGAAATCGTCATTGTTGCGATAGTATTTTTACTTATCGTGTTTGCAGTGGGATACATATATAGGAAAAGGTATTATAAAGAGATCGATCGACTAGAAGCGAGGAAGTTGGAGTTAATGCATCGCCCTGTCATTGAAGAATTAGGAAGTGTCAAGAGATTAAACATGACAGGTGAAACAGAAAAACTATTCGAGGGTTGGCGGAAATCTTGGGATGATATTGTCACGGTTAAGCTACCAAATATTGATGAAATGCTATTTGATGCTGAAGAATATACGGATAAATACCGTTTTAATAAAGCGAAAGAAACACATGAGAAAATTGAAGCTCTCGCAGAGGATATAGAAGAACAAATAAATATAATCCTTGAAGAGGTTTCAGAATTAGTCGGTAGTGAGGAAAAAAATCGCACGGAAATGGAACAGATTCTTGGACAATATCAACATTTGAAGAAAAGTTTATTAGCACATCGACATACATATGGTATAGCTGCTGAAAGATTGGATGAGTTATTGAATTCGGCCGCAGAGAAGATTGCTAGTTATGAAGAATTAACTAAACAAGGGGACTATCTAATAGCACGAGAGTTAGTGCTTACATTATCTAATGAGCTGATTCAATTAAAAGAAAAGATGGAAAAAATCCCTGATTTATTGACGGAATGTCAAACAGTTATCCCAGCCCAGAAAAACGATCTTGCAGATGGATATCGGGAAATGCTCCAACAAGGTTTTATATTGGAACATCTTCAATTAGAGAAGGAATTACAAAAAATAAATACACAATTGGAAGCATATAAAGAATTCCTCAAAAATGCCGAAGTAGATGAGGTCGAAAATGGTCTCGAAGAAATGAAGGATAAGATTGAATTATTCTACGACATGCTTGAAAAGGAAGTATATGAAAAGCATTATGTGGTGAAAGAAAATGAGAAAATCAGCTATATTCTTGATCAACTAAAAGAGGTGAATTCAGAAATTGCAGCTGAGACGGATACAGTAAAGAATAGCTATCAATTGCTTAATAATGATCTTGATATTCCCTACACATTGGAAAAAGGTTTAGATGAAATGATAAAGCGTTATGAGCTATTGAATGCGAAAATATCTGAAGAAACTTCTGCTTATTCACTATTAAGTGAAGAGTTAAAAGGAATTGAGAAGCAGATAAGTGTGATGAAGGATGAGCAAAATGAATTTACAGAGCGTCTGCAAAGTTTGCGAAAAGATGAGCTAGATGCTCGAGAAAGCCTCAAATCCCTACAAAAACAAATTAATGAGATTATTAGGATGGTACAAAAAAGTAGGATGCCAGGTCTCCCGAGTGACTTTGAATCGTTATATGATCAAGCGGAGGAGCAAATTGAAGATGTATATAAAAGTTTAAATGAAAAGCCGCTTAATATGAGTTCTGTACAAAAGTATTTGACAGATGCGAGAGATACAGTGGATCACTTACATACACGAACAGTAGAACATATTGAAAACGCCCATTTTGCAGAAAAAGTTATTCAGTATGGTAATCGTTATAGAACGCGTAATCAAGAATTGCGTTCTAGCCTAGATCAGGCAGAGCAAGCATTTCGAAATTATGAGTATAAATCCGCACTTGAACAAGCGGCCACGGCAGTGGAGGCGGTAGAACCTGGAGCATTAAAACGTATTGAAGAATTGCTCGATGAGGATAAGTAGGATGCACTAACGTTTTCTGTTCGTTGGTCTGGTTAGATGAAGAAAAAAAGGAATATGACAATTTGTAAAAGCAGTGAATTTCATTTGTGAAAATTCACTGCTTTTACTATTTAGACTATTAAAAGTAATATATTACTCACTAAAATCAAGGAAAACTACTATAAGTAAGAAAAGGAGTTGTGCTGTAAAATGAATTGGGGTATGTTTATCACGCTTGCTTTAGTTTTAGCTTGGATTCGTTGGGATAAAAATCAATGGAATTTAGGGGCATACGTTAGAGATATCCTTCTCTTATTTGTGTATGTATATCTTTATACTATTATCGTTATGTACTTAACAAATAAATTTCATTTATCAATATCAAAATATATACGTGACATTTTACCAATGTGGTTTAGCGGAATTACTTTTCTTCTTATTATTTGTGGCTTTTCTATTAAGGGGTGGAGAAAGATAAAAAGAGAAAAGGATACTTTAGATTCTGCGGGGAAGTAATGTGCAGTTCATATAGGAGTAATTAGTGATCTGAATATTTGCTTGTTTTCGTTGATAAATATTTATGATATGATATAAATTTGCAAAAAGATTTTCACTTAGAAGGTGTTTATATTGATATATTTTGATAATAGTGCAACAACGAAGCCTTATGATGAAGTGTTAGATGCGTATATAAAAGTGAATCGCGATATGTATGGAAATGCATCTTCACTTCATAATTTTGGTGGGAAATCGGAGCAGTTGATCACTCGGGCTCGTGAACAGATTGCAAATTTATGTGGGGTCAAACCAACTGAAATTTATTTTACTTCTGGTGGGACAGAAGGGAACAATATGGCGATTAAAGGTGCTGCTATGATGCATCGAAATCGGGGTAATCATATAATCACAACTGCGGTTGAACATCCTTCTGTTAAGGAACCATGTGAACAGCTCCGCTCAATGGGTTTTGAGATCACATATTTACCAGTTAATAAGGATGGAGTTGTATCTATTACCGACTTACGAGATGCGATAACGGACGAAACAACGCTTGTGTCGGTTATGTATGTAAATAATGAGGTAGGGACGATTCAACCAATAGGTGAAATAGGTAAACTTTTGGAACAATATCCTAAGATTCTATTTCATGTAGATTATGTGCAAGGTGCAGGGAAACTTCCTATAGCTATTCATGAAAGGTTCATTGATCTTTGTACTTTTTCAGCGCATAAATTTCATGGCCTGAAGGGAACGGGCTTTCTATATAAAAAAGAAGGTGTTAATTTAGCGCCGCTTATTACTGGCGGTAATCAAGAGTATAAAATGAGAAGTGGAACAGAGAATACTGGTGGTATTGTTGCGATGGCAAAAGCTTTGCGAATGGCTGAATTACAAAGGAAAAACAATGAAAAAAAGTTGCAGCTAGTGCGAGCATATTTATGCGAAAAGCTAGCAGCTAATTCTAATATTATTGTCCACACGCCTGTAACTTCGACTCCACATATTATAAACTTCTCCGCGATAGGATTAAAGGGTGAGGTACTTGTTCATGCTTTGGAAGAACAAGGGATTATTATATCTACTACAAGTGCTTGTTCATCGAAAGACAAGCTTCCAAGCGGTACTTTAAAAGCGATGAAAGTCTCTGATGAGTTGGCTATGGGAGCAGTTCGAATCAGTATGTCATATGATAATACACTGACCGAAGCAGAGACATTTATTAAAGCACTAAACATAATTTTACAAAGATTAAATAAGGTAATGAGGCGAATATGATGAATTACGATCGAATTTTAATTAGGTATGGAGAAATGTCTTTAAAAGGACGAAATAGAAAGCACTTTGTCACAAAATTAAAGAAGAATATTAAATTTATTTTACAAGACTTTACGAAAATTAAAATTGAAGCTGATTGGGATAGAATGTATGTACTTTTAAATGGAGAAGAAGCCGAACTGGTTATGACCGCGTTAAAAAAAGTTTTTGGTATTCAATCATTTAGCCCGGCAATAAAAACGGAAAAAGATATAGATGCTATCCGTTCTGCTGCCCTGCATATTATTGATCAAGCTCATATACCTGGAAATACCTTTAAAGTGTCGGCACGCAGATCAGATAAAAAGTTTGAATATAATTCCAATGCTTTAAACCATGCAGTTGGCGCACATATTCTTATTAATACAGAAGACATTCGTGTGGATGTGAAAAAACCTGATATTAATTTGATCGTAGAAGTAAGAGAAGAAGCGGCATATATTTCAGGACAAGTTATCCAAGGGGCAGGAGGATTTCCTGTTGGCTCATCTGGCAAAGCGATGCTTATGCTTTCAGGAGGGATCGATAGCCCCGTGGCCGGCTATTTAACAATGAAGCGGGGCGTTAACGTAGAAGCCGTTCATTTTCATAGTCCCCCATTTACGAGTGAACGCGCTAAACAAAAAGTATTAGATTTGGCGGAAAAGCTTGGCCAATATAGTGGGAGTGTAAAAGTGCATATCGTTCCATTTACAGCCATTCAGGAAACAATTCATAAGGAAATTCCAGAAGCATATTCCATGACGGCAACAAGAAGGATGATGCTGAGAATTACCGATGAAATTAGAAAGAGTCGGGAAGGCCTTGCAATTGTTACTGGAGAGAGCCTTGGGCAGGTTGCAAGTCAGACGATGGATAGTATGTATGCGATCAATGATGTAACAAGCACGCCGATTATTCGTCCGCTTATTACAATGGATAAGTTAGATATCATAAAAATTGCTGAAGACATTGATACAATGGAAATTTCCAATCGGCCATATGAAGATTGTTGTACTATATTTACCCCACCAGCTCCGAAAACACGACCTAAATTAGATAAGATCATTATGTTTGAGAGTAAGTTTGATTGGACCTCGTTATTAAATGAGGCAGTAGATCAAACGGAAACCGTGATGGTAAGTTGCCGAAACAAAAAAGGATCTGAAGAAGATTTGTTTTAAGCGATTAGCTATGTTAACAATACGGGAATATAGAGCAAGTCATTTAATACAAACATAGGAAGCAAGAAAAGGAAGAATTACCAACATTTAATTTGCATGAAGGCATGTGTTTTCGCACATTCTATTTGTACAAGGAGGTGAAAACACATGCCAAACAGTAATAATCTTGTTGTACCTGGAGTTGAACAAGCTCTTGACCAAATGAAATACGAAATCGCTACTGAATTCGGTGTTCAATTGGGTGGAGAAACAACTTCACGTGCGAACGGTTCTGTCGGTGGAGAGATCACTAAACGTCTAGTTCAAATGGCTGAACAACAATTAGGCGGACAAGCACATTAATAATTTAATATATATGGATATAGGAAGCGGGTGCCAACCCGCTTCTTTCTTATTTAGAAAAGAGCCGAAATCCTCTTCTCATAAGGATAGCAATGTGGGCGCTTACTTATTTTCCTGAAACCTAATCATGTTCAAAGCATGCATCCTTTTGTATAATGGAGTAATCAACTCGGAGGAGGATGAAGATGAAACGAGAAGATTTAATAGCACCTGAAGATTATAATATCATCCAAGAGATGGATAAGTTTGCTCAAAACCCTCAAAAACTGGCAATTAAGTGGGAAAATGAACAAGGTGAAACGAAAGAAATTACATATAAAAACTTACTCGAAAATGCAAATAAAATTGGGAATGTTTTTAAAGCAAAGGGACTTAAAAAAGGTGATACGATTTTAGTGATGGTTCCGCGCTTGATTGAAGCGTATGAGGTGTATACTGCCGCTTTAAAATTAGGGCTTATTGTTATACCAAGTTCAGAAATGCTAAAGGCAAAGGATCTTGAATATAGAATTACGCACGGAGATGTAAAAGGTATTGTATGCTATTTTCCATATATTGATCAGTTTCAAGAATTGGAAAATACAAAGGGATTAATGAAGTTCTCAGTAGGCGCATCTGTTGAAGGATGGGAAGTTCTTGAGGAACTTGCACAAGCTGCTTCAAATGAGCTTGAAATGGCCGATACAAAGAGCTCGGATACTGCATTTTTGCCATATACATCAGGAACGACGGGAAATCCCAAAGCTGTCGTGCATACACATGGGTGGGGGTATGCCCATTTACGGACTGCCGCACCTAATTGGCTTAGTATTAGTGAAAATGATATCGTTTGGGCTACTGCAGGCCCTGGGTGGCAAAAGTGGATTTGGAGCCCATTCCTTTCCGTGTTAGGGACGGGTGCCACAGGCTTTGTCTATCATGGGAGATTTGATGCGCAAAAGTATTTAACTTTACTAGAAAAGTACGAAGTAAATGTTTTATGCTGTACACCGACAGAATATCGTATTATGGCAAAGGCAGACAATTTAGCAGATTTCAAACTCAGTCATCTACATAGTACAGTATCAGCGGGTGAACCATTAAATAGAGAAGTCATTGATACGTTTAGAAAATATTTTAATATTGATGTTCGTGATGGGTATGGACAAACGGAAAATACGTTGCTACTCGGGATTACGAAAGGTATGAAATTGAAACCAGGGTCAATGGGTAAGCCAACACCTGGTAATAGGGTAGAAATTATTAATGAATTTGGTGAGCCATGTGAAATTGGTGAAGTAGGGGATATTGCTGTTCATATCGAGACACCTGCGCTATTTCAAAAGTATCATAAAGAACCGGAGCGAACAGCGATGCAATTTAGGGGCGAATATTATGTTACTGGTGATAAAGCGAAAAAGGATGAGGAAGGCTATTATTGGTTTGAAGGGAGAGGGGACGATATTATCGTGAGTTCCGGCTACACAATCGGGCCTTTCGAAGTAGAAGACGCACTCGTAAAACATCCATTCGTGCAAGAGTGTGCAGTTGTCGCAAGCCCCGATGAAGTGCGAGGAAATATCGTAAAAGCATTTGTTATTTTAAAACCTGGCGTTAACCAAAACAAAGCAGATCTCGTTTTGGAATTGCAAAACCATGTGAAGACGACAACAGCTCCGTATAAATACCCGCGGAAAATTGAATTTGTCGAGGAATTACCAAAAACGACATCTGGAAAAATAATGCGAGTAGAGCTAAGGAAACGCGAACAAAATAAATAACAATAATATGCTGCTTTCGAGGAAACACTGAAAAACATTCGTCTATTCAATGAAATGAATAGCGGGATGAAAAAACTCTAAGCGAAAAAGCAAGCCGGAATCTTTTATAACTGTTCGAATAAGGCTATTAATTTTCGTATCTTTCACTACGATCTATGGAGTCGAAATTGGATAGAAGTGTAAACAATGTGTTTCACACTCAACTTTCCCATTTTAAAAGAACGTCCTTAAAATTTGCTTTCTAAATTTTAGGGTCGTTTTTTTAGATACTGATGTTAGCTCCTTTGTAAAATTTCTATAGCATCACAATTGGGAAACCATTATAATAGATTTTATTTCGAGATTCTAAGTAAATAATAGGGGACATATGTAATGACACAAGATGAGCGTAAAGGGATAGTATATGCAGGGGTTGCATATTCCTTATGGGGGATATTGGCACTTTTTTGGAAGCAATTGAATCATATATCAGCTGGAGAAATATTAGCAAATCGGATATTTTGGTCTTTTTGGTTCATGCTTCTCGTTTTAATTATAGGTAGGCAACTTCCAAGTTTATTTGCGAACCTAAAACAAATAAGACGTCACCCAAAAACATTTATTGCCCTCGGTGTAGCTTCAATATTAATAAGTATTAATTGGTTTTTATTTATTTGGGCTGTAAATATGAATATGCTTGTAGAAACAAGTCTAGGCTACTATATTAATCCATTGGTAAGTGTTTTACTGGGTGTCATCGTATTAAAAGAAAAATTATCGGCTATTCAAGTGGCTTCCTTTTTTCTTGCTTTAGGCGGCGTATTAATCATGACGATCACATACGGTCAATTTCCTTGGGTTTCCTTTGGATTAGCATTATCTTTTGGTGTGTATGGACTTGTGAAAAAGTTGATTAAAGTGGACTCTTCAATTGGGCTAGTACTTGAAACACTTGTCATTATGCCTGTAGCTTTCATATATTTAATGATTCAAATGTTCGATGGAACTGGATCATTATTTTCTGGATCGTTAGTAACTGATGGTTTACTAATGGTTTCCGGAGTAGTAACAGCAGTGCCATTGCTTTATTTTGCAAAAGGTGTTCAAAAAATCCCGCTATATTTAATGGGGTTTATGCAATATATTGCACCAACTTTGATGCTTTTTTTAGGTGTGTTTTTATATGGTGAACCTTTCGGTACCGTTCGAATAATTGCCTTTTCGTTCATTTGGACAGCTTTGGCTTTATTTACTTTATCAACAGTGAATTGGCCAAGTAGAAAAAAGAATAAGCAATTAGGAAAAATGGGATAAATTAAAACGAGCATCTAAATAAATGCTCGTTTTAATCGTTTTATAAAAAGGTTCGTTTTACTTTTTCCCAGAATGAGTTATTTTTTAGTTTGATCGTTTTGATACGTTTGTCAGTTAATTGAATCTCAACTTTTTCAACATGCTGGATGCTTAATGCTTCATTGTCCATCCCCATTGTCGGATAGTCATTCCCATCTTGAACAACTTTTAATAGAAGTTTTCGTTCTTCACCTAAAATGAAAGGTGAACCAAGAGTACGATAAAGATTATTATTTAATGATGCCATTTCGCCTACCTGCATACACGGAAGCATTGGGTCTACGATTGCTCCATTGATCGATTTATTATAAGCAGTACTTCCTGTCGGTGTGGAAATGACCATTCCATCGCCACGAAATGTTTCGAAGTGAAGACCATCAATGAACACATCGAGAACTAGTGTTTTGATGATGCCCGAACGAATGGTAAACTCATTTAGACAATAAAAGGATCCTTCTTCATCAATATCGACTTTGATAATTGGATATTTTCTAACTTCAATTTGCTCCATTGTCATTGCATCGACCATTTCATGCATGTTATTTATGTGGAAATCGCAGTAAAGTCCTTTAGTTCCAGAAGTGGCAATGCCTGCATATAGACAGTCCTGTCTAAAACCAGTTTTCCTCACAGCTTGTAAAAAAGTTCCATCTCCACCGATGCTAGCAATAATATTTGCGGATTGATGATCTTCCACAACTGTAAATTCATGTCTTTCAGCTAATTCATGTAAAGCAGTGATCTTTTCAATATTAGTTGGTTCGTTTTTGTGAAAAAAGAAAATGTTTTTACGTGATTCCATGAAAAGCCCTCCTCGGAAAAGTTTCAGATATTTGCTACAATGATAATTGTGTCTTTAATATTAACATGAGTTTGAAACTTTTTAAAAGGATGACACGTAACTATAAGTAAGAAAGTATGAAAATGGAGGAGATTTTATGAACGGGAAACGATGGGCAGCCCTTGCTATTGCTGCTGGTGTTTTATTTGTTTCGATTATCGTTAATTCAGCTAGCGCTTTTTTCTTTACCGACTTTTCAAAGGTGTTAGAGGATAATCTAGTTTCTGGCGGAACATTTGTTGAGGAAACAGTAGAGACTGGAAATGCTGCGAAAAAAATTGCTGTTCTTGAGGTGGATGGCGTGATTCAAGACACCGGTGAGACGCCTTCTATCTTTTCAAGTGGTTATATGCACAGAGAATTTATGGAAAAGCTCGATCATGTTAAAAATGATAACTCAGTAAAAGGAATTATGTTATATGTAAATTCACCAGGGGGCGGCACTAATGAATCGGCTGAAATTCATAAGAAGATAGTCGAAATAAGAGAAGAGACGAAAAAGCCAGTTTATGTATCGATGGGTGCGATGGCAGCATCAGGTGGATATTATATTTCAGCGCCAGCTGATAAAATTTTTGCTAGTCCAGAAACGCTAACGGGCTCTTTAGGAGTTATAATGCAAGGGGTTAATTTTGGCGAACTTGCAGAAAAGTTTGGTGTTGATTTTATGACGATTAAAAGTGGTCCCTACAAGGATATTATGAGTTCTTATCGTGAAATGACGAAAGAGGAAAAAGCAATCTTACAGTCAATGCTAGATAATTCTTATAATGAATTTGTTAGGATAATCGCAGAGGGACGTGGAATGACTGATTCTAAAGTTCGCGAATTAGCTGACGGAAGGATTTATGATGGTCGTCAAGCAAAAGAAGTAGGATTAATTGATGATTTTGGTTATCGGGAAGATGTAATTGCTCAAATGAAAAGTGATTATGATCTAAAAGATGCACAAGTAGTGCGATATTCTTCAGGGGCTGGAAGTTTCGGTTCGTTATTTGGTCTTGCTGCACAAAAAATTGGGGGGAAAGAAGCGGAAATGACAGGCATTCTGAAGTTGCTATCTCATCCAAATGCCCCGAGATTAATGTATTTATATTCCGAATAATGGAGGTGAAATAATGACAAAGGATTATTCTATGGAAAACAATAAGACAGAGGATGAGACTTTTAATCAGGCCTTATCCACTAATAGCCCTCATATTGAATTACCATTAACACCTGCTATCACTCCATATTATGCTGGGTTCTGGATGAGATTTTGGGCGTATTTACTTGACTGTGCAGTTATTTTTGGCATAAATGGTATGTTTATTAAACCGGTGTTTCGCATGCTAGACATTTCATTATCTAAGGTAGGAGTATTTTCGGCATATGCTATTATTTCGGGTTTAGTATTTTATTTGTACTTTATTCTTATGACAAAATTATTAGATCAAACACTTGGAAAGATGGTGTTTGGATTAAAAGTTATATCGCTAAAAAAATCTCAATTATCGTGGGGGACAGTGGTATTTAGGGAAGGTATAGGACGCTATATCTCTGTCACATTGAAATTTTTATATGCCATTGCTGCGTTTACACCGAAAAAGCAAGCACTGCATGACATGTTTGCTGATACAGCAGTCATACATGAGCGTACTTGAAGAAAAGCAAAAGCGACTGGTTAGCGACGTACAAACTGGGCCCGCATGATGCGGGTCCCTCAATGCCGTCAGGGCGTGGCTAGTTATAGTCATGAATCTTATTCGCTTATCTATTTTAGATAGATAAGCGGTTTGCTAGTTGCTGAGGAACTTAAGAAAATGAAAAAAATGAACTCGCTACCTTAAAGCGGGTTTATTTTTTTTGATGAAAGGAAATACTGCATAGCTGGAGGGATAATATGGTTCTTTCCAGTATAGTCATTATATTAATAGTGATTTCCGTCATTTTAATAACGATGAAAGTGAAAGTGGAACTAAGGTTGTGTATCGGATCTAAACAGAATGAAATAGATATTCAGATTAAAACATTATTTAACTTGATCAAAGTGAAGAAAAAGTTTCCACTATCAAATATACAAAACGTAGAATCGGATGATTTAGAAGTGGAAAAACAAACTCCTATTTCACTTAATGACTTCGGGGGTCTAAAGGAAAAGCTAATCGAACTTTACATGGATATAAAGCCGTTTATTCAGGTTCTTTTCTCGTTTTTTAGAAAAATTACAATTCGAAAGCTAAATTGGCGAACCAAAGTAGGATTGGGGAATGCAGCTTCGACAGCGGTAACAAGTGGCATTATTTGGTCTTTTAAAGGGGTTGCATTAGCTTTTATTGATAGCCATTTCAAAATGAAAAAGTCCCATTCTATAAATGTAATAACGGATTTTAACCAGTATTCATTAACAACAGAACTTGATTGTATGATATCTGTTAGGGCAGGGGATACTATAAAAGTAGCTTGGAAGTTGTATCGAACATGGAAAAAGTTAAATATAACATATTTAATCCGACACGAAATGGCTAATAGGAGGAGCAGCGATGAGCGAACATCCAATTAAAGGGTTAATGACAACTGCAATGGAAAATTTAAAAGAAATGATTGATGTTAATACAATTGTCGGAGATCCGGTCGAGACACCGGATGGAGGAGTTATCCTCACTGTCTCCAAGGTAGGTTTTGGATTTGCAATGGGTGGAAGTGAATTTAATGGTGGAGGCAGTAACGACCAGCAAGATCAAGGTGGGGAACTACCTTTTGGAGGAGGAAGCGGTGGTGGTGTATCGATAACACCGATTGCATTTCTTGTTGTCAATAAAGAAGGCGTTAATATGCTTCATTTGGAACAAAACACACACTTGATTGAAAAATTAATTGATCTTGCACCAGGAGCAGTTGAAAAAGTTCAAAAAATGATTAGTAATAATAATCAATTAAAAAATAAGCATCAACAATCTACAAGAGATGAAAAAGGCTTAGATTTTGATATTTAGAAATTTGACAAAGACTCGCTAATTTCAGCGAGTTTTTTAATGTCAGGACATATAAACTATCATGGGACGTGGATAAAAAGTTAAAAGTGGTCTGGCATCCTAAGACTAGAAAACATTAAGCCAATCCCCATAATTAGGAAATACTAAATTACCTTTGGTTCCTAGTATTTCCTATATTTCGCCAGAGAAACTAGGTTCCTCGACTAAAACCGCCACGTCCTGTGGCCGCGTCGAGGGACCCGCATCATGCGGGCTCAGTTTCTACGTCGGTGAGCAAGGCGTTTCCGCTTTTCTATGATGTCTAGCTCCAGCGTCCAGCGACTAGCAAACTTCAGGATGCTTCCTACGATAAGTCAACATCGGCTCGCCTTTACAGGCTCACCGTGTTTCCTTTATCTCGTCAGAATCCCTCCAGTTTGTACGTCGCTAAACGGACGCTTCCGCTTTTCTATATAATGCGTTATCCTTGCAAGATTGGCAATTATCGACAATGATAGATATATACTTACTATTAAGGAGGAATGGATTTATGGCATCAGTTACGTTTAAAGGAAACCCAATGACACTAGTTGGTAATGAAGTAAAAGTAGGAGAAAGCGCACCGGATTTTACAGTGTTGGCAAACGATTTGTCCGAAGTGAAGTTAAGTGATAATAAAGGTACAGTTCGACTTATTAGTGTTGTTCCATCTGTAGATACGGGAGTGTGTGCAGCTCAAACAAAACGCTTTAATGATGAAATAGGGAAATTAGGAGATGTTTCAGTTCTCACAATTTCTGCTGATTTACCTTTTGCACAAGCTCGTTGGGCGCAAGAAAATGGTTTTAATGATGCAAAAATATTCTCCGATCATCGCGATCTTTCTTTTGGGGAAGCTTACGGTGTGATTATGAAAGAATTGCGACTATTAGCTCGCAGTGTTTTTGTGATTGATAGTAATGATAAAGTTGTGTATGCTGAATATGTTGCTGAAGGAACAAATCATCCGGATTATGATAAAGCACTTGAGGCAGCTAAACAAGCAAAATAAAAGAGTTGAATATATGCCCTGGATGTTGTCCGGGGCTGTTTTTATGTCGGAAATCTTTAAGGATCTTAAGACTTCACATTTTTAACACAGCTTATTTTGTAGTGACGCTTATTTCTTGTTTGCAAGCGCGCAGAAAGATAAAATGTATATATGGATATTGATAGGAGGTTCGAAAGTGACCATTACTCCAATAGAGAAACTGTTTACAATATTTGATGAATCAGCAGAGGTATTACAGGAAGAACTGGGATGTACATATTTAGAAGCACTAGCTGCAACAGGCGAAAATCTTTTTCAAGCAGAAATATTACAGGATAATGTAAATGATCTAACGAAAAAACGTCTACGAAAAAAATATGAAGAAGTTACTTTAGCTTCATTCTCTCCAGAAGAAATCCGCAAAGCTTATCAACTAGCCCTTTTAAAAGGAACGAAACATCATGTACAACCGAACCATCAAATGACTCCAGACTCGATCGGTCATATGATTAGTTACTTTACAGGGAAGTTTTTAAATAAACGAACTGATTTGACAATGATGGATCCAGCTGTTGGCACAGGAAATTTACTATCGACAATTATTAATGGGCACAATGATAATATAAATATCCAAGCATACGGTGTTGAAGTAGATGATCTATTGCTAAAGCTTGCATATGTAGGAGCAAGCCTTCAAGAACAGCGAGTAGAGTTTTTCTATCAAGATGCACTTGAGCCGCTATTTATTGATCCGGTTGATGCTGTTATTTGTGATTTGCCAGTAGGTTACTATCCTAATGATGAACAGGCGAAATCTTATGAATTGAATTCTACAGATGGACATGCATATGCTCATCACCTAATCATGGAACAGAGTATTAAACACACGGTACACGGTGGATATTTGTTTTTTCTAATACCTAATGGTTTATTTGAGTCCAAAGAAGCACCGAAGCTACATGAATATTTACAAAAAAATGTTCATATTCAAGGAATTATTCAGTTGCCACTTTCTTTATTTAAAGATGAACAAGCTGCGAAAAGCTTAATGATTCTACAAAAGAAAATGCCGGGATTAAAAGCTCCAAAAGAAGTCTTACTTGCTTCACTCCCGAAATTATCTAATAAAGATGCTTTAAATAAAATGTTGGCCGGAATGGAAAAATGGTTTAAAGAAAATAAAGAATAAAGGGTGATTATTTTTGTCTAAAATATTTGCAGTAAATGCTGGAAGCTCTTCTATAAAATTCCAGCTCTTTAATATGCCTAGTGAAGAAGTTATTACAAAAGGAATGTTTGAACGAATTGGTTTACCTGATTCCGTATTTACCATTTTTGTAAATGGAGAACGCCATAAGGAAGTTTCTGATATTGCAAACCATGCAGAAGCAGTAGAAATACTTCTAGATCGTCTGACATCTCTTGGAGTTATCGATTCATTATCTGAAATAGAAGGTGTCGGCCACCGTGTCGTTCACGGGGGAGAAATTTTTAATGATTCAGCTGTGATTACAGCTGAGGTGTTGGAACAAATAGAAGGTTTATCAGAACTTGCTCCTCTTCATAACCCAGCAAACGTTACAGGAATTAAAGAATTTATAAAGGCACTTCCGAATGTTCCGGCTATTGCTGTTTTTGATACTGCATTCCACCAAACGATGCCGGAAAGTTCTTTTCTATATAGTCTTCCTTATGACTATTATGAAACATATGGTATTCGTAAATATGGATTCCATGGTACTTCTCATAAATATGTGTCAGAGAGAGCAGCTGTACTATTAGAACGACCACTTTCTCAATTGCGTTTAATTTCATGCCATCTTGGAAATGGAGCAAGTATTGCTGCAATTAAAGGCGGAGAGTCAATCGATACATCTATGGGCTTTACTCCATTAGCGGGTGTTACAATGGGGACTAGATCAGGAAATATTGACCCGGCTTTAATTCCTTATGTAATGGAGAAGACAGGGAAGACGGTTGATGAAGTATTAGATGTATTAAATAAAAAGTCAGGTATGCTCGGAGTTTCCGGATTTTCAAGCGATTTGCGCGATATTCATAATGAAGCAACAGCAGGAAATCACCGTGCAGAATTAGCGTTAGATATTTTTGCAGACAGAATTCATAAATATATTGGATCTTATGCAGCACGTATGTCTGGTGTAGACGCGATTATATTTACAGCAGGTATTGGAGAAAACAGTGATGTTATCCGTGCGAAAGTATTACATGGTCTTGAGTTTATGGGTGTTTATTGGGATCCTGAGTTAAATAAGGTTCGTGGGAAAGAAACGTTCTTAAGCTACCCACATTCTCCAGTAAAAGTACTCGTAATTCCGACTGATGAGGAAATAATGATTGCAAGGGATGTTGTTAGATTAGCTAAAATACAGTAAAGTTAGATATTATTCAAAGGAATAACTCATAGCCCTAAAGGAGTGGTTTCAATGAACTTGACAAAAAGAGACGAAAAGCTTTGGGAGGAATTGCAGGACTGGCGTCAATCATTTTTTGAGTATGAAGCTACTGATTTTGAAAATGCATATGATAAATGGATGGACCAAATATTCACACTCCTGCCCCTCACATTACAAGCACAATTTTTCGAGAAAATGGATAATTGGTTTTTTCAAGTGAATTCATTGATACGAGGAACACAATTTCAAAATGAAATAAGAACTAGAATTTTGAATGCGGCGAGATCTATGAGTAGTGAAATTGCGACTTTAGATGATATGAGACAGCTTCCAGTGGATCAGCTAACATTTTTAGCTGAACAACAGGCGGCAAAACATCGACTTTACTCATTAATACAAGGTGGGGCAGCAGGATCTGGACAACCAATATTAATTGGGAGTGATTTTCTCTCGACTATTGTGATCAATTTACGGGCAGTTCAAGTTATTGCCATGTCGTATGGTTACGATGTCCAGTCACCTGCTGGTCTGTTAGAAACAGTCAAGGTATATAACACAGCAACAATGCCGGATCGATTGAAGATGTTTGGATGGGAAGATTTAATGGATGATCTGCAAAAAAGTGATGAAGCATTTTACTTTGATATCCATGAAAGAATCATTGATCAAACATGGTTAGATGAGCCTTTAAAACAAATGCTTAAAATTAGTTTAATTTTGATGTTTTCAAGGAAAAAGGTATCAGGCGTGCCACTGCTTTCGATGGCAATAGGAGCTGGAGTAAATTACAATACAACAAGGCAAGTGACACAATTTGCGGTGAAATATTATCAGTACAAGCATATGCTCGAAAAAAATGGCGATTTAACATGAGTGGTTGAAGCTCATGTTAAATCGGGAGTGCCTAATCAGATATCATGTGTATTGTCTCTGAGAGTGATATGAGAACTGAATCGACTAACAAAAGTGGAAAACTAATAGAGCGACTTCTCTTAATAGCTGGACATGATGTTCAAAGCTGTCAAGTTGTAGAGATGATCATTCATCATTCACCCGGTTGTAGAAGCAATTAGTTTTGAAGGTAGAGTCGATGGTGCACAGGGATTGCTAAAAGATACGTGACGATTGAATCTGTGTTAGACCTATTTGAAAAGGAATAATTGTTTCGGTGAATTATTAAGGATGCTTGGTTGTACAGAGAATATTAGTTTAGTTCAGCAACAATGTTGTCGGGGGCAATTGCCGGAATGTATAAAAATAAAGTGACTTTTATTATCCTATGTTCTTTAGGTGCAGTGAAGATTGCTATGAAAAAGCTTATTCATAAAGAGCTTGTCCATATTGTAAAAGAGGTAAAAAAATAAAAGGCAAAAAGATTCTAGGGAATCTTTTTGTCTTTTATTCTTTTATTTATACAATTTTATGAATAAGTATTGAAAAATAAAATGTAATATGATAGTATCCTATATAATAAATGATTAAAAATAAACAATTATGTATAACTATACAATTATAAATAGGAGGTTGTATTCATGAAAAAGAAAGTTGTTCTTGCATATTCCGGTGGTTTAGATACTTCAGTAGCAATAAAATGGTTCCTTGATGAAGGATATGACGTCATTGCATGTTGTCTTGATGTTGGGGAAGGAAAAGATTTAGCGTTTATTCAATCAAAAGCATTGGAAATGGGAGCTTCAAAAAGCCATATCATTGATGCAAAAGAAGAGTTTGCTAATGAATATGCGTTATTATCACTTCAAGCACACACGATGTATGAAGGAAAATACCCGCTTGTTTCTGCGTTATCAAGACCATTGATTTCTAAAAAATTAGTTGAAGTGGCCGAACAAGAAAATGCGGATGCTGTTGCACATGGCTGTACTGGAAAAGGTAATGACCAAGTCCGCTTTGAAGTTTCTATTAAAGCGTTAAATCCAAATCTGGAAGTGTTGGCACCTGTACGTGAATGGAGCTGGTCACGTGAGGAGGAGATTGCATATGCAAAAGAAAAAGGGATTCCCATTCCGATTGATTTGGATAGCCCGTATTCCGTTGACCAAAACTTGTGGGGTAGAGCCAATGAGTGTGGGATTTTAGAAGATCCATGGGTTGCACCGCCAGAGGATGCATATGATCTAACAGTTGCACTAGAGAACACGCCAGATACACCTGATGTAATCGAAATTGATTTTGTAAAAGGGGTTCCTGTATCAATAGATGGAAAAAAATATTCTTTAAGTGAATTAATTCTAGAACTGAATACAATCGCTGGAAAACATGGTGTCGGACGTATTGACCATGTAGAAAACAGATTGGTTGGTATCAAATCTCGTGAAATTTATGAATGCCCTGGTGCTATGACACTATTAACGGCTCATAAAGAATTGGAAGATTTAACATTGGTGAAAGAATTAGCCCATTTCAAGCCAGTGATCGAAAAGAAATTAACGGAATTAATCTATGATGGACTTTGGTTCTCGGCATTAAAACCGGCGCTGACAGCATTTTTAGAAGAAACGCAACAATACGTAAATGGCACAGTCAGAGTGAAATTATTTAAAGGTCATGCGATTGTAGAAGGTAGAAAATCACCTAATTCTTTATATGACGAAAATCTTGCAACATATACTTCTGCTGATGAATTTGATCAATCGGCATCTGTTGGTTTCATTAAACTTTGGGGGCTGCCAACAGAAGTTCACAGCATGATTCACAAAAAGGACGGGGTTAAAGCATGAAAAAAGCATGGGGAGGACGTTTTTCGAAATCGCCGGAGCAATGGATCGAAGAATTCGGTGCCTCTATCTCTTTTGACAAAGAGCTTGTTTTTGAAGACATTGAAGGCAGTATTGCTCATGTGAAAATGCTTGGGAAGACGAATATTATCCCACTTGTCGAAAGTGAAAAAATTGCAGATGGTCTTGAGAAACTAAAAGCGAAGGCAGAAGACGGGAAGCTTGAATATTCTGCCTCTGAAGAAGATATTCATTTAAACTTGGAAAAAATGCTGATCAAGGAAATTGGAGCAGTTGGAGGAAAACTTCATACTGGCAGAAGTCGTAATGACCAAGTAGCAACAGATATGCATCTCTATCTAAAAAAGCAAGTTGAAATAATTATTGCGCATATCAATGAACTTCAAACTGCTCTAGTTGATCAGGCAAATAAAAATGTCGAGACTGTTTTTCCAGGATATACTCATTTACAACGTGCACAACCTGTATCATTTGCACATCATTTACTCGCATACTTTTGGATGCTTGAGCGTGATAAGGAACGCTTTACAGAGAGTTTAAAACGTATTGATATTTCTCCATTAGGAGCAAGTGCGTTAGCAGGTACCACTTTTCCAATTGATCGCCATTATGCAGCAGAGTTATTAGGTTTTTCTAGCGTATACGAAAATAGTATGGATGCGGTGAGTGATCGAGATTTTATTGTTGAATTTCTAAGTAATGCAGCTTTGACAATTACTCACTTGTCGAGACTGGCAGAAGAATTCATTCTATGGTCGAGCAAAGAGTTCAATTATATTGAGCTCGATGATACATATGCGACTGGAAGTAGTATCATGCCACAAAAGAAAAATCCTGATATGGCTGAATTGATTCGCGGTAAAAGTGGAAGAGTCATCGGAAATTTGATGTCAATGCTCACTGTTTTGAAAGGTCTACCACTAACTTATAATAAAGATATGCAAGAAGATAAAGAAGGAATGTTTGATACTGTGCATACAATCATTGGCTCCTTAAAGATCTTTACAGGTATGATTGCTACGATGTCAGTGAAAACTGATTCAATGGAATCAGCAGTGCACCAGGACTTTTCTAATGCGACTGAGCTAGCGGATTATTTAGCAGCAAAAGGAATACCATTTAGAGAAGCACATGAAATTGTTGGAAAATTAGTACTTTCTTGTATAAATAAAAATTGCTATTTACTCGATTTGAGATTACCTGAACTGAAAGAAGCTTGTGCTGAAATCGAAGAAGATGTGTTTACAATCTTATCTCCTGTCGAAGCTGTAAAAAGAAGAAATTCTTACGGTGGAACAGGTTTTGAACAAGTGAAAAAACAATTAGACAAAGCGCAACAATTGCTGTGAAATCATGCCACTAGCGTATGGAATTAAACCGTAATGAAACAACGGATAAGGTTATTACTTCATGTGAAAACTCCGTTATGTCTTGCCTAAGTAACAGCAGCTTCTTCAATGATGCTGACTCATCTTAGGAAGCGGTCATAGATAAGCGTTGACATTAGAGAATGAATAAAAAGCATGCCTACATAATGAGGCATGCTTTTTATTTATATAGGAATAATAAAACGATAAGCCACTCCTGTAAATGGGAATGGCTTATTGCTCAATGACATTGTCTTACATGAATTTAATTATCATCAATTTCAGTTCGTACTACGAGCACATCACAGGCAGCGGCACGAGTAATTTGTTCGGAAACACTACCAATGAGTAATCGCTCAACAGCATTTAAGCCGGTTGCCCCACATATAATAAGATCGGCATTTATTTGTTTGGCAGTTTGTTTAGGGATCACACTTTTCGGTGAACCACGTTCAATAATCGTTTCCAAAGTCTTAAGGCCACGAGCCTTTGCTTCTTTTTGATATTCGTCTAGAAGGTTTTCTGCATAGTTTACAGCTCGTTCAGCCATTGTTCCGTCATATGACTCTATCGAAACATATGATCTGGTATCAATTACATGAACTAAGGTGAGTTTTGCATTGTTTCGTATTGCAATTTGCACTGCTTTTTTAAATGCACATTCAGCAGATTTAGAACCATCAACCGCAACTAAGATGTTTTGATAAGCTAATTCCATTTGCAATCGCCTCCTTAATTTATTTTAACATGTTTCGACTAGTATATCTGTTCTCGGATATCAAATAATAAAAAAAGTAATGAAGGAGTTGATAAAAGTGGAAAAAAGCGACCAAAACTCATTTATTTCCAAGGATGAAAAGAGTAATGATCAAACAATTAAACAAATTAATGAGATGTATGCTACTGGTGTAGTAGAAGAATTGGATGAATGGGCTAATCAAAAAGAGCAAGCTTTTTTAGACGAGTAGCTTTCAGTGAAAAATATACAATGTATACACTTTTCATTATGAATTTTCTAACATTCTCTTGCTTTCGATGGAAAAAAGCTGTTATCAATTGTCGAAAATGTTATATTGGTAATGTAGAATCATCGAACAGGAGGACGAAGGAATGCAGATCGGAATACCGAAAGAGACAAAAAACAATGAAAATCGGGTTGCGATGACCCCTGCTGGAGCAATGACACTAACAGCAGCCGGCCATGAAGTTTATATTGAAACTGGAGCCGGACTCGTTTCGGGATTCACTGATGAAGATTATGTAGAAGCGGGCGCGAAAATCGTAAATAGCGCTGAAAAAGCTTGGTCATTTGAAATGGTAATGAAAGTAAAAGAACCATCACGCGAAGAATATCGGTTCTTTCATGAAGATCTGATATTATTTACCTATTTGCACCTTGCTGCTGAATCAGAATTGACCGAAGCTTTGGTGGCAAATAAAGTAACGGGGATTGCGTATGAAACAGTTCAACACCCTAATGGTGGTTTACCACTATTAACTCCGATGAGTGAAGTTGCCGGTAGGATGGCAGTACAAGTAGGAGCACAGTTTCTTGAGAAAAATTATGGTGGACAAGGAATTTTATTGTCGGGTGTACCTGGTGTACAACGAGGGGTAGTTACTATTATTGGTGGCGGAGTTGCAGGATTAAATGCCGCGAAAATGGCTGTCGGGTTTGGTGCACAAGTAAATATAATCGATTTAAATCCAGCGCGTTTAAGACAACTGGATGAAGTTTTCGGTAATAATGTGAGCACATTAATATCAAATCCTTATAATATAGCCGAGGCTGTACGTGCTTCCGATCTGGTGATTGGAACAGTATTAATTCCAGGTGCAAAAGCACCAAAACTAGTTACAACGAATATGATTAAAACAATGAAGCCAGGTTCTGTAGTAATTGATATTGCTATTGATCAAGGTGGTATTTTTGAAACGTCTGATCGAGTAACCACTCATGCAGAACCAACATATGTGAAGCACGGTGTTGTGCATTATGCAGTTGCGAATATGCCAGGTGCAGTTCCTAGAACTTCAACATTTGCGTTAACGAATGCAACTGTACCATATGCGTTACGGATAGCGAACAAAGGATTTAAACAAGCGATTTTAGAAGATGAAGCTTTGTTAAAGGGCGTAAATACGTTTAATGGCCACGTCACTTACCGAGCGGTTGCTGAGGCGCTAGAACTTCCATATCAAGAGGTAAAACAATTATTACAATAATAAAGCAAAACAACCACCTGAATTATAGGTGGTTGTTTTTTAAGGAGGTGCTTTCCCCATCAGTTAAAGATGCCAAAGGATGACAGCCAGTAAGAGAGGAACGATCGCTAGTAAGCTTGGATGATTAACCTTTTATATGCTTACCTTTTAGACGAAAAAACAGATGAATGTTAGGGGACATCCATCTGTTTTAAAATAATATTGTTTTTATGAAAATTAAACGATTTGTAGTGATTTAGGAAACTTCGTAAGCGTTTCTACACCGTTTTCGGATAGGTAGACATCGTCTTCAATGCGCACGCCGGCAACTTCGGGAACGTATATTCCAGGTTCGATCGTAAATACCATTCCAGGTTTTATTTCTAACTCATTAGTAGCTGTCATAGATGGATACTCATGAACGCTAATCCCAAGGCCATGTCCTAGACGATGTGGAAAATAGTCACCATATCCAGCATCTTGGATAATCTGCCTAGCTGTCAAATCAAGTTCCGAAGCTTTCACACCAGGTTTTACAGCGTTCAAAGCAACTTCTTCTGCTTGTAAAACAGTTTGGTAAATATGAGCTTGCTTATCAGAAATATCTCCATAGGCAATCGTTCTAGTAATATCAGAGCAGTATCCTTCGAAAATGACTCCGAGGTCGAACAGAACAAGATCACCTTTTTGAATTTTTGTAAGTCCAGGTGTTCCATGTGGAAGCGCAGCGTTTGCGCCAGTCAGTACCATCGTGTCAAATGACATACCCGAAACACCTTTTTTCTTTACTTCATATTCAATAGTAGCAATCAAATCAAGTTCCGTTTTCCCCGCTGCAATTTCATTCATGCCGACTTGAACAGCAAAATCAGCAAGTTCACACGCTTTTTTTAGCAAAGAAATTTCTTTATCATCTTTAATCATTCTAAGCTCGTTAAGAACAGCTTCAGCTCTTACGAAATTTGCACCTGTAAAACGATTGGCTAGCTCTTCATATCGTTCCAAATTTAAGTGCTCTTTTTCAACTGCCCATTTTCGTATTTTATCAACGCGGCGTTTTATCGATTTTTCAACGAGTCCCCATGTGTCGTCCGTATCACTATAGCCTAAAATTTCGTATTCCCAGCCAGCGTTCTTTGCGTCTAGTGTCTCCATTCCAGGACAGATGAGAAATGGTTCGGCCTCTTGAAAAACGGCTAATCCTAATAATCTTTCGTGAGGCTCACTTCGAAAACCGGTTAAGTAAAAAACATTATCGGGTGAGGTAATAAAAGCAGCATCAATATCTTCTTCTTTCATCCAATCAATCAATTTATTTAATCTTTGATTCATCTTCGTTCATCTCCTAAAAATTAATTCCATGTTAAGGGTATCAGTTTTGAGGGTAAAAAAAAAGAAAGCTGTTAAAAAATATTTGCTTGGACTGGTATAATAGAGAAAAAAGTAGCAGAAGGAGTGTTTAAATAATGAAAATCTCTTATCACGGACATTCAGTTATTAAAATAGAAACAAATGGAAAGCAGATTATTATTGATCCTTTTATTACTGGAAATGAATTGACAGACTTAAGCGCAGAAAATGAAAATCCCGATGTCATTATTTTAACGCACGGCCATAGTGACCACGTAGGAGATACAGAATCGATTGCTCAACGTTCTAATGCGCTTGTAATCGCTCCTAATGAGTTAGCAACGTATCTAGAATGGCAAGGATTACGTACACATCCAATGCATATAGGGGGTGCATATACTTTCGATTTTGGGAAAGTGAAATTGACACCAGCGTTTCATGGATCCGCGATCTTTACTGAGGATAAAGAAATTATATATTTAGGAATGCCTGCTGGCGTTTTATTTATGGCTGAAGGTAAAACCATCTATCATGCTGGAGATACGGCTTTATTTTCAGATATGAAATTGATAGGTGAACGTCATCCGATTGATATAGCCTTTTTGCCAATTGGAGATAATTTTACGATGGGACCTGAAGATGCAGCGTTGGCTGCTAAATTCCTCGGAGCGAAAACGGTTGTTCCAATCCATTATAATACTTTCCCGCCGATCAAACAGGACCCGCAAGTATTTATTGATTTACTTGAAAGTGATATACACGGAAAAGTAATGATAGCAGGGGAGACGATTGAAATATAAAAGTTATTTGAAAAGGCCACTAATCTTAGTGGTCTTTTATTTTTGCTAAAACCTGTGAACAATGAAGCAGAAGTGAACAGATCCTAAGCAAGTCCTAGCCAATACTTGCATAGACTAATTAAAAGAGTATAAGGGGGGCTAATATATGCGTAATCGTTATTTAATCTGTTTACTATTATGTGCTGTCATGCTTTACTTAGCGTTACCAGCAATAGAGTTAAAAGCTGAAGGAATGAAAGGCTTATTCTCCATTACATGGATCGCGTTTGTCCTGCTTGTGATTGCAGGTAATCTATCTGCTCTTTTGTTTTCACCTAAAAGACAACAAAGTAACAAAGTGGATAATCGAGCAGATATAAAAAAGATGAAAAGAATTCGCGCTCGCTAAGCAGTCTGAAAATTGAAGATAGAAGCTTTTCTCGATATACTAGAAGTAATAGCTAGGTTAGAGAGAAGGGTGAAAAGCTTGGCAACTAAGCATGAACAAATTATTCGCTATATTGATGGCTTGCCAGTTGGTGAGAAAATTTCAGTGCGACAAATTGCGAGAACATTGAATGTGAGTGACGGCACAGCCTACAGGGCAATTAAAGATGCTGAAAATAAAGGATATGTGAGCACGATCGAACGGGTCGGTACTATTCGAATAGAGCGAAAGAAAAAAGAGAACATTGAGAAACTTACATTTGCAGAAATTGTGAATATTATTGATGGGCAAGTACTGGGCGGAAAAGATGGGTTACACAAAACATTAACTAAATTTGTCATTGGTGCCATGACTCTCGACGCAATGATGAGATATACGGGCGCAGGAAACTTACTAATTGTCGGAAATCGTACCAAAGCCCATGAAAATGCATTAAGGGCAGGAGCAGCGGTGCTCATTACAGGAGGATTTGATACAGAAGAGCATGTAAAGCGTTTGGCTGATGAGTTAGAGCTACCGATACTTACTACTAGCTATGATAGCTTTACAGTTGCTACGATGATTAACCGTGCTATTTATGACCAATTGATAAAGAAAGAAATTATCTTGGTGGAAGATATACTTACACCTGTCGAAGAGGCGGCAAGTATGGAAATGAAATCGACCGTTGAAGATTGGTACAATATGAAAAAAGAAACAGATCATAGTCGTTTTCCAGTGCTTGATGCACGTATGAAAGTACAGGGTATGGTAACTGGGAAAGATGTGATAGGGCAAGATTATTCTTTGTCTATAGATAAGGTGATGACAAAAAACCCACTAACTGTAGGAAGAAAAACGAGTGTTGCATCTGTGGCGCATGCCATGATATGGGAAGGGATCGAAGTGTTGCCTGTAGTGGATGACCAGCAGCGATTTGAGGGGATTATTAGTAGACAAGATGTGCTTAAGGCTCTTCAAATGGCCCAACGTCAGCCGCAAGTAGGGGAAACAATCGATGATACCGTTTCTAATCAATTGTCATCCAATCAACAAAAGGATGACGGATCTTTTACTTTTGAAGTTACACCACAGATGACTAATCAATTAGGGACAATCTCTTACGGTGTTTTTACAACGATTGTAGCTGAAGCGACCAACCGCGTATTTAGACAGCAAAAGAAAGGCGAAGTAGCCGTTGAAAGCATGACGATTTATTTTTTGAAACCTGTACAAATAGATAGTGTGCTCCAGATACAGCCAATGGTGTTAGAAGCAGGGAGAAAGTTTGGAAAGGTCGATGTTGAGGTGTACAACGGAAATGAAATCGTGGGAAAAGCCCTAATGATGTGCAGGCTTATTGATAGATAATAAGAAAGTGCATGTGCCACATTATGCTTACAGCTTTTATCACCTGGCGTTAAAGGACTCTACGGTGTAAAATAGCCGCTTCCAATTGAAAGCGGCTTGTATTATGGGGGAAACTATGTGATTCTCGACTTGTGTTTGTCGCCTTCTGCTTTTGGTTATTGTCTAGCTATTTCTTCCGCTTCTCTAACCGCATAAGGAATATGGTGTAGGTATGTTTTAAATCCTACCCACGCGTTAAGTCCTCCTAGGAGAATAAAGATAATTGCTACGATATATGTAGTTGTTGTGTCATAAAGAAATAATTGATTTAGACCAAACAAAGCTACAAATAAACCAAGGGCCATACCGGATTTTCCGTTTAATAATTTTCTTTCCATTGGCCGTTTGCTTCGCACATATTTGATTTTATAATATACATAGAAAGATAATGATAATACAATCAATATTACTAGAATTTTCATAAGAAAAGTATCCTCCGTTTCAAGAAAGCTAGTTACTCTCTTATTGTAACGTAAAAATGAAGGATTACTACAGAAGATAAATGAAAAATACTTGAACTTTGAAAAGGAATGCAAAAAAAGATAAGGAAACCTCGCCTATCTCCGCAGGTCGAGGGAAGGGAGTAAACAAATGAAACAGGAAATACTTGAGGCAATTAAACGTTTTAATACGATAATTATCCATCGTCATGTACGACCGGATCCTGATGCATATGGATCACAAGGTGGGCTTGCAGAGATTTTACAAGCCTCCTACCCAGATAAAAATATTTACACTGTAGGAGAGCGGGACTTCGGGCTTGATTTCTTGCGTATCCCTGATGAGATTTCTGACGAAACATATAGTGGAGCACTTGTAATTGTTTGTGATACGGCGAACCAAGAGAGAGTAAGCGATTCTAGATATACATCAGGGGAGATGCTTATTAAAATAGATCATCATCCTAATAATGATGCGTACGGTGATATTTTATGGGTCGATACGGCTGCATCTTCTACTAGCGAAATGATATATGAATTTTATTTATTTGGGAAAGATCAAGGGCTAATAATGACTGATGAGGGAGCACGGCTGTTGTTTTCCGGAATTGTCGGTGATACGGGGAGATTTCTTTATCCGAGTACTTCGCAAAAAACATTTAAGTATGCAGGCGAACTAATAGGATATTCATTTAGTCGTACTGAATTATTCAATCATATGTATGAACTTGAACCAAATGTTATAAAGTTACAAGGTTATGTTTTGGAGAAATTTCAAATGAACGAAGATGGAGCAGCGACTATTGCTCTTAATAAGGAAATATTGGCAGCTTGTGAAACTACCCCTTCAGAAGCATCCATTTTGGTTAGTTCCCTCGGTAATATAAAAGGAATAAAGGCATGGTGCTTTTTTATTGAAGAGGAAGATCAGATCAGGGTGCGCTTACGCTCTAAAGGTCCAATCATAAATACTATTGCCATGAAACATGGCGGGGGTGGCCATCCACTTGCTGCTGGAACTTCTGTTCATACTTGGGAGGAAGCAGAAGACGTGAAAAAGGACCTAGAAAAGGTATGTAAATAAACAAATATGCTATGTTCTAATTAGGCGCCTACATTCATGACTAAGGCGCCTTTTATTATCATTCTTTCTGCCCTATACATATCAATACTAGGCTCTAAGATTTTTCTTCAATCAGCAAGTTTTAATTCTACTTCGATACTAATCGTTGTAAAGTAATGAATTCCAGTTACAAGCAGTTTATAGCGTTTTCCGTTGATATTCATTGTTTTGTTTTCAATCGTTTTTTTGATAATATCTCTATTTTTATAAACAGAGTCTAATTCTTTGGCAAGTAAGGGTTGTAAATCTTCCTTCACCGCCTCTTCGATACTACTAATACTTTGTTTATCATTAATATTATACTTTTCATAATGAGTAAGTTTGACCTGTATCTCCTGGATGGTAAGCATTTCCAAGTTCTGCTCGTTCAAGTCTTGATAATCATCCTGCCATATTTTAATTTTTGCTTGTAGTTCTTTAATTAAGGCGGCTTGGTTATCTATGAGCATGCTGTGTTTTTCCTGTAGGGTTCCGAACATAAACAAAAAGATCACCCAACTTATACAGCCACCAACGGCTGCTCCAGCAAAAAAACGTTGCCATGTGGGCTTTCGGTATAGAGGGGGAATTCTCATGATATATGCTCCAGAGTTAGCCAATCAATGATAAGTGAGGCTGTTTTGGCACCACCCATCGCAGATAAAATTAATAAAAATTGTTTGAATATATCTCGTGTACCACCATCTAAAAAGCCTCTTTCGAAACTATAAACCGTATCGAATGTACCACCGATAGCTGCAATGATAGCCCAAATTCGAACGCGGCTTGCTATTTTAGCAATTTCCGTTAACAAGGGCTCGCCTGTAATAAAAGCCGCGAGGCCTCCAATCAGGGAACCACCTAGCATGACACCAAAAGCGATAAAATAACTGTTGAAAAAAGTGGGAAAAAAAGCTTCATTCATGTGTACCATCTCCATTTAATCTGAATTCCTATAGTTATATATATGGGACAAAGTTCAAATATATGAAAGCGAACATACGTGTTTTCTTTTTCTAGATCATAGTCCATAATAGAGAGAAAGAAGAAGTGGTTTGGAAACGGAAATTCTTGTATAAAAATGCTATATTCCATACAAAAGTAGAAGGAACTAAATAAAGATGAAAGGGGTGGGTGATGTGATTTTTGCCCATTTGCAAATTTCAACTGCTTTTAGCTTATTATCGAGCACCATCTCTATTCCAGAGCTGGTGGAGCAGGCGAAAAAATTAAATTACACCGCCTTGGCCATTACGGATCGAAATACATTATACGGAGTGCTGCCATTTTATCAGGCATGCATGAAAGCGAAGATTAAACCAATTATCGGAATGACGGCTGATGTAGAATCAGATGAAGAAAATTATCACCCAGTCATTTTACTTGCGAAAGATAATGAAGGTTATAAAAATTTGTTGAAAATTTCTAGCGCAATTAAAACCCAATCAAAAGAAATGATCTCCTGGAAGTGGTTGCGCGCTTATAGCAATGGATTGATTGCTATAACGCCGGGGCGACAAGGAGAAATTGAACAACATCTTCTAGAGAATAATAGGGAAAAAGCAGTCGTTGCCGCAAACAAGTTCAAAGAAGTATTCGGAGAATCATTTTATCTGTCGGTACAAAATCATGGAGACGATACAGATGTAAATATGCTAGATCAAATTAAAATAATCTCTAAAGAACTTAATATTCCCATGATTGCTACAAATGATGTTCGATACATAGAGAAAGCAGATGCATTTGCTTATAAGTGTTTAACGGCAATCAGAGATGGAGTAAAACTTGCCGAAAGGGAACAAGAGACATATGATCAGCCAGAATACTTTTTAAAAAGCCAAGAAGAGATGTCTGGTCTATTTGCAGATGCACCGCGAGCATTAGAAAATACCATAAAAATTGTAGAATATTGTAATGTAATGGTAGAAACGAATCAGCAACTTTTACCGAAATATCCGCTTCCTGAAGAAAAAACTTCTGAACAAATGTTAAAGGATTTATGCCTGAAAGAAATGAAAGAGCGGTGTTTCGACAATAAAACTCATTATCTGGAACGATTGGATTATGAATTAGATGTAATTAATAAAATGGGTTTTAATGATTATTTTTTAATTGTTTGGGATTTTATGAAGTATGCACGTGATCAGGGTATTTTAACTGGGCCTGGGCGGGGTTCAGCAGCTGGCTCTCTTGTTGCATATATGCTTGGAATTACAGATGTCGATCCAATTGAATATCAGTTACTATTCGAACGTTTTTTGAACCCCGAAAGGATATCTATGCCTGACATTGATATCGACTTTCCTGACAACCGTCGCGATGAGGTAATTGAATATGTTGTTAATAAGTATGGGAAAGATAAAGTGGCACAAATTATTACATTTGGAACTTTAGCCGCGAAGGCGGCCATGCGTGATACAGCGCGTGTTTTTGGTTTTACCCCTAAAGAAATGGAACAAATCTCTAGATTGATACCTTCGAAACTAGGGATCACCTTGGCAGGGGCATATAAAGAATCGGAAGGTTTTCGAACTTTTATTGCTGCATCGGAACATAATAAAAAATTATATGAAACTGCTTTAAAATTAGAAGGTTTACCGAGGCATACATCTACACATGCTGCAGGAGTAGTTATGTCCGAACAGCCACTTGTTCATCTTATTCCGCTACAAGGTGGACATGCAAGCAGCTATTTAACGCAATTTCCAATGGAGGATTTGGAAGAAATAGGCTTGCTGAAAATGGATTTCTTAGGTTTAAGAAATCTAACATTATTAGAACGTATCACCAAAAGTATTGAAATTAGTACAGGGGAGAAACTGAATGTAAAGGCACTTCCCTTTTCAGATGAAAAAACGTTTGAACTGCTACGAAAAGGAGAAACTACAGGCATCTTTCAGCTTGAGTCAGATGGTATGAGAAAGGTGCTTCGAGAATTACAGCCGACTGAATTCGAAGATATAGTGGCTGTAAATGCCTTGTATAGACCGGGTCCAATGGAAAATATCCCTGATTATATTGCGAGGAAACACGGTAGAAAAGCTGTGGAATATCCCCACCCTGATCTACAATCCATTCTAGAGGTAACTTATGGTGTCGTGGTCTACCAAGAGCAAATTATGAAAATTGCCGCGAAAATGGCAGGTTATTCTCTTGGTGAAGCCGATTTATTACGCAAAGCAGTTAGCAAGAAAAACAAAGAAGTACTCGATCGTGAACGTGAACATTTCGTTAAGGGGTCAATAGAAAAGGGATATGGAGAAAATACAGCAAATGAAACATATGATTTAGTCGTTCGATTTGCCAATTATGGATTTAACAGGAGTCATGCTGTTGCCTATAGTATGATTGCCTGGCAGCTTGCATATTTAAAGGCGCAATATCCTGAATACTTTATGGCTGCATTGTTAACATCTGCTATCGGAAATGAAGATAAAATAACAAAGTATATGGCGGAAGCGAAGCAAATGGGGTTGCGCATACTACCACCTTCTATTAACAAAAGTCATTATCCATTTAAAGTAGAAAAGAAAGGAATTAGGTATAGTATTGCGGCGATAAAAGGCATAGGTGCTACAGCTTTAAAAGAGATTATACAGATGAGAAAGACAAAATCTTACCTAGATTTATTTGATTTTTGTTTACGAGTTTCACATAAAATTATTAATCGCAAAGCTTTGGAAGCACTTGTATATTCCGGCAGTTTCGATGAATTTGGCAAGGATAGGGCTGTGCTTTTAGCTACACTTGACGTTGCATTGGATCACGCAGAATTAATGAAGCCATCGGACTCTGGAACAGATCTGTTTGAAGAAGAAGAGATGTTTCAATTGAAGCCTAAATACGTTGAGGTTGAACCATTAGAGCTTGCGGATAAGCTATTTTACGAGAAAGAAGCAACAGGAGTTTATATTTCAGCACATCCGGTAAGTGCTTATGCCAACTTTTTTCAATCTGTTAGCTCGCAGTCTTTGCACGAACTAAAGCCAGGCCAAAGAAATGTATCGGTAGGGGTTTATATTACTTATGTAAAAACAATTAGAACGAAAAAAGGCGAAGTAATGGCATTTATTCGCATGAGTGATGCTACGGGAGAATTGGATGGGGTTGTGTTTCCAGATATTTATCGTGGGCATAATTCTATATGTAAAGTAGGAGAAACAATTCTCATTACTGGAAATGTGGAAAATAGAGCGGGAAAAAGACAATTTATCATACAAAAATTGCAAAAACCAGAGGAATTGCGGGTAGAAAATAAAAAATCTACTTCGACTTTATATTTAAAAGTACCTACGGAGCTACATTTTCTGGAAAAATTAAATATATTACGTGATGTACTAACTACCCATCGAGGGAGTGTTGCTGTAGTACTTCATTATGAAGCTACAAAGCAAACGATAAGACTTTCTAGCCATGATTGGGTCAATGCATCCGAAGCATGCCTAGAAGATTTACGCAAACTTCTGGGCGGGAATTGTGTAATCTTAAAATAACTTTTTCAAACTGTAAAATATATGATATATTATTTTAGAAGCTTGCGTAACCAGACACTTATAAATACAAGAATAAACTTAGCGGGTAAATTGAAGGAGTGAATCTCTTTGACTTTACGAGAAGAAGCATTACATATGCATAAAATGCATAAAGGTAAGTTAGAGTCGAAATCAAAAATCGAAGTAAAGAATGCGAAAGATCTCAGCCTTGCTTATTCACCCGGTGTAGCAGAACCTTGTAAAGAAATTTATGAAAAACCTGAAACTGTCTATGATTACACAATGAAAGGTAATATGGTTGCTGTTGTTACAGATGGTACAGCAGTTTTAGGATTAGGCAATATTGGCCCCGAAGCAGCACTGCCTGTTATGGAAGGGAAAGCAGTGCTTTTTAAAAGTTTTGCTGGGGTGGATGCTTTTCCAATCTGTTTGAATTCAACTGATGTAGATAAAATAGTGGAGACAGTTAAATTACTAGAACCAACATTTGGAGGCGTGAATCTTGAAGATATCGCTGCTCCAAATTGTTTTGTCATTGAAGAACGCTTGAAGAAAGAAGTTAATATTCCAGTGTTTCATGATGATCAACATGGAACAGCAATTGTAACTGTTGCAGGCCTTGTTAATGCACTGAAGATTACGGGGCGGAATATGCAGGAAATTAAAGTAATAGCAAATGGTGCAGGGGCTGCTGGAATTGCTATTATTAAACTTCTCTACAGCTATGGTGTTCGAGATATAGTTATGTGTGATTCCAAAGGAGCGATCTACGAAGAACGTCCTGAAGGCATGAATGAAGTGAAAGCCGCCGTTGCCCGATACACAAATCGGACCAAACAGTCAGGTAAGCTTAAAGACGTCATCCAAGGTGCAGATGTATTTATAGGTGTTTCCGTAGCAGGAGCATTAACGAAAGAAATGGTTCAGTCTATGAATGCTGATCCTATTATTTTTGCTATGGCGAATCCAGAGCCGGAGATTATGCCGGATATTGCACATGAAGCTGGAGCAAAAGTAGTTGGGACAGGCCGTTCGGATTTTCCTAATCAAGTTAATAATGTACTTGCTTTTCCAGGAATATTTAGAGGAGCACTAGATGTACGTGCTACGCATATCAATGAAAAAATGAAACAAGCTGCAGTCGCTGCAATTGCAGAATTAATCACGGATGAAGAGTTAGCGGCTGATTATGTTATCCCAGGTCCATTTGACCCAAGAGTTGCTCCACATGTAGCGGCTGCTGTTGCAAAAGCTGCAATGGAAACGGGAGTTGCGCGGAAAAAAGTGGACCCAGAAGATGTGCGGAAAAACACAATACAACTCGCGGTGATTGGAAAAGACGAGTGATATCAGTATATATATATAGATAACTATCAAGGGGGGAAAAGCTTGCTTAAAGATCTATTTTCAAAACCGAAGAAAAGGAAATATGCAGCAATACCGTCAGAGGCAGCTAAGCAAGATGTTCCCGAAGGTATTATGACCAAATGTGTAGGTTGCAAAAAAATTATGTATACGAAAGACTTGCAGAAGAATCTGAAAGTCTGTCTGCAATGTGGATACCATCATCCAATGACTGCGTTTGAGCGAGTAGATAGTTTGTTTGATGCCGAAACATTCCAGGCATTTGATGAAGGCATTACATCTGAAAACCCTTTAGGTTTTCCGGGCTATTTAGAAAAACTAGAAGGTGACCGTAAAAAATCGAAACTTGACGAAGCTGTCCTCACTGGTTCTGGAGAAATAAAAGGCATCCAAGTTGTTGCTGCCATAATGGATTCGCATTTTCGTATGGGAAGTATGGGATCTGTCGTTGGAGAAAAGATAGCGAGAGCGATTGAAAAAGCAAATGAGCTACAAGTACCATTTATTATTTTTACTGCTTCTGGAGGCGCAAGGATGCAAGAAGGCGTTTTATCTTTAATGCAGATGGCAAAAACAAGCGCAGGCTTAAAAATGTTTAGTGATCAGGGCGGCTTGATTATATCTGTCATGACTCACCCAACTACAGGTGGAGTATCAGCGAGTTTTGCATCACTAGGGGATTTCAATTTCGCTGAACCGGGTGCATTAATTGGATTTGCTGGACGGCGAGTGATCGAGCAAACAATACGCGAGGATTTACCAGATGATTTTCAAACGGCTGAGTTTTTATTAAACCACGGTCAGCTAGACTCGGTTATCCATCGTCTCGAGATGAAAGAAAAAATAGCAACAGTGCTTGAAATCCATCAGCAAGAAGGTGAAATAGCATGGTAAATGGACTTGAATTCGAAAAGCCAGTATTAGAACTTCGAAATAAAATCAGGGAATTACGTGAATTTACAAAAGGTTCTGATGTTGATTTATCTGAGGAAATTGATCGCTTGGAATCACGTCTTGAAAAATTAGAAAAAGATGTGTATGAAAATATGTCCCCGTGGGACCGAGTTCAAGTAGCACGTCATTCGAGTAGACCAACCACACTTGATTATATTGGGGAATTATTTACGGACTTTATAGAGCTTCATGGGGACAGATTATTCGGTGACGATGCAGCGATTGTCGGAGGTATAGCGAAGTATAAAGGCTTGCCTGTCACAGTTATTGGCCATCAACGGGGACGGGATACAAAAGAAAATATCCGCCGTAATTTTGGGATGCCTCATCCAGAAGGCTATCGAAAAGCTCTACGTCTTATGAAGCAAGCTGAAAAGTTTAATAGACCAATTATTTGTTTCATTGATACAAAAGGTGCGTACCCTGGCAAGGCTGCAGAAGAGCGGGGACAAAGTGAAGCAATCGCACGGAACTTATTCGAAATGGCTGGGATTAAAGTTCCTATTATCTGTATTGTAACAGGAGAGGGTGGAAGCGGCGGAGCTCTTGCACTCGGAGTAGGGGACAAGATGTATATGCTAGAGAACTCTACGTATTCGGTAATTACACCG
The DNA here is from genome assembly GCF_001591545.1 of Lederbergia lenta NBRC 16444. Lineage (GTDB taxonomy): Bacteria > Bacillota > Bacilli > Bacillales > Bacillaceae_C > Lederbergia > Lederbergia lenta. The sequence goes on from NZ_BCVC01000001.1 coordinate 538,675, forward strand.
GAAGGAGCTGCAACCATCTTGTGGAAAGATGCAACACTAGCAAAACAAGCAGCAGAAGCGATGAAAATTACTGCTCCAGATTTATTAGAATTAGGCATTATTGATGAAATTATTCCGGAAATTAAAGGTGGAGCACACAAGGATGTCGAAGGCCAAGCGAAAAATATTGACTGGGTGTTGCAAGAAACATTAAAACAACTATTACAAATTACACCAGAAAAGTTAATAAAGGATCGCTATTTGAAGTATAAAAAGATGGGGAAATATACAGAACAAAAGGAATATGAAAATAGCCCTACCTAAGGCATTACCCAATTGGGTGATGCCTACGTTTGGGTTGACACAGAGAGTTGCGAGATATTCTGTTTGGGACTAGCTTATTAGCCGCTTCTTACATAAATTTAAAGGTTATACCCTTTGATTCTTTTCAATTTTGCTACTAGCTGAAGCTTAGCGAACTTCAGGTTCATACGATGGGTTAGCCTCCGGACACTGTAGGTTTACGTTTCCTTTACCTCGTAGTATTAAGATTCAACTAAATCCCGTTATATTGTGTGTGCAGTGTATATGACGCTAAGCGGCTGCTTCCGCTTTTACTTATAATTAATAATTCTGAAATATTATTATGATGTTCAATATTTGAGAAGATAGCGATTAAATGGTATTTTTAAATTACCTATAGTCGCTAAAGTCGATAAGAAACGACACTGGGTTTAAAATAATATTGGTGAATAATGACAGTTGGGGTGAATAAAATGAAGAAAATTGGTGTTTTGACTAGTGGTGGAGATTCTCCTGGCATGAATGCGGCCATTCGAGCAGTTGTCAGGAAATCTATTTATCATGGTATTGAAGCATATGGTGTATACCAAGGCTACAGTGGCTTAATGGCAGGTAATATTAGCAAATTCGAACTTGGCTCAGTTGGAGACATTATCCATCGAGGTGGAACAATGTTACGCTCTGCACGCTGTAAAGAATTCGAGACAAAAGAAGGTCAGCAAAAAGGGATCGAACAATTGCGGAAAATGGGGCTTGATGGACTTGTTGTTATTGGTGGCAATGGTTCTTACTTGGGAGCTAAAGCTTTAACAGAACAAGGATTTCCTTGTATTGGTGTTCCGGCTACGATTGATAATGATATTCCGGGAACGCAGTTTACAATTGGTTTTGATACGGCATTAAACACAGTTCTTGATGCGATCGATAGAATTCGTGATACTGCTACTTCCCATGAACGGACCTTTATTGTTGAGGTAATGGGGCGTGATGCAGGGGATATCGCTCTTTGGTCTGGGCTTGCCGGTGGTGCTGAAACGATTCTAGTTCCGGAAGAGGATTATGATCTAGATGATATTGCTGAAAGACTGAAAAGTGGTCAAAGGCGTGGCAAGAAACATAGTATTATCATTGTGGCTGAAGGCGTATCTAGCGGTCCGAAGTTTGCGGAAGAGATATTTGCTAAGACGAATATTGAAACAAGAGTTTCTGTTCTTGGCCATATACAAAGAGGCGGAAATCCTACTGGTTTTGATCGTGTATTAGCGAGTAGACTTGGAGCATATGCTGTCGAACTTCTAATGGAAGGTAAGGGTGGCCGTGCAGTTGGAGTTGTAAAAGACAAGCTTGTAAATGACGATATTCTAACTGTGTTGGAGCAACCGCATAATTTTCAATCTGATATGTATAAGTTATCAAAAGAATTGTCGATTTAATGTGTTGGTAGACTTTAGGAGGGTAATTTAATGAAGAAAACAAAAATAGTTTGTACGATTGGGCCGGCAAGTGAAAATCCAGAAATATTACATCAATTAATTGAATCGGGAATGAACGTGGCTCGCTTGAATTTTTCGCATGGAGACCATGAGGAACATCGCTCTCGAATTGTTAATATTAGAGAAACAGCAAAAAAGATCGGGAAAAATGTTGGAATTTTATTAGACACAAAAGGTCCGGAGATAAGAACCCATGAAATGGAAGGCGGTTCCCTTAATTTAGAGGCTGGAACTGAACTAATCGTATCCATGAAAGAAGTATTAGGGACAGTTGAAAAGATTTCGGTGTCTTATCCAGGCCTTATTAATGATATTCATACTGGTTCCACAATTTTATTAGATGATGGACTAATCGCATTAGAGGTAATTGATACATTAAGGGACAAAAATGAAATCGTAACAAAAGTACTGAACACTGGTACATTGAAGAATAAAAAAGGCGTGAACGTACCTGGAGTCTCTGTTAATCTTCCAGGCATGACTGAAAAAGATGCAAAAGATATTTTGTTCGGAATTGAACAAGGAGTAGACTTTATCGCTGCTTCATTTGTTAGAAGAGCAAGCGACGTACTAGAAATTAGAGAATTGCTTGAAAAAAATGACGGATCACATATTAACATCATTCCTAAAATTGAGAACCAAGAAGGCGTCGATAATATTGACGAAATCTTAGAAGTTTCTGATGGAGTAATGGTCGCACGTGGAGATCTAGGAGTAGAAATTCCGACAGAAGCAGTGCCGCTTGTTCAGAAACAATTGATCCAAAAATGTAATGAAGCTGGAAAGCCTGTTATTACAGCTACACAAATGTTAGATTCTATGCAAAGAAATCCTCGTCCGACAAGAGCAGAGGCTAGTGATGTCGCTAATGCGATATTTGACGGATCAGACGCTGTTATGTTGTCTGGAGAAACAGCAGCCGGCGATTATCCTGTTGAGGCCGTACAAACAATGCATAACATTGCATTGACTGCAGAACAGGCTTTGAATCATAAAGATATTTTATCTGGTTTAAGTAAAAATAGTGATCATAATATGACGGATGCGATTTGTCAGTCTGTTGCTCATACTGCCATTAATTTAGAGGTAAGCGCGATTGTTACGCCTACTGAAAGCGGACATACTGCAAGAATGGTTTCTAAATACCGCCCTAAAGCTCCGATTGTAGCTGTTACTGCAAATGAACATGTTGTTCGTAGATTATCATTGGTTTGGGGTGTTTATCCGCAACTTGGACAAACTGTTGAATCCACAGACGAAATGCTAGAAGAGGCAGTGACTGAAGGCTTAAATACTGGTCTTGTTAAGCATGGAGATCTTGTCATTATTACTGGTGGCGTTCCAGTCGGGGAAAAAGGAACAACGAATCTTATGAAGATACATGTGGTTGGAGATGTATTAGCCAAAGGCCAAGGTATTGGCAGAAAAACTGCATTTGGAAAAGCAATGATTGTAAACAATGTGCAAGAAGCGAATGAAAAAGTGGAGCCGGGCTCTGTTATGGTAGCGATTGGAACAGACAGAGACATGGTGTCAGCTTTAGAGAAGTGTTCTGCTCTAATAACAGAAGAAGGCGGCCTAACGAGTCATGCTGCTGTTGTGGGAATCAATTTAGGTATACCTGTGATCGTTGGAGTTGAAGGTGCAACGTCCATGATTAAAGATGGCCAGGAAATCACTGTTGATGCGATCAGAGGCATTATTTATAATGGACATGCAAGTGTGCTATAAGTATATGCTCTGAAAGTTTGCGTGAAAAAAAGAAACGATTCGATTTCAAAATTTTCTTAGCAAACTAAAAAGTAAGGATCATTCTAGGTGCAAAAGCGCGGTTAGAATGATCCTTTTTTAAAAGTAAAACAAAGCAATGACGAGGTGAGGGACAATACCTGCCTTTTGCTTGTCACCATTGACCAAGTGTCTTACGTTTCGTGGCGCGTTACCTTTATCTCGGTCACCACGTCGCTGAACGAGCGCCTTCCGCTTTTCTGTGTTATAATTATAAAAAAAGGCGGGAAGTGGTCCGTTTGAGATTTTTATTACTCGTTTTTATTATTGTTCCTGCAATGGAGATCGGTTTGTTTATCCTTGCTGGAAAAACTATAGGGGCAATTTTAACAGTTTTATTGATTGTATTAACTGGTTTGATCGGTGCGTACTTTGCGAAACGTCAAGGCTTGGAAGCGTTGAGAAAGGTACAAGAACAATGGCGTTCGGGTCAGCCGCCAGGCAATGCTATGCTTGATGCATTTTGCGTGTTTGCTGGAGGAATATTATTATTAGCACCAGGTTTTATTACTGACATAGTCGGTTTATTATTATTACTTCCGATAACCAAAAACGCTCTGAGACCAATATTAATAAAGCTATTAAAAAAACAATTTTTGCGAAAAAATCAATTTTATATATATCGTTAAGAAAAGCGTGAGTTCCGAGTGTGAACTGTTCGCTAGATAGACATGGATAAAATCCCTTCAATTATTTTAAAAAAAGAGCCTAAGGGCTCTTTTTTACTTGGGAAATATATTAAGTTATTCCTTTCGCTCTAGAGTATTAAATCTTATTTCTCATGCTCCCTTAATATAACTCCACAAATCACGAAACACATTTGCTTTATGTAATGTTGTAATAAGTACGAGTGTAACTGGGCCAACAATAAGACCGAGAAAACCAATTAACTTAAAACCAACAAATAATGCTACGAGTGTCGACAATGGATTAAGTCCTATATTTGAGGATAGAATTTTTGGTTCCATTACTTGCCGTTGAACTACCACTACCGTATATAATATGCTCAAACCTAATGCTAAGCCAAAATTACCAATAACTAATTCATAAATTATCCAAGGAATGAATATTAGCCCTGTCCCTAGGTATGGCATCAAATCCACAAGTCCAGTAATTAATGCAATTGTTATTGCATAATTGACTTGTAATATTAACAAACCAACCAAAACGATAACTAATGTGATAGAAATTAAAGTGAGTTGAGCTTTAACAAATCCAACAAGCGCTTTTTTCAGATCAATAAAAACCTTCCGACTACTGACTTTCGCCTTTTCTGGTAAAAAGTTAGTGAAAAGATGAGAGAGTTTATCCCAATCTTTACTGATAAAAAAAGTCGCTAATAAAGCAAAGATAATCACTGTTGCTGCATTTGGAATCCAGGAAATAAGCGCAGGCAGCTTAATGAAAAAGTTTTGTAAAAATTTTGTCGCGCTTTCTGTAATTTTATTTCCTGTAGATGTAATACTATTCATGATTGTTTCTTGTCTAGCACCATCCAAGCCATTCACGATACTTGCTAATTTATTGTAAAATGGTATTACTTGACCTGCAAATACATTTTCTAAATAAGTAATTAATATTCCAACTTGTTCTGGAACAACTTTAGATAAATATGCTGTACCGTCTACTATCTCAGCAATTAGAAGTGTAATCAAAGCTGCGAAAACGGAAATTAAGAGAAACAAGGTCGTTATTACTGCGAGGCTACGTGGAAATTTCCACTTCTTTTCAAGAAACGTAACAAGCGGGTTCATAATTAAGGCAAAAACAATTGCAATAATAAAGGGATATGTTACTTTCCAAATATAAAATAAGAGAATGGAGGAAGTTAGTATGATACTAACCACTATTAAAAAACGAAATACTTTGGCTACATTTTCTCGTTTCATCAAATTCCCACCTATTCACGCTTTTTGTATATAATAACATGATTACTTATAAACAGTTAGAAAAATGGGAAGGATGAACAATTTGTTTAATCAAGCATTTCTATTTCTAGTATTATTACTCGGCATTGCTTTTTTTGCGAAAAATCAATCGCTTATTATTGCAGTGGCAGTATTAATTGTTCTTAAATTAATCGGTGCGGATGAAAAAGTCTTTACTGCTTTGCAAACGAAAGGCATAAATTGGGGTGTAACCATTATTACGATTGCAGTTTTAGCCCCGATTGCGAGCGGCTATATCGGATTTAAAGAGCTCGGTTCTGCGGTTAAATCTCCCTATGCCTGGATTGCGCTTGGGGCTGGAATGGCTGTTGCTATCATTGCTAAATATGGAATCACCCTTCTTTCTGCAGATCCACATATTACTACTGCCCTCGTAATCGGGACTATCTTTGCAGTTGCGGTATTTAAAGGTGTTGCAGTAGGTCCTTTAATAGGAGCGGGGATTGCATACATGGCGATGAGGATATTTGAATTGTTCCGATCTGGTCCTGGTGCAGGATAAAATTTGACAATATTTATCCCTTTCTAAGCGTTTCCATTCCCAAAAGGTATATTGTTGGTTATAATGGCAAGGGAAGCATTTTGTGGTTGTTAAAAAAATAGAACATCCTTTTTGCAATATCTATAACAACAAACCACGACAAAATGTACTATAAGTTATTTTTAAGTAAATGCTTGTTTGTTGAATGGTTTGCATGTATAGGAATCTATCAATGTCATGCAATCATGCACAGGAATGGAAAAAGAAAGATAAAGGAGAGATTCGACTATGACAGCAACACGGGGACTGGAAGGAATAGTAGCAACTACATCTTCCGTCAGTTCAATCATCGACGATACACTTACATACGTTGGTTATAATATTGATGATTTAACTGAAAATGCAAGTTTTGAAGAAATCATTTATTTATTATGGCATCTCGAGTTGCCAAATAAAGAACAATTAAAGGAGCTCAAACAGCAGTTAGCTGAGAATATGGAGCTTCCTAAAGAAGTGATTGATAGCTTCAAATCTTATCCGATTAATAAAGTTCATCCAATGGCAGCTTTACGTACAGCTGTTTCAGCGCTCGGTCTTTATGATGAAGAAGCCGATATAATGGAGAAAGAGGCAAATTATCGTAAGGCAATTCGTTTGCAAGCTAAAATGCCAGCGATTGTTGCAGCATTTTCACGTGTGCGTAAAGGTTTGGAACCTGTTGCTCCTAGAAAAGATATGGGCTTTGCGGAAAATTTCCTTTACATGTTGAAAGGAGAACAACCGGAACCAATCGAAATTGAAGCAATGGACAAGGCGTTAGTTCTTCATGCTGACCATGAGCTAAATGCATCTACCTTTACTGCACGTGTATGTGTAGCAACACTTTCGGACGTATATTCTGGTGTAACAGCTGCGATTGGTGCTTTAAAAGGTCCATTACATGGTGGAGCTAATGAACAAGTGATGAAAATGCTTAGTGAAATAGGTACGGAAGATAAGGCTGAACAATATATTTTAAATAAATTGAAAAATAAAGAAAAGATTATGGGCTTCGGCCACCGTGTTTATCGTAAAGGAGATCCACGTGCGAAACATCTACGTGCAATGTCGAAAAAACTCACAGAAATTACTGGTGAGCCTGAATGGTATAATATTTCTGTAAAAGTACAGGAAGTATTCACTTCCCAAAAACCATTGCCGCCAAATGTTGATTTTTATTCAGCATCTGTGTACCATAGCCTCGGTATTGATCATGATCTCTTCACACCAATTTTTGCTGTAAGCCGTGTATCAGGGTGGTTGGCACATATTCTTGAGCAGTATGAAAACAATCGTCTCATACGCCCACGTGCAGAGTACACAGGTCCGGGCATGCGCCAATATGTGCCAGTAGAAGAGAGATAATAGTTAATTCATTAGAAAAATTTGTTTTCTTTTGATAATATAAGTAGATGAGAATGAAACTGGAGGGAAAGTAATGTCACAAGGTGAAAAAATTACAGTAGAAAATGGTGTATTGAATACACCGAATAACCCAATTATTCCTTTTATCGAAGGAGATGGAATTGGTCCTGATATTTGGGCTGCAGCACAAAGAGTATTGGACGCTGCTGTTGAAAAGGCTTATTCAGGGGAAAAGAAAATAGCGTGGAAAGAAGTATACGCAGGAGAAAAAGCATTTGATAAAACTGGAGAATGGCTACCTGAAGCAACACTAGAAACAATTCGTGAATATTTTATCGCAATTAAAGGGCCGCTTACAACGCCAATTGGTGGAGGATTCCGTTCATTGAACGTTGCTCTTCGTCAAGAACTTGATTTGTTCGTATGTTTGCGTCCAGTACGTTATTTCGAAGGGGTACCTTCACCAATTAAACGTCCTGAAGATACAGATATGGTTATCTTCCGTGAAAACACAGAAGATATTTATGCTGGAATCGAATATCAAGAAGGCTCTGCTGAAGTGAAAAAGTTAATTGAATTCCTGCAAAACGAAATGGGTGCTGATAAAATCCGTTTCCCTGAAACATCAGGAATTGGTATCAAGCCAATATCTTCAGAAGGAACAAAGCGCCTTGTACGTGCAGCAATTAACTATGCAATTACTGAAGGACGCAAATCTGTTACTCTTGTTCATAAAGGTAACATTATGAAATTTACAGAAGGTGCGTTCAAAAACTGGGGTTATGAGCTTGCTGAAGAAGAATTTGGTGATAAAGTATTCACATGGAATCAATATGACAAGATTAAAGAAGAGCAAGGAACAGATGCGGCTAACAAAGCACAATCTGATGCAGAAGCTGCTGGAAAAATTATCATTAAAGATGCGATCGCTGATATTTTCTTACAACAAATTCTTACACGCCCGAAAGAGTTTGATGTTGTTGCAACAATGAACTTGAACGGTGACTATGTGTCTGATGCACTTGCAGCACAAGTAGGTGGAATTGGTATTGCTCCTGGTGCAAACATTAACTATGAAACTGGACATGCTATTTTTGAAGCAACTCATGGAACGGCTCCAAAATATGCAGGGCTTGATAAGGTAAACCCTTCTTCAGTTCTTCTATCAGGCGTACTTATGCTTGAACACCTCGGTTGGAACGAAGCAGCTGAGCTAATTATTAAATCTGTTGAAAAAACAATTGAATCAAAAGTAGTTACTTACGACTTTGCACGTTTAATGGAAGGTGCAACAGAAGTAAAAACATCCGAATTCGCAACAGCTTTAATTGAAAACATGTAAATAGAAAAGCGAAAGCGCCTGTGGTTATTAAGTAGGTATAGATCGTGTGTGTAAGCCGCATCTTCAGTGGCTGCACGCGATCTTACATATTTTTATCCTTAAGAAGGAAGGGAAAGTACCTATGAGAATGAATCGGAAAAAGATTTCAGTAATCGGCGGTGGCTTTACTGGTGCTACAACAGCATTTTTAGTAGCACAAAAAGAACTTGGGGATGTTGTGCTTGTTGATATTCCTCAAATGGAAAATCCTACTAAGGGAAAAGCATTAGATATGCTTGAGGCAGGTCCTGTTCAAGGTTTTGATGCGAACATTATAGGAACATCTGATTATGAAGATACGAAAGATTCAGATGTGGTTGTTATTACAGCAGGAATTGCACGTAAGCCTGGTATGAGTCGTGACGATTTAGTTCAGACAAACCAAAAGGTTATGAAAAGTGTCACAAAGGAGATTGTTAAGTATTCTCCAAACTGCCATATCATTGTTTTAACAAATCCAGTAGATGCGATGACATATACAGTATTTAAAGAATCTGGTTTCCCGAAAAGTCGTGTAATAGGACAATCAGGTGTTCTTGATACCGCGCGCTTCCGGACTTTCGTAGCGCAGGAATTAAACTTGTCTGTAAAAGATGTAACCGGTTTTGTACTTGGTGGACATGGTGATGACATGGTTCCTCTTGTGCGTTATTCTTATGCAGGTGGTATTCCGCTCGAAACACTTATTCCGAAAGAACGTCTAGATGCTATTGTGGAACGCACACGTAAAGGTGGCGGCGAGATTGTCAATCTACTAGGGAATGGAAGTGCATATTATGCACCTGCAGCTTCGCTAGTAGAGATGGTTGAAGCGATTGTAAAAGATCAACGTCGTGTCCTCCCATCCATTGCTTATCTAGAAGGGGAATATGGATATAGCGGTATTTACTTAGGGGTCCCGACAATCCTAGGTAAGGATGGCATTGAACAAATCATTGAATTAGAATTAACGGCAGATGAAAAAGCAGCATTGCAAAAGTCTGTTGATTCCGTTCAAGAAGTAATGAAAGTTCTAACTTAAAAAGACATAGGCATCTCACTTTTTTAATTTTAATTAAAAATCGGACAGATCATTTTATGATTTGGACCGATTTTTTTATTGTCCAGCTCTAGCTTCTATCGACAAGCAAACTCAGTGTTCCTCTTTAGGATAAGTCAACATCGATTACCCCTTTAAGGATCAATTTGTGCGTTAATAATCAGACGCTTTCAAATTTCTTGTGGTATTATATAGTTGAAACCGCTTTTAAACTATTTGGGGGTGCAATTATTGTTATTGGGGAAAACACATAAGCTCGGTAGAAAACTAGAAGAGATATCCGTTGGTGAAAAGTTGTCCTTAACAGAAAGAATAGAAGATAGAGACTTATTACTATATCTTGGATTAACTAACGATGCTAACCCGCTTTATATCCAGCATGATTATGCCTCGCAAACAGTATATAAAAAACCGATTGTGCCTTCTATAATGCTTACAGGAATCATAACGACGGCTGTATCGAAATATTTACCCGGACCTGGTTCATATATAATGAAGCAGGAAATTAATTTTTTAAAACCTGTTTATCATTATGCTACTATACAATTTTTATTTGAGGTAACAGAAATTAATAATGATGATCAAACAGTGACAATCTATGTAGAAGCGTTTGATGAGATAGAAGAGAGAGTGTTACTTGCAAATGTACTCGTATCGCCGCCGCAAATTATTTAAAAATATATCATTATACTTACTAATGTAAGAAAGCCAAGTTCCATTGAACTTGGCTCTATTAATGTGAAAAGAAATAATTAAAGTGAAAGATTCATATAATATGAAACCTTATGAAAATTATTTCGTATATAGGTGAAGAGAATAAAGAAAGGAAAGTGAAAAGATGAGTTTAAAGAGAGTTTATACAGTTACTGGTCTTGCCATTACAATTATTGCACTTGTAATTATATTATTTACTTCTTGGTACACGCTTGATGAATCAGACCAAGCAGTCATTCTCACATTCGGTAAGGCTGAGGAAACAGTCACTGATCCAGGTCTTCGATTCAAATTACCATGGCCGATTCAAAGTGTGGAAAAGTTAGCGCGTGAAACGCTAAAGTTGGAATTTGGCTTTGATGAAAATGATGACGGTAACAATGAAACTAAGATGATAACCGGTGATGAAAACATTGTATTGGCTGATCTCGTTGTGCAATGGAAAATAACAGATCCGCAAAAATACTTGTTTCAGTCTGAGGATCCAGAAAAAATATTGCATAATGCTACATCTGCTTCATTAAGAAGTATAATTGGTAGTTCAGAAATCGATGACGCATTAACATCAGGTAAAGCAGAAATAGAGGCGAATGTCCGCGAACTATTAACAACATTGGTGAAAAAATATGATATTGGTGTCTCTATTCTTGCGGTGACCCTTAAAGACGTTGAGCTGCCGAATGAAGAAGTTCGTAGTGCATTTACAGCTGTAACAGATGCGCGAGAAACAATGAATACAAAAATAAATGAAGCGAAAAAATACGAGAATAAAAGAATAAATGAAGCAGAGGGAGAAAAGGCTGCAATTCACTCAAAAGCAAAAGGAGAAAAAGCTGCTAGATTAGAAGCGGCCCGTGGTGACGTCGCTGTCTTCAATAAGTTATATGAACAATATAAAACAAATCCAGAAATCACACGCGAACGCCTAACGCTAGAAACATTGGAACAAGTATTGCCTGGAGCAGAAATTTACATCATGAATGATGACGGAAATACATTGAAATACTTTCCAATTCGTCCACTAGAAAAGGAGACTACAGAAAAAGAAACAGAGAAAGAGAAAGAAACAGAAAAAGATGAAGGGAGCGAACAATAATGGATAAAAAGGTGATTAATTTAGACGCCAAAAAATCAATCGAGTTAGAATGGCGTAAATATGTAAAACTAGGTTTATTTTTCATTATTCTAATCGTATTGTTCGCTCTCATTTTTGCTAGTGCTTTTATTGTGAAAGAAGGAGAATATAAAGTAGTTCGCCAATTCCAAGAAGTGGTGAGCATTAAAAGTGAACCGGGGCTTGCCTTTAAAATCCCATTCATTCAATCTGTTTCCACACTACCTAAATATCAAATGACATATGATGTTTCACAGGCAGAAATTAATACAAAAGACAAAAAGCGAATGATTATTGATAATTATGCTGTCTGGAAAATTGATAACCCGCGTAAGATGATCACTAATGCAAGAACTGTAGCGAATGCTGAATCTCGAATGGAGGAGTTCGTATATTCAGTCGTTCGAGCAGAGTTTGGACAATTGGAATATGATAAAGTTATTAACGATGAAAAGTCTTCGAGAGGAAGTTTAAATGACAGAATAACAGATAAAGTAAATGAACTACTCTCCAAAGATGAGTATGGTATTATTGTCACCGATGTGCGAACGAAACGAACAGATTTACCGCAGGAGAATGAAAACTCCGTATATAGAAGAATGATTTCTGAACGGGAGTCAAAAGCACAGGAGTATTTATCAATAGGTGATGCAAAGAAAAATAAAATAACTGCTGAGACAGATAGTAAAGTGCGTGAAACGATATCGAAAGCTGAAGCTGATGCGGATGTTATTCGATCGGAAGGTGAGGGGGAAGCGGCAAAAATATATAATGATTCCTTTTCAAAAGATCGTGAATTCTATCACTTGTTCAGAACACTTGAAACATATAAGAAAACAATTGGTGAAGAAACAGTAATTGTCATTCCGTCAGATTCACCGTATGCTCGCTTATTAATGGGATATACAGAATGAAAACGTATGCCGCAGAGGTTCCTATTGAACACTGCGGTATTTTATTTGTAGTTTAACTACTTTTCAGAAATAACAATCACGCCCCAATATTTTCACTTTCTGCAACCCACATGATAAAATGGGGATAACAAACGGATGAACGAATAAGCTCCACTTGGGAGGTATTTAAATGAATAAAAAATTAATGTTAATTGATGGAAATAGTATTGCTTACCGAGCATTCTTTGCCTTGCCGCTTTTGAATAATGATAAAGGAATACATACAAACGCGGTGTACGGATTTACAACGATGCTGATGAAGGTGCTTGAAGATGAAAAGCCAACCCACGTTCTAGTTGCATTTGACGCTGGGAAAACAACTTTTCGCCATAAAACATTTGCGGAATATAAAGGTGGACGCCAAAAAACTCCACCAGAACTGTCAGAACAATTTCCATTCATAAGAGAATTACTAGATGCTTATGGAATTGAACGCTATGAACTTGAAAACTATGAGGCCGATGATATTATTGGCACACTTGCTGTGAAAGCTGCAGAAGAAGGTTTCGAAGTAAAAGTTATTTCAGGGGACAAGGATTTAACGCAATTAGCGACAAAGGAAGTAACAGTGGGAATCACGAGAAAAGGTATCACGGACATTGAAGTGTACACGCCCGCTCATATCATGGAAAAGTATGGTCTTACTCCTGAGCAAATCATTGATATGAAAGGTTTAATGGGAGATCAGTCTGATAATATTCCAGGTGTACCTGGAGTAGGGGAGAAAACGGCAATAAAGCTTTTAAAACAATTTCCCACACTAGAAGAATTACTTGAGAACATTGATCAGGTTGGCGGTAAAAAGTTAAAAGAAAATTTGACTGAATTTAAGGAACAAGCAGTGATGAGTAAGGAGCTTGCAACGATTACAACAGAAGCGCCTATCGAGGTAGCTATTGATAAGCTATTATTTGAGGGCTATGATACAGAAAAATTAACTGCTGTTTTTAAAGAGCTTGGTTTTAACTCATTACTTGCAAAATTAGATGGAGAAGGAACAGAAACTGCTACAGAAGCAATGCTTGATGTTCCTTTTCAAACAGTGGAGTCTATCACTGATGATTTATTTGCGATAGAGAATTCATTGTACATTGAAATATTAGAGGATAATTATTTTACTGCAGAAATTGCTGGTTTTGGATTGTCAAATGAACACGGTAATTTTTATTTGCCAACAGACTTAGTACTTCAATCTGCTGCTTTTAAAAAATGGGCGGAAGATGAAACGAAGAAGAAGTGGGTATATGATGCTAAACGATCAGTTGTAGCTTTAAAAAGACATGAAATAAATCTTCAAGGAATCGATTTTGATTTATTGCTTGTATCATATCTGCTTAATCCATCTGAATCTACCGATGATTTTGCTGGGGTGGCAAAACGGCATAATTATACAGATGTAGAGACAGATGAAGCTGTATATGGTAAAGGTGCGAAGAAGAAGGTCGCGGAAGGTGACATACTTGCTGAACATTTGGCGCGTAAAGCAGTCGGAATTGCTTCATTATATGATCCTTGTTTGCAGGAGTTAGAGCAAAATGAACAAACAGAATTGTTTTATGAATTAGAGCTACCATTGGCACTGATTTTGGCGAAGATGGAATACACTGGGATTAAAGTAGATGTACAAAGACTGAAAGAAATGAAAAAAGAAATAGGGGATCGTCTAGCTGAAATTGAAGCAAAAATCTATCGCCTTGCTGGTGAAACATTCAATATTAATTCACCTAAGCAGCTAGGGGTTATTTTGTTCGAAAATCTGGGGTTGCCGGTAATTAAAAAAACAAAGACCGGCTATTCAACCGCCGCAGATGTGTTAGAAAAATTGGAACCGGAACACGAAATTATTAAAGAAATACTTGATTATCGTCAGCTTGGAAAATTGCAGTCTACATATATTGAAGGCTTGCTAAAGGTGGTTCATCAAGAGACAGACAAAGTGCATACCCGCTTTAACCAAGCTTTGACATCTACGGGTAGACTTAGCTCCATTGACCCGAATTTACAGAATATCCCGATTCGCTTAGAGGAGGGAAGGAAAATTCGTCAAGCTTTCATTCCGTCACAAGAAGATTGGGTGTTATTTGCGGCGGATTACTCGCAAATTGAGCTACGTGTCCTCGCAGATATCGCCAAGGATGAAAAATTAATCGAAGCATTTACAAATAATATGGACATTCACACAAAAACAGCGATGGATGTATTTCATGTTGCCCCGGATGAAGTGACATCAAATATGCGTAGACAAGCAAAAGCAGTTAACTTTGGTATCGTTTATGGCATCAGCGATTATGGGTTATCGCAAAGTCTAGGTATCACACGAAAAGAAGCGGGCCAATTTATTAATCGTTATTTGGAAAGCTTTCCTGGGGTAAAAGATTATATGGATGATATTATTGCGGATGCAAGAGAAAAAGGATTTGTGGAGACCCTTTTGCATAGAAGACGTTATATTCCAGAAATAACGAGTCGGAATTTCAACTTACGGAGTTTTGCAGAAAGAACGGCGATGAATACACCGATTCAAGGAAGTGCGGCAGATATCATCAAGAAGGCAATGATCGATATGGCTGCCAGACTTGAAAAAGAAGGGTTACAGACACGTCTACTACTTCAGGTACACGATGAATTAATATTTGAAGCACCAAAAGATGAGATTGACATTCTTAAGGAAATTGTTCCAGATGTAATGGAACACGCACTCAAGCTCAATGTTCCGCTTAAAGTAGAATATTCTTATGGTGCTTCATGGTACGATGCGAAATAGCATAAACATAATTAGAAAATTGAGCAGGAGGTGACGGTGATGCCAGAATTACCGGAGGTGGAAGCCGTCCGCAAGTCTTTGGTGGAACTTGTTGTAGGGAAAACAATTAAAGATGTCTTTGTTGGTTGGCCTAAAATTATAAAGAAACCATTAGAAATCGAACAGTTTCAAGATGCTTTACAAGGTCAAACAATTCTCGATATTAATCGAAGGGGTAAGTTTTTAATTTTTGTATTAGATGATTATGCCCTTGTTTCCCATTTACGTATGGAAGGTAATTATAGTGTAAGGAGTCACGATGATCCTGAAGAAAAGCATACACATATTGTATTTAAATTTGTTGATGGCACAGAATTGCGATATCGCGATGTACGTAAATTTGGAACGATGCATTTATTTACAAAAGGAATGGAACATACGGAGTTACCACTGGCGAAATTGGGCCCTGAACCATTCGCTGCAGAGTTTACACAAAATTATTTAAAAGAAAAATTAATGAAAACAGAAAGAATGATCAAGGCTGTTCTACTTGATCAAACGATTGTAACAGGTCTTGGAAATATATATGTTGATGAAGTGCTATTTAGATCAAGCATTCATCCTGAGCGTATAGCAAAAACACTTAGTGATGAAGAAGTTGCTCTATTGCGCGAACAGGCTGCGGCAACATTAGAAGAATCTATCCAAGCTGGCGGTAGTTCAGTGAACACATATATGAATTCCCGTGGTGAAAGTGGAACGTATCAAGAACGCCTTTTAGTATATGGAAAAAAAGGAGAAGGGTGTAAAAAATGTGGCATCCCACTTCAAAAAATAAAAGTAGCTGGTAGAGGAACACATTTTTGTCCTGAATGTCAAAAATAATAAGAAATCCATGCAGCTATACATTATTTAACTAATTCATTATTGGCAAGCAGCTCCCGCTTTTCCGTTAACCAGAATCAAATCTTCCTCATACAATGAGTTATCGACTTTGATTTTAGTAGGGGAAGGGGCTTGGAAATGGGTTTTTCATTATCATTATTGCTGCTTGCCGTGGCAATCAGTCTGGACAGTTTTAGCACGGGACTCGCGTATGGGCTTAGGAATATGAGAATACCTTTAAAATCGATATTAATTATCGCGATGTGTACAGCATTATCCTTAGGCATTGCCATGCTAGCTGGTCAATTAATTCAACGGTTGCTTAGTGTTGAATTTGCTAGTCGTTTAGGTGGGAGTATTTTAATGCTGATCGGTGCTTTAGTTATATATCAATTTTTTAAAAAAGATAAGGATCCTGTAGATATAAACGAGAAAATAGTTTTTAATTGGGAAATAAAGACACTAGGTGTCGTTATTCATATTTTGAAAAAACCAACACGCGCAGACTTTGATAGTTCTGGCACAGTAACAGGATTAGAAGCTTTAATTCTGGGAGTGGCATTATCACTTGATGCATTTGGAGCCGGCATCGGTGCAGCAATGCTCGGGTTTTCACCTATCATATTGGCTAGTTGTGCAGCTTTAATGAGTAGTATATTTTTAGCAAGTGGTTTGCAAATAGGGAAAATATTTTCGCGATCTAGTTGGTTTCAAAAGTTAGCATTTCTTCCTGGGTTGCTACTTATGTTTATTGGATTATTAAAAATGTAAAATGAAAGAGGCATTAACCATGGCACAAATTATTGGACTAACTGGCGGTATTGCAAGCGGAAAAAGTACTATTTCAAACATGTTAGGTAATCTGGGGTTTACGATTGTTGATGCTGATATCGCTGCAAGGGCTGTAATGGAACCTGGAGAGCAAGCATACACACGAACAATAGATGCTTTCGGAAAAGGCTTGCTTTTACATGATGGAAAAATCAATAGAGAAAAACTCGGATCTATTATTTTCCATGATGATGGAAAACGAGAATTATTAAATAGCATTGTTCATCCTGCTATTCGAGAAAAAATGAGTGAGTGGAAGGAAATGGCAATAGCAGAAGGTAAGCATACGATTATTTATGATGTTCCACTACTTTACGAAAGTAAATTGACCCATTTGGTGAGTAAAGTAATTCTCATATATGTGGATGAAGCTATTCAACTTGAAAGGTTAATGGCTAGAAATAATTTGACAGAAGTGGATGCAAAAGCTCGTATCGCATCACAGTTACCTTTGCAAGAAAAAGTAAAGCTTGCAGATGCAGTGATTGATAATAATGATTCATTGGTAAGTAGTAGGCTACAACTGGAACAGTTAATTGAGAAATGGAGTATGGAACCATGAAATGGCGTGAATAAAATGATAGGTGACATTTTTCATTTAGGAGTGAAGAAACCTTCACTCCTATTTCCTATCTATTTGCTAGATGCCTCCGCTTTTGTTTTTTCTTCTCAAAGTAAGGTATAATGTGTAAAAGTACTTGATGAACGGAGCTGATTACGATGAAATGTCCTTCTTGTCATCACAATGGCACTCGTGTCGTGGATTCCAGACCGGCAGACGAAATTAGATCAATTAGAAGAAGACGTGAATGCGAGGAATGTTCCTATCGATTTACAACTTTTGAAAGAGTCGAGGAAACGCCTCTTATTGTTGTGAAAAAGGAAGGGGTTCGCGAAGAATTCAGCCGTGAAAAGATTTTACGTGGTTTAATTCGAGCATGTGAAAAAAGGCCAATTGCATTAGAACAACTTGAAAAAATCACCCATGATATAGAACGTGATTTGCGCAATCATGGACAAGCGGAAGTGAATTCAGAGAAAATTGGAGAAATGGTGATGGATAAACTAGCAAAAATGGATGAAGTAGCCTATGTAAGATTTGCTTCTGTTTATCGTCAATTTAAAGATTTGAACGTTTTTTTAGATGAGCTGAAAGATTTAATAAAAAAAGACTAAAATGGAAGTGTGATTGACATGAAGCAACATTGGAATGAAGTTCAGCCTGTCGACTCATTTTCAGTTACGATGAACGGAATATTGCACCAATATGACCATAAGGTTATTACCTTTTTATATCAGCCGCTGATCGGGCCCGTATGCATAAGTTTTTATTCCACACTTTGGCATAAGGTCGAAGAAAATAGATTATGGTCTGAAGAATGGTCGCATTATCATTTAATGAATTTACTTGGTTTAAATTTACAAGAAATTTATCATGCAAGGCTGAAACTTGAGGGGATCGGTTTATTAAAAACTCACATAAAAAACGAAGCAAATACTCGTTCGTTTGTCTATGAATTACAGGCGCCCCTTTCAGCTGAACAATTTTTTACAGATGGTATGCTTAATATTTACTTATACCAAAAACTTGGTCAATCGCATTTTCTTAAACTGAAAAAATCGTTTATGGATAAACAAGTGGATACAGAAGCATATCAAGAGATAACACGTTCATTTCAAGATGTGTTCACTTCATTGGGTACAGGCTCACTTCAGAATATGGACGGGCATGAAGCTAGTGATCCACAACAAGGGCAAGGTTTCTTTAGTAGAGAGGAAGCTGGCCCGATCCATATAGATGGGAAAGAATTTGATTTTGATCTATTACTTGCTGGGCTGACAGATATGATGGTGCCTAGAAAGTTTTTCACAGCAACTGTAAAAGATGCTATTGCTAAGTTATCTTTTATATATGGTATTAATGCGATAGAAATGCAAAATATTGTATTGGGAAGTGTGACTTCAGATCACAATATTGATATAGAAGAATTAAGAAAAGCGGCACGTGATTGGTATCAACTGGAAAATGATGATACATTACCACAGCTTGTAGATCGCCACCAACCGCTTCATCAACGGGAAAGTATTTCTCCTGGAGACACTCCTGAAAGCAAACTCATTTATTATTTAGAGACTGTTTCACCGAGACAGTTGCTCATTGACCTATCAGATGGAGCGACACCTGCTAAATCCGATCTGCATGCGGTGGAAGACACTATGTTTAAACAAAAATTGACAGTAGGGGTTACTAATGTACTGATTCACTACGTCATGCTAAAAACTGATATGAAGTTATCCAAAAATTATTTAGAAAAAATCGCTTCTCATTGGGCACGAAAAAAGATCGCTACTGTTCAATCAGCGATGGAGCTCGCTAAAAGTGAACATCGTCAATACCAAGAATGGGCGGCGGGAAATACAGGAACAAACCAAAGAAAAAGTAAAGTTATTCGTAGGGAGAAATTACCTGATTGGTTTACATCAGAGGAACAGACTAAACAGCCCGCCAAAAAAGAAAATACTAAAGAATTTAAAGAAAGAAAACGCAGGTTAGATGCAATTCAAAAAAAATATCTGAAAAATGGAGGTGATAAAGGTGGAGCGAATTAATAAAACACTAAACAAACTATCGGGCTCATCTACATTTAGACAAAACTATGAACGATTGAAATCAGAAGTATTATCGAATCTTGAGGTGCAAGCTTTTATTAAGGAAAATCAAGAAGAGATTACAAATAGCATTATTGAAAAAAATATGATGAAGCTATATGAATATACAACCCAAACAAAAAAATGCGCGGACTGTCCGAATCTTAATGGCTGTGTGAATATGATGCAAGGATATGAACCTGTGCTCGTCCTAAATAAAGAGATGGTTGAAGTGCATTATCGTCCATGCCCGACAAAAATTACTCATGATGAGCGAAGAAAGAATGAAAAACTGATTAAAAGTATTTATGTACCGAAAGATATTTTGCAGGCATCATTCGGAGACTTCTCCTATGAAAGTCCTGGAAGGGCTCTTGCTTTTGAACATGCAGATCAATTTGTATCTACGTATGAACCAGGGAGCTCTGTGAAAGGACTGTATTTATATGGAGAATTTGGTGTTGGTAAATCCTACTTGCTTGGAGCAATTGCTAACCAGCTAGCTGAAAAAGAAATTTCTTCTTTGATTGTATACGTTCCCGAATTTTTAAGAGAAATGAAACAATCTTTAGGTGACCAAACGCTTAATTCCAAGCTAGAAGCAGTGAAAAATGCCAAAATTTTGATGCTCGATGATATCGGAGCGGAGGCAATGTCGAGTTGGACGAGAGATGAAATTTTAGGTTCTATTCTACAATTTAGAATGCATGAACAGTTACCAACCTTTTTCACTTCCAATTTTGACTTCAGTGGGTTACAACATCATTTAACTTATACACAACGTGGTGAGGAAGAAAAGATGAAAGCGGCCAGAATTATGGAACGCATCAAATATTTATCGACACCGATAAAGTTGGATGGCCCAAATCGAAGGCATGATTAAAAACATTCTTATAGGGTGCTTCAGACTGTAGACAAACTCCAAAAAAACGAGTTGTTTACAGTCTTTTTTATATGGGAATAGGGCTGGTTTTCCGAAGCTTTACACTCGCTTTCCGCGGGGCGAGCGGACGCTTCTCCAAAACAAAAAAGTACTACATATAACTATACTAAGTACTCTTTCATTTTTATAATGGTACGTAAGACTAACCACGATTTAATGGAAGATGGTGAAAGGAAACCCAATTCATGGATGCTGCCAATTGTTGAAAGTTATCACACCTCCTTACCTTATACACGTCCGAAAACGAAGGAAGGATACTTGCGAAAATGAATAAATATATGATGAATATTTAGCTGCTATATATGTCCACAAGGAGAGGTTTTACCCTATAAACGAAAAAGGGTTATCTCCAGTACAAATCCAATCCTTCCTGATGCCTAATGTCGACAGTCTGAAACACTCTTATAGAGTGTTTTTTTAGCCAATTGTATGATTCGAATAATTCTTTGGTCTAGTCCGTCCGAGCTCTCATATACATGTTACAAAGGAGTAAAAGGGGGGACGGGCTTGGAGTTGATATTTACATCTATAAAGGACGCGATCCGTCTGAAAATATATTTATCTGCAAATGGCATAAAGGAAAAATTAAATGAAAGCCAGGGACAGTTTAATTATACATTTGATGTTCATTCTGAAAAAAAAGATCGGTATGTAAAGTCATTAATCCATTTTATTAAAGAGGTTAAAAGAAATGAGTGGTTAAATAATACGTTGCTTCAGACATATCATTATGAAAATGAAGATGAAAGAAGCCAAATTATTGACATTGCATCGCAAATGTTTAGTGGAGTACGTTCTGATTTAACAGACCTTGTTGAAAAGGAAAACGAAGACCTTTTATTAGACCAAGCAGTGAGAGACTTACTAAACTTCGAGGGAACTGTTTCATTCCATTCTTTTTCTAGGTTTCGACTAAAGCCTTATTATGAGCAAGTGGGAAAATATTTAGAAGTTGCCATTGATGAATATAAAATGGAACAAGAATATCAAATGTTTGTTCATACGCTGAGAGATTACTTGAGTAATCGCAATACGCGTAAAAACACTATTCATCTCAATATAGAAAATTCGATACGCTTTTTTGATGAAAATGTCCAAGAGATTGCCAGCCAAGATCTTAAAGAAATGATAGATCAGCGCCTGCTTGCTAATCACCCAATCTATGTTGATTCAGCTGTTATTGCTCCTCTACTATCAATAGCTCCCGAGAAAATATATTTATACACTTTTGATGATGATCAAGCACTTGTTCGAACACTATGTAATATATTTGAAGAACGAATTTCTATTGCGACGCCTGCTCATTTTAAAGTACTTAAAGAAGCTTATACGAATAAACCTTGATTTTATTACGGCGACTCGGGTATAATAGCTTACATAATCAATCAAGCAATCAGTCGCGATAAGGACAAGAGTATTTTGTTACGGTTTACAGAGAGGGAAGCGAAAGCTGTGAGCTTCCTAACACGAGCTAGATACTTACCACCTTTGAACTCCAATCATGAAACAGTAAAGTAATGGTTGGCGGATTAAATCCGTTATGATGAATCCAAGTCAATATGTTTTTTTCGCATATTGAAAACTAGGGTGGAACCACGTGTATATAAACTCGTCCCTTTCCAGGAGACGGGTTTTTTGTATTTTTATTTAACGAAGGAGTGGAACATGATGTCAGATCAAATTCAAATTACTTTTCCAGACGGTTCTGTAAAGGAATTTTCACAAGGGATTACAACAGAAGAGATTGCGGCTTCTATCAGTCCCGGATTAAGAAAAAAAGCACTTGCCGGGAAATTAAGTGGTGAGCTGATTGATTTAAAAACGCCTATCCAACAAAATGGAGCAATCGAAATTATCATGCCTGATAGTGAAGAGGCGCTTGAAGTGATGCGTCATAGCTCAGCTCACTTAATGGCACAAGCTGTGAAGCGTTTGTATCCAGAAGCTAAATTTGGTGTTGGTCCCGTCATTGAAGGTGGATTTTATTATGATATGGATTTGGAACATTCCATTACACCGGAAGATTTACCTGTCATTGAAAAAGAAATGAAAAAAATTATTAATGAAAATATGGAAATCGTCCGCAAAGAGGTTTCACGCGATGAAGCGAAAGAAATTTTTTCTGCAGATGAATATAAGCAGGAACTGATTGATGCAATTCCGGTAGATGAAAAAGTGACTATCTATACACAAGGTGAGTTTTCAGATCTATGCCGTGGTGTTCATGTCCCATCTACAGGGAAAATTAGAGAGTTTAAATTACTTAACATTGCAGGCGCATATTGGCGAGGAGACAGCAAAAATAAAATGCTTCAGCGCATATATGGAACAGCCTTTTTCAAAAAGGAAGACCTTGCAAAACATTTGAAAATGCTCGAAGAAGCTAAAGAGCGTGATCATCGTAAGCTTGGTAAAGAATTAAGCTTGTTTACCAACTCACAAAAAGTGGGACAAGGCTTACCGCTTTGGTTGCCAAAAGGTGCTACAATCCGTCGAATTATTGAGCGTTATATCGTGGATAAAGAAGTGGAACTAGGTTATGACCATGTATACACTCCAGTTATGGGAAGTGTTGAGCTGTATAAAACGAGTGGTCACTGGGATCACTATCAAGAAGACATGTTCCCAGTCATGGATATGGACAATGAACAACTTGTTTTGCGTCCGATGAATTGCCCGCATCATATGATGGTGTATAAAAATGATATCCATAGCTATCGTGAATTGCCGATTCGAATTGCGGAACTTGGTACACAGCACCGCTATGAAATGTCCGGTGCGCTTTCGGGTCTTCAACGTGTCCGTGGCATGACATTAAATGATGCACATATATTCGTTCGACCAGATCAAATCAAAGATGAGTTCATACGCGTTGTAGAACTTGTTACAGAAGTGTATAAGGATTTTAACATCGAAGATTATTCTTTCCGTCTATCTTATCGTGATCCAGAGGACAAGGAAAAATATTTTGATGATGATGAAATGTGGAATAAAGCGCAAGCGATGATCAAAGAAGCGATGGATGGGTTTGGTATTGACTATGTGGAAGCAGAAGGGGAAGCAGCTTTCTACGGCCCAAAATTAGATGTTCAAGTAAAAACAGCGTTAGGAAAAGAAGAAACACTTTCTACTGTGCAGCTTGATTTTCTTTTACCTGAAAAGTTCGATCTAACTTATGTAGGGGAAGATGGAAAACAACATCGTCCTGTCGTTATTCACCGTGGTGTTGTGTCGACAATGGAACGGTTTGTAGCCTTTTTGATTGAAGAATACAAAGGAGCGTTCCCAACTTGGCTTGCACCTGTTCAAGTTCAAGTCATTCCTGTTTCTCCAGATGTGCATTTTGACTATGCAAAACAAGTGAAAAGTAAATTAAAATCACTAGGATTTAGGGTTGAACTTGATAGTCGTGATGAAAAAATTGGTTATAAAATCCGAGAAGCGCAAATGCAAAAGATACCATATATGCTCGTTGTAGGTGACAACGAAATTGAAGAAGAAGCTGTCAACGTAAGGAAATATGGAGAGAAAAAATCGGAAACAATTTCCTTTAAGGAGTTCGTAGAATTACTTAAAACAGAAGTTGATAACCGTAAATAGTAATAAGAAATGCCAATGGATTTTGTGAACCCATTGGCATTTCTTATTTTTTATCTTCTATATCGACTTTCGATCCATCTTTTAATATATATTCTAAATCAAACTCTGAATAACTGTCATCTAATTGAAAGATTCTCAAGGTATGTTGAATCGTATCTTCTTTTGACATATTTTTGTTCAATTCGTTATCCTTTAATAAATTATGCAAGGCTTGAAAAGCTTCCATACCTTTTAGTTTTTTATCATTGATATAATCTTCAATCTCAGCTTTATATTTACCATTTTCGTCTTCTAGCTCATAGTCAACATCATATTTTTTGTTTGGACCGTAATCAACCTCAAGATTAAATTTTGTGTAAGGAATTTCCGCTATTTGTTCCGCTGCATCTGAATCATCCACAATTCCATCGGTCTTTGCACCACTTGTATCTTTATGGTTTTCATCAGGTGTCATTGCATCCTCTGGCACATCTATCCGTTCCTTTGGATTATCATCAATAGATGGGTCATCGGAGCAAGCTGAAAGTCCGAGCGCTAAAGCAAGTCCCACGATGGAGTAAGAGATATTTCTTATTTTCATAAATATTACCTCCCAAGATTGTCTTCTTATAGCAAAGTTTTACCTTTTACGACGAATTTAAACATTTTAATAAAAATGTTGCTTTCTGAATTAGCATTTGTTATGATAAAAGACGTTGCAAATAGAACACGTTAATTGACAGGGTCATCTGCCTATGATATATTGTTAAGAGTTAATTGAATACTCGTTTGTGGAAGAAGAGGCTCCCGCTTCTCGCCTGATTGACGCAATTATGTTGTTAACAGGTTATTGATTTCATTGCCATTTTTGACTATTTGTGCGTGAATGAGTTTGGTGCGGGTTGCTACATGCCTCGCACTTTTTTTATGGTTGAAATACGAAACTAAAAAAGCGCAGCATGATTATTACTCAAACTATGTATTCCTTAAAAATCTTGGAGGTGGCTAACTATTAGCAAAGATATGATGGTAAATGAAGGCATCCGTGCCCGTGAACTTCGTCTTGTTGATCATAATGGAGAGCAGCTGGGAGTGAAATCCCGCCATGAAGCACTTGAAATTGCTGCACGTGTAAATCTAGATCTAGTTCTTGTTGCACCTAACGCAAAACCCCCTGTAGCCCGAATCATGGACTATGGAAAACATCGTTTTGAACAGCAGAAGAAAGAAAAAGAAGCGCGTAAAAACCAAAAAGTGATTAATCTGAAGGAAGTTCGTCTAAGTCCTACGATCGATGAGCATGATTTCAATACGAAACTTCGAAATGGTCGAAAATTCCTTGAAAAAGGCGATAAAGTGAAAGCTTCTATTCGTTTTAAAGGACGTGCCATTACTCATAAAGAAATTGGTCAACGTGTATTAAATCGCTTTGCTGAAGAATGTAATGATGTAGCGACTATTGAGTCCAGACCAAAAATGGACGGAAGAAGTATGTTTTTAGTATTAGCACCAAAAATTGAAAAGTAATGTTTTGAGGAGGAAAACTCTATGCCAAAAATGAAGACACATCGTGGCGCAGCAAAACGCTTCAAAAGAACAGGTTCTGGTAAGCTGAAACGCTCACAAGCTTATACGAGTCACTTATTTGCCAATAAATCAACGAAACAAAAACGTAAACTACGTAAATCAGCAATGGTGTCAAAAGGTGATTTCCGCCGTATCCGCCATATGCTTGACAATATGAAGTAATTTAATCGAGATCCAACTTAGGAGGGAAATAATATGCCACGTGTAAAAGGCGGTACAGTAACCCGCAGACGTCGTAATAAAGTTTTAAAATTAGCAAAAGGTTATTATGGTTCCAAACATAGATTATTTAAAGTAGCTAAACAACAAGTAATGAAATCTTATAACTACGCATATCGTGATCGTCGTAACAAAAAACGCGATTTCCGTAAACTATGGATTACACGTATCAATGCAGCAGCTCGCATCAACGGTCTTTCATATAGCCGTTTAATGTTTGGCTTGAAAGAAGCTGGAATTGAAGTAAACCGCAAAATGCTAGCAGAACTTGCAATTTCTGATGAAAAAGCATTTGCTGAACTTGCAAATAAAGCTAAAGCAGCTCTATAAAACAAAGACATCTTGATTTCAGCGCTTGCTAATATGGACAGGCAGTATGGTCTTCCTCTCCATAAAAATTAAGTGTTAAAACAGATGAGATATATTAATCTATAAACAACGAGGCTATCCCCCAAGTGTTAAATCCTTGGACTTTGGGATGGCCTCGTTTTGTTATTGACTAAGAAAATGACAAAAAGATCCTGGACTTACTCTTTCGTATGGAATCGTCAGTGATACTATAACCTCAGGAGCAGTTTGTATGCCGCTTAACGGGCGTTTGTACTTTTATTTTAGCCTCTTATCCAAGAGAGCATTGCTTTTAGAATAAAACTAATGAAGTTGATTGGTGAAAAGGTGCGAGACTCTTGCAGAAAGTAACCTATCCGCACTACTTGGTATAAAGCAACAAAGTTTGCGAGAACAGTATTATTTTAAAAGAAGGGAGATGGGAATGATTAAAAATGTATTAGTATGGTATTTTATATTGATAAATATATGGGGTATCCAGATTATGCGTCATGATAAAAGAAGTGCACAACAGGGGAAACGACGTATTAGCGAACGTAATCTCTGGCTTCTTGCGTTTGTTGGTGGGGCGCTTGGTATGACAATAGGTATGAAACATTATCGACATAAAACAAAGCATTTTACGTTCAAATATGGATTGCCAATGTTATTAATTATTGATGTTGTTATTTTCTATCTTCTGCTTGGACGTGTGTCATAACGTGCAAGGGAGAAAAGTATACTGTTAGTAAAGAGAAGATTGTGCGTTCCAGAGGGTGTAGGTTAAAAGCATCGTAAAAAGAAGCCAGAGAAGGCAGGTGGCTACATGAGTGAACAATTATTAATTATGCTTGCATTTATGGAAAGTAGTGGAACACTGGCTCCTTTTATGTTTGTCCTATTCCATGTGATTAGACAGTTTATGTTCATCCCTGTAGCCCTTGTCTGTATTGCCGGGGGTATATTATTTGGAAGTTTTTTAGGAACCTTATATTCTATGGGTGGTTTATTATTATTATCAGCCGTTTTTTATTTCTGCATTGGTAAAATGCCTGGGACACATGCCAAATTGATGAAGATTAAATATAAATGGTTTGGTCGCTATACGAAAATGACTGTAGGTCAAATCGCTGTATTGCGTCTTATACCATTTTTTCATTATCAATTATTAAACATCTGCCTGCTTGAAAGAAGGCCTGATTTTAAGGGATTCATGAAGGGAGCCTTCGCCACTAATCTGCCACTTGCTTTTTTTTATACCGTATTTGGGGAATTTATTACTCATTTTACGCCAGGGATGGCGACTATTATTATTCTCTCACTTTGTTTATTGTTTTATTTATTAAGAGAAAAAATAGTGATTGTTACATGGGAAGAGTTCTTTTCACATCAAAAAGAACAATCTAAAAACCCT
The DNA here is from genome assembly GCF_001591545.1 of Lederbergia lenta NBRC 16444. Taxonomy (GTDB): domain Bacteria; phylum Bacillota; class Bacilli; order Bacillales; family Bacillaceae_C; genus Lederbergia; species Lederbergia lenta. Next base: position 566,450 of record NZ_BCVC01000001.1, read on the forward strand.
TGCTAGTAGGGATTTGGATTGTTCTTTTTTTATTAAGTGCCTTTTGCTTTTCTAGAACGCCAAGCCCCTTGAGGTCACGAGTCAAATTGCTGTGGTGGCTGGAGAACTGCCTCCTCGCAATTTGCCTTGTGCTTGTCGGGGTTATTCAAGGCGCTTCAGCTTTTCTTATTGTCTAGCTCCAGCGTCCAGCGACTTGCAAACTTCAGAATTCTTCCTACGATAAGTCAACATCGGTGCGCCTTTTAGGCTTACCGTGTTTCCTTTATCTCGTCAGAATCCCTCCAGTTTGTTCGCCGCTTAGCGAACGCTTCAGCTTTTCTTAGTAAGGATCTGCTTCTTTGCCTTTGTGCTGGGATTCAGAAACAGCTTTGTCTGCTTCTAGTGTGCTTGTATGTTCGTTTTTTGTCGCCTTCTTTGTTTGGTCTAAGCTTTCTTTTAATCTTCGGCCGTATTCTTCGTCTGCTTTTGAAAAATGTTCAATCATTTGGTTTTGGATATGGGGTTGGCAGATGCTTAAAGCATCGGTTAGGTTGGAAATTAATTCATCTTTTTCCCACTCTTCAAAACTACGGTATGTGTCACCAGTTTGTCCATAATTGTTTTCTCGATCAATGCTTTCTCTTTTCAAACTTGCATTATAATGCGGCTCATGGTCTTTCCCTGATTGATGTGCTTCCTTAAATCCACCTAAAGAGGAAGGCTCATAATTTATATGAGGGTTCTTCCCTTTTGTATATTCGGTTCGATAACTCATTTGCCCTCCATGCTGATTGGAGCCTACATGTTTTTTCGGGGCATTAATTGGCAGTTGTAAATAATTTGTGCCAACGCGATGTCTTTGTGTGTCTGAATAAGAAAAGGTTCTCCCTTGTAGCATTTTATCATCGGAAAAATCAAGACCATCTACAAGTACGCCTGTCCCAAATGCCGCTTGTTCTACCTCGTCAAAATAGTTTTCTGGGTTTTTATTCAATACCATTTTTCCAACTGGAATGAATGGGAATTGTTCTTGCGGCCATAACTTCGTATCATCAAGAGGATCGAAATCAAGTTCCGGGTGTTCATCATCACTCATAATTTGCACATTTAATTCCCATTCTGGATATTCTCCATTTTCGATTGCTTCATACAAATCCTGTGTCGCATGACTGACAGTTTTCGCTTGAATTTCTTCTGCTTCTTTTTGGGTTAGATTCTTAATTTCATTATTAAGTGGTTCCCAATGATATTTTATTAAAACTGCCTCGCCTTGCTCGTTTACCCACTTGTACGTATTGACCCCAGATCCTTGCATTTGCCGATAATTAGCTGGAATCCCCCATGGAGAAAAAACAAAGGTGATCATGTGTAATGCTTCGGGAGATTGAGAGACAAAATCAAACATTCTTTCTGGATCTGGTAAATTTGTAACTGGATCAGGTTTAAAGGAGTGAATCATATCTGGAAATTTAATAGCATCGCGAATGAAAAATATTTTTAGATTGTTTCCTACTAAATCCCAGTTTCCGTCTTCTGTATAAAACTTAACTGCAAATCCCCGCGGGTCACGCGCAGTTTCAGGCGATTCCATTCCACCAATAACCGTGGAAAATCGAACGAATACAGGTGTTTGTTTTCCAGCTCCTTGGAATACCTTTGCTCGAGTGTAATGAGAAACATCCTTATCTCCAGCTTTTCCATATGTTTCAAAGTAACCATGTGCACCCGCACCTCTCGCATGCACGACCCGTTCAGGGACTCGTTCACGATCAAAATGGGAAATCTTTTCAATGAAATCATAATTTTCGAGTGTCGCTGGCCCTCTATTGCCAATAGTTCTTATGTTTTGATTGTTTGTGATAGGCTGGCCTTGCCTTGTTGTTAACATATCATCGTTTTCATCCATCTTCATCTTTTTTTCAACATCATCGTGTTTGTTCACTTAGATTGCCTCCCTTATATGTAACTGAAGTTATTACGCTACTTCCCATATTCATATAGCCTTAAACAGAAAAAGAAGTATCTATCATAGGATGAGCCAATATCATAAATAATATAAAAAAAGAGCCGAAAATTTTCGACTCGAACTTATTGTTTATTTTTTGCTATTAATTCTTTAATTGGACTTTTCCAGTCAATAGCTGCATTTGGGTATCTAAGCTTAATTTCATTTTCCATCATCATGAAGTCATCATAAGAGAAGCCTTGTAATAAATCTTGATTATGAGGCCAGATAAAAATAGAGACGACGTCAAAGGCATGCTCTGTCGAACCTAAATACTTTTCTCCTTCAAACATAGTGCCTTTATGTGTAATGAGAAAATTTTTGCGTATATTATCCGAAACATCATAGAAGAAAAACTTTTTTTGCTCATGAGCAGATTCCAACTTACGTTTAGGATCTAAAATAAACATCACTATTTTATATATAAAATATAGGATAAGCGCAAAAATCATGATTCTTAACAAAATAATCATTATTAAAAAGCCCCCAGTCCATTCATTTACTTCAGTATACGGACAAGGCGTCAAAAGGTTTCATTATTTGTTATAATTTATTGGAAGGAGTGAAAAAAATCATGACATTACAAGAATGGTTTTCGATGCAAGATGAATTAGATAAGTATATTGAAGAGGAACATGGGCTACAAAATACAAATTTAGTTGAAAGAAAAATCCTTGCGTTATTGGTTGAAATTGGAGAGCTTGCAAATGAAACAAGGTGCTTTAAATTTTGGAGCAAAAAGCCTGCTTCAGATCAAGCAATTGTTTTGGAAGAATTTGTTGATGGTGTCCACTTTATTTTATCTATTGGTAATGAATTAGGATTTTCGGATCGCGATATTCCAATCGTATCATCTGAAGCGAATGAAGATCTGGTTCAAAGCTTTTTAAAAATTTATCAACTCATAGATAAGTTAAGGCAAAATAGGACAGGAGAAAGTTTTGAAGAATTAATGCGTCAGTATTTTATTCTTGGTCAATCATTAGGTTTTTCCATTAACGATGTACAAACAGCATACAAAAAGAAAAATGAAGTAAACTATAAGAGACAACAGGAAGGTTACTAATATTTCTGTACAACTTCACTGACCGTAGGCATTACGGTCAGTTTATTTTTTTTAGAAGCTTCATTTCCGTGGTTACCTTGCTAACGTTTTTCTTGCTTATCAAAGCGTCTCCTTGATTCTTAGTATTGTGCTAACATTCATTAGCTTTGTCTATGTTATTTTTCTTCGAAGAAAATATAATTAGCTGTAGATATGAATGATTACACAAGGGAGATGGAAGTTTATGAATCAAGCACCGAAATTGTTATCAGATGAACAAATGAGTGAATTTATTACAAAAGGATATCTTGTGTTGAAAACAGATTTCCCTCGGGAATTTCATGAAGCATTGATGCGGAAATTAGACCATGTGTATAAAGAAGAAGGAAATCCAGGCAATAATTTATTACCAAGAGTGCCGGAATTACAGCAAGTTTTCAATCATCCATCTGTTGATGGAGCATTGCAAAGTGTAATTGGTCCAAATTATTTGATGCATACACATCGTCATGGACATTTTAATGCTGCCCCTCAATCTGGTGGGTGGCATAAAGATAGCTATTGGGGTTATAACAGATTACGCAATCATCATCCTTGGTGGGCAATGATTATGTATTTTCCTCAAGATACCCCAGTTGAGTTGGGGCCGACAGGTGTCATGCCTGGCACACAAAATTATGAATCACGTATTTTTCAAGAGGATGATAGGAAGGAGGAGGCACTTGCAAGTGGTGAAGCAGGAACTTTCATTCTAATACATTATGATATTTGGCATAGGGCAACTGCCAATACACTTGGACAGCCGCGTTATATGTTGAAATTTGAATTTATGCGTACAGAAGCGCCAACATCTCCAAGCTGGAATAACGAAAATCTAAAATGGAAAACCCCTGCATCAGCAAGTGAACTTTTCTGCCAGCATGAAGAAATGTGGGAAGAAACTTGGAACTGGCTGACTGGAAAGGTTGGGAGCATAGCAGAAACGCGAAAAGAAAGGAGAATAGATCAACTTTCGGAAAAATTAATTGGCGACAATGAGCCGGAGGCAATCAATGCTGCTTATCAATTAGCGGCATCTGGAGATAATGGATTGAATGTATTAGCAAAGTCGTTATACGATACACAGTTAAAAAATTCACGGCTAGCTGCATATGGGTTGTCAGTTGCTGGTGAAAAGGCAATTCCGATATTGGAAAAAGCATTGGATAGCGAGCAAGATCATACAGTAGCACATGCTATATTTGCTCTCGGAGAACTGCGTCAACTAGCTTCGTCTACTGTTCCGAAACTAGTTAAATTAGTGGGTCACTCTTCTCCGTATATACGTAACACGGTTGTTGATACACTTAGCATGATTCAAAAACCTACAGAAGAAGTGATAGCAGGTTTGGTTCTTGCATTAAAGAATGATGATGTACAAACAAGGTTTACGGCTGGACTTGCACTTTGCCGTTTTGGTGCAGAAGCAAATGCTGCAGTACCACATCTTGCAAAAGCATTGAAAGATGAAGATCGATATGTAAGGGGACACGCCGCGGAAGCATTAAATTACATTCATACAGATACGGCAAAAGATATACTAATTGACTATCTCCTTGCATCAAGATGGTGTCCATCTACTACTCCGGCTAGTACTTTTTAATAATTAAAATGAGCACCTTGCCATGCATAATAAGCAGGGTGCTTGAACTTTTATTAAGTTCTATTTAATATCACTTCACGAAATTGTGAAGGTGAAAAGCCTATTTGTTCGCGAAACATTCGTGAAAAGTAGGAAACTTCCATCCCTACACTGTCTGCGATATCACATATATTTTGATCTGTAGTAGCAAGGAGATGTCTTGCTTTTTCCATCCGGCGTTGATTCAAGAATCGAATTGGAGATGTACCGGTAAACTGTTTGAATAACTGAATAAAATAATTAGGATGAAAGCCAGCAATAGCAGCCATTTTCTCAACCGAAAAACTTTCGGATAAATGTGTCTCTACATAATTAATAATATAATCCATTTTTTCAAAGGAAGGATTTGAAAAAGGCTTTGATTTCATTTTGCCACTCTTATCTAACATAGAAGCAATCAATTGTAACAGAATAGCATTCATATGAAACAATGAAGATAGGGAGTCTTCTTGAGAAAAATGAATAAGCTGTTCAAATTGCTCTTTTACCTTTTTTTGATCGTTTACTTTGATAAAAAGAGGGGCATCAATTAAGTTAAATAGAGGAGAATCTCCTACTTTAGCAGTAAAATGGCACCAATACTTATTAAATGTGTCATTGCTCGTCGTACCATATGATTGTGTTGTATCGGCAGGAAGTAAGTAAAGATCACCAGGCTTTGGAAAATACACTTTGTCTTCCATTTTTACAAATCCAGTACCGGATTGAATAAAGTAAAACTTGTTGAAATCTGGAGTATAATCCGTTGCCTTCCAAGAATTCGGCACTTTTGTACTTTGAGCAATCGATACATGCAGCTGTATGTTAGCAATATAATTTCTCCAAAATAAGGTTTCAGTCTTTTTCATTTATTACTTCATCCTGTCTTTTTAAAAAATAATATAAGTATAGTAACATTCGTGACATATTAGTTAATCCCTTTTCTTTTTAGAAAAATATAATTATAAACTTGCGTAACCTGCTTATCTTTGTATTTCACCTTAGATTATCTTTATAATGTAAGATGATGAAATCTTAATCGTATGGGAGGATATAAAATGACAAAGCTTGATGAAACACTGACGATGCTGAAGGATTTAACGGACGCAAAAGGAATTCCAGGTAATGAATCTGGGCCTCGAGAAGTAATGAAAAAATACATAACACCATTTGCAGATGAAGTAAATACGGATAATCTTGGTAGTTTGATTGCTCAAAAAACGGGTGAAGCAAACGGTCCAAAAGTAATGATTGCTGGGCATTTAGATGAAGTGGGATTCATGATTACCCAAATTGATGATAAAGGATTTTTACGCTTTCAAACTGTTGGTGGCTGGTGGTCACAAGTAATGCTAGCGCAACGAGTTACGATTGTTACAGATAAAGGGGATGTGACAGGTGTGATTGGCTCGAAACCACCTCATATATTGTCACCTGAAGCACGCAAGAAGCCTGTTGATATAAAGGATATGTTTATCGATATCGGTGCATCCAGTCGAGAAGAAGTAAAAGAATGGGGAGTGCGACCCGGAGATATGGTCGTTCCATACTTTGACTTTACGATTATGAATAATGAAAAGTTGTTACTTGCAAAAGCATGGGATAACCGTATTGGCTGTGCTATTGCTATTGATGTATTGAAAAACTTGAAAAATGAAGCACATCCAAATGTGGTGTATGGTGTCGGGACTGTCCAAGAGGAAGTAGGGCTCCGTGGAGCAAAGACTGCTGCCAATAAAGTACAACCAGATATTTCAATTGCGGTAGATGTGGGAATTGCTGGAGACACACCTGGAGTTTCCGATAAAGAAGCACAAGGGAAAATGGGGGATGGTCCACAAATAATTTTATACGATGCATCCATGGTATCCCATAAAGGATTACGTGATCTCGTCACTAGCACAGCTGACGAATTAGGGATTCCTTATCAGTTTGAAGCAATTCCAGGTGGAGGAACAGATGCCGGGTCCCTTCATTTAACTGGGGAAGGCGTGCCTTCACTTGCCATTACAATTGCGACGCGCTATATTCATACACATGCTGGTATACTTCACCGTGACGATTATGAAAATGCTGTTAAATTAATTACAGAAGTAGTAAAACGTCTAGATAGAGATACAGTAAATAAAATTACATTTGAATAAAACGAAAATGTAAATGTTAATGTCCGTTTAACATAGAATAAAACCGAAATTCAACTGAATTTCGGTTTTATTCTTTTCTTCCGGGGCAAATTCCTGTATTGTCAAAGAAGACTATTTTAAAGGGAGACTCATATGGGGATTTTATGGGAGTATATTGTTGTCTTTTTACTTGCGGCTACACCATGGTTTGAAATTGCCGCAGTTATTCCGCTTGGAATATTGCGTAATCTTCATCCATTATTGGTTGTTATCCTTGCTTTTATCGGTAATTTATCAACCATTATTCTAGTTGTATATTTATTTGAGAAAATTAAAGCGTTCTTAGTCAAGAAGAAAGGCGCCATAAAAGAAAATAGTAAACGTCAAGAGCGTGCTAAGAAAATATGGAATAAATATGGTTTGCCAGGCTTGGCAATGTTGGGACCAATCTTAATTGGAACACATATTGCTGCATTTATAGGTATGTCCCTTGGGGCTACAAAAAGATGGACATTATTATGGATGACCATTAGCCTTGTGTTTTGGTCTACTGTTTTTGGAATAGGTTCTTTTTATGGGATTGGAACCTTAAAAACAATAATGGGATAATCGTTAGTTTGATTACAAAGTGGTGTTAAATACAAAAAAAGCGGCTTAGCCGCTTTTTCTACTTTAAACCATCTTCAAGAGTTTCTAACATCATGGTTTTTTCCTGATCATCCGCATGCTGCCATATTACTTCAAAAAGAACGCCTAAACCAGGTAACATTTTTTCTTCACCACGTTCGATTGCATCGACGATTGTATCTTTCAACTGCGATTGGTTATTTCCTGAAACGTTGTGAATGATTGCGTTTCTTAAATTTAAATTCATCATAATAACCCCTTTCCAAATGTTTCTATGATAGCTTTTCGCAAAACGTCTGAAATATGTATAATGAAACAAGAATGTATAGGAAAGGAATGGAATGGTGTGGAACATATTCAATCAACAAAAAATGCGCGAGTGAAAGAATGGAAAAAGTTATTTTCCAAAAAAGGTCGTGACAAATCAGACCTATACATAATAGAAGGTTTTCATCTTGTGGAAGAAGCGTTAAAAAATCAAGCGGTCAAGGAAATCATGATCGAAGAAGATCGTGAGCTACCTGACGACCTAATAATAGAAAACATTCGAATCAACACGATCACTTCGGAAGTAAGTAAAACGATCTCTGAGACTGAAACGACTCAAGGGATATTTGCAGTTTGCCATAAAAAACAATTGGAGATAGATATATCCAGTCATCCTCGCTTACTTCTGCTCGATCGAGTCCAAGACCCAGGTAATATAGGCACGATGATTAGAACGGCAGAAGCTGCTGGTATGGATGCTGTAATACTAGGAGAAGGCTCCGGTGATTTGTATAACTCTAAAGTAATTCGTTCTGCACAAGGTAGTCATTTTCATATCCATGTTGAATCTGGTAATTTACATGAATGGATCGATAAGTTGAAAGCTGCTAACCTCCCTGTGTTTGGTACAGCGCTTGAAAATGGAGTGTCATACGAAGCGGTTGATCCTGTAAAATCATTCGCATTAATCGTCGGTAATGAAGGTTCCGGGATTAGTCAAGAAATCTTAGAAAAGACAGATAAGAACCTCTATATTCCAATCTATGGGAAGAGTGAATCGTTAAATGTAGCAATTGCGGCTGGAATCCTTCTGTACTATTTACGAAAATAAATTTGAAATCATGAAAGCAAACGGCTATAATAATAACTATCTGAATAAAGCAAATGACTATGATGGAGAAAAGTAACCGGAGAAAGTTTTCAGGAAGAAAATGCCTTGACTGTGAGCATTTTCAGCAGAATCTAGGTGAAGTTCACCTCCTGAGTCGGCATCGGGACCGTTTTAAAACGTAAAGATGCTCCGGCATATGCCGTTATGACAATGAAGTGAACATGCAAATGTTTATAAGGGTGGTACCACGACCAAAGCCTCGTCCCTTTTTGGGGGCAGGCTTTTTTTGTTTGAAAAAAACGAAGGAGGAATAGACATAGTGGAACAAAAACTGAAGCAATTAGAAATAGAAGCTATAACAAAAATCAATGATGCCACTGATTTAAAAACGCTAAATGACGTTCGGGTTGCGTATCTTGGAAAAAAAGGACCGATCACAGAAGTATTACGTGGAATGGGGAAATTATCAGCTGAAGAGCGACCAAAAATGGGAGCACTTGTTAATGTAATTAGAGAAACGATCACGAAGGCAATCGAAAATAAGCATCACGATTTGGAAGAGGAAGCGGTTAATGAACAACTTGCATCTGAAACGATTGATGTTACACTCCCAGGTCGCCCAGTGAAAACGGGAAGCCGTCATCCATTAACAAAAGTAATCGAAGAAATTGAAGACTTGTTTATCGGGATGGGTTATAAAGTAGCCGAAGGCCCGGAAGTAGAACAAGATTATTATAATTTTGAAGCACTGAACTTGCCAAAAGGTCATCCGGCACGCGATATGCAAGACACATTCTATATCACCGAAGAACTTTTATTGCGTACACAAACATCGCCGGTTCAAGCACGGACAATGGAAAAGCATGAAGGGAAGGGGCCTGTAAAAATTATTTGCCCTGGAAAAGTGTATCGTCGTGATAATGATGATGCAACGCATTCCCATCAGTTTACACAGATCGAAGGACTTGTGATTGATGAAAATATTACAATGGGTGATTTGAAAGGAACACTAGATGTGTTTGCCAAAAAAATGTTTGGCGAAGATCGCGAAATCCGCCTCCGCCCTAGCTTCTTCCCATTTACAGAACCATCTGTAGAGATGGATATTTCTTGTAAAATATGTGGTGGCGATGGTTGCCGTGTTTGTAAGCAAACAGGTTGGATTGAGATTCTAGGTGCGGGTATGGTACATCCACGTGTACTTGAGATGTCAGGATTTGACCCGCAGAAATATACTGGTTTTGCGTTTGGAATGGGACCTGAGCGAATTACGATGTTGAAATATGGGGTCGATGACATCCGTCATTTCTACACGAATGATTTACGATTCTTACAACAATTTGCGGTTCAAGAATAATTAAGGGAGGTAACATACATGCTTGTTTCATATAAATGGCTACAAGATTACGTCGATTTAACTGGCGTGACGGCTAGAGAATTAGCAGAAAAAATTACGAGAAGCGGTATTGAAGTCGATGGTGTTGAACAACTCAGTAAAGATATTAAAGGCATTGTTGTTGGTCATGTATTGGAATGTGAAAAACATCCTGAGGCAGATAAGTTGAACAAATGTCTTGTTGATATCGGTGCGGAAGAACCTGTGCAAATCATTTGCGGAGCGCCAAACGTTGCACAAGGACAAAAAGTAGCCGTTGCCACAGTTGGAGCTGTGCTGCCTGGCAATTTTAAAATTAAAAAGGCGAAGCTGCGAGGTGAGGAATCTAATGGTATGATTTGCTCGCTTCAAGAACTTGGCATTGAAGGAAAGCTTGTTGCGAAAGAGTTCGCTGAGGGAATTTATGTTTTTCCAGGAGATACTGAAGTCGGAGCGGAGGCTATCACACTTTTAAATTTGGATGATGAAGTGCTTGAGCTTGATCTAACGCCGAATCGTGCAGATGCACTCAGCATGCTAGGAATGGCATACGAAACAGCTGCTATCCTTAGGCAAGAAGTAAAGTTACCAGAAATTACAGCAAAAGCTTCATTAGAAAAAGCCGCAGACAATATTTCTATAAAAATAGATGCACCAGAGGATAATCCGCTTTATACCGCTAAAGTGATTAAAAACGTAAAAATTGGTCCGTCACCACTTTGGATGCAAACACGACTGATGTCTAGTGGGATTCGTCCACATAATAATGTTGTCGACATTACAAATTATATTTTGCTTGAATATGGTCAGCCCCTTCATGCGTTTGACTATGATCGCTTCGGATCAAAAGAAGTCGTGATCCGTCACGCTCATGAAGGAGAAACACTAACCACACTTGATGATGCAGAGCGAAAACTGACAACAGAACAATTGGTCATCACGAATGGAACAATACCAGTCGCTTTAGCAGGAGTCATGGGTGGAGCTGACTCTGAGGTAGGCAGTGATACAACGACGATTCTGCTTGAGTCGGCTTATTTTACTGGAGCATCGATCCGCAGTACGTCCAAATATCACAGCCTTCGAAGTGAAGCTAGTAGCCGCTACGAAAAAGGAGTTGACCCAGCTCGTGTTCGACCAGCAGCTGAGCGTGCAGCACAATTAATAGCAGAGCTTGCGGGTGGAGAGGTGCTTGAAGGCCTTATTGAAGCGGATCATCTTACCCTAGAACCTGCTGTTGTTTCTGTGACACTTGAGAAAATCAATCGTGTACTTGGTACACATATTAGTGAACAAGAAATTTTGGACATTTTCGATCGTTTGAAATTTGCGGTTACAGTGGAAGATGAAACCTTTACGGTAACTGTTCCGACACGTCGCGGTGATATTACGATTGAAGAAGATTTGCTCGAAGAAGTGGCACGTTTGTATGGTTATGATAATATCCCGAAAACATTGCCTAAGGGAGCTGCAACAGCAGGCGGATTAAATAAGACACAGGAAAAACGCCGCACAACGAGATCCTTTTTGGAAGGAACGGGATTGTACCAGGCGACAACCTATTCACTCACATCAGCAAAGAAAGCAATAAGCTTTGCAATAGAGACACGGGAACCTGTTAAACTTGCGATGCCGATGAGTGAAGAGCGTAGCCATTTAAGACTAAGCATTATTCCGCAATTGCTTGAAGTATTATCATATAATGTGGCACGTCGGCATGATTCGGTTGCATTATATGAGATTGGCTCTGTATTCCTCAGTCAAGGAAAAGATGTGCAGCCTGAGGAACGCGAGCATATTGCAGGAGCAATCACTGGTTTATGGGTTGAGAATGAATGGCAAGGAGAGAAAAAGCCAGTCGATTTCTACGTAGCTAAGGGAATTTTGGAAGGATTATTTGAAAAACTTGGCGTTGAAGAGGCAATCGAATGGCAAGCTGCTAAACAAGATGGTATGCATCCCGGACGGACAGCAGAAATTATTCTTTCCGGTGAGGTGATCGGCTTCATTGGTCAAGTACATCCACAAGTACAAAAAGAATTAGATCTAAAAAATACGTATGTATTTGAAGTGAAAGCAAGCGCGTTGTTTAATTTTGAACAGCCTGAACTGCAATATATTCCAATTCCCCGTTTCCCAGCGATTACTCGTGACATCGCTCTTGTTGTCGATAAAGAAATAAACGCAGGCTCGCTTGAAACGATTATTAATGACGCGGGTGGGAAATTGTTGAAGAAAGTACATGTTTTTGATCTATATGAAGGAGAACGCATGGAAGAAGGCAAAAAATCGATTGCATTCTCATTGACATACTTAGATCCAGAAAAAACGCTGACAGACGAAGAAGTCGTGCGAGCGCACGATAAAGTACTTGCTGCTGTAAGAGAAAAAGCAGGAGCAGAATTAAGAGGTTAATGTTAAGAAAACAGCCCGATACTTTTAGCATTGGGCTGTTTTTTTGTTATTAGTTTTTCAAATCTTCAATAGAGTTAACGTCCTTCATATAGGTGGGAACCGCTAGTCCTTGCTTCACATCTACCATATTAACGGCGATATCGTCTAATTTACCTTCAAATTTGTCGACATATGTTTTATGTGTGATAGGCAACCAAGCGGCAAAAGTAGCATCGGCACTTCCATCTGCGATTGCTGAGAACATTGGCCCTGGTTCAACGACTGACAGTGTTACATCATAGCCGATATCTTCAAGAACGAGTTTCATCATATTGTGGCTTGCAAGTTCACTATCCCATGGCGCATATACCAGTTTAATTTGATCTCCATCGACGTTTGATATGCCATCTGTCCATTCGGCAACCTTGTCCTGATTGTTGTCAATCCAATTTTGTGCAGCTACATCTGGTTCTGTTCCATCTTCGATCGCAACCATGATTTCACTCATATCATCTATATTCCACTTGAACCGTTGGAATATAGCATAGGCTTCAGGCAAATCTTCCTTTAATCCTAGTCGCCCTACCGAATGAATTTCTTCAGAATCACCGTAAATCAGCTTAGGGTCATCTAAATATTTCAAATCGAACGTAGAAAATTTCCAATGTGGACTCCAGGCAGTAATAATAATCGGTTCTTCTTTATCATACGCTCTTTTTAAAGCAGCAGTCATCGAAGCACCTGAGCCTGAAATTACATTCCAATCGGTTAGTTCATATTCATCTAAAGCTTTTGCTGTTGCTTCCATATGACCTGATCCTGGATCAATTCCTACAATCGTATGGTCTAAGGATTTTCCGACCGATGTATTTGTTCCAGTCGCTTCCGCGTGATTATTTTTTGTTTCTTCACTGCCGCACGCAGCGAGACCTAGGGCCAAAAGGGTTACTATTCCAAGTCCAGTTATTTTTTTATAAAGTGTCATTTCTTTATTCCTCCTCGATTATTTAGGTAATACTGATTTAGCATGAAGTTAATAGATAGGTTAGTATGTATAAATTGCTTAAAGGGGGATGGTTGACCCTTTAACGAAGAGTATGGATAAAACCGTTCCATTTCACTCTTGTTTAATGTGGAGAGTTTTAATAGAAGCTAATAACCTTTTAATCTTTTATTTCTCTTACTATTATTCAAGTATTCTGCATCTCCTTTTTTATATTTTCAAAAAGCTAACGACTCATATAACTATAGTGATAGAAAATTTGTAACACAAATGTCATATTAAGTAGTAATAGGCTACCTACATTCCATGAGATGAAGGTTATATGTAATAAAGCATATAAATCTCATGATTACTCATGTATTCTTCATCAATCTAATGAAGTTGGGAGGAGAGAGGTATAATGAAGTTGAGTTAAAGCTTTTCAATTTTAGCAAAAAGGATTGTCTTAAAATCAAATAAATGATTTAAGACAATCCTCGAACTAAGAAAGATTAGCCATTTTTTTTGCTTTTCCAGTATTAGCAAAATGTTCTTTAGTAAATTCATTCAAGGCACCAACACCTTTTTGTTTTATGAGCCTTGCTGCAGCTTGATCAACTTTCACTCCAGCACCCTTTGGAAGCGTAAAGCCTGCTTTTACACTTAATTCATCAAATGCTTTCAAGAAAGCATATCTTGCTAAAATAGACGCAGCAGCAACAGCGAGATGAATGCCTTCCGCTTTTGTGCTAAAAAAAACATTCTCGCGGCAAATAACTTTTTGTCCTTGTAAATGACGGTAATAGATAGCAGCTTCCGCAAATTGATCGACAAGAATGGCTTCCGGTTTTTCGGGAGCGAGTTTATCTAGCAAGTGATTCAAAGCCTGGTTGTGAAGGATTGCAGTTATTTTACCTTGTGTCATACCTGATGCTTGAAGCTGATTATATTTTTCATTAGGCAACGTTAATAAACTATAGGGGAGAAAAGTAAGCAAGTCTTTCGCAATTTTTATAATTTGAGGGTCTGTAAGATTTTTTGAGTCTTTCACACCCAATTCTTGTAATAAAGGGATTTGCTCCTTGTTTACGTAAGATGCAACCACAGTCATCGGTCCAAAATAATCGCCTTTTCCAACTTCATCGGAACCAATAACAGACATTGACGATATATTGGATGGAAGCGGAGGACCAGACGTTTTTGATTTAGTTGTTTTTGCAGTATTTGCAGTAGGAGTCCCCCATTGCTTTGCCTCGGCTTCATTTCCTGCTCCCTGAAACATTATTTTTCCTGAGCGATATGCTGTGATTGTACAATTATCTTTTTTTGCTACAAAGACACTACCTGGAGGGGTTTTCCCCGTATTAAATGGTTGATAATATTCCTTCATTTTTGTGATATCAGATTTAGAGACTTGAATAACAATATTGGCCAATGGATAACTTCCTTTCTTAGATAAAACTAATATGTGTAGAGACATTACACAAACGGGAAAAAGATTGTAACAATTAGCAATTCTATTTCACTTCCTAGATTAAGACAAAACATTCCCATCCGTTTTCATTCATGATATGATATAGCTTAGGATTCTATGGAAATGGAGGCAATGGGATTGAGTAATGGTCAGAAGATGCGGACGCAAGTTATGATTCATGGACAACATTATACCATTACAGGAACAGAGCCGACAGAGCATGTGGAAAAAGTGGCAAAGCAAGTTGATGCCAAAATGAGTGAAATAAACGCAAGAAATCCTTATTTAGATACGAATAAATTAGCAGTACTTACTGCTGTTAATGCTGTTCATGATCTTATAAAATTGCAAGAGCAATATGCTCGACTTGAGCAAGAATTCCAAAGTTTAAAGGACTGAAATACTTATGTTAGACTTGGCTGTAGTGATTATTTTAATATTTGGTTTCCTCATCGGATTAAAGAGAGGGTTCATTCTTCAACTTATACATATGATTGGTTTAATTATCGCATTTATTGCCGCTTATTTGTATTATGATGACCTAGCCCCGAAGCTTCGACTTTGGATACCATATCCAGATATTAATGCTACTGGTGCAATACAGATGGTACTTGATGGAGTAAGTTTTGATGAAGCTTTTTATCGGGCAATTGCATTCGCTATTATCTTTTTTGCTGTAAGAATCGTGCTTGCGATCATCGGATCTGCCCTTGACATCGTAGCAAGTTTACCGATTTTAAGAACATTGAACATATGGGCGGGCGGAATACTTGGTTTTTTAGAAATTTATCTCATCTTGTTTGTTATTATATATATAGCTGTGTTACTGCCTATAGATGAAATCCAAACTGCATTAAATAATTCTATTATTGCAGAAGGGATATTGAAAAATACACCATACTTTTCATCAGAAGTTAAAAAAATGTGGATTGACTATATACAAAAGTAACTTCTCTTTATGTTAAGAGAAGTTTTTCTTTTAAAAGCCCAATTTGATAAAAAGTGAGGAATATAGAGAGATTGGTTGGTGGGTATATATGAAAATCAATAAAAAAGATATCATTCGTTTACTAGAAAAAATAGCAATATATATGGAGTTAAAAGGAGAGAATCCATTTAAAACTGCAGCATTTAGAAAAGCTGCCGGTGGATTAGAAGCAGATGATAGAAGTTTATCTGAAATCTCCGTATTTACTAACATCCCAGGGATCGGAAAGGGAACAGCGTCTGTCATAGAAGAGTATATTCAGGAAGGGTTTTCAACAGTATTAAAAGAATTACAAGAGGAAGTTCCGAAAGGTCTGATTCCGCTATTGCAACTCCCAGGTGTGGGAGGTAAGAAGATTGCACGCCTGTATAAGGATTTAGGCGTAGAAGATGTGGAGTCGTTAAAAGAAGCTTGTGAAAGTGGAAAAGTGGCACAATTAAAGGGCTTTGGCAAGAAAACGCAGGAAAATATACTTGAGTCTATTATTCATGCAGGCACACAGCCTGAACGGTTGCCAATTGCATACTTATTACCAATTGCTGAACAAATTGAATCGCAGCTTAGTGCAATAAAAGAAATTAATAACTTTTCTCGCGCCGGAAGTTTACGCCGGTTGAGAGAAACAATTAAAGATTTGGATTTCATGATTGCAACAGATGAACCCTCAATTGTAAAGGAACAATTATTAACGCTTGAGGGGTTTGGTGAGGCAACAGTGAGTGGAGACACGAAGATTACAGTGATGCATGAAGGAAGATTTAAGGTTTCAGTAGATTTTCGATTGGTCCAACCTGTTGAATTTGCAACTGCATTGCATCATTTTACCGGCTCAAAAGACCATAATATTCGTATGCGTCAGCTTGCTAAAGAGCAAGGGGAAAAAATCAGTGAGTATGGGGTGGAAAATACGAAAACTGGTGAAATCCTCACGTTCAAAACAGAATCGAAATTTTACAATCATTTTGGATTGCCTTTTATTCCACCAGAAATCAGAGAAGACGGTTCTGAGGTAGATCGTTATAAAGGTGATGAAGTACTTATTTCTAATCAAGATATAAAAGGCGATCTTCATATGCATACTACATGGTCAGATGGTGCTTATTCACTTGATGAAATGGTTGAAGCGTGTCGTAGAAAAGGCTATCAATATATGGCGATCACTGATCACTCCAAATTTCTACGAGTTGCAAATGGTTTGACAGTTGATCGTTTGAAGAAACAAAATGAAGAGATTCGTGAGCTGAATGAAAAATACAACGATATATTAATCTTATCCGGAATTGAAATGGATATATTACCTGATGGTACATTAGATTTTGAAGATGAGCTATTAGCCGAATTAGATATTGTAATTGCGTCTATTCATTCAAGTTTTTCACAGCCACAGAAGAAAATAATGGAACGATTAAAAACAGCATTCGAAAATCCGCATGTAGATATTATTGCCCACCCAACCGGAAGACTAATAGGCAGGCGTGATGGTTATGATGTCGATATCGATCAATTAATTCAAATGGCAAAAACGACGAATACGGCACTCGAATTGAATGCAAACCCAGAAAGATTTGATCTTTCAGCGGAGAATCTAAGGAAAGCTCAAGAAGCTGGTGTATACATTGCTATTAATACTGATGCACATAATATAAAATCTTTGGAATTTATGAATCTAGGTGTTTCGACAGCTAGAAAAGGCTGGCTCCGTGCTTCCTCCGTTATCAATACGATGGATACAGAAGCACTGTTGGCTTTTTTAGGAAGAAATGAATAGTGAGAAGAAAGCATGGCCTAGCTATAGGCGTGGTTATACAAATTACTGCGTCTTTTGCTATTCAGATGAAAGGGGATGGAGGGTTACTCCATGAATGATAAAATTTTAAAAACACTAGAATTTGATAAAATTATCGCGGAGATGGAAGCTTATGCTTCATCTAGTCTTGGTGTTAATAAAGTAAAGGCATTAAAACCATCTGCAAATTTTGAAGAAGTAGTGAAAAGGCAAGAAGAAACAGATGAGGCTGCCAATGTGCTTAGATTAAAAGGACATGCGCCTTTAAGTGGTATATTTGATATAAAACCTCATATTAAAAGGGCACAAATTGGCGGAGTATTGAATGCTGTGGAATTAGTGCAAACAGCAAGTACAATCCATGCAAGTCGTATGATGAAAAATTTCATCGATGATTTGCTGGAAAATGAAGTGGATATCCCAGTTTTAGAAAAGAAAGCGACCTCAATGGCTGATCTTTCACCTCTGGAACGACAAATCAAACATGCTGTGGATGAGAATGGAGATGTGCTCGACTCAGCGAGTGACATGCTTCGAAATATTCGTCAGAGCAGGAGAAGAAATGAAAGTAGAATTAGAGAAAAATTAGAAAGTCTTATACGATCCAGAAACGCACAAAAAATGCTGTCAGATGCCATTGTAACGATTAGGAATGATCGGTATGTCATCCCAGTAAAACAGGAATACCGTTCACATTACAATGGAATTGTTCATGATCAATCATCATCAGGACAAACGCTATTTATTGAGCCACAAGCAGTCGTAGAGTTAAACAATGAGTTAAAAGAATTACAAATGAAAGAAAAACAAGAAATTGATCGCATATTGGCTGAGCTTTCAGCAGAAGTGGCGCTTGGATCGGAAGAATTACTTATAATTGTTCATATAATGGCTGAACTTGATTTTATATTTGCAAAAGCACGATACGGTAAAGTAATGAAAGGTTCAAGTCCAAAGATCAATCAAGATGGTGTGATCCGTCTTAATAAAGCACGTCACCCGCTTCTTCCAATTGATGAGGTAGTAGCCAATGA
Source organism: Lederbergia lenta NBRC 16444 (assembly GCF_001591545.1). Classification (GTDB taxonomy): domain Bacteria; phylum Bacillota; class Bacilli; order Bacillales; family Bacillaceae_C; genus Lederbergia; species Lederbergia lenta. Next base: position 585,021 of record NZ_BCVC01000001.1, read on the forward strand.
TGTCATACTTGGAACTGATTTTTCGACGATTGTTATTACAGGTCCGAATACTGGAGGAAAAACAATTGCACTTAAAACGGTTGGTTTATGTACATTGATGGGGCAAGCGGGATTGCATATTCCTGCTATGGAAGATTCAGAAATTGCCGTATTTAAGGAAGTATTCGCTGATATTGGTGATGAGCAGTCGATTGAACAAAGCTTAAGTACATTCTCATCTCATATGGTGAACATTGTCGATATTTTACAAAAAGTGGATCACGAGAGTCTTGTGTTATTTGATGAACTTGGATCAGGAACAGACCCGCAAGAAGGAGCTGCACTTGCGATTTCTATCCTTGATGATGTGTATCAGCGCGGTGCACGAATGATAGCAACTACGCATTACCCAGAACTGAAAGCATATGGATATAATCGACCTGGTGTCACAAATGCAAGTGTGGAATTTGATATTGAAACATTACGCCCAACGTATAAACTATTAATTGGTGTACCTGGACGAAGCAATGCATTTGAAATTTCCCGTCGCCTCGGTTTGTCAGATAGTGTTATTACACATGCAAAGTCAATGATTGATTCAGAAAGTAATGAAGTGGAACAGATGATTGCATCATTAGAGGAAAGCCGACGTAAAGCGGAACGGGATTATGAAGAGGCACAAGAAAACTTAGAAAACACCGAAAAGCTACAAAAAGATTTGCAACAACAATTGATCGAATTTAATGAACGTAAAGAAGAGTTATATGAGAAAGCGAAAGAAAAAGCTGCAAAGCTAATAGAGAAGGCAAAAACTGAAGCCGAAGAAGTAATGAAAGAACTTCGTCAATTGCGCTTTGATAATGGAGCCCAAGTAAAAGAGCATAAGTTAATTGAAGCAAGAAGACGGTTGGACACAGCTCTTCCCAAACAAGAAAAAGGTATAGCTAAAGCAGTAAATAATAAACAAAAGCGCATGTATAAGCCAGGTGATGAGGTAAAAGTAACGACCTTTGGGCAAAAGGGACATCTCGTTGAAAATATCGGTGGGCAAGATTGGCAAGTACAGATTGGTATTATGAAAATGAAAGTAAATGAGAAAGATCTAGAATTTATTAAATCTGAGCAGAAAAAAGAAACGAAACCTCTTGCAACGATAAAAGGTAGAGATTATCATGTTAGTCTGGAACTGGATCTACGTGGAGAGCGATACGAAGCAGCTTTAGCTAAAGTAGAGAAGTATATAGATGATGCTTTACTAGCTAATTATCCGCGTGTTTCTATTATCCATGGAAAAGGGACTGGTGCACTTCGAACGGGAGTCACGGAATATTTGAAACAACATCGGTCTGTCAAACGCATCAGATTGGGTGAAACAGGAGAAGGCGGTAGCGGTGTTACAATAGTGGAGTTTAAATAATCCTTACTTGGTCGTTAGACAAAGGAGATTGATATGAATATGAGCTCTTTTTGGGAGAATTCAGTTGTGCAGACTGCAGGCTATTATAGCGTAACAGTTCTTTGTATCGTGTTGTTTTTATTTATCTTTGAAATTGTTACAAAGTATGATAATTGGGAAGAGATAAAAAATGGAAACCTCGCCGTTGCAATGGCGACTGGGGGAAAAATATTTGGGATTGCCAATGTTTTTAGGCATTCCATTCTACATCATGATGGCTTATTCATTATGATCGGATGGGGAGTGTATGGTTTTTTCCTTCTTCTAACTGGCTATTTTATGTTTGAATTTTTAACACCTAAATTTAATGTTGATAAGGAAATTGAAAAAGATAACCGTGCTGTAGGTTTTCTATCGATGATCATCTCTGTAGGATTGTCCTATGTGATTGGCTCGGGAATTAATTAGGGAGGATACAGTGGAAAAATTAGCAAAAGTCTTATTAGTGGTTTGTGGCATCTTTATTCTAGTAGGAATCATTTATTTAGTACGCATATAAAAGCCAAGTGACTGACCAAAATAAATATAAATATGGTCAGTCTTTTTTGTACATAAAGATGTTTTCTAAAAGTTAGTTTCTTTATGCAAAGTGGAAAACATTTGCAAGCACGGAGAGGTCAGTTTAAAAATGGATTCTGTGAGAGATGCCATATAGGCTCGGTTTGAGAGAAGCTATCTAAAGAAGTTTGAAATGTATTTTTCCGATGGGTTAAATAATAATCTATACGAAAAGAGTCTGACATAAAAATGGGTGAATTGAATTGTGTGAAGTAAGTCAATGTACTATAATGAATAGAGAAGTTGCAATTTTCTAATAAGAAAAGGGGGATTGTATGGAGGCAAAGCCATGGCTCGACCTATATCCAGACACCATACCAACAACACTGGACTATAAACGTAAACCAGTTCAATCTTATTTGACAGAAGCAGCGGAAAATTATCCTGAAAAAGCAGCAGTGCATTTTATGGGCAAAGAAATAACCTTTAAGGAAGTGTATGAATGTGCATTAAGGATGGGCAATTATTTGCGGGATATTGGGATCAAAAAAGGCGACCGCGTTGCCATTATGCTGCCAAATTGTCCTCAGAGTGTGATCAGTTACTATGGTGTTTTGTATGCGGGGGGTATCGTTGTACAAACAAATCCGCTCTATACGGAACGAGAATTAGAGTACCAGATGAAAGACTCGGCAGCGGAAGTGATCATTGGGCTCGATCTTCTATATCCTCGTATTTCTAAAATAATGAAAAACACACAATTAAAGCACATAATTGTAACCGCCATCAAGGATTATTTGCCATTTCCAAAGAATATTGTATATCCATTTATTCAAAAAAGGCAATCTGGAATTGTCGTTAATGTAAAACATGAAGGAAACCAACATTTATTTAAAAAAATTATGTCTGCAGGAAAAGTAGCACCGCTGGAAAACGAGTTTGATTTTGAAAAAGATCTTGCACTGTTACAGTACACCGGTGGTACCACCGGTTATCCTAAAGGTGTTATGCTAACCCATAAAAATTTGATTTCTAATGCTACGGCTTGTGATGCATGGCTATATAAGGCAAGAAAAGGGGAAGAGAAAATACTTGGAGTGTTGCCATTTTTCCATGTATACGGAATGACTACCGTATTAATTTTGGCAGTTATGCAAGGATATAAAATGATTCTGTTACCGAAATTTGATGTGGAAACAACGTTAAAGACAATTCATAAGTTACGCCCGACGATATTTCCGGGGGCTCCAACGATTTATATTGGATTATTAAATAGTCCTAATATAGATAAATATGATTTAACATCTATTAAATCATGTCTAAGCGGGTCAGCGCCTCTTCCTTATGAGATTCAACAGAAGTTTGAGAAGATTACAGGTGGGAAACTAGTTGAAGGGTATGGCTTAACTGAATCATCCCCGGTTACTCATGCAAATTTTCTATGGGAAGAAAATAGAGTGAAAGGAAGTATTGGGGTACCATGGCCAGATACTGAATCAATCATCCTTTCTGCTGAAACTGGAGAAGCTGCACTACCTGGAGAAATAGGAGAAATTGCAGTAAAAGGCCCGCAGATTATGCAGGGATACTGGAATCGAGCCGAGGATACCGCAGCAACTTTTAAAGATGGCTGGTTGTTGACAGGTGATATGGGTTATATGGACAAAGATGGTTTCTTTTATATTGTAGACCGAAAGAAAGATATAATCATTGCGGGTGGATATAATATTTACCCACGTGAAATAGAGGATGTCCTTTATGAACATCCAGCCATTCAAGAAATGGTTGTTGCAGGAGTACCGGACCCATACCGGGGAGAAACGGTGAAAGCATACATCGTCCTTAAGGAAGGAATGACAGCGACGGAACAAGAGCTAGATGAATATGCCAGAAAATATTTGGCGGCCTATAAGGTGCCAAGAGTATATGAATTCCGTACAGAGTTGCCAAAGACTGCGGTAGGTAAGATATTAAGACGCGCGCTTGTGGATGAGGAGAGAAGTAAACGGAAGGACGATGAAAAGCTCGGATAAATTTCTAGAGCCGAAATGGGCTCTCTTCTTTTTTAGTAATCTTTACTTGACAGACTTGCTATTTGTCATTTAATATGAAAACATGAATGAATAGTCATTCATGTTTTCATATTAAACTAGAAGGTGAAGATCGTTGAAAAGAAATAAACCAAAGTATAAACAAATTATAGATGCCGCTGTGATTGTAATCGCTGAAAATGGTTACCATCAAGCACAGGTTTCAAAAATTGCCAAACAAGCTGGGGTAGCTGATGGAACCATTTATCTTTACTTTGAAAATAAAGAAGATATTTTAATATCAGTTTTTCGAGAGAAAATGGGAATGTTTGTAGAGAAAATCCAAGAAATGATAGCGGAAAAGGATTCAGCAGTAGATAAATTATTTGTGATGGTGGAAAGGCATTTTCAAATTTTATCTGAGGATCACCACTTAGCAATTGTAACCCAATTGGAATTGAGACAATCTAACAAAGAGTTGAGACATAAAATTAATGAAGTTCTAAAAGACTACTCACAATTGATCGATGAGATACTTCTGGATGGAAAGGAAAATAATGAATTTGCACCGGATTTAGATATACGTCTTGGAAGACAAATGATTTTTGGAACGATGGACGAAACTGCGACATCGTGGGTGATGAATGAACAGAAATATGATTTAGTAAGTTTGGCTCCAGCAGTATTCAAACTTATGCTAAATGGCTGTGGATCCAGATCCAGATAAGAATGAAGCATCAGAATAGGAGGATCTAAATGGAGTTTTTATCGATTTCTAAAGAAGATAATTTTGCGGTCATTACGATTCAACGACCTCCAGCAAATGCGCTTTCCTCAGAGTTAATTCACGCTATTTCAGAAGTGATGGATGATTTGGAAAATGAGGAGCAAGTTAGAGCCATTCTCATTCACGGGGAAGGAAGATTTTTCTCTGCAGGGGCTGATATTAAAGAGTTCACCTCTGTTAAAAGTGGAATAGAGTTTTCAAAGCTAGCAACGAAGGGGCAGGAGGTATTTGAAAGAATTGAGAATTTTCCAAAGCCAATTGTGGCAGCGATACATGGTGCTGCCTTAGGAGGGGGATTAGAGTTAGCGATGGCATGTCACATAAGACTAGTAAGTGAAAATGCCAAACTGGGTTTACCAGAATTACAACTAGGATTAATCCCGGGCTTTGCAGGGACACAACGACTTCCTCGACTTGTTGGTGCAGCAAAGGCGGCTGAATTATTATTAACGAGTGATCCGATTACTGGCGAAGAAGCGGTTTATTATGGCCTTGCTAATAAGGCTTTTCCAGAAGATCAACTATTAATAAAGGCAAAAGAGATGGTTAGGAAAATAGCTAGCAAAAGTCCTGCATCCGTAAGAGCTATAATTGAATTGCTTCACTATAGTAAGCATGAACAATTTTATGAAGGTGTAAGACAAGAAGCAGAAAAATTTGGGTTTGTTTTTGATTCTGAAGATGGTAAAGAGGGAATTCAAGCTTTCATTGAAAAAAGAAAACCATTATTTAAAGGTAAATGACTTTCCCATTAATGGTAGACTACTAAGTTCAAAATCTATTTTCAGATATTTCACTTTAGATATTAGGAGGATGAATCTATGAATATCTACGTAATAATGAAAAGAACTTTTGATACGGAAGAAAAGATCTCTATCTCAAATGGTAAAATTGACGAAGACGGTGCTGAATTCATTATTAATCCTTATGATGAATATGCAATTGAAGAAGCGATTCGAGTGCGCGATGAGCATAGCGGTGAGGTAACAATAGTAACGGTTGGTGATGAAGATGCTGAAAAACAACTTCGAACAGCGCTTGCGATGGGCGCAGACAAAGCAGTATTAATAAATATTGAGGATGATATAGAAGAAACCGATCAATATACTGTTGCAGCCATTCTAGGTGAATACTTAAAGGGGCAAAAAGTTGATTTAATTCTTGCTGGTAACGTGGCGATAGATGGTGGTTCAGGACAAATCGGTCCTAGAGTAGCCGATATACTAAATATTAATTATATTACAACCATCACAAAGTTAGATATTTCAGGGGGAGCAGTAACAGTCACCCGCGACGTAGAAGGGGATTCTGAAATTATCAAAACAGCACTTCCGTTACTCGTAACAGCACAGCAAGGATTAAATGATCCACGTTATCCTTCGCTTCCTGGAATTATGAAAGCGAAAAAGAAGCCGCTAGAAGAATTGGAGTTAGATGACTTAGATTTAGATGAAGAAGATGTGGAAGCAAAAACTAAAACGAATGATATTTTCCTACCTCCTACAAAAGAAACTGGTAGAATTCTCGAAGGCGAGATAGAAGCTCAAGTGAAAGAACTAGCAGGTTTATTAACGAAGGTAATATAAACTTCATAAAGGAGGAGGTATTCACATGGGGAAAAAAATATTGGTTTTAGGAGAATTACGAGATGGAGCGTTAAGAAATGTCTCATTTGAAGCAATCGCTGCAGGGAAAAAACTTGCGGGTGATGGGGAAGTAGTTGCCGTTTTACTTGGTGACTCCGTTCAGACACAGGCTCAATTAATGATTCAATTCGGAGCAGATCGAGTAATTATAGTGGAGAATGAGAAATTAGGTCATTATACGTCTGATGGATTTTCGCAAGCATTTCTATCGGTAGAAGCACAGGAAAAGCCAGATGGTATTGTAATCGGACATACTGCGCTTGGGAAGGATCTTTCGCCCAAAATAGCAAATAAATTAAATGCAGGTCTTATTTCTGATGTGACTAAAATAGAAGAAGGTAGCGATAATGTAACATTTATTAGGCCTATTTTCTCAGGAAAAGCTTTTGAAAAAAAAGAAATAGTAGAGGGTCCAATTTTTATCACAATTAGACCTAATAATATTGATATGTTAGAAAAAGATGAGTTCCGTAAAGGTGATGTGAAATCTATTGCAGTGGATATTAAAGATTTAAGGACGATTATTCAAGATGTTGTGAGAAAAACAAGTGATGGCGTTGATTTATCGGAAGCAAAAGTAATCATTGCAGGCGGTCGTGGGGTGAAAAGCGCAGAGGGATTCAAACCACTTCAAGAGCTAGCTGATCTACTTGGTGGGGCTGTCGGCGCTTCGCGAGGGGCGTGTGATGCAGATTATTGTGATTACTCATTACAAATTGGTCAAACGGGTAAAGTCGTTACACCAGATCTCTATATTGCATGTGGGATTTCAGGTGCGATACAGCATATGGCTGGTATGTCAAACTCTAAAGTAATAGTAGCCATCAATAAAGACCCTGAAGCATCTATATTTAATGTTGCAGACTATGGGATAGTTGGAGACCTATTTGAGGTAGTTCCTCTATTAACGGAGGAATTTCGCAAAATCAAAGCTGTATCTTCCTAAATAAAAGGGATTATATATTTTTACACCGGGTATATTATTCATGAAGCAAATAATTAGCGTGATTTATAACCGGATGATATACTGTCGTTAGCTTCAGATTGTATATTTAGGAGGTAATGTAAATGGCTATTACACATGCAACAGACCAAAACTTTGCTGCTGAAATTGGTGAAGGTGTCGTATTAGTAGACTTTTGGGCTCCATGGTGTGGACCTTGTAAAATGATTGCTCCAGTTCTTGAGGAACTTGACGCTGAATTAGGCGAAAAAGCAAAAATTGTAAAAGTTGACGTAGACGATAATCAGGAAACAGCAAGCCAATATGGTATTATGAGTATTCCAACTCTACTTGTTTTCAAAGATGGTGAGCAAGTCGACAAAACAGTTGGCTTCCAATCAAAAGAGCAGTTAGCGGAGTTACTTAATAAACATATGTAAGATGAATCAAAAATCCGGGCGATTGCTCGGATTTTTTCAAAAGATAAGAGAGTATAAAAATATATAGTTTTCTTTTTAAATAATGACTTCCAATGTCTAGCTCCAGGCGCCCAGCGACCAGCAAACTTTAAGTTCTACCTACGATAAGTCAACAACGGCCCGCCATTTTGGCTTACCGTGTTTCCTTTATCTTGTTAGAATTTCTCCCGTTTGTACGTCACTAAACGGGCGTCTTGTGCTTTTCTTTAATAATAAAGGTATCAAGCGGGTGAAAAAATGAATGAAAGAATTGGTCATAAACTAGCCATTTTGCCGGATCAGCCCGGTTGTTATTTAATGAAGGATCGGCAAGATACAATTATATATGTTGGAAAGGCGAAAGTCCTGAAAAACCGGGTGCGATCTTATTTTACAGGTTCACATGATACAAAAACACAGAGGCTTGTTAGTGAAATTGTAGATTTTGAATATATTGTTACATCTTCCGATATTGAAGCGCTTATATTAGAAATGAATTTAATAAAGAAACATGACCCTAAATATAATATTATGCTTAAAGATGATAAGAGCTATCCATATATAAAACTGACGAATGAACGGCATCCAAAATTAATTACGACACGTAAAGTGAAAAAAGATAAAGGTAAATATTTTGGACCATATCCGAATGCACAGGCGGCAAATGAAACGAAAAAACTGCTTGATCGTCTTTATCCATTGAGAAAGTGTCAGAAGTTACCAGATAAAGTATGTCTTTATTATCACTTGGGGCAATGTCTTGCCCCGTGTGTTAATGAAGTGAAAACAGAAACATATAAAGAAATGACTGATGAAATTACTCGTTTTTTAAACGGGGGTTATACAAATATCAAAGCTGATTTGCAGAAAAAGATGCATGAAGCTGCTGAAGGACTTGAATTTGAAAGAGCATCAGAATATCGAGATCAGATTGCCAATATTGAAGCAACGATGGAAAAACAGAAAATGATGACATCTGATTTTACAGATCGTGATGTATTTGGTTATGCAATTGATAAAGGGTGGATGTGTGTTCAAGTATTCTTCATTAGACAAGGAAAATTAATCGAACGTGACGTATCACTATTCCCTGTTTACGGTGAAAAAGAGGAGGAATTTCTCACATATTTGGGACAGTTTTATTCACTTCCGGAAAATTTTAAGCCTAAAGAGATTTTGATACCTGAATCTGCCGATGAAAATTTAGCGGAACAATTATTAAACATAAAAGTATTAAAACCAAAAAGGGGTCAAAAGAAAGACTTAGTAAAATTAGCCAATAAAAATGCGCAAATTTCACTAAATGAAAAATTTGCGCTGATTGAACGTGATGAAGAACGAACTGTTAACGCCATAGACAAACTAGGCAAAGCAATGAATATTTATCCTCCGTATAGAATTGAAGCATTTGATAACTCCAATATTCAAGGGGCTGATCCAGTTTCCGCCCTTGTTGTATTTATAAACGGTAAGCCAGAAAAAAAGGAATATCGTAAATATAAAATTAAAACGGTAAAAGGGCCCGATGATTATGAATCAATGAGAGAAGTGGTAAGGAGAAGGTACACAAGGGTGTTACGTGATAAGCTTCCATTTCCTGATTTAATTTTAATTGATGGTGGGAAAGGTCAAATTGACACAGTAAAAGAAATTATTGAGGATGAGCTTGGCTTAAACATTCCAGTTGCCGGGTTGGCAAAAGATGATAAACATCGTACATCACAGTTGCTTTTCGGCTCGCCACTAGAAATAATCCCATTGGCCCGTAATAGTCAGGAATTTTATTTATTACAAAGAATTCAAGATGAGGTGCATCGTTTTGCGATTACTTTTCATCGACAATTGCGTGGGAAGTCTGCATTTCAGTCGGCATTAGATGATATAGAAGGAATAGGTCCAGTTAGAAAGAAAAAATTACTCCGTCATTTTGGGTCTCTGAAAAAAATGAAGGAAGCAAGCGTTGAGGAATTCACTGAGCTAGGCTTGCCAATTAAAATTGCAGAGGCACTGAAGGAAAATTTAGAATAATTAGTTGAGAAAAAAAAGGCTAGGTGCTATAATAGGGAAAATTAATAATAAAGATAGAGGTGCAAACCTTCAAGAGTAGAAATCTGAAGAAGTATAGGCTTCGACGATAGATTTTGAAAGGGATGGTTTGCCGAAGTGGAGAAGAACCTATAATAATCTCTGCTGGTCCTGGGTTTAAGAAATGCAGGATTGTCAAAACAGGAGACACTGTTTTGGAGAGCTATCTCATGATGTTAGTGAATGAAAAATGTATTCTTGCGATTCACGGGCAATGAGATTAACCTCTCATTGCCTTTTTTATATCAATTTAGAAAGTAGGCAGAATAATGGGAACTATTGTTATCAAATTTGGTGGTTCATCGCTCAGTACAACAGATAAAATTAAACAAGCGGCGAAACGGATCGCAAATTACAAAGAAAAAGGAAAAAAAGTTGTCGTTGTTGTTTCAGCAATGGGGAAAACGACAGATCAGTTACTTCAACTTGCAGAGCAGATTACGGAGAATCCGGCTAAAAGAGAAATGGACATGCTTTTGGCTACAGGAGAGCAAGTATCTATTTCGCTCTTATCTATGGCACTTACTGAAATGGGGATGCCTGCTGTGTCATTTACTGGTTGGCAAGCTGGAATCGTGACAGAAAAAGTTCATTCAAATGCAAGAATTGTGGATGTGAAAATAGACCCGATCGAGAGAAAACTATCAGAAGGAAAAATAATCGTTGCCGCAGGATTTCAAGGAGTGACAGAAGATGGGGAAATCACAACGCTAGGTAGGGGAGGATCTGATACTACCGCAGTTGCTTTAGCAGCGGCTTTAGGTGCTGAGAGATGTCTTATTTGCACAGATGTGACAGGCGTATACACTTCAGATCCACGGTATGTACCACAAGCTCGGAAGCTCCCAGCTATTTCATATGATGAAATGCTCGAACTAGCTAATCTAGGAGCGGGTGTATTACATCCACGTGCAGTTGAATTTGCAAAAAATCATAAAGTTTCGCTTGAAGTGCGCTCGAGCACAGAGGATGAAGAAGGCACTGTAATTGAGGAGGAAGTATCCATGGAGAATAATTTAATTGTAAGAGGCGTTGCTTTTGAGAAAGATATGACAAGATTAACTGTTTTTGGTTTGAAAAACGAAATAACTGGCTTGTCTTCCATATTTTCAGAGCTTGCTAAGAGTGAAATAGACGTAGATATTATTATCCAGAGTCAAACAGATGGAAATAAAACTAATTTATCTTTTTCAATAAAAAATAAAGATCGCCAAGCTGCTGTTAATGTACTTGAAAGTCAAAAAGAGACACTTGGATTCGAAAGTATTGAATATGAAGCAGGGCTAGCAAAGGTATCGATTGTAGGGTCTGGTATGGTGTCTAATCCTGGTGTTGCCGCCCAAATGTTCCAAGTATTAGCGGATAAAGACATTCAAATTAAAATGGTCAGTACATCAGAAATAAAAGTTTCCGCTGTAGTAGAGGAAGCAAAAATGCATGCAGCAGCTCAAACATTACATGAAGCGTTTGATCTTGGTGCAGTAGCAGAAGAAGTAAAATAACGCAGTAAGTAAAAGAGGTTGCCTTAAATTTTATGTTTTAAGGCAACCTCTTTTATTTGTGGACCAATCACATAATTATTTTATTATAGGATCTTTTAAGTCCCATCTTACAGTAAATATAACTTTATTTTGCTTTTTTGATATTTCTTCAAAAGCTTCGGTCACTGCTTGTTTTTGGGATTGAACTTGTTGAGCGATGAATCCTGCTTCTAGTCGAAAGCATGGATCAGCTAACATTTGGAATCTTCTCTTTACGATGTCACCAGTCAATTCGAGCTTCATTTCATTTTTCGCTTCGTTGATCAAATCTAATTGGCCCCAACCAGCATCTAGAAAAAAGGATTCACTGTCTTCTAGAGAATCAACTGAAAATTTACGTGCTAGGTGTTTACCGGCCCAATAAGTAATTTCAGAGGTTTCCTTACCTAATAAATCAGGAATAAGAATATCACGAAGTAATTCATAGCCGAAAATTGGGACAGAATAGTTTTCATTTATATCACTTTGCGTTTCAGGATTTTTATTTAATGAAGATTTCAATTAATTCCCCTCTTTCTTTATGCACCTATTATATACAAAAAAAGACCAAATGGAAAAAAAGATGGCAATAAATAATAAAATTTTTTATTCAGAACTCATTGAAATATGTAACCGTTGCCTTGACGCTTCTGATAGTGAGGAGTAGAATGGATATGTCACATAATCGATTAAAAAACTCTATGTTGTTGAATGAGCGAATATCCCATGCGGTATTTTTCAGCAATTTTCAGCAAAATAGAGGCTTAACAAATGAGGGGGGTAAATTGTGGCAGGAAAAAGCGAGTTTTATTGGCGCAGATTACACTCATTATTGGGTGTTATTCCAGTGGGCCTTTTTGTGGTACAACACTTAATAATTAACCACTTTGCTACGCAGGGTGAAGAGGCATTTAATAAAGCCTCAGCATTTATGGGAAATCTTCCTTTTGTTATTTTCCTAGAATTTGCAGTTATATACATACCAATCTTGTTTCATGGAATTCTTGGAATTTATATCGCGTTTACTGCAAAGAACAATCCGGTTAAGTTAAGCTATTTTAGAAATTGGATGTTTACGATCCAAAGAATTACGGGTGTCCTCTTATTAGCATTTATCGCTTGGCATGTATGGGACACGCGGATTCAGAAGGCTTTCTTTGGTGTAGATGTAAATTTCGAGATGATGGAAAATGTTTTATCAAATCCAGTGGTATTAATTTTATATCTAATTGGTATTCTATCAGCTACATTCCATTTATCTAATGGCCTATGGTCATTCTTGGTAAGATGGGGTATTACACAATCTCCTAGCTCCCAACGTATTTCTTCATGGATAATGACTGGAGTATTTGTAGTACTTTCTATTATCGGTGTTCGTGCAGCATTTGCTTTCGTATACCCAGAGCTATTCGTCTGATAATGACTTAATAATTTGAAAACATGAGAGTGCAAAAGGTAAAAAAAAGGAGTGAATCACACGATGAGCAAGGGTAAAATCATCGTGGTCGGCGGTGGGTTAGCTGGCTTGATGGCTACAATTAAAATTGCAGAAGAAGGAAAAGAGGTTGACCTCTTTTCATTAGTACCAGTAAAACGATCCCACTCTGTTTGTGCACAGGGAGGAATTAATGGGGCTGTAAATACAAAAGGAGAAGGAGATTCTCCTCTTATCCATTTTGATGACACAGTATATGGTGGCGACTTTTTAGCAAACCAACCACCTGTGAAAGCAATGTGTGAAGCAGCACCTGGAATTATCAACTTGCTAGATCGGATGGGTGTTATGTTTAATAGAACACCTGAAGGATTACTAGATTTCCGTCGTTTTGGTGGAACACAGCATCATAGAACAGCCTTTGCTGGAGCAACAACAGGACAACAGCTTTTATATGCACTTGACGAACAAGTTCGCCGTCATGAGGTTGCAGGACTTGTTAGCAAGTACGAAGGCTGGGAATTTCTCGGTATTATTAAAGATGATGAAGGAAATTGTCGCGGAATCGTTGCGCAAAATCTAACTTCAATGGAAATCCAATCATTTCCTGCCGACGCTGTTATCATGGCATCAGGTGGGCCAGGAATCATTTTTGGAAAATCAACAAACTCTGTTATTAATACGGGTGCAGCAGCATCTATCGTATACCAACAAGGCGCAGCATATGCAAATGGGGAGTTTATTCAGATCCATCCGACTGCTATCCCAGGAGACGATAAACTTCGCTTGATGAGTGAATCTGCTCGTGGTGAAGGTGGACGAGTATGGACTTATAAAGACGGGAAACCTTGGTACTTCCTTGAGGAAAAATATCCTGCTTACGGAAACCTAGTACCTCGTGACATTGCAACAAGAGAAATCTTTGATGTATGTGTTAATATGAAGCTTGGTATCAATGGAGAAAACATGGTTTACCTAGATTTATCTCATAAAGATCCACATGAACTTGATGTTAAACTTGGTGGGATTATCGAAATCTATGAGAAATTTACAGGTGATGACCCTCGTAAAGTTCCCATGAAAATCTTTCCAGCTGTCCATTATTCTATGGGCGGTCTATGGGTTGACTATGAGCAACATACGAGTATTCCAGGGCTGTTTGCTGCTGGAGAATGTGATTATTCACAACATGGAGCGAACCGCTTAGGTGCCAACTCATTACTTTCAGCTATATATGGTGGAATGGTTGCAGGACCTGAAGCTGCAAAATATATCGATGGTCTAGAGAGAAGCTCTGACGCTTTACCATCCTCATTGTTTGATAACGCCGCTAAACAAGAACAAGAAAAGTGGAACGACATCTTATCGCTTGATGGTACAGAAAATGCTTATGTTCTCCATAAAGAGTTAGGCGAATGGATGACAAATAACGTTACGGTTGTTCGTTACAACGATAAATTACAACAAACAGATGATAAAATAGTAGAGTTAATGGAACGATATAAAAATATTAATATTAATGATACAGCGAATTGGAGTAACCAAGGAGCTGCATTTACAAGGCAATTATGGCATATGCTTCAATTGGGACGTGTCATCACAATTGGCGCTCTAAACAGAAATGAAAGTCGGGGAGCACACTATAAGCCAGATTTCCCAGACCGTAATGATGAAGAATTTCTAAAAACAACGATGGCGACATACAATCCAGAAACGAATTCTCCGGAATTCAGTTATGAAGAGGTGGATGTATCCCTTATTAAGCCTCGTAAACGCGACTATTCTAAACAGAAAGAGGAGAAATAAGGATGAGTGAAAATAAAAAGATTACCTTTATCATAACTCGTCAAGATAATCCTGATTCACAGCCATATGAAGAGAAATTTGAGCTGGACTATCGTCCTAACATGAATGTCATATCAGCGCTGATGGAAATCCGTCGTAATCCCGTAAATGCAGAAGGGAAAAAAACAACTCCGGTTAATTGGGATATGAACTGTCTTGAGGAAGTATGTGGAGCATGTTCAATGAACATTAACGGGAAACCTCGACAATCTTGTACAGCCCTTGTCGATAAATTAGAACAGCCAATTCGTCTGGCTCCGATGGCTACATTTCCAGTCGTACGCGATCTTGTAATTGATAGAAGTAGAATGTTTGATTCCTTGAAACGTATTAAGGCATGGATTCCTATTGACGGTACTTACGATCTTGGACCGGGACCACGTATGCCTGAGAGAAAACGTCAATGGGCTTACGAACTATCTAAATGTATGACATGTGGTGTTTGTCTTGAAGCATGTCCAAACGTAAATAGCCAATCTGAATTTATCGGACCAGCATTCTTATCACTTGTTCGTTTATATAATGCGCACCCAACGGGTGCTATGAATAAGGATGAACGTTTAGAAGCATTGATGGGGGATGGCGGTATTTCTAATTGCGGAAACTCACAAAACTGTGTGGAAGTTTGTCCAAAAGGTATTCCGCTTACAACTTCCATTGCATCAATGAACCGTGCAACAAATATTCAAATGTTTAAAAACTTCTTCGGAAGCGATCATATGGTAGACTAACATCTTACTAAGGGAATCAATCTCCCTGTGGCATGGATGAAAACAGGATCTGTCCTTAAGGCAGATCCTGTTTTGTTTAAGTAATATATCGAGAATGGGGGAAAGAAATTGAAGAAAGCAACATATATTAAAGATATGGAGTCGTGGAAAAAGGAATTTACATTTTTTCATGAGATAATAGTTCGCTTTTCTGAAACAGATATGTTTGGACATATGAATAATACCGTACCATTCGTATATTTTGAAGAGGCAAGAATCGAGTATTTCAAAAAACTTGGCTTTATGAATAATTGGTTAAAGCCGGATAATGAAACGATGCCTGTTGTTGCAGATCTACAATGTGATTTTTTTAGGCAAGTTTATTTTGGGGAAAAATTAAAAATATATGTGAAATCTTCAGAAGTAGGTACCTCTTCCGTTGAACTCCATTATTTCGGTGAAAAGGAAGATGGATCGATTTGTTTTTCCGGAAGAGGAAGAATGGTTCAATACTCTAAAAAAAGCGGTAAAGGTGAGCCTTGGACAGAGGAAATGAAAGCAAAATTACTATCGCAACTCTAAAAATTTTCAACTTTTTATTGCCTATTTAATCAATTCCCTCCTTCTTCATGTCACTTACATTATTTGTTTTACATATGATAGGGTGACAATCAAAATACCCATCCCGCGGTTTAAAGCTGGCGAAGGCAAGGAGGGTTATAATAGTTGAAGGAGAATGAATACACTCACAAACCGCTGCTCACAAAAAGAGAAAAAGAAGTATTTGAACTGTTAGTACAGGACAAAACAACGAAAGATATTGCTCAAGAACTGTTTATTAGTGAAAAGACAGTTCGAAATCATATATCGAACGCCATGCAAAAGTTGGGGGTCAAAGGGCGATCTCAAGCTGTTGTTGAATTACTGCGCATGGGAGAATTAAAGTTATAAAATCAAAGCCGGCTGTCCGATTGGGAGCCGGTTTTGTCTTTGATACCTAAATTAAAAATAACCAAAATGATAATAACATATGGAGGTATATTAATAAAAATGGCGGTGTCAAAATGCCTAATAAATTTCCATGTTTTTTAACTGTTTTGTCTTTTTCCTTTTAAATATTTAATAAAGTAACGAGCATCCCTTTACTTACAGACTATATAGGTCTAATGACCTGACGTTTTTACGTGCTAATTATGCATAATGAAGAGGTATGATACGTCTTTATGCTGATTTAATAATTAGTAAATTATGTTAATATAGGGTGAGTTTGATGAAATCGGGGGTTGCAAAAATGACAAAAAGATTAATCATGTTATTCACCACAATGTTGCTAGCTGCATTAGTTATTAGTGCATGTGGAAGTAAGGAAGTAAAAAAGGAAGAATCCGAAGATAAAACGGATAATAAGGTAGCTGAAAAAGTAAAAGCTGAAGAGGAAAAGGATAAAGACAAAGATAAAGAGACTGAAGAAGATGTAGATGATGAGAGTGAGAAAGAAGGCAATACTGCGGATAACACAACTTCCAAGGATTTCGCAGAAATGATTACTTATATGGAAGAAGAAACAGAAGGAACAACAAAAGTACTATATGAAAACAATGAGCCGCAAGTACATAATGCAGACGGTGTTTCTATTTCATTAGATTCATACGTATTGGTAGAATTAAACGATTTTCACACGGACTTTAATATTCCGTTCAATGACCAAACAGATGGAGGAGTTATTCTTGCTCACTATACAGTGAAGAATGAGCTAGATAAGGATGCATACTTTATGCCTGCGCTCTATTTATCCTTTACTGGCGCTCCAAAAGCATATAATAATTATCGCGATTTACTTCCTAGAGAAGATCAATTACCAGAAAAAATATCACCTCCAAATGATTATTTAATCAAGGCAGGGGAAACAATAACAGGTTATTATGCGTACCCATTTAGCAAAGATGACTTAGCGACAATTCTAGAATTGTCAACTGTAGTCGTAGAGGTTCCTAAACCACATGCTGAAAAAGGAGATGTCAATTCGAATTTTGGTAAAGAAGGGAAATTTACATTAAGTCTGAATGCGGATGGCGCCGCCAAAATAGCAGACAATGAAGCATTTTATCAAGATCGGGCGACAAGGGAAGATATGGGCGATAAGAAGATGGTAAAGGAAAAGGATGGCATCAATAAAAGTGAAACATTAGGTGATGTTACGGTTACTTTGGATGGATATCAATTTACTGAATTCACGCCAAATGCGGAGGAGGCGCCACGCTTTTCATCCTTTACGAATGGAATTACTTTACTAACAATTAAGTTGAAATTAGATAACAAAGGAACAGACGATATTGGTTTGTCATCCATGAGTTCTAAATTAACGGTCAATGATGGTGCTCAATACTTACTTAATGAAGGTATGTTACTTAATTATCGTAATGATGATATCGTTAAAACTGGCGAATCGGGTGAGTTATTACAAATCTTCGTCCTAGATCAAGAACAATATGAGAAGATTTGGAAAGACAAAGCCTTTGAATTTGAAATTGGTCCAATTAGAAATACCGAGGCAAAAGATATTTCTAAAGGAAAAAAAGCTACTTTTAATTTACCAAACTAATAATACCTATAAAAAAATCCCCCTGAAACGAATCTACTATTCAGGGGGATTTTTGGAAAATCTATTCATAAAAGAAGCGTCATATTAAACAGGAGTAGGTAGCTTTTATTTAACGCAATTATAGCGGCCTAAAATTAATATTCAACTTTAGCGCGAAAATGTGTTTTAGCGAAAGCTTCTTCATCTGGATCAAAATAATCTTCCGTGTATTTTGCTACAAACTTGTCTTTGTCGACATATCCAGAACCCCATGTTGGATCCATTATTAGCCACTCACCATCTACTTTTACTTCTACCCAAGCATGGCGTGCCCGGTTGAATCCAGAGCCTGCATGGCCAGTGACAAATCTAGCTTCCTTACCACTGGCACGTAGTAAGGCAATAGCGAGATAGGAATAGTCTTGGCAAACTCCGGTTTTTAAATCGAGTACTTTTAATGCACTGTCATCCCAAGCGAACTCATCATTTTTTAACTTTGCGACATCATAGGATATTGTTTTCGCACTATACTCATAAATAGCTTTTGCTATTTCTCTATCTGTCTTTTTATCTTTCGTCAAGTCATTCGCAATCGCAATGATTTCTGGTGAATCTGATTGGATACCTCTTGAAGGTAATAGATCAGGATTACCCTCAGTCGCTGTATTTTCCACATGGAACTTAGCTACCCCAAAAAATTTAAAATGACTGCTGTTTTCTTCTTTAATTTCCGGAACACTGACTACTATTTCATATTTTCCGGGACCAAATCGCAGATAGAATGAGTCATCGAATGTAAAGTCGTTTACTGGAATGACATCCAACGCTTCTTCGCCATCTTTTTTAGTTGTAATATAAAGATGTGTCGTTTCTTTTGCGAATGGTGCATCTTCGTCAATCGATCCCTGTATCCGATAGGTTAGTTCTGTTTCTTCGCCTCCAAAGGAAGGGGAGGAAAGTGTAACGCCTCTCTCATCGTATTCTGTAAAATAAGTAATGGGTTCAGTAACAAGATCGGATTCATTCTCTATGTAAAGTGTCGTTGCTTCCTGAAAATAGTTTGTTTTTTCTTTGTCGGGAACATAGACTTTTAATTGATGAACGCCTTTTCCGTAAAAAAGTGGGATATCATAAGTAAATTTTTTATCTTTTATAGGGAGCATATGTTTCCAGGTTTCCCCATCCTTTTTTAACTCAATCATTAATTCATTGTTACCATCAGTCAGATTGGTTTCCCCTTTTAAAGTGAAGACCTCATTGCCTTCTATAAAACCACTACTTGGAGCTTCAATGTTGAGCTCAGCTTCTTGTGCAAATGGACTATATGTAATATCACGGTGTATTGTTGGATTGACGTTAATAACGTTGATTTTTGCGAGATCATAATAATAATTGTCTTTATCTTTACTAGGTAGAAGTACGTTTATACGATATTCTCCTTCTCCATTATAAAGTATCACCTTTTGTTTAAACTTTCCATCTTCTATTGGCGCATAGTATTCGAGAGAGTCACTAGTCGAGGCATTCCCAACAAAATGAATTTTTATCCATGCAAAATCCCCTCTTAGTTGATCATGCTTTTCTATATTACCTTCTATTAATACCGTTTCACTAACAGCAAATTTTTGGTGTGTTGGGTTTTTTAAGCTGGCGCCAACT
Organism: Lederbergia lenta NBRC 16444; assembly: GCF_001591545.1. Lineage (GTDB taxonomy): Bacteria > Bacillota > Bacilli > Bacillales > Bacillaceae_C > Lederbergia > Lederbergia lenta. The sequence continues at coordinate 604,653 of NZ_BCVC01000001.1, forward strand.
TCCTCACCATAGGTTGTTAATTCAAGCGGTTTGAGCTCTAATTCTGCATTCTTTTCTTTGACTGCCAATTCGTATTTATTCTCTTGTTTTTGCTCTTCCGTTTGTTCACTCGTTTTCGTAGAAAGTGGAGCCTTTTCACATGCAGAAAATAGAAATAGACTAATAATTATTAAGAAAAATCGAGATACATGTGTGATGGACATTGTTAACCCCCTAGATTTTAAAATCATTTCTATGAATATTAATTGTTTCATAGGAAGAATAAGAAGATATATGTATTGTGACTAGTCATTGTGATATCTGCATTGAAAACTGATGAAATATGTTTATATCTATTATCCACAATAACGAGTGAGAGTACAAAGGTATTTAGTATGAGATAGAAGCCACGAGTAGGATGGAAAAGGAGAGAAACACAAAAATCTAAAAGGAGCTCTTCTTGAGGTATTGTATAAAAACATTTCACGAAATATATTGACTATTTGACTGTTATTGATATAATTACAATCATAAAAATAATTAAATATTTTTTCTTATCAAGAGAGGTGTAGGGACTGACCCGTTTGAAACCTCAGCAACCAGCAATTATTTGCACGGTGCTAATTTCAGAAGGATACATTTGTATTCTAAAGATGAGTTTATGAAAATGCTAAAAATCTTTAATTTAGCCCTCCTCTCATCTTGTGTTGATCGGGGGGCTTTTCATTTTCAGGGAATAATAGGCAATATGCTTTGTTTAAATCCAACTAAACTTATAGAAATAATTTATTTGAAGTAATTTCCAAAAAAATATGAACACTTATTAAAAAGGGAAGAGGATGATTATGAGTGAAATTATAATTCTGTCAGGAAGTCCATTCGAAAACTCCAGTTCGGAAAGCATTATGAAATATTTAGGAACATTATTAGAGGAAAGAGACATCCGGGTTTCACATATTTCAGTTCGCGATGTGCCACACGAAGATTTATTTTTCGCAAAGTTTGATAGCCCAATAGTTGAAAATATTGCATCTCTTATTAGAAATGCAAAAGGTGTTATTATCGGATCTCCAGTATATAAAGCTGCTTATTCCGGTGTATTAAAAACGTTAATTGATATCCTTCCACAGGATGTATTAGAAGGAAAGCCTGTATTTCCATTAATGACCGGTGGAAGTAGCTCTCATTTATTAGCACTAGAATATGCATTTAAACCATTACTTGCAACGTTAAAAAGTCATAATTTAAAAGGAGTATATTTAATAGATAGCCAGATTGACAAAGAGAAGGAGATTCCCATTTTAGATGAAAATACATTGCAAAGAACGCTAAAACAGCTAGATTACTTTATTGAATTTATTCATATGCAAAACAGATCGATCCCGACGCATTATACAATTTAAGCAAGGGAAAATGCAGAGAACTTTATATTAGGGGGAATGAGTATTATGGGGAAAAAGAGAATATATCTAAACGCATTTGAAATGAATTGTGTTGGTCATCAATCACCTGGCCTATGGACGCATCCAGAAGACCGGTCCCACCAATACAAAGATAGTGAATACTGGATTGAGTTAGCTAGAATTTTAGAAAAAGGACGTTTTGATGCGGTATTTCTTGCTGATGTATTGGGGACTTACGATGTATATAATGGATCAAGAGATGCTGCTATTCGGCAAGGAGCACAATCACCGGTGAATGACCCGCTACTTGTTGTACCGCTTATGTCGGCAGTAACTAAACATCTTGGTTTTGGTGTAACGGCATCAGTCAGTCATGAACATCCTTATACTTTCGCACGTAGAATGTCTACGCTTGATCACTTAACAAAAGGAAGAGTTGGCTGGAATATCGTTACCTCTTATCTAAAAAGTGCTGCCTTAAATATTGGGCAGGAGAAACAAATTAGTCACGATGAACGTTACGATATTGCATCCGAATATTTAGATGTTTGTTATAAGCTTTGGGAAGGCAGTTGGGAGGATGATGCAGTTAAGGTGGATAAAGAAAATGGTATTTATACTGACCCTAAGAAAGTACATGACATTAACCACGAAGGGAAATATTATAAAATTCCTGGTGCACATTTATCAGAGCCCTCCCCACAGCGTACGCCGGTGTTATTCCAAGCTGGTGCCTCAAAGAAAGGGAGAAGTTTTGCAGTTGGAAATGCTGAATTAGTGTTTATCGGAGCACCAACAATTAATGCGGCTAAACATACGGTAAAAAAGTTACGTGAGGATGCAGCAAAAGCAGGTCGTAATCCGGACGAAATAAAAATTCTTACCATGGTAACTCCGGTAATTGGTAGAACAGAAGAAGAAGCACTGGCAAAATATAAAGAATATCAAAAACATATTAGTTATGAAGGGGCACTTGCTCTATTTGGAGGATGGACGGGCGTAGATTTAGCTGGCTATGATCTTAATGAGAGTCTTGAATATGTAGAAAACAATGCGATTCGGTCGACTTTAGAAAGTTTTACAAAAACAGATCCGGATAAAAAGTGGACAGTGGAAGAGATTGCTAAGTCAATCGGAGTTGGTGGAATGGGAACAGCCGTGGTCGGCACACCGGAACAAATAGCTGATTCTCTTGAAGAATGGATAGAAGAAGCAGGTGTCGACGGCTTTAACATTGCTTATGCAATATCACCAGGCACATTTAAAGATTTTGCAGAATATGTCGTTCCAGTTTTGCAAGAAAGAGGTCGTGTACCTAAAGAGTATGAAGGGACCACTTTAAGAGATAACTTATTTGCAAAAGGTGATCAGCTGCCAGCACATCACCCAGGAAAGAAGTACAGTAAGGTGAAGCAACCGATTTAATAAGATATAGACAATTTCGTTGTTGAATGTAATTATAAACTCTGACGATTAAAAGCCTGGCTAATTAGGCTTTTAATCGTTTTTTACTGTTAATAAATCCCGCCTTTTTAATTCACCTTCTAAGATCAGTAAAAAATCTTGATCAATTTTCAATCTCTTTGCTTTCTCATATGTATGTAATAATTCTTTATTTGTAAGTTGCTTCATATAAGCTTTCTAATCCTCCTTCACTAACATAATACTAATATCCAATACTGAATGTATTTAAACATATGAATAGTTGTTAAGTGTAAATGTGTAATGCAAAAAAAAGGAAATATTGAACAATATTTAATAAGCTTCATAGCCCACCGTAGTCGGAATAAAGTCTGCAAGAGTTATTGATAGTTTTTAATTTCTGCTTATACAAAAAAGGAAGAATAATAAAAGGGCTCACTTCAGAAGTGTATTTTTTGGAAATAAATTAATCAGAATAGGTTGACAGTTATAAAAATATTTGAGAAGATGTACGCGTGTACATACTATCAGAAATGTATCTATTCTAAGGAGCAAGCAATTCTTATAAAAGTATAAAATTTCAAGAGACGTCACAATTTAATGTAAGCGCTACCTATAAGGGTTATTAACTTTATCGCTCTCATTTATGATTACTATCTTTTCTGTAATTCCAATATATAAGATGTTTGTTATTGGTTCAAATGAAACATCACAATAAATTTCCGCTGTTGGTCTTATTGAGGGTGCAGTAAAGAGGTAAATCGATTAAGGTTTTACACAATTATGTAAGGTTTGTTAAAAATATAAGGAAAGCTTTCCGAATTTGGAATTAGCTTTCTTCTTTTATTGTTTAAGATAGGGATTTGTAAAGTTGTAGGAGTGTTTCTATGAAAACATCTGGAAAAGTATTGTTTTATGCAGTGACAATGATGTATTGGTTTTCGATGTATACCTATGTCCCAATACTCTCCCTATATGTAGAACATCTTGGTGGATCTATTTTTATGATCGGTCTAGTAGTTGGGAGCTACGGTTTTACTCAGCTTCTTGTTCGTATTCCGTTAGGAATTTGGTCAGACCGGATTAGTAAGCGCAGGATATTCATTATTACAGGAATTGCTTGTGCGGTATTAAGCAGTTTAGGTTTAGCATGGACCGAAAATATTTGGATGATTTTTGGTTTTCGTTCACTTGCTGGTATAGCTGCTGCAAGCTGGGTGGCATTTACAGTTTTATTCGCAAGTTATTTTGAGCCTGATGAGGCACCAAAAGCAATGGGAATCATTAGTTTCTATACAAGTATTGGGCAGATGGCTGCTACGACAATTGGTGGATTTTTAGCTGATTATATTAGTTGGAGTGCTCCGTTTTATATGGGAGCTCTGGTTGGACTCATAGGTTTAATTCTTGCTTTGAAACTTGTGGAGAAGCAGACCGAGGTTAAAAAGAAACCCGTTGAAGTGAAAGAGCTTATGAAAATGGGCGGGGAAAAGTTATTATTATCAGTTTCATTACTAGCTATTATCGTCCAATGTATCACGTTTACAACTATGTTTGGTTTTACACCGCTACATGCAGTAGCCTTAGGAGCGTCCAATGCTGGTTTAAGTATTTTAACTTTATTATCTACCTTGCCAAATGCAATAGCTGGGTACATGAGTGGAAGTTTCTTTGTTCGAAGAATTGGTGAAAGGCAAACTGTTTTGCTTGGGTTTTTAGTTGCTGCGACTTGCACGATCATTCTGCCTTTTACAACTAGCTTTACTTTACTAATAATTACTCAGGCATTTAATGGTTTTGCGCAAGGATTAATGATGCCTGTGCTGATGGGGCTAGCCATTCAATCAGTAAATGAAGAAAGAAGGGCCTCCGCTATGGGTTTTTTTCAGTCATTATATTCACTTGGGATGTTTGGAGGACCTTTTATCGCAGGGTGGATTGGAGAGTGGGTAAGTCTTTCAACAGGTTTTATTATGATTGGTGGATTAAGTTTTATTGGATCTATTTTAGCATACAAGTGGCTGCCAAACAGTAGTATAAAGCTTAATAACAATTCCTTATCCCAGTGAATCTCCAATAAGTCTAGAAAATAATAGCAGGTTATTAATTCTTTTGTACTCACTGAATTACCTGAAAAACAAAGTGACTCTTAACAGATTTCTTAAAGGAAGACGTTTATACAAACGATATTCAATCAAAGAATTACTAATAAAATCCCTATTAATATGTTTATTGCCCATATTGTCTCTTGTTGCTGTTTTACTAATTTAAAGCATATAAAGGAAAGTCTTGCATATACTTTGAAATGGTGAATGCTGTATAAATATATAATTCTATTGAAAGTAGGATTATTTAGGGGTGGAGAGTTGTGGACAAGATTCGTATAGGAATAATTGGAACTGGAGGAATTGCTCATTGGCATGCAAGGCAATTAACGGAGTTAGATTATGTGGAAATTTGTGCGATTACAGATCCAAGTACAGATAATAGAGAGAGTATCATTTCAGACTATCACTTAGATGGAGTTAGACAGTTTGTGGAACATAGGGAAATGCTAGAAAATACAGAACTTGATGCTGTAGTCATCTGTTCACCACATACACTTCATTTTCAGCAAGCGATGGATGCGATGTCTAGTGGTTGCCATGTTTTGCTTGAAAAGCCGATGGCCTGTTCCGAAGAGGAGGCACAAAAATTAATCGACACTGCGGAAAAGTTGAAAAAAGTTCTTCAAGTTTCCTATCAACGTCATTTTCAACCTGAGTTTTTATTTATCCGCGATGCGATTGCTAGTGGAGAGATTGGAAAGTTAACTTCCGTAACCGCCTCACTTTATCAAGAATGGGGACAAGGAACAACAGGATCATGGCGTCAAAAACCAGCTTTATCTGGGGGCGGAATGTTAATGGATTCAGGGAGTCATATAGTGGACGTGCTTTTATGGACGACTGGATTATCTCCAGAAAAAGTGACGACTCAAATGCAACAACACCATTCACCTGTTGAACTAGATTCTTTTACATCCATAAGATTTGAGAATAATGTTGTCGCCGGTTTAAATATTGTTGGTTACGCCCCATGTTGGCATGAAACATATATATTCTGTGGGGATAACGGAGGTATTTTCTACGACAATGGAAAAGTCACTATCCGCAGACTAGGTGAAGAACCAATTATACCAAAGCTTCCGGAGCAGACAACGAATCAAGATAAAAGCTTTATTGATGCGATCCTTGGTAAACACGAAGTCATGGTACCAGGCCAATTTGCTAAGGAAGTAGTCAAGCTAACAGAAATGATCTATGAAGCTGCAGGCTATGAACCATTAAAGAGTGGTAAATCAAGTTTGATTTAGTCGCTCAATTGAAATAGTATAAATATATTTTCTTATAAATGAAATCCATTGATCATAAGTAAAGAGGGGTAAATCAGAGAAAATCGAGCAAGCGCTATGATATAAAGTTATATATAGAATAAAGAAGGGGAGATTACAGAATGATAAAAAATTTACAAGATACAACAGTTCTACACAATGGAGTAGAAATGCCATGGTTCGGTCTTGGTGTATGGAAAGTGGAAGATGGTAACGAAGTAATGAATGCCGTAAAAACAGCCCTTAATTATGGATATCGCAGTATTGATACCGCAGCGGCATATAGGAATGAAGAAGGTGTCGGTAAAGGAATTAGAGATTCTGGGCTGTCACGTGAAATGATTTTTATTACTTCTAAAGTGGCAAATGATGACCAAGGATATGAATCAACTTTACAGGCTTGTGATGAGAGTTTGAATAGACTTGGTTTAGATTATCTTGATCTCTACTTAGTTCATTGGCCAGTGCCAGGGAAGTATACAGATACGTGGAGAGCGTTGGAAAAGCTTTATAAAGATGGGAAAGTTAGAGCTATCGGAGTAAGTAATTTCCATGTTCACCATCTAGATTCATTGAAAGATGCGGAAATAAAGCCAATGGTTAATCAGATAGAATTTCATCCGTTATTATCACAAATAGACTTACGCTCCTATTGTAAAAAGAATGGGATACAAATAGAGTCATGGTCTCCCCTTATGCAAGGAAAACTTTTGGATAATCAGTTATTGATTGAAATTGGAGATAAATATAACAAAACACCTGCTCAAATAATTCTTCGATGGAATATACAAAATCAAGTTGTAACGATTCCAAAATCTGTTAAGGAGCACCGAATCGTCGAAAATGCTGATATCTTTGATTTTGAATTAACTACTGAAGATGTGAACAGGATTAATGGATTAAATCGAAATAGGCGGATTGGCGCCGATCCTGATAATAGGACATATTAATACGTAATTCATAGTTATGGGTCGAAAAAAGTGTATCAGAATTATTCTGTAAATATTTAATGAAGGTTTATATGAAATAAGAAGAAGGATTTTAGATAGTTTTATCGAAAAGGAAGAGAGAGTTGGACTTTATTATAGGGGGAAATTTGCAAAATGATTAAAGGATTAAGCACAGCAGGGATTGGCGAAGTGAAAAATGTAGAGGAACTTGTACTTCTTGCTTCAGATAATGGGTTTGGTGTCATTGATTCATCAGGGCAGGAATTAAGAGATTTTATTGGAGAAAAAGGGTTAGAGGAAGCGAAAGCGTTTTTACAAAAGCATCAAGTGAAAATTGGTTCGATTGGGTTAGCTGTTGAGTGGAGACAAACAGAAGAACAGTTTAGAGAGGGTTTAGGGACGTTGGTAGAAGATGCAAAAACAGCTGCTGAGTTTGGATGTACAAGCTGCTGTACATATGTTCTTCCAGCTACAGATTATAATGCAGCACATTTTATGGCTTTAGCGACGAAACGCTTAAGATTATGTGCACAAATATTAAAAGAATATGGAGTGAATCTTGGTCTTGAATATGTTGGACCTCACCACTTAAGAACAACTTGGAAAAACCCATTCATTTGGGATCTGCACTCTACTCTTGATTGGATAGAGGCAATTGGTGAGCCGAATGTTGGTTTATTACTAGATAGCTATCATTGGTATACAGCTGAGGAAACATACGAGGATCTTATTGCTTTACAACCATCACAAATTACACATGTTCATCTCAACGATGCAAAAGATATACCAATCGAAGATGTATTAGATAATGATCGCTTATATCCAGGTGAAGGTGTGATTGATTTAGTGGGCTTTTTGAAAGCGCTGAATAAAATTGGTTATAAAGGACCGGTTGTGCAGGAAATTCTAACAAAAGAACCTTTAAGAGAATCGAACAAAGTTTTAGCAGAAAAGTCTGGGAAGGCGTTCGCACAGGTTTTTGCTTCTGCTGAAATAAATTAGTTGTATGTAGTAGACGCATAATTTATTTATGCGTCTATCTAAAATAGATACATAGGGGAGTTCATAATAAACATATATGGATGACTGCCATGATTAAAAATAAAAAAAGGATAGGTGAGATATGAAATTTGGATGTTGTGCAAATATTGACCAAGCTGAAAATATACATGCAGCAGGATTTGATTTTATAGAATGTACGGTGATATCTTTAGAACCTGAAAAAAGTGATAATGAATTCGGATCAGTATTAAATAGATATCAAAACACCCCCCTTCCAATTGAAGTATGTAATGTTTTTTTACCAGGAGACATGAAAATTGTTGGCGAAACCGTCAATCATAACAGGATAAAAACATATATAGAAAAGGCACTAGCTCGGGTTAAACAAATTGGAGCTGATACGATTGTATTTGGAAGTGGTGGGGCTCGAACGATTCCAAGTGGTTTTTCTCACAATAGAGCGGAAGATCAAATGTTACAGTTTCTAAATTTGGTTGCTGATTACGCAGAACCATTAGATCTTACAATTGTGATTGAACCTTTAAATAAAAAAGAGAGTAATATGATCAACAGTGTGCGTGAAGCACAGGATTTCGCAGAGTTAATAAATCGTAAATCTATTCAAGTGTTAGCAGACTTTTATCATATGGATGAGGAAAATGAATCGTTAGAAAATATGGTTTTAGCGCAAAAGTATTTGAAACATGTTCATGTAGCGGATACTGGACGCTTGGCGCCCGGGACAGGTAACTACCCGTATGAACGCTTTGTTGATGATTTAAAACGAGCGAACTACAGTGGTCGTGTTTCAATTGAGTGTAAGTGGAATGATTTTCAAAATGAATTAACTGGCGCAAGAGAGTATCTTAAGGCATGTTTCAGCTCCCATACGGTGCAACGGGAATATGAATAAAAATGAATGATATGAAAAAGTATGGTTGTTACTAGAAATTTTTATACAAGATATCCCGTAGATGGTATAGTTCCCTAAAATTGTATCGGAGGTTTATAAAGTTTAATGAACATTAGAATAACAAAGAGCAATTAGAGTAAAGGAAAACATATAATTCAGCAAGACCAGTCATATAGAAAATTCGAAATATTGGTATAGTATTATAATTAATAAGTGTTTAACAAGGAACAAATTTTTTTGTTAATAAGATTAAGCGCTTTCAATAAGGGGAGATTTTAAAGAGAGAGGGGAATACAGCAATGCAGGCACAACTTAATTTAAAAGTAGAAAGGAATGTAAAGAAACAACGTAATAAATCACAGTATATTTGGTATATTTTTTTACTTCCGACCTTATTAGGAATCTTACTTTTTATGGTATATCCCATTTTTGAATCTTTAAGATTAAGCTTCTATAACTCTAATGGAACAATAGAAACCTTTACTGGACTTAATAATTTTAAAAGAGTACTAACATCAGGCGACTTTTGGAACTCAGTATGGAATACCTTTTATATTGGCATATTTCAAATTTGTATCACTGTTCCTTTAGGTTTTATTTTTGCATCTTTGATTAATTTAGTGTCGAAGGGGCAAAACATTTTAAAGGTAATTTACTTTTTGCCAAATGTAACATCGATTGTTGCTGCATCAATGATATTTGCTTTTGTTCTTCATCCAGAAATGGGTATTATGAACTTTGTGCTTGCTAAGTTAGGTCTGCCAACATCTACATGGTTATCAGACCCGTCGACAGCAAAGTGGGCCGTAATTTTATTATCAATTTGGCATTGGATTGGCTTTGTTATTATTATTTGTTTAGCCAACTTACAATCGATATCCTCTGAAATGTATGAAGCGGCAAAAATCGATGGAGCAAGTGGTATTCAACAATGGATGTTTATTACAATTCCAAACATGTCGGGAACATTTGCCTTTTTGCTTATTACCGGATGGATAGGTGCTTTACAAAGATTCAACGAAGTTTACGTATTAGGAGGTCCTAGTGGAAGTCCTGCCCGCTCTATACAAACAATGGGAGCTTTCATCTATGAACGAGGATTTACTGGTTTTGAATTTGGGATTGCGTCTGCAGCAACGTATATTATGTTTATGATCATTCTTGTTTTTACGTTTATTAATCTAAAAATTTCGAAGATGAAAATATAAAATAGGGAGTAGGTATACGATGGCAAGATCCATGACAATGAAACAATCACAGCGTTTATCAAACGCCATTATACTTATCATACTATTAATCTTCGGATGTATACTTATGACTCCGTTTGCATGGATGATAAGTGTGGGGTTTGACCGAACAGCAAATGTTACAATGCCATTTCCACCAAGATTAATACCAGAGAATGTGTCTTCTTTTAATTATGGAATTATATTTGAAAACGGGAGGATTTTTAAAGCATATTTAAATTCTGGTATTGTAACGATTAGCTCTGTTTTAATAACTGTATCATCTGCACTTTTAGGAGGATACGCGTTTTCGAAAGGTAAGTTTAAAGGAAAGAAATTACTTTTTCTAATAGTATTAGCAACTTTAATGATTCCTATTGAGCCGCGTTTAATTCCGTTATATAAGTTGTTTAATAGTATAGGTTTATTAAATACTTTTTGGCCATTAATTTTACCTTCATTAGTAAATGGATTCTTATTATTTCTATGCAAACAGTTTTTTGATCAGCTACCGGATACCTTACGTGAAGCAGCACAAATAGATGGCGCTGGGGAATTCAAAATATTCTTTAAGGTTTATTTTCCGTTGGCTGGACCAATTGCTGCGACGATGGTAATTTTGTCTTTTATTTGGAGTTGGAATGATTTTTTGTGGCCACTAGTAGTTCTTAATAATCAGGCATTGCACACTGTGCCCCTCTATTTAGCAAGTTTTTCGCTTGAAAATGGTACCAATCTAGGGGGATTAACAATGGCATTAGCAACAGTTAGTATTGTACCTATTATTATTGTGTATTTATTTTTACAAAGATATATTATACAAAGTATTGCGTTAAGTGGAGTAAAGGGGGAGTAGTTAGAATCAATCAAAATATGTAGAGTTGAAATGAATTAGAAAGTCAGAACTTTATTTGAAGGCGTTATCTATAAGGGGGGAAAATGATGATTAAGAGGCTTATGCATAAGAACACTTATTTAATATTAGTTTGTATATTGGTTTTAATGGGTGGACTAGTAGGGTGTAATAAATCTGAGTCAGGTGGTAATAATTCTGAGACTGCAAGTGGCGAATGGAAAGGACAAACACTTAAGGTTCAGATGATTGGTAATTTTAGTATGGAGTCTGGAACTGATCCAATTACGGGTGAGAAAGTGAAAGGAATAGATGTATTAAAGAAAGAATTTGAGAAAAATTATCCTGGAGCAACTGTACAATTTATAATTATGCCTTGGGAAGGATATGTTGAAAAAACTCAAGCCATGCTAACTTCAGGTGAGGCAGATGTGTATCAAATGCCTGGCATAGCTGACTTTGCGGCACAAGGTGTTATGGAGCCGCTACAATCTTACATCGACAAAGATAGTGATTTTGATCTAGATAGCTTTATAGATAATCAAGTCGATGGCTGGAAAGCATTAGGACCAGATGAAACTGATCTGCAAATTTTTGGTCTTCCTTTTCTAGGGGATGCACGATTTATTGCTTATGATAAGCTTCTGTTTGATCAATGGGGTGTAGAATATTTATCTGATAATCCAACGATGGAGGAGGTAATGGAGAAGGCTCAAAAGATGACAGGTACTAATCCTGAAACTGGAGAGAGAAACTATGGTGTTTACTTTCGAGGAGATTGGTCTAGTGCTTTTACTTTGGTGAATGCTGCCGAAGGTCAGAATGGAAATTGGGGAGAAGGCTTTGCATGGGATGAAGTGAAATTTAATTTCAATTCGCCTGAGATGCTAAAAGGATTAAATTGGTTACTTGAAATGAAGGAATATGCACCAGAGGGTATTATGAGTAATCAAGGAAATGAAAAGTGGTTAACAAAAGATAATAATATTGCTATCTCATTAAATATGGGACCTGGTGATCTTGTAAAGCAAACTTACGCCCAAGGATTAGAGGATCGTATTGCTCTCTCCCAAGAATTTAAAAATGATGAAGGTAAAGGTGGGTTGTTCGCTGGTAGCCCAATTGCAATAGCTAAGAATAGTAAGAACAAAGAGTTGGCATGGGAATGGATGAAATTTGCTACTGGTGATTTCGTACAAAAATTCATCTATGAAGAGCAAGGCTTAATGCCTGCTGTAAAGTCAGCATTTGAATGGGACAGTGTTAAAGAAGTGGACCATTTGATGAATCCAATTTTTAAAGCGATGAGTACACCTTTGACACCTAGATATCCGTGGGGATCATCGCAACCTAGATTTATATTACAGGCAGAAATCGAGTCAGCTTTAACTGGTAAACGAAGTGCTCAAGAAGCGTTAGACAGAGCTCAAGCAGAAAGTACTGATTGGGTAAAAAACCGATAACTAAATGAATGCTGAATATCACACCTATGCTGTGCTTTTAATATAAAAGTAGAGGATATAATTTAAGCCCCTTTTAATAGTTTGCCGATTGTATTGTTAATCATTAAGTGTGAAAGATTTATTATCAATATTAATATTCTTTGGTGAATAAATAAACAATAGGGAGCAAGTGAAATCTGTAACCCATATCTAGAAATCTCATTTATATTCACACTAACTAGCTATTAAAAGGAATTTACCTAAGGAATAAAAAAGGAGAGAAAAAAATGGAACAAAAGTTTGCGGCACAATTATTTACGCTACGTGAAGAGCTGACTAAAGGGATTGCACCAGTATTTCGAGAATTAAAGGAAATGGGGTGGGCAGGTGTCCAAATCTCAGCTCTCCCCGCTAATCATAACCCCGAAGAAGTAGCTGATGCATTGAGAGAGACGGGATTAGGTACAGCAGGAATGCATATATCTTTAGATCGTCTTGAAAATGATTTGGAAAATGTGATAAAAGAAGCGGATCTGTATGGAACAAGAGATATTATATGCCCTTTTCTTCCACAAGATTATCAGAATGTGGAAGGGTATAAAAAGTTGAAAGAAAAATTAAATGAAATTGCTAGTAATGTACCTAATTATCGAATTAGTTATCATAATCATGCGTTTGAGTTCGAAACGGAAATCGATGGTGTATCGGCATTGGAATATCTTCTAGCCCCAACGGAGGATAATTTGATTCTAGCGGAAATAGATGTGTATTGGGTGAAAAAAGGAGGAAGAAATCCAGTTTCTTTTATCCAACCGTATGCAAAGAGAATGCCGATCATCCATCTTAAAGATATGTCTAATGATGAAAAAGAGATATTTGCTGAGGTTGGAACTGGTAAGATTGATTTTGTTCCTATTTTACAATGGGGAGAGAAATCTGGTGTTGAATGGTATGCAGTTGAGCAAGATATATGCCCGGGTAATCCAATGGATAGCTTAAGAATTAGTCTTGATAATTTAATGCATCTAAAAGATCAGATATAACAATAATGGACATGGGGGAATGGGAATGATCGAAGTGAAGGTTGGCATTATTGGGATAGGGAATATGGGGACAAGTCACGCTACAAGTATTTTTGAAGGAAGAGTAAGAGGGGCGGTCTTAACTGCTATATGTGATGCTCGACCTGATAGATTAGCGTGGGCGCAAGAAACATTTGGGGATAAAGTACAAACATTTACTTCTATCGATGATTTTTTCGCACATGCAAATATTAGCGGTGTTATTATTGCTACACCCCATTTTGATCATCCAGCACTTGCTATTAAAGCCTTTGAAAGAGGCCTAGATGTGCTTTGCGAGAAACCAGCGGGTGTGTATACAAAAAATGTACGTCAAATGAATGAATCCGCTGAAAAAAGTGGGAAAAAGTTTAGCATGATGTTTAATCAACGGACAAACCCACTATATCAAAAGGTACGAGAGCTTATTTTGTCTGGGGAACTAGGTGAGATTAAGCGTACAAATTGGATTATTACAGATTGGTATCGCTCTCAAAGTTATTATGACTCAGGTGGTTGGCGTGCGACATGGGCTGGTGAAGGAGGCGGAGTAATGCTCAATCAATGTCCCCACCAACTTGATCTCTGGCAGTGGACAACAGGCCTAATGCCAAAACGGGTAAGAGCATTTAGCGGTTTTGGAAAATATCATGATATTGAAGTCGAAGATGATGTGACAGCTTATGTAGAATATGAAAATGGAGCAACTGGTCTCTTTGTTACATCAACGGGTGAAGCGCCAGGCACGAATCGATTTGAAGTTGCCGGTGATCGTGGTAAGTTGGTTGTGGAGGATAATCAATTAACATTTTGGAGACTTAGACAATCGGAACGACAATTCAATCAGGAATACCGGGGTGGTTTTGGTGAACCAGAATGTTGGAAAATCGATATACCTGTACGTGGTAAGTCAACAGGGCATCTTGGGATTTTGAATAATTGGGTAGATGCAATTTTAAATGAAGCAGAGTTGCTTGCTCCTGGAGGAGAGGGAATAAAGGGCTTAGCCATTTCTAATGCCGTTTATTTATCTAGTTGGATAGATGATTGGGTAGATATGCCGATAGATGAGGATCTTTACTATGAAAAATTGCAAGAGAAAATGCAGCAATCTAGTTACGGAAAATCATCGAATGCGGATGTACACCTAAGTGTGAAAGGGACACATTAATGTTGTGTTGATGATATTCATCTGAAATAACGTTAATTTTACTTAATACTAATAAAGCTATATATGCAAAGTCGGCTGTCCATAAGGGAGTCGGCTTTATTTTTTATTAATCGTACATAGAATGATATATAGAAAGCGTTCTAATTAGAGAGAACTATTAACTAAATTTCCATGCTATAATTGAAAATAGCTAAAAGGAAGTGAAAGGGGTTACTACATAACCGAATGATTGAGATCTAGTTTATTAAATTAGATTGAGCATAACTTTCTAACATAATAGTTTGAGAAGATTACTTGCAGATCCCTTGAAAATACACATAATGAGGAGGAAAAAAAGATGAATACCGAAATGAAGGCGGCAATACTTAATAAACCAAAATCGATTGAAATAAAAGAAATTCCAATACCGGAGCCTAAAAATAATGAAGCTTTGTTAAAAGTCCATTGTATCGGTATATGCGGTTCAGATGTTCATTATTATGAGCATGGGAGAATTGGGAGATATGTAGTAGAAAAACCAATCATATTAGGACATGAAGTATCAGGTACAGTAGTAAAAGTAGGAAAAGACGTGAAGAACCTTAATGTAGGGGATCGAGTGGCAGTAGAGCCTGGAATACCTTGTGGAGATTGTGATTATTGTCGATCCGGGAGATACAATCTATGTGCAGATGTAGAATTTATGGCTACACCGCCGTTTGATGGAGCATGGTCAGAATATGTTACAGTTAAAAGCGACTTTTTATTTAAACTCCCAGATCATGTAAGTTTTGAAGAAGGTGCACTTATTGAACCTCTATCAGTCGGCTTTCATGCTATGAGAAGAGGAAAAGTAGGACCAGGAGATACTTTATTAGTTACTGGATTAGGACCAATAGGCTTATTAACGATTGAAGCAGCAAAGATGTTTGGTATATCCGAGATTTATGGAAGTGATGTGGTTGCTTTTAGAAGAGATCTTGCTTTAGAAATGGGTGCAAAAGGTGTGATTGATCCATCAAAAGGCTCTGTACAAGATCAACTGAAAGAAGCCACTGGTGACAAAGCTATAGATGTATTGATAGAAACTTCTGGAAATGCCCATGCTGTCAGTGATACGATTAATTTGGTAAAGCGTGGAGGTAGGGTTGTGTATGTTGGTCTACCAACAGCTGATAGTATTCCAATAGATATAACTTCAATGATCGATGCAGAGATTGATATGCTAGGTGTTTTTAGATATGTCAATACATACGCGGATGCTATAAAGAGTTTAGATCATCCTTTAGTAGATTTAAAAAAAGTGATTACGGATCAGTATCCACTTGATGACATTCAAAAGGCTATAGAAGTAGCCATGACTGAAAAGGAAAAGAGCATAAAAGTAATGATCTATCCAGATTCTGCAGATTTGCAATCAAATTAGTACTATGCTTGATAACGAATTACCATGAAAAGTCCTCTTCCGAAGTGTTTGCTTTGGAAGAGGAAATTTGAACGGAGTTTCCTAATAAAATTCAAGACTTTATGTGTAAGCATCGAGAATATATTTCTGAAAAATACAGTGTAGGTGAGTAAAGTGAAAATAACAGCAAAAATGATAGCGGAAGAACTAGGAGTATCTACGGCAACGGTCGATCGCGTCTTAAATAATAGAAAAGGCGTTAGTGAAAAAACGATTAGGAGAGTCAAAAGAAAAGCGGAAGAATTAGGCTATAAACCAAATACTGCTGCAAAGTTTTTAGCAACTCAAAAGAAAACCAATGTTGCCTTTATATTACCTATTGTGCCAAACTATTTTTGGGATGAGATGGAATCCGAAATAAAGAAAGCAGCACAGGTATATGAAAATTTTGGCTTTGAGGTTCATGTATTTAGAGTTGACACGATCCCAAAAGAAAAACAAATTCTGTTTCTACAAAATATTATTGATCACAATACATATGATGCTATAGTTATATCCCCTCATGATTCAGATCCTTATACCGATGTGATAAACGAAGGAGTAAGAAAAGGTATTCCTATTTTCACATTAAATAATGATGTGCCTTTAAGTAATCGAATTTCATTTGTAGGAGGAGATTATTACCGTGCGGGCTTTTTGGCAGCTGAATTAGTTCATTTGTTCTCAAAAGAATTGAAAGATGTAGTGATTATTAGAGAAGATGAAGATACATTTCAAATGATTAATAAAGAAAAAGGATTCAGAGCCTATTTCCAAATGAATGAAATCGATGTAAACATCCATACATTACCTGTTAAAAGTGATAATATCCAGTTAGACAAGGAATGGAAAAGGGTTGCATTAAAGTATAGCAACGCAATATACGTTGCCAACGGTATTCTAGGTGATATAGCTGAACACATACACGAAGAAAAATATGAGGATTACAAAATATTAATTGGTCATGACATGAGTGAAAAGATTAATAAATATCTACAGCAGAAAATAATTAAATCTACCATATGTCAAGATCCATCTAGTCAAGCTATGATTACTGTAAAGAATGTCTATAACTATCTATTACTAGGAGAAAGAAGTGAAATACTAGAAACAATTATTAAACTTGAAATCGTTACACCGTCAAATGCAAGTTATTATATTCATCAATAAATTTTTAAAAAAAGAAAAATGATTGACGTACATCAAGAAATCTATTAAGCTATAAAAGTAAAGCGCTTACTTATCTGAAAAGAGTAAAAAAGAGGTTTTCTTATTTTTTTAAGGAGAAATGACATACGTACATCAATATTTTGAAGAGTCAGAAAGGGGATTTATTATGAGTAAACTAAAAGTGATTCAAGTAGGAACGGGGGGGTTTGGGACATCTTGGTTAGAAATAATCGATAATTTTGAAGCCATAGAATTAGTCGGAGTTGTAGATGTAAATCATAAAAATCTCCTAAACGCTAAAGAATTTATTAAAAATAATAAAGTCGAATATTTTACGGATCATTTAGAAGCCTTTTCAAAAATAAAGGCAGATATAGCGGTCATCATCACTCCCCCACAAACACATAAAAGATTAGCATTAGATGCTTTAGAAAATAATTTAAATGTTTTTATGGAAAAACCCATAGCACATACTTTGGAAGACGCATTAGAATTACTGGAAAAGTCAAAACAGTACCGGAAATTTGTGATGATAAGTCAAAACTATCGCTGGAGACCTGAAATAGAAGCAGTTAAACAGGCAGTTCAAAAAGAAAAGATCGGAAAGATTGAATATGTTGAATGGAACTTTAGGCGGGCTACAAAGTTTGGTGGATGGAGAGATCAATATGAGGAAATTTTGATTGAAGATATGAGTATCCACCATTTTGATCTTATGCGTCATATTCTGGGAGTTGAACCATCGACGGTTTTTGCAAAGAGCATGAAGCCATCTTGGAGTTGGTTTAATGGAAAAAGTACAGCCACTGTCATCATGAATTTTGAAAACGTACTTATTAATTACTTTGGGAGTTGGGTAACAAGAGGGAAAGAAACACCTTGGAATGGAGAGTTTAAACTAGTAGGGGAAAAGGGAGTTATCGAATTAAATGATGATTGTCCTTCCATTACATTCGCAGATGGTATGTTTAAAGAGCTATTGCCAGTTCCAATGGAATTTGAAGACAGAGAGTATTCTCTGTATGAAATGACAGAAGCAATTAAAGAGAATAGAAAACCGATAACCGACATAGCAGACAATATTAATAGTTTTGCAATTGTAGGCGCTGCTCTAGAATCAATTAAACAGGAAAAAGAAATAGAAATAACATCTGTGCTAAAGGGAAGGGGTTAGTCAAATATGAAAAAAAGACTGTTGATTTTAGTAAGTGTGCTTTGTTTAGTTTTTCTGGCAGCATGCAATAATTCAGATTCAGAAAAATCGACTGATAATAAAAATGCAGATGGGCAAGTTGTGATTACAATTTGGGATTATTTAGCACCAGATTCTTCATCTGATGAAGAACAAAAGGCTCTAATTAAACAGTATGAAAGTGAAAACCCTAACATTAAGTTTGAAAGAACCTATATCCCATTTGCAGATTTAAAGACAAAACTACTTCAAGGGATAGCTGGAAATTCCCTTCCAGATATTGTGGTTATTGATAATCCAGATCACCAATCTTTTATCGAAGCGGGAGTATTTGCTGATATTACGAAAGAAGTGGAAGAATGGGGACAAGCCGATAAATATTATCCAGGGGCAATGGATTCTGCGAAGCTTGAGGGGAAATATTACGGAATTCCAAATAACAGTAATGCATTAGCGATATATTATAACAAAAAAATGTTCGAACAAGCTAGTATTACAAAAACACCTCAAAATTGGGATGAGTTTGCTGAAACAGCAAAGAAATTAACGGATGGAGATGTGAAAGGATTTGCAATGGCAGGGAAAAAAAGTGAAGAAAGTACTTTTCAATTTTTGCCTTACATATGGCAGTCTGGAGCTGATTTAGATTCATTCGATAGTTCTGAAGCTAAAAAGGCTTTGAAATTGATTCAAAATCTTGTTAATGAAGGATCATTATCAAAAAACATGATTAACTGGGATCAATCGGACGTATTAGTACAATTTCAAACACAAAAAGCCGCTATGATGGAGAATGGACCTTGGCAAATTCCGATTTTAGAAAAAGATTCTCCAGATTTGGATTGGGGCGTGTTCTTAATGCCTCAAGATAAAAATGCTGCTTCCGTTTTAGGCGGCGAAAACTGGGCAATCACAGCCGACTCAGAAAATAAAAAAGAAGCATGGGATTTCTTAAAATGGACACAGAAACCGGATATTCTAGGGCCAATGCACGAACTCGGCGGGAGGTTGCCAAGTAGAGAAGACCTTGGTTCAGATTCGCAATATATTTGGCAAAAAGATGAAAACGTAAGTGTCTTTATGGAGCAATTAAAATCCGCTAAACCTCGAGCTTATGGTACAAAATATCCGGAAATTTCTAGCAATGTGCAAGAGGCAATACAACGTGCGATAACTGGCGAGGAAGTTGATAAAGTAATGGATGATGCAGCTAAAAAGATTGAGCCCTTATTGCCGTAATAATAGGAGAGATTTTCTCTCCTATTTAAAAAGATCACCAGAAATTAAAGGTATTTATGGTCCGATTTTTAAAAGAGTTATTTATAAAAACTCTGTCGCTCAGCAAACTTCAGGTTTCTTATAACGATAAAAGTAAACATCAGCTTACCTTGTCGGCTTACGGTGTATCCTTTGCGTTATTAGAACCCCGTTAGGAAGTACGTAGATTAGCGGGCGACTACGCTTTTCTATAAAGGAGGTTTTTAATATGTATGATTCACCGAAGAAAAGCTTACCACTCTATCTTTTTGTGCTACCCGCAGTCCTTTTTGTAATATGTTTTATGATCTATCCCATCATTTATAATATAGTTGTTAGTTTTCAAGATTTAAAGATTAGTAATTTAAATAGTGGTGGCCCGTTTATCGGTTTACAGAATTATATAGAAATCTTTCAATCTGAAAAGTTTCTTGTTGCCTTTAAAAACACTTTTATATATACAATTACATGTATTTTTTTTCAAGTTGTAATTGGTTATTTATTGGCATTGTTTTTTAATCAAGATTTTCCATTTAGAAATTTTTTCCGTTCTATACTTTTGTTGGCGTGGATGACGCCTCTCGTGATCACAGGAACATTATTTAAATGGTTATTTGATGTTGACTATGGTGTGATCAATTATATTCTAATGAATATTCATGTTATTGACAATCCAATAAACTGGCTTGGACAGGAGAGTACGGCTTTGGCAGCAGTTATTATTACGAATATATGGGTAGGTATTCCATTTAATATGATTTTAATCTTATCTGCACTTCAAGCGTTGCCAGGTGAAGTATATGAAGCTGCCAAAATTGACGGAGCAAATAAGCTTCAGACTTTTACAAAGATTACAATGCCACTTATGAAACCAACACTATTTGTCATCTTAGTATTAGGGATAATTTATACATTTAAAGTATTCGATATTATTTTAATTATGACTGGTGGTGGTCCAGTTAATGCGACGCAAGTGCTTCCTTTCTTTGGATATGAACAAGCATTTGTTAATTTTAACTTTGGAACGAGTGGTGCGGTAGCAACAATCATCCTATTAATCTTAATGTGTATTTCACTTGTATATCTTTATATGATTAAAAAGGAGGAGTCGGCATGAGGAAATATTCAGCTAAACAGTACATGCTACTCCTAGTTGCTATCGTATTTACCATTGTATTTTTATTTCCTATATATTGGATGATTACAACTTCGATTAAACCAATACAAGACGTTTTTGCAACACCACCGATGATTATTCCAGAGAGTATTCAATTTGATGCCTATGCAAAAAATTTAATTGAAGATCAAAGTCTACTGCCATACTTGAAAAACTCGTTTATTATTGCAACGGGAACAGCGATATTCACTTTGGTGATTGCGCTTCCTTGTGCCTATGCCTTAGCAAGATTTCGTCTTAAAGGAGCATCGATTTTAATATTGATCTTATTGATCACACAGATGATTCCAGGAATTATGATGGCAATGCCACTATTTATATTATTTAGTAAGTTAGAGCTGTTAAATAGTTATCTAGCATTAATTATAGGAAATACGACAACTGCACTTCCGTTTGCAATTGTAGTTATGAGGCCATTCTTTTTATCTATTCCAAAAGGTTTGGAAGACGCGGCTGTAGTAGATGGATGTAATGCTTTTACAGCTTTTATTAGAATAATTTTACCGTTGACAAAGCCAACTGTTTTAACTGTTGGTACATTTAGTTTCCTATTTGCATGGGGAGATTTGATCTTTGCCCTAACGTTGGCGACCGAAGAAAAAATTAGACCATTAACGATGGGCTTGACGAAGTTCATAGGGCAATACGGCACGCAATGGGATAACTTAATGTCAGTTTCTACAATTGCAGCAGCGCCGATTATTATTATATTCTTATTGCTTCAAAAATATATCGTAAGTGGAATTACAGCAGGTTCAGAAAAATAATAGAATGGGAGAGATGGAGAATGAAACTAGGTGTATTCGCAGTATTATTTTCAAAAATGTCGTTAGAAGAAATGTTGGACTATGTAAAGAAAAGTGGGTTAAATACGATAGAAATTGGCACGGGGGGCTACGTTGGTAATGCACACTGTGATCCAAAAGAGTTGTTAGCAGATGAAAGTAAATTAGAAAAATTTATGCAGGCTTTTGAATCTAGAGGGATTGAAATTAGTGCATTAAGTTGTCATGGTAATTCACTACATCCTAATGAAGAAATTGCCACAGAACATCATGAAGCTTTTGTAAATACAGTTAAGCTTGCAGCAAAATTAGGTGTTGAAAATGTAGTTACATTTTCGGGTTGTCCTGGCGAATCCGACTATTCTAAACATCCAGTCTGGATAACATGCCCGTGGCCAGATGACTTTTCAACCGTAGTAGAGTGGCAATGGGAAAATAAAGTAATTCCTTATTGGAAGAAACAAACAGAACTATTAGATGAATATAATGTAAGAGCTGCAATTGAGCCACACCCAGGTTTTGTTGTTTATAATACAGAAACTATTCTACGCTTGAGAAGTGAATGTGGAGAAAAAATTGGGGCAAACTTTGACCCAAGTCATTACTTTTGGCAAGGGATGGATCCAGTAAATAGCATTAGAGCTCTAGGGGATGCATTATTCCATTTTCACGCAAAAGATACTAGAATTGATTCTCAGAATAACTCTCTTAATGGTGTGCTTGATACGAAGTCATATCGTGACATTGCAAATCGGTCATGGGTATTTAGAACTGTAGGGTATGGTCATGGGGAAGATGTATGGAGAGATATTATTAGTGCTCTTCAAACAATCGAATATCAAGGCGCTGTAAGTATCGAACATGAAGATGGTTTAATGGGAGTGAATGAAGGCTTTACAAAGGCAGTTTCATTTTTAAAAGATATTCTTATTGAAGATGGAGCAAAGGATTTATGGTGGGCATAAAAAAGAACTTAGTTTAGGGATGGTTGGTTATAAATTTATGGGAATGGCTCAATTTCATGCATACCGAGATGCTCCCTTCTTTTTTGATTTAGAAGTAAAACAGATAAGACAAGCTATCTGTGGTAGAAACGAAAAAGGGGTTAAGGAGGCTGCCAGAAAGTTTGGTTGGATTAGCTATGAGACTGATTGGAATGTGCTAATTGCAAGAGAGAGAACATTGATTTTAATTTAATTGATATAAAAGCCGGCTTCCAAGGGGAATCCGGCTTTCCCATATGAAAATGAATTTATATTTAATCATATTGTATAAAGTCAAAATAATAAATTCAAACAAATCGAAATAGTGTTGCAATTGCGAAGGGACCTTTGTATACTGAATGTAACCGATTACAAATTAAGGTTAGGAGGGAGGAAGATACTATCGTTAAAATGATAGATGTAGCTCAATTAGCTAATGTATCGACAGCAACTGTTTCAAGAGTATTACAGAATCCTGAAGAAGTGAAAGAAGAAACTAGAAAAAGAGTTTTAAGTAGTATTAAGCAGTTAAATTATCAGCCAAATGTGTTGGCTAGACATCTTAGAAAAAATAAGACAAATACAATCCTAGTAGTCGTTCCAAATATATTAAATACTGTCTTTTCGCATATTGTGGGGGGAATAGAACACACTGCTAGTAAAAATAATTTTCGTGTTATATTAGGCAATTCAAACAAAGATATTAATAAGGAATATGACTTTTTAAATGTCCTAAAACAAAGACAAGTAGATGGAATGATTTTATTATCTGCCCAAATGGATAGTGACACTTTGAACGAACTTGTAAAAGAATATTCGGTAGTAATTGCATCTGAATACAAAGAGTCCGTAAATGCAGCTATGGTAACAATCGATAATATTAAGAGTGGAATAATGGCAACAAGGCATTTGCTTAGATTAGGTCATAAGCAAGTTGCACATATATCCGGTCCACTTAGTAACTATCTGAGTAAAGATCGTTTTAAAGGATATAAGCAAGCCATCATTCAACAAGGATTAGAAGTAGACAGTGATTTAATTAAAGAGGGAGCCTTTACTTTAGAATCAGGATTCGATCAAACAATTGCTTTGTTGAATTCAAATAAACCTTTTTCTGCTTTATTTGCGGCAAACGACGTAATGGCAATTGGGGCAATCAAGGCTGCAAAAGTGTATGGTGTAAGAGTTCCAGAAGATTTAGCAGTAGTAGGATTTGATAATATTGGTTTTTCTTCCGTTTTTGATCCTGGGATCACAACCATTGCCCAGCCAATGACTGAGATGGGCAATAAAGCGATGGAATTACTACTTAAAAGTATGAAAGGAACAGAATATCGAAAAGAGAGGATAATGTTGCAAACTAATTTAATTATTAGAGAATCGTGTGGGGCAAAGAAGTAATAAGTTCGAAAATAATGTAAACGATTACATTTAAAATGGATACTTAAAAGGGATTATAAAAATTCCTAAGAAATTAGATAACTAACATATTAAAAAGGTGGGAAAAATTTATGAAACGACCGTTGTTGCTTTGTATATTTTTGTTTGCTTTGATAATTGGTGGTTGTGCACCAGGAGGTAATTCCTCATCAGGTGAGGCTAAATCTAAAGGGAAATTAACGCCCGACAAACAAACTTTAGAATTTTGGTACATTGATCCGGGTGAAAAAGAAGTTGTTTATCAGGAAGCTGTTAAGAGGTTTGAAGAAAAAAATCCTGATGTGGAAGTGAAAATGCTTCGAACAGCAAATGATGCCTATAAACAAAAACTTGTTGTTGCGATGTCCGGAGGTACGCCACCTGATGTTTTCCATAGCTGGGGAGGCGGATGGCTAAAAGAATTTGTTGATCAGAATCAAGTATTGGATGTAACAAGTAAAACTGACAAGGAACATTTTAATGAACTAGCTTTAAATAATAGTACATTTGAAGATAAGGTTTATGGGCTTCCTCTAGGGATATCTCTAGATTTACTATTTTACAACAAGGAAATTTTTAACGAATATGGACTTACTGCTCCAGAAACATATAAAGAATGGGTAGAAATCATTAAAACATTAAAGGAAAATGATGTGATTCCAATTGCTTTAGCAAACCAGACAAAATGGCCGGGAGCTTACTACCTAATGAATTTTGCAAGCCGCATCGGGGGACCTGAATTATTTAATGAAGCATTCGCTCGTGATGGGAGAGGCTTTGATGATGAGGCGTATATAGAGGCAGGTAAATATATTCAGGAATTAGTAGAAATGGAAGCTTTCAACCATGGTTTTAATGGTGTGCCTTATGATGAGGGACAAGGTAGACAGTTATTATATTCAGGACAGGCCGCCATGATGGATATGTCTGTTTCTCTTGTTAACAATACAAAAACAGAAGCACCTGATTTTGAGAAAAAACTAGATTTCTTTGTTTTTCCTAAAATTGATGGAGGGGCTGGCAGTCTAGAGGATCATGGAGCTTCAACGGCGCCTGTCTGGTCAGTGTCAGCCAAAAGTAAAAATCCAGATTTAGCCACAGAGCTTATTAAAGAGTTAACAAGCGTGGAAACAGCTCAAGCATATACGCATAAGACTGGTTCCTTATCAGCGATAAATGGTGTTGAACCGGAAGATGAATTGATTAGTAGAATATATAAAGTGGCTCAAGATGCCAATTACTTGCAAATGCCTTATGATCAGACACTTCCGGCCGAATTAGCTGAGTTACATAAAGATACTACTCAGGCTATATTTGGACTTACTATTACACCAGAAGAAGCAGCCGAACAAATGGAGAAAATGGCTAAAGAAACATTAGAGTAATAGATAGTAGGGAGGGGAGACTCCCCTCCTTTATATAGAGGAGGAACTACTATGCAGGACGTAAGCACATCGAAAACGGAATCGAGAACAATGCTGAATGTAAAAACAATTGTCGATAAAAACAAAATGAAAGATGTCTTAACGATTGCACTCTTTGTTTCCCCAGCTTTATTTATTTATGCGTTATATGTTATTTATCCGATTATTGCTACTTTGAATTATAGTCTTTTTGATTGGCGGGGCGGGGCCGAAAGTACTTTTGTTGGTCTGCAAAATTATTTCAGACTTTTTCAAGATCCAACTTTTTGGGCCGCTTTAAAGAATAATATTTGGATTACTATAACTTCGGTATTCGTACAAATTCCTATAGGCTTAATTATGGCTTTAATGTTGTTTGCACCAATCAGAGGAATTCGATTAATGAGTAGTGTCTATTTTTTTCCTTATTTAATGTCAACCGTAGCAATCGGAATTTTATGGGTATATATGTACGATCCAATTAATGGTTCGATTAATCAATTGCTTAATTTACTAGGCTTTGAAAATATCGCTTGGCTTAGTGAAAAAGGCACAGCAATGATTGCTGTTTTGTTGGTAATAGTGTGGAACTTTGCACCGTTTTATATGATTTTATTTCGTGCTGCCATTGTAGGCATACCTGAAGAATTATATGAAGCTGCAAAAATAGATGGAGCAAATCCGCTTCATAGATTTGTTCATATTACTTTGCCACTTTTATTTCCAACAATCGTAACCTCTTCTATTTTGGCGATTGTAGGATCTCTAAAAGCATTTGATATTTTTTATGTGATGACTGGTGGAGGACCGAATCATGCTACTGAATTAATGGGAACTTACATGTTTAAGCAAGCTTTTGTTAACTTTAATATGGGTTACGCAAGTGCAATAGCGTTCATCATGTTTTTAATCGCTTTAGTAGTTACGATTTTGATCCAACTACTAGATTATTTCAGACAAAAGAAAGGGGAGATGATTTAAATGAATACAGTAAAAAAGACACCACTTTATTTAGTAGGACTACTGTTACTAATTATTTCTGGGTACCCTTTTATATATATGATATCTACTGCACTAAAAACTCAAAGTGATTTTTTTGAAAAGCCCTTTTCCATGTTTACTTCCTTTAATATAGAGAACTTCGTGAACGTTTTTCAATTAGGATTAACTAAATATTTTTCTAATAGTATTGTAGTAACAGTTATATCGGTCGGAACAGTCGTAATAGTTGCTGCATTAGCAAGTTATCCAATAAGTAGAATGAACTTTCGATTTAACAGAGCCTTATTTCTATTGTTTATCTCAGGAATGATGCTTCCTATTCATGCTACCCTTATCCCGATTTTCAAACTATCTGAGAGTATGGGAGTCTATGATACCCTACTTGCTTTGATCGGACCCTATATTGCTTTTAGTTTACCAATTTCTATCTTTATTTTAACCCAGTTCATGAGAGATATTCCAAAATCATTAGAAGAAGCGGCTAAAATTGATGGCTGTAACCATTTAGGAATTTTTCGACATGTCATTTTACCCATGCTAACGCCAGCTTTGATGGCAGTAATTATTTATAATGCAATATCTTTATGGAATGAATTTATATTTGCACTTGTGCTAATATCAAGCCCAGAAAGTATGACACTACCTCTTGGTCTACAAGCATTTAAAGGAGAGTTCTCAGTAAATGTACCAGGCCTTATGGCAGCTTTAACATTAGCAAGTCTCCCATTACTAGTAATATATCTATTTTCTCAAGAAAAAGTGGTGAAGGGACTTACCGGGGGAGCGGTAAAGGGATAAATTAAGTTAAACAATACAAACTTTAAAAATATAACTAGAATAAGATATAATAATATTGATAGTATTGGTAAACGTTTATTTTCTAAAGAATAGAAGAGTATGGAGGTTTATTATGTCTGAAAAGATAGGAATTGGTATAATAGGCTGTGGTAATATTAGCAGTCAATATTTAAAGTATTGCCAAACATTCAATATTCTAGATGTTGTAGCTTGTTCAGATATTGATATCGAAAAGGCTAAAGCTAGAGCAGAGGAGTACTCTATTCCGAAAGCGCTCACTGTTGAACAAATATTAGCTGATCCGCAGATAGATATCATTATTAATTTAACTATTCCTGCTGCACATGCAGATGTTAGTATTTTAGCATTGGAACATGGAAAGCACGTTTATGTAGAAAAACCACTAGCAATTGGTATGCAAGATGCAAAAAAAGTACTTGATGTTGCGAATAGAAAAGGATTGTATGTTGGTTGTGCTCCTGACACAGTTTTAGGAGCAGGGGTTCAAACAGCTAGAAAATTAATTGACGATGGATGGATTGGAACACCGTTATCAGCTACTGCATTTATGATGGGGAAAGGTCCAGAATCATGGCATCCAGATCCTGATTTTTTCTATAAAGAAGGAGCCGGCCCCCTATTTGACATGGGTCCATATTACATAACATCTTTAATTCAATTACTTGGGCCAATTGAATCAATTACTGCAACGGCTAAGAAGGGCTTTGAAAAAAGATTAATTACGAGCAAACCTAAATATGGTACAGAAATTAATGTAGAAACACCAACTCATATTGCAGGTAATTTACAATTCTTAAATGGAGCACTAGCAACGATGGTTATGAGTTTTGATGTATTTGGCGGTCACCATTTACCGAATATAGAAATTTACGGAAGTGAAGGTACGATTCGTGTTCCCGATCCAAATTATTTTGACGGTTATGTTCAACTAAGTCGAAAAGATAATCCTGAATGGAAGGAAGTACCACACTCTCATCCATATGCGGATTCGGGAAGAGGATTAGGAGTGGCAGAATTAGCTCATGCAATCCGTGATAAACGACAAAATAGAGCAAATGGAAAGATTGGTTATCATGTATTGGAATCAATGTATGGATTCTTACTCTCCTCAAAAGAAAAAAAAGTTTATACAATGGAAAGCACTTGTGAAAGACCTGTAGCTATGGATACGCAAGGTTTATTTTAATAAAGAATAGCTCTTCTATAAGGGAGCAGTCAGACTGTCGTGAAAAGTTACGGCAGTCTTTTTGTGTGAAGAATGATTTATATGATTAAGAAAATAGTTAGAGTAAAGACAAAATTTAAACAATAATCATCAAAAACGGCTGATTCTTAATACCTGTGACAATAGTACTTGTATTTGTGATATCTTACTAGTAAAATGGATTTTAAGTGTTGTTTTCTTAGATTTTGGAAAGTATGGATAAAAGTACAGGAAAATTAATTTCAAAGATATAATCCGAAAAATATTCTGAAAATTCACTAACCATAATGCTTCAAATCAAGTATGAGATTTATGGATATTTTAATACCGAAAAATGTAAGCGTTGTATGAAAGAAGAATGGAGTTTATGTATATGGAAAATTAATATGATTGGTTAAAAGGAAATTTACTTATAGGGGACAACATAAGAACCACAATTATTATTTAGCATATTTTATATTAAAGGATGGTTAGGTATGAGAAGTAGAATAAACTTTAGAAATGTATTTTTGCGTCCATCAATTGGAAAGCGATTACTTGTTAATCTGTTATTATTTTCAATGATTCCAATTATTTTCATTGGCTTTTTTTCTTATGAGGTGTCATCATCGCTTATTCGTGACAAAGTAAGTGATGTTACACAGGAATTGATTACTCAAGTAGCGAGAAATTATGAACAAAAAGTAGCTGAAATGGAGAGAATCACTTTAAATATCGCTACATCTAAAAATGTTAGTGATGGATTAGATACGTTTGGAAGTGAAGAAGGTTCCTACGAATATATTTTACAAAAAAATACACTAGATCAATATTTAGGACATCAATCTGTTACGAGTAATGATATTAAGAGTTTAATAATTGTTTCCGAAAAAGAAATATATGGTGAGAAGAATGAATTTAGTATCAATACTGAATCACCAGAAATGAAAGAAATGTTGGATCAAATACATACTGCTAAGGGTACTGTTGTTTGGCTATCCATACCAAA
The DNA here is from genome assembly GCF_001591545.1 of Lederbergia lenta NBRC 16444. Classification (GTDB taxonomy): domain Bacteria; phylum Bacillota; class Bacilli; order Bacillales; family Bacillaceae_C; genus Lederbergia; species Lederbergia lenta. Next base: position 634,270 of record NZ_BCVC01000001.1, read on the forward strand.
TGAAGAAAGTGAGACAGGGCATGCTGTGTTTTTAGGAAGAGAAGTTGCTAATAGCAAAGGAGTGCTTTTGGCTGAGATTGATAATAGTGTATTTAATGAAAGTATTCAAGAGATAAAACTGGGCGAAACCGGATATCTATCTATTTTAAATAACAATTGGGAAGTCATTGTGAATAGTGTTGAAAAAGGAGAAAATGAAAGTAGTCTATTAGTGAAGGAAATACAAAAGCTAAACTTTAAGGAGACCGATACAATAACTTTTTTTTCAAAACATAATGAGCTAGTTACAACGAAAAAAATGGAAAACACAGATTGGACATTATTCTCAAGCGTACCAATTAAAGAATTAACGACAGAAACAAGCGAAATTGCAAAAGTGACAATCATTGTTGGAGCTATCACTTTTCTGCTCTCACTCGTGGTCGCTTTAATTATTGCGCGCAGAATGACAAAACCTATTAAGAAGGTTACAGAGATGATGAAAGAGGTAGAGATTGGTAATTTACAAATTGCTAGTCAACTAGAAAATAGCACTTACAGACAAGATGAAATTGGTCAGCTTACGGATTCTCTTAAAAACATGGTTGAAGGTATAAGAAAAATGATAATAGATACCTCCAATACTGCCGAAATAATGTCGAGTTCTTCCCTTCGACTTTCGGAAAATGCCGTATATAATCGAAATTTATCTGATCAAACGAATGAGAGTATTCAACATGTTGCACACTTATCTTTTGAAACCGTGGCAAGCACGGAAGAAAGTGCGGTTGCATTTGAGTCCATCGCCATAGATATACAAAAGATAGCAGAAGCTTCATCAAAAGTTTCCAGTAACTCGGTACTTATGTCTGCTGAAGCTGAAAAAGGACAAGGCTATATTTCTAATGCTGTAACTGAAATAGAAAAGGTAAATAAAACGGTTGGTGAATCAGTCCAATTAATTGAAGAGTTAGACGTAAGATCAAATCAAGTTGCACAAATAACAGGGATTATCAGTTCAATAGCTGACCAAACTAATTTGCTTGCATTAAATGCCTCCATAGAAGCTGCAAGGGCTGGGGAGCACGGTCAAGGATTTACAGTCGTTGCAGATGAGGTTAGAAAATTAGCACAGCAGTCTCAAAATGCTACGAAAGATATTGGGGCATTAATCTCAGAGATTCAAAGTTCAACAAAGTCAACAGTTTTGAAGGTAACAAAAGGAAAAGAGGAAGTCATAAAAAGCAATCAAGCAATGGAAGAAGCGGGTTTACAATTCCGCACAATTATGACCTCTATACAAGGTATTTCAGAACAAATTAAAGAAGTAACCGCGATTATTCATGAAATATCAGCAAATTCAGAAGAGGTATCTGCAACCGTGCATGTGATGAATGAGAACACAAGCCATAGTAATCAGATGGCAACAAAGATACAAAAGGATGTTGCTAAACAACTTGAATCGATTGATCAAGCATCGATTGATTCAAAAGAATTAGAGCATATTTCTCAAAAGTTACTGAAGGCGATTCAAGTATTTAAAGTATAGAGAGATGGCTATGGGTCTTAAACTATTATCCTCTCGACCTGAAAAAAGTGAACAATGCATACAAGTTAATTTATTCGAAGTTTAATTTGACCCTTTTCCTATTTGTAGGAAGGGTCTTTTAATTTTTTTCGGAGAACCTTTTTTCTTTACATGAATAAATAATTAAAAGTGATAAGTTGCCCTTGGCAAACTTATTTGTGTATGGTAAAGTAAAAACAACGAATTATTAAAAAGAAATGACTGTTGATTATTAAATAATAATTGGGGTAAAGGAGTGGTCTGTATATTTCAAGAGAAGAAGTAATGAAATCAATACTTATAAAATTGTTTAGAAAACTGCTAGGTTTGTAAACTTGCATTTGAAAATTTATCCAAGGCGATTACTTATCATATGGTAACGCTGATTTGGGAAGGACAAATATAAAATATACTGTTAGAAAAAAGAAGGTGCGAACTATGATAGAGAAAAAATTAAAAGTGAGTCACTTATGTGTCTCCTACCATGGAAACGTGGTTCTTCAAGATATTAGCTTCTCTGTCGATACTGGAAAGCTAATCGGTATTATTGGACCAAACGGAGCGGGGAAATCAACAATGATGAAAGCGATGCTAGGTTTGATACCGAAGGATAAAGGAGAAGTTGAAGTAGATGGAAAGCCGATTGCCGAAGTGAGAAAGAAAATTGCCTATGTACCGCAACGCTCAAACATTGATTGGGACTTCCCGATTGTCGTAAAAGACACAGTGCTTTTAGGAACTTATCCTAAGCTTGGTATTTTGCGGCGACCTAAAAAAGAGGATAAAGAGTGGGCGATGGAGTGTCTTACAAAAGTTGGGATGGGCAAATATGCAAATAGTCAAATTGGTGAGCTATCAGGCGGCCAGCAGCAGAGGGTCTTTCTTGCTCGATCATTGGCCCAAAAAGCAGATTGTTTCTTTCTAGATGAACCATTTGTTGGGATAGATGTATCGAGCGAAGAAGTTATTATCAAGATTCTTAAGGGGTTACGAGATGAAGGGAAAACTGTCTTCGTCGTTCACCATGATTTGACTAAAGTAGAAAGTTATTTCGATGAATTAGTTCTTATTAATAAGAAATTAATCGGTGCTGGACCTGTAGATGATGTTTTCCAACCAGAGTTGATGCAAGCGGCTTATCAAGCGCCACTAACCATGCTCGGAAGTTTGGGGGTTGGAGTATAATGGATTTTTTTCATGATTTGATGACTTATGAATTTTTACAAAAGGCAATGATTACATCTATTATGGTCGGGATTATTTGCGGTGTCATAGGCAGCTTCATCGTTTTACGTGGTATGGCTTTGATGGGTGACGCCATATCGCATGCTGTTTTACCTGGTGTTGCCATATCATATATGTTAGGTATTAGCTATTTTTATGGAGCTGTAGTGGTTGGTGTGCTGACGGCTCTAGGAATTGGAGCAATTAGTCAAAATAGCCGCGTCAAAAATGATTCCTCGATTGGTATTGTTTTTTCAGCTGCATTCGCTTTAGGGATCATACTTATTACGAAGGCTCAAAGCGCGACGGATCTAACTCAAATCTTATTTGGAAATGTGTTGTCTGTTCGATCATCGGATATGTGGCTGACGTTAGTTATAGGGGCTATTGTGATCCTAGTTGTCATCCTTTTTTACAAGGAATTGCTTGTTTCAAGCTTTGATGAAACGATGGCAGCTGCGTACGGGTTAAAAACGCGCTTTATTCATTATGGCATTATGGTTCTATTGACACTCGTGACAGTTGCTTCCTTGCAAACTGTTGGCGTTATCCTTGTTGTTTCAATGTTGATTACACCAGCTTCAACGGCGTATCTTTTAACCAATCGATTATCTACTATGATCGTACTAGCAGCCATCTTTGGCGCACTTTCTTCGATCATCGGATTATACTGTAGTTTTGTCTATAATTTGCCTTCAGGACCAGTTATTGCTTTGGCAACTACTGCTATATTCCTAGGCGCATTTATTTTTTCTCCAAAGCAAGGGATTCTTTGGCGTATGTTTAAAAGCAATAAAAAGAGAGCGGCCATTGATCAATAACAAATAATGAACATTATCTTTAAAAGGGGAGTATGAAAAAATGGGAAAAATCTTTAAAGGAATAATTGTGGCAAGTATGGCAGTTTTTTTACTCGCTGCCTGTGGAAAGGACGATAATCCAAAGGAAAAAACATCCGACAAGGATAAACCATTACAGGTTGTTACATCTTTTACGATTATTGAGGACATTGCTAGAGAAATAGGCGGCGATGCGGTTGAAATTCATAACCTAGTACCAACAGGGACTGACCCGCACGAATATGAACCACTCCCACAAGATGTAAAAAAAGCAACGGATGCAGACATCTTATTTTATAATGGTTTAAACCTTGAAGGTGGAAAACATGGTTGGTTCTTTAAAATGATTGATTCAGTAGGACAAAAGGAAGAAAATATTTATAGTTTGACAGAACGTGTGGAGCCGATGTATTTAAGTGGTGATGATGGTAAGGATGAAGAAATCAACCCACATGCATTTATTGACCCTGATGTGGGTATCAAAATGGCTGAAGATATGCGGGATGCCTTGATGGAAAAAGATCCGGATCGCAAAGATTATTACGAGGAAAGAGGAAATGAATATATAAGCAGATTACAAGAAATTAATAAAGAATATGAACAGAAAATTAATGATATCCCGAAAGAAAAACGTATCCTCGTGACAAGTGAACGTGCCTTCCAATATATGGCTGCCCATTATGGTTTAGAAGAAGGATTTATTTGGGAAATTGATACAGAGGAGAATGGATCACCTCAACAAATTAAATCATTAGTCAGTTTTGTTAAAGAACGTCAAGTTCCGGTTCTCTTTATCGAGTCTAATGTAGATGCAAGACCAATGGAAACTGTATCAAAGGAAACGGGGATTCCATTTAGTAAGAAGCCAATTTATTCTGATGAAATTGGAAAGCCAGGTGAGGAAGTTGACACATACATGAAATATTTACATTATAATATCAAACTAATTCATGATGAACTAAGCAAATAATGTGTAACAGAAAAGTCTCCACTCGATTCGATTTCTGAAGTGGAGACTTTTTTAGTTTAATGGATGAAACTACATCTCTTTTTTTGTAGGTTGACACTATGTTGGACTTGGAAAGGAAACCCCCAGCATAATTAAATTGATTGAGAGAAAATGAGTGCAACCTTAAGGAAGGAATATGTATAATAAAATGGTGAAAAAGCCACAAGTAGGGAGAGGCAATATGAGTTTAGACTTTAAGCTTTTTGAAAAGATTAATCAGTTTGCAGGGCAAAGTAATCTGCTTGATCAATTGGTTTTATTATTTTCTACATACGGCCCAATTATGTTCGGCTTGGTGTTTGTGTGGCTTTGGTTTTCTAAATCGGGAAATAAATATGAAAATCGACAAATTGTATTGTTAGCAATTACAATTACGGTCATTGTCCTGGGAGCAAACAAAATAATCGAAATGATATATTTTCGTCCACGTCCATTTGTCACACATGCGGTTCATTTGCTAAGTGATAAATCAGATTTAGACCCCTCTTTCCCGAGTAATCATTCTGCAGGATCTTTTGCATTAGCATTTGCGCTTTTTTGGAAACGAAGAAAAATTGGTACTGTTCTATTAGTATTCGCTGTTTGTATGGCTCTATCACGAATTTTTGTCGGAGTACACTATCCACTTGACGTACTGGCAGGAGCAGTTATCGCATTCTTAGTCACATACATTGTTATGTCAAAAAGCCGTTATCTTGAACCATTATATAATAAGATTATTCATATTTTTAGTAAGAAATAGAATTCGTTAGTCCAATGAATGAAAGCCGATTTTTCTCCATTAATGGGAAAATCGGTTTTCATTATTTTGAATGATATCATACTACTAATCAAATTTAAACGAATGGCGGTTTTTGAAAAATCTACTTTTACAACGACAAAAAAAGACAAAATACAATTATCTTTTTAAAAATATGAAAAAAACATCATTATCTGCTTGTAAACTGCTACGTATAAGTTGATAATAAACTGAGAAGTATCTATATATGGGCTATCTATATTCATGGAGGGGTAATGATCTAGATGAATGGTATCACAGAAGTTTTTCAGAAAAAGGGAATAAAACGTTTCATTATTTTCGCTTTAATCGTTTTTATTCTATTTATGATGAGAAGTATGATTAATTTAATCTTACTTACATTTATATTTTCTTATTTAATGAATCGTCTTGTAGAATTTGCTGTAAGGCGTGTGCCATTAAATCGAAGATTGCTTGTTTTACTAATGTATACATTAATTGTAGGCCTGTTAACATTCGGATTAGTGAAATATTTACCGATCATTACAATCGAAATTAGTGAGCTCATCAAACGGATAACAGCTTTTTATACACAGCCTCATGATAATGTACTAATTAATTATATTGAAACGGTTATTTCTAACAATCAAATTGCAGCATATTTAGAGAACGGCCTATCTTTCTTACTCAAGTCATTTACTGATATTAGTAAAACTAGTATTCAGGTACTAATAGCCTTGATTTTAAGTTTGTTCTTTTTATTAGAAAAACCACGCTTACAAGAATTTACGAATAAATTTAAAAGCAGTAAGATTGCTCCTTTTTATTATGAGATTGAATTTTTTGGGAGAAAATTCACGCGTACATTTGGAAAGGTAATTGAAGCTCAATTCATCATTGCTATTATTAACTGTGTGCTAACTGTAGTAGCATTGATGATTATGGGATTTCCACAAATATTCGGTTTGGCGATTATGATATTCTTTCTGGGGCTCATTCCAGTAGCAGGTGTGATCATTTCACTTATCCCACTTTGCTTAATAGCATATACAATTGGAGGAGCTGTTAAGGTGATTTATGTGATAATCGCAATCATGATTATCCATGCGGTAGAAGCATATATTTTAAACCCGAAGTTAATGTCCTCAAAAACAGATTTGCCTGTTTTTTATACCTTCGTAGTTCTTATCTTTTCCCAAAACTATTTTGGGGTTTGGGGACTAATTATAGGAATTCCAGTATTTGTATTCCTACTAGATGTACTCGATGTGACAAATAAAGAAATAGCAAAACCACTGACTTAACTATAATAAATTGCTAAAGAAATAGCTGAATATCTAAGTATCAGAAATAATACACATAGTCCCAAGTAAAAAACCGGTAGGAGATTTATTATCCTTTCGGTTTTTTTGTCTTCGTATTTAAAATCATTATATTGTCATTTATAAGCTGGAAGTGAAATCACTAGAAAGTCAATTCTGAATTGGCCGAATGAGCCAATAACATGTCCTTATAGACCATGACTAATTATTACTTGGAAAGTAAGATAGTAGAAAGAGAATAATCTTTTATCGAAAATTAAGGTATACGAGGAGGGAACAAATGAAAATAATCTTTATCTCATTAGATACTCTAAGGGCTAAAAGATTAGGAAGTTATGGATATAGGCTTCCTACTAGTCCATATATAGACCATATTGCAAGTCAAGGCGCTTTATTTGAAAGCGCTTACGCATCGGACATACCTACAGAGGTGGCTCATACTAGTATTTTTACAGGAAACGTTGGATTAACAACAGGTGTAGTTTCTCATGGTTCGCCTTCTACTTATCTGCCAAAAGAATATGATTGGTTGCCTGCGATACTTCGAAAAGCAGGATATACAACAGCTGCAGTCGATAATATGTATAACCTAAAAGAATGGTTTGCCAGAGGCTATCAATATTATATGAATTCAGTCGGTAAAACTAGATGGATTGATGGACAGGCAATTAATAAATTGGCAAAACCTTGGATTAAAGAACATAAAGATGAAGATTTCTTTCTATTTCTTCATTACTGGGACCCACATACACCATATTTACCGCCAAAAGAGTATATTCCATCATTTTATGATTCTAATAAAGATCCTTATGACCCTACTAACAAAAGTATGGAGCCGGCGTTCAATCATCCAGCATATCCTTTTTTTAAATATCATCATTATGACTTGCTTGGAAAAATTACTGATGTAAATTATGTAAATGCTTTATATGATGCTGAGATTAGATATTTGGATGATCTCCTAAAAGATTTAGACGAATTTCTGTACAACGAGGGGATTCAGGAAGACACTTTGTTGGTTCTGTTCGGAGACCATGGTGAAAGTCTAACTGAACATGATATTTACTGGGATCATTGCGGGCTATATGAGGAAACTGTCCATATACCGGTCATTATTCGTTGGCCTGGACATATTCCAGCTGGCGTTAGAATTTCTAATCTTGTACAACATGTTGATATAATGCCGACTATTCTAGAATCACTTGGCCTTGAAACCCCAAAGAATATTGATGGAAAAAGTCTATGGCCACTTATTCGAGGGGATCAAGTAGAACATCATAAGGAGATATATTTGAGCGAATGTGCTTGGCAAGCAGCGAGAGGAATCCGAACTGATCGATTTAAATATATTGAAACCTATGACTCCGGTCCTTTTACACGACCTCCTGTTGAATTATATGACTTAATAAAAGATCCGAATGAAGAAAATAATCTTGTAGATTTATACCCGAAGCAAGTGGAGGGTTACCGAAATAAATTGAATAATTGGGTGCAATCTAAGCTCGACCATCGAGAAGATCCTATGGAACGCGTGATTATGCAAGAAGGATTACCATTTAGAAAAAGAATTGAAAAAGTGCTTAGCGAATACAGTTTGTCTTGGGATGATTGGAAAGAAAATCCTAGGAGAGAAAGGATCGATTTTGCTGTAAGAATTCAGTAATAGGTTCTAGCTTGAAGGTTACGTTCTTTTGGTCTCAATTTAAATAAAATGATCGCGTCGGAAACAAAAGAACATTCCCTATGAGATATTTATCCGAACTGTATTTACACTAAAAGTTGGAGAAGGGAGGTGCGCCATAGTTATTAACTAAGTATTAGGAATGGTTAATCTATTGCTGGTGCAGAATTCGTTAAGGGGGGAAATCGATGAGAATATCTGTTAAATCTAGTTTCATTTTTTTATTACTATTTTCTATGATTATTGTTGGTTGTTCACCAAAAAGTGACCCTACTGTGAACAAGGAAAAGGGAGATCAAAAGGATGAAGGAAATAAAGAAACAAAGGTAGTGGATGTTTCAGAAATAAGCGAGTTTCATCAAGCTCCGATGCTCGATGATATGGATCTGCCAGATGTAAAAGATAGGATACCATTAGAGCCAAAAATACCAAATGAAATGCCTCATGAATTTCTTACAGTTGAGATTGGTAAGTATGGAGGAACACTTAATACGGTAGCTCAATCCGTCAACTGGGACCCAGACCTATTTGTTATGAGTAATGAGCCGCTATTAAATACTCCAGGTATTCTAGGCGAAGAAGTTACAGCAAATGTGCTTAAAGACTATGAAGTAACTGACGATCAAAAAGTCTTTACATTCTATATGAGGGAAGGTTTAAAGTGGTCCGATGGAGAGCCAGTTACAACTGAAGATGTTAGATTTGCCATTGAGGATGTCCAGTTTAATGAGGAAATTATGCCGATATTGCCTGCTTGGCTGCATTCTGGAGGGAACGTTGATGGTTCACCAATGGAACTAGAAATTGTGGACGAATTTACGTTCAAAATTTCTTTTGCAGAATCTAATGGTGGTTTTCCAATTAGTTTAGCGATTCAAAACTGGCGTGGATATGCCGATCTTTTAAAACCAGCACATTATTTAAAACAATTTCACAAAGATTATGCAGAGCCAGCTGAGCTAGAAAAACTAATTGCTGAGCATGATTTTGAGGAGGACCAAGAAACAGATTGGGTCAACTTCTTTAACTATATGGATATTAATGAAAGAGAAATGAGTCATTCTAATGCCGTAGGGTTCCCTGTTTTATATCCTTGGATGCTTACGGAAATGACTAAAACCCATGGATTGTATGACAGAAATCCATATTATTTTAAAGTGGATGCTGAAGGGAATCAGTTACCTTATATTGATTCTATTAAGAGTGCCATTGTACAAGATACTGAAGTAACTGGCTTAAAGGTGATCGCCGGTGAAGTTGATTTCAATAGAGAGGCGACGGCGCTCGCCAAAATGCCTGTTTATCGAGAAAATGCTGAAAAAGGAGGATATGAAGCAATATTAGCAAATATGCACTTAACACCAACCGATATTTTCTTAAATTTAACATATGATGATCCGGTATGGCGCGAAGTCGTGAATGATTTACGTTTTAGACAAGCTTTGAATTATGCGATTGATCGGGATGAAGTAATTGATACACTCTATTTTGGTTTCGCTGATCCTTCTGAAGTAATTGATAGCACATTTAATTTAGAAAAAGCAAATGCACTATTAGATGATATGGGAATGAAAAAAGGCGCGGATGGATTTAGAATTGGTCCTGACGGAAAACGATTCTCGATTCCCTTCGAAGTACAAGCCGCAGCACCAGATATTGTCCCACTTGCAGAGCTACTAACAGAGATGTGGAAAGAGATAGGGATTCATGTGACTGTTAAAACAATTGACGGGACATTATGGAGTACTCGAAATACAGCAAACGAGTTACAAGCATCGATCATATGGACACATACACCACTTTATTATATGCAAGATTGGGGTCAAGGATTTTGGGGACCACTTTGGGATAAATGGTGGAAATCAGGCGGTAAAAATGGGGAGGAACCACCTGAGGATGTGAAGGAATACTACAGTTTGATGGATAAAATGAATGTTAGTCCACCGGAAGAAGCTTTGGAAATAATGGATACTTTAAGAGGGAAAATGAAAGACAATATATATTATTTTGTTCATATCGAGAATGCGAAACAACCAATGATTGTCAATGCCAAGATCGGAAACATCACTGATAAAGGAACAGCAATAAGCATTAATTTCGCAGGTGAACAATGGTTCTTCAAAGAATAATAGGAAGTGAAAACTTAGGTAGTTATTTTGTAAAACTACCTAAGTTTTTCCTTAAATATGAGTATGAAAGGAGATTAATCGATGGCATCATACATTGGGCATCGTCTTATGCAATTAATCCCTTTATTGATTGCGATAAGCATTATATCGTTTGCTTTAATTCAATTACCACCTGGAGACTATTTAACAACCTATATAGCCCAACTTGAAATGTCAGGAAATGAAGTATCCGAAGGTACGGTACAAAGTTTGAAAAACCAATATGGATTAGATAAGCCGGTATATGTACAGTATTTTATCTGGATAAAAAATATAGTTTTCCATGGAGACTTTGGACGATCTTTTACTTGGAACGAGCCCGTTAAGGATGTAATAGGCGAACGGCTAGGATTGACGATAGCTATTTCAATCTTTACTTTGATTTTCACCTGGATTGTTGCCATACCGATAGGCATCTACTCTGCAATTAGGCAGTATTCCATTTTGGACTATGTATTTACTATTATTGGATTCATTGGCCTCGCGCTACCAAATTTTTTAATCGCTCTTGTAGTAATTTATGCAGTTTTTGTCAATACCGGGGTAGCTATTACCGGGTTATTCTCACCTGAATTTGTGTCAGCACCGTGGAGTATAGCTAAGTTAATGGACATGCTTCAACGAATATGGGTTCCTGTCCTTATTATTGGGACGGCGGGGACTGCAGGTTTGATTCGAGTGATGCGTGGGATGTTATTAGATGAACTGCAAAAGCAATATGTAATCACTGCCCGGGCAAAAGGCCTGAAAGAAGGAAAGTTATTATTTAAATATCCAGTACGTATGGCGATTAATCCACTCATTAGTACAATTGGCTGGACGCTTCCGGCAATTATATCAGGAGAGGCGATTGTTTCGATCGTGCTAAACTTGCCAACTACCGGTCCGATGCTTTTAGATGCTCTAATGACTCAGGATATGTATTTAGCAGGTAGTTTCATCCTAATATTGAGTGTTTTGACCATTATAGGAACGCTAGTATCCGATATATTATTAGCTTGGATAGATCCTCGAATTAGGTTTGGGGGTGTGCAGGAATGAAGCCTGTTTTCAATAAGAACAATCATCCTATTGAGGTAGATTTTAAAAAGAATGAAGAAAATGAGTATGAAGTTGCTTCTCAATGGAAGTTAATGTGGTGGAAATTTAAAAAGCACAAATTAGCAATCATCTCGGCGCCAATCCTTACTCTCCTCATCATCATTGCGGCATTTGCAGAGATTCTTAGTCCTCACCTTCCAGTAGAAAGGTTCTCAGAATATAAGCATTCGCCACCACAGACATTGCATTTTATTCACCCAGAAACAGGCTTTAGTTTGCGTCCGTTTGTTTATGATATGACGGAGGAAATGGACCAAGATACATTTCGGCGGACATTTAAAGAGGACACGACAAAAACATACCCAGTCCACTTCTTTGTAAGAGGAAAAGAGTATAAATTTTGGGGGCTTTTCAAAACGAACACTCATATAATCGGCCTGAAAGATCCTGATGCACCTTTTTTCCTTATGGGAACAGATTCATTAGGAAGGGATTTATTTACTAGAACGCTTCATGGTTCAAGAATTTCTTTATCTTTTGCCTTTTTAGGCATTATATTGACAGTTATTATTGGAATTGTTCTTGGAGGAATCTCGGGGTATTTTGGAGGGATCGTCGATACTGTTATTCAACGTTTAATCGATTTATTATTATGTATCCCTGCAATACCTTTGTGGATGGCGCTTGCAGCAGCATTGCCATCAGACTGGTCCCCAGCAAAAATATATTTAGGCATGGTGATGATTTTTTCCATTATAGGATGGACGGGGTTGGCGCGTGTCGTAAGGGGGAAAATCTTATCTTTGCGTGAGGAAGATTTTACAATGGCAGCAAGATTAGCTGGTGCCAGTAATATGAGGATCATATTAAAACACCTTATTCCTTCTTTTGCGAGCTATATTATTATCAATGTATCAATTTCTATACCTACGACAATTCTAGGGGAAACATCATTAAGCTTTTTAGGATTAGGTCTACAAGCTCCAGTTGTTAGTTGGGGTGTCTTGTTAGGTGAATCACAAAAATTAGAAAACTTAGCTCATCATCCATGGCTCCTTTGGCCTGCTGCATTCATTATAGTGGCTGTACTTATATTTAATTTTCTGGGAGATGGCTTACGTGATGCAGCTGATCCTTATAAATAAAGAGGGGGCATGAAAGATGGAAGGTAATCCACTCATATTAGATAGTAAACAATTTGGTTCCGATATTTACGAGGACGATGAAATAATATTAGAAGTTAATCATTTAAAAGTAAACTTTCAATTAGATGAAGGATTGTTAGAAGCGGTAAGTGGTGTTGATTTTCAATTGAAAAAAGGAAGAACGCTAGGAATTGTGGGGGAAAGTGGAAGTGGAAAAAGTGTAACGGCTAAAGCAATCATGCAAATTGTAGATACTCCTGGAAAGGTTGATGGAGAAATATCTTTTCGAAGTAGAAAAAATAACGAGATTAATGACATTGGAAAACTTGATCAAAAAGGAAATAAAATTCGGAGTATTCGTGGTGGCGAAATTTCAATGATTTTTCAAGAACCAATGAAGGCCTTTTCTCCTATTCATACAATTGGAAATCAGTTAGTTGAAGGAATTATGTTGCATGTTGCCGCAGTTGAAGAGGAAGCTAGGAAAATTGCTATTGATACTTTAAGGAAAGTAGGAATGTCCAATCCGGAACAAAGGATTGATCAATATCCACATGAGCTTTCAGGTGGAATGAGGCAAAGGGCAATGATTGCCATGGCTTTATGTTGTAACCCATCCATTCTCATTGCAGATGAGCCGACAACAGCGCTTGATGTAACTGTTCAAGCTCAAGTACTAGACTTGATAAATAATTTGAAGGAAAAGTCAGGGTCTTCTGTTATATTTATCACTCATGATCTTGGCGTCATTGCAGAAATGTCAGATGAGGTTGCCGTGATGTATCTCGGGAAAATGGTGGAATATACGGATGTTGATACATTATTTTTTGGTGCACTTCATCCATACACTCAAGGTTTACTAAAGTCGATACCTACCATCGGAATGAAAGATCAGCGCCTTGAATCTATCGAGGGTATCGTGCCAACCCCTATTAATTTGCCTAAGGGATGCGGATTTTATTCAAGGTGTAAATATGCAAAAGATGGTGTTTGTAACGTAGAAGATATACCGCTAAAGAAGGTGAAGGAAGGTCATTTTGTAAGATGCGTTAGGGTTTAACAGGGAGGGGGAGTAAAATGGAGGATAATATTTTAGAAGTACAGTCTATGAAAAAACATTTTCCAATAAAAAAGGGATTTTTTAAAAGGGTCGTAGGCCAAGTGAAAGCGGTTGATGACATTTCTTTTTATGTTAAAGCAGGAGAAACATTCGGACTTGTAGGAGAATCGGGATGTGGAAAGTCTACCTTAGGGAAAAGCCTTTTAAGAGCGATTGAACCTTCAAGTGGGTCTGTGAAATTTAAAAATAGAAACAATGAGATGGTTGATGTGATGGATTTGGATCAAAAAGGGTTGCGAGACATTAGAAGGGATATGCAACTAATTTTTCAAGATCCATACTCGTCTTTAAATCCTAGAATGACGGTATTAAATATCATTGGGGAACCCCTCATATGTAACAAAATAGCCAAAGGTAATGAGTTAAGGGAAAGGGTTAAACATCTGATGGAGATCGTTGGCTTAAACAGTCGACATCTTGAAAGATATCCTCATGCTTTTAGTGGGGGGCAAAGACAGAGGATAGGTATTGCCCGTGCACTCGCTACAAATCCTAAATTTTTAGTTTGTGATGAGGCGGTTTCTGCTTTAGATGTGTCTATACAAGCTCAAATTATTAATCTTCTAGAAGACTTGCAGAAATCTCTTAATCTAAGTTATTTATTTATTTCTCATGATTTGGGTGTTATTCAACATATTTCAGATAGAGTAGGCGTTATGTATGTTGGAAAATTAGTTGAAATGACTACTACGGAAGAATTGTTTTCTAATCCGAAACATCCATATACAGAGGCTTTGTTGTCAGCTAAGCCTATGCCAAATCCAAGACTAAAGAAGGAAAGAATTATTCTAAAAGGGGAGGTAGCCAATCCTGCAAAACCACCATCAGGCTGTTACTTTCACCCGCGTTGCCCGTATGCAAAGGAAATATGTAAACTAGAAGCTCCCTCTTTAAATGAAGTAAAAGATGGTCATCATGTTGCTTGCCATTTTGCTAGTGAGTTAGATCTTAAAGGGACTGTCGCTATATGAATTCTATATTAATACTTCTCATTATTTTCATTATCGCGATGTTCCTATGTATGTTAGCCGCAGTCTGGTTTATGAATTTTTTAACAAGAAAATATATCGGTGAAAAGCATATGGTATTGGACGAATTAACTAAGGGAGAAGTCCCGGAAAGCTGGTCTCAAACTTTTCAGATGAAATGTAAGAAATATAAAAAAGAGGATCAACAAGAAAAAATGCTTAAGTTACAAAAATTGGCTAAAAAAACCTATTTGAGAAAATTGAATCGACTAGTAGATTACGTACAAAAAACGAAATTAATAGAGAGTGAGGAAACGCGTACATCCATTCTAGCTGATTTGGAAAAAACACGACAACATTGGAAGGAAAGTAAGGCACATGAAGTTTGTTGGTGAAAAGAATACAGTGTTATTTAACTTTCTTGTATTATTATTTTCGGCGATATCTGCCTCTATTGGGTTGGTGCTATGGTTTCTCATAAGAAATACTATGATAGTCATTTTACTTTACAACTCTATTGATGTATGGATGCTACCGGCAGTAGATAATTTTGCTTTTCTCATTTTAGGAGTTCTTTGGCTCGTTTTTGTTTTTATAACACACCATCTCTACAATAAAAAGACGAAAAACAATGATTTGTTGTTTAATTTTTTTCTAATAAGTGGAATTCAACTAATATTACTATTCATTTGTGAAACATTGATGTTTTCTTTGGATACTGGTAGAGGAATAAAGAGTATTTTATTAATGTGCGGAGAGTTTTTGGTTGGATTGATATTTATCTATTTAACATATCGCAGAAAATGGAACAAAAAGAAAGATAAAAGTTTTACATCGACACTTTAAATAATGTCAGGAGTGAAGGAATGGGGATGGATGTAGGTGTTGTATCTAGAAGTTTTCCAAAATTAAGTAATAAGGAAACTGCTGAACTTTTATCAAGTAAAGGCTTCAAATGGACAGAATTATGTTTTACACAAACTGATTCCAATTACTGGGTCTATAATGGTCGTTCAGATTTAAATGATTTATCTAATGAGCAGAGTATTAATATTGTGGAAACTTATAGAGAAAATGATATTGAAGTTACAGCAATCGGAGTGTTTACAAATTTACTTGAAAGGGATGAGAAAGAGGCTGAAAAAAATCTTGGCTATTTTGAAAGATTGATGGAAATAGCTTCTATCAATCACATTCCTTATGTTTCAAGTGAATGTGGATTTATCCCGGGGAGAAGAGGAGTGAATGCAGATTCGTATGAAGCAGATTTTCAAAGGCTTGTCGAAAATTTAAAATGGCTTGCCATTAAAGCGAAGGAATACAATGTTTCAATCGCCCTTGAACCATGTGTATTGGATGTTGTTCCAAGTGCTAAACGGATGGTTGATTTAATTGATCAAGTTGGTTCTGATCAACTTAAAGTGTTATTAGATCCAGCCAATTTAATTGCCAATAATTCAGAAGTTGAGATGTTCTCCTATTTATCTCAGTATATCGCCTATTTTCATGGAAAAGACCGTAAAGTGAACGATACTTATGGTCGTATAATAGGTGATGGAGATATTGACTGGCCATTGTTTTTCAATTTGTATCATAAATATACTGAGGGTGTCCCTTTTATTATGGAATATGTAAATATGGAGAATTTTACTGATGTACGAGATCAGGTTATACGCTTTGATAAAAAAGTTTCAGTATGAAAAGTGGTTATTTAACTAAAAGAGGGATGTCATGTAACGCTGACATCCCTTTGGTTCATATAGAAATTATAAACTTGTTACCGTCTTTTTCTTATAGACAATCGGAAAATCATCACCTTTAAGAATTTCTCCTGGCTTCACTGTAACGAAAGGTTCCATCGGATGAGAACCTGTTGGCTCGTAACGGACATGTCCAGGCATATAATGAACAGCAATCGCACGACGTTTTCTTTGGGAACGATTAGGTCCACTGCCATGCCATGTTAAGCAGTGGTGATAACCCACTTGGCCTTTTTTTATTTCAAAAGGGATTGCTTGTGTATTAGCGCCTTGCGGTAATAGGTCTGGTTGTTGGTGGGATGGCTTAAAATCAGGCGTATTACTTAGATATTTCTGTTGATCACCCCAAAGATGGCTTTGGGGAACCATCCACATACAACCGTTCTCTATTGTTGCATCATCAAGAGCTACCCAAGCACTTATAAGGTCTGCCGGTTGAATAATCGGCCAAGCAGGATGATCTTGATGCCAATCTCCAGGTCCTCCAACAACTGGGGGTTTGTATTGAACTTGGTCATGCCAAATCCTTAATGTATCTGTTTTACTTAATTGTGCAACTTCCTCACACAGTGTTTCATTCGCTGCGTGATTTAGGAAAGCTTCACTTGCCATCCACATGTTAACAATCTGAACTACTGTATCTTTTTTTGCCATTTTCATAGCGAACTCAGAGTTATTATCATTCATCTCACGAGTTAAAACAGGTTTTTTAACTGATTTTCCATCCATGACTAAATCTAGTTCTTCACGAAGTCTTTCTACTTCAGCATCATTTAGAATAACATCGCCTTTGACAAAACCATTTTCATTAAAATCTTTTATTTGCTTTGAAGTTAACATACTATCACCCTTTTCAATAGTAATAATGGCACATATTTTTATTTTATAGAAAATAAACAATAGAATCGTGTGTCCGCCAACTCCTCCTCTCTATTGTTATATTTCTTGTTGTAAATAGATAATATCAAAACTAAATGAAGCGGTCTTTAGAACATTCGAATGAAAATTTGCACTTTTCACAGATGTTTTGAAAATGAAAAAATTAGGGGCTTTTATATGGAGGAATTTGAGAGAGCAGTAGATGTAGGTATGTTTTCATTACTTAGACCGACAGTCAACTTTGCTAATAAAATGACAGCTGGGCCGGGCCAAACATGGGGACCTAGGTTCATTACAGATTGCCAATTAATTTATGTTGTTTCAGGGGTGGCTACACTTACACTTGGGTTAGAGATTATTTCATTACATGCAGGTGAATGTGTATTTTATGGAGCTAATAGTCCACATAAACTTGTAGCTTCTGAAACTGAACCATTCACGTTTATGAGTATCCATTTTGATTGGAATACAGATTCACCTAATCCATCGCACCCGCTCCATGGTATAAAAAACTGTTTTGATACAGATTTAAATACACCTAATTCTATTTATAAATTAAATGTAGATGATCAAGGTGAGATGATTTTTCCACAACACTTTCTCATGCCGAATATGGAAAATCTATTTGCTCAAATAGTACGTGAATATCGATTTGAAGAACCTGGTTATCCACTTATACTTAGAGGGTTGTTTATTCAATTACTTACATTTATTGTGCGACATGAATTAAGTGGAAGTTATTTAATCGGAGAAAAAAGAAAGATAGCGCCTGCTTTAGAAGCGGTTCGAAAGCAACCCGATATTAACTGGTCATTAACTGAACTAGCTGACCTTTGTGGATATCATCCAACCTATTTTTCTTCCATATTTAAAGAAACAATAGGTTATTCCCCTAAACAGTATTTAATACTTGAAAGAATTAGAAAGGCGAAACAGTTATTACTGGAGGCAAGAAAGGTAGAGGAAGTAGCTATTGCATTAGGATATACAAGTATTCATTATTTCTGCAGAAATTTTAAAACTATCACTGGTTTAACTCCAACGGAATATAAGTTACAAAGTCTAGAATTATGACTTAATTTAAGATGGCCGAATGGACCATTAAATTGGCAGAATGGACAATGCTTCATTAACAGAAAATAGTTAGTATTTAATAAAGTGCATCTATGACTTAATAGTATATTTATTCATGATAACGGTGATACAAGTTTAATTAAAAAGAAAGGAGCATTTTGTTTGATAGGAAAAAGAGCTAGGATTATTCCTGGTGGATTTCTCTGACCCAAAAGTTCGGGTGACCAAATCAGCCATGAAGCGGTATGCGTGTAGAATATCACAACAGATCAGTGGTGCCTTGTTATAGGATAACTTTAATTCTGAACGAGATGCCAATTGAACTCATCATTTCCGTTTATACTAGGACCGAAAAAGTGTTCCGTATGCATTCAAGGTTGAAAGTAATACATCTATCGTAGTCCAACATAATAGATTAATACTTCTCAGAAGGCACTTTCCTTGTTTATAACGATGGGATATTCAATTGAAAAATTTTGTCCAAAGAGATGAATTTATTGGAGGGTGAGAAAATGAAGATAAAAGTAGGAATTGTTGGAGTTGGAAATATAGGAAGTATCCATGCTGCTGTGTATAAAGAGAATCCAAACGTTGAGATCGTGGCTGTTTGTGACATAATTCAGTCAAAATCAGATGAAGCAGCAAAAAAGTTTGGCGGAAAAGCCTTCTATAGTGTTAAAGAGATGCTTGATAGTAAGATTGAATTAAATCTTGTAAGCGTATGCACGAAGGGAGAGGAAAATGGAAGTGAGCATTTTACTCCCACCATGGAATTGTTAGAAGCTGGTATTCCTGTTCTCGGTGAGAAACCAATTTCTAATAATATAGAAGAGGGAAAACAAATGGTTGAATTAGCCAGGAAAAAGAGAGTACCATATGCTGTCAATCTAAATCATCGTTTCACACCAGCTGCGGAAAAAGCAAAATCTTGGTTGGAGAGTGGACGTCTTGGAAAGACACATATGATTAATATGAGAATGTGGATTAATAATCCAGCCGAAAGCTCCCCTTGGTTTCATTTACGAGCATTGCACCCCCACTCCTTTGATGTAATTCGTTATTTTTGTGGTGATGTAAAACGAGTAGCTGCATTTATGATGAAAGGAGAAAATCGGTCCATATGGTCTAACACACAAATTATTTTAGAATTTGAAAATGGTGCGATTGGTAGTCTAGTAGGTAGCTATGACGCGGGTGCAAGCTATGGACTAGAACTTTGTGAAGTAGTTGGTTCTAAAGGAAGATTTACTTTAGAAGATGCCTGTGAACAATTAACTTATTTTCCACGAACAAGCATCGAAACAGAAAGCTATAGACACGTTGGTGGAATGCGTGAGTTTACAGAAACCTTTAAAAGTCGTATCAATTCTTTCGTGGATCAATTGATGGCAGGGGTCACATATGATCAAGTGAATGGATCAGGTGAAGATGCTCTAAAAGCCCAACTTATTATAGAAGCAGCAATTCAATCATGGGAGACCGAGTCAATCGTTGAGGTACAAGACGTAACGCTTATTTCTGGAGGTGTGAAATGATGAAATTAGGTGTAAATTCTGTTCTGTTTAAGGATTTTGATTTTGCTACTGCGGCAAGACAAATTGCACTATGTGGATATGATGGGGTTGAAATTTCAGCGATAAAGGGAATGTGTGAACATCTTGAATTAGATCGCTGGAAAGAGCAAGCGGATGAATTACGTTCCATAGTAAAAGATAATGGACTTGAGTTCCTATCAATGGAAGTAGCTTCTTTAGATGAGGAACGTCTTATTTTGGCCTTTGAAGCAGCAGTTGAAATAGGAATTCCTATTGTAAACGTTGGTCCTGGTGGGAAAACAGGTGTAGAAGCGGATCTACAACATTCTATTGAAACCCTTTATAGACTGTCTGAGAAAGCAGAAAGTTACGGTATCACACTATGTGTGAAGGCGCATATTGGAAATGCTATTTATAATACAGAGACTACACTTCAGGCAATGGAAGAAATCCCATCACCTGCATTTGGAATTGATATGGACCCGAGTCATATATATCGTGGAAACGAAAATCCAGAGGAAGAGCTGCCTAAAGTGTTAAGTAAGGTAAAACATGTCCATATACGGGATTGCAAAGGCCGTGCTACAGGTCCAGGTGAAATTAAAAACCAAGCATGTGGACGTGGAGACATTGATTTATATGCATATTGTAAGGCGATGGTGGATGGTAATTACTCGGGACCGGTATGTTTAGAAGTAATTGGAGCAAATAAGCACTCATTGGCGGATGTCTCCATCGTCGCAGCAGAAAGTTATGGATATCTAAATGCGTGTTTAAAAGCGCTTGGAGCTAGGAAGCCGAAACTAGTATAGAAGGGATGATATGGAATGAAAAAGAAACCAAATGTTATATTGTTTGGGATTGATAGTCTTCGCAGGGATCGAATGAGTTCCTATGGTTATAAGCGCTTAACAACCCCTCATATAGATAAGTTTGCTGAAGGCGGAGTACTATTTGAAAATCATTTCAGTCCCAGCATTCCAACAACTCCTGGATATGCTTCGATGATAACGGGGATGGATTGCTTTGGGACTGATGTAGTCGCACTGAGACACAAGGGACCACTAGGTGATCATGTGAAGACACTTCCCGAAATATTGGGAGAGAATAATTATAATACAACTTGTATAGGTTTTACTGGTAATCCCTCTTCCAGAGGATTTCAAAAGTATCTGGATTATGAAGGATGGAAGCCAGATGAAACGGGGCGTTGTCCAAAGGCGGAAAACTTAAATAATATTGCAATTCCTGAACTAAAGAGACTTTCTAAGGAAGATAAACCATTTTTCTTATTTTTACGGCATATGGATCCTCATTCGCCGTATTTACCACCTAGGCCGTACGAAAGAATCTTTTATGATGGGGATGAATGTGATCCAACGAATCATTCATTGGAAGAATTGAAGAAGTTTAAACCTTTCGCTGATTTTATTACCTCGTGGCTTCCAAAAGGGTGTACAGATTCTGACTATGTCGATGCACAATATGATGGTGCGGTTGCATACATGGATGCATGTATACAAAACATCTTTACAACAGTAGAAACACTTGGAATAGAAGAGGAAACATTAATTATCATCACATCTGATCATGGTGAAACATTAAATGAGCATGGATGTTGGTATGATCATCATGGGCTATATGAGCATAATTTAGTTGTACCCTTAATTTTAAAATACCCTGGGAAATTACCTGCTGGACGAAG
This sequence comes from Lederbergia lenta NBRC 16444, assembly GCF_001591545.1. Lineage (GTDB taxonomy): Bacteria > Bacillota > Bacilli > Bacillales > Bacillaceae_C > Lederbergia > Lederbergia lenta. The sequence goes on from NZ_BCVC01000001.1 coordinate 656,025, forward strand.
ATTCTCTGAATTCTCATTTATTAAGGATTTGATGCCGACCGTCTTGGAACTTTTAGAAATCAAAACAGAGATTAACTTTGATGGTCGTAATCTTATATCATTAATTACTGGAAGTAATGAGTCGTTTTCTATGGAATCAGAGTTTTATATTACGGAATGTACATGGATGCGAAAACATGGTTGGCGGACACCAGAATGGAAATTAATTCGTTCTTTAGAGCCAGATATTCATTTCAAGCCAGAAATCGAATTATACAATATTTTTACAGATCCGAAAGAGTTAATAAATGTAGCGGAAAAGGAACCACAAATTGTAAATATGCTGCTAGGCAGAATGGATGCTTATATTACGAAACGAGAGAAGGAGACAGGCCGTACGAACCCAATGTATACGAATCTACAATGGCATGGACTGGACCGCGGCCCGTTTGAAACATCACAAGAAGCATATGATTCAATGTATATTGGATCGATAAGCAATGCACAACAATTACAAGAAAAAGATAAAGAAAAAGTGTAAGCACCATCGATAGTGGTTCGAAAATCTATCTCGAACCACTTATAAGATAGAAGGGAGGAGAATTTTTGATAAAAGTAGCTGTTGTCGGAGTGAATAATATAGGGAAACTGCATTGTCTTTATTATAAGGAAAACCAAGAGGTTGAATTTATAGCAGTTTGTGATTTAAACAAGGATTTGGCTAATACTGTGGCGAATGATTATAATGTCAAAGCCTATACAGATATAAGTGAAATGCTTCAAAAAGAAGACATAGATGTAGTGAGCATCGCTACTGGTGGTAAAGAAAACGGCTCTCACCATTATGAGCCAGCAATGATTGCTATTGAAAATGGTAAGGATGTTTTAGTAGAAAAGCCACTTTCCAATAATATAGAAGAAGCAAGAGAAATGGTAGCCTTTGCTCGCTTGAAAGGAGTTCGCCTTGCTTGTAATCTTAATCATCGTTTTGTGCCAACGGCCTATCGTGCGAAGGAATGGATTGAAAAAGGAGAACTTGGCACACTACTTTTTCTTAATATGAGATTGACAATAGGGAATCCTAATGAGTCCAGTCCGTGGATTCATCTAAGGGCTCTCCATCCTCATTCCATTGATGTGATACGTTATTTTGGAGGAAATATTCGACGGGTACAAGCATTTATGACAAAAGCACCTGGTAGAACCGTTTGGTCTACTGCGTCTATCAATCTTGAATTTGAGTCGGGTGCAGTAGGACATTTGACTGGAAGCTATGATATGGATAATCGTCACCCAATTGAATATTGTGAAGTTGCCGGAACGAAAGGGAGATTTACGATAGAAGATGTGTATGACAAAGTGACCTATTATCCGCATAATAATACAGAATTGAAAGTGGTTCGTAACTCGGTATTGTCTGGAGTGAATGGTTTTAATGAAACTTTTAAAAATCGTCTCGATACCTTTATTGATGAGGTGAAAAATGCAGCACCTCCGGAACAAATTACTGGAAACGGAGCAGAGGCCTTGTGCGCGCAAGAAGTTATTGAAGCTGCAATTCTTTCCCAAAAGGAAAATGGGAGTGTAATCAATGTGCAAAGCATGGCTGAATAAATATTCTAAAAAGTTTTGTACTATAAGCTAGTAAAAAAGCATATTTTTTTGCCACTATATGAAAGCCCTTACAATAAAAGATGAGAAAACTAATGGATGATTTCATTTTACCTTGCAATAGGGGGAGTAGAGATGATTGCAACGAAATATCAAAGTAGTGAGTATATGGATACAGATGAATTTCCATTTTGGATCCGACGATTTTATCACGATGCTTCAAACGTTCCACCAGCTCACTCTCATGAATTCATAGAATTAGTATTTGTTGTACAAGGTTGTGCTAAACATATTTTCGAAGGTCAGTCATATCAGATAAAAACAAATGACGTTTTTATTATTAATCCAGGTGAGATTCATACGTTTCAAATTGAATCAGGGGAAGAGTTTGAAATTATTAATTGCTTATTTCTTCCAAGTTTAATTCAAGATTCTTTATTAAAAGAGCTAGGTGTATCACGTTCTATGGATTACTTTTATATTCACCCTTTTTTAAATAAGAGCGAGCGTTTTCATCATCTTATTAATTTAGGTGAGGGTTATTCAAGTCGTTTTTACTCCTTATTAGAAGGGATGATGTATGAATATAATAAAGAAAATGCATGTTATTCTACGCTAATTCGGTTGCAATTAGTAGAACTATTAATTATTTTATCTCGAATATATAACGAAAAAAAATCAAATATTCATCATCCTTTTAGTAGAGAAAGTGAAAATCAATTACTTGTTCAGCGTATTAACGGCTATTTAACAAGAAACTATGATCAAAAAATTTCGATTCCAACGCTCTGTCATTTATTTAATATTAGTCCACGCCATTTAAACCGTATATTTAAGCAAGAAATGGGACGTACTGTAGTGGAGGTACTTCATAGTATTAGAATCAAAAAAGCGAAACAATTTTTGTTAGAGTCCAATGATAAAGTAATTAATGTAGCTATTAAAGTAGGATATGACGACCCCGCATTTTTTAGCAGATTATTTCGGCGAATGGTCGGTTGCTCTCCAGGTAAATATAAAGAAAATACTTACTCTTCGGTTAATTGACTAGAAGGAGGAAAAATAGTGAATGAAACATTACGAGTTAACTCGATTATTCAGCCACATGGTGGTGTCTTAATTAATAGAGAAGTGATAGGAATGGAAAGGGAGCGTTTACTAAAAAAAGCCAAACAATTATCCTCTCTCATCCTCTCTGAATGGAGTATTTCAGATTTAGAATTAATTGCTAATGGAGGATTTAGCCCATTAGTAGGCTTCATGGGACGAGAAGACTATGTAAGGGTAATAGAGGAAATGCGCTTGGCGAATGGTCTTGTATGGAGTATTCCAATTACATTACCGATTTCGCTAGAGGAGGCCGCATCAATTGCAATTGGGCAAGAAATAGCCCTTAAAGGTAGAGATGGTCAAATCTATGGGCTGTTAAAAGTAAAGGAAAAATACACATATGATAAAAAACAAGAGGCAAGACTTGTATATGGAACTACGGATGAATCGCATCCAGGAGTAAGAAAGGTCTTTGGACAGGGAGATATTTATTTAGCTGGCCCTATTCGTCTTCTAAATCGTCCGAGTCATGGGGAATTTATAGATTATTATAAGGATCCCCAAGAAACGAGAGAGATGTTTGCTCGTTTAGGTTGGGAAAAGGTGGTAGGGTTTCAAACGCGTAACCCGGTCCATCGTGCACATGAATATATACAAAAGACAGCGTTAGAAAGTGTAGACGGGTTATTGTTAAATCCGTTGGTAGGTGAAACAAAATCGGACGATGTTCCAGCGCCTATTAGGATGGAGAGTTATGAGGTGCTGCTTGAGAATTATTATCCGAAGGACCGTGTGCGGTTAGTAATATATCCAGCTGCTATGCGATATGCTGGTCCAAAAGAGGCGGTCTTACATGCGCTAGTAAGAAAAAATTATGGTTGTACCCATTTTATTATCGGAAGGGATCATGCGGGCGTAGGAGATTTTTATGGTACGTATGAGGCACAAAAATTAGTCAGTCAAGTAGAAGGGGAATTGGGAATTAATATTTTTAAGTTTGAGCATGCGTTTTATTGTACACAATGTGGAAATATGGGAACTTCTAAAACTTGTCCCCATGATCATGAGTTTCATGTTCATTTAAGTGGAACGAAAGTACGTGAAATACTACGTAAGGGTGAAAAGCCACCAAAAGAGTTTTCCCGACCTGAGGTAGCGGAAGTATTAATTAAAGGAATGCGTGAAAAGAAAGAAACGTGAGCGATGACTATGACAATAGAAATTGGTTTTGTATTACTTGTCATTATTTTAATGATGCTAGCACTCGTATTTGAAGTTAGTCGACCAGAAATCATTGTTTTCACAGCATTATCTATTTTTATGTTAAGTGGTTTGTTAACAGTAGAGGAAGCAATAGAAGGTTTCTCGAATGAGGGAATGCTGACTATCGCATTACTCTTCATCATCGCAGCAGCTATACAAAAATGTGGCCTTGTAGACCGCGTGGTTACAAAGTTATTGGCTGGAAATAAATCCGATCAATGGGCAATTGCTAAAATACTAACACTGGTGGCTGGGGTATCAGCTTTTTTAAATAATACTCCTATTGTTGTTACCTTAACTCCTATTTTACGTAAATGGTGTGAAGAAAATAATTTATCGCCATCAAAATTTTTATTACCATTATCATATGCGACGATTCTAGGTGGAACATTAACCTTAATAGGCACATCTACTACTCTAGTTGTTCATGGAATGCTTCTTAATTTGGGGATAGAGGGATTTTCGTTTTTTCAAACAGGAGTGATTTCTATTCCAGCAGTTATATTAGCACTTGTTTTTATCGTAACAATCGGTTATAAAATACTCCCTAATCATCAGGTGATGACAGATACAGTTAGAGAACAAAGTAGAGAATATTTATCACAAATGTTTGTTGAAGATACTTTTCCCTATATGAATAGTTCGGTAGAAGAGGCAGGTTTACGAAGTTTAAAGGGGTTATATTTAATAGAAATTATTCGTGATAAGGAAAAATTATCACCAGTCAAATCAACGACAATAATTAAAAGTGGTGATCGTCTTATCTTTACAGGACTGATTTCAACCATTGTGGAATTAGAGAAGATGCAAGGTTTGCGGTTAGAAACTGGTTCAGAGTTAACATTAAATATGCTGAGAAATGGCAATATACAATTAGTAGAAGCTGTTGTTTCTCATCATTCATCCTTATTATATAAAAGAATTAAAGACTCCCATTTCCGAAGTGAATTTGATGCCGGTGTCATAGCAGTTCACCGACACGCAGAAAGAGTGGTAAATAAAATTGGCGATATCACATTAAAAACAGGTGATACGCTTTTATTATTATGTGGACCAGACTTTGAGAAAAAAATAAAGCAATCTAACGATTTTTATATTACTACTCCGTTACACACGCCACCAATACTAGAAGATCAACGAAAAGGGTGGCTTTCGGTGATAGCATTAGTGACCATGATTATTTTGGTTACATTCCATATGATTTCGATGTTTAAAGCAATGACACTTGTTGTTATTTTGTTATTAATCATAAAAGTAGTCACACCAGAGGAAGCGATGAAATCTGTTCATTTTCAAGTACTACTATTAATAGCAAGTGCATTTGGCATAGGTACAGCCTTATTGAAAAGTGGAGCTGCCACCTTCCTTGCAGAAGGAATTGTTCATATTATACAGCCGTATGGCATTATGGCAATTATAGTGTCTATATATATTCTGACCAATGTCCTGACAGAAATGATTACAAATAGTGCAGCTGCTGTCATTATGTTCCCTATATCAATAGAAATAGCTTCACAAATGCAAATTGATCCTATCGCAATTGTGCTTGCAATCACAATTGCCTCGTCAGCTAGTTTCTCTACCCCAATAGGATACCAAACAAATCTTATTGTATATGGACCAGGTGGATACAAATTTAAGGATTACCTGAAAATTGGAATACCATTAAACATTATTGTGATGTTATCAACGATCACTATGATTAAAATAATATGTTTTTAGTTTTCTAGAAAATATTTGTTTCTAGATCGCTTTTTAAGGAAGCAATCTACTGCTAGCTCAAAATGCTCAGCAACTGGAAAACTTCGTGGTTCTTCCTACGATAAGTCAACATCGGTTCGTCTTGTTAGGCTGATCGCGTTTCTCTAATCTTGTCAGGAGGAAATGATTGTAAATTCTGCGGGTGCAGTTTGTACATCGCTAAGGAGGGATGGATGGTGGAATCTATGAATATCACATGGCATGATTCACAAGTGACGAAAGAAGAAAGACAGAAATTGCATGAACATCAAAGTGCAATTTTATGGTTTACAGGATTATCTGCCTCTGGAAAATCTACGCTCTGTGTAGAGATCGAAAAGAAATTACATGAACGAGGGATAAGTACGTATATTTTGGATGGGGATAATGTTCGTCATGGTTTAAATAAAGGGCTTGGATTTAGTCCAGAGGATAGAACGGAAAATATTCGTAGAATTGGCGAAGTATCAAAGTTATTTATTGATGCGGGAGTAATTACATTAACTGCCTTTATTTCCCCTTATAGAAAAGATCGTGAAATGGTTCGTGAACTAGTGAATCAAAAAGAGTTTATAGAGATATATGTAAAATGTAATATTGAAGAATGTGTGAAACGTGATCCCAAAGGGTTATACGAAAAAGCAAGAAATGGAGAGATTAAAGACTTTACGGGGATCAGTGCTCCTTATGAAGAACCGATCAACCCAGAAATAGTGATAGAAAATGACAAGCAATCTATAGAGGTATCTGTTGATCAAGTTATCCGATATTTATTAGAGAAAAACTACTTAGATTAATAAGTAATGATAGGAGAAATAGAGGATAGCTAGATATTGCTACGAGGTAGCAGTTCTGTACTGAAAAGTAGACAAAAATGCAACCAAGTGATCCAATTCATGGAACCTTGGTTGTATTTTTGTCTATTAGTTATTGACAAAAAAAAGCGATACATCATAAAAGGGTTTTAATGGTGAAGTTACCTCTTGAGTATCTATCTAATAAGCGTACTTTCAATAATCAAGTGGAAGATCATGGTAATATAATGTAGAATTATGTGAAAAGGGGAAATTTTATAAAGTTTAATTTGAATGATTAGAGAGAGGTGTTAGATTTGATCAAGGGATTGCTGCGTAAAGTCCTTAAAAAAGATCATGAATCGGAAAGAGTAATCTTTGAAATGTTCTATGAACGAGTTTATTTTACTGCCTATTACATAGTACAAGATCGTGATCTAGCACAGGATGTTGTACAAGATACCTTTGTGAAGGTGTTTAAACATATACATACAGTTGAAAATGGAGAAAAGCTTGGTGCATGGATAGCCGCCATTGCGTCGCGAACCGCAATTGATCAATTACGAAAAGTAAAAAGAAGGAACGATATTGTCACGGAAGACGTCATTATTAATGAGCAGTTAGCTAAAGAAAATGATTTTATATCAAGTGTAGAAATTACAGTGGAAAAAAAGTTGTTAAAAAACATATTGCTTCAGCAAATTGATCAGCTAAAACCGGAGCATAAGCAAGTTATCATACTAAGATATTTGCATGATATGACATATGAAGAGATAGCAAATGCAATAGAAATTAACGTAGCAACGGTTAGGTCTCGAATTCACCGGGCAAAAATACAACTGAAAAAGTCAATTGAAAGTCAACCAGCTGTAAAGGAGATGATATTTAATGTCACAATATAAAAAGGAGATGTTAGATGAATATATACGGGAAGCTTTCGCCGAAAAAATGACAGAGAATCTTCCGCCACTTACCTCTACAGAGGCATGGGAAAGGTTACAAAAAACCAAAAATAGTAAACCGAGAAAACACTTTGGAAAATCCTTATTAGTAGTTGCCGCTCTATTGCTATTGCTTGTAGTCGTTTGGTCGCCGGAAAAAGGCACTGCTTTTGGTAGATTTGTGAGTATGTATCATGTAGTTCAAGGGTCTGTTGTACAGTTAGTTGGTCAAATAGGCATTGAGGCTCCTCCAAAAACGAAAGATACACCAAAATCAGCAGATTCAAAACAGGGTTCAGAGGAAGAATATCAAATTATAGGTGGATCTGAACAAATAATTGAACAAGTAAGTTTAGAAGAAGCACAAAATCTCTCGGATTTTTCAGTTGAGATACCAGAGTTTATCCCAAAGGGTTTTGATTTAGATGAAGTTACCATAATAAGAAACGACAAAGGGCAAGTAGAAGAAGTGTTTATACATTACAATAAAGGGGAACAAGGCTTCATCCTCTCTGAAATGAAGGTTAAAGACACATTTGGATTTGGGGCTATAATAGAGCAAGAGGGTATTAATGTTGAAGAAATGTTAATCAATGGTGATAGGGCAAATCTAGTTGAATTTGATGATGATGTTAGACAGCTCATTTGGATGACGCAAACACATTATTTTTCTATTGAAGGGAATATAAGTGAAAAGCAGGTTATAGAAATAGCGAAATCTATGTAAAAGGAGAGAATCCTATATTTGGGATTCTCTCCTTAGCTATGTTAGTATGCTTTCACTAGTTTAAATAAATATAGGAAGTGATACTCGTTTTTTCTTCTATAGCGCCAGCTTTGACTACCCGATGTTTAGCCCGAACTCGGTAGTATTTGTTTTTTACTACCTTTATATCTTTACCAGAAGAAACAAAGGAAGAGTAAAAATTGCTCGTTCCCCCTGCTGCAAGTACAGTTTTCCATTTGCTGCTAGTAGCATCCCACTGCTCCAAATAAAGGTCGACACTAATTTTGTCAACGGGACTAAATGCTTTTGTATTTCCTGCAATTCTTACGACGGTGCTTGAAACACCTTTAATAGTAGAGGTACCGCTCATGAAGTATTTTGTTGAGAAAAGTTCAATATTCATTAATGTAGATCCGGATCCGAAATTGAGATCAGTTGGCGGTTGTGAAGTTGGTGGAATGTCAGGAAGCTCGTCCGCTTCTTGAGCCAAACTTACATTTGGAGCCAACCCTACTGCTGCGATCAATGTAAATACTAATAAGACTTTTTTAATTAACTTCATTTACTTCACTCCTTCTTTAATTCTTAATAATATGACGTTGGAAAGGAGAGAAAAGTTCCCTTAATTATCAAAAAATAAAGTTTATTATAAGATACTTGTCGTAAAAAAGGTATATTAGATGTGTCTATGAAAATAAGTTGAAATTTCTTATGAAAAAGGCGACAATTAAAATAAAAGAATGTAGGGAGTGGCTGATCGTGATTTTAGAAGAAGAAGTTCAGCATGATGGAGATGTCGTTGCGGCATTAGAAAAAGATCTTCGTTATATAGCCGCAATAATTAAGCAAAAAGGCCGCGAATTATTAACGGATTATTCAATTACACCTCCCCAATTTATCGCTTTGCAATGGCTGTTTGAAGAAGGCGATATGACAATTGGTGAATTATCTAATAAAATGTACCTTGCCTGTAGTACAACTACAGATCTAATTGATAGAATGGAAAAGAAAGAACTTGTTATGCGGGTGAAGGATCCGAAAGATGGTCGGGTTGTTCGAATTCATTTACTCGAGATAGGTGAGAAAATGATTGATGAAGTTATTCAAAAAAGACAAGGTTATTTGCAGAATGTGTTGACAAGTTTTACTGCTAGTGAAGCCGAAAGTTTAAAAAATAGTTTGTCTAAGCTACATCAAGATATGCGAAAAGAATGAGGCGGGAATGTTGGAGAAAGCAATAGGTGTTATTGATTCAGGTGTTGGTGGTTTAACAGTTGCTAAAGAAATTATGAGGCAAATGCCTAATGAAATTATATATTATTTGGGAGATACTGCTCGTTGTCCGTATGGACCAAGAACGCAGCAGGAAGTGCGAAAGTTTACGTGGCAAATGGCAGAATTTCTATTAAAACGAAATATAAAAATGCTTGTCATTGCCTGCAACACAGCTACAGCAGTTGTGTTAAAAGAAATGCGTTCACAATTAAAAATTCCAGTAATAGGAGTAATATCACCTGGATCAAGAGCAGCACTAAAAGTTACTGAAAATAAACAAATAGGTATACTTGGCACAATTGGTACTATTAAAAGTGAGGCATATGTACATGAATTGAAGTTGATTAATAGTGAAGTAACTGTTACACAGCTCGCATGTCCAAAATTTGTTCCAATTGTTGAAAGTTTTGAATACCATAGTGATGTTGCAAGAAAAGTGATAGCGGACACCTTGGAACCGATAAAAGACAGTGGTATTGATACGCTTGTGCTTGGTTGCACACATTATCCGTTGCTTGCGCCTTTAATAGAAAAGGTAATGGGCCCTCATGTAAAAGTAATTAGTTCTGGGGATGAGACTGCTCAAGAAGTGAGCACGATCCTTGATTATAATAAATTGTTAAAAGTATCTGGAGCTAAACCCGAACATAAATTTTTTACTACGGGCTCAAAACAAATTTTCGGACGAATAGCAGAGGATTGGCTTCAAAAGAAAAACTTAAGAATTGAATTAGCGAATCTTACTCGCATGGAATCAAATTTATATTATTATGAATGACAAAACAGCACTTTCGAGAGCTGTTTTTATTTTTTTTCTGCTTATCAATGTTCCTCCTATTCAAAAGATGGGTTCCTCGCTCAATGTCGTAAAAATTGTGCTTCTGCATTTCTTAGTTGTCTAGCTACAGCGCCCAACGACTAGCAAACTTCGGGATTTTTCCTACGATAAGTCAACATTATTTCACCTTCCAGCTCAGTGTGTTTCCTTTATCTCATCAGAAAAAGTTTCATCAAATAAAAAACCATCAAGTACGTAGTTAAACGGGCACTTCCGCTTTTCTTATAAAATTTGTGTCCAAGCGGTCTATTCCGGAGAGATAGCTCGTATATATGGAGTACAAACTGTCTTAGGAGGGGTTGGAAATGGTAAAACGAACTTATGTGGCCGCCACTGCAATTATTCTGGCATCGAGCATATTTTCAGCGGGTTGCGGTCTCATCGGTAAAAATAAAGAGAAAGTCGATCCGCCAACAGAGGTTTCTCATTTAAAGGAGGGTGAAGAACTAGATACTTCTCTCGAAACTGAAACTGAAATTGAAAAAGAAACCACTGGTAAAGAGGAATCCTCGGAAACAATGATGACGGATCTGTACTTAATTGATCGAAACGATTTAGTTGTTTCGCAAACATTATCATTGCCTAAAACAGAAAGTAGAGCCAAGCAAGCGTTAGAACATTTAGTAGCTGAAGGACCAGTGACAGACATATTACCTAATGGGTTTAGAACAGTTCTTCCTGCAGGCACGGAGATAGATGTAGATATTAAAGATGGGAAAGCAGTAGTAGATTTTTCGGAAGAATTTACGAAATATCAAGCTAAAGATGAGCAGAAAATTTTACAGGCCGTTACATGGACATTAACACAGTTCGAGTCAGTAGATTCGGTAGAGTTAAGAGTGAATGGACATCAATTAAAGGAAATGCCTGTAAATGGGACACCAATTAGTGAAGATGGTTTATCAAGAGCAGATGGAATCAACAACGAGCAGATGGATGTTGCAGATATTACAAACTCTAGGCCGCTCACACTTTATTATTTAGCTCAAGCAGCGGAAGACTATTATTATGTACCAGTTACAAAGCGGGTTTCTAATACAAATTCAGATGATTTGGCAGCCGTTGTTAACGAGTTGATTGAAGGGCCAGTAATGCAAACAGCCCTACTCAGTGGATTAGAATTGATTGATGATGTGAAATTATTAGATGCTCCTAAAGTCGATGATGGGGTTGTCACACTTAATTTTAATGAGGCAGTGCTAGGTAATAGTGAAGAAAACGTAATTGCGGATGAGGTGCTTCAATCACTCGTTTTATCTTTAACAGAACAACAAGATGTTGAAAGTGTTTCAATTATGGTAAACGGAAAGGCAGAGTTGGTGAAAGAAAATGGTGAAGCATTGACTGCTCCCGTTACACGCCCAGAAAAAATAAACGCAGGAAGTTTTTAAAAAGTTAATATTTGATATACTATATAAGAAACAGAAGAGGTTGGCTTATCGCCACCTCTTTTCATTTTTTAGTTAGGGAGGAAAGACACGATGCGCCATGATGGTAGAAATCCAAATGAGTTGAGGAATATACATATAGAAACAAATTATTTGAAACATCCAGAAGGATCGGTACTTATTACAGTAGGGGACACGAAGGTGATATGTACAGCAAGCGTGGAGGAACGAGTTCCTCCATTCATGCGAGGAGAAGGTAAAGGTTGGATTACTGCTGAATACTCGATGTTGCCTCGTGCTACAGGTACGAGAAATATTAGAGAATCATCAAAAGGAAAAGTATCGGGCCGGACAATGGAAATACAGCGTTTGATTGGAAGGGCATTAAGGGCAGTTGTTGATCTAGAAGCAATCGGTGAAAAAACAGTTTGGATAGATTGTGATGTGATTCAAGCTGATGGTGGGACGAGAACGGCTTCTATCACGGGAGCATTTGTAGCTATGTCTCTTGCGTTGGATAAGCTTCATCGTAAAAAGAACTTTACTTCCTTTCCTATCAAAGATTATCTTGCCGCAACTAGTGTAGGTGTTGTTAAGCATGCGGGTGTTGTCCTAGATCTAGATTATGTAGAGGATAGTGCAGCGCTCGTTGACATGAATATTGTTATGACAGGTTCAGGGAAGTTTGTTGAACTTCAAGGTACTGGTGAAGAATCAACATTTTCAGCTAGCGAGCTTCAAGAAATGCTCATTACGGCGGAAGTAGGGATTAACAACCTGATTGGATTCCAAAAAGATGCACTTGGGGATATTGTTAATTTCATCGATGATCGCCAAGTTTTGGAGAGTGGTCAAAAATGACGAAACAAATAATAGTTGCTACAAAAAATGCGGGTAAGGCAAAAGAATTTGAAGCTTTATTTGCTCCTCATGGTATCAAAGTGTTGTCCCTTTTGGATTTAGCAAATTCTCCTGATATAGAAGAAACGGGTACGACATTTGAAGAAAATGCTATTTTAAAAGCTGAGGGGATTGCGAACCTTAGCCAATCTGTTGTGATCGCAGATGATTCGGGATTAATTATAGATGAACTCGATGGAATGCCAGGTATTTTTTCTGCTAGATATGCGGGTGAAGATAAAGATGACGATGCTAATATTGATAAGGTTCTATTTGAAATGAAAGATGTACCTATGGAAAAAAGAACAGGACGTTTTTATTGTGCGCTTGCGTTTGCTATTCCTAGGGTAAAGACAGAAGTAGTGGCCGGTGTGTGTGAAGGTAAGATTTTAAATGAACGTCAGGGTTTGGATGGTTTTGGCTATGATCCCATTTTCTATGTCGAAAAAGAAGGGAAATCAATGGCTGAAATGTTACCAGAAGAAAAAAATAAAATTAGCCATCGCTCCTTAGCATTAAAGAAGCTTAAGCCGCTTGTTGTGCAATATTTTAACTAGAGGTGAACATACGATGAAACTGCTAGTAGTAAGTGATAGTCACGGAGAAAGAAACGATTTAGAACAATTAAATGCAAAGTATCTAGATGACGTCGATGCAATGATCCATTGTGGTGATTCCGAATTAGCAGCTGATGATCCGACATTACAAGATTTTGCTGTTGTTGCTGGAAACTGTGATATGGATAGTCGTTTTCCAAAAGAACTAATTTTAGAAGTCGATGGTTCGAATATATTCGTTGCACACGGCCACTTACATCAGATAAAATCATCATTGCTTAGTATATCTTATAAGGCAAAAGAGCATCATGCTAAGTTTGTATTTTTTGGACATTCTCATTTATTGGGGGCAGAAATGATCGAAGGTACACTTTTCGTAAATCCAGGAAGTATTTCTTATCCTCGCGGTGGGAATGAAAGATCGTATGCAATTATAGAGAAAAACCAAATTGAAATTACAGTAAAATTTTTCAATGAAACGCATAAAGAGCTTACTCATCTAACGAATACATTTGAGATTGAGTAATTTAAAACGCTGGCATATTGCCAGCGTTTTAAAAAAGTATATGGATTACCAGTTGACTTTTTATCTGTGTGCTACTATAATAAAAAATGTCGTTAAGTTTAATATGTCCCAGTAGCTCAGCTGGATAGAGCAACAGCCTTCTAAGCTGTGGGTCGCAGGTTCGAATCCTGCCTGGGACGTTTGTAAGAATTCTGTATAAGTTTTTAAAACATAAAAAACACTTTGAAATGTTATTGCATCAACATTTCAAAGTGTTTTTTTATTTCTATCAAGGCTACTAAGAATAAGGTGGATGACGATAGGACAATACACTAACCATCCTATGAATATACTGACAGTGCTATTTGCATCATCTTCTCTCCTTTTATGACATGTGCATGCTTAAGTTTGTGTAAACGATTTATTCACGAGGTCTAGTAACCCGAACTTCTGTTGGTGACTGACTACAAATACACGTAGTCAATATTAGACATTAATGCAATCATCGATTCTATCGCAGATAACGGACACTCTCCAACCTTCAGAGAGTGATCAGTGATAACAGGAATAAAATCTACTTCCTCGGTATCCAGCAAGTTGTGGTAAGATGTTGTCATATATTAACAGCATTCTAAATGAGAGTTCCTTTCTAATTCACACGAAATGCTTATGTTGCAATATACAAATACTATTTATTTTATACGAACTATTGAAAGGTAAACTAAGCTAACTTGACTTAAAGGAGAAAAATGATGAAATTATTTTCGAGGTACAGTGAAGCTAAGATCAAAAAGCTCACCAATAAGAAGTTGTATGAGCGACTTACACGACTATACAATGAAGAGGCCCACGACTCGGAAGCAATAAAGGTGATCCTTTCGGAAATCGCCCAGCGGGACCCTGCTGATTATGAATTGGGAAAAATTATGGCAGAAGTAGAGAAGTCCAAACGCCATGCCGTTATGGAGACAACTGACATTCTCTATCTTGAAGTCAAGTATAACGAGGACTATCTCGCCAAGCCGGAAGCCGAAGCTGATCCATACGAGCGCAAGCTCCGATCTGCCATGCTTGAAATGGTTTAGGGAGAACTAGATCGTCGGAGAAACTAGGCCAATCGGTAACGAAGGCTCCTGCTTTAGTAAAATGCTTCTCGATTTAGAGGGGGATTATTATATATAGAAGAAATACATTTACACACAAATATAAAATTTTACACATTTTTCACACGAGAAAACCGGAAAGTCTTTATATATCAACGTTTCAATCGTATATACATACCTCTGCCTGGGACGCTAGAAACAATATAATCCGCTATATCACCGTTAAGGTATACGACCCTTTATATACGATGGTATAGCGGATTTTTCTATTTAAGTGAAAACTTTGATTCTACCTGTGAAAATGGGAAAATAAGCAACTTGTTATAGAGATATCTTTGCAAAGTAATTAAATAGCCTTAAATTACGCTAAAAAAGAAAGAACAAATATCCACATTTTAAAAAATATTTAAAGGATTAATCGAAACTATATTTAAAAATTTTCAATAGACATTTAGTTATTGAAGAATACAAAAGTTATTTGGTTTAACCTTTCGCAAGACTACTTTGTATTGTTTTGCTTGTTTTTTTATCCAGCCCCCTAGGGCGCGTAGCCCTATACCATTGAAAACAAAGTATAATGATGATTACTATGTCAATGGCATCCCCACCGAAGTACATTAGCATTCCACCAGTTTCTGCCTCGTATACGGGGACGCCGCTAGGTGGATGAGCATAGATATACTTCGAGAGGATGCCATGACCTGCTAAGGAAATCATAAATATGATCACACGATAAATATAGCTACATCGATGAGGCGTTGGGTCAATATAAATAATGGCTGCTGTATAAAGATAGCCTGCAAGGAAAACGTGCGTGTGAACTAACACATGTAGTAAAGTGTTCTGTTGCATCACTCTATACAAGTCAGTTGTATAGAGTAACCATAGCCCTCCGATATTGAGGAAGGATGTAACAATAGGATCATTAAATATACGCACTATTGGGCTTCTTAGAAAGCGTGAAAGGCGTCGTGCTACTTGCACATTAAGTGTTCGAAGGATAAGAGTTATAGGCGCAGCAAGCACAATAAGGAGCGGTGCTAGCATACCAAGAAGTAAATGACCAAGCATATGCGCCGTGAAATTCATATGTGAACGTTCTGCTAGGGGACCTGTAACGGTAACTATGGCGGAGATTACTCCGGAAATGATGAAAAAGGTACGGTATACAGGCCATCGTTTGTAGCGGCGATTAGATACGATCACAGCAAAGGTATATATAAGCAATACAAGCACAAACAGTATTGCTAAAAAAAGCTGGGGAACTATTCCAGTAGTATGATAATTATGCGTTCCAACTATGTGATGAGTGTGATTATTTATGCTCATTTGAGATGGTCTTTTCTGGTTGTTGTTTACTTCGTGTGCGAACAAGGAGGAAGGTACCGGCTATAATCATAGCAATGGCAATTAAATTCCATATCAAGTCATAATAAAGCACATTGTCTACATAGCGGATTTGGTGTATCTTCATTAACTTGTGTTGAATTGTACCATCATAGAACTGGAAAGTGCCTGAACCGAGCAAAACGCCTCCCAGCCACCTCTGAAACCGCAAAGCGTTTTTTCGTCGAAGATCAGCGAAAATAAACAAACCTCCGATAGTCGCAAACCAACTAAAAGCATGAAAGAGGCCGTCTGAAATTAATCCAATATCGGTTGTAGATTTATCGTAAAAATGGTGCCAACGCAATAGTTGGTGAAAAATAGTTTCATCAATAAAGGCGACTAGGCCAATACCGAATAAGAAGCCCGACCATAGATTACGAGATGAATAAGCAGAGTTTGTTGAGTAATTAGAGATATAGCTTCTAGTAGTCACAATATTTTTCTCCGTTCATGCTTTTCGCGCAAGTGATTTTTCCATAACACCTATCAGTTTAACCAGGTCAATAATGTTATAAACAAAAACTTTAATACAATAAATTTGTTGTAAGTTTTATAAAACACTTATACCCATCAGTATTTCGATTGAAATTACACTTTCAGGAATAGATCTGTCTGTTAGGGGTTCCCGCTTGAAATTTTCGATATTATTTTGCTTCTGTGCAGTGTCATACCCAATCTTACATAAGATAACGATTTCGTTAGGAATCGTTATCTTATTTGGACTTTATTTTTTCAACAATTTCAAAAAGACTGGTAAAGAATACACCGTTCCTTTATGGGGGAGGTTAACGTTAAAAGGGGTGGTGTAATGACTAGCTTGCTATTAAAAATATTTACTTGTCCCATTGCTGTTATAGTCGCTATGTATTTATTTACGGGAGTAGACTATGTATCCTTATGGCAACCGATTGTTGTTGGATTAGTACTTGCAGTTGTTGGAGTAGCCATGGAATATTTCATTTTAAAAAGAGGAACCTTATGGGGAAGTGTTATAGCTGATTTTGCAGCTTCAGTTTTGATTGTTTATTTGCTTTCTAATCTTCTATGGAATTCGTCAGTTACCTTTCTTGGCGCAGTTTTAATCGGACTTTTGCTAGGTGTAGTGGAATACTTTATCCACAGATATTTAATTACTACAGGCAAAACACAAAAGTCACCGGTCTAATGTTTTGAAAGAATTAAGAGGGGATTTTACACAATTCGAAAGAAAGAGCAGATAACAATTCCTGATCTTTCTAGGCTCATTCAAATACTATCAAAGGTTAACTTGGTCTTTTTATTAGCGGTAGAATTAAACAATAAAATCGGTGAAGGTATACCCTTGTATTAGAATTCCTCTTTTGTCGATAATAGCAACTAATTTTCGGTGTCCATCATAAAATTCGATGGGCACTTCATTTTGGTATTTTTCATGAGCAGTATAAATTCTAGGTGTATGGAGCTGAAATCTGGGTATAGTGGTAAGTGAAGAAACATTGTATAAATTTTTTTATCTTATATGATTAAAAGATTTAGTCCATTCACGAGAAACTACAATTACCTTCCAATAAACAGAAAAAGTTTTTTGTTTGTGATCCATATCTACATTTGATACACTATCTTCATTTATACATAGATGGGCGGTACTGCGATGAAAAAAAATCAACATGATAGAGACGCAGACAATGTTATTTTATTCCCGGGTTTAAAAGATCGTTTGTATGAAAAAGGGATTGAGCGGTTGGAAGCGAATGACTTTGAAGGGGCTGCAGATTTGCTTCGACAAGCAAAAGAATTAGACCCTGATCATCCTGAAATAAGCACTGCTTTTCTAGTGGCATTGTATGAAAGTAGCGCTTATAAAGAGGCTAAACAGATTGCTGCTGAGTTATTGAATGAAGGGATCGGGGATTATTATGAGATAATCGATATAAATTTAATGATTCTCATTCAATTAAATCAGCATGCTCAAGTCGTTCATACTTTAGAAATGCTATTTGAAGAAAAGGAAGTTCCAATTGATAAAGTAGAACATTTTCAAACAATACTAGCACTGAGTAAAAAGGTATTAGTAAATGAAAACCAAGATCAATCTAAAGGTCTTTCCATTGATCTTGACTATATCAATGGTTTAGACTTGCAAGAGCAAACTCTACAGCTTGGAAGTCTTACAGATAAAAATATCCATCCATATTTAGATTCCTTGTTACATATGTTAGGGGATAAACAAACCCATCCTTTTTTACAATCAATCATTTTAAATGTATTACGTGAAAATCAAGTTAGTGAACCTGTCTTAGTTAAAAAAATGCATTATGAAGGTACATTTATACCTACCGATTTGCCAGAAGTCGCTGAAACACCTTTATTTCAAGCTGTTTCAAATGCACTTGAAGCAAAGCTTGAACAACAAAATCCTGTTTTATTTATGCAACTGCATGAAATGATCAAACGGCATGCATTAATTATTTATCCATTTGAATTTGAAAAGAACAATTCTGACTTATGGACATTAGCTTATCAAGGATTGGGCTTTGAAATGTATGGAGATAATTGGAAAAAGGAGAAAATGGCTATGGAATTGGGTGTAAATCTAGATGATTTAGAGGGTGCATTAACGATCCTTCGTAAACTAGAACAAATTTCTTCCCCAATAATATAGCATCTTATCTTGAAAGGATGAGAAGCTATGTTATAATATAATGGTTATGCCGTACCATAAGTTTTAGAATGGAAATGTTCTATACATAAGGAAGCGGATTGACCGCTAAAAAAGTAGATTCAGTACTAAGTATATATTGTTGGAGGTAATGATTATGTCAGCTAAGTGGGAAAAACAAGAGGGAAACAAAGGTGTTCTGACAGTAGAAGTAGACGCGGAAAAGGTAAATGCTGGTCTTGATGAGGCGTTTAAAAAAGTATCTAAACAAGTAAATATTCCTGGATTCCGTAAGGGTAAAATTCCGCGTGGGATGTTTGAAAAGCGTTTCGGAGTGGAATCACTATATCAAGACGCACTTGATGTACTTTTGCCAGAGGCTTATTCAAACGCAATAGACGAGGCTGGAATTGAGCCAATCGACAGACCGGATATTGATATCGAGCAAATGGAAAAAGGAAAAGAATTAATTTTCAAAGCAACAGTTCTTGTAAAACCTGAAGTGAAACTTGGTGAATATAAAGGACTTGAAGCAGAGAAACTAGATGCAGAAGTAACAGAAGAAGATGTAGCTGAAGAGTTGAAAACACTTCAAGAACGTCAAGCTGAGCTTGTAGTAAAAGACGGCGGCACTGCTGAAGATGGCGATACAGTGGTTATCGACTTTGAAGGATTTGTTGATGGAGAAGCTTTTGAAGGTGGAAAATCAGAAAACTATTCACTAGAAATTGGATCAGGTTCTTTCATCCCAGGTTTCGAAGAACAAGTAATTGGTTTAGAAACTGGAGCAGAAAAAGAAATCGAAGTATCGTTTCCAGAAGAATACCATGCAGCAGAACTTGCGGGTAAACCAGCAATCTTCAAAGTGAAAGTTCATGAGATCAAAACGAAAGAACTTCCAGAATTAGACGATGAGTTTGCAAAAGATGTGGATGAAGAAGCTGAAACACTTGAGGAATTGAAAAATTCTATTAAAGAGCGCTTGTCTGAAAGCAAGAAAAATGAAGCAGAACAAAAACTTCGTGATTCTTTAGTAGATCAAGCAACAGCAAATTCGGAAATTGACTTACCTGAAATCATGGTCGAAACAGAAGTAGACCGTATGATGCAAGAATTTGAACAACGTTTGCAAATGCAAGGTATGAACCTTGAGTTATACTTCCAATTCTCTGGTCAAGAAGAAGATGCATTACGTGCTCAAATGAAAGTAGATGGCGAACAACGTGTTCGTACAAATCTAACACTTGAAGCAATTGCTAAGACGGAAAATTTAGAAGCTGACGATGAAGACGTAAGCAAAGAAGTCGATAAAATGGCTAAAATGTACAACATGCCTGTGGAAGAAATTCAAAATGCGCTTGGCGGCAACTTGGATAATTTAAAAGCTGATTTAAAAGTTCAAAAAGCAGTTGAGTTTCTTGTTGAAAATAGCAAAACAAAAGCTTAATAATTAACATGAAATTAGTTCATACCACATAAGATGAAACAAGGCACGGGGTTTGCGTGCCTTGTTTTGTACAAATAAATACATAACTGTAATAAAAGTCTCAAATTGGAAAACAATACTTCTTAACGTCTATAGACATACTAGCGCAAAATAATGGTAGTTCTATGGAAGTATATGCTACAATGCATTACATAACTATTTGTCATTAGTATTATTTACTTTTTGGCAATACTAATTCTATAAGACGAAGGTTTAGTTATTAAAAGGGGTGAGATTAACATTGTTTAAATTTAACGAAGAAAAAGGGCAATTGAAGTGTTCTTTTTGTGGAAAAACTCAAGAACAGGTTCGCAAATTAGTTGCTGGGCCTGGTGTATATATATGTGACGAATGTATAGAGTTATGTACTGAGATAGTAGAAGAAGAGCTTGGTACGGAAGAAGAAGTTGAGTTCAAGGACGTTCCAAAACCGCGTGAAATTCGAGAGATCTTAAAGGATTACGTCATTGGGCAAGACCAAGCAAAAAAATCACTGGCAGTGGCAGTTTATAACCACTATAAACGTATCAATTCAAACAGCCAAATTGACGATGTTGAGCTTGCGAAAAGTAATATCTGTTTAATTGGTCCTACTGGTAGCGGTAAAACATTACTTGCTCAAACACTTGCGCGTATTTTAAATGTACCATTTGCTATTGCGGATGCTACTTCTTTAACTGAAGCAGGTTATGTTGGTGAAGACGTTGAAAATATATTACTAAAATTGATTCAATCAGCTGATTATGATGTCGAAAAAGCAGAAAGAGGGATCATTTATATCGATGAAATTGATAAAGTGGCCCGTAAATCTGAAAATCCATCGATTACACGCGATGTGTCTGGAGAAGGTGTACAGCAAGCATTGCTGAAAATCTTAGAAGGTACTGTAGCAAGCGTGCCGCCCCAAGGTGGTCGTAAGCATCCACATCAAGAATTTATACAAATTGATACTACAAATATTCTGTTTATTTGTGGTGGAGCATTTGATGGTGTGGAACAGATAATTAAACGTCGCTTAGGTCAAAAGGTAATCGGTTTTGGTTCTGAAGTGAAACCAGATGATATCGATGCTCAAAGCCTATTGACAAAAGTACTCCCAGAAGACTTACTTAAATTTGGATTGATCCCAGAATTTATTGGCCGCCTACCAGTAATTTCTAGCTTAGAGCAGCTTGATGAAACTGCATTAATCGAAATATTGACGAAACCAAAAAATGCATTAGTGAAGCAGTACCAAAAAATATTTGAACTAGATAGCGTTGAGCTTGAATTCGAAGAAGAGGCTTTACAAGAAATTGCCAAGAAAGCAATTGAAAGAAAGACTGGAGCACGTGGCCTTCGTTCTATTATCGAAACAATTTTGTTAGATGTCATGTTTGATCTTCCTTCACGTGATGATATTAAAAAATGTATCATTACAAAAGAAACAGTGCTTGAAGAGAAAGCGCCAAAACTTGTCCTTGAAGACGGCACAGTCATCAAAGGTACAGAAAAAACATCTGCATAAAGAAAAGCGAACGACGTTCTCTTCATGCAAAAGATACTAATTTAAATAAAATAAACGGTTCAGGAAGCTTCTATTTCCTGGGCCGTTTTTTTGCCTGTGAGATAAATTTTAATCTAAACGAAGGCAGTTCAAGTATTTCCGTTTAATCCTTTCCTCCAGAGGAGATACTAGCACATATGTGAAAATTATGGTTGGAGGGAATGCGATGAATTGGACAGTGCTTGTATTAGTTATTCAATTGTTTTTTGGAATCGTAATTGGTTTGTATTTTTTTAATTTATTAACCAATCAACGTGCACAAAAAGTGACAATTGATAAAGAATCAAAAAAAGAAATGGAACTGCTCAGAAAACGTAGGGGAATCAAATTGACAGAACCACTTGCTGAAAGAGTTCGTCCAACTACCTTTGCAGATATTGTTGGACAGGAAGATGGAATCAAATCGCTAAGAGCTGCATTATGTGGTCCTAATCCTCAGCATGTAATTATTTATGGACCGCCAGGCGTTGGGAAAACTGCTGCGGCAAGATTAGTACTCGAAGAAGCGAAAAGAAATCAACGTTCTCCATTTTCTAAAGAAGCTGTTTTTGTTGAATTGGATGCTACGACAGCAAGGTTTGATGAACGTGGAATTGCTGATCCATTAATTGGGTCTGTCCATGATCCGATTTATCAAGGTGCAGGTGCGATGGGACAAGCTGGAATACCACAACCAAAACAAGGGGCGGTTTCAAATGCGCACGGGGGGATTCTTTTCATAGATGAGATTGGGGAACTTCATCCTATACAAATGAACAAACTGTTAAAAGTTTTAGAAGATCGTAAAGTATTTTTAGAAAGTGCTTACTATAGCGAAGAGAACGCACAAATCCCAGCCCATATCCATGATATTTTTAAACGTGGTTTACCCGCGGACTTTCGAATGATTGGTGCTACAACAAGAACACCAAATGAAATCCCTCCTGCAATCAGATCACGTTGTATGGAAGTGTTCTTTAGAGAATTAGATAGGGAAGAAGTAGTATCGATCGCAAAGAATGCTGCAGAAAAAGTAGAGCTAAATATAGATGATAACAGTTTATCCACACTATCATTATATGCAAGAAATGGCCGTGAAGCTGTGAATATGGTGCAAATTACAGCGGGCATAGCTATTACCGAAAACAGAGATCATATTCGAGAACAAGATATTGAATGGATGATTCGTTCTAGTCAATTATCGCCGAGATATGATAAAAAGATATCAGATAAAGCCGAAATTGGTATGGTTAATGGACTTGCTGTTACGGGACCGACAACTGGTATGTTGTTAGGAATAGAAGTAATTGTATTGCCAACAAAAAGTAATGGTACCATTACTATTACGGGTATTATTGAAGAAGAAAGTATTAATGGGCAAGGTAAATCTGTTAAAAGAAAAAGCATGGCAAAAGGGTCGATTGAAAATGTGATTACTGTTCTTAGGACGATGGGGGTGCCAGCTAATCAATATGATATTCATGTGAATTATCCTGGAGGAATTCCGACAGACGGCCCATCTGCAGGCATTGCAATGACTGTTGGTGTTTATTCTGCTATTTATAAATTACCTGTAAAAAATACTGTTGCCATGACTGGTGAAATTGGTATTCATGGGGATGTTAAACCCGTTGGAGGAATATACTCAAAAGTAAAAGCAGCAAAAATTGCCGGAGCTAATACTGTCTTAATTCCTTCTGAAAATATGC
Organism: Lederbergia lenta NBRC 16444; assembly: GCF_001591545.1. Lineage (GTDB taxonomy): Bacteria > Bacillota > Bacilli > Bacillales > Bacillaceae_C > Lederbergia > Lederbergia lenta. The sequence continues at coordinate 679,443 of NZ_BCVC01000001.1, forward strand.
AGTCAAGCCTAGAAGAAATAACAGATATTCAAGTTGTTCCTATAAAGCGAATAGAAGAAGCTTTTGAGATTGCATTGATACACAATCCGGGTCATGAAATAAGATATCCAGAAAAAATAAAAGAACAAGATAAGAAGAGTGTGTAATTTCATATCGATATCCATACCATGAAAATGGAAGAAAGTACATCTCCGGTATCTTTATAAAGCCTGTTCCTCGACATGGAACAGCACAATAAGCTAAAATTGAACAAAGACTCTTGAAAAGCAGATATTTAATAAAAATGGTGATCGGTTTAAGGCATATCTAATTTTGATCTAGCCAATTCTTTAAAAAGATTATAGGACAAACTTCGTCTTGGCTTGGTCTGTATTCGGGCTCGTCTAAATAATGACCTTAGTAGCCAATCATTGCTGGTCGCCTCAGGCTGAATGCCTTATGCTTTTCTTATTTGTATGGGGTTGTATTTTGGAGGTGTATGAATTGACGAAAGAAATAGAGCCGCATGTTCCATTGTTGCCTCTTAGAGGGATGTTAGTTTTTCCAACGATGGTCTTGCATCTTGATGTAGGAAGAGATCAGTCTGTTCAGGCTTTGGAACAAGCTATGCTAACAGACAATTTCATTTTCCTGACAACACAAAAAGATGTTTCCGTTGATTTGCCAGAACAAGAAGATATTTACGAAATGGGTACATTAACAAAGGTAAAACAAATGCTTAAATTACCTAATGGAACCATACGAGTGCTAGTTGAAGGGATTTCTCGTGCTAAGCTTCAGTCATTTATTAATAAGGATACTTATTTAGCAGCAACTTTGGAACTTCTAGAAGATGAAGTTGAGATAGATGTTGAAATTCAGGCCTTAATGAGAACGATGTTGGAGTATTTTGAACAATATATTAAGCTTTCGAAAAAGATATCTGCAGAAACTTTTGCTGCAGTAGCGGATATCGAGGAACCAGGTCGTATGGCTGATATTATTGCTTCCCATTTACCATTAAAACTTCAAGATAAGCAAGCAATCCTTGAAATTGTAAATGTGAAGGAAAGACTTGGTGAAGTGATCGAGATTATTCATAATGAAAGAGAAGTGCTTAATCTTGAGAAAAAAATTGGCCAGCGTGTAAAGCAATCAATGGAAAGAACGCAGAAAGAATATTATTTACGTGAACAAATGAAAGCTATTCAGAAGGAATTAGGCGATAAAGAGGGAAAGACAGCTGAAATTGTTGAGCTTACTGAGAAGATCAAAGAAGCAAAAATGCCCGAACACGCGGAAAAAACTGCACTAAAAGAACTTGATAGATATGAAAAAATACCAGCTACATCAGCTGAAAGTTCGGTGATACGTAACTATATCGATTGGCTCGTCTCATTGCCTTGGGCAAATGCAACGAAAGAAGATTTGAATATCCATAAAGCCGAAAAAATTCTTGAACGTGATCATTATGGACTTGAAAAAGTAAAGGAACGAGTATTGGAATATTTAGCTGTTCAACAGTTAACGAAGTCACTTCGCAGTCCGATCCTTTGTCTTGCAGGTCCGCCGGGTGTCGGGAAGACTAGCTTAGCTCGTTCTATAGCGGAATCTATGGGGCGGAATTTCGTTCGTATCTCCCTTGGTGGAGTAAGAGATGAGTCAGAAATTCGCGGTCATCGAAGAACGTATGTCGGTGCAATGCCTGGTCGTATTATACAAGGGATGAAAAAAGCGGGAACGAACAACCCGGTCTTTTTACTAGATGAAATCGACAAAATGTCAAATGACTTTCGCGGTGATCCGTCGTCTGCTATGTTGGAAGTGCTTGATCCATCACAAAATAGTACTTTCAGTGATCATTATATCGAAGAAACTTTTGATTTATCGAAGGTCATGTTTGTGGCTACGGCTAATGATCTAGGAACGATACCTGGGCCACTAAGAGACCGTATGGAGATTATTACAATTCCTGGATATACAGAACTAGAAAAGATCCATATAGGAAAAGATCATTTATTATCGAGACAAATTGATGAACATGGTTTAAAGAAAGGTCAGCTACAGATTAAAGATGAGGCAATGAAACATTTGGTTCGCTATTATACGAGAGAAGCTGGTGTTCGGGAATTGGAACGTCAGTTGGCTTCTATTTGTAGAAAAGCGGCAAAGATTATTGTATCAGGTGATCGGAAGAGAGTCATTGTTACAGAGAAAAGCTTGGAAGAGCTACTAGGTAAGAAAAGATATAGTTATGGCCAAGCTGAAGTGGAAGACCAAGTTGGAGTTGCGACTGGGCTTGCCTACACATCGGTGGGTGGGGATACACTTCAAATTGAAGTTTCATTGTCACCAGGAAAAGGGAAGTTAGTACTAACGGGAAAACTTGGCGATGTCATGAAAGAATCAGCGCAGGCGGCGTTTAGTTATGTTCGTTCTAAAGCTGAAGAGCTGAAATTAGACAAGGATTTTCATGAGACATGTGACGTCCATATTCACGTACCTGAAGGAGCAGTTCCCAAAGATGGTCCATCGGCAGGCATTACAATTGCTACTGCATTAGTGTCAGCCTTAACAGGGCAACCAATAAAAAAAGAAGTAGGAATGACAGGGGAAATAACATTGCGGGGAAGAGTGCTGCCTATCGGTGGTTTGAAAGAAAAGAGTTTGAGTGCTCATCGTGCAGGGTTAACAACAATTATATTACCAAAAGAAAACGAAAAAGATATCGATGATATTCCTGAAAGCGTGAGAAATGATCTAACATTTATCCCTGTAGCGCATATGGATGAAGTCCTTGAATCTGCACTAGTGGGGGAATAGAAATGAAAGTAAATAATGTAGAGCTTGTAATCAGTGCTGTAAAACCAGAACAATATCCAGCTGAGGGTTTTCCAGAATTTGCCTTAGCTGGCCGTTCAAATGTAGGGAAGTCTTCCTTTATTAATAAAATGATTAATAGGAAGAGTATGGCACGTACTTCTTCAAAACCGGGTAAAACACAAACGTTGAACTATTATAAGATAGAGGAAGCTTTGTATTTTGTTGACGTCCCAGGTTATGGATTTGCAAAAGTATCAAAACGGGAAAGAGAAGCATGGGGACAGATGATAGAAACATACTTCACAAGTCGTGAAGAATTATGTGCAGTCCTGTTAATTGTTGATTTACGTCATCCTCCAACAAAAGATGATATAAATATGTATGATTTCTTGAAATATTATCAACTCCCTTGCATTGTTATTGCGACAAAAGCAGATAAAATCCCTCGTGGTAAATGGGAAAAGCATGCTACTGTTATAAGAAAAAATCTTGATTTAGTAAAAGAAGATGAAATTATTGTATTCTCCTCCGAAACAGCCGAAGGAAAAGATAAAGTGTGGAATGCGTTGAAAAAGTGGATGTAAGTACAAAAATCGGAAGGTGCCCTAGGCCCTTCCGATTCTCTGAGTTGTCTAGATCCAAATGCCTTGAAAGTGGAAAACTTGGGATTTTCCGCGATAAGTCTACATAAGTTGCCAATGGCTTACCGTGTTGACTTTTTCTAATTGAAAGAATGATCATCGCCCACATCCCGTGGAAGCAGTTTGTACGTTACTAAATGGGCATCTTCCGCTTTTCTGTATCACCTTTGTTTTTTGCTAAAAAATAAAAAATAAGCGCCTGCTATAACAAAGATAAAAGGCCAGATTTTACTTATGACTGCAATGTTATGCCCGTTTGTGACAGCCCAATCTGTTAATTTGTCAAAAAACAGAATGAGAATAGCTGCTAAAAGAAATAAAATTCCTTGTACTACTCCTACTCCAGTTTTAACATATGTAAGCAATAAACCGAGAGCAATAACTAATAGAAAAATACCTGTATGATCAGGCCAGATAGCTAGCTTATTTGTTATGTGGAAATGTACTCCAATTCCAGTTATGACCACACCCGGTACAATGGCTTCATAAGCTTTTCCAGCATATGCTTGTACGAGAAATCCAACTCCAATGATGACTAACAAAGTTGGCCACGTGTACAATTCTGAAATTAGGGTAAAATGATATTGCTGTAGTAAAAAATAAATCCCGAATCCAAACAAAATAACTCCAGAAAGTAATGATTTTTTTTTCATAATTTTCCCACCTGTCTTGTTTCCTTGTATTTCATTTATGTATTTGATATGTTACAAATAGTTTATCATATAAATAATTCTAAAATGTAACATAGTAATTGTTATCTGTTTACATCTTTCATTATCTGTTCACATCTTTTTTAGAATACTTCTAATCTGCGTGATATAATATATGTAGTGCGCAATTTCTTTGGAGGTGCCTATCTTTTTATGCACATCATCGTCGTAGGACTAAATTATCAAACAGCCCCAGTGGAGATTAGGGAAAGACTTGCTTTTACGGAAGATGCTTTACCCAACGCCATGGTGGCATTAAAAAATAAAAAAAGCATTCTAGAAAATATGATCGTTTCTACATGTAACCGGACAGAAGTTTATGCAGTCGTAGACCAGTTACACACCGGGCGCTATTATATTAAAGAATTTTTATCAGAATGGTTTAATATTGATCAAAAGGAATTTTCAAACCATTTATTTGTTCGTGAGCATGAAGCTGCTATTGAACATTTATTTAAAGTAACATGTGGATTGAATTCAATGGTACTTGGTGAGACACAAATCTTAGGCCAAATACGCACGAGCTTTTTACAAGCACAGGAAAATGGGGCAACGGGTACAGTGTTTAATCATTTAATGAAACAAGCTATAACACTTGCTAAAAAGGCACATTCACAAACAGATATAGGTGCAAATGCCGTTTCTGTCAGTTATGCAGCTGTCGAACTTGCTAAGAAAGTGTTTGGTAATCTACAGAACAAGCATGTGTTAGTAATCGGGGCCGGAAAAATGGGCGAGCTTGCTATCAAAAATCTTTATTCAAATGGAGCAACGAAAGTTACTGTAATTAATCGTACTTTTGAAAAAGCGCAAACGCTGGCTGAACGTTTTGATGGAGAAGCAAAATCGTTGCAAGAATTGCAATGTGCGATTATGGAAGCTGATATTATCATTAGTTCAACTGGTGCCCGAGGATACGTAGTAGATAAGGATATGATGGAAAGCATGGAGAAAATGCGAAAAGGACGTCCAGTATTCCTTGTAGATATTGCTGTTCCGCGGGATTTAGACCCTGCTATATCTGACATAGAAAATGCTTTCCTATATGATATCGATGACTTAGAAGGCATTGTACAGTCTAATTTAGCTGAACGTGAAAGAGCAGCTGAAAAAATTATGTTAATGATTGAGGAAGAGATGGTTGAATTCAATGAGTGGGTTAATATGCTTGGTGTTGTGCCAGTCATTTCCGCCTTACGTGAAAAAGCTCTTACTATTCAAACGGAAACAATGAATAGTATTGAACGTAAACTTCCCAATCTTTCTGAACGTGAAAGAAAAGTGTTGAATAAGCATACAAAGAGTATAATTAATCAATTGCTGAAAGATCCTATTCTGCAAGTGAAAGAACTTTCAGGAGAGCCGCAAGCAGCAGAAAAGATCGCGTTATTCAAACAAATATTTGACTTGGAAGAGGCAGTAAGCGGACAAACAGTCAACATCGAAGAGAATACGAAAAGTAATAAAACAATAAAATTCGCGGCTCCGCTGCCATCATACCAGGCTTAAAAGGAAGTGAGCTATGTTTGAGCTATGGATGGTAAGACTTCCGGAAATAGTTATTGTGATTTATGCCCTTTCGATCATGTTATATTTCATCGATTTTATTGACCAAAACCAGAAGGTTAATCGCCTTGCCTTCTGGTTACTTTCGATTGTTTGGATACTTCAAACAATTTTTTTGTTTCTTTATATGCTGCAGACTGGGAGATTTCCAGTGCTTACACTATTTGAAGGATTGTATTTCTATGCCTGGGTATTAATTACGCTATCACTAACAATCCATAAGATAATGAAAGTTGATTTCACTGTTTTCTTTACAAATATTGTTGGATTTAGCATTATGGCTATTCATGCTTTCGCTCCCATTCAGCGTCCTTCAGAGTTGATGGCTGATCAATTAGTTTCAGAATTGCTATTCATTCATATTACTATGGCCATTTTGTCATATGGAGCATTTACTTTATCTTTTGTATTTTCAGCTCTTTATTTATTTCAATATAAGTTATTAAAAGAAAAAAAAGGTCTGAAAAGGCTTTGGCGCTTGAGTGATTTGGCAAAACTTGAGAAGATGTCATTTGTATTAAATGTCATCGGCGTACCGATTCTCTTATTAAGTTTGATCCTTGGGTTATTATGGGGTTACATAAAATTGACGTACATTCAATGGTATGATCCGAAAATTATCGGTTCTTTTATTTTATTATTTATTTACAGTATCATCCTCTATTTGCGAGGGAAAAAAGAATTATTCGGCAGAAAACTTGCGATCTGGAACACTGCTGCATTTTTAATAGTTTTAATAAATTTCTTTCTAGTAAGTCGTTTATCATCTTTTCATATATGGCATTATTAGGCTCTCGATGGGGTCAAGCGGGGGCTTAGCTGGAGTTATTCGAAAACTAGATCAGTTTTACTTTGTACTTTATTTTTTGCAGGAGGGTAAATAAAGTGAGAAAAATTATTATTGGGTCACGTAGAAGTGAATTGGCATTGACACAAACCAATTGGGTGCGTGAGCAATTGGAGAAACTTAATGTACCATTTGAATTTGAAGTGAAAGAAATTGTCACAAAAGGAGACCGTATTCTAGATGTCATGCTTTCTAAAGTTGGCGGAAAAGGACTGTTCGTGAAGGAAATCGAACAGGCGATGCTTGATGGCGAGATTGATATGGCGGTGCATAGTATGAAAGATATGCCCGCAGAACTCCCTCAAGGACTAACGATTGGCTGTATTCCTGAACGGGAAGATGCACGCGATGCACTTATATCAAAAGGGCATGTAAAATTAAAAGATATGCCAGCAGGTGCAATAATTGGTACGAGTAGTTTGAGAAGGAGTGCCCAGTTGCTAGCTGAACGCCCTGACCTTGAAATCAAATGGATCAGAGGAAATATTAATACTCGTCTAGAAAAACTTAAAAATGAAGAATATGATGCAATTATCCTTGCGACTGCAGGTCTAAAACGAATTGGTTGGGACTTAGGTATGGTTACTGAGTTCCTAGAACCGGAAATTTGCCTGCCAGCAATCGGTCAGGGAGCACTAGCGATTGAATGTCGTGAAAATGATCATGAATTGCTGGCTGAACTTAATAAGTTGAATTCTGAAACAACTACTCGTACCGTTGAGGCAGAACGTGTCTTTTTAGCTAAAATGGAAGGAAGCTGTCAAGTACCGATTGCAGGTTTTGGGACATTAAATGACAATGATGAAATAGAATTGATTACACTAGTAGCATCTTCAGACGGCAAAACGATTTATAAAGAAAAGGTAGTTGGTTCGAATCCTCAAAAAGTCGGTGAAAAGGCTGCTGAAATTTTGAGCGCCCAAGGAGCTAAAGTATTAATTGATCAAGTAAAAGAAGAACTGGAACAATGAAGAATGACCAATTGCCGCTCGCTGGCCGGCATGTTCTAATTACAAGAGGCAGTAATCAAGGAGAGAAGTTTTGCATGGATGTAGCATCTGCTGGTGGCATCCCGTATATGGTGCCACTCATTGATTTCCGTGCGCATGAAGATATTAATGCCCCTAATTTTATTAATCAAATAGCGCAATACGATTGGATTATTTTTACGAGTAAAAACGGGGTGGACTATTTTTTTCAACATATTAATGGTCATATTGATCCATCTATATTAAGACGTAGCCATATTCAATTTGCGGTTGTTGGCGAGAAAACACGTGAAGCACTGGATCGATACAATATTCCATCTCGATTTATGCCAAATGTATATACTGCTGAGGATTTTTCACGTGAATACTTTGAACAAGAACTAACTGCTAAAAAGGTCCTTATTCCAAAAGGGAATTTAGCTAGTAAAACAATCGCAGAAGGTTTTAGATCACACAATATTGTAGCAGATGAATGGATTGTTTATGACACATATTATCCAACAAAAAATACAGATAAGCTTGTCCGGTTATTATCTGAAGATCGACTTGATGTAGTAGCATTTACAAGCCCGTCAACTTTTAACCATTTTAATAAGATTATCGAGGAATATCATATAGATTTTCGTACAAAAAAATTAAAAATAGCTTCGATTGGTACAGTAACAAAACGCACAGTAGAGCAAGCCGGATTTGAAGTTAGCATCTGCCCTGATACATTCACGATTGACTCTATGTTTGTTGAATTATGCGACTACTTTGCCGAGAAAGCTAAAGAAGGGAAGAATAGTAATGGACAAGATTGAATTTAAACGTCATCGTAGATTACGGGCATCCGCTAGTATGCGATCAATGGTTCGGGAAACACACTTACGTCCAGAAGATTTTATATATCCGCTTTTTATTGTCGAAGGGGATAACAAGAAAAATGAAGTCACTTCTATGCCAGGTGTTTATCATATTTCACTAGACAAACTGCAACAAGAAGTTCAGGAAATTGTTAGTCTAGGTATCAAGTCAGTTATTTTATTCGGTGTGCCAGAGGAAAAAGATGATTGTGGATCAGGTGCGTATCACGACCATGGGATTGTTCAAGAAGCAACTCGTGTAATTAAAAAACATCAGCCTGATCTGCTTGTTGTCGCTGATACTTGTCTTTGTGAATATACAGATCATGGACATTGTGGGCTAGTGGAGAATGGGAATGTTCAGAACGATCCAAGTCTTGAATTGCTAGTGAAAACCGCTGTTAGTCAAGCAGAAGCAGGGGCAGATATTATCGCACCTTCCAATATGATGGATGGATTTGTTGCTCATATTCGAAAAGGACTGGATGAAGCTGGTTTTACAGATTTGCCAATTATGTCATATGCAGTAAAATACTCTTCTGCCTTTTATGGTCCATTCCGTGATGCTGCGAATAGCGCTCCGCAATTTGGTGATCGAAAAACATATCAAATGGACCCAGCAAACCGCATGGAAGCTTTACGAGAAGCTGAATCAGATATGGAAGAAGGAGCCGATTTTCTAATCGTTAAACCAGCGTTATCTTATTTAGATATTATTCGTGATGTAAAAAATAATTTTAACGCACCGATTGTTGCTTACAATGTAAGTGGAGAATATTCAATGGTGAAAGCCGCCTCAGCGAATGGCTGGATTGATGAAAAAGCAATCGTGTTAGAAAAGCTAACAAGCATCAAGCGAGCAGGTGCGGATTTAATTATTACTTATTTTGCTAAAGATGCAGCAAAATGGCTAAAAGAGTCAAACTAAATAATGTGAAAAGTGGAGGTTTGTTTGATGCGTTCATATGAAAAGTCTAAACAAGCTTTTAAAGAAGCTGTTACATTACTCCCTGGAGGAGTGAATAGTCCAGTACGTGCATTCAAATCAGTTGATATGGATCCGATTTTTATGTCCAATGGAAAAGGATCTCGGATATACGATATTGATGGCAATGAATATATTGACTATGTATTATCTTGGGGTCCACTTATTTTAGGACATGCAAACGATCAAGTGGTTGAATCTATTAAAAAGGTTGCTGAACAAGGTACAAGCTTCGGTGCACCAACCCTTATGGAAAATAAATTAGCAAAACTAGTAATCGAGCGAGTCCCTTCGATTGAGATTGTGCGCATGGTATCTTCTGGTACGGAAGCAACAATGAGTGCACTTCGATTGGCTAGAGGATATACTGGTCGAAATAAAATATTGAAATTTGAAGGCTGCTATCATGGACATGGTGATTCTCTATTAATAAAAGCGGGCTCTGGTGTTGCAACACTTGGTTTGCCTGATAGTCCAGGTGTCCCAGAAGGAGTGGCCAAAAATACGATTACTGTTCCATATAATGATTTGGAAAGTGTTCGCTATGCATTTAAAGAATTCGGCGAAGATATTGCTGGTGTGATTGTTGAGCCTGTGGCTGGAAATATGGGTGTTGTTCCTCCACTACCAGGTTTTCTAGAAGGGCTTCGTGAAATAACTAGTGAATATGGCTCTTTGCTCATCTTTGACGAGGTAATGACAGGATTCCGTGTTGCATACAATTGCGCACAAGGGCATTTTGGTGTAACACCAGATATTACATGTCTTGGAAAAGTAATTGGTGGTGGACTACCGGTTGGTGCCTTTGGGGGGAAAGCTGAGATCATGGAACAGATTGCCCCGAGTGGTACTATTTATCAGGCGGGTACATTATCAGGAAACCCTCTTGCCATGACAGCGGGGTATGAGACGTTAGTTCAGCTCACGCCTGAAACATATAAGGAGTTTAACCGTAAAGCTGATATGCTTGAATCTGGTTTAAAACATGCTGCTGAAAAACATGCGATTCCACATACGATCAATAGAGCGGGATCGATGGTAGGTATTTTCTTCACAAATGAAGGAGTTCATAATTATGAAAATGCCAAAACATCCGATCTAGCACTATTCGCTGCGTATTATAAAGAAATGGCCAATAACGGGGTATTCTTGCCACCGTCACAATTTGAAGGGTTATTCCTTTCAACAGCACACTCTGATGAAGATATACAAACAACAATAGCCACTGCTGAAAAAGCATTTGAAAAAATTTCAAGTTATTCATAAGAGAATAAAAGAATTAGATAGAAGGATTGGCATGATGCCTATCCTTCTTTTTTATTAAATGATAACGAACCAGTCGCAAATGAACTATTCGCCAGTAGATTAAAATGTCAGATAATAAAAAGTATGCAACGGACAGGAAATTAGTGTAGAGCCTAATAAATGTATAATGGCGGTCATTATATTTCCTAACAGAATCTATAGTCCAGGTCACTGTTTCTTTTCTTTACATATTTTCCTTGCTCCCCTCATAGAATGTAATTGACTAATGATATTTTGTTATGGATTTGAAAGGAGGAGTCTGTATTGCCCGAGCGCAAGGAATCATCCATTACGTTTACAGTGGAAGAATCTATCTGGTTCGAAAGGGGACAGGAAGTAGATGAACTAATATCTATTTCATTAAGTCCGCATATTGAACTATTGAATGAAGAGGACTATGTCGTGTTAAAAGGCACGCTTGAATTAAGTGGGGAATATAAACATGTAAACGAAGAGAATGAAGTAGCATTCCCGATTATGGGGCGTCAATATATTCAATCTGTTGAAATAAGAAATGAGACTGAAAGTGAATTTTTTCACCAATTGCCACTCGATATTACGATTCCAAAAAGAAAAGTGAAGAAACTAGAAGATATAGCAGTTGATATTGAATCGTTTGATTATCACCTTTCAGAAAACTGTCGTCTCCAACTTTTAGCAGACATAGAAATTCGCGGGGTGTATGAAGAGGAAGAGTCTATCTTAGATACCGTTGAAGAAGATGCGGATGATTTGTTAGATCATTATGAAGAATCTCCGAGTCGGGTAGAGCCAGCCACTCCAATAAATAATGAAAGTTCGGTTATTGAAGAGATAGATAGAAAAACGACAGAATTACAGGAAGAGGAGCTAGAAGAAATTCTGCTCGAGGTACAGCCTGGGGAACATGAGGTTGAAGCAAAAGTACGGGAAGCAGAGCTGCAGGGACAAGGGGATGAACAACAGGAAATTCAAGTTGAAACACGAGAAGGAGAACAACAGGAAATTCAAGTTGAAACACGAGAAGGAGAACAACGGGAAACTCAAGTTGATACGCGAGAAAATGACCAGCAAGAAATTCAAATGGAAGCAGTTGAAAAAGAAGAAAGGAACACTAAAGTTGAAGCTCAAGAAGAACAGCATGAAATCGAGTTGGAGACACTTCACGAAGAGCATGACATTCATGTAGAAGTTCGGCAAGAAGAGCAAGGCCACCATCAGGTAGAAGAGGCGCGCGAAAAACAGCAGGACCCTTTAGTTGAAATACTAGAAAAAGAAAATGATGAAGATTTTTATGACTTATTTAAAATAGAAGCTAACATTATTCCTGAAAAACGAGAGTTAACTGATGTACGACCAACGTTAGATTACCATCTTCCGAAGTTACCAGAAATATTGATAGAATCATTGGAGCGAAGGGGAAGAGATCACATGCCGATAGAAAGTTCGAGCCCTTATATAGAATCTTCCTCGCATATGAGTAATGTTAAATATGATGAGGTAGAGTCATCCTCACATCTACAGGAAGAAAAAAATAAAGAGAAAAAGAAAAAAGACAAATATAAGTCTATGTCATTTGCCGATTTTTTTGCCAGGAAAGATGAGGGAGCTTCCGCAAAATTGAAGGTGTGTCTTGTGCAGCACGGGGATTCGATTCAGGGACTGGCGGATAAATATAAGGTGACAGTTCAGCAAATTTTACGGGCAAATCAGTTAGAGGCAAACCATGAGGTGTATGAAGGGCAAGTATTGTATATACCTGTAAAAGTAAGTTCATTAAAGTCAATTTGAATAAAGTTTTCTAGAAATGTCGTCCCCGCTTTTTTAGAATAAGCAGGTGATATAATGGCGCATATTCTTGAGGAAGAAGTAAAAAGAATCGTAAAGCTTTACGGACTAGATGCTGATTTTGTACAAAATATCGGAAATGTGTATAGGATTTATACGAACAAAGGTGAATTTGCACTAAAGCGAATGAAAGTCGAAAATGGTCTTGATTTTCTTTACTATATGCAATTTCTTTATCAACGGGGATACAATCGAATTGTTCCTATTTTTCCGACAGCAGATGGTCGTTTTGCTATTTTAGAAGGGAAATATGTTTATTATTTAATGCCATGGTTAGAAAATAAGCTAAAAGAAGATCATACTCAAAAGCATCACGATCTGTTCCGTGAACTGGCACGGTTTCATATGCTGTCGGTGCGAGAGGTTCCTGTAAGTAAAGAAGAACGAAAAGAGCATTTTGATCGTACGCAAAATCGCTGGGAAAAAGAGCAAGAAGCGATGGAGACATATATGGAAGTAAGTGAGAAAACATGGTATATGTCCCCTTTTCAACTAATGTTTTGTACTTTTTTTAGTGAAATAAGTGGTGGACAACGTTATGCGCTTAGAAAATTAAACGATTGGCACGAAGCTTCCCTAGAAGAGACGAAGGCAAGGAGTGTGATTGTACACGGTAAACTTTCTACGGAACATTTCTTATACAATGAAAAGGGGATAGGTTATTTTTCTAACTTTGAAAAAGCGAGTATTGCTTCCCCTATTCATGATTTACTGCCATTTTTGTCAAGAATGCTGAATACCCATCCAAAACAGTTTAATGAAAGTGTGGAGTGGTTAGAGGCATACTTTCGGCATTTTCCATTTAAATCGGAGGAAATGCATTTATTTCTTAGTTATTTAGCGCAGCCCGGTCCCATTTACAGGGTAATAGAGAAATATTTTTCCACAACAAATGAAAAAAATGAAATGCAATTTGTACGTGATCTACAGCGACATTATTGGCAAATGAAAAATAAGGAATTTATTGTTATGAGATTAAATGAAATAGAAGAAAGAAAAAAACAAATGGAACAAGAACAATCCCACCCTTCTGAATAAACTAAAGGATGGGATTGTAATTTAAGTTGAAGAGAATAAATTACATCCATTCATAATGAAAAGATAAGGCCAATCCAATAAAAATAGCTAATAATAAAACGTCAAAAACTGTTGGGAAAATAAAAGTGCGAATCCCTTGAAATATGGTGAATGGAATAATTAGCTGTCTACAAACCCCTTTGAAATTTCTCTTCCAAGATTGAAATGTATACTGATTAAATCTTTTGCTCATCATCATACCTCCTTGAATCACTCTTGCTATAAAATATGTGAAAGAAGTTAATCGGTGCCTATATAGTATAAATTGAAAGATATTGGTCCATCCTATTTAAGAGTACAAAAATAATTGACATTCACATATGATATTAGCTAATATTATAATAAGAGAATAATCGACTAATTGCTTTGACAGGGAAGAGTACATTGGCAATCTACTTTCAGAGAGAGAAATCATTGCTGTGAGATTTCTTAAGTAGAAACATTGGAAAGTCACCCTTGAGCAGCTTCTGTGAAACTTTAGTAGTAGAGGCCGGTGAAGAGCCGTTAACAAATTAAGTGCCAGACACATGTGATAATTGCATGTCTGCGAAAAAAGGTGGTACCGCGAATCCGCTCCCTTCGTCCTTTTGACGAGGGGAGTTTTTGTGTTTTTATAAGAAAAGCGGAAGCGGCCGTTTAACGATGAACAAACTGGAACCGCAGTATGTGGCAGCGCCCCTTAGTGCCTATAATTAGACACTAACTGGTACAAATGTAGCGATTAAAGGGAGGATAATAATGGAAGATAATAAAATGACAATGCCAACTAAATATGAACCACAAAGAATAGAGAAAGGCCGTTATCAATGGTGGTTAGATGGAAAATTTTTCGAAGCGAATAATGATCCGGATAAAGAGCCATATACAATTGTTATCCCGCCACCAAATGTAACGGGACGCCTGCATTTAGGTCATGCATGGGATACTACTTTGCAAGATATTTTGACGAGAATGAAGAGAATGCAAGGTTATGATGTTCTTTGGCTTCCTGGAATGGATCATGCAGGAATTGCCACGCAAGCAAAAGTGGAAGAAAAGCTACGTGAAGAAGGAACATCACGTTATGACCTAGGGCGTGAAAAGTTTGTGGAAGAAACATGGAAATGGAAAGAAGAGTATGCAGATTTTATTCGCCAACAATGGGCAAAGCTCGGACTTGGTTTAGATTATTCGCGTGAACGTTTTACACTTGATGAAGGTCTTTCGAAAGCAGTAAGAGAAGTCTTTGTTAAGCTTTATAAAAAAGGGCTTATATACAGAGGCGAGTATATTATCAACTGGGATCCTGTTACGAAAACAGCTATCTCAGATATTGAAGTAATTCATAAAGACGTACAAGGTGCATTCTATCATATGCATTATCCACTTGCAGACGGTACTGGGGCCATAGAAGTAGCAACTACTAGACCTGAGACAATGCTAGGTGATACGGCAGTTGCCGTCCATCCAGATGATGAACGCTATCAACATTTAATTGGAAAAACAGTCCTTTTGCCAATCGTTGGACGTGAAATACCGATTGTTGCAGATGATTATGTGGATAAAGATTTTGGTTCGGGTGCTGTGAAAATTACTCCAGCTCATGATCCTAATGACTTTGAGATCGGGAATCGCCATAACTTAGAACGCGTACTTGTTATGAATGAAGACGGTACGATGAATGGAAATGCTGGAAAATATCAAGGGATGGATCGTTTTGATTGCCGTAAACAAATTATTAAAGATTTGCAGGATCAAGGGGTTTTATTCCAAATTGAAGACCATATGCATTCGGTTGGTCATTCAGAGCGAAGTGGTGCAGTAGTCGAGCCATATTTATCGACACAATGGTTCGTGAACATGCAGCCGCTCGCAGATCAAGCACTTGAATTACAGAAACAAGAGGAAAAAGTGAATTTTGTTCCAGATCGCTTTGAGAAGACGTATTTGCGTTGGATGGAAAACATTCGTGACTGGTGTATTTCACGCCAATTATGGTGGGGACATCGTATTCCGGCATGGTATCATAAAGAAACTGGAGAAGTATATGTTGGAAATGAAGCACCTGCTGATGAAGAAAATTGGGAACAAGATCAAGATGTTCTAGATACATGGTTTAGCTCTGCATTATGGCCATTTTCAACGATGGGTTGGCCAGATCCCAATGCGGAAGATTTTCAACGATATTATCCAAATAATGCACTTGTTACAGGTTATGATATTATCTTTTTCTGGGTTTCTAGAATGATTTTTCAAGGAATTGAATTTACAGGGAAGCGTCCATTTAATGATGTATTGATTCATGGTTTGATTCGAGCGGAAGACGGACGAAAAATGAGTAAATCGCTTGGAAACGGTGTTGATCCAATGGATGTTATTGATCAATATGGTGCAGATTCCCTTCGTTATTTTCTAGCAACAGGAAGCTCACCTGGTCAAGATCTCAGGTTCAGCATGGAGAAGATTGAATCCATTTGGAACTTCGCTAATAAAATTTGGAATGCATCTCGATTTGCATTAATGAATATGGATGGGTTAAAGCAGGAAGAAATTGACCTGACAGGCGAAAAAAATGTTGCGGATAAATGGATCTTAACCCGTCTGAATGACACGATCGATACTGTAACAAAACTTGCTGATAAATATGAATTTGGCGAAGTTGGTAGAGCGTTATACAATTTCATTTGGGATGATTTATGTGATTGGTATATTGAAATGGCGAAGCTTCCGTTATATGGTGAGGACGAAGCAGCTAAGAAGACGACACGGTCTGTTTTGGCGTATGTATTAGATAACACAATGAGACTCATACATCCGTTTATGCCATTTATTTCTGAAGAAATTTGGCAAAACCTTCCGCATGAAGGGAAATCTATTACAGTGGCAGCGTGGCCAACAGTAAATGAGCAATTTACTGATAATCAAGCCGCAGGAGAAATGAAATTACTAATGGATATCATTCGGGCAGTACGGAATATACGCGCCGAAGTGAATACACCTATGAGTAAGCAGATTAAATTAATGCTTAAGGCAAAAGATGAAGAAACACTCGCAGCGCTAGAAAAGAACAAATCATTTATTGAGAAATTCTGTAATCCAGAAGAGCTTATAATTTCAACTGACATGAAAACGCCAGAAAAATCAATGACCGCTGTTGTAACAGGTGTGGAACTATTTCTTCCGCTAGCTGGACTAATCAATATTGATGAAGAAATTAAGCGCCTAGAAAAAGAATGGGAAAAGTGGAATAAAGAAGTAGAACGTGTGCAGAAAAAATTATCTAATGAGAAGTTTACAAGTAAAGCTCCGGAAGCCGTAGTGGAGGAAGAAAGAGCGAAAGAAAAGGATTACGTTGTAAAACGATCAATTGTTGAAGAACGTATGAAAGAATTAAAAAATATTTAAGTAATAAAGAGTATTTGGCATCTCCTTATAATATGAAGGAGGTGCCGGCTCTATATTTATGACGCTTTGTCGGAGGTGTACAAGTTGTTTCATACATATGATGAGTCTCTTGATTGGATTCATTCCCGTCTACGCTTTGGTATAAAACCAGGGTTGAATAGAATGAAGTGGATGCTTGAAAAACTCGATCATCCTCAAAAAAAAATAAAGGCGGTTCATGTCGGTGGAACGAATGGAAAAGGTTCGACTGTGGCTTATTGTCGTTCAATTTTAGTTGAAGCCGGTTATGAAGTTGGTACATTTACTTCGCCGTATATTGAGCAATTTAATGAAAGAATTAGTTTGAATGGAAGACCGATCTCTGATGATGAAATAACCAGTTTAGTAAATACTATCAAGCCACTCGCAGATGAACTAGAGGAAACTGAGTTAGGGTCACCAACAGAGTTTGAAATTATCACGGCGATGGCGATCTATTATTTTGGCGTTATGAATCCCGTTGATATTACTGTTTTTGAAGTCGGACTTGGTGGTCGTTATGATTCAACGAATGTCATAGAACCAATATTGACTGTGATTACCAACGTAGGAATGGATCATACTCAAATTCTAGGGAATAGTTTAGAAGAAATTGCTTATGAAAAAGCTGGTATTATTAAACAAAGTACACCAATATTTACAGCTGTTAAAGATGATAGAGCTTTTAAAGTGATTCAAAAGGAAGCTAAAGAAAAAGAGGCTCAGTTATTGCAACTAGGCCATGATTTCGTTGTTAAAGATATTTTATCGACTGAGTATTCAGAAAGGTTTGCATATAAATCAGTCACAGAAACGATTGAAAACCTCGAAATCCGATTATTAGGTCATCATCAAATCGAAAATGCTGCTGGAGCCGTTGCAGCCTTACTATGGTTACACGGTCAAGGTACAATAAGGCTGAATAAGGAAGTCATTAGAGCTGGTCTTGTTAAAGCTAACTGGCCTGGTAGATTAGAGGTATTACAAAAAGAGCCAACCATAATGGTTGATGGTGCCCATAATCCAGAAGGTCTAAGGGCATTAACTGCTGCGTTAGAAAATAGATTTTTTGGTAAAAAGTTAAAAGTGGTCTTTGCTGCACTGAAAGATAAAGATTTAACAGAAATGTGTACTATTTTAAACGACATGAATGCGGAACTATATGTAACAGAGTTTGATTTTCCTAGAGCTGCTACAGCAGAGGAATTCAAAAAAATGACGGGAAATCAAACAATAATCACGCATTCTGATTGGAAAATATTAATCAATAACCTTAAAAATACAATGCAATATAACGAGGTACTAGTGGTCACAGGTTCATTATATTTCATTTCATTGGTGAGGCCTTTTTTAAAAGATCAAATTGCGAAGTTAAATATCGAATAATGTAGCTATTCACCGACATGGTCGTTATGATAAAACAAGATAATACTTATGATGACTAAAATGGAGTCATCATAAGTAAATATGTAGGTATAGATTATTACTGAAAGAATGAAAGGATTATCTCGTAAATGAAACTGATCATTTTCCTCTGTGCCCTTCTACTTGGTTCATTTTATAAAACTGTTGGTATAAGGGTTCCAATGAAAGAACCAATATTGGGAATGCGTTCTGCCTGTTCAAGTTGTAAGAGAACATTATCATTCTGGAATCTTATCCCTGTAATTTCTTATGTAATACAGGGTGGAAAGTGCCGCCAATGTAAGAAATGGATCTCTCCATTTACTCCACTAACTGAGCTCATTACTGCCTGCTTATTTGTCTACGCATATACGCATATTGGATGGTCTTTTGAGCTTTTTATTGCGTGGACATTCATTTCATTACTTGTAATCATTTCTGTATCAGACATTACATATATGCTTATCCCAGACAAAGTATTGCTCGTTTTCACAGGAATTATTTTAATAGAACGCTTGATTCAGCCGCTAACTCCTTGGTGGGATTCATACCTTGGTGCCGCTGTTATCTTTATTATTTTAATGGGAATTACAGTGTTAAGTAAAGGTGGTATAGGTGGAGGGGATATAAAACTCTATGCTGTTTTAGGTCTTGCTCTTGGTTTAAAACTAGTTTTGTTTTCTTTCTTTTTTGCGAATTTGATAGGTGCAATCATAGGAGTGCTAGGAATGGCAATCGGAGTTGTAGAGCGGAAGAAACCGATTCCTTTTGGTCCGTTTATCGCGGTTGGTACATTATTCGTATATTTCTTTAATAATCATATCCTAGCATGGTATTATTCACTATTTCAGTTTTAATAGAATACCATATGTTTATGCTAGATTTATAATGAAAAAAATGACGAAAACCTTTTTAGACGAGACGACAAATGTCTTGTCTATTTTCTTTGTTCATATGTTAGCATTAAGCAAACTTTGCAAGCGGAGGCTGATACGCATGGACAAGAAGAAAAAGACGCAGCAACCAGCTATCAAAATAAAAATCAATGGAGAAGAACGTCCGTTTGAGGAAGAAATCACTGTAAATGATTGGCAAGTGGCAGCAGAAGAGACATCGGCATCAGCTGAAAAAGCGGATGAAGAAGACGTTTTTGATTGGGTACTACCTGAAACGGAATATAAGGAAGTTTCAGAGTTTCAAAAGGTAAATTATTTTCCTAGTAAACATAAAAAACACCCTTCCCAATATTGGAGACGGAAATCAGTTCATGGTGTAGCAACGATGATATTATCGATTTTTCTCGCAGTAGCAGTTGGCCTATTATTAGGAACATTTTTATTGAAAATGGTGATGAATCCAGATGAACAACCTGTATCTGGTGATGATTCAATCGCAGCTCCTCCAGTTGTTTCTAACGATGATGTGAAAAAACAAACGGTGGAGCCATATATTGCAGAGTTACCAGCTTTAACTACTGCCGTTATTCAGGGGGACGTCTACTCGTCAAAAAGTGCGGCAGAAAATAGAATGGCGGAGTATGATGCCCAAGGGTTTGGCACAATGATGATGGAAACGGAAGGAAAATATTATGTGTTTGTAGGTATTGCCGACAATATCACTAAAGCTAAAGCGTGGGAGCAGGATTTAAAAGATAAAGGGATGAATGTTTGGGCGAAGGAACTTTCGATGAAAAAGGTAGAAATGAAATTTACATCGAAACAAGAGGCAGAACTGTTTGCAAGTGAAGGAAAGTTGTTTCAGTTGTTAGCTGGAGAGGCAATGAGTGGAATAATGTCTGGTAAGGTGAATGAAACAAGTGTGGCTGATATAGGGAAACAACTTGATACAGGTGAAGGAACACGGTCAGAAGATGGGGTGGTGCATGAACTTTATAGTGAACTTTATGCAGCCTATGAAGGGCTTAGACAGTATCAATCGAATGCCGATGACAAGAGCGTACTAAAAAAAGTGCAACAACATTTATTGGATTACATAAAGTTGTATGAAGGGGCCCGTCAATAGTTACCATATATGAGGTAATTGACGGCCTCGTTTTTTTATTTTCCAGTTTGCATTGTTTTATTTCTGTTGAGAATTTACAAGTTTCATATCTCAAAGAGCCTTGATGAATATAGTTGTTCCATCCATGGCTATTTGATATGATGTATGTGTATCTCCCGATCATTAGAAAGGCAGGAATAATAATTGTCAAACCTCATACTTGCTTCATCATCTCCTCGCAGAAAAGAACTTCTTCAAAAGCTATCTATTCCATTTACTACGTATTCACCAGATGTGGACGAGAAAGTTTCAAAAGATCTACTACCTAATGAAATTGTAAAGACCCTTGCATTACGAAAAGCTTTGCATGTAGCTCAGAAATTTCCCGAAGCATATACTATTGGTTCTGATACCATTGTGGTCTGTAAGGGCAATGTACTAGGCAAACCTCAAAACAGGGAAGAGGCGAGCCAAATGCTTCATCAATTATCTAATTGTACGCATTCCGTTTATACAGGAGTGGCGATCGTAAGTGCAAACGCAATGAAGATTTTTTATGAAAGAACGGATGTAGAGTTTTGGGAACTGTCCGCAGCTCTAATTAATCAATATTTGGACAGCGGTGAACCCTTTGATAAAGCTGGTGCATACGGAATTCAAGGACGTGGTGCATTACTTGTAAAATCCATTTCCGGTGACTACTATTCAGTTGTTGGGTTACCAATTTCACGCTTATCCCGTGTTTTGTCAGAAATGGGTTTACCCCTCCTTTAATGAGCATCCCTTATAAAAGGAGGGAAATAAATGAAAACAGAATCGCTCATGATTCGTGATTTTCCAGTCGACGAACGTCCGCGTGAACGACTAATCAATAGCGGCGCTGAAGCCTTATCTAATCAAGAGTTGCTAGCTATACTACTTCGAACTGGAACAAAATCGGAGTCGGTTATTCAGTTAGCGAACAGATTACTCACACAGTTTGGCGGTCTCATGTGGCTAAAAGATGCTGTCTTGGAGGAATTGACTGATTTAAAAGGAATTGGTGAAGCAAAAGCAGTCCAAATTGCCGCGGCAGTCGAATTAGGAAGAAGAATTAGTAACCTCTCATACGATGATCGCTATGTAATCCGCAGCCCCGAAGATGGGGCAAATTATGTGATGAATGACATGCGCTTCCTTACACAGGAACATTTCGTGTGCCTCTATTTAAACACCAAGAATCAAGTTATCCACCGCCAGACTGTTTTCATCGGTAGTCTAAATGCCTCGATCGTACATCCGCGCGAAGTGTTCAAAGAGGCATTCCGACGCTCTGCTGCTTCAATTATTTGTTTCCATAACCATCCAAGTGGAGATCCCAGTCCATCTAGAGAAGATATTGAAGTGACTAAACGGCTTGTCGAATGTGGAAAAATGGTTGGTATTGAAATTCTCGATCATTTAATTATTGGAGACAAAAAATATGTCAGTATGAAAGAAAAAGGGCATATGTGATACTATGATTTTGCAAGGTCTTACGTTATAATTGGAAGTATGATTTTTTTTGCGGATTATGCTGTAGATTCACGCGAATACGATACAATAGCGAAGGTAATCATAATAAAGAAAATGAAGGTTAGTTTGCTGAAAATTGACAATTAGCATCAGAAAGGGAGATACATATAATGTTTGGATTCGGGGCGAAAGACCTGGGAATTGACTTGGGGACTGCAAATACATTGGTATTTGCGAAAGGTAAAGGAATTGTCTTACGTGAACCATCAGTAGTTGCATTGCAAACAGATACGAAGAAGATTGTTGCGGTCGGAAATGACGCGAAAAATATGATTGGACGAACACCTGGAAATATCGTCGCATTACGCCCTATGAAAGATGGAGTTATTGCGGATTATGAAACAACTGCTTCGATGATGAAGTACTATATAAAACATGCAGCAAAAGGCAAAGGATCTTTTGGTGGAAAACCCCATGTTATGGTATGTGTCCCATCGGGCATTACTGCTGTTGAACAAAGGGCTGTCCTTGATGCAACAAGAGAAGCAGGCGCGCGTGATGCATATCCAATAGAAGAACCCTTTGCTGCAGCTATTGGTGCGAACTTACCTGTTTGGGAACCAACAGGAAGCATGGTCGTAGATATTGGTGGTGGAACAACAGAAGTCGCAGTTATCTCTTTAGGAGGAATTGTAACGAGTATTTCTATTCGTACGGCAGGAGATAATTTTGATGAATCAATAATTGCCTATATTAGAAAGACATATAACTTACTCATTGGTGATCGAACTGCTGAGGCAATTAAAGTAGAGGTTGGTTCTGCAGGGGATACAGAAGGGATTGCGCCGATGGAAATTCGCGGACGTGATTTACTGACAGGATTACCAAAAACGATTGAAATTACAGCTAAAGAAATTTCTGGTGCATTACATGATACTGTGTTTACAATTATTGATGCAGTGAAAAATACACTTGAAAGAACTCCACCTGAACTTTCTGCGGATATAATGGATAGAGGGATTGTACTTACAGGTGGAGGGGCCTTGTTGCATAATTTAGATAAGGTAATTAGTGAAGAAACACAAATGCCGGTATTAATTGCTGAGGAACCCCTTGATTGTGTGGCAATAGGAACGGGTATGGCATTAGAACATATAGATCTCTTCAAAAATAAAGCAAAAGAATCTCGATAAGGTAATGGTGGCGTCTAAATATTATGCAGACGCCATCCATTCATACAGCTATTACAACAGTTGTCGGTTAATCAGAAATTAGAGGTGGAAATGATGCCGCATTTTTTTCTTAATAAACGTCTGATTATCCTGCTCGTCAGCATTATTATTCTTGTGTCTTTGATCGGATTTTCATTACGAGATCGAGAAAATATTTCTCGACCAGAACAGTTTATTAAAGATGTTGTGGGATTTGGCCATTCGCTTGTAGCGAAGCCTGCTCAGGGGATTGCAAATATGTTCACAAATATGAAGGATCTGCAAAATACATACACAGAAAATAAAAAATTGAAAGCTCGTTTAGAAGGGCTGGCAAAGCTTGAACAGGAAATATCAGATTTAAAAAGAGACAATGATGAATTAAGGGATGTATTGGGGAAAACAGATAATCTTCGTGATTATACTGCTATACAGGCAACTGTAGTTAGTCGTACCCCTGATCGTTGGTATGACAAGATAATTATAAATAAAGGCGAAAAAAGTGGAGTAAAACCTGATATGGCCGTTATTACTGCAAAGGGCTTAGTTGGAAAAGTAATTAATACTTCGAAGATGACTGCAACAATAGAGTTATTAAGTTCAGATAATACTAAAAATCGAGTATCGGCGCAAATACAAGGAAGTGAAGTCTACGGGCTGATCGATGGCTATGACCGTGAAAAAAAACTACTTATGATGAAGGATCTACCAATTGATAAGAAAATAAAAAAAGGACAAAATGTGATTACATCAGGTTTAGGCGGCGTTTTTCCGAAAACATTAGATATTGGAAAAGTAAAAGAACTTCAGGTGGATCAATATGGTTTAACTCAAATCGCATATATAGAACCTTCTGCGGATTTTTATGGCTTTGAACATGTGATGGTCATTGTTCGTCCAGAAGACGGAATAAAGGAGGGGGAATGATGAGAAACATTATTCTTCCTTTACTTTTAACTCTGGCCTTTTATCTGGAAAGCATCTTTGTAGACTTATTACCACCCGAAGCATTTGGAAGTGAAAGAATTGTTGTTCCACATTTTTTACTTACTTTATTAATTATTATGGGAATATATTACTTACGTAATCACGCGCTACTATACGCAGCGCTATTCGGTTTGCTATTTGACGTTTATTATATGGATATAATCGGCATATATCTGTTCTTATTCCCGATTGCCGTCTATCTAGCATCGAAAATGATGAGGATTTTGCATGTTAATATTTTTACTGCAGCGATCGCCTTAATAGTGAATATTGCATTTGTTGAAATCCTTGTCTACATATTTACCGTGCTCGTATTTAGAATTAATATAATACCAAGTGAATTTGGGATGGTTAGATTATTGCCAACGCTCATTTTAAACCTTGCTTCTTTTATCTTGATTTTTTTCCCATTTACGAAATTTCTTCAAAAAACGAAAAAAGACATTGTCGAAGATTAATCGTAATTACAAATTTATATCCACTTTTTTGTGAATAGAGGGAAAATAGTCCCCTTTGTCGAATGCACCAAGAGATGACTTGGGAATGAATATGAGATAATATAAAGAGAACTCGATGCTTGTTGTTGAAAGGAGACATGAGGGCATATGATCGTTTGATTAAATTAAGAAAAAGGCAATTCCGCGTTTCTTAATCTTTTTGCCCGGACTACATGAAAAATAGACAATATGTGATGATAAAAGGCACGAAAAGTGGTCTTTCACTGCAATTAGATGATCGGTGTTCATATGAAGATCTAGTAATAGAGCTAGAAGACAAACTTGCGGACTTGCAAGGTGTGGACTCAGAAGGTCCGCTAATTTCTGTCCGCATTCAATCAGGAAATCGCTATTTAGATACGGAGCAACAAGAAGAATTAAAAGAATTGATACGGCAAAAGCATTATTTGATCGTAGAAGACATTGAGAGTAATGTCATGACGAAAAATGAAGCTTATCAGTTTATTGATGAACAAGACATTACTTCTGTATCAACCATTGTTAGATCGGGTCAAGTATTGGAAGTGGTAGGGGATCTACTTCTAGTAGGCGATGTAAATCCTGGAGGAACGGTGAAAGCTGGAGGCAATATATTTATTATGGGCGCCTTAAAAGGTGTGGCACATGCAGGTTTCACTGGTAAAAAGGAATCTGTAATTGTTGCATCATTTATGACTCCATCTCAATTAAGAATTTTTGATAGTATTAGCCGTGCTCCAGACCATTATGAACATGAAGATCAACATCATATGGAGTGTGCTTATATAGACAAAAATGATCAAATTGTTATAGATCGTTTACAAGTTTTGAAACATATAAGGCCGGATATTACTAGATTCAAAGGGGGACATTACTATGGGTGAGGCGATTGTAATCACTTCCGGTAAGGGAGGAGTTGGGAAAACTACTACCTCCGCAAATCTGGGGACTGCACTTGCCCTACAGGGGAAAAAGGTATGTCTAATTGATACAGATATTGGGCTAAGAAACCTTGATGTTGTGTTAGGGCTTGAAAACCGGATTATTTATGATTTAGTTGATGTGGTTGAAGGACGCTGCAAACCTCATCAAGCGCTTGTGAAGGATAAGCGTTTTGAAGATAAGTTGTTTTTACTTCCGGCAGCTCAGACGAGTGATAAAACAGCAGTTAGTCCTGATCAAATGAGACAGCTTGTCACTGAGATGAAACAAGATTATGATTATATATTAATAGATTGTCCGGCAGGTATTGAGCAAGGGTACAAAAATGCAGTAGCTGGTGCGGATCGCGCAATTGTTGTAACAACGCCAGAAATCTCTGCTGTTCGTGATGCCGACCGGATTATTGGCTTGCTTGAAAAAGAGGAAAATGTAGAATCTCCAAAGCTGATCATTAATAGAATTCGCAGTCAAATGATGAAAAATGGTGATGTACTAGACGTAGATGAAATCGCACAGCATTTATCGATCGATTTGATAGGGATTGTCCAAGATGATGAACAGGTTATTAAGTCATCAAATCAAGGAGAGCCTATTGCGTTAAATCCAAACAGTAAGGCTTCCATAGCTTACCGGAATATTGCAAGAAGAATACTTGGTGAATCTGTACCTCTTCAATCACTGGAAGATGAAGATTCAGGTATGTTTGCTCGCATAAAGAAATTTTTTGGTGTTCGTTCATAAATTGAAATAATGATATAAAAAGGTTCTCCTCTAAGTGCCAGACTTTTCAGTTATATTGAAGGGTTGCCGAGGAGAGCTTTTTTGTATTTGAAAGAGAAAAGCATATTTATTCTGGACGAGTCATATTGTAGTAGAAAATAGTAAGGGGGATGGTGAGGGATGAATCAGAGAGCTGATGAAATTCGCAAACGGCTTGCTAGGCGCCGTAAGCAGTATCCCATGAATAATAATAGTGAATTGCATAAGCATCCAACAATACACGAACGTGATATAGATGAGGAACAATCTATATTTCATTCTGAACCTGATACTACAATTCATCCACTTTGGAACAAAGAATTATTTTTCATGAAAATATTAGGCTCAGCTCTTATCGTATTAATCGTAGCCATTATTTATCAAACACCTTCACCCATGTTTGAACAAGCAAGATCTAGTGTACAGGTAACGATGGAGAAGGAATTTCAGTTTGCTGCTGTTGGAAAGTGGTATGAGGGGAAATTTGGCAAGCCACTTGCGCTATTTCCAACAGCTCCCGAACAATCAGTTGCAACTCCTGATAAGGAGGTATTACAACCCGTCGCTGGTAAAGTGTTAGCGCAATTTGCAGATGATGGACGGGGCATTATTCTTGAAACTAGTTCTGGAGTGGAAGTGGAAGCAATGACAGAAGGGAGAATCATTTTTGCTGGAAAACAAGAGGATATCGGGAATACAGTAATCATTCAACATCCGGATAAATCAGAATCTTGGTACGGGAAATTGGATGAAATTACAGTGAAACCATATGAGAAGGTTTCATCTGGAAAGACAGTCGGCACAGTTTCTACTGGGCAAGACGGTACAGTTGGAGAATTTTACTTCGCGATTAAGCGAGAGGACAAATTTATTGATCCTATTCAGGTGATGAACTTTGATTAAATATTTTCAACTTGTGCAGAAGATTTATATACATCCTCTTTTTTGGGGAGTTACTGGTTTGGCAATTATGACGGGATACTTTTGGGAGTTACTTGCATTATTTGGTATTGTATTCTTACATGAAATGGGACATGCGATAGCTGCTCAATATTTCGCATGGAAAATACAAAGAATAAAAATTCTTCCTTTTGGTGGAATATGCGAAGTGGATGAACATGGAAACAAGCCAATGAAAGAAGAGTTAATCATTATAATGGCTGGACCGATGCAGCATGGTGCAATAGCTATTTTAATAATTGTTTTACAATATTTTTCAATTATCACACCGGAATACACACAACTTCTATTCCAGTTTAATTTGATGATACTATTATTCAATCTTCTCCCAATTTGGCCACTCGACGGAGGAAAGTTAGTTCAATTATTTCTTGCCTCACGAAAACCGTATTTAGATGCCTATAAACAATCTGTCATTAGTTCCTTCATTATCCTACTTGGACTTCATGCGATTGTTTTATTGTTTGCCCCCTTTAATATGCAGTTATGGCTAGTCCTCGTTTATTTGTATATAGGGCTGTGGATGGAGTGGAAACAGCACCACTTTACATTTATGCGATTCTTACTGGAAAGACATTATGGTAAGCAACAAGACCTTAAACTCCTTCAGCCTATAGATGCAAATGGCGAAGATTTTTTATATCATTCGATGGAAAAATTTCGTAGAGACTGTAAGCATATTATCCATGTTGGAGGTGGGAATACACTCCTTGGAAAATTGGATGAAAATGAGCTAATGTATGCTTATTTTACTGAAAAACAGGTAAACGCAAAGTTGAAAGAGATTGTTTATTATGATTGACTATGCCTATTTTCAAAGTTACATTATAAGCAAGCTCATGTAGGGGCCCGCAGAAGAAGGCTGGTCCTTTTTTTGTATTCCCATTTATGATGACTAGGAGATGCAGGCGCCTTGCGCTTTCTTCAGGAAGGTGAGAAATAGATTGAATGAAATTATAATTGATGCAAGTGTAGCTGAAAAACGATTTGCAGTGAAGGAGGACGGTTTGGTGACTACTTTATTTATTGAGCAGCCAACGGACCGTTCAGATGTAGGAAATATATATTTAGGGCGAGTGGAAAGTGTAAGACCTGGTATGAATGCTGCGTTTATAAATATTGGGACTAAAAAGAATGGATTTCTACAAAAGGATCAGATTCCAGCATTTATCCACTCTACAAGTGAAACAAAGAATATAAAACCTATATCTCATTTTCTAAAAGAAGGCGAGAAAATACTTGTACAAATAAAAAAAGATGAAACAGGAACAAAAGGTCCGTTATTAACCGCTATTATTGAATTTACAAGCTCGAACATAGTTTATATGCCTGAAGGAAAATATATTTCCGTTTCTAAAAAATTGGAAGAAGAAGAAAGAAATACATGGCGGAATTTAATCGTAAAGAAGAGATGTGGTCAAGAAGGTTTCGTTATCCGAACAGCAGTGATAAACAGTAGTGAAGAGGAAATTTCACAGGAAATAGCTGCACTACGGAGCGAGTATATGCAGTTGAAAACATTGGCTAACACAAGAAAAGCTCCTGCTATCTTAGTGGAAATGTCTAATTTTACCGAAGAATTAAGACATGAGTTAAGTCGCTTACAATCCGGAACTGTTTTCTCAAACACACGGAATGTAATCGAGCCTCTGCGTTTAACGAACAGCTCTAATTGGTCCTTTCAATTTCATCATCAACGAGAGAATATTTTTTCCAAACATCAACTTGAAACCGAACTTGAGAAAGCTCAAAGGCAAATGATTTATTTGGATGATGGTGCATATATTGTGATTAATGAAACAGAAGCGGCTGTCGTTATCGATGTAAATACGGGGAAATTTACCGGAAAGCAATTGGCGGCAGACACGATTAGGAAAACGAATCTTGCGGCCTCGCACGAAATTGCAAGACAACTGCGGATCAGGGACTATGGTGGCATTATATTAGTTGACTTTATCAATATGAAGTCCATAAGAGATAGAAATAAAGTACAAGAAATCTTTGTAACAGCATTAAAAACGGATCCCAAACATATTCGTGTGGTTGGTTTTACGCCGCTTGGCATTTTTGAGTTAACTAGGAAACGGACAAAACAGTCGCTATCAGATACCACACAGACTGAATGTGCTGTGTGCAGAGGGTCTGGAAAAGTGGATAGCCCTGAAACAATAGCTTTTAGGCTTGAAAGAGAATTACACGGATTACCAAGAGGGGAATTTGAAGCAGTGTTAGTTGAGTGTGATAACATAACAAGATCTACTTTTGCAGGGGAAAATAATCGAGATTTAAAGAGAATAGAGGAAAGCCTACATATGAAAATTTTATTCAAAGTGATTAATAATGGGAAGTATGAGTATTATCTTCGTCAGTTTGACACAGTGGAAAATATTCAGGCAAAACTTACTGGCGAAAACCGTTGACAATAGTCAATAAAATATGATAGTATTTTTATGTTAGATTGTAGCACCCGTGCTACAACCGCCCAAGACTGGTTTATAAGATTTTGTCTATTGACAAAACACCTTATCTTGGCGAGTCTGAGTCTATTAAGGAGGTGCAATGCATGTACGCAATTATTGAAACTGGCGGAAAACAACTTAAAGTTGAAGAAGGTCAAGCTATTTACATTGAAAAATTGGATGCAGTTGAAGGTGATACATTTACTTTTGACAAAGTTCTTTTTGTTGGTGGCGAAGACGTGAAAGTGGGCAGCCCTTTAGTTGAAGGAGCTACTGTCACAGCTAAAGTTGAAAAACAAGGTCGTCAAAAGAAACTTGTTGTATTCAAATATAAAGCGAAGAAAAACTACCACAAAAAACAAGGTCATCGTCAACCATACACGAAAGTTATCGTTGAAAAAATCAACGCATAATATGGTGATTTATGATTAAAGTTCAGGTAATAAGAAAAGATGACGGGGAAATTGTTTCGTTTATGATGAAGGGTCATGCCCAATTTGCCGAGCGTGGACAAGATATTGTTTGCGCTGGAGCATCGGCAGTAGCGTTTGGAAGCATTAATTCAGTATTCGCTCTAACAGGGGTTGAACCTGATATAGAGCAATCTGAAGGTGGTTTTCTTAAGTGTACGATACCCGATCATCTTGATAAAGAGTCTTCTGAAAAGGTTCAACTTTTATTAGAAGGTATGATCATTTCCTTGCAGACAATTGAACGAGATTATCAGAAATATATTCAAGTTACTTTTCAAAAATAGGAGGTGGAACACATGCTAAGATTAGATCTTCAGTTTTTCGCATCGAAAAAGGGAGTAGGATCTACTAGAAACGGACGTGATTCAGAATCTAAACGTTTAGGTGCTAAACGTGCAGACGGTCAGTTTGTTTCTGGTGGTTCAATTCTTTTCCGTCAACGCGGAACTAAAATTTACCCTGGTGAAAACGTAGGACGCGGTGGTGATGATACACTTTTCGCAAAAATTGACGGTGTAGTTCGTTTTGAACGTCTAGGCCGCGACAAGAAAAGAGTAAGTGTTTATCCACAAGCTCAAGAAGCGTAAATACCTAGCTTCGCTGGATCCAAGTATCATTCATGTTTTTGCGGTTGCGTTAACTCGGATGATCTGCATCCAAGCGATGCAAAAGCTCTAACCTTAATTGGTTAGAGCTTTTTTTAATTGTCAGGTACGTCAAAATTACATCTTGTTCAATTTCTGTTATACTATATAGATGATTGAAAATGAACTGTGAGGATGAAATGATGAGTGAAAAGTGGAGCATAATTGAAGTATTGCAACATGCACGCCACGACTGGCTTAATAGGCTTCAGCTAATTAAAGGAAATATTTCATTAGGGAAAATAGAGCAAGCGGAGCGCATCATGGATGAAATTGTCCAAAACATGCAACAAGAAGCAAGACTTACAAATCTGAAATTGCCTAAATTTGCTGCTTTGCTCCTTACGCATAATTGGGAATCACATGCCTATCAGTTGGAGTATGAAATTCTTGATGAGCGTGGGACGTTCGCTCTTGATGACGAAAAATTGACACGGTGGGTAGGCGCATTTTTAAATCAACTAAATCAAACTGTTCACCCAATTCATGATAACAATTTATATTTGACTGTAGAAAAAAAGAATGAAGAATTTTGTTTTCATTTTCATTTAAACGGAATAATAGAGAATGTAGATGATTTGGAAAAGTGGCTTACATATAATAAGAGCTATCCTGATACAGTTTCCTTAAACAAGATAAATGAAACGGAACTAATGATAGTAGCAGTTTTTACATGAAAAGGTTTATGGATCAGAATGGAGTGAGATGTATATGTTTGTCGATCAGGTAAAGGTATTTGTTAAAGGTGGCGACGGCGGTAATGGGATGGTTGCATTTCGCCGAGAAAAGTATGTTTCAATGGGGGGGCCTGCTGGAGGAGACGGTGGAAAAGGTGCCAGTGTTGTCTTTGAAGTAGATGAAGGTTTACGAACATTAATGGATTTCCGCTACCAACGACATTTTAAGGCGCATCGTGGTGAGCATGGAATGTCGAAAAGCCAACACGGAAAAGGAGCGACGGATCTTGTTTTGAAAGTGCCGCCAGGAACGGTAGTAACGGATGAAGATACGAAAGAAGTTATAGCGGATTTAGTAGAACATGGACAGCGGGCTGTAATTGCCAAAGGTGGAAGAGGTGGAAGAGGAAATTTACGATTTGCTACACCAGCTAACCCTGCCCCTGAACTTTCAGAGAATGGGGAGCCAGGACAGGAAAGAAATATTGTTCTTGAACTTAAAGTGCTTGCAGATGTAGGTCTTGTTGGTTTTCCAAGTGTTGGTAAGTCAACTCTGCTTTCTGTCGTATCCTCTGCAAAACCAAAAATTGCGGAATATCACTTTACAACAATTGTGCCAAATCTTGGTGTTGTTGAGACGGATGATCATAGAAGTTTTGTGATGGCGGACTTGCCAGGATTGATTGAGGGAGCGCATGAAGGAATTGGACTAGGACATCAGTTTTTGCGCCATATTGAAAGGACGAGAGTAATTGTTCACGTGATTGACATGTCTGGTATGGAAGGAAGAGATCCACATGAAGATTTTGTGACGATTAATCAAGAATTAGAGGAATATAATTTGCGTTTGTTAGAAAGACCACAAATTATCGTTGCGAACAAAATGGACATGCCAGAAGCAGAAGAAAATTTGCAAGTATTCAAAGAGAAATTAAAAGAAAACTATCCCATTTTCCCTATCTCTGCTATTACAAGACAAGGTCTACGAGAATTGATATTTGAGATTGCGGATCAAGTGGAAAATACCCCTGAGTTCCCTCTAGTAGAAGAACAACTAGAAGATGACAGCGTTAATCGCGTTATTTATCGACATGAACATGAAGGTGAACAGTTTATAATTACTCGAGAGCCTGATGGTAGTTTTGTTGTAAGTGGTGATCAATTAGAACGGCTTTTCAAAATGACTGATTTTTCAAGGGATGAATCAGTACGTCGCTTCTCGCGTCAATTAAGAACGATGGGTGTAGATGAAGCGCTGCGTCAACGTGGGGCAAAAGATGGAGATACAGTAAAGCTCTTTGAGTATGAGTTTGAGTTTCTTGATTAGTTCGTCTTTGTAAAGCTAAGTATAATTAATTAAATCCGCGTTACAGACTCATCATGTTTCCCTTATTCGGTAAGGAACCTTGCGTTACTATGTCCAGTGGAAAAATGAAGGAATACCGCATGATTGCGGGCTCAGGTTCAGTTTGTATATTGTATAACGGGCGCCTGGCGCTTTCTTGGTGGGGGAATACAATGAGAAAAAGAGATAGAAATAGCAAGTTTTTTTTAGTAAGGGAAGATGTTTTACCAGAAGCCATGAAAAAAACACTAGAAGCCAAAGAGTTGATTGACCATGGGAAATCTGAATCTGTTTGGGATGCAGTACAACAAGTAGATTTAAGTCGTAGTGCTTTTTACAAGTATAAAGATACTGTGTTTCCTTTTCATAAGATTGTAAAAGAAAAAATAATCTCTTTATTTTTCTATTTGGAAGATCAACCAGGCGCTCTTTCAAAACTACTCGGAATTGTTGCTTCTAATTCATGTAATTTATTAACTATTCATCAAACGATACCATTACAAGGAAGAGCGAATGTAACGCTCACACTAGATGTAGCAGATATGTCTATAGATCTTGACGAATTGCTTATTAAACTACGTAGGTTAGAGTTTGTAGATAGGGTAGATGTTTTAAGCTCTGGTGGATGAATGAATATGCATTAGAAAACTAAGCTTGAGTGCAATGATGCGCTCAAGCTTAGTTTAATTTTCCTCTATAAGGATCCCAGCGGATTTTAAATGTTGCTCTGCTTTTAGAATTGCCTTTTCATTTGTGGCAGTGAGTGTATGAAGGTGAAAGCCAGAAGTGAGATCAGATAATAAGGCTGCATTCGTATTTGCAATTTGACCAAGAAATGCTTGTACTTCTTGTCGATTTGAAACCATGATCGAAGCGGTTAAATCACCATAAACAGGGTGTTCTACTTTTACATCTTTAACGGTTACTCCTAGATCCACAATAATATTTAATTCCTCTTCTGCTTGGTCACGTTGATGGAAACAAGCAATCGTTTTTTCGAATCGTTTCTTATCTTCGGGGATTGGCATATACATATAGCCTTGGCTTGTTGCAATAATTGGTTCATCCCTAGCTTTTAATAATGTAATATCTCCTACTATTACTTGTCGACTAACATTTGTGTTTTTAGCAAGGATGCCTCCTGTAATCGGATTTCCACTATCTTTTAGAAGCTTTAGTATCCATTCTCTTCTTTCTTCACCGAGCATTTTTTTTCCGGAATCTGTACTCATCATGTATTTCCTCCAATCGCAATCAATCTTTCATATCTTTAAATTTTACCATACATTTAGGAAGTCAACTTCTTTTGTGATCATTACAAATAAGCTTGTTTTTGCATATTTGTGTTGTAACAATCATAAGTTTTTGAGAAGAATGATAGCATTTTGCCTATATGTTCATACACTATATGGACTTATGCCTGAGGAGGGATATAGAGTGAAGATCCATATCGTGCAAAAAGGAGATACGCTTTGGAAAATCGCCCAAAAACATGGTGTTGATTTCGAAGAGTTGAAAAAGATGAATGCACAATTATCAAATCCAGAAATGGTGATGCCTGGAATGAAAATTAAAGTACCAGAAGTGGGTGGGGGGCACAAAAAAGAAATACCACATCATCCACAGCATAACCTACAAGGAGTACACAAAGAGATGCCACATCATCAACAAGGAGTGCACAAAGAAATGCCTAAAGTACAACATCCTTATTTACCGAAAAAAGAGGCGCCGAAACATGTCGCAAAACCGCCAAAAGAAGTAAAAAAAGAACATCCAAAAGAGCAGCCGCATACTATTTATCAACCAATTATGCCGCAGCCACAAACTCCATCAGAAATAGATATTAATAATTATTATATGATGAATATGAGCCAATTACAGTCACAAGTTCAGCAGCCGCTTCCGCCGCAGCCAGTAAAACAGGAAGTTGAGTCGCCACCCAAGCAAGAAATGCCAGAAAAAGTAGCGCCGGCCGAATATGCGCAACCGATGTATCCAAATTACTGTTATCCGGTGCAACCAGTCATGCCAAGTTGTGATCCTTGTTATCCGTATCCACAGCCTTATCCGCACCAAAATATGCACATGCATCCGCACCAATGGATGCCTCAAGTACAAGGAGCAATGATGCAGCCAAATCATATGCAGCCAGCACAACAAATGCCGGCTTTCCTACCTGGAATGCCAAGCACATCATTTCCAGAAACAGCACAGCAATGGGATGATGAGTCTTCCCACTATCCGCAAATGCCAATGAATCAATATCCATCCTATGGTCAGGCACAACCTTCTCCATATGGACAAATGCCAAACTATCAAGCGCCGCCATACCACCAACCGATGATGCAAGGAATGTCACCAGCACATGGAGGTGGGTATGCCCAACCGCAAGCCTATCCATATTTAAATCAGCAGATGGCCATGCCACAGCAAATGAACCCTTACGGGTTTGGAGCAGGGATGCAAGAAGGTGCTGGAACATACGCAATGCCTGCAAGAGATGATGAGGAAGATGATGAATAAGCGTAATAAGATGAAGAGAGACGGATTTTCTAGCCGTCTCCTTCTTTTTATGAAAAAAAATGTTGGGTTTCCCTTTACGCGTATAAAACAACTGAAAAAAGGAGTATGGTTACTTGTAGGTAAAAGTGAAACATGGATTGCTAAAGAATTTGTATCCTTATCAAAACTTAAATTACAAATGGCTTTTACAGCAGCGTTAGCAAAAAACGAATTTAAGCAAAGTTATATTTTTTATCCGCAACCACTAATCGTAGAGGATCGAATATTTGGCCTTATTCAATATATTAAACCGTCTCGAATGAATGAATTCCATTATCATTCCACTACGAATATAAATGATGCTTTTATGCTGATGGAAAATTTTCATTGCTCAACAAGCCAATTTGTATCTTCATTTATAAAGGAAATTCCGTTATTTGATCAAATTATAAAATGGGAAAAAAGACTAAAAGTTTTTAATGAACTTTTAAGTCAGCATCAACAAGCGCGTTATTATTCTACATTAAAAAGTTTTTCGTATATAGGCGAATGGGCACTTGAGCGGATGAAATGCAATTCATTGTATTTTATGAAAGAGCCCCATTGCATCATACACGGTGATGTTGCCTACCATAATTTTATTAGGGACGAAAATAATAAGCTTCATTTGATTGATTTTGATCTAATAGCGATAGCCCCTTCGAAAATAGATATTATCCAATTTTGTAATCGGATATTACCATCCCTACAATGGAATGAAAATGCACTATTTCAATTTCCTCAACTCCGTCCTTATCGTGAATGCGAAGCATTTTTAACTGCGCTTGTTTATCCTACAGACATATTTCGAGAGTGGAACCAATTTTTTAGGCAAAATTCGAGGAAGCGACAAACTCAACTAATTTATTTGGAAAATATGACATTTGAATTACTAAAAGAGAGACTCCATTTTTACAAAGCCATGATGAAAAAAATCGACACCCTTTAGAAAGACTAAAGCTAGTAGAATGCTGCTTAATTTACCATTTAGTAACTATTTGTTATATTAGTGAGATATGAGATCGAAGAGAGGGGTAATTTGTAGTGGCAGGACATTCGAAATGGAAGAATATACAAAATAGAAAAAATGCTCAGGATTCTAAGCGGGGAAAAGTTTTTCAAAAGCTTGCGAAAGAAATATATGTGGCAGCAAAACAAGGTGGACCTGACCCCGAATTAAACCCTTCATTGAGGCTTGTTGTGGATAAATCAAAGGCAGCTAATATGCCTAATGACAATATTCAAAGGGCGATTGATAAAGAAGTTGGAAACCAGGATTCGGAAAACTATGAAGAAATTATTTATGAAGGATATGGCCCAGGTGGAACAGCTGTGATGGTTATGTGCTTAACGGATAATAAAAATAGAACTGCGTCTAATGTGCGACTTGCTTTTAATAAGCATAGTGGAAATCTTGGGGAATCCGGATGTGTATCTTACATGTTTGATCGTAAAGGATATTTAGTAATTGATAGAGAAGACCATGAAATAGATGAGGATGAAATGCTCATGCAAGTGCTAGAGGCGGGTGGAGAGGATCTTGAAACAATGGAAGAGGTATTTGAAATTTACACAGATCCAGAAAGCTTTATGGAAGTGAAAAATTCACTTGAAGAAGCAGGTTTTAGCTTTGTGACAGCTGAGATAACCATGGTTCCGCAAACAATAGCGGAACTAAATGAAGAGCAGGCAGTTAAAATGGAAAAAATGCTTGATATGCTAGAAGATGACGATGATGTGCAAGACGTTCATCATAATTTTGATAATCACTAATAACTTTATTACATTTGGCAAGCCGTTTTCGGCATT
Source organism: Lederbergia lenta NBRC 16444 (assembly GCF_001591545.1). Lineage (GTDB taxonomy): Bacteria > Bacillota > Bacilli > Bacillales > Bacillaceae_C > Lederbergia > Lederbergia lenta. The sequence goes on from NZ_BCVC01000001.1 coordinate 716,621, forward strand.
TTAACCTATTGACCGGGTGTTGACGCACTCGGTCTTTCTTATAATTTTTTAAAAAGCATAGTTACAGAAGAATCAAAGTGAAGGTTCAAATGATTCCCAAAAAATATTAATAACTAATACAGATATTAACAGCCATGCCTACCTTTATAAAAAGTTATTAAGACTATTATTTGAAAAACCGCTCAACCAATTCTGTTGAATAAAAACCATAATAAGATTTTCTAGTTTATTAACCTGCTAAGGTAAATTAAGTGTAATTCCTGATAACTATTTATTGATGATTTTGCGTAAGTCAATATACGCTCAAAATCTAAGTTTCTTAAGCGGAACCCAAACACCAAGGATAGTCATGTTATTTTTAGGACATACTATAGCTAAAGTAAAGTGAATTTAAGGCTATAGGGGTGAGAATATTGACTGTGGTTACACGAATGGTGTTTGCTAGCTTGCTAATTATAGGTACTGTGGGTTGTATTTATTTACAAGAGAGTGCAACGCTAAAAAATAATGAGGTAATTGCAGCTAGTCCTCAAGAGGATATCTCAGAATCAATACCAGAAAAACCACTTAAACTAAATATAACTTTAAGACGGGTATATTTAGATGGAGAAATAAGTGAAGAAAAGGTATCTGAAACAGTATGGGCGCTTGAAGATTTTTGGGCGAAATATGAAGCGTGGCAACTTGTGGATATGAGTGACGAGATGGTGTTATTTGAATTGAAGGTGGATGATATTTCGCCATTACTTAAAGTGAATGGATTTTTTGGTGTATCAAATGATGGTACATTGTCTATATATAATGGAAATCCTCAACAGGAAGATATTATTCAATCCTTTTTTCAAATTGATATTAAAAAGCTAGAAGGAAATAAACATTTAGAGCTACAGCAGGGGATACCTGTGAAAACAAAAGAGGATTATTCTGATGTATTGGAAACAATGAAACATTATTCAATAGATAAGTAAAGAAGGTATGAAGAAACAGCCCGAGATTGACAAACGGGCTGTTTTTTAATGAAATCAAGATCTAGAATCTGTATTTTCATCCGATTTATTAGAACGCTCAGCACCAACTTGTCCAAGCAGATCTCGCTTGTAAAATAAGTCTTCTTCCTCTTCATATTCTTTTTCACGTTGTGTTTTGTTCTCACTTTTTTGAAGTAATGCTGATTCAAGTGAATCAGGCATTTCTGCGTTACGGATTGTTTCATCATTAGCTGATAAAGTGTTTAAACTGTGATTGTTCAGTTCGTTATCTTCAAGTGGATCATCTGTTGTTACATTTCTGTTCCTACCAATATCAAGGTCACTGTCGACAAGCACGAGGATTTTTCCATTCTCTAAATCAGTTGCATAGGTATCTACATCGCTTGCTGTTAGACCCATGTCATGTAGATAATCTGAGTGTTGTGTATGTTCATGTGTATCAGATGAAAAAAAAGATTTTAATTCTTGCCAGAAGCCTTTTTGCTCTTCCTTTGAATGCTGAAGAGCCTGCTCTACATCGACACCTGTTTTCTCCTCAATCAAATTAGAACCAAAATCATCATTCACAATAACGTGAATATGACTTCTATCAATACCGTCTTGTCTCATGGAATCGATTGCTTTCACAGCTTCAAAACTAGAATTAAATACTCCGACAACATTCTTCATGAACAAAACCTCCTGAATAATAGTTTTAAGTGTATACAGGCATAAGGTAGGGTCAATCATGCCTGTAGCTATGTTGCCTAATAAATACCCCTACCTTTAGTTATGTAAACCATTTTCGATGTAACGAGTATATGACAAATTAGTAACAAAATATATCTATTAAGTGCGTACCCAGAGATTAAGAATGGTGTTAGAGGAGTGCTTCAAATATAGTTGCCATGCATTCATATAAGCAGATTAATAATGAAGCTGTCACGGTTCTTCTTTCGAGATTCAGCGGTTTTTATGGTACAATATTGGATAGCATGGAAGAGGAGCGAAAATATTGTACGAGTATATAAAAGGTACGGTAGAACATATTGGACCAGAATATGTTGTTATTGATAATAGTGGAGTTGGGTTTCAGATTTTGACACCAAATCCGTTTGTGTTTTCAACTAAAAAAGGTAATGAAATCATTATTTATACATATCAACATGTGAGAGAAGATATTCTAGCGTTATATGGGTTTGAATCGATGGAAGAAAAAATGATGTTTAGGAAACTAATTGGTGTTTCAGGGATTGGACCAAAAGGCGCAATGGCAATTCTCGCATTTGGGGAGCCAATACAAGTTATTCAAGCCATTGAAAATGAAGATGAAAAGTTTTTAACGAAATTCCCAGGAGTCGGTAAGAAGACAGCTCGACAAATGATATTAGATCTAAAAGGAAAACTTCATGATGTCGTGCCACAAAGTGTGCCAGACTTATTTACTGAGACTCTACCAGATGAACAACAAATTGATTCTGCTGCTAATCGAGAATTAGAGGATGCCTTGTTAGCATTGGCTGCGCTAGGTTATTCAGAGCGTGAACTAAAAAGACTTGAACCGAAGCTAAAGGGTGAGGAAACGACTACTGATCAATATATAAAAAGAGCACTAAAATTGCTTATCAAGTGAGCTTTTTATTCAGGTATATCAAGTCTTCTTCATGAAAAAGGCTGTCAAGATACTACTTCCCATTGTGGTAATACGGCGTGAAAGGAGATGATTGAAATGGAAGAAAGGGTATTGTCAGGAGAAGCGTTGATGAATGATCAATCTTTCGAACAGAGTCTCCGTCCGCAAACGCTATCCCAATATATTGGACAAGACAAAATAAAGAATAATTTATCTGTCTTTATTGAAGCAGCAAAAATGAGAAAAGAGACATTGGATCATGTACTTTTATATGGACCGCCAGGCCTCGGTAAAACCACGCTAGCTGTAGTAATAGCTAATGAGATGGGAGTAGGCGTGAGAACCACATCTGGGCCAGCGATAGAGCGGCCGGGGGATCTAGCTGCCATTCTAACATCCCTTGAGCCTGGTGAAGTGCTATTTATTGATGAGATTCATCGTTTGCCAAGGGCGATTGAAGAGGTGCTTTACCCAGCAATGGAGGATTATTGTCTCGATATCGTAATTGGTAAGGGACCTGAAGCAAGGTCTGTTAGACTTGATCTGCCACCTTTCACACTTGTTGGGGCGACTACGAGAGCCGGTGCAATCTCCGCACCACTTCGTGATCGATTTGGTGTTTTAAGTAGGCTTGAATATTATGATGAACAGCAGTTGACGGACATAGTCGTGCGAACTGCGGCTATTTTGGAAACAGAAATTGATTGGAATGGAGCCGTAGAGATTGCGAGACGTTCGCGAGGCACACCAAGAATTGCTAACAGGTTACTCAGACGTGTGCGAGATTTTGCTCAAGTTCGCGGGGATGGTATTATTACCTTGTCATTAGCTGATGAAGCTCTTGAGCTTTTACAAGTGGATAAGCTTGGTCTTGATCATATTGATCATAAATTATTAACAGGTATAATTGAGAAGTTCAGGGGTGGGCCTGTGGGTCTTGATACAATCGCCGCAAGCATTGGTGAGGAATCAACAACTATAGAAGATGTATATGAGCCATATTTGCTACAAATAGGCTTTTTACAAAGAACACCGAGGGGAAGAGTTGTTACCAATCAAGTATATGAACATTTTAAACTAACGGTGCCAGATAAATGAATGGAATGGCAAAGCTATTGATGGTTTTAGGTGCAGTTATTTTTAGTGTTGGATTTTTGATTCACTTTTTGAAACTCGGTAAATTACCTGGTGATATTGTTGTGAAAAAAGCAAATACAACATTTTATTTCCCAGTTGTAACGTCTATTATTATTAGTATTATTTTATCTGCTATTTTTTATATTGTCGGGAGGCTTAAATAATTTTGAAAGTTAATATGTTTGATTTTGAATTACCAGAAGAGTTAATTGCGCAAGTCCCTCTCGAAAATAGGACGGAAAGTCGGTTAATGGTTCTAGATAAACAAACCGGCTCTATTCGCCATGAGATTTTTAAAAATATAAAGAACTATTTACAGAAGGGCGACTGCCTCGTTTTAAACGACACAAAGGTACTACCTGCAAGGTTACTAGGAGCAAAGGTGGATACAAACGCTAAAATTGAAGTACTGCTTCTGAAACAGCTCGAAGGGGATAAATGGGAGACACTTGTCAAACCAGCAAAAAGAGTGAAGATAGGGACGGTAATTTCATTTGGGAATGGAAAGCTGACAGCTACATGCGTTGGTGTAGAGAAGCACGGTGGGCGTATTCTGGAATTTCGTTATGGGGGTATTTTTTATGAAGTGTTGGAAGAATTGGGTAAAATGCCCCTTCCGCCATATATAAAAGAACAGCTAGAAGACCAAGCTCGCTATCAAACTGTGTTTGCAAAAGAACGTGGGTCAGCAGCAGCTCCTACTGCAGGTTTGCATTTTACAAAAGAGTTATTGGAGGAGCTAAAGGAAAATGGCGTGATCATCACATTTATTACCCTTCATGTTGGTCTAGGAACTTTTAGACCGGTAAGTGTCGGGGATATCAATGAGCACGAAATGCACTCAGAGTTTTATCGGGTATCGGAGGAAACTGCAGAATTACTAAATGATGTAAGACGTAGTGGAGGAAGAATTATCACAGTAGGGACAACGTCTACACGAACACTTGAAACGATTACTGCAGAAAATAATGGAGAATTCAAAGCTGGTAACGGCTGGACAGATATCTTCATTTATCCGGGATATTCATTTAAAGCAATTGACGGCATGCTTACCAATTTTCATTTGCCAATGTCAACACTAATTATGCTTGTTAGTGCTTTGGCGGGTAGAGAGAACGTATTACAGGCATATAATGAAGCGGTGAAAGAGCGCTATCGTTTCTTTAGTTTCGGAGATGCAATGTTGATTAAGTAATTTAGAAAGGAGTGGATAATGTGTCAGCGATAAAATATGAGTTAATTAAAACATGTAAGCAGACAGGTGCTAGATTAGGAATGATTCACACACCTCATGGTTCATTTGAAACACCGATGTTTATGCCTGTTGGAACATTAGCAACGGTAAAAACGATGTCACCGGAAGATTTAAAAACAATGGGTGCTGGAATTATCTTAAGCAATACGTATCATTTATGGTTGCGACCGGGGCATGACATAGTACAGGAAGCGGGAGGGCTTCATAAATTTATGAATTGGGATCAGGCAATTTTAACTGATTCAGGAGGATTCCAAGTATTCTCATTAAGCGATTTCCGCGAAATTAAAGAAGAGGGAGTCCATTTTCGCAATCATTTAAATGGTGACAAATTATTTTTGTCCCCTGAAAAATCAATGGAGGTACAAAATGCGCTTGGTGCCGATATTATGATGGCATTTGACGAGTGTCCGCCATTCCCAGCAACACATGAATATATGAAAAAATCGGTTGAAAGGACATCTAGATGGGCAGAAAGATGTTTAAAAGCTCATAATCGTCCTGAAGACCAAGGTTTATTTGGGATTGTTCAAGGTGGAGAATATGAAGACTTGCGGAAACTAAGTGCAAGTGATTTAATTTCTCTAGATTTTCCAGGATACGCAATCGGAGGATTATCTGTTGGTGAGCCGAAAGATGTAATGAATAAAGTGCTTGAGTTTACGGCCCCACTATTACCAGCAAATAAACCACGTTATTTAATGGGGGTTGGATCTCCCGATTCATTAATTGATGGGGCTATCCGTGGTATGGACATGTTCGATTGTGTATTACCAACAAGAATTGCTCGAAATGGTACATTAATGACTAGTGAAGGTCGACTTGTTGTTAAAAATGCTAAATATGCCCGCGACTTTAGGCCAATTGATGAAAATTGTGATTGCTATACGTGTAAAAATTATACACGCGCATATATTAGACATTTGTTAAAATGTGACGAAACGTTCGGAATTAGGCTTACGACTTACCATAACCTGCATTTTCTGTTAAAATTGATGGAGCAAGTCAAAAATGCGATAAGAGAAGATCGTTTAGGTGACTTCAAAGAAGAATTTTTTGAGCGATATGGATTTAATCGTCCTGACGCAAAAAATTTCTAATAAAGTAAAAAGTGAAAGGAGGAATTTGATAAATGCAAGGTATCGCTGGTTTATGGCCCTTACTTTTGATGTTTGTTCTGTTTTATTTTCTTTTAATCAGACCAAACCAAAAGCGCCAAAAAAATGTTCAAACGATGCAAAGTAATTTGCAAAAGGGAGATAAGATTGTTACTATAGGTGGCCTTCACGGCACAGTTGACGCATTAGATGAAGGGAAAATTATCATTTTATGTGGAGATGGTAGCAGACTTACATATGATCGCGCAGCAATTCGTGATGTTGTAGAATCAACCTCTTCAGCTAATTAAAAAATATTAAAAAAGAAGCTAGTCAAACATATGACAATGCTTCTTTTTTAATTTTATAGGATTTAAATTAGAATGGTAATGCTGAGGTTATTCTTCTGTAATTAGGCATCATGCTTATTATCAGATAAAATATTTACTCCTAATACGCCGCCCATCATAGCTGTCAATATATAGCAGGTATAATAAATAATTTGTTCAAGTGAGAATAAAAGACCATGTCCCAAATATTGATACATGAAAACAATAAGACTGTAGACTAATCCTGTTGCGCCGCCGATCATCCAGCCCTTTTGCCTTCCTTTCCCCCCGCATATAAAGCCACCTATGAAGACAGCGAAATAAGAAATGATCGTGACAATTAAACTAATCGATTGTTCCTGTGTGTCCGTAAATAATAATATGAGGGAGAATACTAAGCTTGTAATGGTCGCGAGTAGCAAAATTGCAGCAACTCCATAAATGATTGAAATTCCAAATTTTTTAATGGCGATTGCTCATCATTCCTTTCTTATCGGTCGTGCAATATGATTAATACCTGTCCCCCTTATACTTATTCCATTTTTTTTATTTTAGAATCGAAATGGATTGTTTTTCCCATTGTTTTTTTTAGTCTTCTGAACATACTAAGGTATGAATGTATGTTCAGGAGGAGGAGCAATGGAGGTTTATATCATTATTATCCTGCGGACGATTCTTTTATATGGTGTAATTCTTGTTATTTTTAGATTGATGGGTAAGCGTGAGATTGGCGAATTAAGTGTGTTAGACCTAGTTGTTTTTATTATGATCGGTGAAATGGCAGTCGTAGCAATTGAGCAGCATAAAGATCCACTCTTGCACTCCTTAATACCAATGGCTGTCCTACTTATAATACAAGTGAGTATGGCTTATGGTTCATTAAAAAGTCGTAAATTTCGGCAATTAGTTGATGGGAAACCTAGCATAATTATTAAGAACGGGAAAATTGATGAAAAATTGATGAAAAAGCTCCGCTATAATTTCGATGATCTTCTTATGCAGCTTCGTACAAAGGATGTTAATAATATCTCAGATGTAGAATTTGCTATTTTGGAAACATCTGGCGTACTATCGGTTGTTAAAAAAGACAAAAGTAAAAGTGGATCCTATACGCTTCCGTTAATTATTGATGGTGATATTCAACTAGATCATTTAGAGGAAGCAGGAAAGTCTGAGCAATGGTTGCTAAAAGAACTTAAAGCAAGAGGTCATGACAGTATTGAGAATATTAGCTTTTGCAGTCATCAGGACGGACAATTTTATATTGATTATAAGGATGAAATGAAGTGAATTTTATTTAAATATTGATCGGAAAATCGGGAAATTTTCCACATCACTTTTCCGAATTAGTTTTGAAAGCAATAACAATATAATATACAGTAATGAAGTCACGATAATCCCCGTTAACAAATTAAGAACCTCGGATGCATGGATAAAATAATGTGAAGAAAGAAATGAGCCCGCCATTCCCGCTAAAAGAGCGACGATGAAAAACTTAGCATAATCCCGTAAATAAACAGTAAATTGAACGCGTTTCAATACAGTTGCATAGTGAAGCGTCGTAATAAGGACTGTCCCAGCTGCAATACCAAGAGCCGCACCATTTATCCCGAATTCTGGCCTAGAAGCCAAGATGAAAATCACCCCTATTTTTATAACATTACCGATTAAGCTATTTATCATTGCCGCTCTAGCTAAATCTAATGCTTGCAAAATAGCTTGTAATGGACCTTGGTAATAATGAAAAATAAAAAAAGGAGCAATTAATATAATGAACTCCGAACCATTTGCTGAGCCGTACATGACTGTCATCAATGGCTCAGCATAAACGTATAAAATAACTACAGCCAGTCCTCCTGATAATAGTGCAAACTTTAAAGCTTGCTGAAGTCTATGTTCAACTAGTTTAAAGTTTTTGCTAGCATTCGCTTCACTAATTGCTGGAACCAAAGCGGTAGAAAGTGAAAATGTAATAAAAGAAGGAAGCTGAAGTAATGGCAACGCATAACCGGTCAAAAGTCCATACTGCTTAGTGGCAACTCCTGCAACTACACCTGCTAAGAGTAAACTGTGGGAGACAACGATTGGTTCGAAAAACCAGGAAAGTGAACCAATCATTCTGCTGCCAGTAGCCGGTATAGCTACGCGCATTAATTCGTGTAAAGTCTTTTTTCCATTTTGCACTGATTGGAAAAAGTTTCTGCGAATGGGAAACCTTTTTTTAATTTTAAACATGGTGAACAAATAAGCGAGTGATGCCAATTCTCCAAGGACTGAGGCAACCATTACTGCTACCGCCGCATATTCGATACCGAAAGGCAAAAATTTTTTCGCTAAAAAAGCAATCAAAACAATCCTTACGATCTGCTCTAACACTTGCGACACTGCTGCTGGCTTCATATTTTGTTTGCCTTGGAAATAGCCTCTGATCACGGAAGATATAGCGATGATAGGTATGATAGGCGTAATTGCTACAAGTGGATAGTATGTTCTTGGATCTGTGAACAGAGTTGTAGATAATAAGGGTGCGGCAAAAATAAGAGCGGGTGTAAATATGAGCGACAAAGAAACCGTAATAGCTAATGAAACAGCAAGAATTTTTTTTATTTTTTTTTGGTCGCCCCTTGCTTCCGCTTCAGCAACGGCCTTTGAAATTGCAATTGGCAATCCCATTTGGGTAAGTGTGACAACGAGAATTAATGTAGGAAATACCATTTGATAGAGCCCTACACCCTCCTCACCAATCATACGGTTAATCACAATCCGGTTAATAAATCCTAGCACTCTCGTCAATAGCCCGGCAGCCATTAATACTAACGTGCCTTTAATAAACTTTGACATCTCGCTCCCTGCCTTCTCAAATGTGTTCCTTTCGATTACAATGATATATATGCTAGTAAGTGGACAAAGCATGACAAGTTATCGAAGAACAAATTACACTATCATTGGAGGCGTATAGAATATGAGTGAACAGAGCCATCCTTATGATTCGTATTTTCATGTACTCGAGCCGGTTCTTATCAGTAAGGTAGAAGAATTCGCTGTGCTTGGATACGGAGAGGTCGAAAAAACTGATCTTTGGGAATACTTGACTAAGAAAGTATGGAAAAAACCGAAAGAAGGAATTCGAATGTATGAATTAGTATCAGATGTGATTTCCATTAACGTTGGGAAATATATGAATTTTGCCGCTGTTGAGGCTATTAAATCACCTAATTGGCTTTCGGAGCTAGAAAGTGAAGAACTACAGGAATTACTGAATCCGCGAGAAAAATAAACGATATGATTATGAATTGACAGCATTTTTTATCTACTTCATAATAAGCATATTGGCGAAAGATCTCAGGCAAAATTGATCAGTTGCTACGTACTTACATATAGATGTTTATTTTTACGAGGGGGATATTTATTTAATGGTAAAAAGAAGCAGGATTGTCGCCTTTTTTCTAATTATTATTTTCATAGCAAGCATCATTGGCGGCACATCAAATACAATTGTGAAAAATATCAAATTAGGCCTTGATCTTCAAGGTGGTTTTGAAGTTTTATACGATGTTAAGCCTGTCAACAAAGATCAAAAAATTGATAGAGACGCTCTTGTACATACGACAGATGCTTTAAACAAGCGTGTGAATGTGTTAGGTGTTAGTGAACCCAATATTCAAATTGAGGGTAATGACAGAATAAGGGTGCAACTAGCTGGGGTAGAAGATCAAAACCAAGCAAGAGAAATTCTTGGCACACAAGCAACGCTTACATTCAGAGATGTAAATGACAATATTATGCTAGATGGTACAGATTTGGTGGAAGGTGCAGCGAAGTTTACTTTTTCATCACAAAATAATCAACCAATTGTTTTAGTTGAAATGAAAGATCGCGAAAAGTTCCGCGAAGTTACTGAGAAAATTGTTAAAATGGCTCCCAATAATCAGCTTGTTATCTGGCTTGATTTTGAAGAGGGTGTAGATTCTTTTAAAGAAGCATATGGAACGGATAATCCAAAATTATTATCAGCTCCGAATGTAAATGAAGTGTTTAATCAAACGAGTGTATCTATTGAAGGAAGCTTTACAAAAGAGGAAGCGGAAAACTTAGCCAATTTGCTGAATGCTGGTGCGCTTCCGGTAAAATTAAAAGAAGTATATTCTACGTCAGTGGGTGCAAAATTTGGCGAGGAAGCGTTGAATAAAACGGTCGTCGCAGGTGCAATTGGTATTGCTTTAGTATTTCTGTTTATGCTAATTTACTATCGTGTGCCAGGACTTGTAGCTACGATCACGCTTTCCATTTATATTTACTTGATTCTGCTAATTTTTGATTTAATGAATGGTGTTTTAACATTACCAGGTATAGCAGCGTTAATCCTAGGGGTCGGGATGGCAGTAGACGCGAATATTCTCACTTATGAACGTTTGAAGGAAGAAATAAAAATTGGTCGATCTTTAAAATCTGCTTTTCAAGCGGGCAATAAGTCTTCCTTCGTTGCTATTTTAGATGCTAATATTACAACCTTACTTGCTGGAGGAGTTCTTTTTTACTTTGGGAATAGCTCAGTCAAAGGTTTTGCAACGGTATTGATTGTTAGTATTCTTTTAAGTTTTGTTACGGCTGTGTTCGGCTCAAGATTGTTATTAGGGTTATTGATTAACAGCGGGCTCATGAAAAATAAACCTGGATGGTTTGGAGTCAAACGTTCGGTTATTCATCAATTATCTGAAAATGTGACCGCGAAAGATTTAAAAACACGATTTGATCGCTTTGATTTCGTGAAGCACAGAAAAAAGTTTTATATTATTTCTAGTGTATTATTAGTAAGTGGTTTAATTATCTTATCGATTTTCCGTTTTAATCTAGGGATTGACTTTTCAAGTGGGACGCGTGTGGAAATTGATGCAGGGAAGCCGCTTACTGCGCAGGAAGTAACGAAGGAACTTAAAGTGATCAATTTAGATACGGATGATATAGTGTTATCGGGGACAAATCATGAAATTGGAGTAGCTCGTTATAAAGGGGTGCTTTCTGCTGAAGAAATCGCATCGTTAAAAACGCATTTTAATGAAAAGTATGGAGCTGAACCAAACGTAAGTACAGTTTCTCCAACTGTAGGTAAAGAATTACTGAAGAATGCATTTTATGCCTTGTTAATAGCGGCAATTGGTATCGTTATATACGTGTCATTCCGCTTCGAATTTGCAATGGGATTATCGTCTATCCTTGGTCTTGTCCATGATGCATTTTTCATCATAGCCTTCTTTAGTCTAACAAGGCTAGAGATAGACTTAACTTTTATTGCAGCAGTGCTTACGATCATAGGCTATTCGATCAATGATACGATTGTAACATTCGATCGAATTAGGGAAAATATGGTGGCGAAAAAACGCTTTAAAACGGAGGAAGATATTGCTGAAGTCGTAAATAAAGGGTTGCAGCAAACATTGACTCGTTCAGTTAATACAGTTTTAACTGTCATCGTAACAGTTGTTGCATTACTCATATTTGGCAGTGAGTCTATCCAAAACTTTTCAATTGCATTGCTTGTAGGACTCCTGGCTGGGACATATTCATCTGTCTTTATTTCTGCTCAGCTTTGGTATGATTTGAAAGTAAAGGAATTAAGGAAAAACGGACCGATTGATACTGTAAAAGAGAAAAAGAAATGGTCATCGGATGAACCACAAGTATAAAAAGTTAAAATGTATGAACAAAAAACCGTATAAATAACGGTTTTTTGTTCTACTATTCTGATTTATGCTTCAAATTAAGGGTATTACTGTAAAGGTAAGGAGGGGAAGTTATTGAAATTTCAGTGGACATTAATTTTAGCAATAGTTTTTGCACTTATTGTAGCTATTTTTGCTGTTATTAATGTCGAGCCAGTAACGGTAAATTATTTATTTGGAAATGCAGAATGGCCTCTTATTTTACTTATATTAGGTTCTGTTTTAATGGGGGGCGTAATTACAGGATCGGTAGGTTTATTTCGTATCTATTCTTTGCAAAAACAAGTGAAAAGATTACAAGCGGAAACGAAAGACAAACAATCATTGGAAAAGGGAAGAAAAGAAAAGAAAAAAAGTATGGAATAATATAAAAACAGCAGCGATGTTAGCTGCTGTTTTTATATTCATTGAAAGGAGAGGTACACTTTTGTATAATTAATAAGTCTAGAGGAGTGAGTGAATGTTATATTCAAAAACACGGTGGAGCATTCGGGAGACGAATGATCAGACCAGTAAAGAACTTGCAAAACAATTAAATATTGCTCCACTTGTCGCTACATTATTAGTCAATCGTGGAATGGACAATATAGATACAGCAAAGGAATTTTTATTTCCAGAAAAGGAAGCATTTCATGATCCGTTTCTATTTGAAGATATGAGTATAAGTACGAGCAGAATAAAAAAAGCAATAGAAAAGGAAGAACCTATATTAATTTTCGGAGATTATGATGCGGACGGTGTTACTAGTACATCCATCTTAATGACAACTTTGCAAGAACTAGGTGCAAATGTTAGTTATTACATACCAAATCGGTTTACTGAAGGATATGGGCCAAATGAAAAGGCCTTTCGTAAAGTTGCTGATGAAGGGATTAAATTAATTATCACAGTTGATAATGGTATAGCTGCTTTACATGAAGCGAAAGTGGCCAAAGAACTTGGAATGGATTTGATCATTACAGATCATCATGAACCCGGTCCTGAACTACCTGATGCTTATGCAATTATTCATCCAAAGTTGCCAGGTACAAAATATCCATTCTCAGACCTTGCAGGTGCTGGTGTAGCGTTTAAGCTTGCTCATGCTTTACTTGGTGATGATGTACCCACCCATCTGTTGGATTTGGCTACAATCGGCACGATTGCAGACCTTGTACCACTACATGGTGAAAACCGCCTAATTGCCAAAAAAGGTTTGAAAAATTTATCTTTATCTACAAGACCAGGATTGAAAGCACTTTGTAAAGTCGCTGGGGCAAATCTTTCTGAAGTGAATGAAGAAACAGTAGGTTTTGCGATAGCTCCTCGCTTAAATGCAGTTGGAAGGTTAGAACATGCAGGACCAGCGGTAGAATTATTGATGACTCAAGATATCACAATCGCAGAGCAATTATCTGAAGAAATAGATCTGATTAATAAAGAACGGAAAGCGATTGTGGAAGAAATAGAGAAAGAAGCAATTAACATAGTTGAGGCCGAATACCCAGCCGATGAAAATAGTGTTCTTGTGATCGGTAAGGAAGGGTGGAATGCTGGTGTTATCGGGATTGTTGCTTCGAGGTTAGTAGAACGTTATTATCGACCGATCATTATGTTAAGTTACGATTATGAAGCGGGGCTAGCAAAAGGGTCGGCTCGGAGTATAAAGGGATTTGATTTATTTAAAAATCTATCTACTTTATCTAATTTACTTCCACACTTTGGTGGACATCCGATGGCTGCGGGAATGACATTAGATATTAAAAATGTGAATGAGTTTCGTATTAAATTAAACGATGCAGCAACACAGCAACTTTCTTCAAATGATTTTATACCAGTTACAGAACTAGATGCCTCCATTGCCCTCAATGAGGTAAGTATTGATACAATTCATCAATTGGATATGCTTGCTCCATATGGTATGAAAAACCCTAAGCCAAAAGTATTAATTGCAGACACAGCCATTTCTGGAGTCCGTAAAATTGGCAGTAATAAAAACCATTTAAAGCTAACTTTAGAAAAGGAAGGTCATGCCCTTGACGGTGTTGGCTTTAATCTTGGAAATGTAGCAGATGAAATATCCCCAGGATCAAAAGTTTCCGTGATTGGTGAACTCTCCATTAATGAGTGGAATAATATGAGGAAACCGCAGATTTTCTTAAAAGATATAGCTGTGAAAGAATGGCAATTGTTTGATATGCGCGGAAATAATCAGTTGAAACAACGATTATCTCATTTACCGAAATTAAATTGTTTAAATATTGTTTTTGACGAAGGTCATCTTAAGTCACTTCCGGCAACACAGACGAATACTGTCTTAATAACAGATGTAGACCAAGCAAAAAAAATGGATATTGATGATAAGAGTCTTGTGCTACTAGATTTACCATCTAATATTAATGTTTTGAAAAAACTAGTCGATGGTAAAAATCCCGCACGTATCTATGCCTGTTTTATTCATGATCAAGGCGAATTCTTTGATACATTGCCAACGAGGGACCATTTTAAATGGTTTTATGCGTTCTTATTAAAGCGACAGACCTTTGATGTGATCAAGCATGGCGCTGACCTTGCTTCTTATCGTGGTTGGACGAAAGAAACAATTAATTTTATGTCAAAAGTGTTTTTTGAACTAAACTTTGTTACAATAAAGGATGGCTTAATAATAATAAATCCAGTAAAAACGAAACAAGATTTGACAGCTTCACCAACGTATCAACAAAAGCAAGAGCAATTAGAAATTGAAAATATATTACTTTATTCATCATACGAACAATTAAAGCTATGGTTTAATGATAGGCTTGCGCAAAAAGCGCTTGACGAGGAGGAAATGGAAGCATGGATTTAAAACAATATATAACAATCGTAGATAACTGGCCAAAAGAAGGTATTAAATTTAAAGATATTACAACTCTAATGGACAATGGTGAAGCATTTCATTATGCTACCGATCAAATAGTAGAATATGCTAGAGAAAAAGAAATTGATCTTATCGTTGGACCAGAAGCAAGAGGATTTATCATTGGATGTCCTGTTGCATATGCTCTTGGAATAGGTTTCGCGCCAGTTAGAAAAGAAGGGAAATTGCCCCGTGAAACCATTAAAGCTGAATATGGTAAAGAATATGGTAAGGATTTATTAACGATTCATAAAGATGCAATTAAACCGGGACAAAGAGTTTTAATAACAGATGATTTATTAGCAACAGGTGGTACAATCCAAGCGACTATTGAACTCGTGGAAAAGTTAGGTGGGGTAGTAGCTGGTATTGCTTTCCTTATTGAGTTAACGTATTTAAATGGCCGTGAAAAAATCGATAATTATGATTTACTGTCCTTAATGAAATATTGATAACCCCTTTATAAAAAGTAGAGCACTCATGAAAGAGTGCTTTTTACATACAGTAAATTCTGTTAATTAAAACATTTTTTCTTAAAAAATGACTTTATTTGATCTTTTTATGGAAAAATATTGTCTATTTCTTTACAAGATTGGTTTCATTCTTGATAATAGATAACATACTCCATTTTTAGAGATAAGAAATATGCTTTTTATAGATGCAGTTTAAAAATAGGTTTTCCAACTAAGTTTTGAGGAATGATGAATAGAAATTTAGGTTTGGTCTGCATGTTGCAGGGCATATGTGCTGTTACAGAGAGTGCAGCGTAATTTAGATACATCATGAGTTAAAACTGTTTGCGCATTTCTTGTGATAAGAAAGATAAATTTTAAAAAGGTGATCCTTATGGCAAAAGATCGAATACTAACAGCTGAAGAAGTGATCGATAAAACAAGTGAATATTTAAATGAAGAGCATGTATCCTTTGTGCGAAAAGCGTACGAATATGCATATGAAGCCCATAAGGAACAATTCCGTAAATCAGGCGAACCATATATTATTCATCCAATTCAAGTAGCAGGAATACTTGCTGATTTGACGATGGATCCCGCCACTGTAGCATCGGGTTTCCTCCATGATGTAGTGGAAGATACACCCGTAACAATTGCTGATTTGGTGAGCGAATTTGGTAGCGAAGTTGCAATGCTAGTCGATGGAGTTACAAAACTCGGAAAAATAAAATACAAATCCCATGAAGAGCTCCAAGCTGAAAATCATCGGAAAATGTTTATTGCAATGGCACAGGATATTAGAGTAATCCTAATTAAATTGGCCGATAGACTTCATAATATGCGTACACTTAAGCATTTACCACCAGAAAAGCAACGAAGAATAGCAAATGAAACCCTAGAAATATTTGCTCCACTGGCTCATCGACTTGGGATTTCAAAAATTAAATGGGAATTGGAAGATACATCCCTTCGTTATTTGAACCCTCAACAATATTACCGTATTGTAAATTTAATGAAGAGAAAGCGAAATGAGCGAGAACAGTATCTTGAAGATGTGATGCTTGAAATGAAAAAGCGTCTTGGTGAAGTAGATATAAAGGCAGAGGTTTCAGGTAGACCAAAACATATATATTCTATTTATAGAAAAATGGTACTTCAACACAAGCAATTCAATGAAATATATGATTTATTGGCAGTGAGAATTGTTGTAAATAGTATAAAAGATTGTTATGCAGTATTGGGTATTATTCATACATGTTGGAAACCAATGCCTGGGAGATTTAAAGATTATATTGCAATGCCTAAAACAAATATGTATCAATCTCTTCATACGACTGTTATTGGGCCAAAGGGCGATCCTTTGGAAGTGCAAATTAGAACCCTTGACATGCATAAGATTTCTGAATATGGTGTTGCAGCACATTGGGCGTATAAGGAAGGCAAGTCCATGGGGCAGCAAGCTTCTTTTGAGAAAAAACTCTCTTGGTTTCGTGAAATTCTTGAATTTCAACAAGAAGCAGAAAACGCTGAAGAATTTATGGAGTCACTAAAGATAGACCTATTTTCTGACATGGTGTTTGTTTTTACACCTAAAGGGGATGTAATTGAGCTTCCTTCTGGCTCCGTTCCAATTGACTTTGCTTATCGCATTCACTCTGAAATTGGTAATAAGACGATTGGGGCAAAAATAAACGGGAAAATGGTCACATTAGATTATAAATTGAAAACAGGTGACATTGTTGAGGTCTTAACATCTAAGCACTCATATGGACCAAGTCAAGATTGGGTGAATTTAGCACAAACATCACAAGCAAAAAACAAAATTAGACAGTTTTTTAAACGTCAGCGTAAAGAAGAGAATATTGTTAAAGGTAAAGAGCTGATTGAAAAAGAAATTAAAGATATGGAATTTGACCTTAAAGAGATCCTTACTGCCGAAAATATAAATAAAGTAGCGGAAAAATTTAATTTTTCTCACGAAGATGATATGTATGCTGCTGTTGGTTACAATGGGATTTCAGCCCTTCAAGTTGCCAATCGACTCACTGAAAAGTGGAGGAAAAAACGTGACGAGGAAGAGATAATAAAAGAGATCCCGACTGAACACAAAAGTGAGAATCGATCTGGACGTTATGAAGCAGGTGTAAAGGTAACAGGAGCTGATAATCTTCTTATTCGGTTGTCGCGTTGTTGTAGTCCAGTTCCTGGCGATGAAATTGTTGGGTTTATTACGAAAGGACGCGGAGTATCGGTTCATAGAACAGATTGTCCTAATTTAAAATCTGATGAAACACAGGATAGACTAATTCCTGTGGAATGGGAACTAGGAACAAATTATCGTAAGGAATATAATGTTGATATTGAAATCAATGGATATGATCGTAGAGGTCTCCTTAATGAGGTAATGCAAATGGTGAGTGGAACAAAGACAAACATTAGTGCTGTGTCTGGACGCACGGATCGTAATAAAATGGCGACAATTATGATGTCCATTACGATTGAAAACACGAGTCACCTTCATAAGGTAGTGGATAAAATTAAACAGATTCCAGATATATATGCGGTCCGCCGAATTATGAACTAAAGGGGATAAGCAATAAAATGAAAGTAGTTTTGCAAAGATGCAAAGAAGCAAATGTAAAAGTGGGAGGTAAGGAAGTCGGTTCAATTGGTGCCGGCCTCGTTCTTCTCGTTGGTATCACTCATAATGATACGGAAGAGGCATGTTCTTGGCTTGCAGATAAAATTGTTAATTTAAGAATTTTTGAAGATGGACAAGGAAAAATGAACCGATCATTACTAGAGGAAAAAGGTGAAATACTTTCTGTTTCTCAATTCACATTATATGGTGATTGCAATAAAGGCCGTAGACCAAACTTTATGAACGCAGCAAAACCAGATCATGCAGAGCTGCTTTATCAGCGGTTTAATGAAATTTTACGGGAGAAAAATATAACTGTTCAAACAGGTATATTTGGCGCTATGATGGACGTATCACTCATTAATGATGGGCCGGTCACACTAATATTGGAAAAATAAAAAAAGCATCAGGGAGTCTCTCCTGATGCTTTTTTCTAGCCTGATCCTCAAACAGCTCTCTTCACTGTTCTTCGTGACTTTCACCAATAATGTTCCTCCGACTAAAACCGCCACGTCGAGGGGGACCGCATAACGAGGGCCCGGTTTGTACGTCACTAAACGGTCGATTTCGCTTTTCTGTATTGTCTAGCTCTATCGCTCAGCGACTAGCAAACTTCAGGATTCTTCCTACGATAAGTCAACATCGATTCGCCTTACAGGCTTACCGTGTTTCCTTTATCTCGTCATATAAAAAAGGTCCCTCGACTAAGGTCACCACGTCCTGTGGCAACGTCGAAGCACCCACATCCTGTGGGCGCAGTTTGTACGTTGCTAAACGGACGATTCCGCTTTTCTTTATCAATTAGAAAAGTATTCGTTAAGGCCACTTACGATTGCTTGTGTTACGCTTTCTTGAAATTTATTTCTTTTTACTAGATCTTCTTCACGTGGATTACTTAAATAGCCAAGTTCCAGAAGAACGGATGGTTGTGGATTTTCTCTAGTGACATAGTAGTTGCCATAGCGAACTCCTCGGTCTTTCATGTCGATTGAATTGGATATATGACTGTGAAGCGTATCTGCCAACTCTTTTTCATAAAAATAATAATAATATGAAGTATGGCCGTGTATTGTGCTGTCGTTAATACTATCGTAATGAAGGCTAATAAATGCATCTGCGTTATACTGTGAAGCAGTGTTGGTTCGATTGCTTAAGTCGATATAATCATCAGCATTTCTTGTTAAAACGACATTTACCCCTTTAGCTTGAAGTTTCTTTGCGAGAAGCTTTGCTGTTTTTAATGTCAATTCTTTTTCCAAAGTTCCTCTAGCACCTTCTGTTCCTTGATCTCGACCTCCGTGGCCTGGATCAAGTACAATTGTTTTACCCGCTAAGCCTTTAGAGCCAGACTTATGCTGATTAGGGTAGGAAACAATCCAATTAGCAACATACCCGGTTTTACCAGTTCCATAGTCTATCTGATACCAATCACCGTCTTTTTTTATTACAGTAAAGACTTCTCCGGAAGAAGCAGTGCTTACAACTTTTGATTGCATGGACGGTTTTTTGCGAATGTTTGTCCCATCGTAAAGTATGCTTATTTGTGATTGGTTTGTATCTTTAGAGATAGATTTAGCCTTAGCCTGTTCCGATTTTAGGTATTTACTGCTAACCCAGGCAGTACTATCATTAAAATTAATACGACTCCAATCTTGCATTTCTTCCATTACATGGACTAGATCACCTGTATGTAACTTGCCAATGATAGAACCAGACAGACTAGCATCTGTTCGAACATTTAAATCATCGACAGTAACAACAGCCTTCTGATTAGAGTCATCCTCCGTAATTACCTTTTGAGCTAACCAATCAGCGATCCAACCACTTTCACCGGATGGGAGCTTAATTTCAAACCATCCATTTTCCTGACTTTTAATCGTATACGTTTCGCCTTTACGAACTTGGGTAATAACAGAGTAGGATGTTCCTGGCAATTCGCGGACATTAACTACATCTCCAGTAATAACCACTTTATTTGCATCCGCTGCAAGTGCAGGGAAATAATACATACTACCAGTTAAAAGAAGAATAAATATTGCAATTACAAAATATCTTTTTTTTCGCAACTTAGCACCGCCTTTCTCTTCATTCTAGCCAACGGGGATGCGAAATATAATTTAGGCAATAATAATCAAGTGTACTATATTCGGGATAAATATCAATAATCCTTTAACATATTCAATAAAAAATTTATTGATGGACATAATGAAGGTAACGATAATTCAGGAGGTTTATATTTAATGAGAGTGAATGACCACAGTCGAATAACATCATCTAATGCTGTCCAGTTTTCTACTTTGGACTTTCGCCAACCTTTGGAAGGTGAAAATGATATGATGACGGGCCAAGCTGTTAGCGAAATAGGTGTATCGTTAAATAATGTACAAGCGTTAAAAAAACAATTGGAAAAGTCATAAATAATTGATAAAACATATTTGACAAAATTCGAATAGGTACGTATGATTAATGAATATATAAATGGAATATGTTGCTTATGATGGAGAAAGTAATTGAGCTTGGAATTTAAAAAGAGATGAAATGCCGTGGCTGAAAGCATTTCTTTAAAAAAACTCAGTGAAACACACTCCGAAGGCTTCCGCTTCGAACAGTAATTGCTTAGTAGAGGACGGACGAATCCAGGCGTTAACTGGTTAAGTGGAAGCTGACGGATTTCAGCTTCAAAAAGGGTGGCACCGCGGGAAAAACTCTCGTCCCTTGTTTTTCGGAACAAGGGACTGAGGGTTTTTTATTTTTTTATTTTACTTTTGATGAAAGAGGGGGTTATGGATATGGCGATTCAAATACCAAGAGGAACGCAAGATATTCTTCCAGGAGAAGTTGAAAAGTGGCAGTTGATTGAAGAGACTGCAAAAGTGATTTGCCGTAAATATCAATACAAAGAAATTAGAACACCGATTTTTGAACATACCGAACTTTTCCAACGTGGAGTAGGTGATACAACGGATATCGTTCAAAAGGAAATGTATACATTTGATGATCGAGGCGGTAGAAACCTAACGCTAAGACCAGAAGGTACTGCTTCAGTTGTGCGTTCATTTGCTGAAAATAAGATGTATGGATATGCAAATCAACCAGTAAAGCTATATTATCTAGGACCGATGTTTCGTTATGAGCGACCGCAAGCGGGAAGATTTCGGCAATTTGTCCAATTTGGAATTGAAGCGCTTGGAAGTAATGATCCGGCAATAGATGCTGAAGTTATCTCGATAGCAATGGAAATGTATCAAGAACTAGGGTTGAAAAAACTTCGCCTGGTAGTGAATAGTCTTGGTGACACCGAGAGTCGTATTGCACACAGGGAATCATTGATTAATCACTTCTCTCCGAGGATAGAAGAATTTTGCGAGGATTGTCAAAAAAGATTAGTTAAAAATCCACTTCGGATTCTTGATTGTAAAAAAGATTCTAATCACGAATTAATGAAAAATGCTCCATCCGTATTAGATTACCTGAATGACGAATCAAAAAAATATTTTGATAAGGTAAAACAACATTTGGATGGTATGGGAATTGACTATGTGATTGATCCAACGCTAGTAAGAGGACTCGATTATTATAACCACACAGCTTTTGAAATTATGAGTGAAGCAGAAGGTTTCGGGGCAATCACGACACTTTGTGGTGGTGGCCGATATAATGGGCTTGTGGAAAACATGGGTGGACCAAACACACCAGGAATCGGTTTTGCTTTAAGTATCGAGCGTTTGCTGAGCGCATTAACAGCGGAGGGTATCGATATAACGAAAACAGAGGAAATAGACTGTTATATTATTGCCCTAGGAGATGAATCAAGAGATTACTCGGTTACACTCCTTCAAGAGTTAAGAAGGGCTGGATATTCTGCTGAAAGAGATTATATGGACAGAAAAATGAAAGCTCAATTTAAAGCAGCTGAACGTCTAGGTGCTAAATATACCGTTATTATTGGTGAAAATGAACTGGAGACAGGTACAGTTGTAGTAAAAAGGTTAGAAGATGGTGAACAAAGAGAATTATCACTTGATCATTTTATAGAAAAATTTAATAGTTTAAACCGATAAGGGAGTGGACACTCATGTTTGGAAGAACATATTACTGTGGAGAAATATCAGAGCAGGCGATAGGAGAGTCTGTAGTATTAAAAGGTTGGGTACAAAGAAGACGGGATTTAGGCGGCTTGATTTTTATTGATTTACGGGATCGGACAGGGATAGTTCAAATTGTTTTCAACCCTGAGACATCAAAAGAAGCGCTAGAAAATGCTGAAAAAGTCCGTAATGAATTTGTGCTGGATGTTCGGGGGAAGGTAATTGCTAGAAACCCTAAGACTTTTAATGAGAATTTGAAGACAGGAAAAATAGAGGTTATGGTTGAAGAAGTGTCAATTATAAATGAAGCAAAAACACCACCATTTATGATTGAAAATAACTCTGAAGCAGCAGAAGAAATTCGATTAAAGTATCGTTACCTAGATTTACGTAGGCCGGAAATGTTTGACGTGTTTAAAATGCGTCATGACGTTTCGAAAACAATTCGTAACTTTTTGGATGGGGAAGGCTTTTTAGATATTGAAACTCCAATGTTAACGAAAAGTACACCCGAAGGGGCACGTGATTATTTAGTACCAAGCAGGGTGCATCCTGGTGAATTTTTTGCTTTACCTCAATCACCTCAAATCTTCAAACAGCTTTTAATGGTTGGAGGATTTGATAAATATTATCAAATTGCACGCTGTTTTAGGGACGAAGATTTAAGAGCAGACAGACAACCTGAATTTACTCAAGTCGATATTGAAACTAGCTTTATGAGTCAAGAAGATATTAGAAGTATGACAGAACGTATGATGAAGCAAGTGATGTTGGTTGCTAAAGGGCTAGAAATTGAAACATCATTTCCAATTATGACTTATGACGATGCGATGGCTAGATTTGGTTCTGATAAACCTGATACTCGTTTTGAGATGGAACTGAAAGATATTTCACATCTTGTGGAGCATTCAGATTTTAAAGTATTTACAAATGCGGTTGCGTCAGGTGGGCAAGTAAAAGCAATTGTTGTTAAAGGGAATGCTGCTAAATATTCCAGAAAAGATATAGATGCATTAGGGGAGTTTGCCTCTCGTCACGGTGCAAAAGGATTAGCTTGGTTGAAAGTAGATGAGGAAGGTATCAAAGGACCAATTGCTAAATTTTTCAGTGCAGAAGATCAAGAACAACTATGTGAAGTACTAGATGCGAAAAATGAAGACCTCATCCTTTTCGTAGCTGATAGTCAAAAAGTTGTCGCGAGCGCACTTGGTGCATTGCGCTTAAAGTTAGGTAAAGATCTTGGCTTAATTGATGAAAATAAATTCCATTTTTTATGGATTACGGAGTGGCCACTATTAGAGTTTGATGAAGAGTCAAACAGGTATTTTGCAGCACATCATCCATTCACCATGCCAGTTAGGGAAGATATTGGAAAGTTGGAGACTGATCCGGCGAATGTTCGAGCACAAGCATATGACCTAGTATTAAATGGATTTGAGCTTGGTGGCGGTTCGTTACGTATATTTGAACGAGATATTCAAGAGAAAATGTTTGCTACTCTTGGTTTTACAAAAGAAGAAGCGAGAGAGCAATTCGGTTTCTTGTTGGAAGCATTCGAATATGGGACACCTCCACATGGCGGTATTGCCTTGGGTCTTGACCGAATGGTAATGCTCCTTGCAGGAAGAGCAAGTTTACGAGACACAATTGCATTCCCGAAAACAGCTAGCGCGAGTGATTTATTGATGAAGGCACCTGATTCTGTTAGCGATTCGCAATTAAAGGAATTGCATTTATCTATCGAGCAGGTAAAAAAAGCGCAGCCGGAAAATGCTTAATGAATATTTAGAATGATTCATTTTTTTAAGGTTAATGATTGATATATTTTTTTTGATATGTTAATATTTAATCAAGAAGAAAAGTCCTGATGTGTTCGTTTTAGTACCTATTAGTTTTGACCGACAAGTTTTTTGATACGGGAGTCTGGAGTTTTCAGACTGAATGCAAGCCTCCTTGAGAGGACGCATGAGGCCTGAAGCAGGGCACCCACCTGCCGAGAGCGGGTTCAAAACAAAGGATTTAAAGAACGGCACGATTGGGACTTTTCATTTATTAAAATGATTATGCAACTAGCTGAAAAGCTAGTTGCTTTTTGTTATGTGATAAGTGCTGAAGGCTGAAATGGGAAGATGAAATTTCATCAAAAAAGTTGCATATCGGCTTATGTTTCTTATATTCTTAGTCAGTGTAGAAAAAGAATAGAACTAACTTAACTTTGGAGTTGATAGGATGTTACACCAATTTTCTAGAAATGAATTGGCGATCGGCCAAAAAGGTCTTGATTTAATGAAAGGTACTTCTGTTGCTATTCTTGGGGTTGGGGGAGTAGGAACATTTGCAGCCGAAGCGCTAGCAAGATCTGGCGTTGGTAAGTTAATTTTAGTTGATAAAGATGACGTCGATATTACAAATGTAAATAGACAGCTGATTGCTCTGTTATCAACAGTTGGGCAACCGAAAGTTGATTTAATGAAAGAGCGTATTAAAGATATTAATCCTGAATGTGAAGTCGTTACATTGAAAATGTTTTATACAGAAGAAACGTATGAAAAGTTTTTTGAGCATAAACCTGATTTTGTTGTGGATGCATCAGATACGATAGCTTACAAAATTCATTTAATTAAAGAATGTTTGAAGAGAGAAATTCCTATGATCTCCAGTATGGGTGCTGCAAATAAAATGGACCCGACACGGTTTATGATTAAGGACATATTCAAGACACATACGGATCCTATTGCAAAAGTCATCAGAACGAGACTTCGTAAAGAAGGATATAAAAAAGGCGTACCTGTTGTTTTTTCTGATGAAAGTCCGATTGTTATTAGGGAAGATGTAAAAGAAGAGGTTGGAAAAAAAGACTCTGAAATTAGAAAGGCGCAGATGCCACCTTCATCGAATGCGTTTGTACCATCAACAGCAGGGCTTATTATGGCTAGCTATGTTGTAAGGGAAATATTAAAGGATATTCATATTCAACGTGTAAAAGATGAGAAATAAAAGCAAAAGCTCCCGTTTAGCCACGTACAAACTGGCCACGCATAGGCGGAGAAACTGAGATAAAGAAAACACGGTAAGTCTGCAAGGCACACCGATGTTGACTTATTGTAAGATGAGCCCTAAAGTTTGCTAGGCGCTAGGTACTGGTGCTAATCGATAACTAACATAGTTTCTAAACCTTCTTACATTTTAAGAAAAGACAAAGGAGACGTCCAAGATGCCAAGATGTCTCCTTTGTCTTTTAACTTTTTAAAATTTTTTCATATACTGTTGCCAATGCTTGTTCAAATTTACCCGTTTGTTTCGGTTGGTAGTATTGCTTATTTTTAAGTTTGTCAGGTAAATACTGTTGTTTTACCCAACCAGTATCATAATCATGAGGATATTTATACCCAATACCTCTACCAAGGTCTTTTGCACCTTTATAATGGGCATCTTTTAAATGCATAGGTATTTCACCACTTCTGCCGGAGCGGATATCTGCAAGTGCGGCATCTATAGCGCTAATCGCCGAATTCGATTTTGGTGATAAACAAAGTTCAATAATCGCATTTGCTAAAGGTATTCGGGCTTCAGGAAATCCAATCTTCTCAGCAGTTTGGATGGCAGCAAGCGTACGTGGCCCTGCTTGTGGGTTGGCAAGTCCAATATCCTCATAAGCTATAACGAGTAGACGTCTTGATATGCTTGGCAGGTCGCCAGCTTCAATTAATCGACCTAAATAATGAAGTGCTGCATTCGTATCACTTCCCCTTATGGACTTTTGAAATCCACTTAATACATCATAGTGAGCATCCCCATCTTTATCATGGGCAAGGCTTTTCATTTGCAAACACTCTTCCGCAATGGCCGTCGTAATATGAACGATTCCTTCGTTATCAGGTTCAGTTGACAGTATAGCCAGTTCTAGTGCATTCAAAGCGCTTCTTGCATCACCATTACTAGCTGTTGCTAAGTGTTCGAAAGCTTCATTGTCAAGATTAATATTGTACTTACCAAGACCGCGAATTTCGTCAGACAACGCTCTTCTAATCGTTAGCTTCATATCATCTTCGGTCAAAGGAAAGAGCTCGAATATTTGACACCTGCTTCGAATGGCTGGATTAATCGCGTGATAAGGGTTACTTGTTGTAGCACCAATAAGTATGATCGTGCCATTTTCTAAATAAGGTAATAGGAAATCTTGCTTAGCTTTATCCAGACGATGTACCTCATCAAGTAAAAGGATGACTTTTCCACTCATTTTTCCTTCAGCAGCAACAATTTCCATATCTTTTTTATTATTTGTGACAGCATTCAATGTTCTAAAGGCATATTTTGTACTGCCAGCGATTGCACTAGCAATGGATGTTTTTCCGATTCCGGGAGGACCATACAAAATCATTGATGCTAGCTGGCGAGCTTTGACCATTCTAGCTATTATTTTTCCTTCGCCAACTAAATGTTGTTGCCCAGAAACCTCTTCAATTGATGTTGGGCGCATCCTATATGCTAACGGTTGATTCTTCATAATTATCACTCCAAACTAACGTTCTATCATCTCATTAAACCTATCATATCAAATCAGGCGCTTATATGCATATAACTAGGTCGTTATGCTATAATAAAGCAATGCAAAGGGGTATATTATAATGAGAAAAACAGATAATTTATTTGCCAGGCTTGCTATATTTACAGTTGGCTTGCTTATTATGTCATTGGGGATTGTCCTGATGATTATTTCCGACTTCGGTGCATCACCTTGGGATGTACTACATGTGGGTCTTTATTATCAATTTGGATTGACAATAGGAACATGGTCTATCCTTGTTGGTTTTACCATTTTAGGAAGTTCTGCAATTATGATGAAAGAGTGGCCACAATTTGGTGCATATTTAAATATGATACTGATTGGACTATTTATCGATATGTATATGTTGCTACCATTTTTCACGGAGCCAGTAAGTTGGCTTGGGAAAATAATGATGTTTACTATAGGAATGGTTATATATGCATATGGGATGGGGATTTATCTCTCGGCACAACTCGGTGCGGGCCCACGTGATAGTTTTATGCTAGCATTGCAGGAGAAAATGGGCTGGAAAGTCTCCAATGCGCGTCGAATGATGGAAGTAACAGTGCTAATTATTGGATGGTTACTCGGGGGGCCAGTTTTCATTGGTACGATCATATTTAGCATTGCAGCAGGTTCTTTTATCGGCTTAGCATTACCCCAGTGCCGGAAGATTACAGATAAGATATTGAAAAAACGGACATTAGATAAAGAAATAGATCGGAGTGCAAATATATGAAAATATCTACAAAAGGAAGATACGGACTAACAATTATGATTGAGTTGAGTAAAAGACATGGTCAAGGTCCTACGTCATTAAAGTTAATTGCTCAAACGCATAATCTATCAGAACACTATCTTGAACAGCTAGCGGGGCCGCTTCGTAACGCTGGGCTTGTTCGCAGTATTAGAGGAGCGTATGGTGGCTATGTACTTGCTGATGAACCAGCAAACATTACAGCAGGGGATATTATTCGTGTATTAGAAGGACCAATTAGCCCTGTTGAAGGAATTGAAGACGAGGAGCCAGCAAAAAGAGAATTATGGATGAGAATTCGTGATGCTGTTAGAGATGTCCTCGATAGCACAACAATTGAAGATTTAGCTAATCACACTGATGATGGAAGTTCAGAACCATATATGTTCTATATTTAATATTTAAAGACAGGTGGAAAACATGAATAGAATTTATTTAGATCACGCAGCAACTACCCCCGTACATCCGATCGTTGCAGAAAAAATAACTTCAGTAATGTGCGCTACATTTGGTAACCCATCAAGCATTCATTCATTTGGTCGTGCTGCACGCCATGTTTTAGATGAAGCAAGATCGATTATCGCCGATAGTATTCATGCGCAATATGCTGAAATTACTTTTACTAGTGGGGGTACAGAAGCGGATAATTTAGCGATCATTGGGTCTGCACATGCGAATAAGCAAAAAGGAAAGCATATTATTACAACAAAAATCGAGCATCACGCCGTTCTCCATGCCTGTAAATATTTAGAACAAGAAGGGTTCGATGTCACATATTTAGCCCCAGATGAATCAGGTGTCATTAGCGCAGATGCCGTAAAAAAGGCATTGCGAGAAGATACGATTTTGGTATCGGTTATGTATGGGAATAATGAAGTCGGAACGCTTCAGCCGATAAAAGAAATTGGAGAATTATTAGGCAGTCATCAAACGTTATTTCATACCGATGCTGTCCAAGCCTACGGTAGTTTACAGATAGATGTGAAGGAATTAGGAGTTGATTTACTGTCTGCTTCTGCTCATAAAATTAATGGACCAAAAGGTATTGGCTTTTTATATATTAAAACAGGTTCGAAGATCACTCCAAGTGCATTCGGTGGTGAGCAAGAATTAAAAAGACGTGCGGGTACTGAAAACTTAGCTTCCATTGCTGGGTTTGCAGAAGCAGTTCAATTGATGCTTAAAACGCGGGATGAAAAAAATCAAAAGTACTTGCAGTATAAAGATCAATTAATACAAGTATTGACGAATGAAAAAATTGATTATCTAGTAAATGGTACGCAAGAGAATAGTCTAGCCCATGTTTTAAATTTGAGTTTTCCTGGGACAGATGTAGAGGCACTGCTTGTCAACTTGGATATGGCGGGTATTGCAGTTTCAAGTGGATCAGCGTGTACCGCGGGATCCATTGAACCATCGCATGTGTTAGTAGCAATGTTTGGGCCTAATTCAGAACGAGTGAGGAATTCTGTACGTTTTAGTTTCGGTCTAGGAAATATGGAGGAAGAGATTGCGGAAGCAGCAAAAGAAACAGCAAAAATTGTTCATAGGCTGAGGCGTTGAAAGGAAGAGGAGCAATATGAAAAAAGCACCCAAAGATACAAGGGTAGTAGTAGGTATGTCTGGAGGAGTTGATTCTTCTGTAGCTGCTTTATTATTAAAAGAGCAAGGTTATGATGTTATCGGTATTTTTATGAAAAATTGGGATGATACCGACGAAAACGGCGTTTGTACTGCAACAGAGGACTATAACGATGTCATTCGAGTTTGCAATCAAATTGGTATTCCATATTATGCGGTTAATTTTGAAAAACAATATTGGGATAAGGTTTTTACTTATTTTCTTGATGAATATAAAGCAGGTAGAACACCAAATCCAGACGTGATGTGTAATAAGGAGATAAAATTTAAAGCTTTTCTTGAACATGCATTAAAACTTGGTGCTGATTACTTGGCAACAGGTCATTATGCGCGTGTGGAGCATCGTGAGGATGGCGTGAAAATGCTTAGAGGCGTCGATAATAACAAGGACCAAACATACTTTTTGAATCAATTAACAGAAACGCAACTTGAAAAAGTGATGTTTCCCCTTGGTGCGATCGATAAAACACAAGTACGAGAAATCGCAAAAGAAGCAGGATTAGCTACAGCAGCGAAAAAAGATAGTACAGGAATTTGCTTTATTGGAGAACGGAACTTTAAAGAATTTCTGAGTGGTTATTTACCTGCGCAAAAAGGAAAAATGGAAACCTTGGCAGGAGAAAAAATGGGCAATCATGATGGACTTATGTATTATACAATTGGCCAACGGCACGGTCTAGGTATTGGTGGTGCAGGAGACCCATGGTTTGTAGTAGGAAAAGATTTAAAGAAGAATGTCCTATATGTTGAACAAGGGTTTGATCATCCCTCTCTATACTCTGATTCGATAAAAGCAGTGAATATTAGTTGGGTGTCAAACGAAGCAAAGTCACAAGAATTTACATGTACAGCAAAATTCCGCTATCGTCAGCCAGATGAAGAAGTAACTGTAAAAGTATTGCCAAATGGGGAAGTAAATGTCCTATTTGCAAGACCGGTAAGAGCAGTTACCCCAGGACAAGCAGTTGTTTTCTATGATGGCGATGACTGTCTTGGTGGAGGGACAATCGACGAAGTTTATAAAGATGACAAAAGATTGACTTTTGTAGGGTAAAATATGAAAAAGCTGTTCACCGAAAAACGGGGAACGGCTTTTTGTATATTGTGATTCGATCATGAAATAATCACGCCCCTTTTTTAACCTCTTTACTCAAGATACATATAAGGATGAATTATATGCTATAATTCCCTTATCAAATACTGCTCGGAGTGTGACAAATGGACAAGAATTTACAAGGTATCGAATATTTGCAGCAAGGTAATTATGAAAAGGCAATTCAATTATTTACAGAAGCAATCGAGGAAAATCCAACAGATCCAGTTGGATATGTTAATTTTGCCAATGTGCTAATATCTGTTGGTGACCCATTGCGGGCAGAGGAATTTTTAAAGCGTGCGATTGAAATAGATGATAAAGCATCTGCGGCTTATTATAGCTATGGCAACCTTTATTTTAATCAAGAAAAATATGAAGAGGCTGCAAGCATGTTTGGGAAGGCTCTTTTAAATGGACCAGAATCAAATGACTTACTTTATATGTTAGGAATGTCTATGGTGAATCTGGGACAGATGGAGCTTGCACTTCCTTATTTACAAAGAAGCGTAGAACTTAATAAGAATGATACAGAAGCGACATTCCAATTCGGACTAGCTCTAGCTCGAAATGGCGTGTATGAGGAAGCGATCAAACAATTGGAAAGAGTGATAGCATTGGTGCCTGAACATACGGATGCCTATTATAATCTAGGCGTTGCATATGCCGCCCATTTTGAGGATGCAGAAAAAGCACTAGAAGCATTTAATAAAGCATTAGCCATTCAGCCTGATCATGTACTTGCTGGAAATGGAAAAAAACTAATGGAATCGGCATTGGCAGAAGACATTCAATAAAAGATGTTTTATGGGATGGGATATTTGCTAAACCTGATGATGAGGTAGAATATGAACCTATTGCATGTAGTGAATAAGGTCTATCAAAATCGGTTGTTGCAAACCGAACAAGCCTTTATTGAATTTGAACAAGCACTAGAAAATATTAATTCCATTGGTGATGTTGCTCTAATAAGTGATTTATGCAATAGCTTTGATGACAGCACAGAAATACATGAAGTAATGTTTGGTTTAGTGCATGGAATAGAGCATCTATACGAAGAGCAGTTGATAGAAGGGCTTGAAATAATAGCGTATAGTGTCCAAAAGTTATCAACAGAGCTAGAGAATGGATGGAAATCTTACATTATAGGATATTAAATGATCAACAAGCACGGTCATCCTACGGAAAACTAATTAACAAAATTGATACGCAAACCAAAGCAGTAATTTCAGATTTGTTCATTGATATAAAAAGAGAGAATCTGGAGAGATTTGGGCAGTCTGTAAATGAAATATTAGAATGATTAAAAATGTCTTACGGAAAGGTATCGAATGAGGTCAATACCTTTCCTATGAGAGGGGGTTCCAGTGATGGAACAGCAAAATTCTCTTGATTTGTTTTCAGAAAATGAAAAATACATAAAAGGTCGCCATTTGGTGACTATTTTTCATAATGAGCAAAATTTGTATTCTGTCATTCGTGTCAGGGTGGAAGATACGAATGAAGAAAACAAAGATAAGGAAGCGGTAGTCACAGGATATTTTCCGAAAATACATGAGGAAGAAACATATGTTTTTTATGGTCAATATAAAGAACATCCCAAGTTTGGGACACAGTTTCATGCAACTCATTTTAAAAAGGAAATGCCGCAGACAAAACAAGGGGTTGCTACATACTTATCAAGTGGTCTGTTTAAAGGTATCGGTAAAAAAACAGCAGAAAGGATTGTTGAAACACTAGGAGAAAATGCCATTAGCCAAATTCTTCAACAACCATCTCTTCTCGATAGCATACCAAAGCTAGCTCCCGAAAAAGCGAAGGAATTATATGATTCTTTACTTGAACATCAAGGATTAGAACAAGTAATGATTGGACTAAACCAATACGGTTTTGGTCCACAAATCTCCATGAAAATTTATCAAGCTTATAAAGAAGAAACATTGAAGATTATTCAAGAAAATCCTTATCAGTTAATTGAAGCTGTAGAGGGAATTGGTTTCGGCAGAGCGGATGAACTTGGCTCTCAATTGGGTATAAAAGGAAACCATCCAGACCGGATAAAAGCAGGCTGTCTATACGTACTTGAACAGGAATGTTTACAAAATGGTCACGTGTATTGCGATGCAGCTGATTTACTAGAAGAAGTAAAAAGATTGTTGGAGGATAGTCAACCTAATGAAATTTCATATCAAGATATTTCTTCGGAGCTAATTAAACTTGAGGAAGAAAGCAAAATCGTTGGTGAAAACAAACGGGTATATATGCCATCTCTTTACTTTTCTGAAAAAGGGATTGTCACGAATATTCAGCAAGTTTTGGAACAAAAGGAATATGCTGAACAATTCCCAGAATCCGAGTTTTTAATGGCGCTTGGTGAGTTAGAGGAGCGCTTAGATGTGCAATATGCTCCATCCCAAAAGGAAGCGATTCAAACCGCATTAATGAGTCCAATGATGATATTAACAGGTGGACCAGGGACTGGAAAAACAACTGTTATTAAAGGGATTGTAGAACTCTACGCTGAACTGCACGGATGTTCTCTTGACCCACATGCGTATAAAAAAGAAGAACCCTTCCCGATCCTATTAACAGCTCCTACTGGTCGCGCGGCGAAAAGGATGTCCGAATCCACTGGTTTACCGGCGATGACCATTCACCGTCTACTTGGAATGACTGGACAGGAAAACCTTGATAATGAAGACGAACGGGAAATTGAAGGAAAGCTTATCATCGTCGATGAAATGTCGATGGTTGATACATGGCTTGCACATCAGCTTTTAAAAGCACTCCCCGTACAAATTCAAGTGATTTTTGTTGGGGATGAAGATCAGTTGCCATCCGTGGGTCCAGGACAAGTTCTAAAAGACTTACTTAAATCTGGAACCATTCCAACTGTGCAATTAACTGATATATATCGGCAGGCAGAAGGTTCTTCTATTATTGAACTGGCACATGAAATAAAAAAAGGGCAACTTCCTTCTGATCTTATAAAACCACAACGAGATCGATCATTTATTAGGTGTCAATCTTCCCAAATTGCTGAAGCTGTTGAGAAAGTTGTTAAAAATGCAAAGCAAAAGGGATATACAGCAAAAGATATCCAAGTATTGGCCCCCATGTATCGCGGCCCAGCTGGTATTGATAATTTGAATCGAATACTACAAGAGATTTTCAACGCAAATCCGGATGGTAAAAGGAAAGAACTAAAGTTCGGTGACGTTAAATATCGAATTGGCGATAAAGTATTGCAACTTATTAATCAACCTGAGCAACATGTGTTTAATGGCGATATGGGAGAAATTATCTCCATTTTTTATGCGAAAGAAAATACAGAAAAACAAGATATGGTTATCGTTGCTTTTGAAGGGACGGAAGTGACATATACAAGGGCTGACTTAAATCAAATCACCCATGCTTTTTGTTGCTCCATCCATAAATCGCAAGGAAGTGAATTTCCAATTGTCATACTCCCGGTAGTGAAGAGTTATTATCGAATGCTTCGACGAAATTTATTATATACGGCAATTACACGAAGTAAGCAATTTCTCATTTTATGTGGAGAAGAAAGTGCTTTTCGTATCGGTATTGAAAGAGAAGATGATCAAAAAAGAAAAACTTCACTTTTTGAAAAATTAACCGCAGTAACTCCTGCTGAATCTGTGAATGAAGCTGAATCGGACATGCCTACCTTTCTCAAAGAAGAGTCCATGCATTTAATTGATCCAATGATTGGCATGGAAAATGTTTCACCTTATGATTTTGTTGACTGAGAGAAATAATAGAAATGTTCGGAAGGGTGGTGGATTCTTTGCGGACATTTTCTCTTTTAAAAGGGATGCCTGTTTATGGTGAAGAGGGCAATATGCTTGGAGAAGTTTGTGACATTTGCATTAGAGATGATGGAAAAGTATCGGACATTCTACTACAGAGAAAAGGTTTGATTGGGAAGAAATTTAGGCTCCCCATTGATCAGATATTTTCTTTTGGAGAAAATGCGATAATGATTTCGGATCAGGGTGATCTTCCGACATATAAGGAAGACGAATCCGAATTTACGATGCATCATGCACAGCCTATTATAAAAAAGAATATACTCTCCAACGATGGCGAGCAACTCGGTTTGCTAGATGATGTATATTTTTTGGAAGAAGTGGGCACAATCGTAGGATATGAACTGACGGATGGTTTCTTTTCTGACATAGCTCAAGGAAAACGAGTAATTCGGACTCCCAATCCACCACAGATTGGAAAGGATGCCATGGTCGTCTCAGTTAATAAGCTGCGAGGTGGCAAAACTAATGATGAAGTGTCCGAATTGCCAAAGCAAGGACCTAGGTAAAATAGGCGTCAATCAATATTATTGCTGGAACTGCTTTATTGAGCTTTCCGTTGGCGCTAAAACGATTCATACTCACCAAGTCGAAGAAGACGGGTCTCTAAGTTCTTTGGATGATTTATTCGATGAACAGGCAAGACAATTAGGTTGAAGAGAGAATAAAAGTCGCCCATTTGAGGCGGCTTTTATTTTCCAGTTAGTCTTTTGTTATTTGCACTCATATTCTTCCATGCTTTTGGAAAGCTAATTTCATGGAGGGGAATGAATGTGAAACAAAAGAGATTAACCATTATTTATCGATTTGGTCTTATTTTACTTATTTTTATAACATTATATTGTTTTTTATTATTAAAGCCGTTATGGAAGCCGATTTTGTTGACTTTGCTAATTGGACTGATTCCTTTTTTATTAGGCGGGTTTATCGCTTTTTTATTGCATCCACTTGTAGAAAAATTAGAAGCAATTGGAATGAAAAGAATTTGGGCGATTACCATTATTTATTGTTTGTTTTTTGGTGGATTAGGTTACGGTTTATATTTAGGTTTTCCATTGTTAATAGAGCAAATGAGAGAATTCTCCGAGCAAATCCCTGAATTGGCTGGATATTATAAGGAATGGATTCAAAGCCTTGAAGCAACGACCTCCCGATGGCCTGATGGCGTACAAACACAAATGGAAGAACGAATTAATGATTTTGAATTGTGGCTAAATGGTTTTGTTGAAAAAAGTATAAAAGTATTAATGGGGCTTCTAAATTTTATCTTGGTTTTATTAGTTATTCCCTTCATTTCTTTTTACTTGTTAAAGGATATTCATCTTGTAAAAAGAGCAGCATGGTATATGACTCCAAAAAGATGGCGTAACAATGCACATGAATTTATGTCAGCAGTAAACATCTCGCTTGGTAGTTATGTAAGAGGGCAGCTGCTCGTATGTGGGATTGTTGGAGTGGCTGCAGCGGTTTTATTTTGGGCTTTTGGCATTCAATATCCTATTTTGCTTGGTGCTGTGATTGCTTTAACAAATATTATTCCATATTTCGGTCCACTCATAGGAGCAATTCCTGTATTAATAATTGCGTTATTAACTTCTGTAAAACTAGCTGTCATTGCAGTAGTGATTGTATTTGTTTTACAATTTATCGAAGGAAATATATTATCGCCATATATTGTGGGGAAGTCTTTGCAAATGCACCCATTATTCATTATAGGGGCATTAATTATTGGTGGTGAGGCTGCTGGAGTGATTGGATTAATCGTTGCAGTTCCAATATTAGCTATTATAAAAATTGCTGTTATTCATTCCCGTGATTATTTAATCAAGGAAAAACAACCTTAGCATTGACAAGTTTCCTTTTCATTCCTATAATTTTGATATACATTCATATGAAAAAATTGAGGACGGATCTATAGTGTTAACACCCATCTGAGCAATATTTGCAAAAGAGAGGAATTTCCATGGCTGAAAGAAATTCTAGATGAAGGATAACATTCGCTAATCCTGAGAGCAGCTAACCCCTGCCGTGCGCCGCGTTAAGGTACTGAGGTAAAAGAGAAAATTTATTGCTCTTTTAAAATCAGGGTGGTACCGCGATCAAAAATTCGCCCCTGTCAAGGGACGGGTTTTTTTTGTTGCCAAATATTTGTGAAAATAAAGTGAATGAGTTTTTACAAATTGATTCTTCGTCCAGCTTCGATGTACACGATGTATTAGTGCCACAGGACGTGGGGCGAAGAAGATCGTCAATGTATCGACTAACGGACTTCAGAACCCCACCCCACAATCAGTAAATAATGATTTGTCTTTAGCTCAACGTGCTTCCCTTATCACGCTCTATAAATAGTGTCTCTACGCAACGTAGACGCACTTACGAAGGCGACCCTGTACGTCGATAACCAAGGCGCTTGCGCTTTTGGTTTTGTCATAAATAAATTGGAGGTTGATGAATAGTGAAAAAGTTAACTGGTTCACAAATTAGACAAATGTATTTAGACTTTTTTAAAGAAAAAGGACATCAGATTGAACCTAGTGCATCTCTTGTTCCACACGATGATCCAACGTTATTGTGGATTAACAGTGGAGTTGCTACATTAAAAAAATACTTTGACGGACGGGAAATACCGGAAAATCCCCGTATTGTAAATGCACAAAAGTCAATTAGAACGAATGATATAGAAAATGTCGGTAAAACGGCAAGACACCATACTTTTTTCGAAATGCTTGGTAATTTTTCTATAGGAGATTATTTTAAAGAAGAAGCAATTGAGTGGGCATGGGAATTTTTGACGAGTCCAAAATGGATTGGATTCGACCAAGAAAAGCTATCTGTTACCATTCATCCTGAAGATGAAGAAGCGTTCGGGTTATGGAATAAGAAGATCGGATTACCAGAGGAACGTATCATCCGTTTAGAAGAAAACTTCTGGGATATCGGTGAGGGACCAAGTGGGCCGAATACTGAAATATTCTATGATCGTGGCCCAGAGTATGGCAATGATCCTAATGATCCGGAATTATTCCCAGGTGGGGAAAATGAACGATATTTAGAAATTTGGAATCTAGTATTTTCCCAATTTAATCATAATCCTGATGGAACGTACACTCCACTACCGAAGAAAAATATTGATACAGGGATGGGACTAGAACGTATGGCTTCTGTTATTCAAAATGTCCCGACGAATTTCGATACAGATTTATTTATCCCGATTATTGAAGAAACGGAGAAGATTTCCGGAAGTTCATATGGAACGAACGATGAAACAGATACCGCATTTAAAGTGATCGCTGATCACATTCGGACTGTAACATTTGCTATTGCAGATGGCGCATTGCCTTCTAACGAGGGGCGAGGATATGTTTTGAGAAGGCTGCTTCGTCGCGCCGTTCGCTATGCGAAAAAAATTAATATAAATAGGCCTTTCATGTACGAACTAGTTCAGGTAGTTGGGGAAGTAATGAACGATTATTATCCAAACGTCGTTGAAAAAACAGAATTCGTTCAACAAGTGATCAAAAATGAAGAAGAACGTTTTCATGAAACTTTGAATGATGGACTCGCCATTTTGTCCGCTGTTATTCGTGAGGCAAAAGCCGAAGGAAAAAATATGATTTCTGGTCCAGATGTATTCAAGTTATACGATACTTACGGTTTTCCGGTAGAATTGACGGAAGAATATGCAGAAGATGAACATATGCAAGTTGACCATGATGGATTTGAAGCAGAGATGGAAAAACAACGTGAAAGAGCACGTTCCGCTCGTCAAGATTCTGGATCCATGCAAGTGCAAGGCGGAATACTAGGTAATGTGAAAGTTACAAGTGAATTTATTGGTTACAATCAATTGTCAGTTAATACAGTCCTCAATACGATTATTAAAAATGATGAATTAGTGGATTTGGCACAAGCGGGAGATAAAATAGAATTCATTCTGGACGAAACACCTTTCTATGCGGAAAGTGGTGGACAAATTGCTGACAAAGGAGTAATAACTGCGGAAGGATTGCTCGTTCAAGTGACAGAAGTGCAAAAAGCACCTAATGGACAAAACCTTCATTTCGCAATTGTTGAGCAAGGTACATTAAAGACAGGTATGCAGGTGACTGCCGAGGTTGATGAAAATAAACGGAGTAAAGTCATCAAAAACCATACCGCAACACATCTACTACACCAAGCATTAAAAGATGTTCTAGGTGTTCATGTGAACCAAGCTGGATCTCTTGTTGGACCCGAACGTCTTCGCTTTGACTTTTCCCATTTTGGTCAAGTGAAACTTGAAGAATTAATTCGTATTGAGACAATTGTTAATGAAAAAATATGGGCTAATATCGCTGTAGAAACGTCATTAAAAAATATTGAAGAAGCTAAAGAGATGGGCGCAATGGCCTTATTTGGTGAAAAGTACGGTAATATTGTTAGAGTAGTGGCCATTGATGATTATAGTTTAGAATTATGTGGTGGCTGTCATGTAACAAACACTTCTGCAATTGGTTTATTTAAAATAGTATCTGAAGCAGGGATTGGTGCAGGAACCCGTAGAATTGAAGCTGTGACAGGTGAAGCCGCTTATCAACTGATGAATGGAGAAATGGAGCGACTTCAAACAGTTGCAACTCTATTAAAAACGAAGCCAAATGATATTGTGCATCGTACTGAAATCTTGCTTAGTGATTTGAAAGATCTCCAACGTGAAAATGAATCTCTAATAGCCAAGTTAGCAAATATTGAAGCAGGAAGTATGCTTAATCATATTCAAGAAGTAAATGGAATAAAAGTTGTGGCTAATAAAGTGCAGGCCGCAGATATGAATACACTACGTAATATGGCTGATGATTTAAAACAAAAATTAGGTTCGGGAATTATTGTTTTAGCGTCTGCTCAGAATGATAAGGTAAATATTATTGCGGCTGTTACTAAAGATCTTATCGAAAAAGGATATCATGCTGGAAAACTAGTCAAAGAAGTAGCTGTTAGATGTGGTGGTGGGGGTGGCGGGCGCCCAGATATGGCCCAAGCTGGTGGAAAAGACCCTAGTAAAATAGAAGAAGCAATTGCATCTGTGACAGACTGGGTAAAAACCGTTTGATTCTATAGCAAATTCATGTACAATGAAAGTAATGTCAATTTAACAATTAGGTCTATCAACAAATGATAGTCTTAAGAGAGGTGTTGTCAATGAGCTCTTTTGATAAAACGATGCGTTTTGATTTTCAAGAAGATCCAATGGAGCAAGAAGTGAAAGATGTGGTTCTTCATGTACACGGTGCTCTCCAAGAAAAAGGTTATCATCCAATTAATCAAATTGTTGGCTACTTATTGTCTGGGGACCCTGCATATATTCCAAGACATCAAGACGCACGCAATATTATCAGAAAGCTAGAACGAGACGAGATCATTGAGGAACTGGTGAAATCGTATTTAAAACAACATCGCGAGGGATAATAGATGAGAATTATGGGCTTGGATGTTGGAACCAAAACAATTGGTGTGGCGATGAGTGACGAAATGGGTTGGACCGCCCAAGGTTTAGAGACAATAGCAATTGATGAAGAAAAAAAAAGGTTTGGATTCCAGCGAATTGGTGAAATTATTAATGAGTACAATGTACAAAAAATCATTGTCGGCTACCCGAAAAATATGAATAATACGATTGGTCCACGTGGAGAAGCATCCCAAATCTATGCTGAGAAATTAACAGAAATATTTGAGCTCCCAGTTAAACTTTGGGATGAGCGCTTAAGTACCGTTGCTGCAGAACGTGTTCTACTTGAGGCGGATGTGAGCCGAAAAAAGCGTAAGAAGGTTATTGATAAATTAGCGGCAACCATGATTTTGCAAGGCTTTCTAGATAGTCAACAATAATGAGGTGAATACAATGGAAAATGGCGAAAAACATATTACAGTAGTAGACGAAAACGGGAATGAACAATTGTATGAGATTCTATTTACATTTGATTCAGATGAATTTAATAAATCTTACGTTCTATACTTCCCAGTAGGTGCAGATGAGGATGAGAATGAAGAAATTGAAATTCAAGCGTCTGCTTATGTTCAGAATGAAGAAGGTGCAGAAGGTAGCCTACAGCCGATCGAGACCGATGAAGAGTGGGATATGATCGAGGAAATGTTAAATACCTTCCTTGAAGAGGAAGAAACAGCTGAATAACAAAAAGCTGGTCCACATTAGTGGATCGGCTTTTTTATTTGATCACATAATGAAAAAGGTAAGGAGAGACCTTGTCTCCTTGGTGTCTTATGCGTGCGTAGTGCTTTGCGCTTTTCTTTACTGTTTTAAGTATAGGCCAGTTCCTAGCAAAATTAAGAATTCCTTATTCTCTAGGCACGGTATATACATCGGTTAACGGACGTTTCCGCTTTTCTTTTTACAATTTTCGAGTGAAAAAAACAAAAAATATAGTATAATGAACAAGTGTATTTGACCGAAGGAGCGTATTTGCGTCCGGAAGGGGGTTGCCGAAGTGGCAAATAAAGAGAGCCGGGAAAAGGAAAAGCTGAATATAAGAACGGCAATGAGAAATAATTTACTTGAAAGGCGAAATGAGGCGAAAATAATCAGAAAAATAGTAGCAGTTATTGCACTTATTATAATACTTATTGCTGGAGGTACGGCCTTGGGCGGTTATATATATATTAAATCAGCCTTAAAGCCCGTTGATCCTGAAAATAATAAACAAACGAATATAGAAGTGCCAATTGGATCATCCACTACATCAATTGGAAATTTATTAAAGGACAAAGGCATTATTAAAAACGCAACAGTTTTTAAATATTATGTGAAGGTAAATAATATTTCAGGATTTCAAGCAGGGAAATATGACCTTGCGCCATCCATGACCTTGGATGAAATAACCCAAACTTTACAGACAGGAAAACTTGTTAGAGAAGCAGTTATTAAAATGGCTATTCCAGAAGGTCTTTGGTTAGATCAAATTAGTGAAATTATTGCAAAGAGTATAGATGTAGCTCCGGAAGAAGTAAGTAAAACGATGTCAGATACTAAAACGTTGAAGCGCCTAATGGAAAAATATCCTGATTTACTTACTGAAGATATTTTAGAAA
Organism: Lederbergia lenta NBRC 16444; assembly: GCF_001591545.1. Taxonomy (GTDB): domain Bacteria; phylum Bacillota; class Bacilli; order Bacillales; family Bacillaceae_C; genus Lederbergia; species Lederbergia lenta. The sequence continues at coordinate 757,772 of NZ_BCVC01000001.1, forward strand.
AACAAATAAAACATCCGCTTGAAGGTTATTTATTTCCAGCAACCTATCCATTTTACGAAGAGAAACCATCTATTGAATCGGTATTAGATACGATGTTAAAGCAAACCCAAATGGTTATAGGTAAATATGCGGAAACAATGAAAGAAAAAAATATGTCCACACATGAGTTGCTTACGATGGCTTCATTAATAGAAAAAGAAGCGACAGAAAAAGCGGATCGACACTTAATATCAAGTGTTTTTTACAATCGGATTGAAAATAAAATGCCATTGCAAACTGATCCAACCGTTGCATATGCACTTGGAAAACACCTAGATAGGACTCTTTACGAAGATTTGGAAGTAGATTCACCATATAACACATATAAGAATCAAGGTCTTCCTCCTGGTCCGATCGCTAATGCAGGAGAAGCTTCAATTGAGGCAGCCTTAAATCCGGAGAAATCAGATTATCTTTATTTCTTGGCCGAATATGGAACAGGTGATGTCTATTTTGCTTCAACTTTAGAAGAGCATAATAAACTAAAAGAAAAACATATTACAAATAAACGGAAAGAATCTGATGGAGGCAGTAAAAAAAATGAATGATGATGCAATAAAACAATATCTTGAAGACTTGCTTCCTGTTAGAAATAAATTTTTTCAAGGACTTGAACAGTTTGCGAAGGAACATCGTGTCCCTATTATGGAGCCTACTGGTATTGCGGCTATGTTACAAATGATGAAAATCCAAAAACCAAAGCAGATTTTAGAAATAGGGACAGCGATAGGATATTCTGCTTTACGTATGGCGGATGCGCTCCCTGACACAAAAGTGGTTACACTAGAAATGGACGATATTCGGGTAGAACAAGCTTTAAGTAATATCCAATTGCTTGGAGTGGAGCGGCAGATCAAGGTAATAAAGGGGAATGCACTTAATCTTTATGATGAGGTAGCAGCTCATGGTATGTACGACGCTATTTTTATTGATGCGGCTAAAGGCCAATATATCAAATTCTTTGAGATGTATAGGGAGCTATTAACTGAAAATGGCTGTATATATACAGATAATGTTTTATTTAAAGGACTTGTTGCACAAACAGATACTCCGAATAAACGATTGGCTAGTTTAGTCGGGAAGATTAATGCTTATAATAGATGGCTCATGGACAATAAGAGATTCGATACTGTAATCTTACCAGTTGGGGACGGATTAGCAGTTAGTAGAAAAAGGACAGGTGTAGGTAACGAATGAAAAAAAGACCATTAATTATTGGCATTGCTGGCGGTTCCGGATCAGGGAAGACAAGTGTGACAAATACGATCTATGAAATATTTAAAGAACATTCGATTCTTATCTTGCAACAGGATTTTTACTATAAAGATCAGGCACACTTACCATTTGAAGAACGATTAAAAACAAATTATGATCATCCATTTGCTTTTGATAATGATCTATTAATACAACATGTAGAGAAATTATTGCAGTTTGAGGCAATTGAAAAACCTGTTTATGATTATGCTTTGCATACACGTTCTTCAGAAGTAATTCATGTAGAACCGAAGGAAGTTATTATACTTGAAGGAATTTTAGTATTAGAAGATGAAAGATTGCGCAACTTAATGGATATTAAGTTATTTGTTGATACAGATGCAGATTTGAGAATCATACGCCGTATCCAACGGGATATGAAAGAGCGAGGAAGATCCATTGATTCTGTTGTTGACCAATACGTAAATGTCGTTCGTCCAATGCATAATCAATTTATTGAACCTACGAAAAGATATGCGAATGTAATTATCCCTGAAGGGGGACAAAACCATGTTGCGATCGATTTAGTAGCAACAAAGATCCAAACTATTCTTGAACAAAAGTCATTTTTGTAATACGATAGCATAGATACTAATATATGTATTGTCATGAAACGAAGGGCGCGCCTAATTAAGGGCGCGCTATCATGTATTACATACACAAAAACACCTTGAGCTTTTTTGAGGTGGTGAAACGATAAGGAGTGAAGGGAAATGGCTACAGAAAAAGTATTTCCAATGACAGAAGCGGGTAAAGCAAAACTCGAACAAGAATTAGAACAATTAAAATCAGTAAAACGAAAAGAAGTTGTAGAGCGTATCAAAATTGCACGGAGTTTTGGGGATCTCTCAGAGAACTCCGAATACGATTCAGCAAAAGAAGAACAATCATTTGTTGAGGGGCGGATTACAACACTTGAACATATGGTTCGTAATGCAAAAATTATTGAAGACGATGAATTAAACTCTGATAAAGTAACACTTGGGAAAACTGTTACATTTATTGAACTACCTGATGGCGACGAGGAGACATACACAATCGTTGGTAGTGCAGAAGCAGATCCATTTGAAGGGAAAATTTCAAATGATTCGCCGATTGCTAAGAGTTTATTAGGACATAAAGTGAATGAAGAAGTTTCAGTTCAAACTCCGGGTGGAGAAATGAAAGTGAGACTAATATCCATTAGTTAATAAGAAAAGTGAAAGCACCTGTATAGTGACGTACAAGCTAGACCCGCAGGATACTGGGCTGGGTCCCTCGGCGTTTTTAAGCGTGGATAGGAAGATTCCTGAAGCTTGCTAGTCGCTGGGTGCTTACAACTAGACAATTCTTTTCATTAAAAAACACGGTTATAGCCGTGTTTTTTTATTCTATAAATAGAAGTAAAGTTTGACTAACAAGGAAAAGGTTATTGATTCACGTTTTGTAGCGTCCATGATATTATTATGAATATAGAAATGGGGGGAGATACAATGCCAATTGATTTCAAAAACTCTGGGGAGCGCTATGCCCAACGAGCAAAACGAAGAAAAACGAACATTATACTCAATACATTGATTGTCATTGTTATTATTCTAATCATACTTGTTGGTAGCTATATCTTTTTCGGTGGAGATAATAATAAAGATCAGGCTAGTGAGGTATCAAATGCTAAAGATACAACACAAAGTGAAGAAGTTAAAGAACCAAAAGATAAAAATGAGAAAACCACGGATGATGAAAAAAGTGACGATGACGACTCAGAAAAAGATGAACCGATTGAGACCGAAAGTGATGAACCAAATGTAGAAAAAGTAATCAAAGATCCTTCCTGGAAACCGATTGGAACAGAACAAGCTTCTGGCCATCAGTCTTCATACAATATGGGAACAGTAGATTGGAATGAAAAGTTAAGTGCCGCAGCCTATGCAGTAGGTATTTCCGTTGATAATATGACGCCATGGTGGGTCGAAGGTGGAAGTGATAGGGAAAAAGAAGCAATCCTAACTGTATCTGAAAAAGTAGCTGGATCGGATGTCTATAGAGTGTATATTGAATGGGTAGATGGTGAGGGCTGGAAACCGACCGAAGTGAAAAAGCTAATTGAAAATGATAAAAAACAGTAATGTAGGCATGGAGAAAAGGGGTTTTTAAGATGAAAGTTGCTATAATTGGTGCGATGGAAGAAGAAGTTTCTTTATTACGTGAGCAAATAGAAAATAAACAAACGGAAGTTATTGCGGGATGTGAATTTTTCGTAGGTACACTTGGTAATAAAGAGATTATTTTATTACGATCTGGTATCGGTAAAGTAAATGCGGCTATGTCGACAACGATACTCATGGAAAGATACCAACCGGATGTAGTTATTAATACTGGATCTGCTGGCGGATATAATCCGAAATTAAATGTAGGAGATCTTGTTATTTCAACAGAGGTTCGTCATCATGATGTCGATGTTACGATTTTTGGATATGAGTATGGACAGGTACCACAACTTCCACCAGCATTTATTGCAGATCAAAATTTAATTGACGCTGCAACAAATGCTGCATTAAAGCTAAAAGATATTCAAGCTGTAACTGGTTTGATCGCTACAGGTGATTCATTTATGAATGATCCAGTGCGAGTAGAATTTGTCCGTGAAAAATTCACCGATCTACAAGCTGTGGAAATGGAAGGGGCAGCGATTGCTCAAGTGGCGCATCAGTACAGTGTGCCATTTGTTGTCATTCGTTCTCTATCAGATATTGCGGGGCAGGAGTCAAATATCTCTTTTGATCAATACTTGGAGACAGCAGCGGTTAACTCTGCGAATTTAGTATTGGGGATTATTAAAGCAATATGAGGAAACAAACCAAGGGCAATCTGTTCTTGGTTTGTTTTATATTGTTTTGCTTTGTTCCTACCACCCTAAGAGGATAATCCAATTTTGAGATTATGCTTTAAAAAGGATCATTAGCGGCTTTTACTAATATGAAAAATAGATTTTAATCAGCGAGAGGGGGTGATGGATATAAATGCTAAAAAGGTTGTTGGGGAAAAAGCAGTTGAATTTGTGAAGGATGGAATGATAGTAGGTTTAGGAACAGGTTCTACCGTTTATTGGACAATCCTTAAGCTCGGTGAGTTGGTTAAAAATGGTTTATCTATTCGAGGAGTGGCTACTTCTCTAAGCACAGAAGAGCTTGCTATTAAAATGGGAATCCCATTAGTAACTCTTGAAGAAGTGGATGAAATCGATTTGACGATAGATGGTGCTGATGAAGTGAATGCTAATTTAGAATTAATAAAAGGTGGTGGTGGAGCATTATTACGTGAAAAGATTGTTTCCGCCAATTCGCGAAAAAATATTATTATTGCTGATCATACAAAATATGTTTCTGTTTTAGGGGATTTTCCTTTACCGATAGAGGTGGTCCCATTTGGATGGAAATTGGTATATAAACAAATATTGAAATTGGGTTGCAGACCTAGTTTAAGAATGGATAATAATCTACCTTTTCTTACTGATAACGGGAACTACATACTTGATTGTCAATTTAAGAAGATCAAAGAACCAAAAGAATTAGCCATTTACATAAATATGATTCCCGGAGTAGTAGACAATGGACTATTTGTAGGTATGACAGATATAGTTCTTTTAGGGTTTGATGATGGCGGTATAGAGACTCTATTAAAAAATACTTTAGGTCAAGAAAAATAGTTCACTTATATGCTGATTTGGCGTTTCTACACTGAGTAGGAACGTTTTTTTAATTGAGTTTTATGCGCGAAATACAATCCATTGTAAAATCGTTTACTACCATGCTATATTCGAAACGATTATTTAATTAAATCGTGTAACTTTTTTTCTTTTCAATCGTGTTATCAGTGAGGGGAGGAGAAATGAAGGAATCAATTGAATCGATTTATAATTATTATTTTAATGATATTTACCGCTTTCTCCTTTCGCTCAGTCGTGACCATCATACGGCAGAGGATTTAGTTCAGGAAACCTTTTTGCGCGCGTATTTACATGTGGAAAATAACGAGAATGCAAGCATAAAGTCATGGCTATTTACTGTCGCACACCATGTATTTATTGATTATTATCGCAAACAAAAAAGGGTAGAAGTGAAAAAGCAAGGTTTCTTTTCAAATCTATTCGATAAAAGAAATACGCCAGAAGAAACCATCGTTATTCGAGAGGATATCCAAGAGATAATTAATTTATTGGATGGTATACCAGAGAAACAAAAATACGCTGTTCTCTTGCACGATTTTCATGAATTAAGTTATTCGGAAGCAGCTGCAGTTATGAATGTATCCCTTGCCAACTTCAAAGTAATTTTATATCGTGGCCGCCAAGCGATGAGAAGGAAGAAAGGTGAATGAAAAGATGAGTGATGAATTTAAAAGCAAACTTGAAGCATATGAACATGGTCATTTAGAAGGACGAGAGCTAGCGGAGTTTGAAGAGGAGTTAGAGAAATTAGAACAATTTCAGGAGCATCTTGAAGGAGATAATTTGGAATACCAAATTCCGATAAGCGGAGAAAAGCAAAAGAAAATCTTAAGAAAAAGTAAATGGAAAGCCCGTTTGCAAACAGCTATGGTAGCAGTTGGTATTTTTATCATTGTCATGATTGTATCTACAATCTTCACTGCTGTTTATTATTCATGGGGGAATCCTGATCGCAGTGAAGTGCTCGCAAACGTGATGGATCATACTATAGCAGTTACAGATCCATACGGAGGGTTCGGAAATACCAGTACGAATGCCAAACCATTTTTTCGAGCGGAAATGACGAGAGATTTGAATAAGATAGTTGGAAAAGAACATACGACAGTTGGAGAGCTAAAGGTTAACTTTCTCTTTTCACTCATGAGTTTTCCGGAATGGAATTACATGGGGAAAGTTTCGCAAAACCAACCGGCATTTATATATCCAGGGTATGGAGATCGTGAAATGTCAGAGTGGGATAAACTAGAAAAACTTCCGGAAGGAACAGTCGTTTCTGCCTATCTATCATTTAATGAATTAGTAGAAACAACTGAAGTATTTAATCGATTTGGCGAAAAAGATTTAAATATCGTATGGCTTGCAGTTGATACAGGGGTCGAGGGAAAAGACGATTGGGATCATGGTGTGGTATTTGATCCAATTGGATTTTCTGAATACCCAATTTGGCATGATGACGATATGATTCTCGATTCGCGTGAAGAAACAAAGGGATTTTTATTTGGCAAAATAATCTCAGAAGGTCATTCATCACCTTCATATACTATTGGAGATGATGAGGTACTCCACACCCAGTTTTTAAAAACATTAAAATTCCTAGGAAAACATGAAAAGTTAGCTGAAAAGTTATATGGAGGGCAAGACTTAAATCTTCATGAAAGAATTGAATTTCTTGAGAAAAATGGAATAAATCATTATGGAATTGTTGTTACAGGTCCAACTAAGGAAATATTAAAACTCAAAGAAGAGAATTTAATAAGTTCTATGGTTGTCGATGAGGTCGATTTATGGAACTGGTAAGTTGGATACACTTAATTGTTATGTAAGTGGGGGATTTGAATTGTAGCTTACATTCATTCTATGAGGGGGGAATAAAATGAAAGAAGCAAATAGTGAATCAATTATTACTTTTACATTAGGCATACTATCAATAATTGTTCCATATATAGGATTAATTATTGGTATTATAGGATTAGTATTAGGTCGTAAAGTTATTAGGGAAAATGGTAAAGGCAATACCTTAGCTGTTTCTGGAAAGGTATTAAGCATTGTAGGAATATGCATTCAATCATTGTTATTTCTATTAGCGCTCCTTGGATTCGTAATGTTTTATTTTGTGGATACGAATGAAGAGTTGATTGGCTTGGTTAGGACCTGAGAATGGATGCTAAAAGAGTTCAGAATGAATATCATCAGAACTCTTTTTAGCTGTGAATCTATAATGATGTCGATGGAAGCATTTATTTATTCACCAAATCCATAAAATCTTCAACATCTTTAATACAGAGCTTGACGCCGGCTTCCCAGAAATCACGTTTTGTCAAATCAACACCGAGATGTTTTTGCGCGAGGTCTTCTACTGTCATTGAACCAGTGTCTTCAAGCATCGCCATATATTTCTTTTCATAGCCTTTACCTTCTTTTACTGCCTGAGCATAGATTCCCAATGAAAATAAATAGCCAAACGTGTACGGGAAGTTATAAAAAGGGACACCGGTAATGAAGAAATGTAGTTTAGAACCCCAAAATAAAGGATGGTATTCCTCGAGCGAGTCTGCATATGCTTCTTTTTGAGCGTCTTCCATCAGTTCATTCAATCTGTTTTTATTTACCATGCCTTTTTTGCGTTCTTCATAAAAGCGTGTTTCGAATAAATAGCGTGCATGAATATTCATTAATAAAGCAATAGAGCGTTGGATCTTATCCTCAAGCAAAGCGAGTTTTACTTCTTCATTCTCCGCATTATTTACCGCAGCATCGGCCACAATCATTTCTGCAAAGGTAGAAGCGGTTTCCGCTACATTCATTGCATAGCCTCTATTTAAAGGATGCGTGTCTTTTAGGGCATAAGAATGGAAAGCATGGCCAAGTTCATGAGCAAGTGTAGAAACATTTGACGCAGTGCCTGAATAAGTCATAAATATTCTAGATTGGTTACTTAAAGGGAAGGATGTACAGAATCCACCTGGTCGTTTTCCAGCACGGTCCTCTGCTTCAATCCAGCGGTCTTTAAATGCCTTATTTGTAAATGCGGTGAGTTTGTCACCAAACTTATCAAAATGCTTAAGAATGAATGCTGCGCCTTCCTGATAATCATATGTTGTGTTTGCCTCTCCCACAGGTGCATCTAAATCGGCCCAACTTAATTTTTCTACTCCAAGCAATTCTGCTTTCTTTTTCAGAAATTCAGCAAAGGGTTGTTTATTGTCAGAGATTACTTCCCACATGACATCTAGTGTTTTTTGCTTCATTCTGTTATATGTGAGTGCTTCTTTTAATACATGATCCCAACCACGCTGTTTATAAACGGATAACCGAAACCCTGCTAAATGGTTTAATGTACCTGCCAGTAAATCTGATTGCTTATCCCAAGCTTGTTCCCATTCCTTAAAAACATGCTTTCTTATTTTAGGATCAGGGCTAGAAAACTTATTGGCAGCTTGTCCTACAGATAAGTCAATTTTTTTTCCATTCTCTTTAAATGGAATTTTAATTTGAGAAACGATGTTATCGTACATTTCTCCCCATCCATGATAACCATCGATGCTTAAAGCGTTAATTAATGCTTCTTGTTCTTTTGGAAGTTTTTCAGCAGCATTCTTACGACGTTCGCTTAATATGAAGTTAATTTTCTTCATTGAATCTTGTTTAAGAAGCTCCCTCCAAGTTTCTTCATTAATAAGAGAGAGCTTTTCATCAAAGTTTGTCAAAAGTGTACTTAATCTAGAGCTTAACGTAGTTACCATACCACGCAATTCATTCGCTTTTAAATCATTCATGTCCTGAGCTTGAAGACAACTTACGTAAGCACCCGCTTGTTTCAGACTTTGTGATGCATCTTGAAATAAATCGAGTAAACCAGAAAGACTTTTGTCCTGTGCAGTAATAGGGATTACCCATTCATCAACCGCTAACTGGAACTGTTCCAATTGCTTCTTCGTTTTTTCTAAATGAGCGATAAATTGGCGAGAGGTACTGCCACCTTTAAAAAAAACATCGAGATCCCATGTTAAATCATACTTATTAGTACTCAAACGAATCCCTCCCATAATATGTATCTATTATATTATACGCGAATATTTGAAAAACACCCAATACTTCATATCCTTCATTCAGGTCATGTCAGTGAAGTTGCAAACATATATATACATATAGGCAAAAACTGGGGGAGGTGGGGAGTTGTCCGGTATTCTTACGGCGATTGGCTATTTATTTAAAGAACTTGTCTTTCTAGTTTCATATGTTAAGAACAATGCATTTCCTCAGCCGCTTTCACCTGAAGACGAGAAGAAATATTTACAGCAGATGGCTGAAGGAGATGACAATGCTCGTAATCTTCTAATTGAGCATAATTTGCGGCTTGTCGCGCATATTGTGAAGAAGTTCGAAAATACTGGTGAAGATTCTGAAGACCTGATTTCCATTGGGACGATTGGTTTGATCAAAGGAATTGAAAGCTATTCTTTTGGAAAAGGAACAAAACTTGCAACATATGCGGCCCGATGTATAGAAAATGAAATTCTCATGCATCTAAGGGCATTGAAAAAGACGAAAAAGGATATTTCATTACATGACCCGATCGGTCAAGATAAAGAGGGTAATGAAATATCCCTTATCGATGTATTAAAGTCTGAAGCAGAAGATGTGTTTGACACGATCCAATTAAACATGGAGTTGGAGAGAGTGAAAGAATATGTCGGTGTATTAGATGAAAGGGAACGAGAAGTGATCGTTGGAAGATTTGGCCTAAGTTTGGAAAAGGAGCGGACTCAAAGGGAAATTGCAAAAGAACTTGGCATATCAAGAAGTTACGTATCGCGAATTGAAAAAAGAGCATTAATGAAAATGTTTCATGAGTTTTATCGTGCAGAAAAGGAAAAAATGAAAAAAGCACAAGAAGAGGAAGAACAATAATTGGTGTAGTAAAAAATAGGTGTAGATTTGAAAAAAATTATAGCCAATCATAGTCTAGCGTGTTATAGTTAAATAGCGATGAGCTGATTTGCATAAGTCGACTGACATGCTTCAATGCGCACATGATGTGAACATGTGGTCTTTCGCCGCAAACGCATAAGACGCCTGCATAATTGCAGGCGTCTTTTCTAATGATTGAAGTAATAATGTTTTTTGAAAAATTTCAATGGAAATTTAGTTTTTTATCTAGCTATGGGCGCTAATGGCTTGAGGTCATCATCCGTCAGAAGGTCGCTCCTGCCATTTTTGTTTTATGCTTCTTCCTAGACGATTATATTTTATCTTTCTTGTGTGTGAATATCCAGTGTCAAGCGACTAGCAAGCTTTGTGCTTCTTCTTACGTTAGGGTTCCTCGACTAAAATAGCCACGTCTAAAGGACCCGCAACGGCAGGTCCAGTTTGTACTTCGCTAAACGGATGCTTCCGCTTATCTATATTAAACCTTTTTTAATGTAAACGTGCTGATCATCATTAAAGATAGAATAAAAGAAATAAATATAAATAAGTACGATGGTAAGTAAGGGATAAATAGATAACTAAGCGTCAATAAGCACCCTGAAGCAGTAATGGGAAGTCCTGTGAAATAGCCGTTGTTTTCAGTAACGTTAAATCTAGCCAATCTGAAAGCGCCACAGGCCATATAAAATATGGTGAAAAATACTCCGGGAAAACCAAATAAATGTAAGGCACCCTGATATAATAACAAAGCGGGTGCTACACCGAAGGAAATAATATCACTCATAGAATCGAGTTGTTTGCCCAAATCGGATTCTATTTGGAGTTTCCTAGCAACCATTCCATCAAAACGATCCGCGAGTGCAGAGATAAAGATAAAAACTACACTTAAATGAAGTTGGCCATTAATACCTGCAATGATCGCGAAGCTGCCTAATCCTAGGTTTGCTAAAGTAAGAACATTTGCAGTTTGTGCTTTTACTTTTCTAACCGTATTGTCAATCACGTCTGATAAAAGCATTTGAATTCCTCCTTTCATTTTTTCGTGTTAGTGGTTAGTATCTATTAATACTTAATTATATGCCTTTTAGACATCAAAGTTAAGATTTTTTTTGAAAAGGAGGGAGAGTATTGAGAGCAAAGTTATATCGATCGCTTATTCGCCTAATAAATGGTCCCGCGACCTCAAGGATATTGTTAAAGTTTGCTTATTCTGACTATAGTAAGTTCCTTATTAAACCTTATGCAAAATTTTATCAAATTAACCTAGAAGAAATGCATGAAGATATAAAAAGTTACCCTAGTTTACATGCTTTTTTTACAAGAAGACTGAAGGCGCAGGCAAGGTCTATCGATTCAAAGGCGGATACTGTAAGTAGTCCAGTCGATGGAGTATTGGAGGATTGTGGAGAGATATCTCCAACAAGTGAGATCATTGTGAAGGGGAAGAGATATTCCATTGCAGAGATGCTAGGGGGTACCAAAACAGCGACTACATATATTGGTGGTACTTATATGATTCTTTATTTAAGTCCTGCCCATTATCATAGGATTCATTCCCCAGCTGATAGTGAAGTTATTTCTACATATTCTATAGGGGAAAGATCATTTCCTGTGAATCGATTGGGTTTGAAATATGGAGATGCTGCATTATCAAAAAACTTCCGAGTGGTTACAGAGCTCAAACATCATAATATTTCCTTAGCAATGGTAAAGGTTGGGGCAATGTTTATTAATTCTGTCGAAATGGTCAATCATCATCGAGAATGGAAAAAGGGAGAAGAAGTAGCCTATTTCTCATTTGGTTCGACGGTTATCCTTATATTTGAAAAAGAAACTTTTCAGTTAGAAGAAACATTAACTATACCGAGTGAAGTACGGATGGGGGAGAAATTAGGAAAGTTTTTATATAATAAATAAAGCGCCTTTTACAGGCGCTATCTTATCTATATTTATGCTATCCGATCATATAAGACATTTTTATTTGGTTTATCAATGATCTTCGTTGAAGCTCAGATTCAATCAAATTAATAAAATCAGAACTTAGATTCAATTCTTTTGCTTTTTTGTACGATTCAATTAGTAATTCATCTGATAATCTGTTCATTAGCTTCACCTCCAGAAATTTTAAGTTCTAATTCAAACATATATTGAATAAATTAGTAAGTTGTCTCTTTATTACCCATTACTTTATCAGAATAAACGAATTGGAACAAGCGTTCCTTTATCCACAGGTGATGGTGGATAACCTGTTGGTAAAAAGATAATAACTAATTACTCAGTAGACTTTATAAGCTTCTTAATGTTCGTAAAGTTATCCACAATTATAGAAAAAGTAGAAAAATGTCGAAAACTTTTTCGCAACTTTGATAAAAGGTGCGAACGAAATGATTATTGGGTAAAATAAACATAATGACAGAGATTAAATAGAGGTGTAATAGATTGTTAAAAAAATTTTTGCCGAGTGAATATGTTAAAAGTATATTTCAAATAAAACCTGATGATTTAAAAGCAAGAGGAATAAAAGGAATAATAACTGATTTGGATAACACTCTCGTCGAATGGGACAGGCCTTATGCGACTCCTGAGCTTATTGAATGGTTTGATAAAATGAAGCAACATAATATTAAGATTACAATTGTATCAAATAATAACGAAAAGCGCGTTAAAGCATTTTCAGACCCACTTGGGCTCCAATTTATTCATAAAGCGAGAAAGCCACTTGTTTCTGCATTTAGAAGAGCTATGCAAACAATGGGGACATCAAGAGATGAAACGGTTATAATTGGAGATCAACTATTAACTGATATTCTAGGTGGAAACAGAGCGGGCTTTTATACAATTCTTGTCGTTCCAGTAGCAAAATCTGACGGTTTTTTTACCCGTTTTAATAGAGCTGTTGAGCGAAGAATTATGTCGAATTTTAAGAGAAATGGATTAATAAATTGGGAGGATGACAAGTGAAAAATACAGATATCAGTTGTATCGGATGTGGGGTCATAATTCAAACCGAAGACCCGAGTACTATAGGATATACCCCTTCTTCTCAACTAGAAAAAGAAGAGGTTGTTTGCCAAAGATGCTTCCGCTTAAGGAACTATAATGAAGTACAAGATGTATCACTTACAGATCAAGACTTTTTAAATATTCTTAATGGATTAGGAAACACGGATAGTTTAATTGTAAAGGTCATTGACATATTTGACTTTAATGGCAGTTGGTTAACAGGGCTCCATCGGTTTGTTGGGAAGAATCCAATTTTGCTGATCGGTAATAAAGTAGACCTACTTCCGAAGTCAATTAAAAAAAATAAATTGACTCAATGGATGAGGGGACAAGCAAAGGAACTGGGTTTACAGCCAATCGATGTTCTTTTGGTAAGTTCGACAAAAGGCCTGCATATTGCAGAAGCGATGGAGAAAATTGAACAGTATCGGGCTGGAAAAGATGTCTATGTCGTAGGGTGTACAAATGTAGGGAAATCAACGTTTATTAATAGGATTATTAAGCATGTAGCGGGCGGAGAAGATGTGATTACAACATCTCATTTTCCAGGGACAACACTTGATATGATAGAAATCCCGCTTGATGACGGGAATGCTTTATTTGATACCCCTGGAATTATTAATCATCACCAAATGGCGCATTTTGTTGATAAAAAGGATTTGAAAATAATAACGCCAAATAAAGAAATAAAACCTAAAGTGTTTCAACTGAATGAAGAACAAACACTATTCTTTGGTGGTTTAGCTAGATTGGATTATTTGAAAGGGGGACGCAGATCCCTTGTATGTTACTTAGGAAATGCGAGTCAAATACACCGAACGAAACTAGAAAATGCCGATGAATTGTATGATAAACATGTTGGTGATATGCTTCAGCCACCACGTAAAGATGAACTTGATACTTTTCCAAAACTCGTACGTCACGAATTTACGATTAAGGAAGGAAAAACAGATATTGTTTTCTCTGGCCTTGGATGGGTAACGGTCAATGATCCAGGCGCAAAAGTGGCTGCGTATGTACCAAAAGGGGTAAGTGTCATGTTACGTCGCTCGCTCATTTGAGGTTGTTCTATAATGATTAATTCTACAAGATAGGGTGAGGAGATTGCATAAACTTTATGGAGTCATTGGCGATCCAATCGCACAGTCAATGTCACCGCTCATGCATAATCAAGAGTTCCAACAGTTGGGGATGAGTGCATATTATCAACCATTCCATATATTAGAAAGCAATTTGAAGACGGCTGTAGAGGGAATGAAAGTAATAGGACTGGAAGGATTTAATGTGACGAGCCCCCATAAAACCACGATCATGCCTTTTTTGGATAGCATTGATCCACTTGCTAGAGCCATTGGCGCTGTTAATACAGTAGTTCGTGAAAGTGGGGAGTTTCGTGGCTATAACACAGATGGAACAGGGTTTATTCAAGCACTTCAAAGTGCATGGAAAGAGGATTTTCTGAATGAACGTGCGTTGATTATAGGAGCAGGTGGGGCGGCGAAAGCCATTTATTATACGCTACTAGCAAAAGGGATGACATATGTTGATATTTGTAACCGTTCAGTAACGAATGCAGAACGATTAATTGAAGATTGTCCTTATGAAGGTGTCTCTAAAGCTTTATCACTTCAAGAAGCAGAATTGGAACTCGACAATTATAATCTCATTATCCAAACTACTTCTATCGGCATGTATCCTGAAATAACTATTAGCCCGCTACATCTTGGGAATTTAAGGTCATCCGCATTTGTTTCTGATATTATTTATAATCCTTTTGAGACAGCATTTTTACAAGAAGCGAGACAAAAAGGCGCACAGATACAAAATGGGATCGGTATGTTTATCCATCAAGGTGCCGATGCTTTTAAAATGTGGACAGGGGTAATGCCCGATGTCGAACGAATGACTAATATTGTAACAAGGAAATTAGGAGGAACATCATGTTAACTGGAAAACAAAAGCGTTATTTACGATCTAAAGCACATCACCTGGACCCGATTTTTCAAGTTGGAAAAGGTGGAGTAAATGAAAATATGACGAAACAAATTAGCGAAGCTTTAGAAGTACGAGAATTAATTAAAATAAGTATTTTACAAAACTGTGAGGAAGATAAAGAGGTTGTTGCCGCAGCGATAGTAAAGGATACAAAAGCGGAGCTCGTACAAATTATTGGAAAGATTATTGTCCTGTATAAGGAATCTGACGAACATAAAACCATTAATCTGCCTGTTTAAGGACTGATGATTATGAAAAAAGTTGGCATTTTAGGAGGAACTTTTGATCCTCCACATTTGGGACATTTAATTATCGCAAATGAAGTACTTCATCATTTAGCTTTGGACGAAATTCATTTCATGCCGAATCAAGAACCGCCTCATAAAAATAGGGTGAGTGGTACGACGGCTGAAGATAGAGTTCGGATGCTCGAGCTTTCTATTTCTGGAAACAGCCAATTTTTGGTTGAAAAAATAGAGTTAGAAAGAAATGGACGTTCCTATACAATAGATACGATGAAAATTTTACAGGAAACGAATCCGGATTATGATTATTACTTTATCATTGGAGCGGATATGGTGGAGTATTTGCCGAATTGGCACAAGGTGGATGAGCTTGTTAAGTTGATTCAGTTTGTAGGTGTGAATAGGCCCGGTTACAAACTGGAAACTAATTATCCAATCACTCAAATGGAAGTCCCGCAAATTGATATCTCTTCGACTTTGCTTAGAGAAAAACTACAACAAGGAATTTCTACGAAATATTTGCTTCCAGATAAAGTTATTAGCTATATTAAGGAGCAACATTTATATGGATATTGATCAAGCGCTAAAGGTTGTTAATGGAAAATTAGTAGGTCCACGTTATGAACATACGATAAGAGTTTTAGATACAGCTCGTGAATTAGCCCAAAGATTTGATGCAGATGTAAAAAAGGCTGAAATAGCAGCAGTCTTTCATGATTATGCAAAGCTTCTTTCTATTGACGAGTTAAAAGAAAATATGAACGATGCAAGAGAAGATTCACGTTTGCTTTGTTACCATCCTGAGTTATGGCATGGCCCTGTAGCTGCTCGAATCGTCTCTGATACATTTGCTATACACAATAAAGACATATTAAATGCCATTCGCTATCATACGACAGGCAGAGCGAATATGACACTGCTTGAAAAAGTTATATATGTAGCAGACTATATAGAGCCAGGTCGCAGCTTTCCTGGGGTAGAGGAAGTAAGAGAACTTGCTTGCTACGATCTCAATAAAGCCCTACTTAAAGCGCTAGGCAATACCATTGCATTTTTAGTTGCAAAAGATGCTCTGGTTTTTCCAGACACATTTGAAGCATACAACTATTTGATTTTTGAAAGGGAGGAAAAGTAATTTGGAAACAAAAGAATTATTGAAAACAGTAGTAAAAGCAGCAGATGATAAAAGAGCAGAAGATATCGTTGTATTAAATATGGAGGGTATCTCATTAATTGCTGATTATTTTATCATTTGTCATGGTAATTCCGATAAGCAGGTACAAGCTATTGCTCGAGAGATGCGAGATGCGGCTCAAGAAGCAGAAATCGAAGTGAAGAAATTGGAAGGCTTTGATGAAGCGAAATGGATTTTAGTGGATATGGGAGATATTATTGCTCATATTTTCCATCGTGATGAGCGCAGTTACTATAATCTAGAACGACTTTGGGGAGACGCTCCATTTGAAGATGTGCTTGGGGAACTTACGAAGTGAGTTATGAGCGACTAGCTTATGTATATGATACTTTAATGGCGAATGTTCCATATGAGAAGTGGCTTCACTTTTTTAAAGAAGAAAAACAGCGCCATCAAGTTCATGGCAATAGAGTGCTTGATTTAGCATGTGGAACAGGCGAAATGTCTGTTCAACTTGCTAAGGAAGGACTTACAGTAACTGGTGTTGATCTATCGAGTGACATGTTGATGGTTGCACAGGAAAAAGCGGAGCAAGCAAAAGTGACAATAAACTTGTTTCAGCAAGATATGAGTGCACTTGAAGGACTTGATACATTTGATGTAATTACTGTTTTTTGTGATTCGCTTAATTATTTACAGACCCCTGAGGATACAAAAAATACTTTCTCTCATGCACACCGGCATCTGGATGAAAACGGCTTGTTTTTATTTGATGTACATTCTACTTATCAAATGGATTACAGGTATGTGAATGAAACTTTTACTTTAAATGAAGAAAAAATAGCATACATTTGGGATAGTTTTGTTGGGGAACATGAATATTCGGTAGAACATGAGTTATCATTTTTTGTATTAGAAGAAGAGTCGGGACTATATGAACGATTTGAAGAATTGCACAAACAACGTACATATTCGATCAACGATTATACATTATGGCTCGATGAAGCAGGCTTTACTGTTCTATCTGTCACAGCAGACTTTACCAATCAACCCCCAACTGAGACATCAGAGCGAATCTTTTTTACATGTAAAAAGAAAAGCGAAAGCGCCCGTTAAACGACGAACAAACTGGAGGTGCTTCCGTACGAGATAAAGGAAACACGATGAGCCAAAGGCGAATCGATGTTGACTTATCGTAGGAAGGAGTACCGAAGTTTGCAAGTCGTTGGGCTCTATAGCTGGACAAAAGAAAAGCGAAAGCGCCCGTTTAAAGTAACGAAATAAGTGGTAAAAAGGCAGATTTTTTACCACTTATTTAAAAAAAGAAGAAGGAATTTTAGTATCAGTGCAGAATTATACTTATAAAGGAATATGTTTTGCCTCAATTTCATTTACTTCCATATTAAACTTCTTGTGTGTTGCTTGAAATAATTTTTCAAATACATCCTCTAATTCAGTATCTAACACATCTATGCCAACTCCAGTTATACCACCTTTTACACATACTTTCTCTTCTAAAGTAGGTAATGAATAATACCCTTTTTTCAACAAATCCCCAAGCCCTATTAACATTTGTTCGGAAAGTATAGTGGCAGTCTCTTTGTCAATCTTCGTTTCTGTTGTAGCTGCATCGATAAATCTTCTCGTCAAATAACTAAAAAAAGCTGGTCCGCAACTGACAATATCTGAAGCAACACGAGTAATATCTTCATTGATTTCTAATGGAACTGATATATTAGAGAACATTTCTATAAGACGATTTTTCCACTTTTCGTCACATCTTCTACCAATTGTTAAGAGAGAGATGCCAGAAAGTGCTCTATTCGTAATGCTTGGAATAATTCTTGCGCATGAACAAGGAGCAATCTTTTCTAACCATTCAACCTTTATAGGGCTAGTAATGGATACAATACAATGTTCCGGCGTTAAATGGTGCAGATTTTGCTTGAGAAGTGGTAAGATGTCGTGTGGTTTAACACAAATAAAAATTAGTTTTGCGGAATTTATTGTTTCTTCAGAATTATAGGCAACATGTATTCCTTTAAATTTATATTTAAGCTTCTCAGCTTTGGCTTTTGTACGATTAACAACAACTAAATTTGAAGGAGAAACAGCTTTTCCTTCTAGCAATGCTTCAGCTAAAATTGTCCCCATATTTCCGGTTCCAATGATCCCGACTTTCATGCTTTTCCCTCCTTCTAAGTCTACTCCTACCAAATGTATGCCGCATCTAAAATAATATTCCATTCCTATGAGGTGATCCTTAATGAAAATTTGGATTGAAAGATATAAAACAATGTTAATTTGCGTAATTGTGATCCTATTAGCGGGTTTTCTTTATTTAAGTAGACCAGAGGAGAAAGCCTTGCAAGACCCTGTTGACATGGGGTTACAATGGCAAGATGAAGATACTCCAAAAGATATACTGGGAGATAACGAAGAGGCAAACATACGTATATTTGTAGATGTAAAAGGGTGGGTTCAAAAGCCTGGACTTTACGAGGCGAAAGATGATGACCGCGTATTTGATATAATCGAGCTTGCTGGTGGATTACTTGAAGAAGCTGATGAAAACCAGATTAATTTTGCTGAAAAAATACATGATGAAATGATCGTTTATATTCCCAAAATAGGTGAAATTTTCGATGAAGTTCCTCAAGGCACGGGTACGCAATCAAAGAAAGACGAGAAAGTTAATTTGAATAAAGCCGATAATACCGAATTGGAAACATTGCCTGGTATTGGTCCCGCAAAGGCAGCTGCGATTATTGAATATAGGGAACAAAATGGTCCTTATCAGCAAATAGAAGATTTAAAAAAAATATCTGGGATTGGACCAAAATCATTTGAAAAACTACAAAATTTAATAAGTGTAAAGTGAAGGAAATTCAGAACGATTGACTTAGTATAAAGAACCTCGATAAACTATAGAAAACAGCAAAGGGAGAAGAACAGGATGGAAAGAATTTCATGGAATCAATATTTTATGGCACAAAGCCAATTACTGTCTTATAGAAGTACATGTACACGACTTACGGTTGGAGCAACAATTGTGAGAGATAAAAGGATTATTGCTGGGGGATATAACGGTTCCATTGCAGGAGGCGTCCATTGCAGCGATGAAGGCTGTTATGTCATTGACAATCATTGTGTGCGAACAATCCATGCTGAAATGAATGCGATATTGCAATGTGCTAAATTTGGTGTGCCAACAGAAAATGCAGAAATTTATGTTACGCATTTTCCATGCCTCCCATGTTGCAAAGCGATTATTCAAGCAGGAATAAAAGCTGTTTACTATGCGAAGGATTACAAAAATCATCCTCACGCGATTGAGTTGTTTGAAGAAGCGAAAGTAAAAGTAGAAAAAGTTTCTGTAAATAAAGAAATTTTTCTTTCATTTGCGGAGGAGTAATAATGAAATAAGGGGCTGTATTTCAGCCTCTTAAATAATATAAAAAGGAGTATATATGGCTGGTAAATGTTATCATATAGCCTGTGCCGCATTAGTTGGAATATTACTTTCACTGGAATATCATCTCTTGACACTGATATTGGCGAGTATAGTTATCGTTCGAGTAATTCAAGAAAGAAATAAACATTTATTGATCTTATTTTGTTCAATTATGTTCTTGTTTATTATTTTAGGTTTGAATAGTGAAAAAGATAAGCGTTCATCTTTTTCTGAAGGCAATATCCACGATTATGTCACCTTCCAAGAATCCCCTGAAATTGATGGTAATCGTTTAAGAGCCATCGTTACAACGTCTAACGAAGAGAAATTAATGCTCTCACACAACATTCAAAATGAAAAGGACAAATATCGGTTAGAAGATAAATTAGTAGCAGGTTCATCCTGTCGAACTAATGGAGAGCTAGTCATCCCTTTACCAAATAGTAATGAACACGCATTTAATTATCAAAGATATTTATATAGACAAAATATTCATTGGCAACTTGAAGTAGAGGCGTTCTCAATAGAAAATTGTTCTGTCTCAGGAAGGACGATAAAGCACGTATTCCAAAATATAAGAGAAAAAGGCATAAAAACTGTTGCAGAAAATTTCCCTGAAAAAGTAACACCGTATGCGAATGCATTGATTTTTGGTGAACGCTCTGATTTTGCTAATGAAACATATCGGGCTTATCAGGAAATTGGGGTCGTTCACTTATTAGCTATTTCGGGCTTGCATATTGGTTTATTAGTTGGAATCTTATACTTTTGTCTGTTACGTATAGGAATGACGAAAGAAACTGTTTTCTGGCTACTTTGTTGTATTCTTCCGATATATACGATCCTTTCAGGTGGAAATCCTCCAGTCATAAGGGCTGTAATAATGTCTTTACTGTTGTTAGCAAAACAAAAATGGAGGCTGCCATATACAACTTTTGACGCATTTTCGATTAGCTTCATCGTATTTTTATTTTTTGATCCTTACCTTATTTATCATGTCGGATTTCAACTTACATACAGTGTAAGTTTTGCATTAATTATCTCTTCGCAACAAATTCTTCGGAAGAAAACCTCTTCCTTCAAAAACATGTTCGATATTTCTGTAGTTTCTATGCTTGCCTCGCTTCCTATTCTTGCTTTTCACTTCTATGAATTTTCCCTTATTAGTATCGTATCAAATATTGTTTATGTACCTTTTTATACAATTGTTGTACTACCCTTAATGTTCTTCCTGTTTATTCTGCAATTCATCCATTGGCCGTTGTTTGTCATTTTTTCGGAGTGGACTTCGCGACTGCTGTTATACTCGGAACAAATAGCGAAATATGGAAGTACATTAAAGTTCGCTATGATAACCGTAGGGAAACCAGACATCATCATGATGGTATTGATGATTATAGGTGTATTTCTATTCTTATTATTTAATGAGCAAGGAAAATCTTATCTTTACTCGGCCTGCCCATTGATTCTTGTTTTTTTTATATCGTTTTTGGTTCATCAATTTCCAGTAAAAGGAGAAGTTATTTTTATTGATGTTGGTCAAGGGGATAGCATTTTGATTAAGCTTCCTTATAACCGAGGTACTTACTTAATTGATACGGGTGGGACTCTGCATTTTCCTGTAGCAGATTGGCAAGAGCGAAGTAAATCCTTCAAAGTAGGTGAAGATGTGCTGTTGCCTTTATTAAAAAGTAAAAAAATTAATAAAAT
The DNA here is from genome assembly GCF_001591545.1 of Lederbergia lenta NBRC 16444. Classification (GTDB taxonomy): domain Bacteria; phylum Bacillota; class Bacilli; order Bacillales; family Bacillaceae_C; genus Lederbergia; species Lederbergia lenta. Next base: position 779,242 of record NZ_BCVC01000001.1, read on the forward strand.
TGATAAGCTGATTTTGACACATAGTGACGTAGACCATATGGGTGCTGCACAGGAATTGCTAGGCAGAGTGATGATAAAAGAAATATTGATTTCACCTAATTCGTGGGAAAAGAAAATGATGGCTGATTTAGTTACGGAGGCTCAATCATTAGGAATCAGTGTCAAGCAGGAAAAAGCAGGATCTAGTTGGCAAAATAAATCAGGTGAATTTCATTTTCTTTACCCTTTTGATGATGAATATGAAGGAAATAATGATTCACTGGTGTTATACGGAGTATTTGGTGGTTTAAGTTGGATATTTACTGGAGATCTTGAAAAGGAAGGTGAGGAGGAATTTATTAAGAGGTATGGTGATTTGCGTGCTGATGTCTTAAAGGTTGGACACCATGGTAGCAATAGCTCCACAACATCCGATTTCTTAGCGCTCCTTCAACCTAAATACTCTATTATTTCTGCTGGAAGGAATAATCGATACGGTCATCCGCATGCTGAAGTAATAGCTGAACTTCAAGCTTCCAATACTTCTATTTTTCAGACAGGTGAACATGGAGCAATTCATTACGAATTTACGAAGAAAGGCGGAACCTTTAGAACCCAATGGCAATATGATAAAGCAATAGAGATACAGGAATAAAAAATGCAAGCGCCTTGTATTCCGTTAGACACAAGCCAGATGCCTATGCTTAACGTTCCAAGACGCTTGCAATTTTGTTACTTTCCAAGCAATTGAATGACCGTTCCAATCACAAATATTGCTGTGAAGAATACAAATGAAACGACAAAGCCAATTCCTGAATCGATCGCGTCATTACGCTTCGATTGGACATTTTGTTCAAATTCGTTCACAACTACCCCTCCTATTTCCACTCTAGTATAGACGAATATAGTAGAAAAATCCACTGTTCAATTACCACTGCTGACAAGAGTTGACAACCATATTTTTGCTAAGAAAGGCTACACTATGATTAACGGGATATTCCAATTGCTAATTATTACTCATGGTTACCGCTTCTGATTAAGTATCCTAGGCCTTATTTAGAAGCGTTCATCATAGATTGGAGGGCACTCTTCGAAGAAGTTTGTCCTCTTTACCCCTTGTCAAATGAGCTAAATTTCCATACGATATAGAAAGAATGCTTTGGGAGAGAGGGCACTAATTTTATGAATGCATGGAAAAAGATTGAACAGAAACAATTTTCGCCTGTATATTTATTATACGGAACAGAGAGCTTTTTAATCAATGAGACAAAGCAAAAATTAGTGGCGAATGTGTTAACGAAAGAGGATTTAGATTTTAATTTATCTGTATATGATTTAGAGGAAACCCCAATTGAAGTAGCTTTAGAGGATGCAGAAACAATTCCATTCATTGGAGAGAAAAAGTTAGTTATTCTGCATAATCCCGTATTTTTAACAGCAGAAAAACAGAAAAATAAAATAGAGCATAACGTAAAAAAATTGGAGGCCTATCTACAAACACCTCCATCATATTCGATTGTTGTATTTGCTAGTACATATGAAAAATTAGATGAACGCAAAAAAATAACAAAGCTGCTTAAGAAAACAGCAGAAGTTATTGAAGTGAAAAAGATGGGGGAACCTGAGTTAAAAGTATGGATCAGAGAAAAAACTGCTGAGAATGAAGTGCAAATAGATGAATCAGCAATTGATTTTTTACTCGTTTTGGTTGGATCAGATTTAATGAAGCTAGATACTGAAATTCAAAAATTATCTTTGTTTGCTGCTGATACGAAAAGAATAGATGAGAACATGGTGGAAGATTTGACATCTAGGTCGATTGAACAAAACATCTTTTCTTTAGTAGACAAGGTAGTTCAGCGTAAAATGGACGAAGCGTTTCGAATATATTACGATTTGCGTAAACAAAACGAAGAGCCAATAAAAATACTCGCACTTTTAGCGAGTCAGTTCAGGTTGATTTATCAGGTGAAGGAGCTAATGAAAAGGGGGTATGGACAGCAGCAAATTGCTTCCACATTAAAAACTCATCCATTTCGTGTAAAGCTCGCATCTGGTCAAGCACGTTCTTTTTCGGAAGAAGCGCTAGGAGAAATTATGAATTTGCTCGCTAATAGCGATGAACATCTAAAAACCGGTGCGAGTAGTCGGGATCTTGCACTTGAACTTTTTCTTTTTAAACTTGGGAGCTTGAAAGTGTAAAAAAATAAAAAACGACTCCAAAATGGGGTCGTTTTTTTGTTGCCATATTATGCAGTTGCTTTGCTTAATTTTTTTGCTAGACGTGCTTTTTGACGGTTAGCTGTGTTTTTATGAATTAAGCCTTTTGTTGCAGCTTTGTCTAAGTGTTTGATAGCAACTTTAAACAAATCTTTCGCAGTTTCTTCGTTTTGGTCTACAGCAGTTTCGAATTTCTTAACAGCTGTACGCATAGCAGATTTAACTGCAATGTTTTGTGCGCTTTTTTGTTCGTTGATTCTCACGCGTTTAATAGCTGATTTGATGTTTGGCAATGCATTCACCTCCTGACGAATATCGAGGTTTTATTGTCACTCGAATTTCACGGTTCATTAATAATAAGAACAAGAGATATTTTATCAAACCAGTGAGGAGAATGCAATACAATTTCCCTGAGCAAATAGATTTTTGAATGAAAATAAGCCATTGGGAAAAGCTTGAAAGTAAAGTATTTATATTTAGGAGGCTCTAATAGATGGAAAAGGGTGAATTAGATTTAAGCTCTTACAATGTAAGAACGGACTTAGCATCTGAAGCATTTGAAATGGCACTTGCACAACTAGCTATGAATAAAAGTGATAAAGATATCGTTAAGCATAGAGAAATTGAAGGAGTTATTTTCAAAGAAAAAATGGAAGGGGATGTAAAGATAACTTCCACAGAGATTACGCAAGAGGGTGCCGCTAGATTAGGGAAAAAGCAAGGAAATTATTTAACGATAGAGGTGCAAGGGATAAGAACGCAAGATAGTGTTGTACAACAACAGGCACAGGAAATATTTACGCGAGAATTTAGTTCTTTTTTAGAAATGTGTAATATCCCTAAAACGGCAAGTTGTTTAGTTGTAGGTCTTGGAAACTGGAATGTAACTCCAGATTCGCTGGGACCCCTTGTTTGTGAAAATCTAATCGTAACAAGACATTTATTTGAGCTAGAGCCAGATCATGTAGAGGAGAGTTATAGATCTGTTAGTGCTCTATCCCCAGGTGTGATGGGGATTACGGGGATAGAAACAAGTGATATTATCTTCGGTGTATCCAAAAATTCAAAACCTGATTTTATTATTGCTCTAGATGCGCTTGCATCGCGATCGATCGAGAGAGTGAACTCAACAATCCAAATTTCTGATACGGGCATCCATCCTGGTTCCGGTGTTGGTAATAAACGTAAAGAGATAAGCAAAGAAACATTAGGTGTTCCTGTTATCTCCATAGGTGTACCAACGGTTGTGGATGCAGTAACAATTACTAGTGATACGATCGATTTTTTATTAAAGCATTTCGGCAAGGAACTTGAGGAATCAGGTAGACCTTCGCGATCTCTTGCTCCAGCCGGTCTTACATTTGGTGAGAAACGCAAGTTAACAGATGAGGATTTACCAGAAGAGAAAGAAAGAAAAACTTTTTTGGGTATCGTCGGAACATTAGAAGAAGAGGATAAGCGGAAATTAATTCAAGAAGTTTTAGCCCCCCTTGGTCATAATTTAATGGTCACACCGAAAGAGGTAGATGTTTTCATAGAAGACATGGCAAATTTGCTTGCAACAGGGTTAAATGCGGCTCTTCATTCCGCCGTAGACAAGACAGATGCAGGTTTCAAAACAAGGTAAAATAGCAGTTCTATCAATTTAAAGAAAAGCATATAAATATGCTAGAAGGCAGGTGGCGAGTTTGAGGAATTTCATTGTGAAATGCATGCTATTAATACTTGTATTGTATGCAGGAATTCTAATTGGAATGGAAAAATCCAGTGATGAGAAAAAGCAAAGTAGTTATGAAATTTACTCACTTCAATCACCTAGTCATATAAATGAAAATGATGCCAAAGAAATTGAAGCTACACTGATGAAAAATAATAGAGAGTTGATTGACGAGGAAGAAAAGCTTCAGGTAAATAAAGATAAAGTTAGCTACTTATCTGAGGCCGGAAAGATATTAGCCTCTGTAGTTACAGGAGTAGTAAATAAAGTAATTGATGTTTTAACTAATTTAATTTAAAGAGTTTTTAATAGATCTAATTGTATAAAAAGGCATTACTCTGTCTTAGTTTGATCGTACGGAACGTTTTAGTACATCGATCATGCGAAATGCCTGGAAATATATCTAACTGTAACGTAATAATGTTCACTTGTTTTCTCCCGTTTATGGCCAGTAAACGTTTATCCATTGCTAGTAAGAAACTTCTGACAGCTAGTATAAGTATCGTAACCGCTTGAAATACGCATCGACGGCCAGTAAGCATGGAAAATGATGTATAAGGGATAGAGAAATTTGTTAACCCTAGTTCGTTAAGTGTATACAGAAAGATTATTATGTATGATGAGTGCATCCAAATGGATGTACTTTTTTCTTGTCTAGCTTTTATAACAAAAGTAGAATCGTGGTTAAAAGTTTTGGTTCTAGTCAATGTTTCCTCTATCTTTGTACTTTGGACTAAAGCCGCCACGTCCTGTGACAACGCCTACGCACCTACACGTAAGCTCAGTTTGTACGTCGCTAAACAAACGCTTTCGCTTTTCTATATTTGCTCATTGATTTATTCGCTGATATAATTTAACCTAGCATACATGCGCCGATTAACAGGAGTGAAGAAGATGAATCATGATGAAAAATTAAAAAGACAAGAAAAGATCCGTAACTTTTCGATTATTGCCCATATCGATCATGGGAAATCGACATTAGCAGATAGAATTTTAGAACAGACGAAGGCATTGACTTCACGCGAAATGAAAAGCCAACTGCTTGATTCCATGGATTTGGAACGAGAGCGGGGCATTACTATTAAATTAAATGCGGTTCAATTAACATATCGTGCAAAAGATGGTGAAGATTATATTCTTCATCTAATCGATACACCTGGACACGTAGATTTTACCTATGAGGTTTCTAGGAGTCTTGCTGCTTGTGAGGGGGCAATTCTTGTTGTAGATGCTGCTCAAGGGATTGAAGCGCAAACTTTAGCGAACGTTTATTTAGCATTAGACAATGACTTGGAAATTCTACCTGTCATTAATAAAATTGACTTACCTGCTGCTGAACCAGATCGTGTGAAACAAGAAATTGAAGATGTGATCGGTTTAGATGCCTCAGAAGCGGTCCATGCTTCTGCCAAGGCAGGCATAGGTATCGAAGATATTCTTGAACAAATTGTTGAAAAGGTACCTGCGCCTCAAGGTGATCCAAGTGCACCTTTAAAAGCTTTAATCTTCGACTCGATATATGATGCTTATCGAGGCGTTATCGCATCCATTCGTATAATGGAAGGGACCGTAAAAGTCGGCGATAAAATTAAAATGATGGCCACAGGAAAAGAATTCGAAGTATTAGAGGTTGGTGTACATGCACCAAAACCGGTACTTGTAGATGAATTAACTGTGGGAGATGTTGGTTTTTTAACCGCTGCTATTAAAAAAGTCGGCGATACAACAGTAGGAGATACAATTACTCACGCAAATAATCCTGCAGCGGAACCTTTATCTGGATATAGAAGGATGAATCCTATGGTGTTTTGTGGGCTATATCCAATTGATTCCGCAAAGTTTAATGACTTGAGAGAAGCTTTAGAAAAATTAGAATTAAATGATTCGGCGTTAGAATATGAGCCAGAAACGTCACAAGCGCTAGGTTTCGGATTCCGTTGTGGTTTTCTAGGTCTATTACATATGGAGATCATACAAGAAAGAATTGAACGTGAATTTAAAATAGATTTAATTACAACAGCACCAAGTGTTATTTACAAAGTGTATATGACAGATGGAACGGAACTTTCCGTTGATAATCCATCTAATATGCCTGATCCGCAAAAGATCGATCATGTAGAAGAGCCATATGTAAAAGCATCCATGATGGTTCCGAATGATTATGTTGGAGCAGTGATGGAATTAGCTCAGGATAAGCGAGGGAACTTTGTAGACATGCAATATCTTGACGATATTCGTGTAAATGTCGTCTACGAAATTCCACTTGCTGAGATTGTATATGATTTTTTTGACCAATTAAAATCTAATACAAAGGGTTACGCTTCGTTTGATTATGAACTGATAGGCTATCAACCATCGAATTTAGTGAAGATGGATATTTTACTTAATACAGAAAAAGTGGATGCATTAAGCTTTATTGTCCATCGAGACTTTGCTTATGAACGTGGAAAAACAATTGTAGAAAAGTTGAAAGAGCTTATACCTCGTCAACAATTTGAAGTTCCAGTTCAAGCTGCTATTGGTCAAAAGATCGTGGCAAGATCAACGATCAAATCTATGGGGAAAAACGTATTGGCGAAATGTTATGGTGGAGATATTTCACGGAAGCGTAAATTATTGGAGAAACAAAAAGAAGGTAAAAAACGCATGAAACAAGTTGGTTCCGTTGAAGTCCCACAAGAAGCCTTTATGGCCGTATTGAAAAGAGATGAACCAGGTAAAAATAGCTGAGCTAATCAAGGGAAGTAAAGCCTGATGCATAATCATGCTGCACTTCCCTTTTATTGATAGGATTATTTCTTTCGTCATTCGAGAAGCACATGAAATTCATTATAGTATGTGTTTCAATTTCATAAAGGGATGTGAACAAAATGAAAGCAGCATATATCCATATTCCTTTCTGTGAGCATATTTGTCATTATTGTGACTTTAATAAAGTGTTTCTTCAAGGACAACCAGTGGACGAATATATTAGTTTATTAAAAAAGGAATTTGAAATAGCAACTACGCAACATCCATTCGACCAATTAGAGACAATCTTTGTTGGTGGTGGAACGCCAACTGCTTTAAATGAAATGCAATTGGAAGCTCTTTGTAAGGGGATAGTAGAGTATTTACCAATCATGCCTAATGGAGAATTTACATTTGAAGCAAATCCAGGGGATATGTCTGTTGAAAAATTACAAATCCTAGCTGATCATGGTGTGAATCGTTTAAGTTTCGGTGTCCAAGCTTTTAATGATGAATTATTAGCGAAAATAGGTAGGGCACACCGTGTGAAAGATGTGTATACAACAATTGAAAAAGCTCAAAAACTTGGGTTTTCGAATATTAGTATAGATTTAATTTATGCCTTACCAACACAAACTACAGCGGATTTCAAAGCAACATTATCTGAAGCCCTTGCTTTAGATCTCCCTCATTACTCTGGTTATTCTTTGATTGTGGAGCCTAAAACTGTTTTCTACAATTTAAAGAGAAAAGGCAAATTGCACTTGCCTGGTGAAGACACAGAAACAGAGATGTTCACAATATTAATGGAGGAAATGGAGAAAAAGGGATTGAGGCAATATGAAATCAGTAATTTCTCTGAACCAGGTTTTGAAAGTAAACATAATTTAATATATTGGAATAACGAGGAGTACTTTGGATTTGGAGCAGGTGCTCATGGATATATAAATAAGAAAAGATATTCCAACGCAGGTCCAATAAAAAAATACATGGATCCACTAAAAGATGGAGAGCTCCCAATTTTTGAGGAGAACCAAGTAACGAAGAAAGAAATGATGGAAGAAGAGATGTTCCTTGGATTAAGAAAAACAGTTGGTGTAGAGTTAGAACATTTTAAAGAAAAATATGGTGAAAGTCTTTTAGATGTTTTTAAATCGTCTATTTCGGAAATGGAAAGAAGAGAGCTTTTAATTAAGGAAGAAGGTTACCTACGTCTGACGGAGAAAGGCCGTTTTCTTGGTAATGAAGTATTTCAATCATTTCTTCTCTGACCTCTGATGCTTAATATATGTTTGTAGTGAGTAAAACCGTTGACAGCAACCATACATTTTGTTATTTTTATTATAGATTTAGCACTCAGGTGAATAGAGTGCTAACAGAGGTGATAAATGTTGTTAACGGATCGTCAACTACTTATACTTCAGGTAATTATTGATGACTTTATCCAATCTGCTCAACCCGTTGGCTCACGAAGCCTTTCCGAAAAACAAGGGATACTTTTAAGTTCAGCAACAATTAGAAATGAAATGGCTGAATTAGAAGCTTTGGGATTTATTGAAAAAACACATACTTCTTCTGGGCGAGTTCCTTCTGAAAAAGGGTATCGCTATTATGTGGATCATTTATTATCGCCACATGCGCTACACGCTGATGACATCAATAAAATCCATTCCGTTTTTGCAGAGAGAATTTATGAGTTGGAGAACATTGTTCAAAATTCAGCAAGGATATTGTCGGAGCTGACTAATTATACAGCTATATTGCTTGGCCCTGCAGTCAAAGAAAATAGATTAAGAAAACTGCAAATCGTCCCACTTAATCAAGAGTCGGCAGTTGCGATAATTATTACAGATACGGGCCATGTCGAGAATCGAATCTTTACGCTTCCGGCAAATATTGTACCTGAAGAAATCGAAAAGCTTGTTAATATATTAAATCATAAGCTAAAAGGTATCCCGATCTCTGAACTTCAGGATACAATGCTTAAAGAAGTTGCAGATCTTTTACGGCAAAATATACAGGAATATGATTATATACTGAAGACAATTACGGAAACGGTGAATATACCACTAGCAGAAAAACTATTTTTTGCTGGAAAAATGAATATGTTGAATCAACCTGAATTCCATAATATTGATAAAGTTCGTGGATTATTGGATATGATAGAACAAGAACAGGGAATATATGAATTATTCAAGCACATACCTAGTGGGATACATGTTAAAATCGGTAAAGAAAATAATCATTCAATAATGGAAAATTGCAGCCTGATTACGGCAACATATTCTATTGGACAGGAACCGGTTGGTACAATTGCCATTTTGGGGCCAACAAGAATGGAATATTCACGAGTCATTACGTTGCTTGATTTTTTAAGCAAAGATATGAGTCTAGCTCTATCTAGGTTATACCAACAATAAAACTTTGGAACATATCGCTCTATAGTTAGCGTTCCTGCCCTAGTCTTTCATGTATAGTATTTAGCTCAAGCATCCACCCATAAGTCAATCTACTTGTGGATGGATAACTAGGGCTAGAGGTCTTAGTATTTTAAGGAGGTGAAGTCATGATAGATGAAACGAAGGTTACATCCGAACAAGCGCATGATACAGATGAGGAGTCAATTGCAACTACTGAAGAAGAAATTCTAGAGGAAGTAGAAGTTGTTGAAGATGAGGCTGATATCACTGAAAGCGAATCTGATGAATCGAATCAGAAAATTGCAGAGCTTGAAGCAAAACTAGCAGAATCAGAAAGCCGTTACTTGCGCTTGTATGCGGATTTTGAAAATTTCCGCCGTCGTTCCCAACTTGACAGGGAAGCGGGTGAAAAATATAGAGCACAAAATTTAGTAACAAACCTTTTGCCAGCAATCGATAATTTCGAGCGAGCAATGCAAGTGGATCTTGATAATGAACAGGCGAAATCGTTACTTACTGGTGTAGAAATGGTTTATCGCGGTATCATCGATGCGTTAAAACAAGAAGGTGCAGAGCAGATTGAAGCTGTAGGAGAAGAGTTTGATCCAAATCTCCACCAAGCTGTAATGCAAACAGAAGAGGAACAATATGGACCTAATATTGTTGTCGAAGAGTTCCAAAAAGGGTATAAATTAAAAGATCGTGTTATCAGACCGTCAATGGTTAAAGTAAATAAATAATAGTTTACATATTATAGGAGGTACATGAACATGAGTAAAATTATTGGTATTGATTTAGGTACTACCAACTCTTGTGTGGCAGTGCTTGAAGGTGGAGAAGCGAAAGTTATCCCTAATCCAGAAGGTAACCGCACAACGCCTTCCGTCATTGCATTTAAAAATGGAGAGCGTCAAGTAGGGGAAGTTGCAAAGCGCCAAGCAATTACTAACCCAAATACTATTATGTCTATCAAGCGTCATATGGGAACTACCCATACAGAAGAAATTGAAGGAAAAGAATATTCCCCACAGGAACTTTCTGCGATTATTCTTCAATATTTAAAATCATATGCTGAAGATTATCTAGGTGAAAAAGTGGACAAAGCTGTTATTACTGTTCCTGCATACTTCAACGATGCAGAGCGTCAAGCTACGAGAGATGCTGGAATCATTGCTGGCCTTGAAGTGGAGCGTATTATTAACGAGCCAACAGCAGCTGCATTAGCATACGGTCTTGATAAAACAGATGAAGATCAAACAATTTTAGTGTATGACCTTGGCGGCGGAACATTTGACGTCTCTATTATGGAACTTGGTGACGGAGTATTTGAAGTGCTTGCAACAGCAGGTGATAACCGTCTTGGTGGAGATGACTTTGACGAGAAAATTATTGATTATCTTGTTCAAGAATTCAAAAAAGAAAATGGCATTGATCTTTCTAAAGATAAAATGGCTCTACAACGTTTAAAAGATGCTGCTGAAAAAGCAAAAAAAGATCTTTCTGGTGTAACATCTACACAAATTTCATTACCGTTTATTACAGCTGGTGAAGCTGGACCTCTTCATATGGAAATATCATTGACTCGCGCTAAGTTTGATGAATTGACTTCAGAACTAGTTGAGAGAACAATGGCACCAACTCGCCAGGCACTAAAAGATTCAGGTAAATCGGCATCAGAAATAGATAAAGTTATTCTTGTTGGTGGTTCAACACGTATCCCGGCGGTACAAGAAGCTATTCATAAAGAAACTGGCCAAGATCCACATAAAGGCGTTAACCCTGATGAAGTAGTTGCAATGGGTGCATCTATTCAAGGGGGAGTCCTTACTGGAGATGTGAAAGACGTAGTACTTCTAGACGTTACTCCACTTTCACTAGGAATTGAAACAATGGGTGGAGTATTTACAAAACTTATTGATCGTAATACAACAATTCCAACATCGAAAGCACAGGTTTTCTCAACAGCTGCAGATAGTCAAACAGCGGTTGATATCCATGTATTGCAAGGAGAACGCCCGATGGCGACAGATAATAAAACGCTTGGCCGTTTCCAATTAGCTGATATTCCTCCTGCACCACGTGGCGTGCCACAAATCGAAGTGAAATTTGATATTGACAAGAACGGGATTGTTAATGTAAGTGCAAAAGATATGGGCACTGGTAAAGAGCAAAATATTACGATTAAGTCTTCTTCTGGTCTATCTGATGAAGAAGTAGAGCGTATGGTAAAAGAAGCAGAAGAAAACGCTGAAGCTGATAAAAAACGTCAAGAAGAAGTAGAACTTAGAAATGAAGCAGACCAATTAGTTTTCACTACTGAAAAAACGTTGAAAGATCTTGAAGGAAAAGTCGACGAAGAAGAAGTGAAAAAAGCAGAAGAAGCGAAAGATGCTTTGAAAGCTGCAATTGAGAAAAACGAACTTGAGGAAATCCGTGAAAAGAAAGATGCTCTTCAAGAAATCGTGCAAAATCTATCTATGAAGCTATATGAGGAAGCTGCGAAACAAGCAGAAGCACAGCAAGGTGCTGAAGGCGGAAACGCAGATGATAATGTTGTTGACGCTGAGTTCGAAGAAGTAGAAGACGACAAAGAAACGAAGTAAGCATATATGGTGACACATTGGCTAAACTGGCAATTGGCGAAGTCAATGTGTCCCACCAATGCGGATCTAAAAGTCAAAGCCTGTCATAAACGGCTTTGACTTTTCTTATGTAGGTATTTGTTTCTTTCAATCCTTATGTCCGATGTGTTAAAATATACGTTATGTGAAAAGATTCGGGAGTGTGTAGAGATGAGTAAACGAGATTATTATGAAGTGTTAGGTGTAACAGAGGGTGCATCAAAAGATGAGATTAAAAAAGCATATAGGCGTCTTTCTAAAAAGTACCATCCAGATATTAATAAAGAACCTGGAGCAGATGAGAAATTTAAAGAGCTTACAGAAGCATATGAAGTACTGAATGATGATCAAAAACGTGCTCAATATGATCAATTCGGACATCAGGGACCTCAAGGTTTTGGCGGTGGTTCGGACTTTGGTGGCGGCTTCGGCGGGTTTGAAGATATATTCAGTACTTTTTTCGGTGGCGGTGGGCGACGTGACCCTAATGCGCCGAGACAAGGGGCAGATCTCCAATACACGATGTCTATGACATTTGAAGAAGCTGTTTTTGGTAAAGATACGACAATTGAAATACCGAGAGAAGAAACTTGTGAAACTTGCGATGGTAGCGGTGCGAAACCTGGCACATCACCTGAAACATGTTCACATTGTAATGGTAGCGGTCAATTGAATGTAGAACAAAATACGCCTTTTGGCCGCATTGTTAATCGACGAGCTTGTAATTATTGTCAAGGAACAGGAAAAATAATTAAAGAAAAATGCCGCACATGCGGTGGAGATGGCACAGTAAAAAAACGTAAAAAAATCAATGTCAAAATACCTCAAGGTGTCGATGACGGACAGCAAATGAGAGTTGCGGGGCAAGGGGAGCCTGGAATGAATGGTGGGCCTTCTGGCGATCTTTATGTAGTATTCCAAGTACGCGATCATGAGTTTTTCGAACGTGATGGAGATGATATTTACTGTGAGATGCCAATTACATTTGTTCAAGCGGCACTTGGAGATGAGATTGAAGTTCCTACTTTATATGGAAAAGTAAAATTGAAAATTCCAGCAGGTACACAAACAGGTACTAGATTCCGTTTGCGCGGTAAAGGTGTGAAGAATGTCAGAGGGTATGGTGTTGGTGATCAACATATCCTAGTGAAAACTATTACACCAACTAAATTAACGGAACAACAGAAGCAAATGCTTCGCGATTTTGCTGATGTAAGTGGTAATGTCCCAGATGAACAACATGAAAGTTTCTTTGATAAAGTAAAGCGAGCTTTTAAAAGTGAGTAATTATGATTGGGGTCTAATGTAATGAAATGGACTGAAATAAGCATTCATACAACAAATGAGGCAGTGGAACCTATCTCCAATCTTCTTCATGAAAATGGAGCAAGTGGGGTTGTAATTGAAGATCCAGCTGAATTGTTTAAGGAACGCGAAGATGTATTTGGCGAAATTTACGAATTGAACCCAGCTGACTATCCCGATGAGGGTGTAGTAATTAAAGCTTATTTGCCTGTCAACAGTTTTATTGTGGATACGATTGATGCGATTAAGCAAGAAATTACGGATCTAGCAAATTTTAATATAGATATTGGCAATAATCGGGTAACAACGGCAGAAGTAAATGAAGAAGATTGGGCAACTGCATGGAAAAAGTATTATAACCCAGTGAAAATATCGGAAACTTTTACAATTGTGCCGACATGGGAAGAATATGTGCCAAGTACAAAAGAAGAATTAATAATTGAACTTGATCCAGGTATGGCGTTTGGGACAGGAACACATCCAACAACTGTAATGTGCATCCAAGCATTAGAGAGGACAGTAAAAAAGGATGACTTTGTTGTAGATGTTGGCACAGGCTCAGGGGTGTTAAGTATTGCTGCCGCTTTATTGGGAGCGAGCAATGTAACCGCGCTAGATTTAGATGAAGTGGCGGTAAAATCGGCGCAGGAGAACGTAGAATTAAATAGATTAGCTGAACGAATAACAGTGAAAAAAAGCGATTTACTTCATGGGCTCGATGAGCAAGCTGATGTAGTTGTAGCCAACATTCTAGCAGAAGTTATTATGAAATTAACTAAAGACGCTGCAAAAACAGTGAAGAAAAATGGTTATTTTATTACCTCTGGAATTATTCAGCAGAAAAAGCTAGAAGTGAGAGAAGCGATTGTCGTTGCTGGTTTTGAAGTAGAAGAGACGCTTGTCATGGAAGATTGGGTTGCATTTATAGCAAGAAGGAAATAATGAGGTGGCATGATGCAACGTTATTTTATTAATGAACCTTTTGTAAATCAAAAAAGGATAGAAATTACTGGGGATGATTATCACCATATTGTTCGTGTTATGCGAATGAAAATGGGAGATGAAATTTTAATTGTCACTAATGATGGAAAAGTCGCGACAGCTAGCATTGAGCAAGTAACAGATGTATCTGTCGAAGCTAGTGTTACCTCTTGGGAAGAAGAATCAAAAGAATTACCCGTTCAAATTGTTATTGCGAGCGGGCTGCCAAAAGGGGATAAATTGGAATGGATCATTCAAAAGGGAACGGAACTGGGTGCTTCTGAGTTTGTCCCTTTCATTGCTGGCCGCTCCATTGTAAAATGGGAAGAGAAAAAAGCTGTTAAAAAACTAGAACGTTGGAACAAGATCGCGAAAGAAGCTGCAGAACAATCTCACCGGCAAATCCTGCCCTCCGTACATGCGCCGTTGTCTTTCAAAGAACTGATTCAATTAGGCGAGCAATGTGAACGAAAAATAGTTGCTTATGAAGAAGTAGCAAAGTATGGCGAGCAAAGCAATTTTGCTGAAGCCTTAAATAAGACCGAACCAGGAAATAAAGTGTTACTTGTGTTCGGGCCTGAAGGCGGGATGACAGAAAAAGAAGCGAATGAACTACATGCTCATGGGTTTATATTATGCGGTCTTGGTCCAAGGATTTTGAGAACGGAAACGGCGCCTTTATACGCATTGGCTGCTATTTCCTACCATTTTGAATTAATGAGGTGATCTTATGTCTCTTGTTGCATTTCATACATTAGGTTGTAAAGTGAACCATTATGAAACAGAAGCAATATGGCAATTATTTAAGAATAACGGTTATGATCGAGTGGAATTTGAAGCTAGGGCGGATGTTTATGTAATAAATACTTGTACTGTCACAAATACAGGTGACAAGAAAAGTCGTCAGGTGATTCGTCGTGCTATCCGGAGTAATCCGGATGCTGTAATATGTGTAACAGGATGTTACGCGCAAACATCTCCAGCAGAGATTATGGCAATTCCGGGGGTGGATGTAGTTGTCGGCACGCAAGATCGTGTGAAAATGCTCGAGTATATAGAGCAATTCAAGCAGGAAAGACAGCCGATTAATGGCGTCGGCAATATTATGAAAAACCGTGTGTATGAAGAACTTGACGTTCCAGCTTTCACGGATCGAACACGCGCCTCTTTGAAAATCCAAGAAGGTTGCAATAACTTCTGTACATTTTGTATCATTCCTTGGGCTCGAGGCTTAATGCGTTCTCGGGATCCGAAAGAAGTGATTCATCAAGCTCAGCAATTAGTTGATGCTGGATACATGGAAATTGTTCTTACTGGTATTCATACAGGTGGATACGGGGAAGATATGAAGGATTATAATTTGGCTGCGCTTCTACGTGATTTAGAAGAGCAAGTTCATGGATTAAAAAGAATCCGTATTTCGTCCATCGAAGCAAGTCAGTTAACGGACGAAGTAATTGATGTAATCGACAAATCAAACCTTGTCGTTAGGCATCTGCATATTCCTCTGCAATCTGGTTCTAATACTGTATTGAAAAGAATGCGACGTAAATACACGATGGAATTTTTCGCGGAACGTTTGCAATTGCTTAAAAAAGCATTGCCTGGGCTCGCTGTTACATCTGATGTAATTGTTGGGTTTCCAGGTGAGACAGAAGAAGAATTTATGGAAACATACAACTTTATTAAAGAACATCAATTTTCTGAGTTACACGTGTTCCCTTACTCCAAACGAACTGGAACGCCTGCAGCGAGGATGACAGATCAGGTAGATGAGAATGTTAAAAATGACCGTGTGCACCGTCTGATCGCATTGTCTGATCAATTAGCGAAGCAATACGCATCTCGTTTTGAAAATGAAGTGCTAGAAGTTATTCCTGAAGAAGCATATAAAGAAAATCCAGATAGCGGTTTATACGAAGGTTATACAGATAATTACCTAAAAGTAGTTTTTCCAGCAACAGAAGATATGGTTGGGAAACTTGTAAAAGTAAAAATTACAAAAGCAGGATATCCTTATAACGAAGGTCAATTTGTCCGGGTGATGGATATCGCACAAGAGCCGAAATCACTAGTTATCTAAGAATCGTGTAAGCACGTGCACGTAGAAGAATAAATATAGCAAATGAGACTGCAGTAACCAATAGCTGCAGTCTTATTTTGCTTAAATTGTATTTTTACATGCGAAGCAGATGAACCGATAAATCTGGTTCAGTGATTTATAAAATCAGCACAAAAAAATATAAAATATTCCAACGCTTGTAACGGAGCGTAAATGGTCCGTAAATAACAGAATAAAGATGTAATTTATGAAAAAGATAACAGCATAGTAACACTTATAAGCATGCTTTTTTACTTTATACCTAAGAATGATAAAATATATATGTACACATTCATTCGTAAACAGAAGGGAGACTTTTCAATGTCACAAAACATAGCTCGAATGATCGATCATACGTTATTAAAAGCAGATGCAACTCAGGATAACATAAAAATATTATGTAAAGAAGCACAAGAGTATCATTTTGCTTCTGTTTGCGTTAATCCAACTTGGGTTGAGTATGCGAGTAGTTTATTAAAAGAAACAGATGTAAAAATATGTACGGTGATCGGTTTTCCGTTAGGGGCTAATACACCGGAAACAAAAGCTTTTGAAACGAAAAATGCCATTGAGAATGGTGCACATGAAATTGATATGGTATTAAATATTGGTGCTTTAAAAAGCGGTAACGAAGAACTAGCCAAGAGAGACATTACTGCTGTTTGTGCAGCTGCAAAAGGTAAAGCGCTAGTAAAAGTTATTATTGAAACATGTCTTTTAACGGATGAAGAAAAAAGACAAGCCTGCAAATTTGCAAAGGAAGCAGGTGCTGACTTTGTAAAAACATCAACTGGATTTTCAACTGGTGGCGCAACGATTGAAGATGTTGCTCTAATGCGAAAAACAGTAGGGCAAGATCTAGGTGTGAAGGCATCCGGAGGAGTTCGCAACCTTGAAGATGTAGAAAAAATGATTGAAGCTGGTGCAACAAGAATCGGCGCAAGCTCTGGTGTGGCAATTGTACAAGGCTTAGCTGGAGAAACTGATTATTGATCATAAAGGCTCATGGTATCTTTTTGCCGTGAATGATCATAATAAATTTCCCGAATTGATTAGCGAATGGTAGCACGATTAAGGAACAAGTAACATTAAATAGCACACTAGCATGTGCAAGCTGAATATCAGGAGAAGTCGTAAGTAAACTGCTTATATTTGATAGGGCTGGAATGAGAGGCAAAAACAATAAAGCTCCGCCTATATTAAGCCACATATGAGCATATGCCGTGAGTCGAGCTTCGCGCCCAGCTCCGATGCCAGCAAGAAGAGCAGTAGTACAAGTACCAATGTTTGAACCGAGCATGATTGCGATGCCTGTTTCAAATGGAAACAGCCCTGCTGCAAGAAAGCTCATGGCAATGCCTGTCATTACAGTGCTCGATTGAATGAGACCTGTAAGAATAATTCCAGTACTAAAAGCGATCAATGCATTGTTACTCATTAAAAGAATAAGATTTTGTATATAGTCGATTTCTGCTAGGGGGCCTGACAACCATTCAAAGCCATTCATGGCCGCAAAAATAATGCCTATACCAAGTAAGATGAAACCACTACTTTTTACTTTAGCTCCTCGAAGAAACTGCATTATAGTACCAGTTATGAGTAGCGGTATTATAATATTTGACATATCAAAAGATAGAAATTCGAGGGTAACAGTTGTCCCAATATTTGTCCCGAGAATAATACCTATCGTTTGTGGGAAGGACAGGATACGAGTTGCGACCAGTCCTACAGCAATCACGGTTACAGCTGAACTACTTTGAAGAATTATGGTCATTATAATGCCTGCGAATAGTCCTTTTATGGGTGTCCCTGTTATTTCGCGAAGCCAATTTTCCATCGCACTGCCTGATAAATTATATAAGCCAATTCTCATCCATGTCATACCTAGCAAAAAGCAAGCCGCTAAAACGATAAAAAATAATATATATAGCATGTCCTTCACCTCAGTAAATCATATGAATTTTAGTCATTAGACATGCAGAATATAAGAAAATCTCTTGTTCTTGCAATAAAGATTGTTGACCTGCTAATAGGCTTATATTATAATTGCAAAGTACATGGGTTTCCATGTATGAACATGTTATCGCTATGTTCGGAGGGAGGGAAAGAGAGATGTCAAAAACTGTCGTTCGAAAAAACGAATCACTTGAAGATGCTCTTCGCCGCTTCAAACGTACTGTATCCAAAAGTGGAACAATACAAGAAATTAGAAAGCGCGAGTTTTATGAAAAACCGAGTGTGAAACGTAAAAAGAAATCTGAAGCTGCTAGAAAGCGCAAGTTCTAAAAGAGGGTGCACAAATGAGTCTTCTTGAGCGTTTAAATGAAGATATGAAATATGCGATGAAAAACAAAGAAAAAGAAAAGCTCTCTGTCGTTCGAATGTTAAAAGCAGCCATGCAAAATGAATCTATTAAGCTTGGCAAGCAAGTTTTATCGGAAGAAGATGAGTTGACAGTCCTTTCTCGCGAAGTAAAGCAACGCAAAGACTCCCTCCAGGAATTTGAAAACGCAGGTCGTGAAGATCTTGTTCATAAAATTCAAACTGAACTTGCTTATGTAGATTATTATTTACCTAATCAAATTACTGAGGCAGAAGTGGAAGCTGTAGTCCTCGAGACAATTGCAGAAACTGGAGCATCAACAAAAATTGATATGGGAAAAGTGATGACTGTACTAATGCCGAAAGTTAAAGGCAAGGCAGACGGATCTCTAGTAAGTAGCCTTGTACAAAGGCATCTATCATAATTAGCAGTTAACAAGCCGGTAAGCACACGCTTATCGGCTTTTTCACATTTATAAATGAAGAGTAATAATGAGTGTTTTAGATGGAAATCAGCTATAATAATGTTAATGTATCAAAATTAATTGAAACCTTTACATCTTTTGAACGTAATACTAATACATATATTTCGAGAGAGGAGGGGGTCGAATGAGAAAACTATTGGTTGTCATCTGTATACTCGCAGCAGGCTTAATATCCTTGTTGCCGGTTCAAGCTAGTGGTGATGAAGCTAATGTATATGTAATACCGATTAAAGATGATGTTGAAAAAGGATTGAATGCATATCTTGATAGGGCAATAAGAACTGCAGAGGAAAATAATGCTGATTTAATTATATTCGATATGAATACGCCAGGTGGTGCAGTAGATGCAGCACGAGATATTGGAAACCGCATTACTAAAACTGATGTGAAAACTGTCACATTTGTTAACTCTTGGGCTATTTCTGCAGGCTCGTATATTGCTTTGCACACAGATGAGATTTATATGACTCCTAATGCTGTTATGGGCGCGTCTGCAGTTATTAACCAACAAGGGAACACTGCTGGTGAAAAAGCAGAAAGTATGTGGCTTGCAGCAATGGAGGCTGCTGCGAAGCAAAGTGGCCGTGATCCTGATATTGCTAAAGCAATGGCAAAAGGCGATATAGATTTACCGGAATTGAAAGCAAAGGGAGATTTATTAACATTAAGTTCTGATCAGGCTTTAAAAGTAGGATATTCAGAAGGTACTGTAAAGAATATGGACGAATTGCTCGAAAGGCTTGGATACCCTGATGCTAATTTTCAAACTGTTAAATCAACATTTGCGGAATCATTCGCAAGACTTATCACCAACCCAGTCGTGGTTCCAATCCTATTATCCATTGCAAGTCTTGGTCTAGTATTAGAATTATATTCCCCAGGATTTGGTTTGCCAGGTGGAATGGGAATTAGTGCACTGCTTCTATTCTTTTATGGACATTATGCTGCAGGTCTAGCAGGATACGAATCAATGATTCTGTTCATTCTCGGGGTTATTCTTATTGTAGCAGAGTTTTTTCTCCCAGGAGGAATTGCCGGGCTTCTTGGGGTGGTGGCAGTCATCGGCAGTATATTAATGGCTGGTGGAAATGTAGTCCATATGGCAATTTCTATCATTATCGCCTTATTTTTAGCTTCGGTATCAATCATTATAATGGTAAAGGTGTTTGGTAAACGTATGAATATATTCAAACGACTCATTTTAACTGATTCAACAAGCACAGAAAGTGGCTATGTTTCAAATGTCAATCGACTAGAGTTGATTGGGCGTGAAGGAATTACAGTGACAGCTCTTAGGCCATCTGGTACAGTTAACGTAGACGATGAACGACTTGATGTTGTAGCAGAAGGTGGTTTTATTGAAAAAGATATAGCAGTTAAAGTTGTAAAGGTAGAAGGCTCTCGCATTGTTGTTCGCGAAATATAATAGATTTGCCTTGATATAAAGGAGGAAATGAGTATGGTTATAGGTCCGGAAACAGTTTTTTTATTAGTAGCAATTGTAATTGGCATTATTGTCCTAGCGGTACTATTTACATTTGTACCAGTTGGACTGTGGATTTCTGCGATTTCAGCAGGTGTTAGAGTGGGGATATTTTCCCTGATTGGAATGAGATTAAGAAGAGTTATTCCTAATCGTGTGATCAACCCACTTATTAAAGCGCATAAAGCTGGAATTAATGTTTCAACCCCTCAATTGGAAAGTCATTATTTAGCAGGTGGTAATGTAGACAGGGTTGTCAATGCGCTTATTGCGGCTCAACGTGCGAATATTGCATTAACATTTGAACGTGCAGCTGCTATTGACCTTGCAGGTCGTGATGTGCTTGAAGCTGTTCAAATGAGTGTTAACCCTAAGGTTATTGAAACACCGTTTATCGCAGGTGTGGCAATGGATGGGATTGAAGTGAAAGCAAAAGCACGAATCACAGTTCGGGCTAACATTGAACGTCTTGTCGGTGGTGCTGGAGAAGACACAGTCATCGCGCGTGTAGGTGAAGGGGTCATTTCAACGATCGGTTCTAGTGATACACACAAAAAAGTACTTGAGAACCCAGATTCTATCTCCCGCACAGTCCTGTCGAAAGGACTTGATGCTGGTACAGCTTTCGAAATTCTCTCGATCGATATTGCAGATGTGGACATCGGTAAAAACATTGGGGCTCAATTGCAAACAGATCAAGCGGAAGCAGATAAGAAGATTGCTCAAGCAAAAGCAGAAGAAAGAAGAGCAATGGCTGTTGCTAATGAGCAGGAGATGAAGGCGAAAGTAGAAGAAATGAGAGCAAAAGTGGTTGAAGCGGAAGCGGAAGTACCACAAGCGATGGCAGAAGCATTAAAAGCAGGAAATTTAGGTGTAATGGACTATTTCTCTTTACAAAATATTGATGCTGATACAGATATGCGCGATTCCATTGGTCGTATGACAAAAACGGATAAAGACAATAAATTAGAGTAAAAATTTATTTAAGCGAAGAAAGGGGGTAACTCCTTTGGAACAATTTTTACTGTTTCTTATCATTGGAATTATAAGCTTGGTTCTTAATAGGAAGAAAGAAAAACCTTCAGAACAGCAGCAACGTCCGGTACAAAGAAAGCAGACGGCTCAACCGGTGCATAGGCACGAAGAACAGCGTAGAGATATTGCTCGTTCACCTGTGGCTCCTGTAACACAAGCTGAGCCTACTCCATCTAAAAGATTGGAGGAAGTGGCAGAGGCCATGTTTACTAAAGCAAAACCGAAAATTAAAAGTAAACAGGAAGAAATGACACTACAAATGGAAGAATTGAAGAAGAAAGAAGAAGCCCATCGTTTAAAAGTTGCGCAGGTTCAAGTAGTTCATTCAAGTAATTTGGATGAAAAACGAAAAGAAGGTATGTCAGCTTTCCAATCTAAGGATATTTTAAATGGAATTATAATGGCAGAGGTTTTAGGAGCTCCACGTTCCAAGAAACCATATCGTCGAAGATATTAAGCTAATATGTAAATATATGTGATGAAACCCTCTTTCCCCTCATACATATGAGAGGAAAGGGGGTTCTTTTTTATGGCCAAAAAGTGGACTCATCGCTTGCGAAAATGGGTGACAACAAGAATGGACCTTCCTGAGGACGTCATGATGGATTTACCACGGGTGACAATGGTCGGTCAACTGCATATTTATATAGAAAATCACAAAGGCCTCCTTACCTTTACTGATAGTGAGCTGCGGCTGTTGCTAAAACAAGGGCAGTTGCTTATTAAAGGTGATTCATTCGTAATTAAAACGATTCTGCCAGAAGAATTATTATTGGAAGGAAAAATAGAAGAAGTTCTTTATTTAAATGAATAGGAGATGAGTCGGTTGAAAAATCATTGGTTTACATTCTTTTCTGGCAGGATTTTAGTAAAAGCACAAGGAGATGGATTAGAGCTTTTAATTAATAAACTTGCTCGCTCGAATGTCTTCTTGTGGAAATTAAAAAAGAAAACGAATAAAGAGCTCATATTTTATATTTCACTATATGATTTACATACTTTGAGGAAAATTGCTCGCGAATTTGACTGTCAAATTTCCTTTATGCGTGGAGAAGGCATGCCATTTTTATGGAAGCGAACTAAAAAAAATAGTGGATTTGTTTTAGGTCTCCTCCTTTCCTTTATCTTAGTACTGTTCTTGTCTAATGTCACTTGGGGTATTGAAATTGAGGGGGCTAACCCTGAAACAGAGTATAAAATTCGCAAAGAATTAGATGCAATTGGTGTGAAAGTTGGAGCCTTGCACTTTTTAAATAATGATCCTAAAAAGATACAAAAAGAGCTATCAAATAGGATTGAGAATCTAACTTGGATTGGTGTAAACTTAAAAGGGACAACCTTTCATTTTAAAGTGGTTCAAAAGACGGAACCAGAACTAAAAGATGAAAAAAGTCCAGGTCATCTTGTGGCTAAGAAAAAAGCAATTATTTCACATATGTTCGTTGAAAAAGGAAAAGCGCTCGTAAAAATCAATCAATACGTGGAAAAGGGTCAACTACTTGTCTCTGGTACGATTGGAACGGAAGAAAAAGAGGTGAATGTTCCAGCTGAAGGCGAAGTATGGGGGCTCACCTGGTATAATTCAAAAGTAGAGTTTCCGTTAGAGTCTTCCTTTCAAGTATATAGTGGTAAAGAAAAAAGGGTCCATTCCTTAACAGTAGGTAAGTTAAATATACCTGTGTGGGGATTTGGAAAGATCGATTTCAAGGACTATGATATAGAAAAAGAAGATCATTCTTTGCATTTTTTAGGGTGGGAACTCCCTGTAAAGTATATAGAGAAAACACTTCGAGATAAAGAAGAAATTCAACGATCATTAACGAACAAGGAAGCGAAAGAAGCTGCGAAAGAATTAGCAAGGAAAGACTTGAGAATAAATATTCCTGAAGATGCCACTCTGGATAAAGAATATATTTTGCATGAAGAAGTAGAGAATGGTAAAGTTAAACTATCAATAAACTTCCAAGTGGTTGAAAATATTGCGGAAGAAAAAGCAATTATTCAAGGAGACTAGCGCATGACAGAAGAATTAGATTCTCAAAAAATTGAGTTAGAAAATGCTGATGAGGCATTCACTTTATTTGGAAATGCAGATGTTAATTTGAAATTGTTAGAAAAAGAATTTGATGTAGCGATTGTAACCCGTGGAGAAACAGTGAACATCACTGGGGAGACATCCTCGGTTATTATGACATTAGAGACATTGAAACAGTTAATTCGTGTTATTCGAAATGGAATCCATATTAATGAACGTGATGTAGTGTATGCTGTGCAATTGGCCAAGCAGGATAAGATAGAATACTTTTCTGAGTTGTTCGAAGAAGAGATTGCTCGTAACATAAAAGGGAAAGCAATTCGCATCAAAACATTAGGACAACGCCAATATATTGATGCAATTAAAAAGAAAGACCTTGTATTTGGGGTTGGACCAGCTGGTACTGGGAAAACCTACCTTGCAGTTGTTATGGCAGTGAATGCTTTGAAGAAAAATCAAATCAGTAAAATCATTTTGACTAGACCAGCTGTCGAAGCTGGTGAAAGTCTTGGGTTTTTACCGGGAGATCTAAAGGAAAAGGTTGATCCATATTTACGTCCGTTATATGATGCTCTTCATGATGTCCTTGGAGCTGAACATACCCAAAGACTTATTGAAAGAGAGACAATAGAGATTGCCCCGCTCGCATATATGAGGGGGAGGACTTTAGATGATGCTTTTGTTATTTTAGACGAAGCGCAAAATACTACACAAGCACAAATGAAGATGTTTCTAACTAGACTTGGATTCGGATCGAAAATGGTGATAACAGGAGATTCTACACAAGTTGACTTACCTAAAGGTGCAAGATCAGGCCTAGTTGCAGCTGAGTCGATTTTAAATGGCGTATCCGGTGTTTCTTTTATTCACCTAACCCATAATGATGTAGTACGGCATCCTCTTGTAGCACGCATTATTGAAGCATACGAGCGGATTGACAAAATACCCGGACAATGAGCTCCGGGTATTTCTATGCTTTTTAAAAAATGTAAAAATACGGATGTATTCTGTAGAAAAAACTGCTATCATCTAACATAAGTGAATTATTTCGGTAATGATGGGAGTAGGGGGAGTTAGATGGATTTCCAACAATATATAAGTAAAATCCGAAAAATATTAAATTATAAAGTATTTACTTCAATTATCTACGGTGTATTAGCAATCTTATTGTTTGGAGTTTTGTATCATAATGTTAAACCTATCACGTACGATATGGAACTATTTTCGATAGCGGAAAATACCATTCGTGCACCTAAAACAGTGGAAGATGAAGACAAAACGCAAGAAGAAAAAGAAAACGCTGCCGAAGAAGTAGAAAGCGTTTATGTAATGAAAAAGGAAATGGCTCAAAATAGAGTATTGTTATTAACATCCATATTCGATTTTGTTAAAGATACGAATCATGAGCTTGATCAAGTAAAAGAGGGGAAAAAACAAACTAAAGAGGATCCTGTTGCTACCATTGAGCCAAGATTAAAATTATTAAAGACTAAATTAACAGAAAATGTTTCTGAAGATATTACGGATTCTATTTCTGTTGAAACGTTAACTGCTTTATTGCAGGCCGATATATCTGTGCTTGAAAATACAAAAGAAACCTTAATTTCTAATGTAGAACAATTAATGAATGAAAGAATCCGTGAAGAACAGCTTGCAAAAATGAAAGAACGATTCGTGGATCAAATGAAAACTGCGAAATTTCCCGCTTCAGTCGAAGAGGCGGCATTACAATTAGGTCAATACGCTATCGTACCCAATGATTTATTCGATGCGGAACTTACAGAAGAGAGAAAAAAACAAGCGATGCAAGATGTAGAGCCTGTAAAGATTCTACAAGGACAAATTATTGTTCAAGAGGGTCACTTAATTGACAGGGAAACATATAGACAATTAGAAATGTTAGGTTTACTAAAAAGTAATCCTACACCAAAACCTTTAATTGGACTGGCTATCTTCGTCGTTATAGCAATTGGAACGTTATATATTCATTTTTCCAGAGTACAAGAAACAGAAGAGAAAAAACAAAATTATTTGTTACTAGTTAGTTTAATTTTTATTTGCTCTTTAATAATTATGAAAATAATTGGGCTAATGGAAGATGTAAATCTATATGAAATCGCTTATATCTTTCCTGCTGCTATGGCTCCGATGCTAATAAAAATTTTAATTAATGAGCGTTTTGCACTCATTATGACTATTTTAATGGCTGCTTGCGGAAGTATTGTCTTTCATGATGGTATTTCCGGTACGATAGATGTGGAAATTGCCGTGTATATATTATTTAGTGGTTTAGCAGGCGTGTTATTTTTATCTGGGCGAAATGAAAGAACCCAAATTTTACGTGCAGGATTATTTATCTCTGTAGTAAATATATTACTTGTTTTTTTCTTGCAATTAATTGGGAGTGGACAATTCACCTTAATAGAATATACTTATTACGTTTTATTTGCAGTGGTATCAGGCCTTGTATCAGCCATTTTGACGATTGGTCTTCTTCCTTTTTTCGAGGCAGGCTTTGGTATGTTGTCAACCATCAGATTAATTGAGCTTTCAAGTCCAAACCACCCGCTATTAAAAAAAATATTGACAGAAGCACCCGGAACATATCATCATAGTGTGATGGTCGCCAATCTAGCGGAATCAGCATGTGAAGTAATTGGCGCAAATGGGTTACTAGCCAGGGTCGCTTGCTATTATCACGATGTAGGAAAAACAAAGAGGCCACACTTCTTTATAGAGAATCAAATAAATATTGAAAACCCGCATGATCGCCTTCCGCCTGATACAAGTAAAGATATTATAATAGCACATGTTACTGATGGAGCAGCAGAATTAAAAAAGCATAAGATGCCAAAAGAAATTATTGATATTGCAGAACAACACCACGGAACAACTCTATTGAAATTTTTCTTTTTTAAAGCTAAAGAGGAAAATGAGAATGTGAGTGAAAAAGACTTTAGATATCCAGGCCCTAAACCCCAAACAAAAGAGGCGGCTATAATAAGCCTTGCTGACAGTGTGGAAGCGGCTGTTCGTTCTATGAATCAACCGACATCTGAAGAAATCCGGGCATTAGTACAAAATATTTCTCAAGACCGACTAGTGGATAGACAGTTTAACGAATGCGATCTTACATTAAAGGAAATAGAATTGGTAAATAAGACATTTTGCGAGATATTAAATGGAATATTTCATTCGAGAATAGAGTATCCTGATTTTAAGCAAAAAAAGGTGGTGAATGGTAATGCTACAAATTGATATTATCGATGAAACGGATAAGCTAGATAAAGAACATGTGAAAATGATAGAAGGAATTTTAAATTACGCTGCACAAAAAGAGGGTGTAGAAGAAGATAGTGAAGTATCTGTAACGATTGTAACGAATTCAGAAATACAAGAAATTAATAAAATGTACCGTGGGAAAGACGAACCAACGGATGTTATCTCATTCGCTATGGAGGAGCTTGGTGAGGGAGAAATAATCATCAAGGGAGAAGGGATTCCTCGTATGCTAGGAGACATTATTATTTCTATAGAAAGAGCAGAAGAGCAAGCTGATATGTATGAACATACTTTCATCCGCGAACTTGGATTCCTAGCTGTTCATGGATTATTACATTTATTAGGGTATGATCATATAAATAAGGAAGATGAAAAGAAAATGTTTTCTAGGCAAAAAATGATTCTTGACGGTTATGGCCTTGAAAGATAAACAAACTTTATTTGGACGTCGGCTTGCAGCTTCTTTCAAATATGCTTTTCAAGGTTTAAAACATGTGATAATTCATGAAAGAAACTTTCGTATTCACATGATAATCGCCATTCTTATTATTATAATAGCTAATTACCTTAATATTAGTAGATTAGAGTGGCTTTTTATTATTATATCTATTTTTGGGGTTTTGGTACTTGAGCTTGTTAATTCAGCTGTAGAACGTGTAGTTGATCTTATTACACTTGACATAAATCCATTGGCAAAACAGGCGAAAGACATTGCTGCCACAGCAGTGCTTCTATATGCGATCATGGCTGCTATCATTGGTTTGATCATATTAGGACCAAAACTTTTAGCTTTGTGGTAAAAATTACATGTTTTATACAGAGATTCTGTCTCGATGAAAAAATACTGCCTTTAAGGTGGTTTTTTTTATGGTGCAGAATTTGAATATGGTGCATGAGTAGGATAAAATGATCTAACAGACTAAATAATAAAAAATTCCACCCGAAGTTTAAATTATCAAAAATCTTTTCGGTATTCGATAACTTTTTCTTCAAAATGTAGTAAAATGAAAATATGAAGTCGAAGGAGAAACAAAGAATGCGTGCAGAAGAATTAATCCAAGAAGCGGAACAAGCTAGAAACAATGCATATGTACCATACTCACAATTTCCAGTTGGGGCTGCCTTGTTGACAAGAGCAGGAAGGGTTTATCACGGCTGTAATATTGAGAATGCGGCTTATAGTGTTTGCAATTGTGCGGAACGTACAGCTATATTTAAAGCAATTTCTGAAGGAGAAACCGAATTCTCTATGTTAGCAGTTACCGCGGATACGAAACGTCCTGTTCCACCATGTGGAGCATGCAGGCAAGTGATTGCTGAGTTATGCCCAAAAGATATGAGAGTGTTGCTATCTAATGGTAAGGGAGAAATAAAAGAAATAACAGTAGAAGCATTATTACCTTTTGCTTTTTCACCGGAGGATTTACATGAATAACGCAAATGAACAACCATTTAAATCAGGTTTTATTTCCATTATCGGGAGACCGAATGTAGGGAAATCTACGTTTTTGAATCGAGTGATTGGTCAAAAGATCGCGATTATGAGTGATAAACCGCAAACAACAAGAAACAAGGTTCAAGGCGTGCTTACAACGAATGAAGCACAAATGATATTTATTGATACACCTGGTATTCACAAACCAAAACATAAATTAGGCGATTTTATGATGAAAATTGCTATCAACACCTTAAAAGAGGTGGATTTAGTTCTTTTTATGATCAATGCAACAGAAGGTTTTGGCCGTGGCGATGAGTTTATTATTGAAAAAATGCAGGGACTTTCTACACCTGTCTATCTTGTAATTAATAAAATCGATCAGATTCAGCCCGATGAATTGTTTCCGTTAATCGAACAATATAAAGAAAAATATAATTTTACGGAAGTGATCCCGATCTCGGCGTTGGAAGGGAATAATGTGGATCGGTTACTCGAACAAATTCTAGTACAATTACCGAAGGGCCCTCAATATTATCCAGCAGATCAGATTACTGACCACCCTGAACGATTTATTGTTTCTGAATTAATTAGGGAAAAGGCTTTACATCTGACGAGGGAAGAAATACCACATTCTATCGCAGTCTTAATAGATAAAATGGAACAAAAAACAGATAAAGATATGGTCCACGTAATGGCAACAATTATTGTTGAACGTAATTCCCAAAAAGGAATTGTAATTGGTAAACAAGGTAAAATGCTGAAAGAAATAGGTCAACGTGCACGATTAGATATTGAAAATTTACTTGGCACAAAAGTCTATCTAGAGCTGTGGGTAAAGGTGCAAAAAGATTGGAGAAATAAAGCATCCCACATAAGAGACTTTGGCTTTAAAGAAGATGAGTATTAAATAGGTAATTACAGAAAAGTAATCGTTCATTAGTATCTCCAAACGGCTTCATTGCTACACCTTCAGTTAAAACACTATTGAATTTTATATAATTAACCAAATTTTACGTTGTATTGTCCCTGTCCTTAAGGAAAAAGTAAACATGTAAGATGAAATAGTTCAAACACATGGAAAGGCGGGATTAAAATGTATGAATTCACATGGAAAGTTTTTAAAGAAACGGGTAATGTAGATACCTACTTACTTCTGAAGGAACTTGAAAAAGAGGAGCATATAAGTATTCTGCCGTATATGGATAATGCAAGTGAAATAGATTATCCTGTTACTTAAAATCATTCCTTTCTACCCCAAATTGCGAACACGCTTAAAAAGGGGGAGGCGCTAAGATGTTACAAAAATATGAGGGTATCGTTATTAGAACAACCGATTATGGTGAATCACATAAAATTGTTGTTATTTATACTAGAGAAGCTGGGAAAATTGCAGGTATGGCTAGAGGAGCCAAAAAGCCAAGTAGCCGTCTTGCTGGAGCTTCCCAGCTCTTTACATATGGTTTTTTTCTCATTCAATCTGGGCGTGGATTAGGAACTATACAGCAAGCGGAAATGATTGCGTCCTTAAGAGCAATAAGAGAAGATATCTTTAAGACTGCTTATGCTGCTTATATAGTGGATTTACTTGATAAAAGTACAGATGAAAAAGAAAGCAATCCATTTTTATTTGAGCTTCTTTCTCAAACATTACAATATATAAATGAGGGGCATGACCCAGATATTGTTACGCACATTTTTGAAATGAAGATGTTGAGTGTTTTAGGTCTATATCCGGAAATGCAGAAGTGTGTCATATGTGGAAATACGGAAGCTGAATTTGGGTTTTCGATAAAAGAAAATGGTCTAATTTGCCATCAATGTTTTGACAAAGATCCGCATTTTATGCCGCTGTCACAAAGAGCGGTAAAATTATTAAGGCTTTTCTATTTCTTTGATATTCAAAGGTTAGGAACTATTTCAGTCAAGCCTGAAACGAAGAAAGAATTGAAGAATATTATCTCTTTATATTATGATGAATTCTCAGGTTTACAACTTAAATCGAAGCGTTTCCTAGATCAATTAGATAATCTCAAAGGTAAGCTGTAGATGATTGGTATTGACAAATCATCTTAGATCGGCTATTTTTTTGTA
This sequence comes from Lederbergia lenta NBRC 16444, assembly GCF_001591545.1. Taxonomy (GTDB): domain Bacteria; phylum Bacillota; class Bacilli; order Bacillales; family Bacillaceae_C; genus Lederbergia; species Lederbergia lenta. Next base: position 809,487 of record NZ_BCVC01000001.1, read on the forward strand.
TAGGAACACAAATCAAATACATTGTGAAGAAGGAAAAAAGTACTCGTTCAATACCATGCAAAGCGACCCCGGGGTAGTGAGAGCCGGAGGATGGAAGGACAAGGAAGGCATTCTGGAGCAATATGAATGAAAGTCGGCCGTTCATATACGGCAAATAGGGTGGAACCGCGGGTAAACTCTCGTCCCTATGCTTATTATAATAGGCATAGGGACGAGAGTTTTTTTGTTGCCATAACCGATTTTTTAGAAAAAGGCGTTAGGGCTTATCGAACATACAAAGGAAAGGGTGGTCAGTAATGAATATTCAAGAAATGATTTTGGCGTTACAGAAGCATTGGTCAGACTATGGATGTATTCTAATGCAAGCGTATGATGTAGAAAAAGGTGCAGGAACTATGAGTCCTTTTACATTTCTACGAGCAATTGGTCCTGAGCCGTGGAATGTTGCTTATGTTGAACCGTCGCGGCGACCTGCGGACGGACGATATGGAGAAAACCCTAATCGGTTATATCAGCATCATCAATTTCAAGTGATTATGAAACCTTCTCCTGAAAACATTCAAGAAATGTATTTAGATTCTCTGCGTGTGATTGGAATCGATCCGCTTGAGCATGATATTCGTTTCGTCGAAGATAACTGGGAGAACCCATCACTTGGATGTGCAGGTTTAGGATGGGAAGTATGGCTTGACGGCATGGAAGTAACACAATTCACTTATTTTCAGCAAGTGGGGGGCCTTGAGTGTAAGCCAGTTTCAGTGGAATTAACATACGGGATTGAAAGGTTAGCATCTTATATTCAAGATAAAGAGAATGTGTTTGATTTGGAATGGACAGAAGGGTTTACTATTAGAGATATTTTTTATCAACCTGAATATGAGCATTCTAAATATGCTTTTGAGACCTCTGATCAAGATATGCTATTAAATCTGTTTAATACATATGAAGCAGAATCAAAAAAACAAATGGAAGCAGGATTAGTTCACCCTGCTTATGATTATATTTTAAAATGTTCGCATGTATTCAATTTGCTTGATGCAAAAGGAGCTGTCTCTGTAACAGAAAGAACTGCTTATATAGGTAGAATGAGAAAAATGGCTCGTCAAGTGGCAAAAACATTTTACGATGAAAGGGAAAAGCTTGGTTTTCCAATTTTAAAAGCGCAAGCGAAGGAGGAAAACGATCATGAATAATCAAGATTTATTACTTGAGATCGGAATAGAAGAAATGCCTGCAAGATTTATTCTTGATGCTATTGAGAATCTTGAAAAAAAGATGCTGACATGGTTAGAGGGGAAAAGAATTGAACACGGGGATATCAAAGTTTTTTCCACTCCAAGAAGGCTAGCCGTATTGGTTCAGGATGTGGCGGTGTCCCAAAAGGATGTCGAGGAAGAGGCAAAGGGTCCAGCGAAGAAGGTAGCACTCGATCAAGAAGGGGAATGGTCAAAGGCTGCCATTGGCTTTAGTCGTTCTCAAGGTGTATCAGCAGAAGAGATCTTTTTTAAAGAATTAAAGGGTGTAGAATATGCTTATGTGAAAAAGTTTACTAAAGGGGAAGATACAATCGCCCTATTGCCAGAGTTGGCCGATATGATTAAAACTCTTCATTTTCCGAACAGTATGCGTTGGGGGAATAAGGATCTTCGCTTTCTTCGTCCAATTAGGTGGATAGTTGCATTATTTGGCCATGAAATCATTCCTTTTTCGGTAGCGAATATCCAGGCTAGTGCAAAAACAGATGGGCATCGTTTTCTTGGAGAAGAAATAGAAATATCTGAACCAATAGATTACGAAAAATTATTGCAAAATCAATACGTTATAGTTGATTATCAAAAAAGAATGCAAATGATTAAAGATCAAATAGAAGATTTAAGCAATAATAAAAAATGGGTCATTCCTGAAGATGATGAACTTATGTCTGAAGTGACGAACTTAGTTGAATATCCAACAGTTTTTGCTGGAACTTTTAATGAAGAATTTCTTCATTTACCTGAAGAAGTACTTATTACTTCAATGAAAGCACATCAACGATATTTTCCAGTAAAAGATGAGACAGGTGCATTATTGCCTAATTTTATTGGTGTGCGAAATGGTAATGAGTATCATCTTGAAACAGTCACTAGAGGAAATGAAAAAGTGTTAAAAGCAAGATTAGCAGATGCTGATTTCTTTTATAAAGAAGATCAAAAAATGCAAATTGAACAAGTGTTGCCGAAATTAGAGGCGATTATTTATCATGAGAAAATTGGTACACTGGCAGAAAAAGTAAAAAGAATTCGCAAGATTGCAGCAGAACTTGCAATAATGATCGACATGCCTGATGAATTAAGGCAACAAACAGATAGAGCGGCAGAGATAAGTAAATTCGACCTTGTTACAAACATGGTAAATGAATTTCCGGAATTACAAGGAATTATGGGCGAGAAGTATGCTTTGCAGCAGGGGGAACATCCTGAAGTAGCTAAAGCAGTGAATGAGCATTATCAACCACGTCATGCAGATGATGCAGTACCAACTGCTACAATTGGTTCTCTAGTAAGTATTGCGGATAAGTTAGATTCTATTGTCACATCTTTTGCGATTGGTTTAATTCCTACTGGTTCTCAAGATCCTTACGCATTGCGGAGACAGGCAACTGGGATTATTCACATTTTATTAGAGAAAGATTGGAATGTCTCATTAACTGATTTGCTTAAAAAAGCTATTACAATTGCACGTAATAGTTTGGAAGTTAAGGAAGATCTTTTTCAACAACTGCGCCAGTTTATCAAGCTAAGATTAAAATTTATGTTGCAAGCTGAAGGAATTAGACATGATATAGTCGAATCTGTGCTTGAGGGCGAATTTAATAGTGTTCCTGATATAGTTGGAAGAGCCAAAGCATTGGAAACAATGAAAAATGATGAAACGTTTAAAGAAACGATTGAATCATTTTCTCGCGTGTTAAACATTGCAAGTAAAGGGCGAGAAGGAATCATAGTGGATACGTCATTATTTGAAAATGAATATGAAGAGACACTATACCAAAAATGGCAAACACTTCAAGAAACATCCGTATCAAAATTGAAACCGGCAGAACGTCTTGAGGCATTAGCATCGTTGCAACCGGCCATCTCAGCCTATTTCGACCACACAATGGTAATGGCTGAACAAGAAAAATTAAAAGAAAACAGACTATCACAAATGACACACCTAGCCAAGCTAATTGGTGCCTATGCAGCAATGAACGAAATACAAGTTAAATAAAGAATAGCGGAAGCGTCTGATCATCGACCTACAAACTGGGCCCGCATGATGCGGGTCCCTCGACGTTGCCATAGGAAGTGGCGGTTTTAGTTGAGGAACTTTTTGTTGCGAGATAAAGGAAACACGGTAAAGCCTGAAAGGCGAACCGATGTTGACGTATCGTAGGGAGGAGCCTTGAAGTTTGCCTAGTCGATAGGCGCTGAAGCTAGATAATAAATAGTAAGAACTTGTTCGGAGGGACAACTGAGTTAAGGAAAAATGGATAGAATATTGCTCACTTATGACATTGATCCCTCTTTATAAACCTTGGGAGGTTGTTTATTTGGTAGCTCATATTATTTATGTTGTTTCGGATTCCGTAGGTGAAACAGCGGAATTAGTAACAAAAGCGGCAATCAGTCAATTTAATGGTAGTAATGCAATATTAAAACGCTATCCATTTGTAGAAGATATAGATAATATCAATGAAGTCCTAGCCATGGCGAGAAATGATCAAGGAATGATTGTCTATACTTTAGTGAAACCTGATATTCGAGAATATATGAAAGAGCAAGCGAAAGAGCAACAAATTAATGCGGTTGACGTAATGGGACCAATCATGGATATGTTTGAAAGAAATTTTGATAAAGCTCCATTAAATGAACCAGGCCTTGTTCGGCTACTGGATGAAGACTATTTTAAGAAGGTCGAAGCAGTAGAATTCGCAGTTAAATACGATGATGGACGAGATCCGCGAGGGTTATTAAAAGCAGATATTATTTTGATTGGTGTATCCAGAACATCTAAAACGCCCCTTTCGCAATATCTTGCTCATAAACGGTATAAAGTTGCAAATGTGCCCATTGTTCCTGAAGTAGATCCGCCTAATGAATTATTTACGATAGATCCTAGTAGATGTATCGGATTAAAAATTAGTCCAGAAAAGCTTAATCATATTAGGCGTGAAAGACTTTTATCTCTTGGTTTAGATGATAAAGCAAATTATGCAAATATAGAAAGAATAGAACGGGAAATGGAGTACTTTGATAAAATATCTACAAAGTTAGGCTGTACAATCATCGATGTGACTAATAAAGCAGTTGAGGAAACAGCGAATATTATTATTAATTACATACAGAAAAGAATATAAAAACACAACTAAGTTGTGTTTTTATCATATTCTAATAAATAAATGTAAGTGGTGCATATTAATAGTCAAATACTCTAATATAAGATATAATAAAAAATTGTGTTGAAAGTACATAATTTAGGTTTAGAGCTGTGTATGAGTGAATAAACTAATTATTGTGTTCTCATAAATAAAATTCTGAGGAAAAATCGACAAACAATTTCACTTTTCCTTAAATTTTTTCGAAAAAAGAAGGAATCTACGGAGTGATGTAGAATTAATAACCGTACTAAGAAAAATTCAATTATCTATGTAGATGCTGATGCGTGTCCCGTTAAAACAGAGATTTCAATGATCGCAAAAGAAGAAAATTGGTACGCACGTTTCATCGCTTCTTTTGACCATATACCGAATGAGCAGGATAAAAATAATGAATGGTCTTTTGTTGACCCTGGCAGAGATTCTGTGGATTTATACATCTTAAACGAGATAAGGAAAGGTGACATATTAATCACACAGGATATTGGTCTAGCTAGTCTTGTACTGCCAAAAGGAGTTTATGCACTTTCTCCCAGGGGAACGGATTACAAAGAGGAAACGATAAATACCATGTTGGATTTTCGCTTTTTATCTGCAAAAGCAAGACAACAAGGAGTATATGGAAAGGGGCCTAGTCCTTTTACAAAGGAAGACCGCTTGAATTTTCAGCACTCATTGCGTAGATTATTGTCGGAAATTGAAGGAGTTTAGAAATTTTCGTCGAATAAGATACTGTATATTAATTTTGATGGGGATGTTTTTGTGGCGGTAAAAATACCTGAAGAAAAGATCAATGAGTTAAGGCAAGCAGTTGATATTGTTGATGTCGTAAGTGATTACGTTCAAATAAAAAAACAAGGGCGAAATTATATTGGTTTATGTCCTTTTCACGGAGAAAATACACCGTCATTTTCCGTTTCTCCAGAAAAACAAATATTTCATTGCTTTGGATGTGGTGTAGGTGGGAATGTATTTACCTTTCTAATGGACATCGATGGGATTACATTTCGTGAATCGGTAGAAAGAATAGCGGAAAAGGGAAATATTCAAATTGATATCGACACTTCTGAGCCCGTAAACTACACTAAGCAGATACCTAATGACCATGCAAAAATGATTGAAGCACATGAATTAATTGCAAAATTTTATCACCATTTGCTTTTGAATACGGATGAAGGGACAGCCGCACTTGAGTATTTACTGAATAGAGGATTTACGAGAGAGAGTATTAGTAAATTTCAAATTGGTTATTCTTTACCAGAATGGGACTTTTCAGTTAAGTTTTTGGAGAAACGTGGATATTCTTTAGAATTAATGAAAAGAGCTGGACTGATAGGTGCACGTGATAATGACGATTCGTATTTTGATCGATTTCGTAATAGAATTATGTTTCCCCTTCAAAATTCCAAGGGGAAAATTGTAGGATTTTCTGCACGTGCGATAGAACCAGATGATCAGCCGAAGTACTTAAATACTTCCGAAACTGAAGTTTTTAATAAAAGTTCACTTTTATATAATTTTCATGCAGCAAGGAGTCATATTCGTAAACAAAGCTTTGCCGTCTTATTTGAAGGCTTTGCAGATGTTATTTCTGCAGATGCAGCAGGGATTAAAAATGGGTTGGCCGTCATGGGTACATCATTTACTCAAAAACATGCTCAAGAGTTACGAAGATTAATTGATGCAGTCACTTTATGTTTTGATTCGGATCAAGCTGGTGCTGAAGCGGCTTACAAAGCGGGTAACTTGCTTGTAGACCAAGGGTTTACAATAACAGTTGCCATCTTACCGAATGGTCTAGATCCTGATGACTACATTCGCAAATACGGAACAGAAAAATTCCGCACTGATGTAATAGGGAATGGCTATACTTGGATGGCTTATAAATTATACTATTTCCGTCAAGGCAAGAATCTTCAAAATGAAGGAGAAAAGCTTCAGTATATCGAAGAAGTAATCACGGAAATTAGCAAGCTAACGAATCCGGTAGAGCGGGATTTATATATAAGGCAATTGGCCGAAGAGTTCTCTTTGTCGCTAGATGCCTTAACAGAGCAGCTAAAACAATTAAACAAAACGCATCAAAACAAAACGCAAACTCAGCAACCTATACAGAATAATCCACCTGTCGCAACAAAAACCGCAAAAAAAATATACCCAGCTAACATAGCGGCGGAGAGGCAATTGATCGCAAGAATGCTTCGAGATGAAGCAGTTGCCTATCGCGTGATAGAAATGCTTGGAGAAACTTCATTTTATTATGACGAGCATCAGGCGATACTCACTTATTTATGTGGTTATTATGAAGAGGGAAATCATCCTGATCCAAGTAATTTCCTCCATTTTCTACCTGATAAAAAGTTGCGTATGATTGTGTCAGAAATTGAAATGCTGTCGATTGACACCGAATTTAGTGAGCAAGAATTAAGAGATTACGTTAATCATGTGTTGAAATACCCGAAAATGTTAATGATAAAAGAAAAGCAGGTAGAACAAAAAGCAGCAGAACGGAAAAACGATCATGAAACAGCAATTAAAATTGCAATGGAAATTATTGAAATTCGCAAGTCGTTGTGAAAATACATTATGGTGTGCAAATGCTGGAAGGAGGGGGACGCATGGCTGAAAAATCAGCACGTTCCAATGAAACAGAAATTGAAATTACCCTGGATCAAGTGAAAGAACAAATACTTGAGCAAGGAAAAAAACAGGGTACCTTAACATATGAGCATATTGCAGGTAAACTCGCACATTTTGAATTAGATTCAGATCAAATGGATGAGTTCTATGAAGCGTTAGGTGACCAAGGTGTGGAAATACTCGAAGAAAGTGAAGAGGACGGGAGTAATCCACCATTAGCCCAAGTTCAAAAAGAAAGTGAAGAATTTGATTTAAATGATTTAAGCGTACCACCTGGTGTGAAAATTAATGACCCAGTCAGAATGTATTTAAAAGAAATTGGCCGTGTTAATCTATTGTCAGCTGCAGAAGAAGTAGCGCTAGCAAAAAGGATTGAGCAAGGTGATGAAGAAGCAAAGAAACGACTTGCTGAAGCAAACCTTCGTCTAGTTGTTAGTATTGCTAAACGTTATGTAGGCCGAGGTATGCTTTTTCTTGACTTAATTCAAGAAGGAAATATGGGCTTAATAAAAGCGGTTGAAAAATTTGATTTTGAAAAAGGCTTTAAGTTTAGTACGTATGCAACTTGGTGGATTCGTCAAGCGATTACTAGAGCAATTGCTGACCAAGCGCGTACTATTCGTATTCCCGTTCATATGGTTGAAACAATTAACAAACTTATACGCGTGCAAAGACAATTACTTCAAGATCTCGGGCGGGAACCTACTCCTGAAGAAATTGCAGAAGAGATGGATTTAACACCGGACAAAGTTCGTGAAATATTAAAAATTGCTCAAGAGCCCGTTTCGCTAGAAACACCTATAGGGGAAGAAGATGATTCTCATCTAGGCGATTTTATTGAAGATCAGGAAGCGACATCACCTTCTGATCATGCTGCATATGAGTTGTTAAAAGAACAACTTGAAGATGTACTTGATACTTTGACTGATCGAGAAGAAAATGTTCTTCGTCTGCGTTTCGGTTTGGATGACGGTAGAACTCGAACGCTTGAGGAAGTAGGCAAAGTATTCGGTGTAACACGTGAGCGAATTCGCCAAATCGAAGCGAAAGCTTTAAGAAAACTTCGTCACCCAAGTAGAAGCAAACGTTTAAAAGATTTTCTAGAATAATAAAAAAATGTCGTTACTTCGGTTTACTTCTGGTCACGGGAGTAAACCTTTTTTAGTATAAGGGAATATATGGTCATCACGTCACCGTTGACATGGGTGGCGCACTCAGTCTATTGAAACGCTTCCATTTTTGGTGGGAGCCTCTTGAAATCGTATTTCGATTATTCAATTAAACAGGATGTGGTTGGGCATGGAAGCTAATCGGAAAAAAATAATTATATCTGAGATTAATTTTTGGAAACAAAACAATATGTTACCTGAACATTATTGCGATTATTTACTCACCCTTTATACAGAAGGAGAAAATAACCAAGAACCAAAGACTCAATCAAAAAAGGCGAATACTTGGATTACAGACGAGTTGATCTTTAATAGTTCATTTTTACTCATTATTATTTTATCTCTTGTATTGACTTATTTTACTCATTTTTCATTCTCTTTGCAAACGGTAATATTGACAACTTTTTTTGCTTTTTTGTTTGGATCTTTTGTTTACTACTTAAAAAGGCATAAAAACAAATTAATTATTTATATCACAACTGCTTTTTTACTGCTCTTATATATGGTGCAAATCAATGAAACCTTTTTTCAAAGTAAAATGACCAATTTATATTTGCTACTTCTTATTAATTGTTCCTTGTGGATTGTCTTCGGAATATGGCGTAAAGTTCATTTTTTTACCATTACAGGTTTTATAGCAGTAGCAGTGTTACTATTTTACATATTAACATAAATAACTTTGATCCTACATATCCCTAAAGACGCGATTTTCCATCAGTACTATTAATTATATAATATTAATACTAATATTAATAGTGAGAGCGCATACTAAATTGGAGGGAACGAGATGGATTTTACGCTGACTTCTGAACAGGAAATGATTAAGAAGGCCATCAGTAGATTTGCTCGTGAAGAGGTAGCGCCAGGTGCAGTGGAACGAGATCGTACTAAAGCATTTCCGCTAAAGATCATGAAACAACTAGGTGATTTAGGGATGATGGGATTACCATTTCCAGAGGAATATGGAGGTGCAGGCAGTGATACGCTTAGTTTTGCTATCGTTACAGAAGAACTAAGTAAAGCATGTGGTTCTACTGGAATTACGTATTCAGCCCATATATCTCTGGGGGGAGCGCCAATTCATATGTTTGGGACGAAAGCGCAAAAGGAACGATATTTACCACCTATTTGTTCGGGTACATCTTTAGGTGCATTTGGACTAACGGAACCAAATGCTGGCTCAGATGCTGCTGGAACAAAAACGACTGCGGTAACGGATGATAGTACCTATGTCATAAATGGAAATAAGTGTTTTATAACAAATGCTTCGTTTGCAAAGTTTCTTGCTATTACTGCGATTACAGGAGACGAAAAAAAGCATAAAAAAATTAGTTCGATTATTGTACCTACGGATAGTGCCGGATTTAAAATAGTAGATGAATACGAAAAAATGGGTTTACATGCTTCCGATACAACAGAACTTATTTTAGAAAATGTTAGAGTGAACAAAGCAAACCTACTCGGTAAGGAAGGAGAAGGCTTCAAACAGTTTTTACAGACATTAAGCGGGGGTAGGATAGGAATCGGTGCAATGGCAGTAGGAATAGCGCAAGGTGCATTTGAGAAAGCATTACAGTATTCTAAAGAACGTCAACAATTTGGAAAAAAATTATCAGCATTCCAAGCAATTCAATTTAAACTTGCTGATATGGCTATGAAAATTGAGTTAGCTAGAACAATGGTTTATAAAGCAGCTTGGTTAAAAGATCAAGGGAAACCTTTTTCTAAAGAGGCATCAATGTGTAAACTCTTTGCATCACAAATATGTATGGAGATCACAAATGAAGCAGTACAAATTCATGGAGGATACGGCTATATGCGGGAATATGAAGTGGAAAGAATGATGCGCGATGCTAAATTGTTGGAAATAGGGGAAGGTACTTCTGAAATTCAGCGTTTAATTATTGCTCGTGAAATAGGCTGCCAATAAAAAATAAATCGATATATATGTCTAATTATCGAAAAAAGAATGAATCTTCATGCCTAAGGCTTTCCCTTCTGATGTTTTTCGAGTAAAATGTAGATGTTTGCAATAATTATTTTTCACAGGCGGTTATTACATAAGGAGGGTTTAGTATGAAGAGAAATGCTATCGTTCCATATATTTTAATTATGGTATTGGGCTTAGGACTTATCTTTTTCCTGGGAATTAAAGGCATTGGAGATTCGAAAGAAATAGCAAAAGAGCAAGACGGTGGTACACAGGAAGAAACGGTTGCATTTGAACCAGAAGAATTTGCTAATACAACTTGTATTACCTGTCACGGTGAAAATCTTGAAGGTGCAGGTGCTCCTTCATTACATGGTACAGGTCTTTCCGAAGACGAAATCGCTGATATTTTAGTGAATGGTACAGATGGTGGAATGCCAGGCGGTTTAGTAAATCCTGAGAATGTCGAAGAAATGGCTGCATGGATAGCTGAACTAAAATAAGACGAAATTGCATAAAGCAATAAATAAAGAAGTTCTTTGCTATTTGCGAAGAACTTTTTTATCTTTACTAAAGAGGTGTATAAATAATGAATGTTAATAAATTATCTAAGAGGCTAGATCGGGTAGTTTCCTATGTCATTCCTGGATCAAAGATCGCCGATATCGGATCAGATCATGCTTATTTACCTTGCTATGCAATAAAACATGGTGTAGCCTCACGTGCGGTAGCTGGGGAAGTCGTAGAGGGGCCGTATCAAGCTGCAATACAGCAAGTGAACAGTTCCGGGGCTAAAGGATTTAATTGACGTCAGAAAAGGAAATGGGCTTGCCGTAATCGAAGCTGGGGAAGTAGATTGTATTGTAATTGCTGGAATGGGTGGGGCACTAATAACGGAAATATTGGAAACTGGGAAGGAAAAGCTCGAAGGGGTGAAGCGGTTAATCTTACAACCTAATTTAGCAGCTAATAATATTAGACGTTGGATGCTAGAAAATGAATGGCAACTAATTCATGAAAATATTCTTTGCGAAGATAATAAAAGCTATGAAGTTTTAGTTGCAGAAAAAGGAAATCCTTATCTTCCATATACTGATGAAAAAAAGGAAATTCTATTAGGTCCGTATTTATTACAAGAGAAAAATGAGATATTTCAACATAAATGGCTTCAAGAAATACAACAGTGGGAAAAAATTCTTCAACATCTTAAAAGCTCTGAAGAAAATGAGGCAAATAGAAGAAAGCAAAATGAATTATTAGAGAAAATTGATATGGTGAAGGAGGCATTATCATGAAAACAATAAATGGCCATGAATTCATTCAATTGTTCGAAACATTTTCTCCAAAAAAACATGCACTCGAAGGGGATCCAATTGGTTTGCAAATCGGTACGCTTAATAAGCAGATAAAAACAGTGATGATTGCTCTAGATGTCATGCCAGACGTAGTAGAAGAAGCAATAGAAAATGAAGTAGACTTAATTATCGCGCATCATCCACTTATTTTTCGTCCACTGAAAAATATATCATCGGAAGACCCTTCTGGAAAATTAATACAGCAGCTAATCAAACATGATATTGCTGTCTATGCTGCACATACGAACCTAGATGTATCAACTGGAGGAGTCAACGACATGTTGGCGGCCGCGTTAAAACTGAATGATACTTCTGTGCTAGCTCCTACATACGCACAACAACTTAAGAAGCTCGCAGTATTCGTACCAGAAAATGATGAAGCGATGGTTCTGCAAGCATTAGGAAATGCAGGGGCAGGAGCAATCGGTGAGTATAGGGAATGCTCATTCTCATCTGTCGGTACGGGTCGCTTTTTACCTGGAGAAAATGCAAACCCACATATTGGTAACCAAGGAAGTCTAGCGAGTGTAAGAGAAGTAAGGATTGAAACAGTTTATCCAGAAGAAATAGAAAAGAAAGTGATATCAGCTATGCTTAAAGCACATCCATATGAAGAACCGGCATATGATTTATATACACTCGATTTAAAAGCAGAAGAGCTTGGACTCGGAAGAATCGGTGAATTAACTGAAGAGATGTCTTTGGAAGAATTCGCATTGTATGTAAAAGCAGCGCTTGATTCAAACGGTGTGCGTGTGGTTGGAAATCTCCAGCAACGTGTAAAAAAGGTGGCAGTACTTGGGGGAGACGGCAATAAATATATGAAGCATGCGAAGTTTCATGGTGCAGATGTATATGTGACAGGTGATATATATTATCACACAGCACATGATGCAATGAATATAGGATTAAATATCGTTGATCCTGGACATAATGTAGAGAAAGTCATGAAAAAGGGCTTAACAGAAGTACTCCAAAAGATGAGTGAAGAGAAATGTTATGAAGTAAAAATAATATCTTCAGAAATTAATACAAATCCATTTACATTCATATAAGAAAAACCGGGCTGTTTGCCCGGTTTTTCTTATGGAAACACTTATTTAATTGGCAGGTAATTTCGGCTTTCTTACCTTTGGCAAAATTTTAGTTAATGGAACTTTATTTTCGCGGATCCATGTTGATTGATCAAACGGGTTAAATTGTTCTAAAAATGCAACGACTTCACGAACAATAGGGGTTGGAGTAGATGCACCCGCTGTCACTGCAACAGTTTTAGCGCTTTTTAACCAGTCGATTTCTATTTCACTTACATCTCCAACACGGTAGGCTTTCGTGTCGGCAATCTCTTCAGATACTTGTGTTAATCGGTTTGAGTTATTACTCATTGGATCGCCGACAACAATCAAGACATCAGCTTCACCAGCTTGTTCTGCAACTGCCTCTTGGCGAACCTGGGTGGCGAGACAAATTTCTTCATGCTTCTCAGCTTGAGGATATTTTTCTTTCACTTTTTCCATGATTGCCTTGACATCCCATTGACTCATCGTTGTTTGATTCGTCACGATAATTTTCTCGTTCTTGACGTTTAACTCATCAAGATCCTCAAGTGTTTCAACGAGGTGAACAATATCAGGAGCAACTCCAACTGCTCCTTCTGGTTCAGGATGTCCTTTTTTACCAATGTAGATTACGTCATAACCCTCTGCCTTTTTCTCACGAATGAGATCGTGAGTGATTGTTACATCTGGGCATGTCGCATCAATTGCGGTAAGTCCTTTTTTCTCGGCGAGCTCTCGAACTTCTGGTGAGACGCCATGAGCTGTGAAAATAACAGTTCCGCTATCAACTTGTTCAAGAATCTCTTTACGATTCGGTCCATCAAGTGTGATAATACCATCTTCAGCGAAAGCATCTGTTACATGTTTATTGTGAACAATCATTCCCAAAATATAAATAGGGCGTGGTAATGATTTGTCTAGTGCCGCATTACGGGCAATGACCATGGCATCAACTACTCCATAGCAATAACCTCGTGGTGAAATCTTTATTATTTGCATTCAAATCCTCCTGACCGCAGGCTAAGGCCTGAAATCTATTGAACTCACATCTATATTATATATAAATCTAATAGAAAAGCCAAATAGATGGAGTTTAGAATAGTAGACAGATTAAGATATATACAATTTGGGAACAGATTTCCCTTGCTTATCCTTTGGCGGAGGTTTAATCGTTTTGATCTTGTTCGTACTGTTTTCTTGGAGATCATTTTCAATTATTTTTGTTTCTACTGGTTTCTCTGTTTCCTCTGTTTCCATTGGATTGTCTTTAAAAGCCCTGTACAACTTCCACATAGATGGTAGGTTCTTGACCATAGGTCCATATTGTTGAACCACAGGACCAAATTTCTGGGCAGTGTTTAATACTTGTTGAGTTTGATTTAAAAAAGAGCTGATTTTTTGCGGATTAGCCAAACTTTGGATGAGGGAAGTATTTGTTCCAGCTCGACTAAAGCCGTTTGCAGCTGCGTTACCTACAGATGTACCTGTATTTCTTTGAAATAAATTCGATAGTATGCCACCTTTACCAGCTGCTGGCTGAGAATTACGCATTGGGCCGTATTGCTGTGGCATTTGTCTTTGCATGGATCTCATCATATTACGTTGCAAAATTTACATCCTCCTTTCTGAGACTCTATAGTGTATACATTATGCAACTTTTAATAAAAGGATTAGTTAAATGCCTTGCGCCATGATATAGTTTCATGAAAACACCTTAATATATTTGCAAAATAGATAGCCCTCATTGTGCATGCTTTCTTTATGGTTTATAATAATGGATTGAGGGGTTGTCCCTATTAAAGGAGTGAACGGATATGACTGAACATACATTTGATCGATTCGAATTTAAATCATTTATAAATAAAGCAATCGAAGAACTGGGCTTTAGAGAACCTACTGAAATCCAAAATAAGATGATTCCATTATTTTTAAAAGGTAAAAGTGCCATTGGACAGTCACAAACAGGTACTGGCAAGACGCATGCCTATATACTGCCAATGATTGAAGCAATTGACCCGCATCGCCAGGAAGTTCAAGCTGTCATTACTGCACCGACAAGAGAATTAGCAAACCAAATTTATCATGAGATTCTAAAAATTACAGAGCACTTAGAAAATGAAACGATTACTACACGTTGTTATATCGGTGGAACGGATAAACAGCGAACAATAAACAAGTTAAAACAACAACCGCAAATTGTCGTAGGAACACCAGGACGCATCAATGATCTTGTAAAAGAACAGGCGTTGTTTGTGCATACTGCTTCTGTATTGGTAGTAGATGAGGCTGATTTAATGCTTGATATGGGTTTCCTGCATGATGTGGATAAAATTGCCGGGAAAATGCCTAAAGAGCTACAAATGCTCGTATTTTCTGCCACGATACCAGAAAAATTAAAGCCCTTTTTAAAGAAGTATATGGAAAACCCTGCTTTTGAGCATGTACAACCGAAGCAAGTTTTTGCTGAAAATATCGAACATATCCTCGTACCACAAAGAAGTAGGGAAAAGGTAGATCTGCTCAAAGAGATGTTGGTTTCTTATAATCCCTATTTGGCCATTGTATTTGTAAATACTAAACAAATGGCCGACAAAGTGGCGGAACAACTAAGTGAACGTGGGTTAAAAGTTGGAAAAATACATGGTGATTTAACGTCTAGAGATCGTAGGAAAATGATGAAGCAAATTCGTGATTTGGAGTATCAATACATTGTTGCAACAGATTTGGCTGCAAGAGGTATCGATATTCAAGGAATTAGTCACGTCATCAATTATGAGCTACCTAGAGATTTGGACTTTTATATTCACCGATCAGGTCGTACTGCACGAGCGGGAAATAAAGGATTAGCGGTTACAATATATGGGCAAGCAGACGAAGATGCTTTGGTTCAATTAGAGAAAATGGGAATTGAATTCACTCATCTTGATTTAGTTAAGCATGAATGGGTGGAGATAAAAGATCGTAATCGCCGTAAAAATCGCAAAAAGACCGTGGATGAAGTGGAAATAAAAGCGCGGAAATTTGTCAGAAAGCCATCCAAAGTAAAGCCGGGATATAAAAAGAAAATGAAAGAAGAAATAGAGCAAATTAAGAAGCGGGAACGTCGAGTGAATAAGCGATCTAAAAATCAAGGGAAATAAAGGGGTTGTTTAGGATATGTTAAAAATTGGTTCACACGTATCGATGAGCGGAAAGAAAATGCTACTTGGAGCGAGTGAAGAAGCTGTGTCTTATGGTGCAAACACATTAATGGTTTATACAGGAGCACCACAAAACACACGCCGAAAAAGTATTGAGGATTTAAACATTGAGGCAGGGCTTTTGCATATGAAGGAAAATGGCATTGAGGAGTTTATCGTGCATGCTCCATACATCATTAATATCGCCAATACAGTAAATCCAGCCACATTTGAACTCGGTGTAAACTTTCTCCGCTCTGAAATTGAAAGAACAGCTGCGATTGGTTCCAAACAAATTGTCCTCCATCCTGGTGCACATGTAGGTGAAGGTGCTGAGAAGGGGATTCAGAAAATCATTGAAGGTCTTAACGAAGTATTGACAGAAGACCAAGAAGTACAAATTGCGCTTGAAACAATGGCAGGAAAAGGATCAGAGTGTGGGAGAACATTTGAGGAATTAGCGAAAATTATTGATGGTGTTCATCATAAAGATAAGCTCTCTATCTGTATGGATACTTGTCATATACATGACGCGGGCTATGATATAGTTAATGATTTTGATGGCGTGCTAGAGACTTTTGATAAAACGATTGGTATAGATCGGATAAAAGTACTTCACATTAATGATAGTAAAAATGAATGTGGAGCTAAAAAAGACCGACACGAAAATATTGGTTTTGGATATATTGGATTTGATGCCTTAAGTTATATTATCCATCATCCGCAATTGACACATATACCGAAAATCTTGGAAACACCTTTTATTGGAGAAGATAAAAAAAATAAAAAGGCGCCTTATAAATATGAAATTGAAATGATCAAAAACAAAGTATTTGATGAGCAACTTCGTGGAAAAGTAATGGAGCTTGCTGTTAAATAAGGTAAAGCAAAATGAACTCCACTATGTGTATGGAGTTCATTTTGCTTTTTCTGTCTGGTAAGTGAAACGGAAGAGCCGGATGTTTTGGCATATATTATTTTCGCTGTAGTGCTATCGGACAAGTCCTCTAAAATTGTATAAATATAGGAAGTTCTCGAATGGCTACTTACTTTAGTCTTTTCATATCGTTTTTGGTTTATGTCATTCGTGTTCTAATTAGCTTGTAAATTGTATGAAAAGTTTATTCAATTCTCGAGCCGTTTCTGGTCCCGCCACTTTTGCGACCTCTTTAATTACCTGAGAACGTGTTCGATCATCGAAAATATCTAAATTTTTTCCATGTAAGTAGTTAGCTATTTTTTCTGCCTGTGGTTTTGCGATTTGAATATTAACCTGGCTAGCATACTTTAATAAATCCTCTGTGGTTATACTGTTAATTTTGTAATTGACCATATTTTTTAATAGCTTCATTAGGCATCACTCCTCATCAATATGTATGTTTGAGAGAAGGAATTTGTGACAGTAAAATTAATATATGCCTAATTTATATCACTGAAGTATACTGATGCTTATCTATTTACAAGTCAAGCAAGGTTGTGTATAATTTTTTTATGAGTAAATCGGAATGATTCTGATTATAAGAGGATGTATACAAATGACGCAAAAAGCAATTATTGAAATAAAAAATGCGAGTTTTCGTTATGATCGAGAAAATGTGCTTGAACATATAAACTTAACAATCCCATCTGGGTCATTCCTTGGTCTTGTCGGGCCGAATGGATCTGGAAAGTCAACATTACTTAAACTAATTCTTGGGTTATTAAAGCCTCAAGAAGGGGAAATATCATTATTCGGTCAACCGCAAAGCAAATTTAAGGAATGGAATCGAATTGGTTTTGTTTCCCAAAAAGCTAATTCTTTTAATAGTGGTTTTCCAGCAACTGTATTTGAAGTAGTCGCAAGTGGGTTAACTGGGAAAATTGGGTTATTTCGTTTCATTGGTCAAGGTAGAAAAAATGATATTATGGAAGCAATAAAATCTGTCGGATTAGAAAAATTTACCAATAGGAATATCGGAGAACTTTCGGGCGGGCAGCAACAAAGGGTTTTTATTGCTCGAGCTATTGTTTCAAAACCGGACATTCTTATTCTTGATGAGCCAACAGTTGGGGTGGACGCGAGAAATGTAAAATCTTTTTATGAGATGCTAGATATATTGAATAAAGAATTGGGAATTACTTTGCTTTTAGTTACCCACGATATCGGCACCATTACAAATAAAGTAACACATGTAGCTTGCTTAAATAAACATTTACATTTCCATGGAGTTACAGAAGAATTTGAGAAGTTAAATCCCGAGGATTTGTCTTCTTTTTATCACCATGATGTGCATGTCTTATCACATGATCACGAGTCTCATTAAGAAGGTGGATACAATTAAATGATTACAGCGATTTTTCAGTACGATTTTTTAAAAAACACATTTTTAACCGGCATATTAATTGGATTAATAGCTCCACTACTTGGCACGTTTATAGTTGTTAGGAGGCTTTCATTAATAGCGGATGCGTTAAGCCATGTTACACTTTCGGGTATCGCAGCAAGCTTGTTTTTGAGTAAAAAAACATTGTTGTTTGCAGGAATGAATCCATTATATTTAGGTATGGCCTTTTCTGTACTGGGTTCGATATTTATTGAACGATTGAGAAGTGTGTATAAACATTATCAAGAGCTCGCAATTCCGATCATTTTATCAGGAGGGATAGGGATTGGTGTTATATTTATTTCACTAGCAGATGGATTTAATACTGATTTACTTAACTATTTATTCGGAAGCGTTAGTGCAGTGAGTAAAACAGATTTATATGTTATTTTAGCAATCAGTGCGTTTGTTATTCTCGCAGTGATCATGTTATACAAAGAACTATTTTTATTGTCTTTTGATGAAGAACATGCAAAAACATCTGGAATTCCAGCTAAAGGGATTCATTTCTTATTCATGGTTATGATTGCTCTAGTAATTGCAGCATCTATGCGAATAGTTGGTATACTGCTTGTCTCTGCTTTAATGACACTCCCGGTAGCTGCAAGTATGAGAATTGCACGTGGGTTTAAACAAACGATTTATTTGTCGATATTATTTGGAGAGACTGCGGTAATTGGAGGACTTATTAGTGCCTATTATTTAGACCTTGCACCTGGTGGAACCATCGTAATGATAGCAATTGCCATATTACTTATTGTGATAGGTTATAAAAAGATTCAAAGTAATAGACCGATAAATATAAATTGAGGTGAGGACATGCATATTGCTGAAGCGATTCAGACAGTAAAAAATAAAGGATATAAAGTTACTGGAAAGCGGGAGCAGATGCTTGAAATTTTCGCAACCAATAATAAATATTTAACCGCTAAAGACGTGTTTGAGGAGATGCAAGTCGATTACCCTGGGTTAAGTTTCGATACAATCTATCGAAATCTATCGCTTTTTTATGATTTAGAAATACTAGAGGCGACAGACCTTGCAGGTGAAAAGCATTTTCGTTATACATGTACTACTCATGATCATCATCACCATTTTATCTGCTTAGATTGCGGTGGGTCAAAAGCGATCAAGGCTTGTCCGATGGAATTTGTTACAGAGGACTTGGGGGCGTATGATGTGGTTGATCATAAGTTTGAAATATATGGGAGATGTCCAAAATGTAAACAAGAAGCCAGTTAGGCTTCTTGTTTATTTTCAATGTTAAGCCAATTTTCAACCCAATTTTCTGCCTCTTGCCAATTATAAACGCGAATTACATTTTCTGGTGAAGGTTTTCTGTTATAAGGAGTGTCAAAAAGGATAACTGGTATATTCAATTCCTCTGAGATTGCTACGGCATTATCATGTTTATCTTCAAAAAATAAATCGATTTGGTGTTTTTTTGCTGTTGAAACTTTATCGTGGGAGCCGATTAATTCAATGTGATGATAATCGATAGCATGGGTATGAAACCAAGCTTCTGTAACATCCCTTAGAGTATTTGCTCTGGCGCTAATAAAGTATAAATCATGCTCGTTAATCCATTTAGATAATACTGGTTTTGCTCCAACAGCAAGTGGAGATTGAGAATAAATCTCCGGTTCTGCAGTTACAAACCATTCATAAAAGGAATCTTTCGGGATATTCAAACACTCTGTAATTTCATACTCTGTTAAATCCTCCAAAGTAATGTCTAATTGAAATGCTTTATTTATATGTGGTACGAGGGATGTCGGACATGTGACTGTTCCATCGATATCAATGCCAAATCTTTTCTGCAATTTAAATAATCTCCTTTACAGCATCTAATCTCATATTTAGTGAACGATCAATTTTAATAAAACAGCACGGTTTTATTGCCGTGCTGTTTTCATTAATTTACAATATTTTCTTTTTCTTTTTCTAGTTTTTCTTCTTCTTGTTTTTTGAAATATTCTTCAGCCATTATATCAATTTCCTTTTTCAATTCCTCAACCATTGTCTCTTCTGGAACTTTCCTAACTGTTTTTCCTTTTTTGAATAATAATCCTTCACCACGAGCACCTGCAATACCAATATCAGCTTCACGAGCTTCACCTGGTCCATTTACGGCACATCCTAAAACGGATATTTTCAGTGGTGCTTTAATATGTTGAATATATTCTTCGACTTCATTAGCAATGCTGATTAAGTCAATTTCAATTCTTCCACATGTAGGGCAAGAGACAAGTGTAGCGGCATTAGAGATGAGACCGAATGATTTAAGTAGTTCACGGGCTACTTTTACTTCTTCTACTGGGTCTGCACTTAAAGAAATACGTAATGTATTTCCAATACCTTTGCTTAAGATAGCGCCTAGCCCTGCTGCACTTTTGATTGTCCCAGCAAAAAGCGTTCCACTTTCTGTGATGCCAAGATGGAGAGGATAGTCAAATGCTCTTGCTGCTTTTTCATAAGCTTCAATTGCTAAATTGACATCCGATGCTTTCATTGAAACAATGATGTCATGAAAATCTAAGTCTTCAAGAATTTTGATGTGATGAAGCGCGCTTTCCACCATGCCATCAGCAGTCGGATAACCGTATTTATTAACGATATGCCTTTCTAAGCTTCCTGCGTTTACTCCGATACGAATCGGAATGCCTTTCGCTTTAGCTGCTTTAACAACTGCCTCTACTTTTTCTCGGCGTCCAATATTTCCTGGATTGATCCGAATTTTATCTGCGCCGCCCTCGATTGCAATTAGAGCAAGTTTATAATCGAAATGAATATCTACTACGAGCGGTATGGTAATTCTTTTTTTGATTTCTGAGATGGCTCTTGCTGCTCTTTCGTCAGGACATGCAACTCTAACGATTTGGCAACCTGCCTCTGTTAAACGATTAATTTCATCAACCGTTGCTTTTACGTCATGTGTTTTAGACATAGTCATACTTTGAATAATGAGTTCGTCACTTCCGCCGATCGTTAAGTTACCAACCTTAACGGGACGCGTTTTCGAACGATGTATTATTTCACCCAAGGGTTTTTCTCTCCTTTTAATTAACGAAGAATTATAGTTGCGTACTCATTGTAACAATTTTATACCTATATTGACAACATTCAGCTATTATTTTATGAAGGTGAATTAGCGATATAATGGGAATTTGTACGTTTCTCCAGTTTGGATTTGCTCAGGCTTCACACCATTATTAAAATCCGTAAAGTCGTCCACAGCTTGTTCGATTGAAACAGGTAAAGAGCCTTGAGTTAACTGTTCAAGAACAGATAACACTGTATCACCTTGTTTAATTTCGATAAGTGTATAAGTGTTATTTCCCTTTATCATTTCATCAGATGTTGAGATGGAATGTATCTCGTTATTTGGAAGCGTACCAACGGTCAAATCATGATACATACTATAGATTACGATTATTCCTACGATTAAAGCTGCGATGCTTTTCATTATAAATCCCCGCCTCATTATATAGATGTGACATCTATATGAGAGTGAAAGCAGTATTATTCCTAAAAATTTTATTTTATAAAGTAAGTATAAGTAGTTATTCAATTGAGCTTGTTGTCTAAATACAGTCGCTAATGATTATAAGCCAATCTACTAAGAAGTAAATATCAATCTTCTTAATGGATTGGCATATGCTTATCACAGATTCTAAACAAGCTTTTTAAGCTTTTGTTTTGGTATTTTTGAAATGCTTATGAGTATATAAATTGAAGATGCCAATAGATCAATAATGAATGCACCAGGTATTTCCAGATTAAACAAAGTCATCAGGCTGAACAGTAAGGTGGAGAATGTGATACTGAACGTGGTTAGTCGCCAACCTTGTCTGTATGGTAATGTGCGATTCAGTAGTTTAGCTAGTAACAAAGCAATGGCAGCTAATATTGTTATTTTACATACGATTACCCCAGCGTTAAAAATATACATAAAGAGAATATAAATTGGTAAAATGATCATTAGGCTCCCTGTATCTAAATCGAAACCTGGCACTAAGATGGAAGAGTCTTTATTAGAAATTAATATACGATAGAAACCGGGTAAAAAGTATAGTATAGCGAGGGAAAAAACATATTGCAGCGTTTTACCTATACCGATAAATCTGTATTTTGCAATACTCATCCCTGAATAAAGGCTTTTAAAAAACATTGTAAAAATAGATATATTTTTCACTGGATCACTTCCTATTTGCATAATCAATCCTTTATAGTGTAGATGTGATCAACTTTATAATTCAAGCATTTTTGATAAAAGTGCTTAATTGTTCGGAAATTTGTTTTCTTCAATATTATTTAATTGCATCAATTTAACAATAGAGAAACTCAAATGGAAATCTGAACAGAGTTGATTTTCACTGCAGCCTTTAAGGTTAAAACCTTCTATTAGGGAATTAATGAACGCACTTTCTTGTGAATGTTCAGATTAAGCAATGAGAAATTAACTCAATTGTAAGGAAAATGAATAAAAAGGAAGTGTCGTATGGAAATAGTATATTGGTTACTAGTTATTATTCTCATTATAATTGCATTTGTAGGGCTTGTGTATCCTATTATCCCAAGTGTATTATTTTTGGCAGGGGCTTTTATACTTTATGGTTTGTTGTTTTCATTTGAGCCATTAAACTGGTTGTTTTGGCTTGTTCAATCATTATTCCTCCTTTTACTTTTTATTGCTGATCATCTTGCTAACATAATAGGAGTGAGAAAATTCGACGGATCAAAAGCTGGAATGTGGGGGAGTACCATTGGTATTTTGGTTGGACCGTTTATTATTCCAGTCTTTGGTATTTTAATAGGTCCGTTTCTTGGAGCAGTAATTGGAGAATTAATTATGAACAGAACAAAGTTTACTTTAGCTATAAAAATAGGTATAGGTTCTGTCGTTGGCTTTATTAGTAGTGTGGCAGTGAAGGGAATCATTCAAATCATAATGGTCGCTTATTTTCTCTTTCTTATTTTTAAATAATAATTAATCAGGCATAAAGTTTGAATGAAGTGTCCAATTTTGATAATCTTAAGGTGTAACCGCTTGAATCGTTTAATGATTCAAAATAATTACATAGGAGGAATATTAAATGGCATACGAATTACCGCAACTTCCTTATGGATACGATGCTCTTGAGCCTCATATTGACAAGGAGACAATGAATATTCACCACACAAAACATCACAACACATACGTAACAAACTTGAACAAAGCTTTGGAAGGAAATTCCGAGCTTGCAAGCAAGTCAGTAGAAGAGTTGATTTCGGATCTTGATTCTGTTCCTGAATCTATCCGTACAGCAGTCCGCAATAACGGTGGGGGACATGCAAACCACTCATTGTTTTGGAAACTACTTTCACCTGAAGGTGGCGGAGAACCTGCTGGTTCATTAGCAGAAGCGATCAACAGCAAATTTGGCAGCTTTGATAAATTCAAAGAAGCATTTGCTGCAGCAGGAGCTGGACGTTTTGGTTCTGGCTGGGCTTGGTTAATTCTAAATAACGGAGAAGTTGAAATTACAAGTACTCCGAATCAAGATAGCCCACTAATGGAAGGTAAAACGCCTTTATTAGGACTTGACGTATGGGAGCATGCATATTATTTGAAATACCAAAATCGTCGTCCAGAGTATATGAATGCGTTCTGGAATGTCGTTAATTGGGACGAAGTTCAAAAATTATATGATGCAGCAAAATAATGGTAAATAAAAGGGTGTTCATGAGCCAAACTCATGAACACCCTTTTTATTTTTATATGTTTCATTTTTTTAGGACTTCTTCTTTAATATATGGACAGAAATGGATGGGTTCAGTAACTTTATCGTCTGTAATATGAACTTGACATGTTTTATTATCTTTCATGAATTTAAAAACACCATTATTAAAATCTGTACCAATTTCTTTGTAGAAGATTCCCTCATGGTTTACTTGTTTAGAACTAGAAAAACTAAGTTGATAATTATCTCCATCTTTCACCAAATAACCACGAACGCCCTTTTCGTAATATTCTTCCTCTTCACTTTTTATGGACCGATCGATCGATACGACATGAAAATCAACGAATGGGATATCTCTTAATAATACATTCAGGAACGATCCCTTTGTGATTTCTTCCCATCTACTTTGTGCGGTCTGACCGATAATAATTTGTGTGATATTAAAATGATGGGCTACTTCAGCAATCACTTTACTAGAAGGTCGCTTCTCATTATCTTTGAGGATAAATTCATCAATATCTAATTCCGTTACTAATTCTTTCCAACTATCAACATACCCAGACTTTTCCGCGTCAAACTCGTCATACGGAAGTGGATCGACCGTCAATACATATAAAGGGCAATCCATTATACTCGCCATTTTATGACCACGTCTAATCAGACGTTCTCCATTTGGACCATAATACACACAAACAAGAATACACTCATCCATACGCCCTTTTACTTTTTTCACGGCGATAGTCACCTCTTTATTTCTTATTAATCACCCATAATGTCACACTCTAATGATAGAATTAAAACTTAATCATCATAGACGATTAGAGATAATATTGCAAGCTTTAATTTATTCTATTATGTGGGGAATTTGTGAAAAAACACGTTTTATTACAAATCTATTATCAAAAGGAAACTTCAAATCGTGCATGATAAATAATATTAGTGTATAATTTGTCTTAAATATGCCCACTTAGTCTACTATTCCAACCAATCCAAATCGTCGGATTGAATTACTCCCCTTAGGCTAACTATTGAAGAAATAAGAATTTGATACATTTTTTACTTTAAGTATTTGTAATAATCTTGATTTCCTACAAAAAATACTCCATCTCTTCTTCTATTATAAATACCGGGAATTAAGGACAGCATACCTTAGAGTATGGTTTGTATCTCACAATGATATTGAAATGGAGGTTTGGTTTTGTTTACTGTCATCATCGCGATTATGCTTCCTTTTTTAGTTGCAGCACTTATTCCATTCTTTTATAAGCGAATACCACGTTTACATATAGGTTGGTTTGTACTTGCTGTTCCAGTAATTCTTTTTATTTTGCTTGCCCGTTATATCCCATCCGTAGCATCAGGGGATACTTATTTAAAAACAATTGAATGGATTCCTACATATGGTATCAACTTTTCTACCTATCTAGACGGTCTTAGTATGATTTTTGGACTGTTAATTACTGGTGTTGGTAGTCTGGTCATACTTTACTCCATTTACTATTTATCTGCAAGGGAATCTCTACATCATTTTTATATTTACTTGCTTTTATTCATGGGAGCAATGCTTGGAGTCGTATTCTCAGATAATATTTTTGTGTTATATGTGTTTTGGGAATTAACGAGTATCTCATCTTTCTTATTAATTGCCTTTTGGTACCATCGGAAAAATTCAAGGTATGGTGCGCAAAAGTCATTATTAATAACAGTCAGTGGCGGGGTAGCCATGCTTGCAGGTTTTATTATGGTTTATACAATGACGGATACATTAAGTGTCCGGGAGATTGTTATGTCAATGAGTGACTATACTAATCACTTATTATTTCTTCCTGCAATGCTTTTGATACTTTTAGGCGCATTCACAAAATCTGCGCAATTTCCTTTTCATATTTGGTTGCCTGATGCGATGGAGGCTCCGACACCAGTTAGTGCTTACTTACACTCAGCAACGATGGTTAAAGCAGGTATCTATCTTGTTGCCCGTTTTACCCCTGTCTTTGGTGGCGATCAAGTTTGGTTTTGGGTTGTTGGTAGTGTCGGTATATTCACTCTATTTTGGGGCTCTTTCAATGCTGTACGGCAGGTTGACCTTAAGGCGTTACTTGCCTACTCTACTATTAGTCAACTGGGTTTAATTATGAGCTTGTTTGGCCTTGGTTCTGCAGCTCTCCACTTAGGATATAGCTCAGAATCGGTTATATACACACAAGCGACATTTGCTGCGCTCTTTCATCTTATCAATCATTCTACATTTAAAGGAGCTTTATTCATGGTTGTCGGTATTATCGACCATGAACTCGGTACGCGGGATATCCGTAAACTTGGAGGCTTAATGGCCTTGATGCCGATTACTTTTACTATAGCAATAATTGGTAGTTTTTCAATGGCCGGATTACCTCCTTTTAATGGCTTCTTAAGTAAAGAAATGTTTTTTGACGCTGTCGTTAGGATAAATGAACTTGATATCTTAGCAATAGGAAATATTGGTGTGCTTTTTCCTGTTGTTGCTTGGATAGCAAGTGTTTTAACATTTGTTTACTGTATGATTATTGTTTTTAAAACCTTTCTTGGTCCATATCAGCCAGAAAAGTTGGAGCATATAGGTCAAGAAGCTCCTGTAGGTATGTTAATTGCTCCTAGTGTTTTAGCGGTTCTTGTCGTAAGTATTTTCTTTTTTCCTAATTTAGTCGGTGTTTATTTGTTAAAACCAGCGATGATGAGTATTTTTCCAACCTTCGAGGCGACAGAACTTGCACCGCATATTTCTGCTTGGCATGGATGGAACACGCCGTTAATGATGACAATTGGTGTGATCATTGTTGGGGTATTATTATTCAGTATTCTGCGTCATTGGAAGCCGATCTATCGATTGTTTCCACCACATTGGAGTTTAAATTCACTATACAACATGATGCTAATGCAAGCAGAAATTCGCTCCTCAGAGATCACTAGATCATATATGACCGGGAATCTTCGAGATTATGCTCTTTATGTATATCTATTCTTTTTTACTGCTGTTGGAGGGGGACTGTTTTTCTTAGGCGCATTTTCGTTTGATAGCTCAGGAAATGCTCCAATTAGGATTTATGAATGGATTCTAGTCTTAGTCATGATGATTGCAGGGATTTCAATTTTATTTGCAAAATCTCGCCTGACAGCTACTTTATTGAATGGTGTGCTTGGCTACTCCATCGCTATTTTCTTTGTATTATTTCGTGCACCGGACTTGGCTCTCACTCAACTTGTGGTAGAAACAGTTACGACCGCTTTATTTTTATTATGCTTTCGTTTCTTACCAGAGTGGGACAGGGAGACATACAAACCCAAAACAAAAATGGTTCATGCATTTATTGCGATTGCAACGGGTACTATCGTAACGCTTATCGGGCTTTCCGTTCAAAGTGGTAAAATGTTTGAATCGATTTCTGTTTACTTTGAAAATGCATATGAACTTGCGGGAGGCAATAATATTGTCAATGCAATTTTAGGTGATTTTCGTGCATTTGATACAATGCTTGAAGTCGTCGTGTTATTCATTGCCGGAATTGGTGTATTTACATTAATTAAGCTAAAGGCTAGTAGGGGGGGGCAGGACATTGAAAATAAATGATGTTATTTTACAAACAGTTACAAGGATGGTTGTTTTTATCATCTTGACTTTGGGAGTATATTTATTTTTATCGGGACACAACAATCCAGGTGGCGGTTTTATCGGTGGTCTTGTTCTCGCTTCTGCCATTGTGCTGCTTTATCTTGCTTATGATATTGAAACAGTCCATAAAGGGATTCCATTTGATTTTAAACGGGTTGCTGCTTTAGGTGTTTTAATTGCAGTGACAAGTGGCTTCGGTGCAATTTTATTTGACTCCCATTTTTTAACTCAAACATTTTCTCATTTTCATTTACCTGTTTTCGGAGAAACAGAATTAGCAACTGTGACTATTTTTGAGGCCGGTGTTGCTTTAGCGGTTGTGGGTGTAGTAGTAACAATAATATTGAGTATAAGTGAGGATGAGTAGTCTATGGAAACTTTAATTACCATCCTTGTAGGGGTTTTGGTAACTGTAGCGACATATTTAATCCTTTCCCGTAACTTAATTCGTGTCATTTTGGGGACATCATTACTTTCTCATGCAGTTCATTTGCTCATTATGACCATGGGAGGATTGAAAACTGGTAAGGTTCCATTACTAGGAGGAGAGGGACCATATGTAGATGCATTACCACAAGCGCTTATTTTAACGGCGATTGTGATTAGTTTTGGAGTTACAGCTTTTTTTCTTGTGTTAGTATATCGCTCGTATCAAGAATCTAGGACGGAAGATCTTGATCCATTAAGAGGTTCTAATAATGAATAATATACTTGTACTACCAATGGTTATACCAGTGTTGACAGGAATCATTCTTGTTTTCCTCCGCTCCTTCGTCCGTATTCAGCGGTGGATTAGTTTTGCAGCGATGATTGGAATAGCTGGACTTAGTTTATATATATTAAATCAGATTCAGGCAGAAGGGATATTGCATCTTAATTTTGGAGGCTGGGAACCGCCTTATGGCATTCTTTTTGTAGCAGATTCGTTTTCTATGTTGTTAGTTTTGACGACTAGCATCATTACTGCAATTTGTCTTCTTTATGCCTTTTCATCTATTAGCAAAGAACGCGAAAATATGTTTTTTTATCCCTTTGTTCACTTCTTAGTTGCAGGTGTGAATGGTTCATTTATGACAGGTGACCTTTTCAATCTATTTGTATGTTTTGAAGTAATGTTGGTAGCATCTTATGTACTTATTTCACTCGGAGGAAAAAAGCTTCAACTGAAAGCAGCAATCAAATACGTGGCAATTAATGTACTATCGTCTTGGTTTTTTCTTGTGGCGATTGCGTATTTATACGGAACAGTTGGAACATTAAACTTTGCACATTTATCTCAACGTATTGCAGAAGTAGGACAAGGCCCACTATTGACAACGATCAGCATTTTATTTTTGCTTGTCTTTAGCTTAAAAGCGGGATTACTACTATATTTTTGGCTGCCAGGTTCATATAGTGCGCCGCCACCAGCGATAGCCGCATTATTTGGGGCGTTGTTAACAAAGGTTGGCATTTATGCGATGCTCCGTGTGTTTACATTGCTCTTTTACCATGAACCTACCATAACTCATACGATTATCGGAGTGATGGCGGGTATTACAATGATTGGCGGAAGTCTAGGCGCAATTGCTTATAAGGATATACGCCAAGTTGTTTCTTATAATGTTGTTATTGCTGTTGGATTTATTCTTGTTGGACTTGCTATTTCTACCAAGACTGCCATGGAAGGATCGATCTATTATTTAGTACATGACATGATTGTAAAAGCTCTACTATTCTTATTAGCTGGAACAATCATTGCCTTAACTGGTACGGGGAAAATAGATAAGATGAGTGGTCTTATTCGGAATTATCCTCTATTAGGATGGCTATTCTTTATTGCCACTCTTTCACTTGCAGGTATTCCACCTCTTAGTGGATTTATTGGAAAGATATTAGTAGGGGAAGGTGCTATTGAAACTGGATCTTATGTTTTGCTAGCGCTGGCCTTTATTTCTAGTATTTTTGTGTTGTATTCTCTTCTTCGTGTCTTTATGAACTGTTTCTGGGGAGAAACAATCATCAGTGAAGAAGACGAAGTGCCGCTAAAGCGAGGCTTATTAATCCCATGTGTATTACTTGGAGTCGGTACTGCACTTCTCGGAGTTGGAGCCGAATCAATATCAACTTATGTAAATGATGCAGCTAATACGTTGGTAAATCCAAATATTTATATTCAAGCGATTTTGGGTGATCAAAAATGAATCATGTAGGGTATAAAGTTAGACTTGAGAGGAGGGGGGGATATCGATGCCAGCTCAATTTTTATTAAATTTATTTATAGCATTGCTATGGATGCTATTACGTGATGAAGATGTGCTAAGATTTTCCACCTTCTTCGCAGGCTTCCTTGTCGGTATTGTCATTGTTTTCCTTATGCATCGTTTTTTCGGCCAGCAATTTTATTTACGTCGTGTCTATTCGATTATTAAACTCATTATCATTTTTATTTCAGAGCTATTACAATCAAGTTTTGTTGTACTTAAGCAGATATTAAGCCCAACACTTGATATTAAACCAGGCATTTTTACGTATGAAACAGCATTGAAAAGTGATTGGGAAGTAACAGCACTAGCCATGCTCTTGACATTGACGCCTGGATCAGTAGTTATGGAAGTATCTCCTGAGGGCAATGTCTTTTATATACATGGAATGGATTTGGAACAATCGAAAGACAGTCTTTTACGCTCTCTTGCGAAATTTGAGAAAGCAATTATGGAGGTGACTCGATAATGATCGAATTCATCCTGGGTATATCACTTTCTTTATTTGCATTGTCTATAGCTATTGTTCTATACCGAATTATTCGTGGGCCATCGATGCCTGATCGTGTGATTGCAATGGATACAATAGGTGTTAATCTCATTTCAGGTATAGCTGTTATATCCATTTTACTAAAAACGAGAGCATTTCTAGAAGTTATTCTTATCATTGGAATACTAGCTTTTATTAGTACGATTGCGCTCTCTAAATTTATTGAGAGGGGTGTAATTGTTGAATATAAGCGAGATCGTTAAATATGCTGCTGTATTCCTTATTTTTATAAGTAGTGTAGTCAGTGTGATCAGCGCATTAGGTATTATACGTTTTCCAGATGTTTATACACGTATCCACGCCGCAACGAAAAGCACAACATTAGCTGTACTATTAACCCTTACAGGAGCATTCGTTTACTTTTGGGCAGCTGAATCATTTATAAGTGTGCGTCTTATTCTTGGCATTATATTCGTTTTTCTAACCGCGCCAGTA
The DNA here is from genome assembly GCF_001591545.1 of Lederbergia lenta NBRC 16444. Classification (GTDB taxonomy): domain Bacteria; phylum Bacillota; class Bacilli; order Bacillales; family Bacillaceae_C; genus Lederbergia; species Lederbergia lenta. The sequence continues at coordinate 840,177 of NZ_BCVC01000001.1, forward strand.
GCTGGTCATCTTATTATCAGGGCGGCATATCGGTCTAAAGTTAAATTAGCAGAATCATCGATCGAAGATGAGCTGAAAAGTGCGCTTGATGATAAAGAATAGTATAGATGCATTCGAACGCTGAAATAGGGCGCTCTGTCCAGTTTTAGATATTAAAGCCATAATGGCATAATATAATAAATTTAGACACTTTCACTTTTGACGTATAAAACTCTTCTTTTCACTTAAAATAGATAAGATGAAAAGGGGAGTTTTTGTTATGCATGTAATTAAAAAAGTGTTCGGTAATATGGATGTTTCGAAAGATTTATTTTTACTTTTACTAATTGGTGGTTTGTACTCGATTAGTATTTCATTATCTAATACATTTGTGAATATTTATTTATGGAAACAATCCAAAGATTTTATTGATCTTGCTATATACAATTTAGCAATTGTTATTTTTCAACCGATTACTTTTATCTTAGCTGGTAGATGGGCGAAAAAGGTAGACAGAGTGATCGTGCTGAGATATGGTGTTATTTCCCTTGCGTTATTTTTTATAGCGGTTTTGTCTTTTGGAGAAAAGTCATCGGAGCATCTCATTCTTCTTGGTGGTCTTTTGGGGATTGGCTATGGGTTTTATTGGCTCGCTTTTAACGTATTAACTTTCGAGATTACAGAACCAGAGACAAGGGACTTTTTTAACGGATTTATGGGTGCGCTCACATCGATAGGTGGGATTATAGGGCCGATTTCAGCTGGATTTATTATTACTCGTTTTGTTTCAAATATAGGTTACACAGTCATTTTTGCTATTTCATTGCTTCTATTTTTGGGTGCTGTAATAACTAGCTTTTTTATTAAAAGACGGCCAGCATCCGGACAATATATGTTTTTAAGAATTTTCACTGAAAGGAAAAATAATGCTAATTGGCGCTTCGTCACAAACGCACATTTCTTACAAGGGCTTAGGGAAGGGACGTTCGTCTTCGTTATTTCTGTGTTTATATTTCTTGTGACGCAAGATGAATTCGCCCTTGGTACGTTCGGACTTATAAATTCTAGCATAGCGTTTATTATGTACACATTAGCAACGCGCCTAATAAAAAAGGAGAAGAGAAAGGTAGTAATGGTAGCAGGAGGGATCTTGCTATATGTAGCGATCTTCCTCATTGTGTTTGACATTACCTATGCTAAGCTGCTTATATATGGAGGTTTACTGGGTATTGCTTATCCATTGATGCTTGTGCCATATTCTTCTATGACACTTGATGTAATCGGGAAGGGCTGGAAAGCGGCTGAAATGAGGATTGAGTATATTGTAGTGAAGGAACTATTTTTAAATATGGGGCGCGTTATATCTATCATTGCTTTCATTGCTACAATTACATATTTTGGCACTACCGACAGTATACCAATTTTTCTTTTGGTAGTAGGGATAGGTCATACGCTTGCTGCTTTTATTCTGACAAAAGTGCGAGTAGATATGTGATAGGTAGTTGTATTGACTCGTCTTTTCTTTTACAATAGAAGAAAAGCAGTTGGGGAAGAAAGGACTGTACGGCTTGAAAAATAAAGATAAAAAGAAAAAGTCTCATGTTCCAATTAGAATGAACATGTTGTTTTTTATTGTTTTTTTATTGTTTGCGATATTGATTCTTCGATTAGGGGTCATTCAGATAGTGTACGGAGAAGACGCCAAAAGGGAGATTGAGCGTACAGATGATGTGACAGTAAGTACATCAACACCACGTGGTCTGATATACGATAAAAATCTTAAATTACTTGTTGATAATAAGCCTCGCAAAGCCATTACATACACACCAGCGAAAACACCAAACCAAAAAGAAACATTAGAAACCGCTGAAGCTCTTGCTAAAATTATCAAACAAGATACGGATAAAATAACCGAAAGGGACAAGATTGATTTTTGGATATTAAAAAATCCTAAGGAAGCGGAAGCGAAAATAACAAAGGAAGAAAAAGAAAAATATGAAGGTAAAGAAAATGAAAGTGAAATGTATAAATTACAACGTGAACGGGTGACAGAAGAGGAACTTGCTTCACTTTCACAAGAAGATCTTGAAGTCTTAGCAATTTATCGCGAGTTTACAAGTGGATATGCACTTGTTCCACAAATTGTAAAAAATGATAATGTGACAAAAGAGGAGCTCGCGTTCGTTAGCGAGCACTTAAGTCTGCTACCTGGTGTTGATACGACAACGGATTGGGAACGTCAATATGTGTTCAAAGATACGTTACGTTCGATTTTAGGAGGTATCACATCAGGACTACCAGCGGAAAACATTGACTATTATCTTTCACGTGGATATAGCCGTAATGATCGTGTTGGCAAAAGCTATCTTGAACTTCAATATGAAGATGTGTTACGTGGACAAAAGGAAAAAGTAAAAAATGTAACCCGTTCTGGAAATGTATTGGAAACAGTGTTGCTGCAAGAAGGGATGCGCGGTAAAGACCTTGTGTTAACGATTGATATAGAGTTGCAACAGGCCGTAGATAAAATTATCGAAGAGGCGCTTATAAATACAAAAAGAAAAGGAGGTACTGGCCTACTTGATCGCGCGTTTGTTGTATTAATGGATCCGAATACCGGTGAAATCTTATCCCTTTCTGGAAAACAGTATTTATATAATGAAGAAAAAGGAAAATATGAATTTACTGATTTTGCGGCGGGTAATTTTACGACGAGTTATGTTGTAGGTTCTTCTGTTAAAGGGGCAACAGTATTGACCGGTTATATGACGGGTGCAATTAATCCGAATAATACAAGTATATTAGATGAACCGCTTCATATTCTAAAAACTCCAGTCAAAAGCTCCTGGTTTAATAGGGGCGGGAATAATGTCTATCTTACGGACCGACAAGCTTTAGCTAGATCCTCTAACGTATATATGTTTAAGACAGCAATCGCAATTGGTGGTGGACAATATAGAAGAAACCAACCGCTTGGCATTGACAAAGAACTAGCCTTCTCTGAGATGCGTAATCATTTCGGACAATTAGGACTAGGTGTGAGAACAGGAATTGACTTACCAGGGGAACAAATAGGGTATCAAGGAAATGTTGAAACTGCTGAACCAGGAAAGGTATTGGATTTTTCTATCGGGCAATTTGATACGTTTACCCCCCTCCAACTAGCTCAATATGTGTCAACGATCGCCAATGGCGGATACAGAATGCAACCGCAGATTGTGAAGGAGATCAGAGAACCTGGTGACAAGGACGGTGGCATCGGGCCTTTAGCTCAAGCAATGGAACCAAAGGTATTGAATAAAGTAGAGACATCAAAGGAAATAGTGGAAAGGGTACAACAAGGTTTTTGGGAAGTTTTCCATAGTCCGAGAGGGACTGGAAAGTTTTTTAAAGATAAACCATATCGGGCAGCTGGAAAAACAGGAACAGCAGAAACGAGAGAGCAAGGGACAGATGTGTGGAACTTAACGCTCGTTGCTTATGCTCCATATGAAAATCCGGAAGTTGCGATGTCTGTTGTCGTACCATCTGCTTATCTTAATGTTAGGGGGGGAGCGGAAAATCAAATAAATTCGGAAATTGGGGATAAAGTATTACAGGCTTATTTTGATTTAAAAGCTAATCGTGGCAAAGAAGATAAGAACGAAGATAATGTAGAAGATTAATAGAAATACCAAAAAAGCAGGCTTTTAAAAGCACTGCTTTTTTGGTATTTAAGATTCTTTCGTAATAGCTTCCGCCATTTGTTCAAAGTTCATTTCGTTATCTAATTCATACTTGCCAATCTGAATATAACGTTGTAATTTGCGTTCACCTAGAAAATCATTAAAAGCTTTTGCATCAGAGATGATTTCCGCTTTTTCTAACTCACTGCTGATTTCTTTAGATGACATGCCTTCACTAATCGTTAAAGTATATTTTTTTGTTTTTGATTTCGTATTTTTGTCACTTTCTTTTGCTTTTTCTGCCACTAAATCTTCATAATCAGTTTGCCACTGAGCCACTTCTGCTTTTAATTTAGTAATCTCAACATTTTTTTCTTCGAGTTGATTAGAAATGGTAGGTTCTTTTTGTACAACTTCTCCATTGAAAAATTGCTGGAAGATGAGAAGGAGTATTGCGGAAAGAAGTAAACCAAAGGAAAAAGCTCTCGTACTCCGTTTATCCATGTTTATAACCTCCCATTAATGATATCTCTAACAGCGTCTATCGAAAGAGAGGATTGCTGGGAAATTTGCTTCATATCAAGGCCTTGGTTATATAAAGCTAATACATGACTTTTTAAAATTTCATTAGGTGTATTGATTTTCTTCGGCTGGTTCGGAAGAATATCATCTTCCAAAAGTAGCTCTTCTTCAAGCACCTTCATTCTTTTCTTCATCATATATTGCTCTTGAAGCATGTTCATTGAAAGTTGTTCGACTTCTTTTTCGATTATTTTCACGCTATCTTTTTGAAAAAAGGATATAATAAATAACAAAATCGAAGCACTTAATAAAATAATAATCATTGTATACATAATTCACCTCAATAAATATTTTATCCTAGTTATAGCATAAAGTGAACAATTCCTCTAATGTAAGTGATTTTATATAGGGGAGAGGCGATATATCTGTAATTTGGACTAGCATTTCTAAAAAAAAAGTGATATTATAGAAAAGTCGTATGAATAGTGAAGAATGCAATGAAGTTTGGAGGGAAAGACATGCGCGTAAATATTACATTAGCTTGCACGGAATGCAATGAGCGTAATTATATTTCAACAAAAAACAAACGTAATAATACTGACCGTCTTGAGCTTAAAAAATACTGCCCTAGAGAAAAACGGGTTACTTTGCACCGTGAAACAAAATAAATACAAGAAAAAAGCCAAACCACTGTACGCACCAGTGATCTGGCTTTTTTTATTACTTGAAAAAGGAGTGGCAGCGTGGATAAAAAAACATTGCGCCGTAAGATGAGCGATCAACTTCAGTCAATGGACAGAATTGCCTATGAGCACCGTTCGTATCTTATCGCAAGTTGTTTAACAGCGACTTCGGAGTGGAAGAATGCTACAACTATCGGTATCACGATGTCACACTTTCCTGAGGTAGATACGTGGCAATTGATTAGAGCAGGATGGGCGATGGGGAAACGAATGGTTATCCCAAAATGTATGGCCGTGACAAAAGAGATGAAATTTAAAGAAATTACTTCTTTTGATCAATTAGAAATAGTATATATGAATTTATTTGAACCAATAAGAGAGCAAAAAGACATACATAGTAAAGAGATCGATCTATTAATTGTTCCAGGTTTAGCATTTAACCATCGAGGATATAGAGTTGGCTTTGGCGGGGGATATTATGATCGTTATCTTGAAAGATTTCAAGGAGAAACAATTTCACTGGCTTTTTCTGAACAGGTAATGGAGGGTTTGCCGTATGAAAACCATGATTTACCGGTAGAAAAGATTATAACTGATCAGGAAATAATCATTTGCTGATAGATCGATGTAAAAATGAATATATTTATCACTTCTTCACACAATAGTGGAAGGAGGGATGGCAAATGAAACAGTTTGGTAAATTACTCATGCTTGCCATTTTATCAGTGGCTGTGTATAAGGGACGCTATCAATTGCTTAATTGCATTCTTAGTAATAGATGGTTGAGAAAAATGAGCGTTAGCACAGCTATGAAGATGCCTGGCGTTCGGGAAAAATTTATCAGTAGCGCTTTTCGAAAATAGGTTTAAAGAGATCTAACATTCACTTTTTGGGGATAACTTTTGTAAATGATGACCTCCGTCTCGCTTTAAGCGCTAGGACCAACAAGCATAAGTTAATCTGTTGAGAAGGTACAAATCGAACTTCTATACAACTTGCCTTATGCTTGTTGCCTCTGAACGAGCGCTTTCTGCTATTGCTGTTAGCTAGCTGGTATTTGTTTGTACATTGTTTTTGCATCTAATGCTTATTTTGGTTATAGTTAGAATAGAAGTGAGACGAGCTTTGTTTTGAGTATGAAAGAGAGGCTTGCATATTGTCTGGACGACGCGAAGATTATTTATTTTGGAGATTGGCCCACTTTTTGTCAAATGAAGGTGGCTATCGATTAATAAGAGCAAATGAAAACCAAACTGAATTATGGTTTGAAAATAAGAAAAATAAAAATGCAAGATTAATCCGTCTAGTTAGATTTGATTTGGACTGGGCCAACAAGATAAAACGTGATATTCAAATACTGTCCGTTCAATCTGAAAAAATTAGGAAGCATTTATTTGTCAAAAAGTTAACAGTCCTTAATTTATACATATCAACCTATCTACCTGTAGATGACTATGAATACTTAATAGAGAATAATGAGTTAAGTAATGAGAAAGTCACAATAGAAACAGTTGTAATGGCTAATGAAAATACATATGAAGCATTAAAAGCAGTTGGTCAAATACTTGATAATCAGCTTGATTTTCAAATCGATTCGGATTATGATGAATCAGAAATTGTTTCGCTAAAAACAAGCATACATAAGAAGGCCTCACAACAATTGAAAGAGGAAAGACAATTATTTGAGTACAGTAAACCTTTTTTTGCATACGCTTTTATGGCTATTCAAGTGATTGTATTCCTATTGCTAGAGGTCAATGGAGGTAGCACAAATACCGAAACATTAATCAAATTTGGTGCTAAGTATAATCCACTTATTCTTGAGGGGGAATGGTGGCGCTTTATTACGCCTGTTTTTTTACATATCGGGATATTGCATCTCGTTATGAATACATTAGCGCTGTATTATTTAGGAATTGCCGTTGAGAAAATGTTCGGGCGCGCAAGATTTTTATGGATTTATTTATTTTCTGGGTTTACTGGGACACTTGCAAGTTTTGTTTTTACTGGAAACTTATCAGCGGGTGCTAGTGGTGCTATTTTTGGTTGTTTTGGTGCACTTCTATATCTTGGCGTTGTGTATCCTCAAGTTTTTTTCAGAACGATGGGCATGAACGTAATTGTTTTAATAGGGATAAACTTAGTTTTTGGATTTTCAGTATCTGGGATTGATAATGCTGGACATATTGGTGGTTTACTGGGTGGATTTCTTGCCACAGGCATTGTTCACTTTCCGAAGAAACGCCGATCTCTTCAGCAAGCGGGTTTTGTCATCATTACTGCCGCAGTTGTGTCAACGATGCTTTATTTTGGTTATCATAGCGATCGACCAGAAGTCGTAAATAATCTAGCTGAGAAGCAAATGAAAAAGGGTGAAATGGAAGAAGCCTATCGTTTGCTTAGTGATTATGTTGCGACAGATAAAGGGAATGAAATTACTTATTTCCATCTTTCTTTATTAGAAATATATCGAGAACAATATGCAGCGGCAAAAGAACACTTGCAACAAGCAATTAGATTGAATCCCGATTTTCATGAGGCGCAATTTAATTTAGCACTTTTATATTATGAAGCGGAAGACTTGGAACAGGCAAAACATGTACAAAAAGCTCTATCATTGTATGAGGATGAAAAGTATGAAGCGCTTCTTAAGAAACTTGAAACACAATAGTTAACTTAATTTGTTTATAAGTGAGGCAATTATGAATACTGTTTATGATGTGCAACAATTATTAAAAAAATTTGGTATATTTGTATATGTGGGAGAGCGCATTGCTGATTTAGAATTGATGGAAGCCGAAATAAAAGATTTATATTTTGCTAATTTAATTCCAAAAGAACAATTTCAACAGGCTCTTTTAATTTTAAGAAATGAAATAACTAAAGAACAAAAAAAATAATGAATAGTGGGGAAAATGAGATGAGTGAAAAATGGCTGGCAGGTATCGATATTGGGGGTACTTCTATAAAACTAGCATTCTTTACCGAAACAGGTGAACTTGTGCATAAATGGGAAATACCAACGAATAAAGATAATAGGGGAATGGCAATTATTAGTGAGGTTGGCGATTCGGTTCAATCTAAATTAATTGAATTACATGGCGATGTCAGTCCATTAGTTGCTGCAGGAGTTGGTGCTCCTGGTCCAGTAGATACAGATAAAGGACTATTATTTGAAGCTGTAAACATTGGATGGCAAGATAATTTTCCGTTAAGAGATTTAATGCAATCAGCATTAAATGTACCTGTAGCAATTGATAATGATGCGAATGTTGCTGCACTTGGTGAAATGTGGAAAGGCGCAGGAAAAGGATCAAAAGATTTGATTTGCATTACACTTGGTACGGGGGTCGGCGGGGGAATCATTTATAAAGGTGATATTGTTCATGGTAGCAAAGGTGCAGCTGGTGAAGTCGGTCATATTACCTCGGTTTCAAATGGTGGATACATGTGCAATTGTGGTAAAACAGGATGTCTAGAAACAGTGGCATCTGCCACTGGTGTTGTTAGAACTGCACTTGATAAACTCAAAGTTTATGATGGGGAATCATTATTGAAACCGATTGTAGAAAGTAGTGGTACAGTAACTGCGAAAGATGTTTTTGATGCAGCCGCAAAAGGTGATAAATTAGCAAATGAGATTGTAGAACTTCTTGCCGATTATTTAGGAATTGCCTTGGCGAATTCCTCTGCAATTCTAAATCCAGAGAAAATTGTAATTGGTGGAGGAGTATCCAAAGCAGGCGATATTTTATTAACACCATTAAGAGCTAAATATAAAAAATATGCATTTAAACCAATTGCTGAAAATACAGAAATTTTGTTAGCGGAATTAGGAAATGACGCTGGAATCGTCGGCGCAGCATGGTTAGCCGCTAATAAAATTGGTTAAAAGCTTATAGTATTGTCAGTTCGTAAAATAGAGCAGACTTTAATATGAAGGCTGTCGAGACAAAAGTCTCGGCGGCCTTTTAAAGTTTCAGTTATATTGATATGTAGCTATCCCTCTACCAGGGTTAAAAGCAGTCAAAAACTCCTCGGAAATATCATTTTTAAGAATGAAGTCCTTAATCAATTTTGCGGTGGCGGGTGCTAGAAGAATCCCATTGCGAAAATGACCTGTTGCAACGTACACATTGGTTGAATTAGGGATAAGTCCTATGTACGGAAGATCGTCTATTGTTTTCGGACGAAAGCCATACCACCGATCCAGCACTTTAAATTGTGATGAGCCATGTAAAAAACTTTCTGCGATAAGTGCTAAGCTTTCTTGACCGTCAGCCGTAATACCCTCACTATCATCTAATTCCATCGTTGCGCCAACAACGAGCGTTCCATCTACCCGTTGAAGCATGTATGTTCCTTCATAAAATAGTGTGTATGGTAGTGTAACCCCAGGAGCCTCAAGTTTCATGCATTGCCCTTTCACTCCAGATAAATGAAGAGGTAAAAGTGATCTACTTTCAATTCCAGCAGTAATAACGATGTGATTCGCCTGTAATTCAAATGAAGGCGTTTGAATTACATCTTCGTCTATAGAAAACACTGGTGTATTCTCATAAATAGATACTCCAAGTGCTCTTGCAGCGTAAGAAAATGCATAGCAAGTCTTAATTGGATGAATGTGGATATCTTCAGTAAATAAAAATCCGCCATCTTGAGGCACATTCACATTTGGGATTGACCTACGAATAACTTCGGGTAATATATGCTTTCCTTTAAAGTGAATTGGTTCTCCTTTTTGATGGTTAAATTGTAAGATTCCTCCTTTAGTATGTTCAAAGGCAATCCCTGACAGTTTTTCTACTTCAGATCTGATCCGTTCATATAAGTACTGACTTTCTTTAGCAAAAGAATAGAAGGCGCTGTTACCAGTAAACTCTGAATGAGCCCCGAGCATTCCCGCTGCTGCTTTTGTTGAGCCCGAGGCAATTTTAGCGGCTTCCAAAATTGCTACAGATAGCCCCTCTTTTGCCAAGAAATAAGCAACAGTATTTCCGATAATTCCTCCACCAATAATAGCTACATCAACAGATTGAGTCATGGATGGACACCTCGCAAGCTTTTGCATATTCTTTTGCAGCTTTCTCTGGTTTGGCTACGCCGAATATAGAGGACATTACGGCGATACCCGCAGCTCCAGCATCACGGATTGATTGGACGTGTTCGGGCTTAATGCCTCCAATTGCATACACAGGGCAATGTGCATGAAACGTTATTTCTCGCAGCGCTTTAAGACCGCGTGGCATAATCCCCTTTTTGCAAGCTGTTTTGTAAATATGGCCATATAGTAGCCAGTCAACAGGTTCGGCAACATTGTCGATGGAGTGTATGGATCGTCCTAAGGAAAGTTGTGGATACTCCAATTTTATACCATTTATAGGGGGAGCATTATTGGGTAATTGTACACGGTTAATTCCCGTTGATATCGCTAAATGTCTATTCCCGTGAATAATTAATTTGCGCAAATCAAATTTATTCTTGTAAAGTGTTTCGATAATCATTTTTAATGTTTCTTCGGATTTGGATTTTTCTCGTAATATAATTGCTGATACATATGGTTCGATATGAAGTAGGGTGTGAACGAGCTTATTTTCTGTCATGCGATCGTCAGTGACAGTAATTAATTTCATATTGATATCTCCTTTGTAAGTAAAAAGACCACTTTCCTGAAATGGAAAGTGGTCTGATGTATCGCCGCGTAAAAAAATACGCGTGAAAATAGACTTGTCACTTTCCTCCGCAGGTACGAACCTGTTCAGGTAATAAGGGTATCAGAGTTATACTCTTCTCTCAGTCCTAAAAAAGGATTCCCCTAGTGTTTCTTTAATTTAGAATGGATTTCTTAATGGAAAGCATATCATTCTCTTAAATAAAATGAAAGGATAATCCAAAATATATCGATGTTTCTAAATAGTTTGACAAGGTCTAGATAGACATGATAGGATATTTTGTGTAAACTTTATATTCAATTTTATTAAACTACTAGAGGTGCCTTTTAAGAAGGCTGAGATTGAAGCGATCGACTTCGGGACTCTTGGAACCTGATCTGGTTAATACCAGCGAAGGGAAGTGGGGAAATAGGTTTTTGAGCCTCTGTTTAGAGGTGTAAACCTTTTTTATTGATGTATAACCACTATCTTTGCTGAGATAGTGGTTTTTAGTTTGTCTAGGAGGTGATGACATGCAAATTGTCCTAAATGGCAAAATGCAAGAAATACCAATAGAAGTAACAAGGGTAAAAGAATTAATTCATTTTTTATCCTTAAATAAGGACTTAGCAATAGTAGAGCAGAACGGTAGGATCTTAGGGAGAAGTGAATGGAGCGAAATGGAAATCACAGACAATGATCATTTTGAAATCGTTCAATTTGTAGGAGGAGGATAACATGTTAAAAATAGGACCTTATACTTTCCAATCACGTTTATTTTTAGGGACAGGGAAATTTTCATCCGTTGATATCCAGAAGGAATCGGTCGCTGTTTCTGATACAGAGGTACTGACCTTTGCAGTTAGAAGAATGAATATTTTCGATGAACAACAACCCAACCTATTAGAAAAAATTAATCTAAAGAAATTTTGCTTTTTACCAAATACAGCAGGGGCAAAATCGGCTGAAGAAGCAGTTCGAATTGCTCGTTTAGCAAAAGCCTCGGGGCTTTGTCATATGGTGAAAGTGGAGGTATTTGGTTGTGATAAAACGTTATTACCTGATCCTATTGAGACACTAAAAGCGAGTGAACAACTACTCGAGGAAGGATTTATTGTTTTGCCGTATATATCAGACGATGTTGTTTTAGCAAAACGACTCCAAGAGCTCGGGGTTCACGCAGTTATGCCGGCAGCTTCACCTATTGGTTCTGGATTAGGTATCGTTAATCCAATAAATCTTGAATTAATTATCAAAGATGCTAAAGTCCCGGTGATTGTGGATGCGGGGATTGGCTCCCCAAGTGATGCTGCATTTGCGATGGAGTTAGGAGCAGATGGAGTGCTATTAAATAGCGCAGTATCTGGAGCGGGAAATCCTGTTCAAATGGCTGAAGCAATGAAATGGGCCGTGAAGGCAGGTAGACAGGGATATAAAGCTGGAAGAATTGCAAAGAAAAAATATGCTGAAGCTTCGAGTCCATTAACAGGGATAAGCATATAATGAATAGCCGGTATTCTCGCCAAGAGATGTTTACCCCGATAGGTAAAGAAGGACAAATAAGATTAAAAGCTGCACATATTTTAATGATTGGAGCGGGTGCTCTAGGCACAGCAAATGGGGAGATGCTTGCAAGAGCGGGTGTTGGTAAGTTAACTATTGTTGATCGCGATTATGTGGAAATATCTAATCTGCAGCGTCAGCAAATGTATAAAGAGAAACATGCTTATGAAAAATGGCCAAAAGCTATTGCAATAGGTGAAGAACTAAAAAAAATAAACTCAACCATCGAACTAGAAACATATGTGGAAGAGGCGGATCCCACTTGGTTAGAACAATATTTAACAGATGAAACACCGAATCTTATTTTAGATGCGACGGATAACTTTGAAACGCGCCTAATTCTGAATGATATTTCGCAAAAGTGGAAGATCCCTTGGATTTATGGCGCTTGTGTTGGAGCAACAGGAGTTAGTTTAACTATTCACGCTGGGAAGTCACCTTGTTTATATTGTATGTTAGACACTTTACCGGAAACGAATCTAACATGTGATACGGTTGGAATCATTAGCCCGGCTGCACAAATGGTGGCCGCTTTTCAAACGACGGAGGCGCTTAAGATTCTAGTTAATGATAATAATTCATTGCGTACAAAGCTTGTGTATTTTGATCTTTGGAATAATCAAATGACGCAAATGAAAATAGATTCATTAAAGAAAGAGGAATGTCCTTCGTGTGGTGCAGACCGAGATTATCCATTTTTAAATGATGAAAATAGAACTAAGTTTGCAGTACTTTGCGGTCGCAATACAGTACAAATTCGGCCGCCTAGGCAATTAGCAATAGAATTAAAAGAAGTAGCGGAGCAATTGCCCTCATATGTAGAGAAAATAAAAAGAAACGAATTTTTACTGAGTTTCTCTATAAAGAAACGTGCATTCGTTTTGTTTAAAGATGGACGACTATTCATTCACGGAATGAAGGATATAAGGGAAGCAAAGAAACTCTATTATCAATTATTTTCATAAAATCTTGAAATGAGAGGGTAAGCAATTCAGAATAGATCTGTTTGTTTAGGCGAAAGTTGAATAGATGGAAGTTAAACAGGAGCCAGTGGTTCTTGTTTTTTTTGTGCTGATGGATTGTAAATATAATTTCTATTCCTTCCTAGGTCTTAAGTTATAAAAACAATTTACAAAGACAATCCTGAAACTTTTTGATGTTTAAAACGTCTATATATATAAGAACATGAATAGGATTCCTTTGGAGGTTCATTGCTTGGCTTAATAAACGAAGGAATTAATTTTTTTATAAACATATTATGATATTCGTTAGTCCATTCATTGTTTTCAATTAATGAATGGGAAGTACTTTTACATATTCAGTAGGAGGTAAATGTTTTGAGTAAGCTTAAAAAGTTTAGTATTTCACTTCCGATCGTAGCCACACTTATGTTATGGGGCAAAACTTATATTGTCTATAAAACAAGCTTTAATATAAAACTAGAAAATTTTATGCAAGAGCTGATATTATTTATTAACCCTTTAAGCTTTTTACTTTTTGTATTGGGTATCTCTCTTTTTTTAAATTCGGAAAAGGTTCGTAATCGATATATTATTATTACTAGTTTCATATTAGGATTTGTGTTATATGGTAATGTAGTGTTTTATCGTTTTTTTACCGATTTCTTAACTTTACCAGTACTATTCCAAACGAGTAACTTTGCTGACCTTGGTGATAGCGCTATAACAGAAATTCATTGGTATGATTTTGTTTATTTCATTGATATAGCCATTTTATTCATTATCATGAAGTTTAAATCAACGGCGATCAAGATCACCCCAGTTAAAAAGACAAATAGACGTGCATATTTCCTAGTGGCAACTGCCATGCTCTTTTTAAACTTAGGTCTTGCTGAGACTGAACGTCCCCAATTATTAACACGAACATTTGACAGAGAAATGCTTGTGAAAAATCTCGGAACATATAATTATCATTTGTATGATATTTTTCTACAATCAAAATCATCGGCGCAACGAGCCATGGCAAATGGTAGTGAATTAGTAGATATTGATAATTATATAAGTGCAAGTTTTGTTAAACCTGACAAAGATATGTTTGGTGTCGCTGAAGGGAAAAACTTAATTGTCATTTCATTGGAATCCATGCAAAGCTTTGTAATGAATAACGATGTATATGGTCAAGAAGTTACACCTTTTCTTAATGAATTCATTAAAGACAGTTATTATTTCGATGAATTTTATCATCAAACAGGCCAAGGGAAAACTTCCGATTCCGAATTTTTACTTGAAAACTCTTTATATCCTTTAAACCGCGGGGCCGTTTTCTTTACGCATTCAGGAAATAAGTACGATGCTATGGCTCAAAAACTAGCGAATAATGGATATCATTCTTCCACGATGCATGCGAATAATAAAAGTTTCTGGAACCGGGATATTATGTATCAAGCACTAGGCTATGATTATTTTTATTCAGCCACAGATTACAGCATCACACCTGAAAATTCTGTAGGGTGGGGGATGAAGGATATCCCATTTTTTGAACAATCGGTGGACATAATGAAAACAATTCCAAAGCCTTTTTATACAAAGATGATCACTTTGACGAATCATCACCCGTTTAGAGTCGAAGGTGAAGATAAATTAATTGATGAATATGATTCTAAGAGCGGTACATTGAATCGATATTTTACTACGGTAAGATACATGGATGAAGCAGTGAAAGACTTTATTCAAAGGCTGAAAGACGAGGGTATTTATGAAGAATCAATTATTGTCATGTATGGAGACCATTATGGAATTTCTGAGAATCATAATGAAGCAATGTCACAGTATTTAGGGAAAGAAGTGACGCCATTTGTAAATACTCAGCTCCAACGCGTACCACTAATCGTTCATATCCCTAGTGTCACCGACAATGGAAAAGGAAAAACCATTTCCAAAATAGGCGGGCAAATTGATTTAAAACCTACTCTCCTTCATCTCTTAGGCATTAATACGAAAAAGGATATCCAGTTTGGAGAAGATTTATTTTCTCCGGATCACCGAGACTTTACAGTATTTAGAGATGGACGTTTCGTTACAAAGGATTATGTCTATGCCGATAATACATGTTATTCCAAAGATACCGAAGAACAAGTTGAAGCTTCCTATTGTGAACCATTTAAAGAGAAAGCGAGTAAGGAACTTAATTACTCCGACAAAATTATTTATGGCGACCTTCTACGGTTTTATGAAGATCCAGATTACACGAGTAATACTACCCATTAATGGGAAATAAACATAGACTTTCTTACATGCTCGGCAGTCTGAATTTTATCGAGTATAGTTTTTGTTTACTATGCTTGCATACGGAAGGCCGAGCAAATCTTTATTGTATCAGCTTTTTGTAATAGTTTCGTAACATAATTTCTTTTAGAATACGGTAATTAGTAGTATGATGGATTAATAGGGGAGGGGAGTGTATGTGCGGCTAACGGTAAAGTTTTGTATTTTAATGAACGTAATAATCATTCTATTACTTAGTGGATGTATAGAAAAATCTATGGATGCAAGTCCCTCACCAGAGCCCCTCAATAAAAGTGAGAGCAATGAGAGCAATTCTGTAAATTTACCCGTGGTCCCATTGGATGTTGGTTCGGGGAAATTTGAAAAAAGTTATGGTTGGCTTGATGATCAAACGATACTATATTCTTATGTGGATAAAGGGAAGTATTATGTATCCTCATATGAACTTTATAAAGGTGATTCAGAAATTATTTTTGCCTCTTCCACACCCATCGTTAATGTAATTATCCACCCAATGCAAGAAAAATTACTTATACATACTTCTCCATCTACCCATGGAGCAGAAGTATTTATTACAGATGCACAAGGGGATATTTCTTTTTCAACCGAAATCGAGTCTTACGAATTAGCGATAGAATGGAATAAAAAAGATGCAACCCAAATGTTCATTACAGCTTTTTACGAGGATTGGACATATGATATACACCATCTCGATCTGAGTACTAATAACATGAACAAAGTTCCGCATCTTGAACCATTTATGAAATGGTTGGGAAACTCTGTAATTGAACAAAGATGGAATGAAAATGATGAAGCATTTTTTGCCCCGCTTTGGAAAACTTTTATTGATAGGGATAAAAAGACCGAATTATTAAAGGATGAAGTATATCGTTTTGATGTGTTTTCCGATTACTTGATGGTCATTACTATTCCAAAGAATAATCAGACAGTCTTTGAATACCAATTCTTTGATCTGTCAATGAAGCGTAAGAATTTATTAGAAAAGCCTAACTTAACGCAGTATGCTGATTGGCTTATCCCTTATTATGATTATAATGTGGCAGAGAATAAGTTTATTACGTTTGCCCCCGAAACACATGCTAGCGTTGATACATATAATGATGGATTTAAGTTAATTGAACTTGATTTAGACGATGGCAAAGAAAAGGAATTGATCGTAGATATTGACAATCAACCAATATCATGTGCCGCTAGCGGAAATCAGTGTTTATATGGGTATCAATTGGAGAATTTGTTGAATTTAAAGACTGGTAAAATAGAAAAGATAATGAAGGACAATAAAGCAGAATGAGAAAAGCGAAGCATCGTTATACGATGCTTCGCTTTATGATTGAATTTGTTTTAGCCTTGGGGAAGCGATTCGGAAATTTTCAATAATGATGCGATGGCGAAAAAGCCAAATACTGAAACAGTACCGAGTCCAAAAATGATTCCAAGAAGATTTTTGTTTTTCAATGCGCTGATCGTTCCAAATACAGCAAGTATAGCAACTAAAAGAAAAATAATAACCGTTCCCATATTAAAAGCCTCCTTCTGCAAATACTTCCATTAGTACTTATTAATAAATGATTACGTCCCTACATATTTTATAGCTTTTTTTCAATTTTGTCGAGTAGTAATAGTGACACTTCTATGAAAGCCTACTATTAGTATACACAAGAATAAAAAACGGAGCAAAGAATCAATTCTTTTCGTATTATACCCTAACATGATAAAATTATAGAAACGAATAAAGTGAGGAATTAAAATGAATTGGAAACAAATTCCCTTAGGTGCATATCAAACAAATTGTTACATCCTATACAACGCTGATAAGCAGTGTATTATTTTTGATCCAGGTTCTGAAGGTGATGCGTTGAATACGTTTATTAGCCAAGAAGAGTATAAGCCACTTGCAATTGTATTGACCCATGCTCATTTTGATCATATTGGGGCAGTTGATATTGTGCGCGACAAATGGAATATACCTGTTTATATTCATGAGTTGGAAAAAGATTGGTTGGCAAATCCATCATTGAATGGATCAGGACGTTTTCCAGTAGGTGATTTAATAAAAGCACGAGATGCTGACAAACTATTGTCGAATGAAAAGGATCTTCAAATTGGTCCATTTTCATTTAAATTATTACATACTCCAGGACATTCTCCTGGCAGTCTTTCGTTTTATGTGAATGATATGAATATTGTTTTCGCAGGAGACACCCTGTTCTCGGGTAGTATAGGCCGTACAGACTTAACAGAAGGGAGTCATGAACAATTGATCCTAAGTATCAAAAACAAGCTACTCACGTTACCTGAAGCAACAGCTGTGCTTCCTGGTCATGGTCCTGCTACAACTGTAGAGAGAGAAAGAAGCAGCAACCCTTTTTTGTAATAAAACAATAAGGAGCAGTCGCTCATTATTTGGCATTAATATAGTGAATGTGCGGGCAAAAACGAGTCGGGAAAACACAACGAGCGCTTGAGCTGAAATCAACACCCAGATTAACATGAATAAATAAAAAGGTTGTCCAAAAAGTCAACTACTACTTCTTGGACAACCTTTTGCTGTTAAAAGGAAATATCTCGTTTTTGAAAGAAGATAAAAGTTATGGCCATAAAGACAATATAATATGCAACTAATAATATACTTGAAAAACCAAGTGTAACCCCAGGCGCAATTGTATCTTGTATCGCGTATATAGATAAATCAAGATGGGAGAAGATCAGATACTTTGTCCATGTAAACTTTTCCATTAGGAAATAGAGAATACCCCCAATTGTACTGTTGAAAAATAGGACAAATACTCCAACACCAACAGCTAATGCTTGACTTTTGAATAGGGTAGAAAGCATGAAAGAAATGGTAGTGATAATAAAAAGGCTAGGCAAGAAAAGCAAAATTTTCTTCATGACTTGTGTGCCTATTACTCCTTCGAATGTACCAGTTAATGAGAACTCCTCAAATGTAGCATTATAGCCTCCGGCCCCAAAGAAGATTAAGCCGATTAAATATCCGGAAATTACAAGGGTAAGCAGAAGCAACATAGAGTATATAGTTACAGCAATATATTTGGATAATAAAATTTTCCATCGTGGATATGGGCGAATTAATAATTGTTTAATCGTCCCACTCGCAAACTCTGCTGAAACATTGGCACTACATACGATAACTGTAAACAACGTAACAAGCGTGCTGACACCGAGCATAACTGTATTCATATAAGTCCAAGTAGTCGGTGAGCCGTTGCTCATTTCAGGAAATTTCTTCAGTAAAATATAATAGATGGTAGCACCACCCAACAATACAGTAAAGATAGCAATCATGTAAATCCATGAACTCTTTTTGGAAAATATTTTCATTAATTCGTTACGAACAAGTGACATCATCGAAGGCTTACCTCTCTTTCACTATTTGTTAACTCCATAAATCGATCTTCTAAGGTCTTTTTGACACTAGAAATTTCGTACACGTGTATGTCTGATTGAACGAGAAGCTTATTTATTTCACTTATTGATTGGTAGTCAATAGTAGCTTTGAACTGTGTATCATTCAAAATTTCCAATGTTAACCCTGTTTTGGTTTTGGATGCAAGCGCTAGGGAGGCCGATTCGCTGTTATTTGTCGTGAAAGTAACTTCACGTAATAAATCGTTTTCCATATTTGTTGTTTCTTGCATAGATTCAATATGTATTAATTTCCCTTTATCTATAATTGCAAAGCGATCACACATTAATTGCATTTCGGATAATAAATGGGAAGAAACTAATACTGAGATGCCATTGTTCGCTAACATTCTAAGATGATCTCGAAATTCGCGGATTCCTGATGGATCCAGACCATTTGTAGGTTCATCTAAAATCAATAAAGATGGTGTATGCAAAATTGCTTGAGCTACTCCAAGTCTTTGTCTCATTCCGAGCGAATATGTCTTTACTTTTTGATTAACAGCGTGATCTAACTTTACCAATTTGATCGTATCTTGTAGCTTCTCATCTGTAATATCTTTTTGAGACATGCGTTTGTAATGAATAAGGTTTTTATATCCCGTCATATAGCCGTAAAATTCTGGGTTTTCTACAATTGCGCCAATTTCATTTAATGCTTCTGTGAAATGGACATCCAAATCATGACCATTGACGATAACCTTACCCGCAGTTCGATTAATCAAGCCTACAATCATTCGGATGATTGTGGTTTTACCTGCACCATTCGGACCGAGCAATCCAAATATTTCACCTTTTTTTACATCAAAACTTACATCATTAACAATTGTTTTTGATCCGATTTTTTTAGTTAAGCCTTGGACCGTTAAACCGTAGTCATTCATTTTCTCCCTCTTTTCTTATGTATCTCTCTTGTAATACGAATATACACAAAATAGGTTCCAAATTAATGGAAAGAATCGATACATTTTCTAAAAGGCTAGAACAGCATATCAAGGGTTGCCAAGAGTTTGTTTGCATAACAAAAGAGCTTCCGATTGAAATCAGAAGCTCTTTTGTTAAAAGTCTTTATGCACTTAGATTAAGCATATAATATTTGGTTTTAGCTTGATTCAAAGCACATGCTGTTTTAAGAAGATTACGTTATTCTTATAGTCCGCCACCTGGAGGCATTAGGAATAATGTATAGTATGTAAATCCGGCAAAGAATACAGTTAAGTATGCGCCAAATACATACATATACATCCGCTCAGATAATCTTAAATAGCTAAGAAGTACAAAGAATCCCGTTTGCCCAAGAAAGAGCAGTGCGGTTTTGTCCATGCCACCTAAATAAAACATAATTGCAAAAATACCAGTCCAGAATGCTAACCCTCTGTACATACGATCCATATGTATCCCTCCTTTACAGCCATTTATCCATCAATTACTCATTATAAAGGAAATATGCTGATAATGTAAATATATGAGTAGCTGTGTTTGTGACGAATGCGTGATTAAAATACCTTTGCATCCGCTGATCCTTCCCCTTTAGTATACCTCATTAAAGTAAAAATGAAAAAAGAAAATAATTATTTTCCTTTTTTAGCAGGAGATAGGGAACTAGCGTCGAATAATGTAAAATAACGAAAAAGAATAGGTGGTGTTTTATGAAAAATGTCTATTGAAAAAATAGCAGATCTCCTTCTTAAACAAGCAATACAACTCACGGCAACAGATATCCATATTACTCCTCGGAAACATAACTATCACATTCAGTTTAGACTCCATGGTTTACTAACGACAATTCAATCCATTCCTTTCCAAGCAGGGGAGAGACTAATTTCACATTTGAAGTTTATGTCATCAATCGACATAAGTGAAAAAAGAAAGCCTCAAAGTGGATCCTTCGAACTAAATCTCAATAATCAGTTAATCGCACTAAGAATTTCTACACTTCCAACTACATTGGCAAAAGAAAGTCTTGTCATTCGTATCTTGCCCCAAGATCACTCCTTTATCCTAGAAAAGATGTCTCTATTTCCGTCTACTTCTCCTATACTTAAATCCTTTATGTTACACGCTCATGGAATGCTAATTTTCACAGGTCCAACCGGCAGCGGTAAATCGACGACAATGTACGCAGTTGCAGAGCATTGCGCAGGTACGTTAAATCGCCGGGTAGTAACGTTAGAAGACCCTGTAGAGAAACAAAGTGATATGTTATTACAGGTACAGTTAAATGATAAAGCTGGTATTACCTACAGTACTGGGTTAAAAGCAATC
Organism: Lederbergia lenta NBRC 16444; assembly: GCF_001591545.1. Lineage (GTDB taxonomy): Bacteria > Bacillota > Bacilli > Bacillales > Bacillaceae_C > Lederbergia > Lederbergia lenta. Next base: position 861,197 of record NZ_BCVC01000001.1, read on the forward strand.
TTACGGCATGACCCAGATGTTATTATCATCGGAGAGATTCGTGATGCGGAAACTGCTCATATTGCTATAAGAGCTGCATTAACCGGACATCTCGTATTGACAAGCTTACACACCCGTGATGCCAAAGGAGCAATCTATCGGTTACTTGAATTTGGTGTAAAACTGCAAGATATTGAACAAACCTTAATTGGAATTATGGCACAGCGTTTAATAGCGCTTTTATGCCCTTTATGTGGGGAAAGCTGTTCGAAATTTTGTACGCGTAGGGTAGCGAAAAGAACTGGTGTGTATGAAATTCTTTATGGGCAAGCATTAGTAGGTGCACTAGAAGAATCGAAGGGAGGAAAAGAGGTATATCATTATCCATTGATCAAAGATTTGATTAGAAAGGGGATTGCGCTTGGCTACGTTCCTGTCGAAGAATATAAACACTGGGTACTTGAAGAATAGGTTGACCCTGAAAGAGCAAGGGGGAGCGCTAATAAGAATTAGTGATATGCTGATCAACGGTTTTACATTAAATGAAGCTTTGGTATTTCAAAGCCGCCTTAATCGTAAACATGAGGACTTATATATGCGTATGATTGATGGGATTCAAGGAGGTAAGCCACCTTATGAAGTTTTATCCGAATGTCATTTTGATAATCAAGCTTGTGCACAGCTGTTTTTTGCGGATAAACATGGATATATAGCTGAAGCATTAAAAGAAAGCGGAGAGTATTTATTACGAAAAACATCAGAAAGAAAAAAGTTATTCAACTTAATGCAATATCCACTTATTCTCCTCTTTGTATTGGTGATCATTGGTATTTTAATGCAATGGCTCTTACTTCCACGTTTTAAAACGCTTTATAGTTCTATGGATTTTCAGCCCGGTGTGGGCATCACCCTAATCCTCCATCTTACGCAAAATATCTCCATCTATTTTACATCATTGATCTTAGCAATTAGTGCTGTTTTTATAGTCATTAAAACTGTAATAAATAAAAAAACTGCGATAGAGAAAGCCTCGTTTTATTCTCGTGTCCCACTAATTCATTCCTTTTATACATTGTACCAGACTGTTTTTCTTTCCAGAGAATGGAGTTTTCTTCTGAAAAGCGGCTTCTCTATGAACGAAGTGATTAAAATTATGGAAGCACAAAACTTTAGACCTTTATTAAGAGAAACAGCAGAAGAGATAAAAGATTTACTCATGCTTGGTTATTCCTTTTCTGATGCTATTTCTGAGCTTCCTTATATAGAGGAAGAACTGAAAGTAATAATTGCGCACGGTGAACAAAATGGAAGGCTTGATAGTGAATTACAATATTTTAGTCAAATATGTTTACAAACATTAGAAGAAAAAACGATTAAAGTGTTTCAAATCATCCAACCGATCATTTTCGTTTTAATTGGTTTGATAGTGATCACAGTATATATGTCAATTTTTTTACCTATGTTTCAAATGATTGAATCTATATAAAAGGAGATTAAAACAATGTTCAAAAAATTAATAAATAATCAAAAAGGTTTTACGTTAGTCGAAATGATGATTGTTTTACTAGTAATTACGATTATTTTGCTTGTTGCCTTGCCGAATGTAACGAACCATAGTTCGACTATTAACGAAAAAGGCTGTAAAGCATATGTACAAATGCTGCGTGGACAAGTAGAAGCATATAGAATGGAGAATAATGTTACCCCGAGTGTTGAAGATTTAAAGAAATACATCAAATCGGATGAACTCGTTTGTCCAAATGGGAATGTAATAGAGATTGATTCAAAAGGTAATGTCACAGAAAGAAAAGAATAGAAGGAAAAATATGAGTAAGCTCCTATCTAATTATTGTCGAAGAGAGCAAGGATTTACTATATTAGAACTTTTAATCGTTCTAACTATATTGATGGTAATACTATCATTTAGTGTATTAAGCCTTGGGAATTTTGCTGAAACGATGCAAAAAAGGCTATTTATTACGCAACTTCAGTCAGATTTGTACTACGCTCATGCTTATGCCATTCATCAAAAAGAGCCTATCCTCGTGAATTTCTCCATAACTGAAAATAAGTATCAAGCAACTGTAATTAGTAATAATAAATTATTATTTCAACGAAAGCTGCCCATATCTATTTATTTGCAGCAAAGTAATCTGACGAAATTTACGATTACACGAGATGGTACTGTTTCAAACTTCGGGACTATTTTATTTAGGGTACACAATGAAAGCATTAAGCTAACTTTTTATATCGGGAGGGGGCGGTTTAGTGTGCAAGAATGAATCGGGCTTTACCTTTTTGGAAGGTATGCTTTCTTTAAGTTTTATGATTCTCCTATCCATTACATTATTTCCACTACTTTTTAATATGCTACACCAATTAAACGAAGAGAAAAAAGAACTGATAGCATATAGGCTTTTATATGAACATATGGAAAAGCAAATAAAATGGAAGGAAGGTGGACGAGAGTCTAGAACGATAAGAAATATTGATTACGAGCTGACGTTAAAAGAGGGGAGGGAAGGTGATTGGATTGCTTGTGTCTATTATGAGGAGCGGGAACATTGCTTGCAACAATGAAAGGGGCTTTACATTAATTGAAGCAATCCTATCTATGCTAATGCTTAGTATTATTATGATGATACTTCCACTGATTTTTCACACATTTTCGGCATTGGATCGCTCAATAAATGTAGAGGATGATTTTGAATGGAATCTTTTCCTTATTCAATTTAGAAAGGAAGTGGAAGATGCGGATAAATTATGGATATATAGTAATCGAATCTTTATCGATAAAAACAATCGCTCTATTTATTATGAGCAGTATGGCCAATCGATTAGGAGGAGGGTAAATAATGCTGGACATGAGATAGTGCTTCAACAACTGAGGAAAGCAACTTTTGTTGAGCAGGAAGAAAGATTAGTATTAACAGTAGAATTTGTGAATGGTACAAGTGAGGAAGCTAGGTTTTCTATTCCTTTAATGAAGGAGGAAGTACGATATTAAATGAAAAAGGCGTCGTTTATCCGATTACGTTAATCGTTACTTTAATCGCACTATTAGTACTTACGGAAGCATCATATATCTATATGTCGGAGTATGGTTATCTTACTGAGATAAAAAAGTATTATCAAGAAGAGATTCAATTTTTATTAATGCAATTTCATACACTATGAAGATGCTGAAAGGGACCAATTACTATATAATAATAATTTAGAACAATTAGAACTGGATATTGGGAGTGAAAAGGTTGGCAACTATATACTTAATTGGTTTTATGGGCGCGGGAAAAACTGAGATTGGAAAAGTACTTGGGGTAAAAAGTGGATATGATGTCATCGATATGGATGATCAAATAGAAAAGGCAGAAAACATGCAGATTAAAGATATATTTAATCAGTTTGGAGAAATCTACTTTAGAATGAAGGAAACTGAAATCCTAAAAGAGATTGGCGTTGCTTCTTCTATAGTGACGACTGGAGGGGGTGTGATTCTTAAAGACGAAAATCGGCAATTTTTAAAAGAAAATGGCACGGTTGTTTTTTTACAATGTGAACCAGAAGTAATTGTAAATAGATTAAAAGGTGATTTAACAAGGCCATTGATCAAGGAGAAATCACTCAGTGAGATCGTTGACATGTATCATGCTCGGCTTCCGATATATTTGGAATGTGCAGATATTGTTATAGATACGACAAATTTAACGATAGAAGAAGCAACTGAATTGATAATAGAACGGATAAATATAACTTAACAAGGCAATACTTCCTATACAAATAGGGAGGAGAATAATTATGTCAGTTAATGATTACTTGAAGTATATGACAGAAACATTTTTGACTCATTTTGAGCAACCGAAAGCCGATAGAGTAAAGTTGAAATTGGAGAGAAGAGAAGCAAAGCTGCCTGTTCATTTTCAGTTATTTGGACTTTTGCCAGTATCATTGAAAATGTTTTTTCGTAGAAGTTGATTCAAAAGCTTAGTCGCTTTTGAATCAACCACATATTTATATCCTAGTAGCTATATAAAACATGCCGCCATTGATCACTTCGATATTTATCATCGGCTCATACTGTTCCTTAAGCCCTTGCTTTTCCGTTTCATATGTTTCTGGCTTTTCCTCATAATCCGCATAGAAATGTTTTAATAATTGTAAATCCTCATCCCATCTTTCGATTGCAGCCTCAGCCCATAAATGAGGTTCTTCAGATAGCTCTTTGATTAAGTATTTTTCAATCCTGTTTAATCCGCTTTCCGGCTTTATAATTGGAGAGATCGTAAAGCAATAATCTGATATTTTTGAGTGAAATGTTAGGCGATCAAGCTTTTCTTGGAATGAATCAAGTAATGCACCATTAAGTAAATTTAATCCGATGGATTTAATGATGTCTCGTTTTCGGTCGGATTGATATGATATTTTTACATTCAATCCGAGCCATGGGTGTAATGGAGTTTGCTTCGAATCATTTATAAGCTTGGGCTTCTCGTATACTCTCATAAAGCCGGCTAGTTTTTTTGCAGTGCTAAATAATTGGTGTAATCGAGGTGCACCGAAATGAATTAATTCTCCTTTTAGGTCATCTGGTGCACGTGCCTGGTCGGTAATATATGTTACCCTCATCGGGTTCGGAATACCATTCGTCTTTTCTAAATATACCCAATAAAAAGGCCTATTCATCAATTCCTTATCCATATCAATCGTTAATTGAACTGTTAGAAACCCATCCCCATTCTCTAGTATTTGGCAATCATTGGCTTGGAAAAAATGTTCAAGATATTGATGAATTTCTTTCTGAAGCATCTGCTGTGTCTTCCTTTCGTATAGTATCCGCAAATTGAATTAATGAGGAGAGATTTTCCATCTTTACTTTCATTTCTCCTTCTGATTGTGATTGTTGAAAAATATCTTTAAAATAATCTTCCATATTACCGCAATCAAGATTCATTAAAATCTCATCAAGTTCCCCAACGACTCGTTCAAATAGCTTAATTTTTTCGTATAATAGTTGCAGGATATGTTCTTCAATCGTGTCTTTAATGGCAAAGTTATAAATATGGACATCATTTTCTTGTCCGAGTCGATGTACACGTCCGATTCTTTGTTCTAGTCTCATTGGATTCCATGGTAAGTCAAAATTAATCACATGACTACAAAACTGTAAGTTGATTCCTTCTCCGCCTGCTTCAGTAGCGATAAGTACTTGAACATGATTTTTAAATAAATCTCGCATCCAATCTTTCTTTCCACGTTTAAAGCCACCTCTAAAAGGTACAGAACGGATTCCATGTTGTTGAAGGAACCACTGTAAATATAATTGAGTAGCACGATACTCAGTGAAAATGATCACTTTATCATCGATAGATTTGATTAATTCTAATGTTTTTTCGGCTTTAGAGTTTTGCGTAATTTTTTCAATCTTTGACTGGATAGTTTGAATGGATTGTAAATAACTTTCTGATGGTTCTTCAAATTTATTCATCATATTTTTTAATGTATAAAAGACAGCTTCTCTACTACTACAAGCTTCTCTTTTTAAGGTAAGTAAAGAAAAGCCATGGGGAACGAAATCAGAATCACCATTCTTTAGATTCTCCAGCGAATCATATAAATCGCGCTCTTCAGGTGTAAACTGAATAGGGATTGTTTCAACTTTACGTTCCGTCCACTCAATACCAGTTGTAGCTCTTCTATTACGAATCATTACCTTATTCACTAAGTCTTTTAAATATTGGTCTTCTTGCATGCTTAATCGTTTATTTTTGTATTTTTCCAAAAAAACACTTTGGCTGCCTAAGTGGCCCGGTTTTAATAATGAAACGAGGTAAAATATTTCTTCGATTCGATTTTGTATAGGTGTAGCTGTTAATAGTAAACAAAACTTTTTTTTCAGTGATTGGACAAATTCATAGTTTTTCGTTTTGTGATTTTTAAGTTTATGTGCTTCGTCAATAATGATTAGATCATATTGTTGTTCCGCAATAATCTCTCTGTGAGGGCTACGTTTGGCTGTATCAATGGATGAAACCACACAATCATACTGTTCCCACACATAACTTTTTCGCTGAGCGATTGCAGGTATGTAGAATTTCTTGTTCAGTTCCATGACCCATTGGGAAACGAGTGACGCTGGTACAAGAATTAACACTTTTTTCACGAGTCCACGAATCATATATTCTTTTAAAATTAATCCAGCCTCAATCGTTTTTCCTAGTCCAACTTCATCTGCCAAAATTGCTTTACCGTTCATCCTTTCTACCACTTGTTGAGCTGTTTCGAGTTGGTGAGGTAATGGAGTAAGATTTGGCAGAAACTTAGTAGCTAATAATCCTTCAAATTCAGAAATACATAAATGATTTTCTGCTTGTAAAGCTAAGCGTACCATCTCTTGAGAAGCCCAAGGTCCATCTTTTTTTATCCTATCCAGAAACTCATTTTTCCAATTATGATCAAATTCAATTTTAATAGACATATTTAACCTCCTAACAGGTAGAGGGGAAACTACTCTTATATCCAATGTATGTATTAGTATGCCCTAATTAATTTTAAAATATAGGTTGAAGGAGAGACACTGCCTGAATTAATAGGAAGAAGCAAGTAATAATGTGGAGAATTTAATCTTTGATTGGCTCAAAAAACCCGCAGAAAACTTATTCTGCGGGTTTTGCATTTGCATATATTTTACTTTTTTGATTTCACTTTTCCAGACCATTTTTTGAAGCCGCCCTCTAAATGATAGAGATCGTTATAGCCTTTCTTTTTTAGCATTTGTGCTGCTCTACCGCTGCGCATACCACTCTGGCAATAAAGATAGACTGGTTTATCAGGTCGAATTTCCTTCATACGCGTTTTTAATTGAGACATAGGAATGTTACGAGCACCAAGGATATGCCCGCCTTCATATTCGTTAGGTTCCCTCACATCAATAAGTTGTGCTTTGCGGTAACCAGCCCGAAATTCCTCTTCATTAAGAGTTTTCAATATTTTCTTTTGGCGGAAGTAATTATATAGAGAAAAAGCGATAATTGCTCCCAGTAAAACTAGCAACGTATAAACTGCTGTCAATTTGTTCCTACCCCTTTCTACTAAATGACTCTAATATCTATTATATTCGTGATTGGCTTATGAATCAAAATTAATTCGTTTGTTTATACATTATTCGACATTATTGTGGCAAAAAGAATTTTTTTATTTTTTTATTAAGACTAAGGTATGCTAAAGCCAAGTCTTAACTAGTATGTATCGCAAATATAAAAGTGCAAATGTAAAGAATGTCGAAAAAAGAGGGTTTTAGTTCATTTTCCCAATATAATCAGTTGTTTACTTAAGAAATCTCCTCTTTTTAAATTTGACAAATTTATCTCGACTCTTTCTATTTTACTATATGTAGTGTGGTTGCTCTATAAAATAATACAATATATTGTGTTTAATGATTGATTTAAGTGGTACAAGTATGGTAACTTAACTTAAGAAGTTATGCATTTAAATAAGGCATCACTGAGATCGATTATATAAAGGAGTTGTTGTAATGTCTACAGTAGACATAAAAAAAATCAGTTTAAATGTCGATAGGCTGAATGAAGACATTCAATTATTTACACAGGTTCATCCAATTACAGCAGATATGAAGATTACTCATAAAGGGGTATCGCGGCTTGTAATGCTTGACCGCTATGCTTTTAAGGATACAGAAAAACTCACATTAACGGCTGGTGACTTTGTCGTATTAACAATTAAGGAAGACCCTAAATTCCCTGCTAGAGGTTTAGGATTCCTTCAATCAATTGACTGGGAAGCAAAAACTGCAACTGTTATTGTAGAAGAAGAATTCCGAAGTGCACTTGACGAACCAGAAGAAAGAGAATCAGGAATTATTATCCGTCCAATTGATATAATTGAAAAACCCCTTGAAGTTTTCTACGAACAGATTGCCAAGCGAAATGCTACGGGACTTGCCTCAGTAGAAAAAACAGAAGAAAAACGACAAGAGTGGTTCGAAAAGTTTTATAACGAACTTTCGAGCCTTAACTTTGTGCCGGCTGGCCGTGTACTTTACGGAGCAGGATCGGAAACAGAAGTAACTTTTTTCAATTGTTACGTCATGCCATTTGTCGCAGATTCACGTGAAGGCATTTCGGAGCACCGTAAACAGGTGATGGAAATAATGAGCCGTGGCGGTGGAGTTGGAACGAACGGTTCAACATTAAGACCACGTAATACATTAGCAAGGGGAGTAAACGGAAAATCTTCCGGTTCAGTATCTTGGCTTGATGATATTGCTAAACTAACGCATCTTGTGGAACAAGGCGGGTCAAGACGTGGTGCGCAAATGATTATGCTTGCGGATTGGCATCCTGATATTGTTGAATTTATTATTTCTAAAATGCAAAACCCGCGTATTTTAAAATTCTTAATTGAAAATACGACTGATCCGGTTATTAAGAAACATGCCAAGGATAAGTTGAAATTTACGCCTCTTACTGATTCCGAGGAAGCGATGTATCAAGGTGTGCTCAATTATCGAAATATACCTGGTTTTGGTGGTTTTGATGAAAGAATCTTCCGTGAGGCTGAGGGTAAATTGACTGAGGGTGGTACATATTCTGTTCATAATCCCGAGTTTTTGACAGGTGCTAATATTTCTGTCTGTCTCACAAAAGAATTTATGGATGCTGTTGAAAATGATGAGGCATACGATTTACGCTTCCCTGATGTTGAAAATTATGATGCGGAAGAGATGAAAGCCTATAACGAAGAGTGGCAAAAAGTTGGAGATGTGCGCGAGTGGGAAGAGATGGGATATAAAATTCGCTCATACCGAAAAATCAAGGCAAAAGAATTATGGAACTTGATCAATATTTGTGCGACATACTCTGCAGAACCGGGCATTTTCTTTATTGACAATGCGAACGAAATGACAAATGCAAAAGCGTATGGTCAAAAGGTAGTAGCAACAAACCCGTGTGGGGAACAACCACTTGCCCCGTATTCAGTCTGCAACCTTGCAGCTGTGAATCTTGCTCAAATGGTAGATAGAGAAAATAAAACAGTTGATTTTGAGAAGTTAAAAGAAACAGTAAAAATCGGCGTACGAATGCAGGATAATGTCATTGATGCTACACCGTACTTCCTAGAAGATAATAAGAAACAGGCACTTGGTGAACGACGTGTCGGCCTTGGCGTTATGGGCCTCGCAGATTTATTAATCTATTGTGAGAAAGAATACGGATCGCCTGAAGGAAATGAGCTTGTCGATCAAGTATTCGAAGCAATGGCTACGACAGCTTACCGTGAATCGGTGGAACTTGCTCAAGAGAAGGGTAGCTTCCCATTCTTAACAGGAAATTCACAGGAAGAAACAATTAGATTACGTGAAGCATTTATTAACACTGGATACATGAAGCAAATGCCGGATGATGTTCGTGAATCGATTCTGGAAACAGGAATTAGAAATTCGCATCTGTTAACTGTTGCCCCAACGGGATCTACTGGAACAATGGTTGGCGTTTCTACAGGTTTAGAGCCTTATTTCTCTTTCACATATTACCGCAGTGGTCGTCTAGGCAAGTTTATTGAAGTAAAGGCGGATATCGTAGAAGATTATTTACAAGCAAATCCAGATGCAGATGCTGATCAATTACCGAACTGGTTTGTTACAGCTATGTCACTTGCACCTGAAGCACACGCTGATGTGCAATGTGTTATCCAGCGCTGGATCGATAGTTCCATTTCAAAAACTGTAAATGCGCCTAAAGGCTATGCTGTTGAACAAGTTGAACAAGTATATGAGCGTCTATACAAAGGTGGGGCAAAAGGTGGTACAGTGTATGTGGATGGCAGTCGTGATTCACAGGTACTGACATTAAAAGCTGAAGACAATAGCATGGAAGTTAGTGAACAGCTTGAGTTTAAGCAGCAGCAACCAGTTGTTTTAGTTGATACTATTCAAGATCTACGCTCAACAAGCGTAACAATTGGTTCTGAACTTGGAAACACATGCCCCGTATGCCGAAAAGGCCAAGTAATGGAAATCGGCGGTTGCAATACATGTGACAACTGCAACGCACAACTCAAATGTGGACTATAAAAAAGTGTATAGGCCCGTTTGTGGCTTTGAAATAAAGTTGCGATGTTTATAAAAAGGGTGCGAAGAAATACCTCTTTGGATTTATTATCTAAAGAGGTGTTTTTTAATGTCTGAAAGAACTAGAACATCTAAAATAGATAAATGGATTAAAGAAGGGCGGGCGTGGCTTTAGGATTGGCTCAGATTAGAAACGTGGTTGAATATTCAAAATGTCTCTTCATCAATTGTGAAGAATTATACTTAAACCTAACAAGAGATAAAATAAGGAAATAAGTTATAATTAAATGTGAATACAGTAAAGTTTCCTTATTACTATAGAGGTGGAATGATATGCCTAAAATTGACAATATGTTAGCAATTTTATGGATGCTTCGTTCAGGTGAAAAAATTACTGCCGAACAAATTTCAGAAAAGTTAGAAATGAATATAAGGACTGTGTATCGTTATATTGATACACTTTCAACAAGTGGCGTACCTATAATTTCAGAACCAGGACATAACGGTGGATACACTTTATTGAACAATTTTATTGAGGCTCCTCTTTTTTTTGATTTTGAGGAGCAAACTTCACTATTTCACGCTGCTGTTTTTGCAGAAGAAGCCGGATATTATGGAGGGGAAGCACTAAATAGAGCCATTTCAAAACTAAGTAAATACTCAAATCAAGAGCAGGAAACAAAGATAAACCAACATTTAACTAGTCTTGAAGTAATAAGTAGATTAAGTTCTCTCTCTCTGGAATCCCTTTTGAAGGAGTTGGAGATGTCCGTTACTGACGGGTACTCAGTAAAAATTCTTTACTCTAAGAGTGGCAAAAAGCAATTAAATTATAGATTGGTCGATCCGTATAGAATTATCTATTGGAATAATAAGTGGTATATGATTGGATTTTGTCATCTTAGGAATAATATCCGTAGTTTTAGAGTAGATCGAATGGAAAGTCTAATGCTAACCGAAAATAAGTTTAACCGGCCAGAAAATTTTTCAGCACGTGACTTTTTTATGAAAAATCTTCTTCCAACTTTAGAAGATAAGCAAGGGATTATTTCTTTGGTTATTAATGGGGATAAAAGTGTATTGGCTGATATTTGCCAACATTGGTTTTTAGGACATTATTTACAAGAACGGACTTCAAATCAAGCAGTTTTTCTTCTTGAAAAAGATATGCTATATACATATGTACCTTATTTACTTTTACCGTACAATAAATCTATTAAAGTTATTGAGCCAATAAATCTTAAGAAAAGACTTGTTGAAGTTTTGTCTGATTTAATAAAATTTTATCAAGTATGAAAACTTCCCTGACGGTAGCTGTCAGGGAAGTTTTATTATAATTAGGCTATATCAATTGTGATTGGAGTGTTATTGGATGCAAACAAAAAAAGCTTTTCTATATGTATTTAATACAATGTCGGACTGGGAATATGGATATTTAATTGCTGAACTAAACTCGGGAAGATATTTCAAAAAGGATTTAATGCCTTTAAAAGTAATTACAGTAGGAGCTAATAAAGAAATGATTACTACTATGGGAGGACTGAGCATAAAACCAGATATTTCCCTTGATGAATGTACCCTTGAGAGTAAAGATCTTTTAATTTTACCAGGAGGGACTACTTGGAGTGAAGAAATTCATCAACCTATCTTGGAAAGAATTGGCCAAGCTTTAGAGCTTGGCACTATTGTTGCTGCAATTTGTGGTGCAACTGAGGCCCTTGCGAATATGGGATACTTAGATACTAGAAAGCATACAAGTAATAATTTAGAATACACTAAAATGGTATGCCCTAACTATAAAGGAGAAAAGTTCTATGAGGTGGGACCTGCGGTATCTGATGCGAATTTAGTTACTGCATCAGGAATAGCTCCTTTGGAATTTGCGATGGAAGTACTGAAAAAATTAGATGTATTTGCACCAGATACATTACCTTCATGGTATAACCTGAATAAGACTCATAAACCTGAATACTTCTTCCAGTTAATGAATTCAATAAATGGATGAGCAATAAAATCAACTTTGTTAAAAAACAGATCTGGTAAATAATTTCTTTGGTAATTATGATGGAACGATCATCAAGCATCAGTTGCTTTTGTTAAAGATCGGATTTCAGAAAATGATCAAACTTTTTTATAAAAAATGTACAATATTTCACAAATAAAGAATCCGTTTTGATCAATCTTTTTTTCAAAATGGGTTCTTTTAATTTCACGTAAAATTTGGGTTTGTGAAGTATTTTTGAGCAAACTTTATTTTAAAGCTACATGTTCTATGGCTCTGAAATAAAGTTTAACCGTTTTGAATAAAGTTGTACCGTTTCTTCCCTTTGGGTATCATTATCTAAAGGGGTGTTTTTGTGTCAAATAGAACAAGAACATCTAGAATGGAGAAATGGATTAAAGAAGGACGAGGTTCAGGCATTGGTGCAAACTGTGGATAAAGATTTAAGATGTATCCTCAAAAGGTCGCTTACACGCTTAAAAGGAATAAAAATAAATAGGCAGCATGAGTTTTTATCAGATCTAGAACAAAACCACCTTAATATAACTGAATATTTAGATTTATTTATCGATATTCGAGGACAATTTCCTTATTGACGTTGGAAGAAACAATTGTAATTGCAGATGAGTTAGGTATAAAGCATCCTACTGGAGGGATATGAGATGATTGACGCACGTAAGCCGATAATTGTAGAGTTTCCTTTGAGAGGTGAATGGTATTCTCCTAACACGCCGGGAACAAAAATTCCGAGTCACGGCACAAACCAATTAGGATCAAGATATGCTTATGACTTTATTCAAGTGGATTGGGAAAGAAAGGGCTGGCCCGCCTATCGCACTAGTTTGGCGCAATATCTACTTTTTGGGGTTCCCTTAGATGAATATTATTGTTGGGGGCAAGAAGTATTTGCTCCTTGTGACGGAATCATTGTCCAAGCAGAGGATGGTTATAAAGAACGAGAAAAAACAAAAATGCTTTCAGATATGTCTAAGGCTTTTAAAAATGCCCATTATTTCGATCCGAAAAAAGACGACATACAATCAGTTGCTGGCAACTACATTATTATAGAATGTGCCGACAATGTATATGCTGGATTAGTCCATCTTCAAACAGGGTCAATTCAGGTTTCAGTTGGTCAGCGTGTGAAAAAAGGTGAAGTTATTGGTAGAGTTGGTCATTCAGGTAACTCCTTTGCTCCGCATTTGCATTTTCAACTTATGGATAGTAGTGACATAGCTACTGCAAACGGATTGCCTTTTGCCTTTGAACAATACGAACTATTTGAAAATGGCATATGGGAAAAAATAAATAATGGGATTCCAACAAATAAGGATAGAATTAGATTTCATATATCTGATGAATGGGAATAAATTAATTTTGTAGAAGTTTAAATATCTGTTACAAAACTCATGGGTATCTTTTATAAAGTGGTCAGCTGATAGATTGAATAAAAGCATACAGTGATATTACTTGGAAGTATGTGGCAATCGGGCGCTTTTCTTGAAGATCGGGCCTCAGAAAATGATCAAACTTTTTTATAAAAATTGTACAATACATCACAAATAAAGTATCCGTTTTGATCAATCTTTTTTCAGAATAGGTTCTTTTAATTTCACGCAAAATTTGGATTTATGAGGTACTTTTGAGCAAACTTTATTTTAAAGTTACATGTTCAGCAACGTAAAAAGTGATAATTAGACCCGCTTTTATTCGAAAATCATAGCCAATAAAAATATGTACAGGCGACCCCTCAAAAGGTCGCCTGTTTTTGTTCTATTTGTAAGGGTTTTTCCCTAAAGATAATATAGAGTCTTTTTAAGGGAAGGGTGTGTGGGGGGATGGAAATTGATGGTGTATTTTCAGGAGGGGGAATTAAAGGTTTTGCGATCATTGGAGCATATGAAGTATTAGAATCTAAAGGTTTTGTATTTAATAGACTCGCGGGAACAAGTGCTGGAGCAATAATGGCAGCATTTATTGCGGCAGGATATACGAGTAAAGAAATGATGGAGCTAATGAAGGAAACAGAAATAAAAGAATTTCTAGACTTTCGCCGGACATTATTGCCTTTTCCTTTAGCCAAATGGTTATTAGTTTACTGGAGAATGGGATTATACCGAGGCAATGCATTAGAGGAATGGATTGGAAAAAAATTAGCTATCAAAGGTATATATACTTTTTCCGATTTGCCAAAAGATAAATTACGGGTCATCGCATCTGATTTATCAACAGGTAGCCTTCTCGTCTTACCAGATGATCTAGATACGTATGGTATACCAAAAGAAACTTTTCCTGTTGCGAGGGCCATAAGAATGAGCAGTGGGCTACCTTTCTTTTTTGAGCCTATCAAACTCCGCTCCCTTTCTGGAACTAATATTATTGTCGATGGGGGCTTGCTCAGTAATTTTCCTATTTGGTTGTTTGAGAATGAAAAGCAACAAAGAACAAGACCAATAATTGGCATAAAATTGAGTTATAAACAGGAAGAACAACCAAAAAAGGAAATTAAAAATGCTTTACATTTATTTGAACGATTGTTCAGTACAATGAAAGAAGCACATGATGCAAGGTATATTTCTAGGAAACATGAAAAGGATATCATTTTCATTCCTATGGAAGAAGGGGTGACAACTGAATTTTCATTAACAGAAGAAAAAAAAGAAGCCCTCATGGAAAGAGGACGCACAAGAGCTAAATTATTTCTAAAAAAATGGACGTATTAATAGAAAAGCGGAAGGTGCCCGATAAGCGATGTACAAACTGCGCCCACAGGACGTGGGTGCGTCGATGTTGCCGCAAGATGCAGCGTTCTTAGAGTCAAGGATCCTTTCATTCTGACGAGATAAAGGAAACACGGTAAGCGCCTGTAAGTTGAACCGATGTTTGCTTATCACAGGAAGAATCCTGAAGTTTGCTAATCGTTGGGCAGCTGAAGCTAGATAGCCAGAAAAGCGAAAACTCCTTGTTATTAACACTTACTATTTCAGAAAGGAGACAAATTCACAGGCACTAAAGCTTTTGTGGGCCTAAAATACGGCTCTGTCTTTTTTCTTACTTTTAGGCTTATTCTTTTTGCCTTCAATAACTGTTAAATGAGCAGTAGACTTTTTTCTTAAAGGTCTTTGTCGGGGCGGGCTGCTAAACTTACTAGCAGTCTGCTGTTTTTTCGTTCGCTTTTTTGATTGTTTTACAGCCATCGCATACGATCTTTTTCCATCTGTTCCTTCTTTTCTACCAACCCAAATCCGATAGATAACATAAATAGCAGCTACCATAATACCAGTGAACATGATTTGTTTTAAGAGCCCTACAGGATTAACCCATAAACGTGTAACGACACCAATCACTGCCAACAGAAGAATGCCACCTACAAACCATTTCCGTATATTCAAGAGCGCCACCTCCTCAGGATTCATGTGCATTTTCCCCAATAAGACCTATCTTTATACTTCTATCAAACGATTTTTAATTGTTCTTCTTTTTCCTTTTCCACTTTTAGCAATTCATTAAACGAGGCAAGAGCAACTTCTACTTGTTCATTATCAGGTTCTTTTGTAGTTAGCAATTGAAGCCATAATCCCGGATAGCCAAGAAAACGTAGAACAGGTATATGACGAACTTTATTCGTTAATTGCAACACTTCAAAAGAAACCCCTAAAACAACTGGAATTAATGCAATTCTATTTAATACCCTCACCCAAAGTGGATCTGTTGGGACAAGCATATAAATAAACACACCAACAATTACTGTGAAAAGCATAAAGCTACTACCACATCTGTAATGGAGTCTGGACATTGCTTGGACATTTTCTACTGTTAATTCCAAATTATTTTCATATGCATTGATCACTTTATGCTCAGCACCATGATATTGAAATACTCGCTTAATCATAGGTGTCATTGAAATAAAGTAAATATAGCCGAGTAAAAGAATGAGTTTAAACAGACCTTCAATTAAAACCTGAGCAATATCACTAGGAAAGATCGGCTTTGTTAATGCCGCTAAAAAGACAGGGATGAGTGTAAAGATAAACTTTGAAAAAAGAAAAGAAAGTACACCAATTGCTGCCACACTTAGTATTAAAGTAGTTTTAGATGTTTTTTCTTCTTTTATTTGTTCATCGTCTGCAGGGTATACATCATATCGATCAGTAGAATAGGTTAAATGTTGAGAACCATTCGCACTTGCTTCAATAATTGCGACAATACCACGAATAAAAGAAATTTTCTTTAACTTTTGCATGATCGGGCGTGTTTTTCTAGGTAGATGAAAAAAGTCGATGGAACTGTCTTTTCTGCGAATTGCAGTAACTGTGTGGTGTTTACCACCAAACATTACGCCTTCTACAACAGCTTGCCCACCGTAGGCGGCTTTTTGCGTTTGTTTCATATAGACACCAACTTATTTTGAATTTAGATAAATGAAATAATGTATCACTTTCATTTTACTGTAAAAATGAATTTATAACCACAAAAGAATATTTTTTATGAAAAAATCTATTTTGTATGGACATGCTAAATACTGGAGGTGTTTAAAATGGAAAATGAAAAAGCCATAGGTTCATATCAAGTTCCACTCATGATGCTAACTGTGATAACAGGCTTTATAGCGGGTATACTTGGAAGTGCATTTTGTTATCTTGCTCATTATTTTCACTTTACATCCATTAGTCCAGCGATAATCTTAGCGCCGATAAATGGAGTATGGAAACAAGAATGGTTAGGAGTCACCATTACTATTATTTTATATGGGTTAATCTCGATTGCAGTCGCGCTTTTTTATTATTTGTTATTAAGGAAGAAAACATCTTTATACTGGGGATTAGCTTATGGAATTGCCATTTACCTTGTATTATTCATCGGATTACCGGCTTTGATTGCTGGAATGAAGCCCATTTACAAATATGATTTTATTACGATGCTTACCGAGTTATGTTTTTTCATTATTTATGGCACTTTTATCGGCTTTTCTATTTCCTATGAGTATAATGAACAGCAACAATTGAAAAAAACAAATATAAATCAATAAAAATTTTGCTGTTGGTTAGGACTGATTTCATCATTTATGATAGAATATGCATGATGAACAGTCTTATTTAGGGTGTGAGGATGTTGAAAATACTTTTGCTAAATGGTCCAAACTTAAATATGCTCGGCAAGCGTGAGCCTGAAATTTATGGAGCAGGCACACTGGAACAGCTTGAAGAAAATGTAATAAAAATTGGGACCAAACTTGGTATGGAAGTTGTTTGCATACAATCAAATTATGAAGGTTTATTGATTGATGAAATTCAACAGGGAGAAGCGAATGGTTTTCAAGGCATTCTTATTAATCCGGGAGCGTTGACGCATTATAGTATCGCATTACGGGATGCCATAGCTGGAAATGCTCTTCCTGTTATTGAAATTCATATATCCAATGTCCATAAAAGAGAGGAATTTAGAAGCCACTCCGTAACTGCCCCTGTAACGATTGGGCAAATTGTCGGTTTTGGTTTTTATGGCTATGAACTGGCATTGCGAGCAATGAAAGATTATATACAGGGGAGAGGATAAAATGGGTAAACTGAATAAATTGCGAGAACAAATGAAGAAACATGGCATCGACGGTTTATTAATTACTAGTACATATAATCGCCGTTATGTGACGAATTTTACGGGCACTGCTGGTATCGCACTAATTAATAGTGATAAAGCATTGTTTATTACCGATTTTCGTTATACGGAGCAAGCGGCGAAGCAAGCTACTAACTTTGATATTGTTCAACATACAGGGTCGATAGTTAAAGAAGTGGCTGAACACGCAAAAACACTTGGTATCAGGAAACTCGGCTTTGAACAAGATCATATGTCTTATGCGCTCTGGAATGAATATAAAGAAGCCGTGGAATCTGAACTTGTCCCTGTTTCTAATCTATTAGAAGATATGCGCCTAATTAAAACCAACCATGAGTTGAGTGTGATTAAAGAGGCGGCTGACATTGCCGATGCTGCATTTAAACATATCCTAGATTTCATTAAGCCAGGATTAACCGAGTTAGAAGTAGCAAATGAACTAGAGTTTTTTATGAGAAAAAGTGGAGCGGAATCTTCCTCTTTTGATATTATTGTTGCGTCAGGTGTAAGGTCTGCGTTACCTCATGGAGTTGCAAGTGAGAAAATAATTGAAAAAGGCGATTTCGTTACGATGGATTACGGGGCGTTACATAAAGGGTATATATCAGATATAACGAGAACAATTGCCGTTGGCGACCCTTCAGGGAAATTAAAAGAAATTTACGAGGTTGTGCTTGAATCTCAGCTGAGAGCGATGGAGCAAATTAGACCTGGAATGACAGGAATAGAAGCAGATGCAATTGCTAGAGATTATATCACCGAAAAAGGTTATGGAGAATATTTTGGTCATTCCTTAGGACATGGAATTGGATTGGAAGTGCACGAAGGACCTGGGCTGTCTAAGCGTTCCGAAACGAAACTTGAACCTGGAATGGTTGTCACAGTCGAGCCCGGTATTTATTTGCCAGGAATCGGTGGAGTAAGAATTGAAGATGATACAGTCATCACAGAAACAGGTAATGAAACACTTACGCATTCAACGAAAGACTTAATTATTTTATAAGTGAGCAGAAGGAGGAAATTAGATGATTTCAGTAAACGAATTTAGAACAGGATTAACGATAGAGGTGGATGGCAGTATTTGGCGTGTGATGGACTTTCAACACGTAAAGCCAGGTAAAGGGGCGGCATTCGTACGCTCTAAATTGAGAAACTTACGAAACGGTGCTATTCAGGAAAAAACTTTCCGTGCGGGAGAAAAAGTAGAACGAGCGCAAATTGATAATAAAACGATGCAATATTTATATGCATCTGGAGACATGCATGTGTTTATGGATAGTAACACATATGAGCAGCTAGAACTTCCGGAAGCTCAAATTGAATATGAATTGAAATTCTTACAAGAAAATATGGAAGTTCATGTAATGATGTATAATGGTGAAACATTAGGTGTGGAATTGCCAAACAGCGTGGAGCTAGAAGTAACAGAAACGGATCCTGGTATTAAAGGCGATACAGCATCTGGTGGCCATAAACCGGCAACAATGGAGACAGGACTAATCGTTCAAGTTCCATTTTTCGTAAACGTTGGCGATAAATTAGTCGTTAATACTACAGATGGTTCATATGTTTCAAGAGCATGAGTTTTAAAATGAAGGCTTTTTTCCTAAAAAAATATTAAACATGATGGAGGCTAGTTCAATTGAACGCCCGCCATGTGTTTTTAACTTTTAAAGGTCAAGGAATCATTCCTTGGCTTTTTTTGTTTGTTCATTCTTCATATTTCAGGCTTGGCCGAATACATATTAGATAGTGGACGATGTGCGGAGGAGGAGCCAGATGGAAATCGTATTGCAATATATACCAGAGGAAATTAGAAAAATGATTCGCAATCTACCTCATGATTTGATAGAGAAAATCGAAGAAATTAGATTAAGAATCGGAAGACCAGTGGAAGTATCTGCTAGTGGGCTGCCTCACTTCCTCCATTATATTTTTACGAAGGAAGATGCAGATCAATTTATTAGTAAATTGGCTAATCACTCTTTTTATACACTTGATGAAGAATTAAAAAAAGGCTATATAACTATAGCAGGCGGTCATCGCGTTGGGCTAGCTGGAAAAGTAATCTTAGAAAATGGATATGTAAAAGCGATTAGACACTTAGCGTCATTTAATATTAGAATCGCACGTGAAAAAATTGGGGTCGCTGAAAAGTATGTACCATATTTATTTGATCAAAATTGGAAGAATACAATGATTATTGGTGCCCCTCAGGCGGGAAAAACAACATTATTAAGAGATCTCGCAAGAATTGCATCTGGAGGCATGAAAAAGAATCGGATTCCATCATTAAAAGTTGGAATAGTCGATGAGAGATCCGAAATTGCGGGTTGTGTTCATGGAGAACCACAATTGCATTTAGGACCAAGGGTGGACGTGCTAGACGCCTGTCCTAAGGCAGAAGGGATGATGATGATGATTCGTTCTATGAGCCCAGATATATTGATTGTAGACGAAATAGGGCGACAGGAGGACAGTGCTGCTATTTTAGAAGCTGTGAATGCAGGGATTAAATTAATTATGACTACACATGGACGAAATATAACAGAAGTAAAAAATAGACCAATGTTGAAAGAAATTTTTGAACAAAGTGTTTTTGAACGAGTGATTGGCCTGTCTCGAGAAAAAGGGCCCGGGACTGTAACGGTGATTACAGATGCAGAAGGTCATCCCATTATTAATAAAACAACGCTGTTGCATCATGCTTAAACTGATTGGAGCTATTTTTATTATTGTTGCAACATCATGGGCAGGATTCGAATTTTCCAAGCGATTAAGTCAACGGACAAAACAACTTAGGTTATTTAGAAACTCACTACAAACGTTAGAAGCGGAAATAATGTTTGGTCATGCGCCATTAGGAGAGGCTGCATTGCGAATTGCTTCACAGCTGCCAAAGCCTGTTTCTGTACATTATCAATCGTTCGCAGAAAAATTAGCAGTAGCAGGAGCAACGGTTATGTCTGCATGGGAGGAAAGCTTGAATGAAACATGGAATTTAACAGCATTACAACGGAGTGAGTTTGAAATCCTCCTACAATTTGGAGAAAATCTTGGCAAGCATGACAGGCAAACCCAGCAAAAACAAATCATGCTAGCCCTATCACATCTTGAAAGAGAAGAAGAAAATGCAAGAGAAAAGCAGAAAAGTTATGAGAAAATGGCGAAAAGTCTAGGCGTATTGACAGGTGTATTAATAATTATTCTGCTTATGTAGTGATGGGAGGAAGAGAAATGGGCATAGATGTTGACGTCATATTTAAAATAGCTGGAGTAGGGATCGTCGTTGCTTTTCTTCACACGATTCTCGATCAAGTAGGGAAAAAAGAATATGCGCAATGGGTTACATTATTTGGATTTATTTATATTTTATTTATGGTTGTAACAATAGTGGACGATTTGTTTCAAAAAATAAGATCAGTATTTTTATTTCAGTGAGGGGAGGGGAACACGATTGCCATCCTACAAATAGCGGGTATTGCTTTAATTACGACATTTCTTGCCTTAGCTATTAAAGATCAAAAACCGAATTTCGCATTTTTGCTTGTTTTATTTGTTGGTAGTGGGATATTTATTTTTCTAGTTGATCAAATACAAGTCATACTTACGATGATTGAGCAGTTAGCAGCTAATGCGAATATAAATATGATGTATGTAAAAACGATTTTGAAAATTATCGGCATCGCATATATTGCAGAATTTGCAGCCCATATCAGTAAGGATGCTGGACTTGGAGCAATAGCAGCAAAGGTGGAATTAGCCGGAAAAATATTAATATTAGCAATGGCTGTTCCCATCTTAACCGCAATGATTGAAACAATTATTCAAATGATGCCCGCAAGGTAAAGCGAGTGTATGAACGGAGTGGACCTAATGAGAAAAAATATGAAGCTCATACTTTTGCTATTGGCCTGCTTCTTATTTTTCATCGACTCAGAAAATGTACAAGCTATCGAGGATGAAAATGAAGTAATTGATCCAAATACAGATTATGTCTCTCAACAGATAAACAATCTAGGTCTTGAAGAATTAACAGAGTACTGGGATGCGATAGTCTCAGAATATGGTAGTTATTTGCCGGAAAGTCAAAGGGGGTCATTACTTGAATTTGTAAAAGGTGATAAAGTATTTTCGATAGAAGGTTGGTTCAAAGGCTTACTTGCATTTACCTTTCAAGAAGTATTAATGAATGCAAAGTTGCTTGGATCTATTATTATGTTGTCTATTTTTAGTGCGATTTTGCAATCTTTGCACAATGCCTTTGAAAATGGAGCAGTAAGTAAAGTCGCTTATTCTGTCATTTTTATGGTACTGATTATTATGACATTAAACAGTTTTCGAATAGCGGCTGATTATGCAATGGAGGCTATTGACGCAATGAGCCAATTTATTTTTGCTTTACTGCCATTAGTTCTTGCGTTAATTGCTTCATCAGGAGGTGTGGCATCTTCGGCTTTCTTTCATCCAGTATTAATTTTTCTTATTAATATGAGCGGAATAGTCATTAAAAATATTGTACTTCCTCTATTGTTTCTCTCCACATTGCTTAGCATTACAAGTGCATTAAGTGGCCAGTTTAAAGTCACACAACTTTCCGGATTATTGCAAAAATTAAGCGTAGGTATTCTTGGCATATTCGTGACAATATTACTAGGGGTTATATCGGTACAAGGTGCAGCTACAGCAGTAGCGGATGGTGTAGCAATAAAAACTGCCAAGTTTGTGGCGGGCAATGCAATTCCCGTAGTAGGACGCATGTTTACGGATGCCGCGGATACTGTTATTACAGCTTCATTACTTTTGAAAAATACCGTTGGGATTGCAGGTGCAGCAATTGTATTATTAATTGCCGTTTTTCCAGCGATAAAAATATTAGCGATTTCTTTCATTTATAAACTTGCTGCAGCTTTCATGCAGCCGCTTGGAGATGGGCCCGTCATCGAATGTTTGAATATTGTTAGTAAAAATATGTTATATATATTTGCTTCGCTTGCGATCGTATCATTCATGTTCTTTCTTAGTATTACGATCCTTATTGCTTCAGGTAATATTACAATGATGGTCCGATAAGGAGGGAGTAGCATGGCTCTTTTAAGTGAATGGATTTTAAATATCATTATATTTTTATTACTCGCAATGGTTATCGATATGCTACTTCCTGATTCAAATATGAAAAAATACGCAAAGCTTGTGACGGGTTTACTTTTAATAGGGATTATTTTGTCACCTGTTTTCAAAATATTGTCAACCGATTTTGATTCTGTATTAAAATCGATATCTCCAGAAATAAATGCAAATGTTCAAACGCAAGAAAGTTTAATAGAAATGAAAAAAAGAGAAATACAAGCTTCACAGGATGCATATACATTAGAGCAACTGGCTGTCCTCATGAAAACAGAAGTGGAGAAGGAGTTGATGGAAAAATTTGATGTAACTATTACGAACATACAAATATTAGCAGATGGCGCAGAAGAACCGACGATGGAACACTTAAAAAGTGTGAAAGTTGTGATTGTGGAAAATGAAGAGAAAATATCTCATGTCACTCCTGTGAACATTAACATCAAAGAAAGCAGCAATAAGCACACGCCAGTAGATCACACAAGCATCCTTGAAACACTTTCTGCAAGCTGGGAAATACCAGTTTCGATTATCGAAATTGTCCCGAAAGGAGGAACCGATGAAGAAGATGGACAACAAAAACGGGCCTCTTGATTGGATAAAGGACAAACTAGGAGAAAATACAACAGGTAAAAAACCAGGAAAACATTATTATTTGCTTATCGTGCTTTTAATAGGTGCGGCCTTTATGTTAATGGGAAATATTTGGGGGAAGAATCCCGTATCAACACCAGTGACTGCTTTAAATGAGGAACCAAGTGATGATAGCAGCACGGAGGTATTCAAACAGAAAGAAACTGGAAAAAATAATGGAATGAAGATATATGAAGATCAGTATGAAAATCAATTGAAAGAAGCTTTGGAACAAATTGTGGGAGTGCATTCCGTTACAGTAGTAGTCAATGTCGATTCAACTGAAAGTCAGGTATATGAAAAAAACTCCACTTTGAAAAATCAAACAACGAGTGAAGAGGATGATAAGGGTGGTAAAAGGCAGGTAGAAGATCAATCACATGATGAACAGCTCGTAACTATTCGAGAAGGTGAAAAAGAGGTGCCGCTTATTTCTGAAACACGAAAACCAAATATTAAAGGTGTACTTGTTGTGGCGGGAGGAGCAGAAAATATTCAAGTGAAGAGTTGGATTATTGAAGCTGTAACGAGATCACTTGACGTACCTAGTCATAAGGTAGCAGTTATGCCTAAAAAATCAAAGGGGGATTCTTAAATGCTATTAAAAAAACAAACAGTTTGGCTCTTGACAATGTTAAGTTTAGTGGTGGTTTTATCTGTTTATTATGTGACATCAGATCCAAGTGGAAGTAATATAGCAACCATTGGAAAAGAAGATGCATCAGAGGCTAATAGCAAAACATCTGCTGAAGATCAAGATATGAATATTATTACAGAAGCCGCTGGAGATGAAGTGTTTGAGACGGCACGATTAGATCTTCAAGACAAGCGTAGCAAGGAAGTAGAAGATTTAACGGTCCAAATGAGTTCAGCAGAACTGAGCGCGGATGAAAAAGAGGAGTTATACGCTGAAATGCAAGAAATAAAAGAATATGGAGTGAAGGAAAATACTTTGGAAAGTGTCATTAAAGGATTAGGATATGAAGATGCTTTAGTGAGAGCGGATGGTAGTGAAGTGAAAGTGACAGTAAAAACAGCAGATGAGCATAGCCGAGCAGAGGCTGCGAAAATATTAAATGTTGTCAGGGAGGAAATTGGTACGGAAATTGTAGCGACTGTACAATTTGATAAGGTAAAATGACTTTGACGGAGGGGAGAATTAAGACCCCCTCCGTCACTTTTTAAATAAAAAAATCAACTCTTTAGTATCTAGCATTGAATTGTTGTGCTGTTTTATAATATGATATTAGCAGCTACTCATAAATGAAAAGGAGTGTCATGAATGTTAAAAATTCAAGAAATTCGTGAACTTATAAAACTTATTGATCAATCTGATATCGAGGAATTTGTATTTGAACATGATGGATCGAAAATTGAAATGAAAAAAAATGTAGGTGCTGCACAAGTACAATCAGTATTACCAGCAGCATCTGTTGCACAAGCACCAACAATTCAAGCAGCAGTTAGTCAACCAATGAACATAGACTCTGTAGCGACGGTTACAACGAGTCAAGTAGAAGCTGCATCACAACAATCAGATGTCGATACTAGTAATCTTCACACCGTAACTTCTCCAATGGTCGGTACATATTATCAATCTTCATCACCGGAAACTCCACCATATGTTCAGGTCGGATCTCAGGTTAAAGAGGACTCTGTCGTTTGTATTGTTGAAGCGATGAAATTATTTAATGAAATTGAAGCTGAAGTTGAAGGTGAGATTGTGGAAGTCCTTGTTGAAAATGGCCAACTTGTAGAGTATGGACAACCATTATACTTAGTAAAGCCAAGATAAGGAGCGAAATCCATGATAAAAAAGTTATTAATTGCAAATAGAGGAGAAATTGCGGTCAGAATTATACGGGCTTGCAAAGAAATGAATATAGAAACGGTCGCTGTATATTCGGAAGCGGATAAAGAAGCTTTACATGTCCAACTAGCTGATGAAGCATATTGCATCGGACCAACTGCTTCAAAAGATAGCTATTTAAATACAGCAAACGTCGTAAGTGTAGCTAAATTAACAGATTGTGATGCTATTCACCCAGGTTACGGATTCCTAGCAGAAAATGCTGATTTTGCAGAATTATGTCGTGATTGTAATATCATATTTGTTGGGCCAAGCCCTGAAGCCATTTCTAAAATGGGAACAAAAGATGTTGCTAGAGAAACAATGAAAATGGCTGGTGTGCCAATTGTCCCAGGATCGCAAGGGATTATTGAAACTGAAGATGAAGCATTACAGTTGGCTGAAGAAATTGGCTTTCCTGTTATTATTAAAGCCACCGCTGGTGGTGGAGGTAAGGGAATTAGAGTCGCAAAAAACAAAGAAGAATTAGTGAAAGGTATTAATATCACACAACAAGAAGCATTGACTGCTTTTGGTAATTCTGGGGTATACATAGAGAAATACATTGAGGATTTTCGCCATGTAGAAATTCAAGTTATGGCAGATAATCATGGAAATGTTATTCATCTAGGTGAGAGGGATTGTAGTATTCAAAGAAGACTGCAAAAACTTTTAGAGGAAACGCCGTCTCCAGTTATCGATTCAGAAATGCGCGAACAAATGGGAGCGGCTGCCGTAAAAGCTGCAAAAGCTGTTAATTATACAGGCGCGGGCACAATAGAATTTATTTATGATTATCAAAATAGAAACTTCTATTTTATGGAAATGAATACTCGCATACAAGTGGAACACACAATTACTGAAATGGTGACAGGTGTGGATCTCATTAAAGAACAAATTCAAGTTGCTGCAGGCGAGATTTTATCAATCAAGCAAGAAGAAGTAACTTTTAAAGGTTGGTCTATTGAATGCAGAATTAACGCCGAAAATCCAGAGAAGAACTTCATGCCGTCTGCTGGGAAAATTGATATGTATCTTCCTCCTGGTGGATTTGGTATAAGGGTTGATTCAGGTGCATACCCAGGATATACGATCCCACCTTATTATGATTCAATGATTGCTAAACTAATCTCTTATGGAGAAACGAGAGAAGAAGCAATTGCAAGAATGAAACGCGCATTAGAAGAGTTTGTCATTGAAGGCGTTAAGACAACCATTCCATTTCATTTGAATTTATTAGAAAATGAAGCATTTATTACGGGGAATTTTAATACGAAATTTTTAGAAATTCACGATGTTATGAACCAAAAATAAGTGGAGGTGTTTTAAATGGAAGAAAGTATGAACATGCTTGAAATGACACAAGACAATGAACAAAATCATGGTAAAATTGAGATTGCTCCAGAAGTAATTGAAGTGATCGCAGGTATTGCCGCATCTGAAATTGAAGGTGTAGCACAAATGCGAGGTAATTTTGCCTCGGGTGTAGTAGAACGTCTTGGAAAGAAGAATCACGGAAAAGGGATTAGGGTTGAACTTTCTGAGGAAGGAATTAAGGTGGATGTTTATTGTTTAATGAACTTTGGAGTTTCCATTCCAACAATAGCTCAAAAAGTACAAGATAACATTCGCCAAACACTTCAAAACATGACAGCACTAGAAGCAGAAGAAGTAAATGTTCACATCGTCGGAGTTGCGTTTGAAAACCAACGTCAAGAACAAGAACATGAAGATGAATTAGAAGAGCAGTAATACATGAGCCAGAGGTAAATCCTTTGGCTTTTCATAAAGGTCCAGAAGTGATTGGAAGTATATAGAACCAATATGAACAAAAGTTTTCTTAAGTTTAGCCAGAGCGCCCAATCGATAGCAAGCTACAGTATCCGAGTCGCCTTACTTTTAGTACTTATGAGGATCGTCGACTAAGATTGCCAGAAGAAGTGGCCATGTCGAAGTTCTATATATTGTGAGCGCAGTTTGTACTTCGCTTACTGGGCGCTTACGCTTTTCATGTTTTTTTCTTCCAACTGTGTGTTTCGCAGATTCTCGTGTTACACTAGTTACATAAACTGGCCGGTATTAAGGCTATATGTATGTTGGATTTTAAATTTAAAGGAGTTTTCTATAAAATGAAAAGAAGAATAGCGCGCGAAAAGGCATTGCAAGCAATGTATCAAATTGATATAAGTGAGGCAAATCCAGCTGAAGCGCTTGAGAATGTGTTAGAAGACGAAAAACCTGATGAGTTTTTACAGGGACTAGTAGAAGGAACAACGGCAAATCTGCAGCAAATTGATCAAGAAATTAGTAAACACTTAGAACGTTGGTCCATCGATAGGTTAGCAAAGGTGGACGTAAATATATTAAGGCTTGGTGTTTATGAATTACTTTTCAATGAAGATGTGCCACAAAATGTTGTAATTAATGAAGCAATAGAAATTGCTAAGATCTATGGAGATGAAAAGTCAGGTAAATTTGTTAATGGCATTTTATCGAAAGTAAAAGGAGAAGAGAAATAACAGGGGGAATTTTCATGGCAGCAACAATCATTGATGGAAAAGAGATTTCAGCGCTCATACGCAAAGACCTAGAGAAAGAAGTAGCGGCACTCACGGAAGCGGGAATTAAGCCGGGACTTGCGGTTATATTAGTTGGGAATAATTCAGCTTCAAGAACATATGTTACTTCAAAACAAAAAAGCTGTAAGGCAATCGGTATGGAATCCTTGCTTATCGAATTTCCTGAAGATGTAGAGGAACATGTTCTTCTAGAAAAAATAGAAGAATTAAATGAACAAAAAAACATTCATGGCATATTAGTGCAGCTTCCACTACCTGCTCACATTTCAGATGAAAAAGTTATTGAAACGATCTCACCAGCTAAGGATGTAGATGGTTTCCATCCTATAAATATTGGGAAAATGATGACGGGTCAGGAGACATTTTTGCCATGTACACCATTCGGTGTTTTAAAAATGCTCCAATATATGCAAATATCGATTGCTGGAAAGCATGCAGTAATAGTAGGTAGAAGTAATATAGTCGGCAAGCCAGCTGGGCAACTGTTACTTAACGAACATGCTACCGTTACATACTGTCATTCAAAAACGCCAGATCTCACCGCTTTTACAAAAGAGGCAGATATATTGATAGCTGCAGTTGGAAGAGCGAAAATGATTAAATCGGATGATATTAAAGAGGGCGCCGTGGTGATTGATGTCGGTATGAACCGAGATGAAAACGGGAAATTATGTGGAGATGTCGATTTTGAAGACGTCAAGGAGAAAGTGGGCTATATTACCCCTGTCCCTGGAGGCGTTGGCCCGATGACCATCACTATGCTTCTGTATAACACAGTAAAGTCGGCGAAAAACTGGCAAAATAATCGCAATAACAACTAGTTAATAGTAAAATAAAGAAAAGCTGGTCCATTGCGGATCCAGCTTTTCTTTAAGTATAAAATTTATCGGGACTTTTATCTTCAAAAAGGATGTGGAAAATGCAAACTCCGCAGTATTTAACAGTTAAATCCTTAACTAAATATATAAAGAGAAAATTTGATGCAGATCCTTATCTTTCTGATGTATTTGTTAAAGGCGAAATCTCAAATTTTAAAAAGCATTCTAGTGGGCATATGTATTTTACTTTAAAAGATGACAAATCAAGGATCATGGCTGTTATGTTCTCTGGTGCCGCGCGTACAATGAAGTTCATTCCAGAGAACGGGATGAATGTGTTAGTGAAAGCAAGTGTCACTGTTTATGAGTCGTCAGGTCAATATCAACTGTACATTAAAGAAATGCAGCCAGATGGCATTGGTGAATTATTTCTAGCTTATGAACAACTAAAAGAGAAATTAGAAAAATCAGGTTTGTTTGATGCTAGTCTTAAAAAAAATCTTCCGCTTTATCCTCAAACAATAGGAATTATAACTTCACCAACAGGGGCAGCAGTGAGAGATGTCATCACAACAATTAAGCGTCGCTATCCAATTGGAAAGATTTTGCTCATCCCTGCGCTTGTGCAAGGGCAAAATGCATCACGTTCTATTGCGGAGGCAATAAACAAGGCAAATGAAAAATCTGAGATTGATGTTTTAATCATAGGAAGAGGTGGAGGTTCGATAGAAGAGCTTTGGGCTTTTAACGAAGAAGTTGTTGCCCATGCTATTTACCAATCGAAAATTCCCATCATATCAGCGGTTGGTCATGAAACAGACTTTACGATTGCTGATTTCGTTGCTGATGTGAGAGCAGCAACACCAACTGCTGCTGCAGAACTTGCTGTTCCCCACATAGAAGAATTATTAGAGCGGTTGATGAATCGAAAAAGCAGACTATTTAGTAGTATGGGTCAGCATATCCGATTTAAAAATAGTCAATTAGAAGCGATTACGCGTTCTTATATGATGAAAAATCCGCAAAAATTATATGAACAAAAGTGGGAGCAACTGGACAGATTAACGGAAAGGCTACACACTGCTCAAAGAAATGATTATAGTCGCAAAAGAGATAGGTTTGTACAGTTAGAAAATCTATTACAACGCAATCATCCAGCTAGGAAATTAGTAGTTAGCATAGATAGGTATAATGCAACGAAACGTCGGCTTACAAATGAAGCTCGCAATATATTTAAACACAAAGCAAGAGAGTTTACAGGGAAATTAGCTACATTGGAGGCATTAAGCCCGTTAAGCATATTGCAACGTGGCTTTAGTATCGCTTATATAGATGAAAACCATATTTTAAAAAGTGTAGAGCAGGCGGAAGAAGGAAAAAAAATAGAGGTAAGTGTTACGGATGGTAGTGTGTACTGTACGATCGATCATATTGAAAAAGGTGATAAAAAATGAATGATAAATTAACATTTGAAGAAGCAATGGAACAATTAGATATTATTGTCCAAAAACTGGAAGAAGGCGATATTCCATTAGAAGAAGCGTTAACTAATTATCAAAAAGGTATGGAGTTATCTAAATTATGTCATGATAAATTAAAACATGCGGAAGAGCAACTCACTACAGTTCTTACAGATAATGGGGAAGAAGAGTTTCGTCTTAAAGAGGAGGAGAGCGATTGACAATCAGTATGGAGGAATTCTCAAACCGTTATAAAACTTTGTTAGATCGTAGCTTATTATCTGCTATCAGTAAGCTAGAAGCGCCTGATGTGCTTAAAGAAGCAATGATCTATTCTTTAAAAGCTGGTGGAAAACGAATTAGACCATTATTGCTATTTTCTACAATTACGGCATTTGAAAAAGACCCGGAAAGGGGGCTTGCAGCTGCTGTATCTTTGGAGATGATTCATACATATTCACTCGTCCATGATGATCTACCAAGTATGGATGACGACGATCTAAGGCGTGGAAAGCCAACAAATCATATGGTTTTTGGTGAAGCGATCGCTATTTTGGCAGGAGACGGATTGTTAACGCATGGTTTTCAATTGATCGCTGATGACAATCATTTAAGCGATCAAATAAAGGTAAAAATTATTAGTTTACTCGCCAAATGTGCAGGACCTGAAGGGATGGTTAGCGGACAAATTTTAGATATTCAAGGCGAAAATAAAAAAATGGACATTGTAGAGTTAGAGTATATTCATCGTCATAAAACTGGAAAATTGCTTTCGTTTAGCGTCTTAGCAGGTGCGATAATTGCTGGAGCAAATGATAAGCAATTAGCTTTGTTTGAAAAATTTTCCCAACATTTAGGACTCGCATTCCAAATTAGCGATGACATATTGGACATAGAAGGCAGTGAGCAAGTGATCGGAAAGCCAGTTGGTAGTGATACAGGGAAAACGAAAAGTACCTATCCAGCTATCTTAACGATACAAGGTGCAAGAGAACATTTATCGTACCATATTGAAGAAGCAAAAAATACCTTAAAAGAAATAGATTTACATACGTCTATATTGGAAAAAATGACTGATCTTATTGAAACGAGAGATCATTGAAATCCAGCTAAAATTGAAAAAAAAGCAAATTTATGATACAATTTCTTAAGATTATTGGATGGTGCAGTATTCTAGTCAATCTACCAGTCTTGAAGGTGGGCCTAAAAATCCACTAAAGGGCACATCGATGAAGTTCCTTGTTTCGGCTTGAGGCGCCCAGCCTTGGGTCGTAGCTGGGAGTAAAGGTGTAAGGGCGATCCACAAAGGCATGTGGGCGTTGACCCTTTACCGTGGAGGCTTCCCATTTTTCGGTAGGCCTTCAAGGCGTATACTCGAAAATGGAAGTATAGACCTGTGAGTTGATGCTGGGCATCAATAGCAGTGTAGCCTGCCTTGAGTGAAGTTTGAGGGGATTATGGTTATATGAGAATCGTTCGGTTGGCCATCGTTCTGTTCTTTTCCGTCCATATGAAATCAACTTTGCAAAAGAGGCTAGGGACTTGGTTAAAGGTTGCTGAGGAAATCTCCTAGACTGTTCGTATGACGTGAAACGGGGATTATAGTGCGGACTAAGTGGTAATCCAGTCTGACAGATGGTGACACTGTTAAGATAGGTTTAAAGGGAAACCGCCGGGATGGCGACATACGGTACCTGTTTGGGAAATCCTACTGGACCTAAGCCGTAATTTTTACTCGTTTGATGACCATCCAATTTATTATAATGAATGGTGAATAAATAAAATTATGAGAGATATATTTAAAAACTCAATTAAATGGAGTATTAGTATCGCCGTTATCACATTTGTGTTAGCGGCTATTTTTTCAATTGCTTCCAACGGGATATTAAATGAAGTTCCATGGTCACTTGGGCTTCTTGTTGTACTTTTTATTGTATTGATTGGTATACTTTTTGATATGATAGGGATTGCTTCCACTGCCGCTGACGAAACACCGTTCCATTCTATGGCAGCTAGAAAAGTGTACGGGGCTAAGCATTCGATTAGAATTGTCCGAAATGCAGATCGGTTTGCCAGTTTTTGTAACGATGTGATCGGTGATATTTCTGGTATTATCAGTGGTACGGCAATGGCATTAGTAATTATACAACTTGTACAAAGTATCGATACTTCTGGACACTCTCTATTAGAGTATGGAGTTAATATAGGCTTGACAAGTTTGATTGCGGCGCTTACAGTCGGTGGAAAGGCTTTTGGTAAAACATTTGCCATTAAATATTCAAGGGATATCATTTTTAAAGTAGGAAAAGTGCTACAATTCCTTGAGGATAACTTTCATATTACGATAATAAAAGACAACAGGAAGAAAAAGACGAAGCAAAAATCAAAGAAACGAAAGTGAGTGGTCCCGTTGGATCTATTGACTATAAAAGACCCTTCATTTCTGAAAAAAATGAATAAAGAAGAATTAGAAGCGCTTAGTTTGGAAATCCGAAATTTTTTAATAGAAAGACTTTCTATGACTGGTGGGCATATAGGCCCGAATCTGGGAGTAGTTGAATTAACACTTGCTCTCCATAAATGTTTTGACAGTCCACAAGATAAATTTCTTTGGGATGTAGGACATCAATCATACGTTCATAAAATATTAACCGGAAGAGCAGATCAATTCGATACATTACGCCAATACCAAGGACTATGTGGCTTTCCAAAAATGTCTGAAAGCGAGCATGATGTCTGGGAAGCCGGGCATAGCTCTACATCATTATCCGCGGCAATGGGCATGGCAATTGCTCGTGATATTAAAGGTGAATCATCCTATGTTATTCCAGTAATTGGGGACGGTGCATTAACTGGTGGGATGGCATTAGAAGCATTGAACCATATTGGGCATGAACAAAAAGATATAATTGTTGTGTTAAATGATAATGAAATGTCTATTGCTCCTAATGTTGGTGCACTGCATAATGTTCTCGGGAAATTAAGAACAGCTGGAAAATACCAATGGGCGAAAGATGAACTCGAATACTTGTTGAAGAAAATTCCAGCGGTTGGAGGTAAGCTTGCTTCAACGGCAGAAAGAGTAAAAGATAGTCTTAAGTATTTACTTGTCTCTGGTGTATTTTTCGAAGAGCTTGGATTTACTTATTTAGGTCCAGTTGATGGTCACGATTATGATGATTTATTTGAAAATCTCCAGTATGCCAAGAAGACAAAGGGTCCTGTATTATTGCATGTGTTAACTAAAAAAGGAAAAGGCTATAGTCCAGCAGAAGCAGATAAAACTGGTACTTGGCACGGTACTGGGCAATATAAAATTGAGACCGGTGATTTAATCAAAGCAGTTAATATTGCTCCAGCATGGAGTGCCGTAATAAGTGAAACAGTTCGCAAGCTTGCTCGAGAAGATGAGCGGATTGTGGCGATCACACCGGCGATGCCTGTAGGATCAAAATTAGAGAAATTTGCAGAAGAGTTTCCTGACCGAATGTTTGATGTTGGAATTGCAGAACAACACGCGACGACGATGGCAGCGGGATTGGCTACGCAGAAAATGAAGCCATTTCTTGCTATTTACTCGACCTTCTTACAAAGAGCCTATGACCAGGTTCTACATGATATTTGTAGGCAAAACTTAAATGTATTTTTAGGGGTCGATAGAGCAGGTTTAGTAGGAGCAGACGGTGAAACACATCAAGGTGTGTTTGATATTGCCTTTTTAAGAAGCCTGCCAAATATAGTTCTCATGATGCCAAAAGATGAAAATGAAGGTCAACATATGGTCAAGACTGCTGTTCAGTATAATGACGGACCAATTGCATTAAGGTTCCCCCGTGGAAATGGCTATGGTGTTCCAATGGATGATCAGTTACAAACAATCCCAATTGGCACTTGGGAAATATTGAAAACCGGACATGATGCAGCAATCCTTACTTTCGGTACGACAATTCCGATGGCGTTGGAAGCAGCCAATAGATTAGAGAAGCAAGGCATCTCGGTACGAGTGGTTAATGCTAGATTTATTAAGCCGATGGATGAAGCCATGCTTCATCATATCTTAGAAAAAAATATGCCCATTTTAACAATTGAAGAAGCGGTGCTGCAAGGTGGCTTCGGCAGTGCTGTTATGGAATTTGCCCATGATCAAGGGTATCATCATGCTACTATTGACCGCATGGGAATACCTGACAGATTTATAGAACATGGTTCTGTAAAAGAATTATTAAATGAAATTGATATGACTTCTGATCATGTCGTCTCCAAAATTAATGCGATATTACCACAAAAGATAAAAAGGGCGTAGCGAATGAAAGCAAAAAAACAAAGACTTGATCTATTATTAGTGGAACGAGGCCTCAGTGAAACACGAGAAAAAGCTAAGCGAGCTATTATGGCTGGTATTGTTTATTCTAATGAAATGAGACTTGACAAGCCTGGTGAAAAGGTAAATGAAGATATTGAACTAGCTATTAAGGGTAAAACAATGCCGTATGTGAGCCGAGGTGGATTGAAGCTTGAAAAGGCATTACAAACCTTTCATATAGATATGAACAATAGGATAATGATTGACATTGGAGCTTCAACAGGCGGATTTACGGACTGTGCTTTACAAAACGGAGCAACAATGTCATACGCGATCGATGTCGGTTACAATCAATTAGCATGGAAACTTCGTCAAGATGAACGAGTGATCGTCATGGAAAGAACTAATTTCCGTTATGTGGAGCCTTCTGATTTGAAAAAGGAAGTGCCGAATATTGCTACCATTGATGTGTCATTTATTTCACTTACACTTATATTACCAGTCTTAAGGAAATTATTAGCTAATGGAAGCGACGTTATCGCTCTAATCAAACCACAGTTTGAAGCTGGAAAAGGCCAGGTGGGTAAAAAAGGGATTGTGCGTGAAAAGAATATCCATGAAGAAGTAATCAGTAAGATTAAAGAATTTTCTTTAGCACAAGGTTACGATATTTTACATCTCTCATATTCCCCAATCACCGGTGGGGAAGGTAATATAGAATTTTTAATCCATCTTGGTTGGGAAAGCAAATTAGATCAGCCTGGTGATGACAAATCAGGTGTTTCGATTACCGATATCGTAGAAGAAGCCCATGAGAATTTCAAAAAATAAATTATAGAGAAAAGGGGCAATTCCTTAGGGATTGCTCTTTTCTCCATGACTAATTATAATGATGTATAAAAGAGTATAAAAATGCATGTTTTAAAAGGTGGGTATACATTGACAAAAGGTCAAAGACATATAAAGATCAGAGAGCTGATCGGTACGAAAGAAATCGAAACCCAAGATGAGCTTGTTGAACAATTAAGAAATGAAGGATTTAATGTCACGCAAGCAACTGTATCAAGAGATATTAAAGAACTTCATCTTGTGAAAGTTCCATTATCAGATGGTCGTTATAAATATAGTTTGCCTGCGGATCAAAGGTTCAATCCGCTTCAAAAGTTAAAACGTGCACTAACTGATTCCTTTGTAGGGATAGATTACTCACAAAATTTACTTGTGATGAAAACATTGCCGGGAAATGCACAAGCTGTAGGTGCACTTATCGACCATTTAGATTGGGAAGAAATCATGGGAACGATCTGTGGAGATGATACATGCCTTATAATTTGTAGAACAGGCGAAGACGCAAGTGTGATAAGTGATAAGTTTATTCAAATGCTGTAAGAAAGTGAGGTGGAATATCATTGTTGCAAGAACTATCGATTAAAAACTTTGCAATTATAGATGAAATTTCAGTTTCATTTAATAAGGGATTAACTGTATTAACGGGGGAAACAGGTGCAGGAAAATCGATTATTATCGATGCTGTTCATTTACTCGTTGGTGGACGTGGTTCTTCAGAATTTGTTCGTCATGGAGAAAAAAAAGCAGAAATTGAAGGTTTATTTTATTTAGAAAAAGACCATCCTTGTTTTAGAAAATCTGCTGAATTTGGCATTGAAATTGAAGAAGGTATGCTAATTTTACGCCGCGATATAGCTCAAACAGGTAAAAGTGTTTGTCGCATTAATGGGAAACTTGTTACTATCTCAATTTTACGTGAAATTGGAAGTACAATAATTGATATCCATGGACAACATGAACACCAGGAATTAATGGATGAATCCATGCATCTTCATTTACTAGATCAGTATGGAAAAGAAGAAATTGGTAAGACTTTAAATAATTATCAGGAAATTTATGTTCAGTATGATCATACAGCAAAGCAAATGAAGCAATTGACTGAAAATGAACAACAAATGGCACATAGATTAGATCTTCTTCGATTTCAACTACAAGAGATTCAAGCGGCAAATTTAAAAGTGAATGAAGATGATGAGCTAATAGAAGAAAAAAGTCGTCTAACTAATTTTGAAAAAATATTTGATGCAATTAAATCTGGTTACGAAGGTTTACAAGGTGAGCAAAGAGGCATGGATTATATTGGACATGCAATGGGACATTTAGAAACCGCCGCTGAACTAGATAACAATTATGTCGAAGTATTAGATGCTGTTA
The DNA here is from genome assembly GCF_001591545.1 of Lederbergia lenta NBRC 16444. Taxonomy (GTDB): domain Bacteria; phylum Bacillota; class Bacilli; order Bacillales; family Bacillaceae_C; genus Lederbergia; species Lederbergia lenta. The sequence goes on from NZ_BCVC01000001.1 coordinate 897,867, forward strand.
CCACAACTTATTATGCTCTCGAAGATGTAGTTGGTACTTTAAGAACTGAATTGGACAAATTGGAGTTCGATCCAATGCGTTTAAATGAGGTGGAATCTCGCTTAAATGAAATCAATCAATTGAAACGAAAATATGGATCGTCAGTTGAAGAGATTATCGAATACAGTGCAAAAATTGAAGAAGAAATAGAATTAATCACAAATCGTGATGTTAGATTAAATCAACTTGAAGCAAAACTTACTTCTCTTAAAGAGGATTTAATGTTAGAAGGACGACAATTAAGTGATCTTAGAAAAAAGTGGTCAAAAAAATTAACAAAAGCGATTCATTATGAATTGAAACAGCTTTATATGGACAAAACAATATTTGAACCTGTGTTTATTTCTTCCTCTGATGTAGAAGGTCTAAGACAAGATGGCTTAGATGAAATCGCCTTTTATATTACTACAAATCCAGGAGAACCGTTAAAACCTTTATCAAAAGTTGCTTCAGGAGGGGAGTTATCACGAATGATGCTCGCTTTGAAAACAATTTTTTCAAAACATCAAGGTATCACCTCTATTATTTTTGATGAAGTAGATACAGGAGTGAGCGGTAGGGTAGCACAATCTATTGCAGAGAAGATTCATCAAGTATCTGCCCATTCTCAAGTACTTTGTATTTCTCATTTACCTCAAGTGGCTGCGATGGCTGATACACATTTATTCATTTCTAAAGATATTATTGCTGGAAGAACAAAAACAAGTCTTCATATTTTAAATAAAGAAGAAAAAATAAAGGAAATTGGCAGAATGATTTCTGGAGTAGAAATCACTGATGTCACGAAAGAACATGCAAAAGAATTGTTAGATATTGCCTATACGAAAAAAAATACTTGAAAAGCTATCCTATATTGGACAGCTTTTTTCCTTTTTACATGTTATAAATGGACGCGTTGCAGGCTAAATTATAGGTGTGGGCAGAACGCGAGGAGAGTGAACATGATTAATGTATGAGCGCATAAGAAAAATAACTGGTGGAATTCTCCTTGTTTCACTTATCATGTTGGCTTTTTACGAGCCATTTCAACAATATATCAACATTCCTTCCAGTATTACCATGTTCGAAGGGGAGGAAGAAACGATTTCCAAGAGTGGAACTGTATCAGTTTCCGCAGCTTCCACAAATATAAATACGGCGGATGTTATAGAAAGTGAACAAGCAATGTCAATACAAGGAAAGAATGCTGGGGAAGATGAAGTCATTCTTGAACTCGCAGGCTTTCCAGTAAAAAAAGTGGATGTAAACGTGTTAAAAGATTTTAAAGTCCTTCCTGGAGGACAATCTATTGGTGTAAAATTAAACACATTAGGTGTGTTAGTTGTAGGACATCACCTCGTCGCTACAGCAAATGAAAAAATATCACCTGGTGAAGATGCGAATATTAAAGTTGGGGATATTATTACCATGATTGACGGTAAAAAAATTGAAACAATGTCCGATGTTGCACCTTTTGTGGATGAAGCTGGAAAAAAGGGAGAGTCTCTTCAGTTTATTATTCAAAGGGGAAAGGAAAAAATTGAAACATCGATTAAACCGATTTTAGACCATAAAGCCAAATCGTATAAATTAGGTCTATATATTCGTGATTCAGCAGCAGGTATAGGAACAATGACTTTTTATGAACCGAATACAAAAAAATACGGTGCACTTGGCCATGTAATATCCGATATGGATACAAAAAAACCAATAGTAGTGGAAGATGGTCAAATAGTGAAGTCAACTGTAACAGCCATAGAAAAAGGGAAAAATGGGGTTCCTGGCGAAAAGCTGGCAAGATTTTCTGCCGATCGAGAAATCATTGGAAATATAACGATAAATAGCCCGTTTGGTGTTTTTGGGAAACTTAATCAATCTGTGAAAAATGGGCTTTTCGATAAACCGATGCCGATTGCATTATCACATCAAGTAAAAGAAGGCCCCGCCAAAATATTAACTGTTGTCGATGGTAATGAGGTAGAGGAATATGATATTGAAATAATGAGTACCATTCCCCAAAAATTTCCCGCAACAAAGGGAATGGTAGTAAAAGTAACTGATCCAGCTTTATTGAAAAAAACTGGTGGTATTGTACAAGGTATGAGTGGAAGTCCCATTATCCAAGATGGAAAAGTAGTGGGTGCGGTTACGCATGTATTCGTAAATGATCCTACGTCTGGATATGGAGTCCATATTGAATGGATGCTTCATGAAGCGGGAATTAATATATATGAAAAAGAACCGCAAAAAGCGAGCTGAAGAGGGGCAGTCTAGCCCTCTTTTTTTTACAAGGATATATCAGAAAATTGTGTTATAATAACTAAAGGAAATTCGACAAAAACGCTAATTTTAGCTAATAAAGTCGAAAAACGGAGATATATTGAGTATGCAGAAGATAATTAAAGAAAAATTATATAAAAATTAAAAAAATAAAGGGATTTCACCCTATTTGGCGAAATTGTCTGATAGAATAACAAAAGATCATAAAATAACTTTTTATAGGGAACCCGAGGAGGAAAGTGAAATTGAAAAAAATTAAAGTATGTATTGTCGATGATAATCGTGAATTGGTAGGATTATTAGATGAATTCATATCTTCGCAAGAAGATATGGAGGTTATTGGCGCCGCACACAATGGCCAAGATTGCTTGCAACTACTTGAGGAAGTTTCACCAGATGTATTAATTTTAGATATCATCATGCCTCATTTAGATGGTCTTGGTGTGCTTGAACGTCTGCGCCAATCACAAACAATCGCATATCCAAATGTAATTATGCTAACAGCATTTGGGCAAGAGGATGTAACGACAAAAGCTGTTGAGTTAGGTGCTTCATATTTTATACTTAAGCCATTCGATATGGAACATCTGGCAAATCATATACGCCAAGTAAGTGGAAAAGGAGTACCAACTCCACGAAAAACATCCCAAACTAAAACATCATCAGATGAGAAAAAGCCACTTAATCTTGAAGCGAATATTACTTCAGTGATTCATGAAATTGGGGTTCCAGCTCATATTAAAGGATATTTATATTTAAGAGAAGCGATTTCTATGGTCTATAACGATATCGAATTACTCGGCTCCATTACTAAAGTACTTTATCCAGATATCGCTAAAAAGTTCAACACGACTGCAAGCAGAGTAGAAAGGGCAATTCGCCATGCAATTGAAGTGGCTTGGAGCCGTGGCAATGTAGAATCCATATCATCTTTATTCGGTTATACAATCAGCATGTCTAAAGCAAAACCTACTAATTCAGAGTTTATTGCGATGGTGGCAGACAAGCTAAGATTGGAGCATAGAGCGTCCTAAACCACCTTATAATAGCGCCTTCACTAAATGGAAATTCCAGCATTTATATTATCCATCATAAAAAAATATCACTTCAAAACCGATGAATTTATTATTCGTTGGTCTTTTTTTATGTTTAAAAAGCGCTAATTTTTGTATTCTACTTTACAGAAAATAAAGCTTTTATTTTCACATAGGAAGGGAAAAAAGGGTATGATGATAATAACTTTTTATTGGTGGTGAAAAAATGACACTTATCATTGCGCATCGAGGTTCAGCTGGTACTCATCCTGAAAATACGATGGATGCTTTTATAGCAGCAAAAAAGTTTGGAGCAGATGGCATAGAGTTTGACGTTCATTTAACATTAGATGATCAAATAGTAGTCATTCATGATGAGACTATCGATCGGACGACAAATGGGACAGGAAATGTGAAGGATTTTACTCTTGAGGAATTAAAAAAATTAAAAGCAAATTACCATTATAAGCATTTTTTTAAGAAAGCATCGAAGATCCCATCACTTAGGGAGGTTTTTGAGTGGTTGGATAAAAATAAGTTAATTTGTAATATCGAACTAAAAAATAATAGTATTCCGTATGAAGGAATGGAAAAAAAGGTAATTGATCTAATTAAAGAATTTAAATTAGAGGACAGAATAATTATCTCATCTTTTAATCACAAATCTCTTAAGAATGTAAAACAATTAGCTGAAAATATTGAAACTGCTCCTTTATATAAAAATTTAATATATAAACCATGGGAATATGCGGAATCTATTCAAGCGAGTGGCATTCACCCCAAATTTACAGTAATGACGCCTGCTTTAATCAGCGATACTTTAAAAAACAATATGGCGGTTAGACCATATACAGTCAATAAAGAACGTGAGATGAAGAAGTTAATGGAATTAAATTGTACAGCTATTATTACGGATTTCCCGGAAAAGGCTTTTAAAGTGAGAGATACTCTAAATAATAAAAACGTAAGTGTCCAATAAGTGACGTATAAACATTTATAATTGGAAATAAAAAGATCTGCCCAAGTAGGCAGATCTAGCGTTTACGAAAGCGATCCTGGACTTTATTACCTTTCCGATCACGATGCAAAACAAATCCAGCGATAAATCCTAATCCAATAATGAAAAAGATAAGTCCTGAAAGAAATTGCATCCATAAATAAGGGAAAGGGCTTTGTAATTTAGCAAATAACATATCTCTCATAAGTTTTATACCATAACCAGCTAGGATTCCGGGAATCAATAACATGGTAAGTGCAATAAGTCTACCCATCGTACTCTCCTTAAAAATAGCGTCCTAAAAAAATCATATACTAACGGAATTATTTGTCAAGAAACCCGCTTTTAGCTACAATGAAGTGGAGAAGAAATTACATAAATGAGATGTTCCATTGAAAGACAGCAGTTAGTTATATATACCTTTAATCATTTCTGCTGATGTAAAAGGAAAGACATAACATTAATAATAGACATAAAGGGGATTTTGCAAATGAAGATATTTGATTATATGACGAATTATGATTACGAACAATTAGTATTTTGCCAAGATGAAAATTCGGGTTTAAAGGCAATTATTGCTATACATGATACAACTATTGGTCCAGCACTTGGTGGTACTAGAATGTGGCCATATGCTAGTGAAGATGCAGCTATTGAGGATGCGCTTCGTCTTGCGAGGGGAATGACTTATAAGAATGCGGCAGCAGGATTGAATCTGGGAGGGGGGAAAGCCGTCATTATCGGTGATCCTAGAAAAGATAAAAGCGAAGAAATGTTTCGCGCCTTTGGCCGCTTTGTACAAGGGTTGAACGGCCGATATATTACAGCGGAAGATGTAGGAACGACTGTCGAAGATATGGATCTTATTCATTTGGAAACAGACTTTGTTACAGGCATATCTCCGGCATTTGGTTCTTCGGGTAATCCTTCACCTGTAACTGCATATGGCTTATATGTTGGGATGAAAGCCGCTGCGGTAGAGGCTTTTGGATCAGATTCCTTAGAAGGAAAAACGGTTGCTGTTCAAGGGGTAGGAAATGTAGCCTTTGAACTTTGCAATTATTTACATAAAGAGGGAGCACAGCTAATAGTAACGGATATTAACAAGGCGGCGGTCGATCGAGCAGTGGAAGCATTTAATGCAAAAGCAGTCGATCCAGATGAGATTTATGGAGTTGATGCAGATATATTTTCTCCTTGTGCACTTGGGGCTGTTGTGAATGACGAAACGATCCCACAACTGAAAGCAAAAGTAATTGCAGGTTCAGCTAATAATCAATTAAAAGATACCAAACATGGTGATCGAATTCACGAAATGGGAATTGTTTATGCTCCTGACTATGTGATCAACGCTGGTGGAGTAATAAATGTTGCGGATGAATTAAATGGATATAATAAAGAACGGGCATTGAAAAGAGTGGAAACGATCTATAATAATGTTGCTAAAGTGCTTGAGATCTCTAAACGTGATGGTATTCCTACTTATTTAGCGGCAGACCGTATGGCCGAAGAGAGAATACAAAAGATTCAAAAGTCAAGGAGCCAGTTTTCGTTAAACAATAAACATATTTTGTCTAACCGGATTTAAAGCATGGACAACGGGAGCGCCTACGGGCGTTTTTCCGTGTATACAAGCCCAGTAATACTATTGCAATAGCATTTGAGTGTATTGGTTAACGATTTGGAGGGAAAATATTGACACAAGAATATGATGTTGTCATTCTTGGCGGTGGAACTGGTGGATATGTGGCAGCAATCCGCGCTTCACAGCTTGGTTTGAAAACCGCAATTGTGGAGAAAAATAAGATTGGCGGAACTTGTTTACATAAAGGATGTATTCCAAGCAAATCACTTCTTAGAAGTGCAGAGGTATATACTACTGCTAAACGTAGTGAAGAATTTGGTGTAACAATGAAAGAGGTAGGATTAGATTTTAAAAAGGTACAAGAAAGAAAAGATGGTATTGTAAATCAGTTGTACAAAGGTGTACAATCCTTAATGAAAAAAGGAAAAATTGACGTTTTTGATGGATTTGGTAGAATTTTAGGGCCATCGATATTTTCTCCAACTCCAGGAACTATTTCAGTTGAAATGGCGAACGGTGAGGAAAACGAGATGTTAATACCGAAAAATGTTATTATTGCAACAGGTTCAAGCCCAAGGAGTTTACCTGGAACGGAGATAGATGGATCGATCGTAATGACATCGGATGATGCTCTGCAAATGAGTGGTCTTCCTACATCTATTATCATTATTGGTGGTGGAGTCATTGGAATCGAATGGGCTTCTATGCTAGCAGACTTTGGAGTCGCTGTAACAGTGTTAGAATATGCAGAGACAATTATCCCGACTGAAGATAGGGAGCTATCTTTAGAGATGCAGCGTGCGTTGCAGAAAAAAGGGGTTAAAATTATTACAAATGCAAAAGCTTTAGCTGATACTTTGACGAAAGAAACAGGAATAGCCAGCATCTCTGTTGAAGTTAATGGCGAAGAAAAAATAATTACTGCAGAAAAGATCTTAGTATCAGTAGGAAGAGAAGGTAATACTGAAAATATTGGTTTGCAAAATACCGAAATTATTGTGAAGAATGGATTCATACAGGTAAATGATCACTTTCAGACGAAGGAAACACATATATATGCTATTGGAGACGTAATTGGTGGCTTGCAATTAGCGCATGTTGCATCACATGAGGGTATTAAGGCAGTCGAGCATATAGCAGGTCTGACACCTGAGGCTATCGATTATACGACTGTTTCAAAATGTATTTATAGTAATCCAGAAGCTGCTAGTGTAGGTTTGACGGAAACAGAAGCGCTGAAAAAAGGTTATACCATTAAAACAGGAAAATTTTCTTTTCAGTCAAATGGTAAAGCACTTGTTTATGGAGATTCAACAGGGTTTGTGAAAATTATTGCCGATGAGGAAACAAATGATGTTTTAGGTGTGCACATGATTGGACCTCATGTAACGGATATGATTTCAGAAGCGGGTCTTGCACATGTATTGGACGCTACACCTTGGGAAATCGCTAATACGATACATCCTCACCCCACCTTAAGTGAAGTCATTGGAGAAGCTGCGCTAGCTGTTGATGGAATAGCCATCCACAAATAGTCGAAGGAATAATCTAGCTAGGGGGATTCATAATGGAAAAAAATCGTCATGCTGAGCTAGGTCTCAGTGATGAACAAGTGTTGAATATGTATGAGACAATGTTATTGGCACGTCGAATTGATGAGCGTATGTGGCTTTTAAACCGCTCGGGGAAAATCCCGTTCGTCGTTTCGTGTCAAGGTCAAGAAGCGGCACAAGTTGGTGCTGCATTTGCACTTAATCGTGAGGAAGACTATGTTTTACCATATTATCGTGATTTGGGTGTCGTATTGGAATTTGGGATGACTGCTAAAGATCTTATGTTGTCAGGATTTGGTAAAGCGGAGGATCCTAATTCAGGTGGTCGACAAATGCCGGGTCATTTTGGGCAAAAGAGCAATCGGATTGTAACAGGCTCTTCACCAGTTACAACCCAAGTACCACATGCAGTTGGCATTGCGTTGGCAGCTAGAATGGAAAGGAAGAATCTAGTTACATTTGTTACATTTGGAGAAGGATCTTCTAACCAGGGAGATTTTCATGAAGGATTAAACTTTGCGGGCGTCCACAAACTACCTGTTATCTTCATGTGCGAAAATAACCACTATGCCATTTCCGTCCCACTTGAAAAACAATTAGCTTGTGAAAAAGTTTCGGATAGAGCGATTGGATATGGTATGCCGGGGATAACGGTAGATGGCAATGATCCACTTGAAGTGTACAAAGCGGTTAAAGAAGCTGCGGATAGAGGGCGACGTGGTGAAGGGCCATCACTTATTGAGGCAATAACACATCGTTTAACTGCACATTCATCTGACGATAATGATCGTTTTTATCGTCCTTCAGAGGAACTTGATAAGATGAAAACAGAAGATCCACTTGTTTTATTTGCTACTTATTTACAAAAAAATAATTTGTTAGATGCTAACATAGAAAAAGAAATAAACGATCGCGTAATGATAAAGGTGAATGAAGCTACCGAATATGCTGAAAAGGCACCTTATCCTGAACCTGAAGATACTTTGAAATTTGTTTATGCGGCGGAGTAAGGGGGAGAATGAGTAATGGCAGTAATTTCTTATATTGAAGCAATCACTTTGGCGATGCATGAAGAAATGGAACGTGATGAAAAAGTATTCATTCTTGGAGAAGATGTCGGTAAAAAAGGTGGCGTGTTTAAAGCCACTCAAGGGCTTTATGATCAATTTGGAGAAGAAAGAGTCATTGATACACCATTAGCGGAGTCTGCAATAGCAGGTGTCGGAATTGGAGCGGCTATGTACGGTTATCGTCCAATCGCAGAGATGCAGTTTGCAGATTTTATTTTGCCAGCTGTCAATCAAATTATTTCTGAAGCTGCTAAAATTCGCTATCGTTCCAATAATGATTGGAGCTGTCCGATGGTTATCAGGGCTCCCTATGGCGGTGGTGTACACGGTGGACTGTATCATTCCCAATCAATAGAGTCGATTTTTGCCAATCAACCAGGTTTAAAAGTTGTTATGCCTTCCACTCCATATGATGTAAAAGGCCTTTTAAAAGCAGCTGTTCGTGATGAGGACCCTGTCCTATTCTTGGAACATAAACGTGCGTATCGCTTAATCAAAGGGGAAGTACCTGATGAAGATTATGTTCTACCAATCGGTAAGGCGGATGTAAAGCGAGAAGGCGAAGATATTACAGTAATTACATATGGCTTATGCGTTCATTTCGCTCTTCAAGCTGCAGAACGACTTGCTGAGGATGGTGTAGAGACCCATTTACTTGATTTAAGAACAGTTTATCCATTGGATCAAGAAGCAATAATTGAAGCAGCATCTAAAACTGGGAAGGTTTTACTCATTACAGAAGATAATAAAGAGGGAAGTATTATAGGTGAAGTAGCAGCAATCATTGCTGAGCATTGTTTGTTCGAGCTTGATGCTCCGATTATGAGATTGGCAGGTCCAGATACTCCGGCAATGCCTTTTTCTCCAACCTTGGAAAAATATTTTCTAATCAATCCCGATAAAGTAGAAAAAGCAATGCGTGAGCTGGCAGAGTATTAAACATAAACATTAACGCAAAAAGGAGGTTATCCAATTGGCGATAGAAAACATCATTATGCCTCAGCTCGGCGAAAGTGTAACAGAGGGTACAATTACTAATTGGCTCGTTCAACCTGGGGTTCGTGTAAATAAGTATGACCCAATTGCAGAAGTAATGACAGATAAAGTAAATGCGGAAATTCCATCTTCTTTCACTGGTACGATTGCGGAGTTACTTGCAAAGGATGGAGACACACTTGCTGTAGGTGAAACTATTTGTACGATTGAAACGACAGATACAGCTAATGCGAATGTAAATAAAGAACCCATTAAAGGGAATTCGAAAAATGCTAATATGGAAAAGGCGATAGTAAATCAACAAGAACAAAGCGAGGAAAATCGTTCTGGGAAAACACGTTACTCACCTGCAGTCTTAAAAATGTCGCAAGAACATGGAATTGATTTATCTCAAGTTGAGGGCAGTGGGAAAGAGGGGCGGATTACGAGGAAAGATTTAAAGAAGCTTATAGATTCTGGATCCATTCCAACAGAAGATGCTATAAATCAGCAAAATGAAGTGAGTCCTCCTATATCTCCAGTTCCGAAAGTGCCTGAAACGCTTTTAACGCTTCCTGGAGATGTCGAAATACCCATTACAGGGGTAAGGAGAGCAATTGCAGACAAGATGCTTAGAAGCAAACAAGAAGTACCCCATGCTTGGACAATGACGGAGGTAGATGTAACGAGTCTCGTGAAATATCGTGATTCTTTGAAAACAGAATTTAAAAAGCAAGAAGGGTATAATTTAACTTATTTTGCATTCTTTATTAAAGCAGTAGCACAGGCACTCAAAGATATTCCGATGATTAATTCAATGTGGGCCGGTGATAAAATAATCCAAAAGAAAGATATTAATATTTCAATTGCTGTTGCCACAGACGATGCTTTATTTGTACCAGTCATTAAGAATGCCGACGAAAAATCGATAAAAGGCATTGCAAAAGAAATTGCAGAACTTGCTCAAAAAACAAGAAATGGTTCTTTGACGAATGAAGATATACAAGGTGGAACCTTTACTGTCAACAATACAGGTTCGTTCGGTTCCATTCAGTCAATGGGAATTATCAACCATCCCCAAGCTGCTATATTACAAATCGAATCAATAGTTAAAAGACCTGTCATCATTAACGATATGATTGCAGTTCGTGATATGGTAAATATTTGTCTATCACTCGATCATCGTGTTTTAGATGGTGTCATTTGTGGGAAATTTTTGCAACGCATTAAAAATATCCTTGAAAATATTTCTAAAGAAACTACTTCAATATATTAAGTAAATAGAAGCTGCTATGTTGGAGGACACTGAAAAAAGGCAAGGTTTTTAATCACAATATTCAGCTCATTAATACCGAATGATAGGAAACCAAAAAGACGACTCTACAATTCTAAACCAGAATTTAAGTCGTCTTTTTCTTTATCCTTTCGAGATTTATTATAAATATAGCCATGGCACCTTATATTTCAGAGCCCTTGCTTCAGATAGCGGCATTTTGTTCGTGTGCGAAGGGATAATTTTTTGAGCATTGCTTGGGATACATAAGTATAATAGTATAAGAATATACATGTAAAAATTTTCTCTTGAAAAGAGAGCGGTTACATACCAAGGAGGGTGTGTCCCATGTCGATTGAAAAAGCAAGAAAAGTCTCTTTTATGCCGTCTAGTCTTAATCACTGGGAATCAGTAGTGAAAAAAACTTTACGTGAAAAATCTATTGATTCTTTAAGTAAAGAAACGTATGAAGGAATTAAATTATCGCCACTATATACTAAAAAACATCTCGAGTTGAATAAAGTCGATCAATTTCCAGGCATCGGATCCAATATTAGAGGTATTGATCATGATAAGAATGAAAATACATGGAAGATTGCCCAGGTACTCGAAAACAATAATTGGGATTTCATTAAAAATGCATTATTAACTGAGATCAAAAGTGGACAAGAAACAATTTCTTTTGATGTAGATAAACTGTCAGACGTTGATAAGCTAAGTTTTAAAGAACTAAGAGAAATGATTGATTTTAATAGATATCCGCCCTTTTTAATATGTAAAGAAAATTTTCAAGCAACTGCAAAAAAATTGCTGCAAAGTGGGAGTGGAGATTTTTCTGGAGTGATAGGAACGGATTTACTATCAGCTGGATTAAATAATGGGTTTTTGTTTAAGCGACCTAGTAAGAAATTAGATAAATGGATGGAAACTGTAAATAAGTTAGATAGGCAATTCAATCATTTACGCACGATTGTAATAGATGTAACACCGTATCACTTAAGTGGAGCGAACGCCGTACAGGAATTGGGAATCGCTATTAGTGAGGCGGTTTTTTATATAGAAACAATGCAGGAATATGGATGGGAACCAGTTAAAACAATGCAGAAAATAGTATTCCAGTTTTCAATTGGCGGACGATTTTTTTTAGAGATAGCGAAATTACGTGCATTTAAAAATTTATGGAAAACAATTGCAGATGCATACGATGTTCCAAATGAACAAAATTGTGCATTGATCAGTGTGCAGACATCCAGTTTAACCCACTCTAAATTAGACCCTTATGTGAACATGTTACGAAGTGGAAATCAAGCGTTTGCTGCGGTGGTAGGAGGTATTGATTTTCTGCATGTAACACCCTTTGATGGAGTCAAAGGACAATCAAGCTCCTTTTCTAATAGAGTTTCGAGAAACACTCATTTGCTACTCCGAGAAGAAGCACATTTAAGTAGAGTTGTGGATCCAGGCGGTGGTTCTTATTATATCGAATCAGTGACAAGGGAGCTTATTGAAAAAGCATGGAGTTTTTTTCAGAAGATTGATAGAAAAGAAGGAGTATATGAAGTGCTCCGATCTGGTTGGTTGCAACAAGAATTAAAGAATACGATGCGGCAGCGGAAAAGTGATGCGGAAACAAGAGTAAATAAGCTAATTGGTGTAAATATATATGCCAAGCTTGATGAACAAGTTTTTAATCAAGATAAACCGATTACTATGTTCCAGAGGCAAATAGAAGAAGATACATTGGAAGTGACACCGTTAATTGCTGAAAGAATTGGGGGGGGATTTGAAAATCTTCGCCATCGATCTGCCGAACTAGGAACTCCGATCGCTGGCTTAATCTGCCTAGGATTATTAAAAGACTATAAACCACGGGCAGATTTTGTTTCTAGTGTGTTATCTGCAGGAGGGATACATACAGAGTGGAGTGGAAATTGTGAAAGTATCGATGATGTCAAAAATTTTATCATGAATAATCCAAGAGAATATTATTGTATTTGTGTGACTGATGAAAAGTACAACGAGTTGATAATTCAATTAATGAAATTGCTAGAAGAGAAAAATTGTACTAGCGTGGTTGATATTGCAGGGAAATATGATCAAAAGAAATTGACCGAGTTTGGTGTACAAGGAACTATTTATTCAGGGCAGAACCTAAAAGAAAAACTAGACTCTTTAATAGCAATTTGGGAGGTGTCCGAAAATGAGGATTAAACCTAATTTTCAAGAGATATATCCTACACATGCACCTAAAGTAAATGAAAATCTTAACCATTTCAGTTGCTCAACATTTAATACGAATGAGCAAATAGCCGTTAAATCCTTATATACAGAAAAAGATTTATCTGGACTGGAGCATCTAGATGATTTGCCAGGAATTGCTCCTTTCACTCGTGGTCCCTATCCAACAATGTATGTAAATAAGCCTTGGACAGTAAGACAATATGCTGGTTTTTCCACTGCTGAAGAAAGCAATGCATTTTATCGCCGAAATTTGGAGATGGGGCAAAAGGGGCTGTCCGTTGCCTTTGATTTAGCAACACATCGAGGATACGACTCAGATCATCCTAGGGTGGAAGGTGATGTAGGTAAAGCGGGTGTAGCAATTGATTCTGTTCTTGATATGAAAATCTTATTTAATGGTATTCCGCTAGATCAAATGTCTGTATCGATGACGATGAACGGAGCAGTTATCCCAATTATGGCTTTTTATATTGTAGCAGCAGAAGAGCAAGGAGTAAGTAAGGAAAAATTATCTGGCACAATTCAAAATGATATTTTAAAAGAATATATGGTGCGAAACACATATATCTATCCACCCGAACTATCGATGAGAATCATTGGCGATATTTTTGACTATACATCTGCATTTATGCCGAAATTCAATAGTATTTCCATTTCTGGTTACCATTTGCAAGAAGCAGGTGCACCTGCGGACATTGAGCTTGCTTATACACTGGCAGATGGCTTGGAATATGTGAGAACAGGTCTGGGTGCAGGAATCAATATTGACGCATTTGCGCCAAGGCTATCCTTTTTTTGGGGGATAGGCATGAATTATTTTATGGAAGTAGCTAAATTGCGGGCTGCTAGAAGAATGTGGGCGCAGATTATAAGTCCATTTCATCCGAAAAATCCTAAGTCGCTCTCATTACGAACACATAGCCAGACTTCAGGATGGAGTTTGACAGAGCAAGATCCGTATAATAATGTAATGAGAACTTTAATTGAAGCACATGCTGCAGTGATGGGCCATACACAGTCACTCCATACAAACGCGTTAGATGAAGCGATTGCTTTGCCAACAGATTTTTCTGCTCGAATCGCTAGAAATACGCAATTATTTCTACAGGAAGAAACAGGGTTGACAGATGTGATAGATCCTTGGGGAGGCTCTTATTATGTGGAAGCCTTGACAAATCAGCTCATGGAGCGGGCATGGACACATATAGAGGAAATTGAAGAGCTTGGTGGAATGACCAAAGCAATTGAAACAGGGCTTCCTAAAATGAGGATTGAAGAAGCAGCCGCTAGAAGACAGGCATTGATTGATTCGAAGAAAGAAACAATTATTGGCGTTAATAAATATCGTTTAGATCAGGAAGAAACGATGGATATATTAAATATCGATAATGAGGCAGTTCGCCAGATGCAGGTTGAACGCCTTGCTCAACTTAAAAAAGATAGAAATAATAAAGAAGTAGATCATGCGCTGGCAGCGTTAAGTGAAGGGGCGAAAACAGCGAAAGCAAACTTATTAAAGTTAGCTGTAGAAGCAGCTCGTGCTCGAGCAACCCTAGGTGAAATATCGAATGCGATTGAAAAAATAGCTGGAAGACATAAAGCAGTGATTAGATCGATAAGCGGGGTGTATGGTTCTCATTTTTCGGATGAAGAGGAAATAGAAGTTGTAATAGGGATGGCAGAGGATTTTCTTGAGAATGAAGGACGACGCCCACGAATTTTAATTGCGAAGATGGGACAGGATGGGCATGATCGAGGCGCAAAAGTAATAGCAACCGCATTTGCAGACCTAGGTTTCGATGTGGATATCGGGCCATTATTTCAAACTCCAGAAGAAACCGCCAAACAAGCTGCAGAAAATGACGTTCACGTCATAGGCGTAAGTTCACTTGCAGCAGGGCATCGGACGCTCTTACCGAAATTAATGAAAGAGTTGAAACAAATTGACAGAGAGGATATTTTAGTTGTAATTGGTGGCGTAATTCCTGTCCAAGATTACGACTTTTTACGGGAAAATGGGGCAGCAGCTATTTTTGGTCCCGGTACGGTAATTCCCGTAGCTGCCCAAAAGGTCATTGAAGAGATATACCTGAGGCTAGGGTATGAGGAAGTGAAGGAAGAAAATGACTAAACATGCTCGAAAAAAGTTTATTAAAAAGGAGCGAAGCGAGCAGTCAGCAAAGCAACTAACCAAAGCCATTTTAAACGGGAACCGAAAGGCACTATTTAAAGCAATTACACTAATCGAAAGTAATGCTCAACATCATCAAGAAAGAGCGCAGGAGATGTTACAACCACTATTAGCCTATGCAGGTAGATCCATTAGAATTGGGATTACAGGTGTACCTGGTGCTGGTAAGAGTACATTTATTGAAGCTTTTGGGAAATTACTTTGTGATCAAGGTTATCGTGTGGCGGTTTTAGCAGTAGATCCAAGTTCGACAGTTAATGGTGGTAGTATTCTTGGGGATAAAACGAGAATGGAAGAGCTTGCGAAACATGAAAATGCTTTTATACGTCCTTCACCATCGAGTGGTACACTCGGTGGTGTGCACAAAAAAACGCGAGAAACGATCATTGCTTGTGAAGCAGCAGGCTTCGATCTAATAATTATAGAAACAGTTGGGATTGGCCAAAGTGAATCAGTCGTCAGAGGTATGGTTGATTTCTTCTTAATGCTTGTACTAACAGGTGCAGGTGATGAATTACAGGGGATGAAAAAAGGAGTTTTGGAATTAGTAGATGCTATTGCTGTTAATAAAGCAGACGGTGATAATCTCAAGCTTGCTATAAAAACGAGGAGAGAATATGCACAAATTTTACATCTTCTAAGGCCCGCAACAATCGGTTGGGAAACGAAGGCAGTCACCTGTTCATCATTGACAGGTGATGGCATTGAGTCTATTTGGAGTATGATACAAAACTTTACAGAGCTAGGAAAAACATCAAGTGTATTTTATGATCGGAGAAATGCCCAAGTGAGTGAATGGTTACATGCTATGATAAAGGATCGATTAGAATTATCCTTCTATCAACATGAAAAGGTAGGAGAAATAAGAAATTCAATAGAAGCAGATGTGATACAAGGGAAATTGACAGTGACAAAAGCTACAGATCAACTCTTTCGTGCATACCAAGATAACAAGAAATGAGAGAAGCCAGTCATTCGATGAGTTATAACTATTTACATTCTACTGAGGATAACCGGATCTAATTAGAGCTTTTTGTTAGTCGGTGTGTGATTGCATGATGTAGAAATAAAAAAAAGGACAGCTTGTGAAAAGCTGTCCAAAGGCATCTAGGGAGTTTAGGGGTATGGATCTAGATGTATTTATAACATACCCGAATTTATGATAATTAAACCTAAAAATATATTTTTCTTTCTTTGTTATTTGAACAGGTTTATGTCGATACCTATAAAATAATAATCTTTACCTTTTATGTCATGTAATCGGGCACGAATTAGATGCTTATACAATTTCAGTTATGCTATAATTGCAGGAGAATCATACCATTAAGTTAAAATAAAGGGAGCGAATATAAATGGAATTAGATTTTAATCTTTACATGAATGATGTCGTTAGCCAGGCACGTCAAGATATGGAGCAAGCTGGCTATAAACAACTAACTACTATTGAGGATGTGGAACAGGCTTTTGATAATAAAGGGACAACTCTTGTCATGATAAATTCAGTATGTGGTTGTGCTGGAGGCATTGCTCGCCCAGCTGCAGCACATTCGCTTCATTATGATAAGCGTCCAGATCATTTGGTTACGGTATTTGCAGGACAAGACAAAGAAGCTACGGCTAAAGCACGCAGCTACTTTACAGATTATCCACCATCCTCTCCATCATTTGCACTTTTAAAAGATGGTAAGGTTTGTACGATGGTCGAACGACATGAAATTGAAGGTCATGATCCAATGTCGGTAGTAAATAAACTTCAACAATATTTCGAACAATATTGCGAAGAAGTTTGATCAAGATGCCTCAATCTGTGTAAAACACATGTTGAGGTTTTTTCTTATCTGGAATGAATCGCCCTATTTGAAGCACAATAGTGAAGAAAGGCGCTTAAAGAAAAGTAAAAATGAGAGGCATAGAGAAATTCTGCATCATACCGTTTTACTTTTTCTTTCTAGCTATCTTAAAAAGGGTGATTACTTTGCGATTATTTTTAGTAGTAATATTAATAATTGGCTCACCGTTTTGGCCGTTGGGGGCTTCAATATTACCTGGTGATCCTTTAATTATCGTTAATAAAAAGACAAATGAGCTAGCATGGATTAATGATGGTAAAATAATAATGGAAACAAGTATAGCTACAGGGAAAACCAATGATTTAACTCCGGAAGGGTTATTTACAATTACAGTAAAAGCGGAGAATCCCTACTATCGAAAAAAAAACATTCCAGGGGGAGATCGACGCAATCCACTTGGTTCCAGATGGATTGGGTTTGATGCAAAAGGAACAGATGGACGGATTTACGGTTTACATGGCACGAACGACCCATCATCGATAGGGAAATATATATCCCAAGGATGTATCAGGCTGTCAACAATTCATCTTGAAGAACTTTATGATCAAGTAATAATCGGAACAAAAATAATAATAACAAATTCATCAAAATCATTTGAAGAGTTAGCATTAGAATTCGGAGCTAGAATGTAGATGTAACCGAACAAAAAGGCTCTTGCCTTTAGCATAGAGCCTTACAGTTATTTTACAAGAACGAGAGCCCTGCCATGACCGTTGTGGCGATCATAGAAAAAAGCATGACATAAATAATGATTTTCTGCATTTTTTTATTTGACATCCAGAAGCACTCCTTGCCACATGATATTATCTCTATTTTATATCCAAATGGCATTTGAGACAACCCATCATTATTAGGAATTATGGCTATTTAATTTTAACTCTAATTATATAGATAATTTCAAGATGTTTTTATATGATAAAGAGGGGTGTTATTCGTGCAGAGTGTCAATCACATTGGAATAGCAGTCAAGTCATTGGAAGCTACACTGCCTTTTTATACAAATGTTTTAGGATTGAAATGTATAGCAATTGAAGTGGTGCAAGCCGAACAAGTAAAGATAGCCTTTCTTGACGCAGGAAATGTGAAAATCGAACTCTTAGAGCCAACAAACTCAAGGAGTGCTATTTCCAAATTTATTGCAAAGCGCGGGGAAGGAATACACCATGTTGCCTTTAATGTCCAATCCATTGATAGCCGAATCAATGAGATGAAAGAGCAAGGGATCCACATGTTAAATGATTTTCCAAAAAAAGGTGCCGGTGGAGCGATGGTAGCTTTCATGCATCCAAAATCTAGTCATGGAGTTTTGTATGAGTTCTGCGAAAAAAAGCCATTGGGGGAGATGGATAGTGACTGATATTTATAAAAAAATAAATAGTCTATACGATCGCCGAAGGGAAGCTGAATTAGGTGGCGGGGATAAGCGAATTCAAAAACAGCATGATAAAGGTAAACTGACAGCAAGAGAGCGAATCGATTTACTTGTGGATCCAGGTTCATTTATAGAATTAAATCCATTCATTGAACATCGATCAACGGATTTTGGGCTAGAAAATACTAAATACCCTGGCGATGGGGTTGTCACGGGTTATGGTAAAGTAAACGGGCGGCAGATCTTTCTTTTTTCTCAAGATTTTACTGTATTCGGTGGAGCACTAGGAGAAATGCATGCTGAAAAAATTGTAAAGGCAATGGATTTAGCTGTAAAAAATGGAGCGCCGTTTATCGGACTAAACGACTCTGGTGGCGCAAGAATACAAGAAGGTGTTGTATCATTAGACGGTTATGGCCACGTTTTTTATCGAAATGCCATTTATTCAGGTGTTATCCCACAAATATCCGTTATAATGGGACCATGTGCCGGCGGAGCGGTTTATTCTCCGGCGATTACCGATTTTGTGTTTATGGTTGACCGAACCAGCCAAATGTTTATTACTGGACCAAAAGTTATTGAAACCGTTACGGGTGAAAGTATTTCTTCAGAAGATTTAGGTGGCTCTAAAGTACATAATAATATTAGCGGCAATGCGCATTTTCGAGCTAAAAATGAGAATGAGATATTGGAAATGGTTCGTAGACTACTTGAATATTTACCGCAAAATAATCAAGAAAAACCTTGCATAAAGGAATGGCAATCCAAAGAAGATTTGAGACCTGATTTAACAGATCTTGTTCCGTTCGATGCAGTAAGACCCTATGATGTAAGAACCGTAATAAAAGAAATAATGGATGAACAATCCTTTTTCGAGGTTCAGAAAGAATTTGCTAAAAATATCGTGATCGGTTTTGCAAGAATTCGTGGTGAAGTAGTTGGTCTTGTATGCAACCAACCAAAGGTCATGGCAGGAAGTCTTGATATAAACTCTTCCGATAAAGCAGCGAGATTTATCCGTCTTTGTGATTCCTTTAATATTCCTTTGATTACGTTTGAGGATGTAACAGGTTTTTTTCCGGGAATTAAACAAGAGCATGGTGGTATTATTAGACATGGAGCGAAGATTTTGTATGCTTATTCAGAAGCAACAGTGCCGAAAATAACGGTGATTTTGCGTAAAGCCTATGGTGGAGCGTATGTAGCACTCAATAGTAAAGCAATCGGAGCAGATCTTGTGTATGCGTGGCCAAATGCGGAAATTGGTGTGATGGGTCCTCATGGAGCCGCAAATATCATTTTTGCTCGTGATATCCAAAATAGCGAAACCCCAGAAGAAACGCGTGCACACAAGATTGAAGAGTACCGCGAGAAATTTTCCAACCCTTATATTGCGGCAGCAAGAGGGATGGTAGATGATGTGATCGATCCACGGGAAACGAGAATAAAAATTATACAAGCGCTAGAAATGCTACGTAATAAACAAGAAGAAAGACCGAAGAAAAAGCATGGGAATATCCCACTGTAATGACGAAATTAAATATATTTATGGAGGTCATATGTATGATCAATGAAGAACGCCTACTAAATGAATTTCTAGAATTAGTACAAATTGATTCGGAAACGAAATATGAAACAGAAATTGCTAAAGTATTAAAACAAAAATTTGAAGCACTTGGTGTGCATGTTTTTGAAGATGATACAAAAGAAGAAACTGGACATGGGGCTGGAAATTTAATCTGTACATTAGAAGGAACAAAAGAAAATGCAGATACGATCTATTTTACATCCCATATGGATACTGTCGTTCCAGGAAATGGTATCAAACCCTCCATTGAAAATGGACATGTTATTACGGATGGAACGACGATTCTTGGGGCGGATGATAAAGCAGGCCTTGCCGCAATGTTAGAAGCGATTCGTGTACTGAAAGAAGAAAAGGTTTCACATGGCAGTATTCAGTTTATTATTACAGTTGGTGAGGAATCAGGCCTTGTAGGTGCCAAAGCACTTGATTCATCTCTCGTAAAAGCTAAATATGGTTTTGCACTAGATAGTGATGGGACAGTAGGAAATATCATTATTGCAGCTCCTACTCAAGCAAAGATTACAGCAGAAATCCATGGTAAAACAGCACATGCTGGAGTGGCTCCTGAAAAAGGTGTGTCTGCAATTACCATTGCCGCAAAAGCAGTTGCTAAAATGCCGCTTGGTAGAATCGATGAGGAAACTACTGCAAATATTGGTCGCTTTGAAGGTGGACAAGCTACGAATATTGTAGCAGACCAAGCTTTTGTACTTGCTGAAGCAAGATCATTAATACCGGAAAAAATGGAAGCACAAGTAGAAACAATGAAAATAGCTTTTGAAGAAGTTGCGGAGCAAATGGGAGGAAAGGCATTCGTTAATGTAGAAATCATGTACCCTGGTTTCAAATATGGTGATGGAGACTTAGTTGTTGAAATAGCTAAAAAAGCTGCAAAGGAAATTGGACGTGAGCCTAAATTGTTAACAAGCGGTGGAGGTAGTGATGCGAATATTATCGCGGGTTTTAATATCCCTACTGTGAATCTTGCTGTTGGTTATGAAGAAATTCATACAACGAATGAAAGAATGCCGATAGAAGAATTAAATAAACTTGCTGAAATGGTAGTTGCAGTTGTGAAGGAAGTAGCTAAACAATAATGAATGATGCAGGCTGCTTAGCAGCCTGCAAGTAATGAATTTGGAGTGATAATATTGTCAGAAAAAGTGGTTGTTTTTCATGCTGGTCATGAGGAGTATGCAATTCCTATTCCATATGTTATTTCGATAGAAAAAGTGGAGTATATTAACCCCGTTCCACATTTGCCGGTATATATGAGAGGGATAACAAAATCACGGGATACATTGATTCCGGTTTTGGATTTAGGTCACATTTTATATCATTCACATACTGTTATAGATGATGAGGTACGAATGATTGTTATTTATACAAAGGAATTTTCATTTGGACTGCTTGTTAAAGAAGCGAAAGAAATAATAGAGATCCCAATGGAGGCACAAAAACAAGTTGGTCTAGTTGCTTACAAAAAAACAAAATATTTTTCTTCCATTGCCAATATGGGAGACAGATTGATAACGATGATTGATCCGGTGGCAATGCTTGAAGTTTCAGAAGGGGTTAAAGAAATTAAAGACTATTTAATCGAACAAAAGCAAGAGGCATAAAAATGAAAAAAATAATTGTCTATATAAATTAGATTTTCTGTGAAGGTGATATGGGTGAAAGCATTTTATCCTAAAAAAGGCCGCGTAATACTTCATGTTGATATGAACAGCTTTTTTGCATCTGTGGAAATGGCGCATGATCCTTCATTGAAGGGAAAGCCACTTGCAATCGCAGGGGATGTGGAACAACGAAGGGGTATTGTCGTTACATGTAGTTATGAGGCGCGGAAGTATGGCATCAAAACAACAATGCCACTATGGGAGGCCAAAAAGCTTTGTTCACATCTCATCGTTAAAAAGCCTAATCATCATCGTTATCGGGAAGTATCACAGGCAATTTTTGAGGAATTTCGGCAAATTACAGAGTGGGTAGAGCCGGTATCCATTGATGAAGGTTACTTAGATATTACTAATTGTCATGAGCTTGGAACACCTATGGACATAGCTTTTACTATTCAACAAAATTTATTACGTAAACTTGATTTGCCGTGTAGCATTGGCATAGCACCGAATAAATTTTTAGCAAAAATGGCCTCAGATATGAAAAAGCCACTAGGCATAACTGTTTTACGAAAAAGGGATATACCGCATATCATATGGCCACTCCCAATTATAGAAATGCATGGGGTTGGTGCAAAAACAGCTGAAAAACTAGCTGGAGTTAACGTTTACACGATCGGGGATTTAGTTCAGTTAAAGGATCATCAGTTAAAAACTATTCTAGGAATTCGGGGAATAAAACTAAAAGAGCGAGCTGATGGTCTTGATTTGCGCGCCGTTGATCCAGCGGCAGCTGAGGAGAATAAAAGTATAGGAAGTTCTACCACTTTACCCCGTGATATAACGATTCAATCTGAGCTCAACGTTATCTTAGAGAAGCTTGCTGAAAGTGTCTGCCAACGGTTAAAGCGGAAAGGTTATCTGACAAAAAACGTTTCAGTTACGATCCGTTATAAAGATCGCAGAACTATTTCAAGAAGTAGAAAATTGATTAACCCAATTAATAAGGCCGAGGATATTTTAATAGCCGCTAAAACGTTATTTATTGAGAATTGGAATGGGGATGCGATTCGTCTGCTGGGAATTACTGGGCAAGACCTTGTAGAAGAAGATAGTGCAATTGAACAGCTTGATCTATTTTCATATGAAAAAGAAGCCCGCAAAGAGCCCTTATATAAGGCAATAGCGAGCATCAAAAGTAAATATGGTGATGATATTGTACAAAAAGGTATGGATGTTCATACCTTTTTGAATAGGAAAAAACCATAGTCCTTATTTTTTTAAATAGTTAAAGATTCGAGAAGCTAAACTTTTCTTTGGTTTTTTCATAACAATATTTTTATTTTTATTCTTTGTGATATAAATTTCCTCTTTGTTTATTGCGTAATCATAAGCTAGAACAAGCCCAATATCTGTTTTAGTATTCTGATTTGCCACGATGGAAAAAGGAATATTTTTTTTACGTGCAAGATGAATGTAATCTGATAAGAAAGAGTAAT
Source organism: Lederbergia lenta NBRC 16444 (assembly GCF_001591545.1). Lineage (GTDB taxonomy): Bacteria > Bacillota > Bacilli > Bacillales > Bacillaceae_C > Lederbergia > Lederbergia lenta. Next base: position 921,015 of record NZ_BCVC01000001.1, read on the forward strand.
CCAGATCACCATTTAACAACATTGTGGCTTCTGGATGTTCATCCATTAACGTTTCTACTTCCGGATAAACGCCGTGTTCCATCACTTGGCTTTTCGTTAAGACACTAACGATTCTTTCTCTGAGAGTACCAAGAAACTTTTTTCGCTCTTCAGGCTTTATTTGCTTTGTACCATATATGCCATTTTGTAAATATTCATCCACATTGGAATTTTTCACGGCTTTTACACCTCCGCGATACTATATTCTTCCGATTTAATAAAGTGAAAATAATCTCTATGGAGTTTTCCCCTTGAAGCTAACAAAGACTGCGAACTTAATAAACGACGAGATATCCATGCCTCACCAACTGAGGTATGGATATCTTTCTTTAAGTACGTCATAAATTACTCTAAGACCATACTGAGACGCTAGGTACTCTAGGTCCAGTCAATCCATCATGTAATTAAACGATTGCCATTCTATTACACTGCTTACCGTGTCCTTTATCTCGTGCGAAAGAGCTTCCTCACGTCACTAAAAGGGTATTTTCGCATTTCTTATTTACAATCATCTATATCATAATTTGAGACGGGCCACCAGGAGAAGCCGTCTTTTTCTAAAAGTTGATCTGCTGCTTCTGGTCCCATAGAACCTGCTGGATAGTTTGGAAACTCCGCTTTTTTATTTTCCCAAAAATTGCTGATTTTATCAACGAAATTCCAAGATAGTGCAACTTCGTCCCAGTGGGTAAAATTAGTAGCATCTCCACGAAGGCAATCAAATAATAATTTTTCGTATGCTTCGGGTGTGTTTAACCCTGCGACATCATTATTTGCAAAGTTGAGTTTAACTGGTGTAGTCTCCATCGTTTGACCGGATTGCTTTGCATTCAAATGCAAAGTAATACCTTCTTCTGGCTGAATGTGAATGACGAGTAAATTAGGCGCCAGTTTCTTTTCGGAATTATAGTAAAGATTCATTGGAACATCTTTAAATTGAATAATAATTTTCGTTGATTTCTCCGTCATTCTCTTTCCAGTTCTGATATAGAAAGGAACGCCAGCCCACCGGAAATTATCAATCATTAATTTACCAGCTACAAAAGTAGCTGTATTGGAGTCAGGATTTACATTCATCTCTTCCCGGTACCCAAGAAGCTGTTGTCCATTGTCTTCACCTGGTCCGTATTGGCCACGTACAAAATAATCTTTTATTTCTTCATTTTCAATTGAACGGAGTGCGCTGAGTACTTTTACTTTCTCACTGCGAATTTCTTTCGGGGTTAACCGAATTGGTGGTTCCATTGCGAGCAATGCGACCATCTGCAACATATGATTTTGAAACATATCCCGTAACGCACCGCTTGTTTCGTAATATCCCCCACGTTCCTCTACACCTAACATTTCACTAGAAGTGATTTGAATATTCGAGATGAAGCGGTTGTTCCATTGCGGTTCAAAAATTGCGTTGGCAAATCGAATAACCTCAATATTTTGGACCATTTCTTTACCGAGATAATGGTCAATTCGGTATATATCATTTTCAGAAAAAACATTACGAATTTGTTTATTTAGCTGGATCGCCGAGTCGAGATCATGTCCAAATGGCTTTTCAATAACTAAACGATGAAAACCATCTGTATCTGTTAAACCATCTATTTTTAAATGTTCCGCGATCGTGCCAAAAAATTCCGGCGCCATGGCTAAATAAAAAATCCGGTTTCCTTCTAATGAATATTTTTGATCCAGTTGGTTTGCAAGATCTTTCAATTGTATGTAAGATTGCGAATCAGTCACATCATGAGATTGATAATAAAAATGAGAAATAAACTTTTCGATATCTTCAGCATCATGTATAGATGAGAGAACAGAGTCTTTTACATGTTCTCTTAAAACTTCATTTGTCCAAGGGCGTCTTGCCACACCCACAACTGCAAAATGTTCTGCAAGTTTACCTTTTCTAAAAAGATGATAAAGGGAAGGGTAAAGCTTTCTTTTAGCTAAATCACCTGTCGCTCCAAAAATCATAATTAATGATGCTGGTGTTTCTGATTGAATCATAATGAAAACCTCTCTTTTTTTCATAAACTTTTTTCCGCAATTTAAAACTTCTTTACTATCTTATCAAGTATTCTGAAAAAAGACGACATGTTATATCGAATTTACAAAAAAATATCCATATTATTATTCCAAGCATATATGTTAATATATAAAACATAGCCTTGGAGGTGATTTAAAAGTGGAACTTATGTTTCTTGGTACAGGTGCAGGAGTACCTGCAAAGTTGCGAAATGTTACCGCGATGGCTCTTAAGTTATTAGAAGAAAGAAACGCCATTTGGTTATTCGATTGTGGTGAGGCGACTCAACATCAAATTATCCATACTACTATCAAACCTAGAAAAATCGAAAAAATATTTATTACCCATCTTCATGGCGATCATATTTTTGGCTTACCTGGATTATTAGGAAGCCGATCGTTTCAAGGGGGCACATCTGCACTTACTGTCTACGGACCAAAAGGAATCCGTCAATACATAGAAGTTTCTCTGCAAGTGAGTCAGACACATGTAAAATACCCATTAGAAATCATTGAAATAGAAGAAGGAACCATCTTTGAAGATGAACAATTTCTAGTTGAGACCTTACTTCTTGATCATGCTGTTCCAAGTTACGGATTTCGTATCATCGAAAAAGATAAACAGGGGACACTTGATGCCCCGCGCCTTTTAACCGAAGGAATACCGCCAGGTCCTTTGTATAAGCGACTAAAAGATGGTGAAACAGTAACGCTAGAAGATGGTAGGGTATTACATGGCCGTGATTATTTAGGTCCAGATCAAAAAGGGAAAGTTATTTGTATTCTTGGTGATACAAGACCTTGTGAAAATGCACAGATGCTTGCAAAAAATGCAGACTTGCTCGTACATGAAGCAACCTTTGCCAGTGGAAGCGAAGATATGGCATATGATTATTTTCATTCAACAACAACCCAAGCTGCGGAACTTGCAATTGCAGCAGAAGTGCGTGCGCTTTGTCTTACCCATATTAGTTCCCGATACGGGAAAGATAAATGGAATGAACTTGTAGCAGAAGCAAGAAGCTTATTTCCTTCAACAACAATCGCTTATGATTTTAAAGAAATCTCTATCCCATATAACAGGGAGGAAGACGAAAAAACATATTAGGCCCGCATGATGCGGGTCTTTTTCTAGTTAAAGAAATAATAAAATTCGCGATCTGTGGAAAGCTTTGACGCACCTATATTGTGTCCGTTGCTAAACGGACGCTTACACTTCTTTTACCATCCTCGTTTGTATTGCTCCGGTGCCTCGATATCATAACCAAGTTCTTTAGCAGCATTTTTTGCCCAATAAGGATCACGTAAGAGAGCGCGCGCTAGAAAAATTAAATCAGCACGATTATTTTGCAAAATCTCTTCCGCTTGAATCCCTGTAGTAATCAAACCAACTGCACCTGTTGGAATAGTTGCCTCTTTGCGAATTTGATCCGCGAAAGGAACTTGATAGCCAGGGAAGGGAGAAATTTTGGCGGGCGCCACGGCACCGGAACTTACATCAATAAGATCGACACCTTGTTCCTTCATCCAACCTGCCATTGTAGAATAGTCATCCACATCTAATCCGTCATCCAGATAATCCTTTGCTGATATACGAACGAAAAGCGGCCCAGTCCAGACTAATTTAACTGCCTCAATTATTTTACGAAGAAATAGATATCGCTTTTCCTGTGATCCTCCGTATTCATCTGTACGTTTATTTGCTAGCGGCGAAAGGAATTCATTTATTAAGTAGCCGTGCGCACCATGTATTTCAATCACATCAAACCCGGCAACTTTCGCGCGTCTTGCTGCTTGTTTGAATGCTTCAATTGTGTCATCTATATCCATCTTGCTCATTTCTTTAGGTGTTTTCATTTTTGCGTTAAAAGGTAGCGGTGATGGCGCAACGATCTCTCCTTCTAGTTCCGCCTTGCGTCCAGCATGAGCAATTTGAATTCCAGCGACTGCCCCATGCTGCTTGACCATACTCACTAATTTGGCTAACCCATCAACATGGTCATCGCTCCAAATTCCTAAATCTTGAGGACTAATCCTTCCTTGCGGTGTCACTGCTGTTGCTTCCACCATAATAAGACCAACTTGGCCAACAGCTCGGCTTGTATAATGAGTATAATGCCAATCCTCGACCATTCCATTTTCATATTTCGACGAATACATGCACATCGGAGACATCACGATTCGGTTTTTCAATGTTACATTCTTTATTGTGAAAGGTTCAAACAATTTTACAGTCATATGCAACCTCCTAAAATGCTTTTTAACGCTAAACTATATTATAGCAATCATAGGGAGAAGAATGACAGTAGCTTGCTCTTATAAAGAGTTAATATGCTGTGATTCATGGGAAAATCCAAGTTTCTCCGATTGTTTTGCTGCTGTTTTTACACATTCGATGACTGCTTCTTTGACTGCTCTTTGTTGAAGAATTGTAATACCAGCTTCAGTTGTTCCACCTGGACTGGTCACTTCGCGGCGTAGCTCGGCTGCTTCTTTATCTGAAGACATAAGCATTTCTGTAGCCCCCGACAATGTTTGTAGAATAAGCTGTTTCGCTAATTCCGCTTCTAAACCCATGTCTTTAGCAGATTGTTCCATCGCTTCGACTAAATAATATATGTAAGCTGGCCCACTTCCTGCAAGACCTGTAATTGCATCTAGCTGCGTTTCTTCTACCACTGCTGTCATACCAATGGCGGAAAATATATCTAAAGTAAGCTGTTTCTGTTTTAATGTTACATTTTGATTAAAAGTGATTGCTGTTGCTGACTTTCCGACACTTGCAGATGTATTAGGCATCGCTCTTACAATAGGGCTCTTTTTATGAAGTCTTTCTTCCATAAAATGAATCGAAATCCCCGCTAAAACAGAAACGAATACAGTATTTTTTTCTATATATGGGAAGATTTTTTGCAAAACAGCATCGGCATCTTTAGGTTTCACTGCAAAAATAATGATGTCAGTGCTTTGTAATAATTCCTTCATATTGTAGGTAGTATGAAGACCATGTCGGTGTTCAAGCTCTTCCATTTTTTCTTTGTTGTTTCGGTTTGTTACATAAATCTGATCATTTTGACAAATTTCTTTTTCAATTAATCCTGTGATGATCGCTTCAGCCATATTTCCGGCTCCGATAAATGAGATTTTCACATGTTTCCCTCCGATGTTTTTCTAAAAAAAATCCCTCTCATCCTAATTAAAGGACGAAAGGGTTAGTTTCCGTTGTACCACCTTTATTAACTGCGTACAAATAAAGCAGCTATCTTCAGTCCTTATAACGCAAGGAATACGGTCAGAATTATTGACAGCTCGCTAGGCAGGTTCAATCGAAAAGTGGATGATGAAGTCTTGCAGCCATGGACCTCAATCTCTGGCACCATTTTCTATTTACTCGTCCCGGTCATTGCTACTTTCGCTTAAAGTTTAATTATGATTATGCTGTCAAGACAAGAAATTGTCAAGAATATTTTCGGGAAAAACAAACAGCATTATTCAAATATAATGACAAGCTTGATAGGAATCGCTACACTATAATTACTTGTAAATAATTAAGAAATTTTGATTGTTAAATAACTATATAATTATAGTAAAGTTGAGGGATAATGATGGTTAATTCTTTTGATGAAATAATTAAACTTACTTTGCCTACACCTTTTGTTGTTGGTGATGTTAATGTTTATATTGTAAAGGGGGATGCTTTAACGCTCATTGATGCTGGGATAAAGACGAATGAAGCATGGGAAGCTTTTCAATTTCAACTAACAGAAATTGGAATCGCACCTAAGGACATTGATCAAGTCGTTTTGACTCATCATCATCCAGATCACGTTGGCCTCCTTGAATGGCTACCAGAAGATATACCGGTATACGGGCATAAATATGTGCGTCCGTGGATAGAGATGGATGACAAGTTTTTCTCAAGCTATGATACGTTCTATAAAGGTCTACTCACCGAATTTGGGGTTGAAGGTAATTTTGACCAAATGTTAGAAAGAATGAAGGAACCACTTCGCTACTCCGCCAATCGTTTACTTACATATGAGATAGAAGAGGGTGATAGTGTTCCAGGGTTGGAAACTTGGTCTATTATTAATACACCTGGTCACGCGCAAAGCCATCTATCATTTTATCGGGAAGAAGATGGTATCCTACTTTCAGGTGATCATGTGCTTGCTACGATTTCTTCTAATCCGTTGCTTGAACCAGCATTGAACCCTAATGTTGAACGTCCTAAGCCTCAGCTACAATACAATGATTCATTGAAAAAACTTCTCAAAATAGAAATCAGTATGGCATACACAGGACATGGACCGGAAGTGATGAAGGTACATGAGCTTGTAAAACGTCGATTGAAACGTCAGCATGAAAAAGCTTTGCAAGTAGCTGAGATGTTGCAAGGTCGTCAGTTAACAACATATACAATTACCAAAAGTTTATTCCCAGCCGTGTATCAAAAAGAGCTTGGATTAACATTATCTGAAACAACAGCACAGCTTGATTATTTATTATCACTTGGAATAATTGAAAAAAGAATGGACGCTAAAGGGATTGCTTACTTTACGAAGCAGTCAGGAGGCGAAGGTGCATGAAAAATGAACGACTAAATGGTAAAATAGTTGTTATCACCGGGGCATCTGGCGGGCTAGGTGAACAAATTGCTCGGCAATGTGCCCGAAATGGTGCGAATTTATATTTACTTGCCAGAAGTCAGGGGCGTCTAGAGCAAATTTCCACCTCTATTCGTGAACAATATAAAGTAAAGTGTACTACGATAAGATTAGATATCACGCAATATGAACAAATTCCATCTGTTTTCCAACGTATTTATGAAGAGGCGGGGAAAATCGATGTGTTAGTAAATAATTCTGGATATGGAATTTTTGCGGAGGCAGAAAATATTAAGATTGCTGATGTAGAAGGTATGTTTGCAGTCAATGTGATCGGATTAATTGCTTGCACAAAAGAAGTGATCCCGTCTATGTGTAAGCAACAATCAGGCCAGATCATTAATATTGCTTCTCAAGCTGGAAAATTAGCTACTCCAAAGTCTAGCGTGTATTCTGCGTCAAAGCATGCTGTCCTAGGATTTACAAATAGCCTTCGGATGGAAATGTCAATATATGGTGTTCAAGTGATGTCAGTAAATCCAGGACCCATACGAACGACCTTTTTTGATAAGGCTGATCCAAGTGGTTCTTATTTAGAGAATTTAGGCCGTTATATGTTAGATACTGAGAAGGTAGCAGCAAATATTATTGCATCTATGCTTACTAACCGTCGAGAAATCAATATGCCTCGCTGGATGGATATAGCAGGGACGCTCCATACTTTAATGCCCAGAGTGGTTGAACGTGTTGGCAGAAAGGCATTTTTTAAAAAGTAAGCAATCGGGTATGATAACTGTGAGATAATAGGAAGAAAAATTGATAGGGAGAAGGGAAAGCAGTGATTGTAAAAACAGAACAGGATTTATTTAAACTTAAAGAAATTGGTAAAATAGTTGGACAGATTCGGGATGAAATGATTCAAAAAACACAACCAGGTATTACTACAAAAGAACTTGATGATTTTGCAGGAGAACTTTTTGAAAAGCATGGTGCGGTTTCGGGACCGAAAGGAGAATATGATTTTCCTGGCTTTACATGTATTAGCGTAAATGAGGAAGTGGCACATGGGATTCCAGGCAAGCGCGTGATTCAAGAAGGGGATTTAGTAAATATTGATGTATCAGGTTCCAAGAACGGTTATTTTGCGGATACTGGTCTTTCTTTTGTTGTTGGGGAAGGGGATCCCGTTTTATTCAATCTTTGTGAAGTAGCAAAGAAAGCATTTGAGGTGGGATTGAGTAAACTGAAAGTAGGCTCTAAAAAAAGTGGGATTGGTAAAGCCGTATACAGCACTGCAAAAAAACACGGCTTCACTGTGATAAAAAATCTTACTGGTCATGGAATTGGTTTCTCATTACATGAATCTCCAGATCATATACTAAATTATTATGACCCGTGGGACAATGAGCTATTGCCTGAAGGAGTGGTTATTGCCTTCGAACCGTTTATTTCCACTGGAGCGGAAGAGGTATATGAAAAGGAAGATGGTTGGACCTTTTCAACTAGAAATAAAAGCTTTGTCGCTCAAATTGAACACACAGTTATCGTTACAAAAGAAGGACCAATTATAATTACAGGCTAAAGCAAAAAAAAACATCCTTTATTCCTGAACGGGAATAAAGGGTGTTTTTGTATCTTGAATACTAAAGAAAATCAATTTGTAAGATTTCTTTAAAAAAGAGAAGGAGTGTATCTTGATCATTATCCAGTCTGATCCACCTTTCATATCTATCTACATTTTGGATCCACCCCGAAAACTGTGCGGGCCCATATTTTTCTATGAATGTAATTATCACTTCCTGTTTTTGTTCCATAGATATAATAATGATACGGTTGATTTCCTCAAGTTGGTCATTGTCAAGTATAGGAGGAGTAAATTCCTCTTGCTTACTGCGTTCCTTTAATAGCTGTTCTCTATGCTCAGGTAACATCATTCGGCTAGATTCCCATCTAACATTATATCCAGGTGTTAATTTGTTAGGGATCATTGAAATTTATCTCCACCTTTATCTGTTTTTTCATAGACCTATCCGTCCCACAAAAATCGTATAGTTCGCTTGTGGACACTGATAAGATTCTAATATAGGAGGCTGATGCTGTTTATTTATAATGTCCACCAATTTTTTCTGCACGATGGAAGGCTTGCCCTGCATTTGTTAAGGAAGAAGCGTGGATAAGGGCAGCCGGCCCATATTTGGCATAAACAAAGTCTAAGGCTTTATTTAAATTTTCCTTTTTGAGTTGAGAATCAAATAAGTTTAGTTGATAGTTATTTGCTGGCTGCAATTGTGAAAGTGTAATTCCTATGCTGCGAATCGGTGAGCCATCCCAATGCTTTTGAAATAATTGATAGGCAGAATAAAAGATATCCATTCCATAATTTGTCGGGGAGTCTAACTTTAGTTGGCGATGAAACCCATTTGGAAAATTAAAACTTGCTCCGCGAACTCCGACGGAAATAGTGCTTCCCATATAAAGCTTTAAGCGCGAGCGGCGAGCAACCTCTTCACTCAATTCCAATAGTACGACTTTAATATCTTGAATTCTTTCATAATCTTTAGGTAATGTCATATGATGACCGATTGCTTTTTGCTGATCGAGCGTTTTTACCGTAACGGGTGAATAATCAATGCCATTAGCTGTTTGCCATAGTACCTGCCCATTCATTCCCCAACGTTTTTCAAGAAGATCCAAGGGAAAATTAGCTAAATGGCCGATTGTTCGTATACCCATACGCCTTAAATGGTGATTCATTTTGCTGCCAACTCCGAACATTTTTCCAACTGGCAATGGCCATAAATCTTGTTGTATATTCTCGACGTCTAATTGAAATACACCATTTTTGTTTGTTTTTGCAAAATTATCGCAAGCCATTTTTGCAAGAACTTTGTTCGAACCGATTCCGACACGGGCACTAATTCCAATTGTATTCATCACTGTATTTCTGATGTTCTGGGCAATAGAGAGAGGATCTCCGAACAGCCGAACGCTAGCTGTTACATCCAAAAATTGTTCATCGATAGAAAAAATCTCCACCAAATCCGTAAACTGATTCAAAATATTCGTAATTTGAATAGACACATCAAGATAACGCTGCATGCGAGGCCGAACGATTATAGCGTGCGGACATTTTTGCTGTGCTTCCCATAATCTTTCGGCATTATTTACTCCCCATTTTTTGGCCAATGGACAAGCAGCAAGTACAACGCCACTCCGTCGTTCAGGATCTCCGGATACGATGACCGGCTTATCATTGAACTCTGGATGGTCTACTTTTTCTATCGAAGCATAAAACGATTGGATATCAACAAGGAAAATCACTTTATCGCTCATCGCGATATCTCCTTTCTACATACAGAACATATTTTCTTATAGTATATACGAAAGTATGTTCGTTTAATACTGGAAAATAGTGCATTTGAATAAAAGAGGGGCGGGATAAGAGATTGAAATGATTGATATGTGACAAGATAGAGGAACTTTCCAATTAGAATATACATCTAAGAAATGAAAAGAAGCCCGACTACGAAGGGCTCCACATCTCTAATTAATCTCCATTTTCAATTGTTTTTTCAGCTCTGACACAGGAAGCAAATTTACCTTTGTGACTTCCGTCGCAAAAGGGCTTTCTACTTGAGAGTCCACAACGGCAGAGTGAAAATGCCTTCTTCGTTTGAAAAACATTACCATCGACATCGATGAGTTCGACATCGCCGGTTACTCGATATGATCCGTTATCCAATATTTTAATTTGAACTTTTTTCATATAATCATCTCCATTATAAAATGAATCTACCTACGCTAGAAAGGAATGGAGGTAAATCCAACGACTATCGTTTGTTAGCTATGTTATGATTAAGATACGATACGGATTAGAAAGGTGTGCATTTTATGATCAAATTCACCATTACCCCAAAAGCAGCGGAGAGAATTGAACAGAAGATGGGTAGACAAGATCTTATGCTCAAACTGAAATATAAAACAGAAGGGTGCGGTTGTGTGCTCAGTGGTGTACCAACATTGGAATTGATAGAGAAACGAGCGCTTGATCAGGATGAAATTCAAGTAGAAACAAATATCATGCCTATTATTATGGAGGAGTCGAAAATCATTTTTTTCGATGATCAATTGAAAATTGACTTTTCAAATGACTCTCAATCATTCCGACTTGTAAGCCCAAGCCAGATTTTAAACGGTCGTATGAGTTGCAACGTGATATCAAACTGAGATATCACGTTTTTTTGTAAGTTGATAATAGCCCGAATCAATCTTTCTCGAAAGATGGGGTGCGATAATATCAATGGCTTTTACAAGTTTGTCGAGCTTAACTCCTGTCTTGATATTCATACGTTCTAACATATAAACAACATCTTCCGTAGCTACATTTCCCGTAGCCCCTGGAACAAATGGACAACCTCCTAGACCACCAGCTGATGTGTCAAAGCGATCAATTCCAGCTTGGAGTGCGGCATATATATTAGCTAGCGCCATTTTTCTCGTATCATGGAAATGTGCAGCAATCATTATATTTGGGAGCTGTTGTTTCAAGGTAGAAAAGAGAGAGAAGGATTCGGCGGGCGTTGCCATACCAATCGTATCGGCCACGCTTAATTCATCCACTCCTGCATCTGCAAACTCCTGACAAAGTGCCAATGTATCCGCTGTAGCAATTGCACCTTCGTAATGGCAATAAAAAGCGGTAGATATACATGCGCGCACGAAAAAACCTTTTGACTTTAAATCCGCAATGATAGGCCTTATTTCCACTATGCTTTCCCGTGTGGACTTATTAATGTTTTTTTGATTAAATCTGTTGCTTACACCGACAAATACGGCTGCAGATTTACAGTTTGTAGCAAGCAGGCGTTCCGCACCTTTTTTATTTGGCACAAGAACGATACTGCGTATGGAGGAATAGCAAGATTGGATAAGCTCTGCAGCATCCTGCATTTGCGGTATCCATTTTGGAGAAACGAAAGAGGTAACTTCCATCTCTTTTATCTCGGCACACACTAAATGTTGGATAAATTCTTTTTTTATTTCAGTTGTAATGAAATTTGCTTCATTTTGCAATCCATCTCGAGGACCTACTTCAATAATACTTACACTTTTCGGCAGATTCATCTCGATTCCTCCTAATAGAAAGATGGAGGGGCTTATGAAGAAAAGGAGGATTCCTATGTGTATATTAACATCATGGAGTCAGGAATATGGGAGAGTTCTTTAGCCGCCTCAAGAACATAATAAAACATTAACTTCATTTCTGAAAGCTAAAAAATAGATTTAAATTGATAATAAAACCGGACAACAATTGTGTCCGGTTTACATGTGAAATTTATGTTAGTTTTAGAAGTTTTTCTTTCAGCTCATTTTCCATTGAAACAAGTTCATGTTCAGCTTGAGCACGTTTCGTTCGGCCTTCTTGTTGAATTTTGATTGTTTCTTCTAATGTCTCAATCAGATTGGATTGTGTCTTTTTCAACGTTTCGATGTCGACAAGGCCACGTTCATTTTCCCGAGCTGTTTCAATCGTATTTGTTTTGAGCATATCCGCATTTTTGAGTAAGAGCTCATTGGTTGTTTGTGAAACTTGTTTTTGTGCTTGAACAGCCTGTCGCTGGCGAATGAGTGTTAATGCAATAGCAATTTGATTTTTCCAAAGTGGGATGGCTGTCATTATCGATGTTTGGATTTTTTCAGCTAAAGCTTGGTTTGTATTTTGGATCATCCGAATTTGTGGAGCGCTTTGGATGGTAATTTGTCTACTTAATTTTAAGTCATATAAACGCTTTTCCAAGCGATCTGCAAATTGAACCATATCGTTTACTTCTTGATACGCCATTTGATCACCAGAAGCTTCAGCTTTTTGCTTCGCTTCAGGAATCACTTTTGTTCGAAGTTCCTCAATTTTAAGTTCTCCTGCGGCAATATAAATGTTCAAAGCATGAAAGTATTCTTTATTCTTCTCATATAATTGTTCTAAGGTTTGTAAGTCTGAAAGCAACACTTGTTTGGATTGATTTAGCTTTACACTAATTCGATCAATCTGTGCGCCGGTTTTTTGATATTTTGACATTACCTCTTGCATGGATCCCGAAATTTTTCCAAACATCTTAGAAAAGAAATTCTTTTTCTCTGGTGAAAGTTCGTCTGGATTAACATCCTTAAGCTTACTCATCAGTTCACTCAATATGCCACCGATAGGACCAATATCTTTATTCTGTACATGTTCTAACATGGAACTTGAGAAATTTAATAGTTGAGACTGTGCTTGCGTTCCATAAGCAATAATCGCTTGATGGTTGGCAGGGTCAATTTGTTTAGCAAGCTCAAGTGCTCTTTTTTTACTTTCCTCCGGTAAACTGTCTACTAACTTCACCGGTTTCTCAACAATTTTTTGATCCTCTTGTTTTAAAGGGGTGAGCTCTTGATCTCCAAATGGATTGGCAAGAAGATCATCTACACCGCTGGAAAAATCCGTTTTTAATACCGTATCTTTATTTTGTTCACTCATTCTTTTGTGCTCCTTTCATCATCAAGGGGATGGTACTCAAGTTTTTTTAAAGAATGCTTGGCAACATCGAGTTCGAATTTTAAATCATCGACATCTGTAGAAAGGACGTGATAAATATCCTTTTTTATAGATTCGCTTAAATCTTCTAATGTGCTTTGTGTTTCCTTTAACGATATATACATTGTTTCATTTTTAACAGGTTGTGCTGCCAACTCGGCATAGCGCTCAGAAAGCTCCACAACAGAATCAAGATGGTAAAAAAAGAAGCGCTCCGATTGATAAAAACGCCGAGGATCTTTATTAACGATTGTATACATTCTTTTTACCAATTTATTCAGTTCATATAGCTGCTTGAATGCACCCATCGAGCGAACAGAGAAAAAAGCTTTTTGTAGACGGTTTATTTTTTTCTTCGTTTCCGATAAGTTTTTCTGAATATAGATATAGTCTTTCCTAGTTAAATTATTTTTCTTTAAAAACTGATATTGGGCAATCGACTTGACGCCAAAGAATGTAACCACTCCGGCTAGTACTGCGATGCCAGACGAACTAAGAAAGGACAGATTAAAACCGAAATATAAAATAAGCCATATTAAGATTGTTTCGCCCGCAGTAAACATACCGAGAAGAAATGATAAAAAAGATTTCAACATGCATCGACTCCTATCCAGTGCTATTCACTATATTACTACGGTTTTCTATAGGAAAAGTTTCATATATCTCTATTATAAAGAATAAAAATTGCTTTTGAAAGGGAGAAGTAATAGGCAACGGAAATCTTTGGGAAAAAGGGAATTTTATGAGGGGCATCTTGAAGCATAGAAAATGAACAAAAACGGGGTAATAGCAATCAATACAATTTCATTAATTAGGGGGATGCGTAAATGAAGCCGATATTTACATCCTTTAAAGATGCTGTGGCAGATATTGATGATGGTGCTACATTGATGGTTGGTGGATTTGGGATTTGCGGTATTCCTGAAAATCTAATTTTAGCTCTCGTTGATAAAGGAGTTAAGGATTTAGTTGTTATTTCAAATAACTGTGGAATCGATGGATGGGGCCTTGGTTTGTTATTGGAACAAAAACAAATAAAAAAAATGATCGCTTCTTATGTCGGTGAAAATAAAGAGTTTGAAAGACAAGTGCTATCTGGTGAACTGGAAGTGGAATTGACACCACAAGGAACTCTTGCGGAAAAAATTCGCGCGGGAGGAGCTGGAATTTCGGCATTTTATACACCAGCTGGGGTGGGGACACAAATTGCTGAAGGAAAAGAAATGCGTGTGTTTAATGGTAAAGAGTATGTACTTGAAAAAGCACTTATGGCAGATTTCAGTCTTATTAGAGCGTGGAAAGGTGATAAAATAGGGAATCTGATCTATCGTAAAACAGCGCGCAACTTTAACCCGCTAATGGCCACTGCAGGCAATATTACGATTGCGGAGGTAGAAACACTGTGTGAAACAGGAGAAATCGATCCTAATCATATTCATACTCCAAGTATTTATGTACAAAGACTTATTCAAGGTAAACAAGAAAAAAGAATGGAGCGCGAAACAACCTGTACGTAAAGAAAGGAGGAGGGAAATTGGGGAAAATATTACATCGCAAAAGAATTGCCCAACGAGCAGAAAGAGAGATTGAAAATGGTTTTTATGTGAATCTAGGAATTGGTATGCCAACGCTTGTCGCAAACTATATTTCCCCCCATAAACAAGTGGTTCTTCAATCGGAAAATGGCTTGCTTGGGATCGGTCCATATCCTGATAAATCTACGATAGACGCAGACTTAATCAACGCAGGCAAGGAGACGGTAACCGCCATTCCTGGTGCGGCTTACTTTGATAGCGCAGAATCATTTGCTATGATACGCGGGGGGCATGTTGATGTTGCTATTTTAGGTGGGATGGAAGTATCGAGAAAAGGTGATTTGGCTAATTGGACGATACCGGGTAAAATGATTAAAGGCATGGGCGGGGCAATGGATCTAATCCATGGAGCAAGAAAAGTTATTGTTATAATGGAACATATAAATAAAAACGGAGCCCCCAAGATTTTAAATGAATGTAGTTTGCCGCTTACAGGTAAGAAGATTGTTCATCGGGTAATTACAGATCGGGCTGTTATTGATATAACAGCATCCGGACTTTGTTTACAAGAAGTAGCAAAAGGCTTTACTGTGGAGGATATTATCTCATCGACAGAGCCAAAGCTCGAGGTGGCTAAAACTATTATAATGGATGCTTATTGAAAGCACTGAGATATCTATGAAGGAGTAGAATAAGATGACAAAAAAAAGGCAATCCAAAAGACAGGAAAAAGAGACGAGCCATTTAAAGCTAAAAGATGGACTAAACAATGACATACTTCAAAAATTACAGGAAAAGCAACGTGAGCTACAAGAGAACGAAGAGCAAGAGAAAGTCGCAGTGAAAAAACAACTAGCTGAAGAAAGAAAACAACGAGAAAAAAACAAATCCTTTGAAGAACTATTAAACGAAACATCTTTAAATTGGAAGGACTATAAATGAATTCTAAACATGTAGAAAAGGGTTTGATCTCCAATTGGAAATCAAGCCTTTTTTAATGGCGCAATCTACATCAAAAAGAACTGGATATTCAACAAATCTAATAATGATTTTATGTAAAGGAAAATTTAGAGCTAAGTAATCGGATAGTAAAGTTACTACAATTAGGAATGGGTGGTAACATGATTAAAAAATATAAATTATATGTTATTGACATCAGGTGTGGGAGATGGTAATTTAAAGTTATAATCGTTCTTTATATAGAATGATGAAATCTTTTTAAAGAATGGTGTTTTTCTTAAAGTAATATTAAATTCAAACTAAACTTGAGTGAGAATATTCCTAAATATGCAGCGTAAAACCCTGTGTGTTCAGTGTTGATTTAATGTTCTCTAATAAGAACGTTATGAATAGTAAATATAGATGATTATCATTTGGAGGAGAACTATGAGTGCAATAGCTGGAATTTATCACCAGGATACGAAGCCAATATCTGTTGAGCATATTAGCGGAATGATGAAGGCATTAGAAAAGTTTCCTGCAAATGATGTTCAAACTTGGCATAAGGAAAATGTTTTCTTAGGTTGTCATGCTCAGTGGATTACACCTGAATCTATAGGAGAACAATTACCTTTCTACGACTATGAAAGAAGGTTAGCGATTACTGCTGATGCAATTATTGATAACAGAGATGAATTGTTTGAGAGATTACAAGTGGACCGTGAAGATAGGAAAAAAATCACTGATAGCCAATTGATTTTACTCTCTTACCATAAGTGGGGGGAAGAGTCACCGAAGTTTTTAGTGGGAGACTTTTCCTTTATGATTTGGGATGAGAAAGAGCGGAAATTGTTTGGTGCAAGAGATTTTTCAGGAAGCAGAACACTATACTACTTTCATAGTCAACAACGATTTGCTTTTTGTACTGTAATTAAGCCGTTGCTCACATTACCATATGTGACGAAAAAGTTGAATGAACAGTGGATTGCTGAATTTATTGCTAACCCATTAATGTTTGATTCGCTTGATCCATCTTCGACCGTATATAACGATATTGAACATGTTCCACCTTCGCATTCAATAACAGTTATAGCAAATAAAGTAACTCTAAAAAGATATAATACTTTACCTGAGGGGAATAAATTAATACTAAAATCGGATGATGATTATAAAGAAGCCTTTCAAGAAGTATTTCAAAAGGCAGTCAACGAGAGACTACGTACTCATCTTCCTGTTGCTTCTCACTTGAGCGGTGGATTGGATTCTTCATCGGTCGTTAGTTTTGCAGCAAAATCTCTATTGAAGGAAAATAAAAAGTTACATACATTTAGCTATGTTCCTGTAGATGATTTTGTGGATTGGACACATAGAAGTAGAGTTGCAAATGAAAGGCCCCAAATCGAATCTATTGTCCAACATGTAGGCAATATATTACCGAACTATTTAAGCTTTGAGGATAGAAATCCATATACAGAGATAGACGATTGGATTGAAAAGTTAGAGATGCCTTATAAATTCTTCGAAAATACATTCTGGTTAAAGGGGATTTATGAAGAAGCAAGTAAAAAGGGGATAGGTGTCCTTCTGAATGGGCAAAGGGGCAATTGGTCGATATCTTGGGGTCCTATCTTTGACTACTATGCTTTATTACTGAAAAGAATGAAATGGTTGCGGCTTAATCAAGAAATGTATCAATATGCTAAAAATATAGGATCTGGTAGGAAAAGAATATTATCGGTAGTTACTAAAAAAGCATTTCCTTTTTTATATCAAGGACAATATTCAAAAGATGATGATTTTCCGATTTTCATAAACAAGGAGTTCGCTTTAAGCACTAAAGTAATAGAAAAATTATCTGAACATGGTATTGATCCTAGAGGAAGAATTGATTCAAACTCATATAAAATAAGAAACCAGCAGTTTCAACAATTGTATTACTGGAACACAATTGGAACATACGGAACAAAGTTATCCTTAAATTATGGAGTTGTAGACCGAGATCCAACAAATGATTTAAGGGTTATTAAATTTTGTTTATCACTTCCAGAAGAACAATATGTGCAAAATGGTATGGGTAGATCTTTGGTAAGAAGATCAACAGAAGGATATCTACCAGACAATATACGTTTGAATTTACGTACAAAAGGTGTGCAAGGTGCTGATGGCGTACATCGTATGAGGTCAAATTGGGATAATTTTATCGTTGAAATAGAACAATTAAAAGGTGAATCATTAATACAAGAGTATTTGGATCTTAGTGTCATAGAAAAGTGCCTTTCTATGATTAAGGGCAATCTAAAATCGGAGTTTGCATTTAGTTTTGAATTTAAGGTTTTAATGAGAAGTTTGATTTTGACTCGTTTTATGAAAACCTTGATTTGAAAGGAGGTGACAAAATGAAAAAAGTATGGAAAAGGCCGGAATTAGAAGTACTTAATGTTAGGATGACTATGGCAGGGCCGGGATTAACGATTGCTGATGCGGTTCAACCCGATCCGGATGAGCCGGACACGGTCCATCATGATAGTTAATTATTAGAAGTACTTAGGTTACTGCCCTTATACAAAACTATGAGTATAAGGGCTTTTTTTAAAAGTGTATGGAAATTACATATCAAACTTTTGCGTATTAATAGCTTTCTAACGGGGGTATGGAAAATGAGCGCAATAACAGGAATTTACCAGTTAAATAATGCCCCAATCCATCTTGAACATGGCAATAACCTAATGAAGTCCTTGGAACAGTTTCCTTCTGATGATATTCGAACATGGAGAAATGAGGATGTTTTTTTCGGCTGCCATGCTCAATGGATCACTCCTGAGTCAGTTAATGAACGATTACCCTTTTATGATAATGAACAGAAGTTAGCTATCACATCCGATGCAATAATAGACAATCGAACAGAATTATTTGAAAGATTACAAGTTAAACAATCCCAGAAAAAAACGATCACTGATAGTGAATTGATTCTACTCGCATACTTAAAATGGGGCAAGGAATCTCCTAAATATTTAATCGGTGATTTTGCATATATGATTTGGGATGAAAGAAATCAAACTCTTTTTGGCGCAAGAGACTTTTCTGGAGCACGTACCCTTTATTATTGCAAAGATCATTTCAGTTTTGCTTTTTGCACGATAATTGACCCTTTATTCAAACTCCCAAATTTTAAAAAAGAACTTAATGAAGAATGGCTCGCTGAATTTATCGTTATTCCAACCATTGTCGAGAGTGCAGATGTACATAATACTGTTTATAAAAATATTTATCAACTTCCTCCTGCACATACAATTACAGTGGTAAACGGTAAATCTTCACTTGAAAGGTATTGGCATTTGCCACCAACTGCGACTTTAAGATTAAAGTCTGATGAGGAATACCATGAAGCATTTCGCGAAGTTTTCGATTTAGCGGTTACTGAAAAACTGCGTACATATGGGCAAGTTGGTGCACATTTAAGTGGTGGACTTGATTCAGGATCAGTTGTCAGTTTTGCTACAAAGGCACTTCAGAAAGAGAATAAACAATTACATACCTTTAGCTCCATTCCAGAAGACAATTTTAATGATTGGACACCTAAATATTATGCTGCAGATGAAAGACCTTTTATAAAAGAGACTGTAAGACATGTTGGGAATATTAGCGATCATTACTTGAGTTTTGAAGGGAGAAGTCCGCTAGCGGATGTGGATGATTTCCTCGCATTGATGGAAATGCCATATAAATTCTTTGAAAATGCATACTGGCTAAAAGGGATTAGTGAAAAAGCTCATAACGAAGGGGTGAAAATAGTATTAAATGGCGCAAGAGGTAATCACTCCATTTCATGGGGATCTGAGAGATTAAATATAGAGTATTATGCTTCATTATTAAAAAAGTTAAAGCTAATACATTTAAATCAAGAGTTAAATGTATATTGCCGGAACTTTAGGACTGGAAAACGAGTAATGTTACCGATCGTAGCAAGGAATGCATTACCCAACTTCGCCCAACTTTTTACAAAAAATAAGGGGTTTGACTATCCAATTCCGTCCTTCATCAATCCGGTATTTGCCCAGAAAACCGATGTTTATAATCGGCTCGATCGGTATGACATGGATATTTCGGGGAGTTTCCGTGGGGATCTTAATGAATATCGAAGAAAGCATTATGACCAACTATATTATTGGAATAAAAGCGGAACAGCCACAACGAAGTTGTCGTTACGATATTCATTATGGGATCGTGATCCAACAAATGATTTACGTGTCATTCGATATTGTTTATCTATTCCAGAAGAGCAATATGTCAAAAATGGGATGGAACGATCATTTTTAAGAAGTGCAACGAAAGACATTCTTCCGGACAGCATCAGGCTAAATCATTATGTGCGTGGAATTCAGGCAGCGGATACGATTCACCGAATGAAAAGTAGTTGGAAAGCTTTTATGGAAGAACTACACCAGTTAAAGAATGATTCTTTAATGTCTGAAATACTGGATGTAAAGGCAATTGGGGCTGCCTTATCACATATAGGGGACCAACCTAGTCCTGAACACGTATGGAGTAATGAATTCAAGATATTGACTCGTAGTTTAATCGTTTCTAGGTTTATAAAAGGTTTTAGCTGAGAGGGGGTGATTGGATGAAGCGACAATGGAAAGTACCGGTACTGGATATTCTTGATATTAATATGACAATGAATGGCCCTGGAAATGCAAACGCTGATTGTTTCGATGTATCGGAAGGGAAAAATGAAACTCATCCGGGTCAATCAAATGCTAGTTGTAAAGACAGACCGGGCGCTGGACCGAGCTTAGATAGTTAACTTTTAGTTACCCGTTTGGAATGCCCTTATATCACCTCCATGTATAAGGGCTCCATACAATATAAAATGAAAGACCGGAGGTTAATATGGTAACTACCTTAAACAAGAGTGTTTATAAAGCTTTCGGATTAAATATGATGAGTGATATACGCTTGCCAGAATTACCTAAGATAATTGATAAACAGCGGGATGAAATCGATATTGTAATAGAATTAGCAGATTTAACAAATCTATGGAATGAATTAGCTGAACCTAATCGTCATTTCGTTGTAAAAGAAGATATCGTATTGTTTCAAATTCCGAAAACAGCTATTTACTTGATTGAGGGAGGGGAAAGGATTATTGTTTCACCCCAGCATGGCGCAGAGGAGGATCATGTACGGCTTTACGTGCTAGGTACGTGCATGGGTGCCCTTTTACAGCAAAGAAAAGTTTTGCCTTTACACGGAAGTGCCATTGCTATCGATGGGAAAGCGTATGCGATTGTAGGTGATTCAGGGGCTGGAAAATCGACGCTTGCTTCCGCTTTTTTAAGTGAAGGTTATCAATTAATAAGCGATGACGTCATACCTGTATCTCTTTCCAATCATGATATTCCGATCGTAACTCCCGCTTATCCACAACAAAAACTTTGGCAAGAAAGTTTAGATGCTTTCGGCATGGATTCTGATAAATATCGACCGATATTTGATAGAGAAATGAAATTCGCCGTACCAGTTACATCAAAGTTTGTATCTACAGCATTACCATTAGCAGGAGTGTTTGAATTAATTAAAACAGATAGGAACGAGGTTCTGATCGAGCCTATTGTAAATCTTGAACGCTTGCATACTTTTTTTTATCATACGTATCGTAATTTTTTTATTGCTCGTTTAGGTTTAATGGATTGGCATTTTAAGATAACAGCAAGTATTGCTAATAAAATTAAGGTTTATCGTGTACAACGGCCAATCAATCGATTTACTGCAAAGGACATAACATCATTGATAATAAATACAATCGAAAAGGAATGATGGATTGATGATCATTAATCAACATATTTCAATAGACCATAAGGTGAAACAAGGTGAGGGAAATATTGTTAGCGATATGGGCGATGAGAAAGTGATGCTAAGCATTAACAATGGGAAATACTACAACTTGG
The DNA here is from genome assembly GCF_001591545.1 of Lederbergia lenta NBRC 16444. Taxonomy (GTDB): domain Bacteria; phylum Bacillota; class Bacilli; order Bacillales; family Bacillaceae_C; genus Lederbergia; species Lederbergia lenta. The sequence goes on from NZ_BCVC01000001.1 coordinate 942,676, forward strand.
GTGAGATGGGTGGAGAAATTTGGGATTTAATGAAGGAACCGCTGGAGGTAAAACAAGTGGTTAATAGCTTATTAGCAAGTTTTCAAGTAGAGCGAAAAGAGTGCGAGGAGCAAGTCGTCGCTTTTTTAAATCACTTATTTGACGAAGGTTTAGTGGAAATTGTTAAAGAGAGTATTTAATCGTTTACTAAGGTGGAAATAGGATGAAATTGATATCAAAGCTAAAGTTTGTTTTAACACTACATCCAAAAACGATCTTCCTTTTCATTGAAGCATTTTTATTTCTAGGGTGGGCACGCATACTTAAAAAAATGCCTTTCGCAAAAGTGGCACCTTCATTAGGTGATCATATGCACGAAACATCTCTCCGATATATGGAGCAGAACAATGAAAGAGTAAAGAATATCTCGCATGCCATCCATATTATGAGTAAGTATACCCCCTGGGAAAGCCAGTGCCTTGTCAAAGCCATTGCTGGAATGAAGATGTTAGAAAGACGCGGGATCGATAGTACTCTCTATTTGGGAACAGCAAGAGATGAAGATGGGAAAATGATTGCACATGCATGGCTTCGGAGCGGCCCTTACTATATTTCAGGTGCAGAAGGAATGGGAAAATTTACTGTCGTTAGTATGTTTGCTAAGAAGAAAAGCAAAACACAAATTGAAGGGGAAAGTTATGAATAAACATATTGATCTGAACCTGACTAACATTTCGAAAGAACTAAAGCTCATTCTCGAAATAGTTAAAAGTGAAAATGACGATATTTCTAAGGATTGGTATGTTGATATCGACTGGGACTTATTTCTACAATTAGCGCTCCACCATCGTCTATACCCATTAATATATACAAAGATAATGAAAATGGAAGGCAGTCGAATCCCATCATATATTTCCCAGACCTTATACAAGTACTATCAAAAAAATACCTTTCGAATGCTACATTTATGTGGGGAAATGGAGAAGTTGGGTAAATTGTTTAATGAAAATGAAATACTTCTCCTCTTTCTAAAAGGACCTATTCTCGCTGATGATCTTTATGGAGACATTTCCAAACGAACATCGGGAGATCTTGATATTCTTATTTCTATAGAAAATTTGGATAAAGCAAACGCGCTACTCATCGATCTTGGATATGAAAAGGACGAATATATACACTCCGTTTTGAATGATTGGAAATGGAGACATCACCACTTTACTTACTATCATCCAATTCAAGATACTAAAATTGAGATCCATTGGAGGCTTAATCCTGCACCTAGCAAAGAGCCAACGTTTAATGAATTATGGGTGAGAAAAAGGAAAAGTTTGATAACAAGCTATCCTATTTATTTTATGGGCAATGAAGACTTATTCTATTTTCTTGTCACACATGGAGCACGTCACGGATGGTCACGCTTGCGTTGGTTGGTAGATATCCATCAAATCGTAAAAAAAGACCTAAACTGGAATGCTCTTTATCATTTATTTAAAAAATATCAAAGTCGTTATATCGGAGGACAGTCACTAATTCTTTCGGCACAATTGTTAAATACAACAATTACAACAGATATGATACCTATCATTAAAGGGAATCGCTCGAAAAGTCTAGCTCAAGATGTGATATTTTATTTAGAACGAATGGTAAACTTGCATATGGAACCAGTTCCAGTAGAGATAGCAAAATACCATACAAAGCACTTATTTTCATTAATGTCCTCTCAACAAAAATTCATTTATTTATTAAGTGTGTTACATCCATATCATACGGATGTCGAAACATTATCTTTACCGAAAAAACTCCATTTCCTTTACTTCCCACTACGACCATTTTTATGGATGTGGAGAAAAACGAGGAAACACGCGCTATCTTAGGGGGCTTTTAATATTGAAACCAGTTATATATTTTTTTAAACAGTTATACGCTTATTCAGGTAAAAAACTATATTTGAACCTTCTTGGAATGGTACTTATTAGTCTACTTGATGGAGTAGCATTATTATTGTTAATTCCGGTGATTAGTTACAGCGGAATTGTAAACTTCGAGTCAGGTAATTCCTTTGCAACAAGGGCTTTGGAGTTTCTTCAACAAATTCCTAGCACATTGGGTCTTACATTTATACTTATCATTTTTTTAATTGTGAATATCATTCAAAATTTAATATCTCGTTACGTAACGATTGAAAACGTTAAGATTCAGCATGGTTTTGCCAGATATTTAAGATTAGAAATCTATCGAGATCTGCTTAGTGCTAATTGGGGCTTTTATATAAAAAGAAGAAAATCCGACCTTATTAATACGATCACAATGGAATTAGCACGTGTAAGCGCTGGGACAAATACATTTTTACAGTTCATAACAGGGATAATTTTTACATGTATCCAAATTGGAATTGCCTTTTTATTATCTCCTAAAATTACGATCTTTGTCTTATTAAGTGGTTTGGTTTTATCTGTGTTTTCTCGTGGGTTTATTAAAAGATCCCGGGAACTAGGTGGGAGAACATCTGAAATAGCGCAAAGCTTTTTGGCGGGTATTACAGATAACTTTAATGGTATAAAGGATATAAAAAGTAATACATTAGAACAATCGCGAATGAATTGGTTTCGGTCTATATCACAACGCATGTATGATGAACAAATGGGGTATATCACATTAAAAACTGCTTCCCAATTCTATTATAAAATTGCTTCTGCTGTATTAATCTCTATATTTATATTTTTAGCTGTGAACTTATTTAATTCCCAAGCAGCTCAGTTGATGTTAATCATTATTATTTTCGCAAGATTATGGCCCAGGGTGACAGGAATTCAGGCGAGTTTGGAACAAATAGCGACTACAATTCCAGCGTTAAAAGCAGTGATAAATTTAAAAAAAGAATCTAAGCTAGCCAAAGAAATAGATGATTTAGATGATCAAACAATAAAGCCTATCGATATAAAAGAGGGTATTGAATGTAATCATGTATTTTTTCGGTATAATCAAAATCAAAATGTATATGCATTGAATGATATCGATGTATTTTTTCCTTCTAATCGTATGTCAGCTGTAGTTGGTAAATCTGGTGCTGGTAAGAGTACGTTGATCGATCTCTTGATGGGGTTAAATCAGCCTGAAAGAGGAGACATTCTTTTAGATGGCAACCCATTAACAAAAAAAAATCTCTTGTCGCTAAGACGTTCAATAAGCTATGTATCACAGGATCCCTTTCTATTCCATACAACTATAAGGGAAAATCTCATGCTAATTCATCCTGAAGCCACTGAGCAACAGATGTGGGAGGCGTTACAGTTCGCAGCCGCCGATGATTTTGTAGAAAAGCTTCCTCAGCAATTAGATACGATTATTGGTGATAGGGGAATCAGATTATCTGGAGGAGAAAGGCAACGCCTTGTGCTTGCACGAGCTATTTTAAGGAAACCGTCCATCCTTATTTTAGATGAGGCGACAAGTTCACTCGATACAGAGAATGAATCAAAAATTCAAGAAGCACTGGAAAGGTTAAAAGGGAAAATGACGATTATTGTGATTGCTCATCGTCTCTCTACCATTCGAAATGCAGATCAAGTAGTCGTGCTAGATAAAGGGGAAATTATTCAAAAGGGTGAGTTCGGACAGTTAGCGAGTGATAAAAATGGCGTGTTCAAAAATCTTCTTAAGAAACAAATGGGAGCTGTTTAATACATTATAAATTGAGATAGGAAGGTTTAATGGGAAAAGAGTTGACTTGTTCTTTATAAAGAACTAAAATGAATAATATAAGAAGAAGCAAATTATTAATTACTTGATTTTTATCGATATGTTTATTTTTTTAAACTATTCGTTCTTTATTAAGAATTTAAGTCGGATAATTAAGGTGGTTTTATGAGTCGTTTATACCGAATGTATGGTGAAGATAATAGAATGGTAAAAGAAATTAATTTAAAGGACCTATATAGAGTAATAAAGAAGCGATTTTGGCTAGTACTATTAATAACCATATTGGTGACCGTTGCTGGCTGGTTTTATAGTAACCTAAACAAAACGGAACTTCTATATGAATCATCAACAAATATCATTATCAATGCAGATTCGGAATACAGAAAAACACTACAAGTAATAATTAAAGACACGATTGTATTAGAAAATGTAATTGAAGATTTGGGACTAGAAAAATCATCGAAAGCATTAGCTTCGCAGATCAATGTTGAGAGTATTGATTTATCACAAGTGGTAGAGATTCGTGTAACAGATACAGATCCGGAAAGAGCAGCGCACATAGCTAATACGACTGCAAGAGTATTTAAAGAGGAGATCCCGAATATCCTTGAATTTGAGGACGTTAGCATCCTATCAGAAGCGAAGGTAAACAGCATTCCAATTAATGAAAGCAATCAAAATAAGATTGTTATTGCCGCGTTTATTTTCGGAATGATGTTGGGACTTGGGTTAGTATTCTTAATTGATTCCTTGGATGACTCCATTAAATCAGAGCTTGAAATTGAAATGATATTGGGTGTGCAAGTTTTAGGTAGTATTTCCGTCATGAATAAAAGAAATGTCAAGAAAAGAAAAAGAAAGAAAAGAGAATTAGAGTTAAGAGGTGAGACAATTGGTTATAAGTAAAAGAAAACGATCAGCTACCGAAAAAAGAAATTTAGTCACCTTCACTAATCCAGACTCCATCATTTCAGAGCAATTTCGAACAATACGAACAAATCTCCACTTTATAAATGGAAAGAGCAAAAACAAAATTTTATTAATAACTTCACCAGGGAAAAAGGAAGGAAAGTCGACGACTGCCGCTAATATAGCTGTGTCAATGGCGCAACAGAAGGAAAAAATACTTCTTATTGACGGAAATTTAAGAAATCCAAGTCTTCACAGTATATTCAAAACTTCAAATGAGGTTGGATTAACAGATGTTTTGACAGGAAAGGCAATATTTGAAGACGCTGTTTATTCTTCGAAAATTGGCAGTTTGGATATATTAACAAGTGGGGCAATTTTGTTTAATCCAGCAGAATTATTAGCATCTCATACGATGACGCAATTACTTCAAAAAGTAACTCCTTATTACGATATTGTACTAATTGATTCACCACCAGCCCTGGAAGTGACTGATACAAAAATTATCGCAAACTTATGCGATGGCGTTGTCCTAGTAGTCCGCCAAGATAAAACGAATATTGACAGTGCATTTGAATCGAAAAAAGTGTTAGAGTATGCAAAGGCTCAAATTGTCGGTGTGATATTGAATGAAAAGAATAGTTAAAAACAAATATATTTTTTTACCGTGATGTTCGTTATTAAGAATTAAACATTCTTTAAAAAGTGTACGTGAATATATTTCTTGAGGACAGTAGTATCTGATGAATTAGCTGATGCTCCGTGCATACTCATCAGATCAATGAGCAAGGCGCTTTTGCTGTTCAAATGGTGATGTCTCCTTTCCATTATCAATGGGGGCACTCGATCATGCTGTGGGTTGAAAAACCTTAGACGCAAGTCGTCAGTAGTGTGATGTGAGGAGGGGTTAAATGCCCTAATGTATTTTAGAGATCTTAATTATGCTGTTTCTAAGAAAGTATAGCGATGTACAAATTGCGCCCACAGGATGTGGCATTCTTTTATCAACGAACCTTCTTCGAATATAGAAAAATATGTTAGCCACAAAAAGTGAAGGCGCTAGTCACCCAGGTTCATTACAGATGGAACAGTACTTCCTCTATGTCGAAGCCAGACATAGAAACAGTATAATTAAGATCTTTCGTATTGTCTAATTCATCAAGGTATTTTAAAGAGGAGTGGATTTTATGTCTTATCGACAAAGGTTGAACTTATTTATTTTTTTAGATTCCTGTATTATATTAATGGCTATTTTTTTGAGCCTTTTTCTAGTAAACGCTAATTTTCATGTCCTTGCTTTACCAGTTATGATTACTTCTACCTCTATCTTAATAAGTCATCACATATTTTCATTCATGTTTAAAATCTATAAAAAGGCCTGGGAGTATGCGAGTATAGGAGAATTAATTATTATTTTTAAAGTTGTCACTTTATCAATAATAATCGCTGTTTTTGCCCAACTACTAATAATAAATGAAATTTACTTTAGACTGCTTGCAGTAACCTGGTTACTACATATGTTGTTCATAGGAGGGTCAAGGTTTTGTTGGCGTATATATCGAGATAACTTTTTGAATAAAACCGATAATAAAAAACGTACACTCATTATTGGGGCGGGATCTGCCGGGACGATGGTAGCCAGACAATTACTGAAAAACAATGATGCAGACCTTTTGCCGGTGGCATTTATTGATGATGATAGTAGAAAACATCAACTGGATATACTAGGTCTTCCCGTGTATGGAGGGGTAAATCGGATAGAAAATGCCATTCAAAATTATAACATCGAAAATGTAATTATTGCTATTCCTTCATTATCTCAAAAGAAATTAAACACCATTTTTCGGGAATGTGCAAAAACCAAAGCAAAGACGCAAATTCTTCCCATGTTAGAGGATCTCATCACTGGAAAGATCGCTGTTACCCAATTCCGTGATGTGCAAGTAGAAGATCTTTTAGGAAGGAAGCCAATAGAATTAGATATTGAAAGTATTTCAGATTCTATAACGAATAAAATTGTATTGGTAACAGGTGCAGGAGGTTCCATAGGTTCAGAAATTTGCCGCCAAATATCTAAATTTCACCCACAGAAACTAGTGTTATTAGGCCATAGTGAGAATGACATTTATGAGATTGAAATGGAATTACATGAAAAGTTCGGGCATGCAGACATGGAATTCCCAACTGAAATTGCGGATATTCAAGATGCTAAGAAAATGATGGATGTAATGAATCGGCATCATCCTCATGTCGTGTACCACGCTGCAGCTCATAAACATGTACCGTTGATGGAGTACAATCCAGAAGAAGCCGTTAAAAATAATGTAATCGGAACGAAAAATGTCGCAGAAGCCGCAAGTTGGCATGGGGTAGAAACATTTGTCATGATCTCAACGGATAAAGCTGTGAATCCCACAAGCGTCATGGGGGCAACCAAGAGGCTGGCTGAAATGATTATTCAACATATGAACAAAAAAAGCAGAACAAAATTTGTTGCAGTTAGGTTTGGCAATGTTTTAGGTAGTCAAGGCAGTGTCATCCCATTATTTAAAAAACAAATAAAAAAAGGCGGGCCACTTACAGTTACCCATCCAGACATGCTTCGCTATTTTATGACTATTCCTGAAGCTTCCAGATTAGTCATTCAAGCTGGAGCACTAGCTAGAGGGGGAGAAATCTTTGTATTAGATATGGGTGACCCGGTAAAAATTGTTGACTTGGCTAGAAATTTAATCAAGTTATCAGGCCATTCTATTGATGATATTGGAATTGAATTTACTGGGATTAGGCAAGGCGAAAAGCTATTTGAAGAATTACTCAATCAAAATGAAGTTCATAAACAACATGTATTTCCAAACATTTATATCGGAAAAGCATCGGAGCTTTATTTACGTGAAATAGAAGAGCTTTTATTAACATTCTCGATTATAGATAGGAAAGTATTAAGGGAAACACTTCTCCATTTGGCGAATAATAAAGGAAATTTGATACCAGAACGAGCAATGTCAGTTTCGGGATAAAGGAGGTGGAAAAGTGATGAACGTAAGAAAAGCAATTATTCCAGCTGCGGGTTTAGGAACGAGATTTCTCCCAGCGACCAAAGCGATGCCAAAAGAAATGTTACCGATTGTTGATAAACCGACGATTCAATACATTGTGGAAGAAGCGATTGAATCAGGAATCGAAGATATTATTATTGTGACAGGAAAAGGAAAGAGAGCGATTGAAGATCATTTTGATCATTCTTTTGAATTAGAGCAAAGCTTAATGGAAAAAGGGAAGTATGATTTATTAGATAAAGTACAAAAGTCATCAAAGATGGTTGATATCCATTATATTCGTCAAAAAGAACCAAAAGGCTTGGGGCATGCGGTTTGGTGTGCACGTAAATTTATTGGCGATGAACCATTTGCTGTTCTACTTGGTGACGATATTGTTCAAGCCAAAAAGCCTTGTCTAAAGCAAATGATAGAGCAGTATGAGAGATACAATGCATCGATACTTGGAGTTCAATCTGTTCCGGAAAGCGATGTGTCAAGATATGGAATTATTGACGGAAATGCAATTGGAAATCGATTGTATAGTGTCAATCATCTCGTAGAAAAACCAATACAAGCAGAAGCACCTTCCAATCTAGCTATTATGGGCAGATATATTCTTAATTCTAGAATATTTGAGATATTGAATGAGCAAAAGCCAGGAGCTGGAGGAGAAATCCAGCTAACAGATGCAATCGCTCGACTAAATCTTTATGAAGCTGTTTATGCTTATGATTTTGAAGGAGTTCGCCATGATGTTGGTGAAAAAATGGGCTTTATTCAAACGACGATTGAATTCGCTTTACAAAGAGATGAGTTAAGGAAAGACTTACTAGATTATCTATCCTCTGTACTTGAGAGAGAACTAATCAGATAGGTGAGAGCGATGAGAAAAAAGGTGTTGTTTTGTGCAACGGTTGATTATCATTTTAATGCTTTTCACTTACCGTATTTAAAATGGTTTAAGGAGCAAGGTTGGGAAGTACATGTAGCTGCATCAGGAAAGATGGAATTACCATATGTAAATAGAAAATATGACATACCTATCCACAGATCACCTTTTAAAAGGAAAAACTTGGATGCCTATAATGAATTGAAAACAATTATAGAAAAGAATCAATATAATATTATTCATTGTCATACACCAATAGGGGGTGTTTTAACTAGATTAGCAGCTCGAAAGGCAAGGAATGAAGGGACGAAAGTAATCTATACTGCACACGGATTTCATTTTTGTAAAAATGCACCAATTCTAAATTGGCTGATTTATTATCCGATCGAAAAGTGGCTGGCAAAATATACTGACTGTTTAATTACGATTAATGAAGAGGACTTTGTGCTAGCGGTAAACCATCAATTTAAAGCAAATAAAATTGCACATATCCATGGAGTAGGAGTAAATACGGAGCAATTTACGCCTGTAAATAAAGAAGACAAATTAAAATTAAGGGTCAAGTATCATTATGATAATGATGCTTTTTTACTGTTTTATGCAGCTGAATTTAATAAAAATAAAAACCAACAAATGATCATTGAGGCATTAGCTTTAATCAAAGAGCAAATACCTAATACGAAGCTAATTTTTGCAGGGGATGGTCCGTTATTGGAAGATAGCAAAAAACTAGCAATCAAGCTAAAAGTCGCAGAAATGATCGATTTTTTAGGCTATCGTAAAGATGTAGAATTATTATTAAAGATGAGTGATCTTGCTGTGGCATCGAGTTTACGTGAAGGATTACCGGTAAACATCATGGAAGCTATGGCATGTGGTTTACCAGTTATAGCTACTGATAATAGAGGTCATAGGGAACTTATTTCTGATAGTAATAATGGCTGGCTTATTAGCAATGATTCGATCCAGCTTTCTGAAAAGATTGCTATTCTTGCAGTAAATAAAGCTTTAAGAGATCAGTTTGGTTCACAAAGTAGACATATCATTGTAAGCAAATATAGCTTATTAAAGATTCTAGAAGAAAAAAGCATTATGTATAAAGAAGTAATGGATGAGATGGAGGAAAATCAGTGGGCAATCCATTAAGAATATTACATGTTGTTGTCAATATGAATCGTGGTGGAGCCGAGACACTTATTATGAACTTGTATCGGAATATCGATCGCAGGAAGGTTCAATTCGATTTCTTAACATGTAAAGCTGGAGCTTTTGATGAAGAAATACTAAATAAGGGAGGAAAGATTCATCGAATTCCTTATGTTTCAGATGTAGGGCATATAAAGTATTTAAAAGCATTAAATCAATTTTTTGATACCCATAAAAGCTATCCAATTATTCACTCCCATTTAGATAAGATGAGTGGAATGGTGCTTAGATCGGCTAGAAAGGCAGGTATTCCAGTTCGAATATCACATAGTCATAATACGCAAAGTGAAGGAGGATTAGCTGCAAGAATATACAAGTGGTTAGTAGGAAAATTTATTATTCCCAATTCTACGACTTTATTTGCGTGTTCGAATGATGCTGCCATATGGCTTTTTCAAAAGAAATCAAGCACCAGCCATATTTTAAAAAATGGCATTGAATATGATAGGTTTTCCTTTTCCAATGAAGTTAGAAAACAGATAAGAGCAGAGTTAATGCTAGATGATCAAACCTTCATTCTTGGGCATGTTGGTAGATTTGCACATCAAAAGAATCATACCTATCTCATTGATTTATTCGCGGAATTTAATAAAGTGAGAGAAAATGCTGTTTTATTATTAATAGGTGATGGTCCGTTGCGCCCTACAATAGAAGAAAAGGTACGAAAACTAGGCTTAGAAAAGAAGATTAGATTTCTAGGGGTACGCAGTGATATAAATCGCATCCTTCAAGGGCTAGATATATTTGTATTTCCATCCTTGCACGAGGGGTTACCGGTAGCATTAATAGAGGCACAGGGAGCGGGCTTACCTTGTCTCATATCAGATTGTGTATCCACAGAAGTCGATTTAGGAATGAACCTAGTTAATTATGCGCCTCTTAATAATACAGAAGCATGGATAAATAAGATGAAAAGAATAACAGCCAGTCAAATGGAAAGAAAAAGTGAACAAGTTGCTTTTTCTAACAAAGGGTATGATATTGCAGCTACCGCAAATAAAATAGAAGATTTTTACTTAACTATTTCGGGGTGAAATAATGAAGTTATTAACGATATTTACTCCAACTTATAATCGAGCCTTTTGCTTGGATAATTGTTACCAAAGTTTAATACGCCAAACAAGTAAAGATTTTGTCTGGCTTATAGTTGATGATGGTTCAACAGATAGCACAAAACAATTAGTGGATGAGTGGCTCCAAGAAAAGAAGATTGAAATCAGATATGTTTGGCAAGAAAATGTTGGTATGCATGGTGCGCACAACACCGCGTATGAATTAATTGATACTGAGTTAAATGTTTGTATCGATTCTGATGATTATATGCCAAAGGATGCTGTAGAAAAGATCAATCATTTTTGGAGAAAATACGGTAGTGAAAAAGTGAGTGGTTTAATTGGATTAGATGCAAACACGAATAATGAAGTGATCGGCACAAGATTACCGGAGACATTGAAAAGTTCAACATTGTTCCATCTCTATAACGAACATGGCGTTACAGGTGATAAAAAACTCGTTTATCGATCAGAATTAACGAAACAACATCGATACCCAATTTTTCAAAACGAAAAATATGTAGGATTGGCCTACAAATATTATATGTTGGATAAAGAATATGAAATGTTGCTTTTAAATGAAGTATTATGTTGCGTGGAATACCTTCAAGATGGTTCATCATTAAATATGTTTAATCAATACAGAAAAAATCCAAAAGGTTTCGCATTTTATCGAAAAGAATTGATGAAGTTACCTTTTGCAGGTCTAGCGTATAAATTTAGGCAGGCAATACATTTTGTGTCTAGTAGCTTATTAATGAATAATAAAAATTTCTTAAAAGAAAACCCGAGTAAAGCATTGACTATTATAGCTATTCCATTTGGCATAATACTATATTTTTATATTTTATTAAAAACAAGAGTCTCACAAGGTTAAGCGAATTATATAAGTTGTCTTTATTTATAGGAGAGGAAATAATATGACCTTTCTATGGTTAAATCTTTTCATTGTATTTATACTATCCTTTTTTGCTAGATATTTTTCCACTCCGATATTAGCATCGGGTTCGATATCTACAATTAAACCAAATAAAACCTTAGTATTTGGTGCTCTACTGTCACTAGTTATTATTTCTGGTTTTAGAAATAATATTGGAGATACTTATTTTTATAAACATATATACGAGATCAATGAATTTACATGGGAATTTATTATTTCACAAAAAGATATTGGTTTTGGATTGCTACAAATGCTCTTAAAGAAATATTCAGATGATCCGCAAATCATGATTTTTACTTCCGCTCTGATCACTAATATTTTGATCATTTCGGTTTTATTTAAATATTCAAGGATGTTTGAGCTAAGTACTTATGTTTATATTACAGGTGGCCTATTTTTGGTTTCAATGAATGGTATTAGGCAGGTGCTGGCTGCAGCTATTATTTTTACCGCGACGAAATACTTAATGAATGGGAGTTGGGCCAAATATTTCACGGTTGTTATTTTTGCCTCCTTGTTCCATCAAAGTGCATTAATTCTGATTCCGATCTTTTTCTTAGTTAGATATAAAGCATGGTCTAATGCAACTTATATTTTGCTCTTTTTCTCAATCGCAATAGTAATTGGTTTTGATCAGTTTTCAGCACTTTTATTTTCTGCTATCGAGGATACACAGTATGGACAATATTCAAATTTTAATGAAGGCGGAGCAAGCGTTGTTCGTGTTGCTGAAGATGCTGTACCACTTATAATCGCTTTTCTTGGCAGAGAGAAATTTAGGGTAATATTCCCTAGCAGTGATTATATCGTTAATATGGCTCTTATCGGCTTTATTTTTATGCTCATTTCCACGCAAAACTGGATATTCGCAAGATTTGCCATTTACTTTAGTTTATACCAATTAATTCTCATATCCTGGATCATCAAACTATTCAGTAAAAGAGATCAAAGATTTGTATACTATGCGTTACTTATTTGTTATGGATTGTATTACTTTTACGAAAATGTAATTACATTAAATATTCTTTATAAAAATGACTTTCTCGAGCATTTATTTTAACATTATTCAGCAGAGGTCCCTCATTTCTAAGTGGAAAGATGAATAAGATTTACCTCATTCAGTGGGAGTGCAAGCTGGAAAGCCTCCGGCGATTGTCAAAGATTCTTAAAGGAAGTTTATCGAGAGAACTCGATAAAATCTGGAGGCAATTCCCGCCAAGGCTTAATTGATAATAGGGGGAAGGAAATGGTAAAAGTAAATCTTCCTAAAAGGGTCCTCCACATTGTAAGTTCAATGGGGAGAGGAGGAGCCGAAACATTAATCATGAATATTTACCGAAACATCGACCGTAAAGAAGTTCAATTTGACTTTATTACTCATAGTTATGACATTGAAGACTATGACCAAGAAATTAAGGAAATGGGTGGGAAAATATATAATATCCCCAGCCTCGGAACTATCGGCCCTTTTCATTATATGAAAAAGTTGATGGCTATCATGTCTGATAGTGGATATGTTGCAATCCATGCTCATACGGATTACCAAAGTGGTATTCCAGCATTAGCGGCAAAAATGTGCGGCATAGAAAATAGAATTTGCCATTCGCATAGTAATAATTGGCTAAAACAGCATGGTTTTAAAGATAAGCTCATGTTAAAGGGGCTACAAGCGATAATTAAGTATTCAGCAACAAAGCTTTGTAGCTGCAGTGAAGAAGCAGCAAACTTTATATTTGGAACAAGCAAAGTAAGTATTCTAAAAAACGGAATTGATATAAATGATTATATTGAAACGGAACCAAACAATAGAAAAAGTGTGCTAAAGGAACTTCATTTATCTGAAGATACAAAGGTCATTGGCCATGTCGGCCGTTTTTCAGAATCAAAAAATCAACTGTTCATTATAAAGGTTTTAAAAAAGCTAGTGGAGGAAGATTCAAGATTTGTAGCTATCCTAGTTGGGGAAGGGCCTTTAAGAGAAAAAATGGAAGTAGAAGCTGAACAGTTAGGGCTATTGGGACATATTAGGTTTTTAGGGGTGAGAACTGATATCCCTAGATTGATGAACGCTTTCGATGTTTTTCTATTCCCATCTTTATTTGAAGGCTTCGGTATTGTCATGCTAGAAGCGCAAAGTTCTGGGACTCCTTGTGTTGCCGCAACGTCAGTTCCTAAAAGTACGGATATGGGGCTAGGGTTAGTAAAATACCTTCATCTCAATGAACATATCGATCTATGGTGTGAAGGCATTAAAACCTCCCTATTAATTGATAAGCCAAATACGCACTTCATAATAAATAATATATCGCAACTCGGATTTAATATTCAGAGTAATTTGAACGATTGGTTAAGATTATACGGAATTCGCAACATTGAAGTTACTCAAAGCTGAATAGTGAGGTAATTCTGGAATGAAGAAAAAAATATTAATCACCTCCTTTGATTTGGCAATTGGCGGTGTGGAGCGTAGTTTAATTGGTTTATTAAATCAGTTTGACTATAGCAAATACGATGTAGATTTAATGCTTTTTAAGCATGAAGGAGAATTTTTCCCATATTTACCTTTAGAACCGCATTTGTTAGCTGAGGTACCGAAATACACTACTTTTCGAAAATCAATTAGTCAGATCACAAAGGAAGGATATTATCAGTTAGGGGTTTCAAGGGCATTAGCAAAATCAATTAGTTATTTCCACGGAAAAATAAAAAATATTGATGAACCTGGATACTTAAACATCCAATATGGATGGGAGATGACAAGTCCTTTTTTACCAAAATTGAATAAAGAATACGATGTGGCCATAGGTTTCTTGTGGCCGCATCACTTTATAGGCAGGAAAGTAAAAGCGAAGAAAAAAATTGGCTGGATTCATACAGATTACTCAAATATTGATGTTAATAAGAACATTGAAAGTCGGATGTGGAATAAATTAGATCATATCGTCGCTGTTTCGGATGAGTGTTCACAAACCTTTTTGAAAGAATATCCGGATTTCAAAGAAAAGACTTTAGTAATCGAAAATATTCTATCTCCTACTTTTATTAAAGAGCAAGCAAACTTAGAGGTGCCAGTAGAAATTAAAAAGTCGCCCACAAAAACCACTTTAGTAACAGTAGGACGGCTTTCACATGCAAAAGGTTTAGATCTAGCAATAAGGGCTTGTAAAAAATTGATTGATCTAGGGTACGATATTGCATGGTATGTAGTTGGATATGGTCCTCTTGAAGATACTTTAAAGAAATTAATCGATGAATTAGCTCTTCAAGATTGCTTTATTCTACTAGGTAAAAAGGTGAACCCCTATCCATATATAAAAGCATGTAATATTTATGTTCAGCCATCAAGATATGAAGGGAAGGCAGTAACGATTCGTGAGGCACAGATTTTGGAAAAACCAGTCGTCATAACCAATTTTCCAACTGCAAAAAGCCAAGCATGTGATGAATTTGACGCGCTAATCACGCCGCTTAGTATAGATGGTATCGTCACGGGTACTCAGAGATTAATAGAGGATAGGCAGTTAAAAGAAGGCTTAATATCTAATATTAGTAAAAAAGATTATGGAAACGAGCTGGAAGTAGAAAAACTATATCAATTAATGGAAGCTTAAGGGGTTGATCTTACTTGGCTATACTTATTACGGGTGGAGCCGGCTATATTGGCAGTCATACATGTGTAGAATTATTAAGTGCAGGTTTTGAAATTATTGTCGTGGATAATTATATCAATAGTAAACCGCAGTCATTAAAGCGCGTGAGCGAGATTACTGGCAAAAGTTTTATAGTATACGAAATGGATTTGTTAGATGAGGAGAAGTTGGAGAAATTATTTACGGATAACACCATTGATGCAGTTATTCATTTAGCAGGATTAAAGTCGGTTGGCGAATCTGTTCATACCCCACTTTTGTACTATGAGTTTAATATTATTAGCACGGTAAGATTATGTAATGTAATGAAGAAATATAATGTGAAAAATTTAGTTTTTAGCTCATCAGCTACTGTATATGGTGTGCCAGAATCCATTCCGATTAATGAAAACGCACATTTAACTGCAATGAGTCCGTATGGAAGATCTAAACTGATGATTGAGGAAATCTTACGTGATCTGTATGAATCTGATCAAAGTTGGAGTATTGCGCTTTTAAGGTATTTTAATCCAGTTGGAGCCCATGAAACCGGTCTTATAGGTGAGGCACCTAACGGCATCCCTAATAATTTAATGCCCTATATTACTCAAGTGGCTGTGGGTAAATTAAAAGAATTAAACGTCTATGGTAATAGTTATCCAACGTTTGATGGTACGGGTGTAAGAGACTATATTCATGTAGTTGATCTGGCTAAGGGACATTTAAAAGCGCTTGAAAAAGTAACTGAAAAACCTGGTATAGAGGCGTACAACCTTGGAACTGGAAAAGGATATAGTGTATTAGAAATGATCGCTGCTTTTGAGAAGGTATCAGAAAGAAATATACCGTATAAAATAACTGGTCCGCGTTCTGGTGACATTGCCGTTTGTTACGCGGATCCTGCTAAAGCAATAATAGAACTTGGTTGGACTGCCGAAAAGGGAATTGAAGAAATGTGTACAGATTCCTGGAGATGGCAATTCAATAATCCAAATGGTTACGATGAGAAAACAAATATATTAAGTTCAGGTAATCCCCGCTTATTTACATTTAGCGGGGATTTTCCTGTTGAACTGGTAAACGAAGCTGAGAATGCAAAAGAATTAAACTATTAGCCTAGGAGTGGAAAATGAGTGAAAAGACTCTTAGATATTATCTGTTCCATCTTTTTATTAATCTTATTTTTCCCACTTTTGTTGATCACCGGATTATTAATCAAAGTAATATTAGGTGGTCCAATCTTATTTAAGCAACAACGTCCTGGATTACTAGCTAGACCATTTTATTTATACAAATTTCGCACAATGACGGATCACAGGGATCAGCAAGGAAATCTACTTCCAGACAAATTACGTCTTACTGCTTTTGGGGTATTCTTGCGAAAGAGTAGTTTAGATGAATTGCCTCAACTAATAAATGTGATTAAGGGAGATTTAAGTTTAGTAGGACCTCGCCCCTTATTAATGGATTACTTGCCACTGTACACAGAAGAACAATCCAAACGTCATTTAGTTAGACCAGGAATAACCGGTTGGGCACAGGTGAATGGACGGAATGCGATAAGTTGGGAACGAAAATTTGAATTAGATATTTGGTATGTGCAACATCAATCTCTACTTCTTGATTTAAAGATTTTATTATTAACAATAAAAAAGGTGATTTTATCAGTCGGAATAAATCAACCGGGAAGTACTACAATGGAAAGCTTTACTGGAACAAAGTCTACAGTAAAAGAGGGACATGGATGAAAATAGCTATCATAGGAAAAGGCGGTCATAGTAAAGTCATTCAAGATCTTATTTCTTTGCATAGTAAACTTAAAATTGTTGCTTATTTGGATGATAAATATGAGGAATTATCAAGGAAAGAAGATATATTTTTTGGACCCATATTTGCTGCAGAAATAATTAATGACATGTTTAATGAAGTGAAGTTTATTATTGCAATCGGAAATAATAAACTTAGAAGTTTGATTGTTAATCAATTAAAACTTACCAATGTCAGTTATGTAACACTCATACACCCAACCGCAATCATCAGTACAAGCGCAAAAATAGGCGGCGGGTCAGTTGTTATGGCTCATTCAGTAATTAACGCTGATACCCAGATTGGGGAACATGCGATTATCAATACAGCTTCCGTTATTGAACATGATAACCAATTAGGAGATTTTGTTCATATCTCTCCTAATGCAACTTTAACTGGTGGGGTCAAAATTGAGGATGGTGTGCAGGTTGGGGCTGGGGCGACTATTATCCCTAAAATGAAAATCGGAAAATGGTCAGTTATCGGAGCAGGTGCAACAGTCATTCATTCCATCCCTCCTTTTTGTACCGCGGTAGGCGTGCCAGCAATAGTAAAAAATAATCAACTGATAGAGGGTGTTTAAATGATTGAGATAGCTAAGAAAGATAGAATTTTTCTTTCACCACCTCATTTATCAGGTAATGAAATGAAATATATGCAAGAAGCGATCGATACGAATTGGATTGCGCCACTTGGCCCGAACGTAGATGCTTTTGAAGTAGAAATAGCAAGTTACGTAGGAGCTAAAGGAGCTGTCGCAGTTAGTTCAGGTACTGCGGCAATTCATTTAGCTCTTTCTTTATTAGAAATAAAAACGGGAGACATTGTTTTTTGTTCGAGCTTGACGTTTGTAGCAAGTGCTAATCCTATCCTCTATCAAGGTGCGGAACCAGTTTTTATCGATTCCGAGCCGGAAACCTGGAATATGTCCCCACAAGCACTTGCAAAAGCTTTCGAAGAGGCTGCATTTGCAGGAATCTTGCCGAAAGCGGTTATCATTGTTCATTTATATGGTCAAAGTGCCAAAATGGATGAAATAACTTCCATATGTAATCAATATGACGTACCAATAATAGAGGATGCGGCTGAGTCAATCGGATCTAGTTATAAAGGAAAGCAAAGTGGCAGCTTAGGAAAACTTGGTGTGTTTTCATTTAATGGCAATAAAATTATTACTACATCAGGAGGTGGAATGCTCGTATCAAATGATACAGTCGCTTTACAAAAGGCACGCTTTCTAGCCACGCAATCTAAAGATCCTGCACCTCATTATCAACATAGTAAGGTTGGGTTTAATTATCGAATGAGTAATATTTTAGCAGGGATGGGAAGAGCACAGCTTGAAGTATTGGAAGAACGAATTATATCTAGAAGATCCATTTTTTTACGTTACTATCAGGAATTATCTCACATGCCCGGTATTCACTTTATGCCTGAATTGAAAAATACAATGTCTAATCGCTGGCTTACAGCTTTAACAATTGATGAGAGTAAAACGGGGGTATCTACCGATGTTCTATTACAGGCGCTAGTGAAGGCAAATATTGAAGCTCGCCCAGTTTGGAAGCCCCTGCATTTGCAGCCACTATTTAAGGGGATGAAATACTTTCCACATCAAGAACATCTTAATGTATCGGAACAATTATTCATGACTGGCATATGCCTGCCTTCTGGTAGCAATATGACTGAGGAAAATTTAATGAGGGTGATCGATTGTATTAAAGATGAATTAAACCAAAGGGTTTAGGGAGTCTATCCTAAATGGATAAAGAGGTATATAAATGATAGGGAAAAATATATGTAAAATACGAAAAAAAAAGGGACTGACAATAACAGAGCTTGCAAATCGGGCTGGTATAGCCAAATCATATGTAAGTAATATTGAAAGGGATGTGAATAAGAATCCTTCTATAAATGTGATAGAAAAAATAGCCTCTGTTTTAGAAGTAGACCTTAAAACGCTAATAGATCCAGAATCGGCTAACGAAACCAAACTACCTCAGCTTGATGCGGAATGGATTGATCTTGTAAATGAATTAAAAGAATCAGGGATCAAAAAAGAAGAAATTAAAGAATTTAAAACGTTGCTTGAATTTATTAAGTGGCAAAATAAACAGTAGTAAGAGTCAATTAACGTAAACAAATATGAACATAAACAGAACTTATCTCTTGAATGAAAATAGTCACCATGAAAATAAAATGATTCAGATATGCTAAATGTTTTTTTGGGAGGTACAAATATTGGAAAATATGTTGTTGTTAGATACATCGGTTGGTTCCCTCAACAAAGGGGATGACATCATAATGAAATGTGTGAGGTATCAACTAGCGGAAATCACCAAAAGTTCATATCTCTTAACATTACCAACCCATGTATCTCCATTTCACTGGTATCAGGTAGCAAGAAGATCGAATAGGGTTAAAATTTATAGTGAGGCAAAATATAAATTTGTCGGTGGATCCAACTTATTAACAATGGATATGCTGACTCATTTTCCTCAGTGGAATATTAATATATTTAACTATGGTCCATTAAAAGGAAGTATTTTGGTAGGGGTTGGGGCTGGAAAAGGGAATAAGGTAAATACTTATACCAAAATACTATATCGTAAGGTTTTATCCCAGGAATATTACCACAGTGTTCGGGATGAGAGAACAAAAAAAATTTTAAGCGAAATGGGATTTAAATCAATAAATACTGGGTGCGCAACAATGTGGTCTTTGACACCGGAATTTTGTAAGGAAATACCTGTCCATAAATCAGAATCGGTTATATTTACACTAACTCATCATGCTAAGGATATTAAAAGCGATCAACTTTTAATAGATACACTAAATAAGAATTATAAAAATGTCTACTTTTGGGTCCAAGATTCAGATGACCTTGTTTATTTGAGGAATCTAAAACATACAGAAAATATTCAGATTGTACCACCAACTATCGATGATTATGAAACAATACTAAATACCGATATTGATTATATTGGAACCCGCCTGCATGGAGGGATTTTTGCAATGCGACAAAAAAAACGATCAATCATTATAGGGATTGATGAGAGAGCACATGGAATGAATGAAACATACAATTTGAATATCATTGATAGAAAAGATCTTGATAATCTTGATGTGATGATTAACTCAGAAATCAAAACAGAGGTTCAAGTGGATTTTAACGCAGTAAATAAGTGGTTTGATCAATTCAGAACAAAAAGTCATGTTCAAAATTAATTGTTTAAGAGGTGTAAGATGAGGAGTATTGTGCTTGATAAAATGAATATAAATAAAAATAAGATAGACTATTATTTTAGTATAGAAGGGAAAATACAAAAATATTTTAACAAGAAAAATTATTTGTTTTTTGAATATAATCATAATATTTCTAGTCTTCCTAAAAGCATTTTAGCCATACCATTTGTTGCCAATATAGCTCCTCTTGCTTGGATTACTGATTCAACAATAAAGGTTAATGAATTGGATAAATCATTCTATGATTGCCTAAGTAAGATAAAAAAGGCTTACCAAAATATGTATCCCAATGTTTCTTTTAAAGGGAAAATAATTGTTGAAAATATCGTTTGTAATTCTTATATTCCGCAATATGAAGCCGCACAGTTATTTAGCGGAGGACTAGATGCGCTTGCTACATATATTAGAATAAAAGAAAAAAATCCATTATTGATAACAGAATATGGTTGGCATAAAGAAAAGACGGAAGAGAATGCAGTGTGGGAAAAGGATAAAACCAATGTTGTTGGTTTTGCTATTCGGAATGAGTTAGAAAATATTTTAATACATTCAAATTATGGAACCTTTATAAAAGCGCAAAGAATAGACAGCGATTTTCAGAGAAAATTAGGAGATTCGTGGTGGCATGGTCTTCATCATGGCTTAGCAATTATTACTGCTGCTATTCCAACTGCGTTTAAATTTAAGGTTGAGTGTATTTATATAGCAAGTTCCTACTTCGAGGGTTATAAAGCAAAATGTGCATCAGATCCAACAGTAGACAATAATATTAGATTTGCATCGGGTAAAGTATTTCATGATGGATATGAGATTAATAGGCAGGATAAAGTAAAAATAGTAGTCGATTACTATTCGAAAATGAAAGAATTAGCAAATCTCAGAGTGTGCTTCCGAAAAG
This sequence comes from Lederbergia lenta NBRC 16444, assembly GCF_001591545.1. Lineage (GTDB taxonomy): Bacteria > Bacillota > Bacilli > Bacillales > Bacillaceae_C > Lederbergia > Lederbergia lenta. The sequence goes on from NZ_BCVC01000001.1 coordinate 963,970, forward strand.
AGGAGAATTGCTGTAACTGTGAGAAATGCGTAAGGACTATTTTAGGGATCGTCGCTGAAGGTAAAAATCCTAGTAATTTTGGATTTAATATTCCGGAAGATTTATCAATACATGTGCAAAGCTTTTTGGAGGAAAATGTAAAATACTTTACTCCAGCTAGGGTGATGCAGTGGAATTTGGCCAAAAGCAGAATGGAGGAAAATCAACATAATATCTTATATCAGGATTTGCTAAGATGGTTTTTACATTATAATTTTGTCAAAGAGAGAAAAAAATCATTATTAAAATATAGGGTAACTAAGTTTCTACCAATTGTAAAAAGAAGGATTAGTATAGGAATAAAAAAAATGATTGCTGAAAATAGGTAAGGCTGGGAATACTATGAGAATACAAAATTCAGTAATGAATATGTTCTTTGGATTATCAGGACAATTTATTAGTATGATCATGAGTTTCATCGTCCGTACGGTGTTTATCTATACGCTGGGTATTGAATATTTGGGAGTAGACGGTCTTTTTTCTAGTATATTAATTATGTTATCACTTGCTAACTTAGGGTTTGATACTGCAATGGTTTACAGTTTGTATAGGCCTTTAGCTGAAAAGGATAAGTACAAAATACAGGCTCTGATGAACCTGTATAAAAAGGCATATAGAATCATAGGGTTCATTGTTTTACTAATAGGTTTGTTACTGATACCGTTTCTTCCCTACATTATGAATGGGTCTACTAATATTGAACATATACACATTATTTATATGTTATTCTTGATCCAATCTGCTTCTTCTTATTATTTTGTATACAAACAGTCTATTATAATAGCAGATCAACGCAATCATATTATTTCAAAAATTCACAGCGTATTTATTATTATCTCGAATTTTGTGCAAATTATAATTTTGCTTTCAGTAGGAAATTATATAGTAGTACTAAGTATGCAATTAGTGTTTAGAATAATTGAAAATGCTTATATTGCAAAAAAAGCTACCAGATTATATCCATTCTTAAAAGAAAAAAATACTGCAAAGCTATCTAAAAAGGATAGTAAACTGTTTTATGAAAACCTATATTCCCTATTTTTGTATAAAATAAGTGGTGTTGTAATTAATGGAACGGATAATATTGTAATCTCTCTATTTATTGGCATTACATATGTAGGGATTTACTCAAATTATCTATTAATTATTACTACATTATCTACATTACTGGGATATGTGTTTTATTCTGTTACTGCAAGTGTTGGAAATTTGGTTGTTACTGAAAGTCTTGATAAGAAGTACTTTATTTTTCGAGTAATTAACTTTTTGAATTTTTGGATTTTTGGATTCTGCACAGTTTGTCTATGGAATTTGTTAAATCCATTTATCACAATATGGCTTGGTGAACAATATGTATTTAATAAATTTGTAGTTTTTGCGATAGTATTAAATTTTTTTACTGCCGGTATGCAGAATGCCTCTACCACTTTTAGGGAAACTACAGGCTTATTTAAAAAAGGGAAATACAGACCTATATTAGCAGCAGGAATAAATATAGTTGTTTCAATCATTCTTGCGAAACAAATAGGAATTGCCGGTGTTTTTTTAGGCACTGTTATCAGTAGGCTTTGTACTTATTTTTGGTACGATCCGTACGTCATTTTTAAATATGTATTTCAAAAGTCTGTAGGAATACATTTCGTTAAATATATTTTATTTACATTTATTGTGGTTTTTGCTTCATTTGTTACTGATTTGCTCGCTAGTAATATATTCCTTCATCAGAAGTTTGTAAATTTTGCACTAAGATGTATTCTGTGTGTAAGCATCCTGAATATAATTGTGTATTTCTTATTTAGGAATTCTGAAGAATTCAAGTATTTATTAGACATTATGAAAAAGATTAAAAATAAACTGTTTGTTAAAAAGTCATATAATATGTAGATGTACAATGGGACCATAGCTCCGTAAAATTTCTCAGATAATCTATTGGGAAGGGATTGTTACTTATAGAAAAAAGAAACTATCTAAAAGAAAAATCCAGTTTTAATGGATTTATCTAGGGCCTAAAGCTTGCCTAGCAATTTTATTTAGGCATTATATTTAGTTTGCAATGTTTAGCTTTGATATAATGAGATGTTTCTTCACTAACCCTCTCCTAATAAGGTTTATCTGAAATATATTAAATATATATTTCAGATAAACCTTATTTTTTAAGCTACCGCATCTACCATTTTAGATATAAAATCGATATTGACCGTAGTTTTAAAAAATGTGTTTATGGAATATTATTATTTTGAAATTTGGTTTGATCATTATTCAACTCTATTTGTTATATATCTTTTTGTGGAATATATATTGCAAATAAGGTTGAAAAGTATCAATTATCCTTAATGTACTTTGCTAATTTTTTTAACTTTATTGACCAACATTAATATAAGAGTAGGATAGAGGATCTTTGGTATGATATATTAACCGTTTTACCTTGTATTAAATAGCTTACTTAATATTGCATATTATAGCGGCTCGACCAAAAATGGAGGAATCGTTTTATTTCTTAGACCTTTTTCCAAGTTTTATTGAAGGTAGGGATATTTCATTGGTGTTACTTTAATTTAATTATCTATATTTTCATCGTGTTTTGGGGATAACTGATGTTACAGACGAAAGTCATCATGTTAAAATAATAACATATAAATCTCTCTGATCCGGGGCAGTAACAGATTTGTTGGAGGTAGTTAAATTAAGTAATATTTGCAATTATTAAGACAATCGATAAGATAGTATGCCTTAGTAAAGTATTAAGGTATATGGATATTGTTAATTATATTATCGAACTTTATATGAGTATTATTCAGTTCTATATTTGCCTTTTGTAGGTAGTTATCTTTAAAAATTACTGGGATATTTGGAGATTTATCGGCTTTTACCGCTGTTACCAAGGTATTTGACATAAAGGTATTGCCGCTAATACGAATGAGGTCAGCAACTGTGGTATTGCGAATATCAATGATTGGATTTTTATTTCCATTTGGAAAGGAGAATGTATTTTCAGAAAGGTGAAAACTTCCCCAATTTCCATTTATAAATAGAGCCGAATCTGAGCCAGTTGGATTTTTAAAAAAACTATTGCTTATTTTGAAGAAATCAACCATTGTACCTTCGCCTAAGTAAAATAGACTTAGATCGTCCCATTCAAAATAGCAATTATTGAAATCATATTTAGCATTTACCCCTTTAAATATATCACCTAGTCTACCACTATTAATGAACCTGCATCCATTATACACACCAGGGGGTAATCTTGTAATTCGATTTTCTTTATGCTTAATGTTAATGAACGAGACTCCGTTTAAAATCCAATCATGTGCTCCCTCTGGCACTACAGTAAATGCTTCTACTCCACTACCTTCAAAGGTAGAGTTTGAAATGCTTTGAGGTTCAGCGCTAAATATGAGCGGGGCACCAGGATTTGTGGAGGCCGTATAAAAATCATTGTCATAATAGAACTTACAATTGCTAATTTGTACTACATAGGACTTTTGCTTAACAAAGTTGATTGGACTATTATGGAAAATGCAATGATCTATAGAAGCTTGCGTAGTTCCTAGAAGGCGTATTCTGCAGTCATATAGGTGGTTATTAGAAAATAGTGTATCGCCTGCAAGGAGAGAGACAGAATCATGAAAAAAATTTTTGTCAACAATCGATTTATCGACTCCAGCATTAATTGCAAAAATTCCGGATTGAATTTTGTTGTTCGTAATGGTAATATGCTTTCCTGCTACAGCGATAATATTGTAATTTTCATTTCCGTAAATGTTATTCCCATCAATAAAAATATATTGATTGATATCATACCCATCTTCAATATCTATCGCTCCTTGCGGTGCTACCCCACTAATATGATGTATTTCGCATCCGCTTACATAGATATGCTTAATTCCACAAATCGCTATTCCTAATCTCCGACAATGATGTAGATTGCATTGTTTTATATATACATGTTTTGGAAACTCGGGAGTTCGGACCAGTATTGTATTTCCTGCATAAGAAGGAATGGTAGCTTGGTGTAATACGACTTTTGCATAGCTAGCATCTATTGGAACTTCTATTTCATCAAAGAAATGAAGGTCTGTCACTGAAGATAAAAAAGTATCATTACTTTTATAAAAGATTACATCAAAAGTGTTTGTCGATATGTCATTACCTATGCTTCCGAAACTACTACCGTACAGACCGAAATAACCAAGATTTGTTATTTGCTTGACCATCGGTATATTTACTTTTGAGCGAATACGATTTTTATTAGTGGTTAATGTCCCATTGGAGGTATTAATGCCTCCGGATTCTAAATTACCTGCAAGTTTGTAAGGATTACCACTAATACTCCCGTATGAGGTAATACCTAAAATGGCATCGCCAATTGTATTAAATATTTCCAAATTATCAAGAGTAATATATTGAACTCCATATCTTAGCTCCACGCCAACACCGAATGCATGAACATGATCACCTGTATAACTATGAGTATATCGATCGCCTTCAATCTTACCGTTAGTAATTCTTGAATATTGCTGTTTTTGGTGGAATAAGATAATTGCATATTTAGGCAGGTTATTATCCCTAATTCTTAACGTAGCACCGCCTAAATTGAATGTCATATAACTTTGGGGTTGGATTGGGTTATTTTCATCAATTAAATAGGTGCCATCTGGCAAGATGACTTCTGAGTATCCCTCTAGAGACGCCCATGTTAAGGCATCATTTAATCCTTTCGATGTATTAATAGAATCAGTTGCGTCATTTTTAATATTCCAACGGCTCAATTCAACTAAATAAGAACCTATGGACATAAAAGATCACTTCCTGTGCACAAACAGTGTTTTGTTATCCGAATTATAGTTTTCTTTATCATCATTAAATTACCCCATTCATTTTTTAATTTGAAGAATCCCCTTATTAGAATAATATTCAATAATTATCTGAAAGTAAGGGCTATACTCTGATTAGAAATTATTAATGCAAGTAAATTAGCCTCCAGAATATGCAATTATATTAATAAAGCACTTATTGACTCTAAACCAAAAAGACTATATATTAACAATGTGCAATTCTTTATTAAGAACGGATGATTCTTTATTAAGTTTAAAATACGATGCAAAAAGGTGAATCGTTTATCGAACTAGCACATCTCTTATACCAGTTACTCTCGATGCAGACAATATTATGCACGATGAAATAACAATAAAAGTGTTGTTTAAGAACAAGCTAAGTGAGGGGTGATAAACCTCCTACGATAACCTTCTATCTAAAAGGAGCATTTTTAGAAAGTTATTTATTTGTTGGGTTATGCAATGAAAATAGTATTCTAAGCCCAATATATCGTTCTATGTAAGACACGACAAAACCCTAGGTATCATGAATATTCTAAATACGTTTTTAACCCCGAAATCCCATTTCCCCTGTATTTTAATAAATAAAGATTAAACATTACTGATGATGAAAATCTTTTTATTTAGGGAGTGATATGATGTGATGAAAAAGTGGATTATTATATCGGCAGTGTTAGTGTCTATGATCGGAGTAGTGTTTCTGGTTAATACTGCTTTTAAAACGACAGCTGTATTAATGCCGGATACAAAAAGTACTATGAAAACTCCAGTCTATGAGCTGGATCTAAGTAGATGGGGTGTACATAACGATGGGACTCATCCGCTAGAAACGACTAAAGGTATCAATTCCGCGCTTGTATGGGCGAAGGAACAAGGTTATAAAACATTTAACATTCCGGACGGGACATATCTTATTGCCAAAGGGACAAAACAAAGAGATTCTGAATCAAGAATCAATATGGTTAGTGACATGGATTTACATTTGAATGAAAAGACGATCCTGCAAAAAGAGGCCAATGAATTTGAAATTTATTCTGTCCTTTATATTGGTCCAGATGTAAAGAATGTTACGATCAAAGGGGGAACTTTTCTAGGGGATCGTAATCATCATGATTACTCAAAAAAGGGTCCAGATACTGGAGGGACACATGAATGGGGAAATGGCATTGAAATCATTGGTGCCGAGAATGTAGTAATTGACGGGGTGAATACGAAAGAGTTTACAGGTGATGGGATTTTTGTGAGCGGAACCAATGTGACGGGGTCAACTATTGAAGAGACATCTTTAGAGTTAGGGGATTTTAACGAAAAAGGACAACCTGTAAAAGCCGAAGGAAAGATTCGTACCAAAAATCGAGAAGTCACCCATTTTGAGGATCCTGCATACGAAACATTTAAGAATATTCATTTCTGGCTTCCGGAAGGAATTACAGATGGAAGTAAGGTAGATGTATATTATTATCGAAAAGATGGAAGTTTTATCAAAGCGGATAAACAAATAAAATTCTATTCGGGTGAGTCGATAATCCCAAATGAAGCTGACTTTTTTCACGCTGTTTTTGAAGCTCCGTCAATTAAAAAAGTTAAAGTGAATCGAATGACTGTTGACGTTTCAAAAAATGTTACAATTATGAACTCTGATATTGGATACAATCGAAGGCAAGGTATTAGCTTGGTTGGTTCGGATGGGGTGCAAATTATTAACAATCATATTCATCATACGAATGGAACTGCCCCACAAAGTGGTATTGATATTGAACCAGGTTTTTTTCCAGGGAAAAACACAATCATTACAGGAAATACTTTTACTGACAATAAAATTCAAATTGTTCTTGCTTATGGAGAGAATGTAACGATAGAAGATAACCAATTTGAACAAAATATGGAAGAAGGCATCGGTGTACATGCACATAAAGGTTTTAGGGGAGAAGTAGTTGTAAACAATAACAATTTCATTGGCTCAGGATTAACCTTATATGCGGAGAATGCAAAAGCAGATGGTAATCAATTCAAGAATGGTAGGGTAAAACTCCTTGGAAAAAATATCATTTTTAGTAATTCCTTATTAGTAGATGTAAGCTTAAGCGCAGGAAATGAAGTGGACCAAAAGATATCTAATTTAAGTATTGAACATAATGGTGTTCAACCTGGAATTCTATATATTGGGGACCAAGCAGTAGATTTAAAAGATGTGGAAATTAAAGCAAAAACGAAAGGTAAGGGTCTCATTCTCGGAACGGGGAACAGCCAAAGTGTCTATGAACGGCTCACAGTGATAGACAGTGATCGGCAAGGGACCATTCTACCTGCAGGTACGTATAACCAATGTTCCTTCGAGGCAGGTGGTCTGGAGATTAATCGTGTTGGTACATACGTATTAGATGATTGTATTTTAAAGGATAAGGAAAACCTGCTGACAATCAATAGTATATATGGGAAACCGAATGTCTCTGTTAAAAACTCTAAACTAGAAATTACAGAAAACATTGGATATGGGGCTGCCGTCTATGTTTCAGGGAGCAAAAATTTTGAACTGTTGGATAGTATAGTTTCAGCAAAAAGTAGCGTTAGCAAATTTCCACTTATTAAAATTGGCCCATACGGGAAGCCGAAACCTACTGATGTATTTGGGGTGAAGATTATAGGGAATGATCTCTATACTAAAAGCTCTGTCATCGGTGTGGACACTTCTAATGCCGGCACAAATGCACCAGCTTATCAAGTGCAAGATAATAAATTATATAACGCTAAGTTAAAATTGACTTCAAAAGACATTAAAAATAATAATAAAACAATGCAAAAGTGAAAAGGATTCTTCCTCCTAAAAAAAGGAGGAGTGTTGTTTTTTAGAATTTTACCATTGGTTAGAGAGTTAATCAATTTGATTCAAACGAAAATTATATTATGAGAAATGAAAGGAGGATTTTTTAATGAAACTTGCTTTTATCTCAGATATCCATGGCAATGCTATTGCTTTAGATGCAGTCATACGGGATATGAAAGAGAGAAATGTGGATAAAATATATGTTCTAGGTGACATTAGTTTCCGTGGGCCTGAACCACAGCGTTCGCTTAATTTAGTTAGATCTCTAAACTGTAAAGTTATTAAAGGAAACGCAGATGAATGGGTGGTTCGGGGAATAGAAAAAGGAGAGGTACCAGATCAGGCTCTAGGGATAATGACGGAAGAACGTGAGTGGACTTTTTCGCATTTAGATGAGGATAGTATCAAATATTTAGGAAGCCTCCCAACGGAATTAACGTTTGAAGTGGAAGGAGTTAATTTTCATACCTTCCATGCAACCCCAAATAGTTTATTTGAAGTCATTCAGCCGTTCGAAAGTGATGATAGTTTGAGCAAGAAATTAATGACCCGTGAAGCTAATGTATACATATATGCTCATATTCACAAACCTTATATTAGGTATATAAATGGTAAATGTCTAATCAATATAGGTAGTGTAGGATTACCATTCGATGGAGTGAATAAGTCCTCGTATTCTATCATTGACATTAATGGTGATGGTATACAAACGTCAATTGTAAGAGTAGATTATGATGTGAATCAAGTGATTAATCAATTTAGTGAGTCTGATTATCCTAATGTTGAAAACATGACTAATGTATTGAAAAATGCAAAACTATAACAGTTTTATAAAGTTAGAATACATAAGATTATGTCGTGTTTACCCTAAAAAGCTTGTGTAAATTTTTTATTGAACCGACAAATTATAACAAGAAAAGCAAAATTAAACTGTAAGATACATGTATGGGAGTAATTATGTGGTTCGCCAGGCATAGAAAAAGGCAAACTCGTTGAAAGATGGGGACGCAAAGTCACAGGTCTAAGGTATTGATTGTAAAATACTAAGATGGCTGGATTGCCTTAAATACGATTTGTATTTTGGGGGGAAGAGCGTGATTGAGACAAAGGTGAGTATGAAGGGGATGGATAAGGAGTGGATGTGGCTAATAATTGAGGCGAAAAATTTAGGGATTGCTAAGGAAGAAATTAGGCAATTTCTCGAAAAAAAGCGTGTTAAAGACCTAGGTTTGCTTTAACCTTACGCTTACCTTGTATTTGTTCGGCTGTAGCAATATAAAACAACTGGTATCATAAATTTTCTAAACAAATAAAAAAACGTTATATGACTTAAGTCATATAACGTTTTTTTATTTGTTTTCTATTTTCCATTTATTAAATTCGAGAAATTCACGGAATTCTTGTTTGGAGACGCCGGAAGCCATCGCCTCACGAACGAGTAATTCCCAATCTTGATCAAGTTGCTCATTGTTTTCATTATCTGTTTCACCGTGAAGTAAGTAGTTCACAGGGATGCCCAATACCGATGAAATTTTTTCTAAAAATTGTATGGAGGGATTTGATTGGATCTTACGTTCAATTGAACTTAAATAAGATTTTGCAACCCCTGCTTTATCAGCTAATTCTGATAAGGACATATTTTTTTGTTTTCGATATTCTTGTATTCGTTCGCCAATCATGCAAAATGTCACCTTCCTTAAGAAAAATTATACCATATAACGAAGGCTTGTTTCATATTTAGAACACTTGAATTTAAATAATAAAATTACATGATCATTGGTGTTGATTATATGTGGTTGCTTTTGTAATCATTTTTAAAAAAGTAATTTCATCATCCGTTAGAGGTGAAGCGTTTACTGCACGCGCATTATCCTGTATTTGTTCAACAGAGCTGGCGCCAGTTACAACAGATGCGACGGCATTGTTAGACAGATTGAATTGCAAGGCGATTTCGTTTATTGTTCGTGAGCCTACTAACAATTTGGATCGAATACTTTGCAGTAAATCTTTTATATCCGCTCCATTATATTCAAGATAATCTTCTTCAAGTAATTTACCTGTATCCATGATTTCGAGCATTTTATCACTTAATAACCCTTTGGCGACAGAACCTCTTGTGACGACACTGATATTATTTTTATTTAATAGCTTTAAAGTTTCTTCTGGACGACGGTCGAGCAAACTATATTGCATCATGACACTGACAAGTGATGAATCCTCGACAAACTTGCGAATAACATTAGGGCGAATAGAAGAGATGCCATAATATTTAATTAGCCCCTCTGAACGCAGTTCTTCAAATGCTTCAATTGTTTCTTCAATTGGGTCATCAATCGTACCTCCGTGAAGTTGATATAAATCAATATAGTCTGTGTTTAGACGATGGAGGCTATCTTTGACAGCTTTTTTTATATAAGTTTTAGAAGGGTCCCATTCCCAACCATCTTTATCTTCGCCCCAACGATTGCCCACTTTTGTAGCAATAACTACTTGATCGCGTATGCTTGAAAGAGTTTTTCCGACAAGTTTTTCATTCACACCATATTCGTATAAATCAGCTGTGTCAAAATAATTAACTCCCTCGTCCAATGCTGCTTCGATTATCTTAGTGGCTTTTTGCTCATCCGTCCCCAGTGACATACAGCCGAGTCCTAATTTTGAAACTTGTAAATTTGAAAGTCCTAGTTTCCTTTTCTCCACATCCATCACGCCTTCCTTTGTCTTTATATTAACGGATTAGTAGAAGTTAGCCAAAGTTAATGTTTGAGAATCTGTATGATATTATAAATGATTATTGGGAATATATTAAATAGGGAGCTGGACATAAATGAAGAAATTTGAAGAAAAGACATTGAATACAAACAAAATTTTTGAAGGAAAAATCATTAACTTACAAGTAGATGAGGTAGAACTTCCAGATGGAAAAATAGCTAAACGTGAAATCGTAAAACATCCCGGGGCAGTTGCGGTCATTGCTCTGACAACAGAAAATAAAATAGTCATGGTGGAACAATACCGTAAACCATTGGAACGTTCGCTACTCGAAATTCCAGCGGGAAAGCTAGAACCAGGAGAAAAGCCGGAGTTATCAGTCGTTAGAGAATTAGAGGAGGAAACTGGCTATGCAGCAGGAAAACTTGAACACTTAATTTCCTTTTATACCTCACCAGGTTTTGCGGACGAATTGATCCACCTTTATATCGCTACTGATTTACAAAAGGTTGAACATCCTCTCAGTGGAGATGAAGATGAGTTTGTTGAACTTGAAGAGGTTACGTTGGAACAAGCAATAAAATATGTGGAGGAAAAACGAATCTATGATGCGAAAACAGTCTATGCGGTTCTTTATTTACAATTGAAAATGGGGATGAATTAGATGAATACTTATTTTGCAGATCTTCATGTGCATATTGGAAGGACTTACAAAGATAAACCGGTAAAAATAACAGCTGCACGTAATCTCACATTAACAAACATTTTAAAAACAGCAAAGTTTCCAAAAGGGTTAGATATTATTGGTGTGATTGATTGTCATTCGCCTGAAGTAATCGAAGAGATGGAAGGCTTATTAGAAAAAGGAGAACTGGTGGAAATGGAAGAGGGCGGCTTTCGTTTTGAAGATGAAGTAACGCTCATTCCTGGTACGGAAATAGAAGTATATGATGAGCGTTGTCATGGCCCAATTCATCTACTAGTTTATTTCCCAAGCTTCATAACTGTAAAGGAATTTTCTCAGTGGTTATCTAATCGAGTGACGAATATTCAACTTAGCACACAAAGAATGTATGAAGATGCTCAAGCGTTACAAGAACAGGTGAAAATGCTTGGCGGGTTGTTTATTCCTGCCCATATCTTTACTCCATTTAAAAGTTTGTATGGTAAAGGGGTCGAAGAGTCACTTACAGAAATCTTGAATCCCGAACTCATTGACGCAGTAGAACTTGGGCTAAGCTCCAATACAGAAATGGCAGATCAAATTTCTGAATTACATCACTATACATTTGTTTCCAACTCTGATGCCCATTCCTTACCGAAAATTGCTAGGGAATATCAAAAGATGTGGCTTGAAGCTCCTACATTTAATGCTCTTGCCGATGCTTTGAAAAGAAGAAATGGAAATTATATTGAAGCAAACTATGGGTTAAATCCTTTTCTAGGGAAGTATTATCGAACAGCATGTGCAAAATGTTTTACCCCTCAAGAGGCAGATGTGTGTAAAAAATGCGGATCGAAAAAGTTTACAAAAGGGGTATCTGAGCGAATTGGAGAATTGGCAAGCTCCGGGGTGGACGATTTGCCAAAAAGACCATCCTATATTCATCAAGTGCCATTAGATTTTATACCAGGTCTCGGACCTAAAACGTTAGACAAGCTTCTCGATCACTTTGGAACAGAAATGAATATTTTGCACCATGTTACTGAAAAAGCGCTCATAGATACAGTTAAACCAGAATTAGCATTGATGATTAGTAAGGCCCGTTCTGGCACTCTCCACATTGCAGCAGGTGGAGGCGGTAAATATGGAAAAGTTAAAAAAGTAAAATCTATATAAATAGGTGTGGAGTAATTTTATTATTGTCATATCTACTGCTTGTCCCTCATAACATGTATTAATCGCAGAACAGGGGGAAGCAAAGAATGCGCAATCGATTCTCTTCTAATTTAATTACTCGTCATATAAGGGATTATTCTTCCATTTATACATTCATCATGGTTTTATTTTTAATGGGTATCATTTTTGGGGCGGTACTTGTAAATAGTTTATCAGCTCCTCAAAAAGAAGATCTATTTTATTATTTAAACCAATATTTTACTAAAGTATCAGCTGGAGAAACCGCATCATCAGAAGAGCTGTTCAAACTTAGTTTGCTGCATAATATTAAATTTACTGGGCTAATGTGGGTATTAGGTATTTCAATAATTGGGTTTCCACTTATCTTTATTTTAATATTTATTAAAGGAATCGTTGTTGGGTTCTCAGTTGGATTTCTTGTAAATCAGATGGGCTGGAATGGATTACTTCTTTCATTTGTATCATTATTTCCGCAAAATTTATTCATCATTCCTGTCATCATATTTATTGGAGCATGCTCAGTTGGGTTTTCGATGATGCTAATCAGAAAGATATTTATCAGAAAAAGCATCACTTTTCAACTTACTCCTATTTTTTCTAAATATATATTGGCTTTCATTGCTGCTGTTGCTATTCTTACGATTGCGGCCAGTGTTGAAGCGTATATCGCTCCGGCACTAATGAAAACAATTATTACTTCCATATCCAATTGAAGAAATAACATCATAGCTTTAATTAGTAGCCTATGAGCATCGAGCCCAATGGCATAGATTGTACGTCAATACAAAAGCAGATTTTCTGTTTTGGTTGGTAAAATATGTACATCCTAATTATAATCATTTTAGTTTGATTATACCCATGCTTCTGCTATAATTAAATGGATAGTGGCGAGGGAGGATACATATGTATGGAAAGTCGCATTGATCGTATAAAAAAACAATTACATTCTGCAAGCTATAAGCTTACTCCCCAGCGTGAAGCCACGGTTCGGGTGTTGCTTGAACATGAGGAAGATCATTTAAGCGCGGAAGATGTATATCTATTAGTCAAAGAGAAATCGCCTGAAATTGGTTTGGCAACTGTATATCGAACTTTAGAACTTTTAACAGAATTAAAGGTAGTCGATAAAATTAATTTTGGCGATGGGGTATCACGATATGATTTACGCCAAGAAGGTGCCGCACATTTTCATCATCATCTAGTGTGTATTGAATGCGGTGCTGTAGATGAAATTAAAGACGATTTATTAGGCGATGTTGAGAAAATCGTGGAACGTGACTGGAACTTTAAAATAAAGGATCATAGACTTACTTTTCATGGTATTTGCTGGCGTTGTCATGAAAAGCAAAAAGAGAAAAAAGAAGACGAAGATCGTGATTAAAGCCTATTCCTATTAGGAGGAAGGCTTTTTTTTCTTGAAATCAGAATGACAAACTCGATCAAGGATATTGTTTACTTGGCCTTTAATAAAAATTCGCAAATACTGAATAATGTAAGTAGGACTGGGCATATGATGTTAACAACCGAATTTAGTATGATCGAAAAGGAATGGTAAAACATGAAGAAAATTGTACAAGTTTTCTTACAGTCGATGCGCTTATTTTTGTTGTTTACGGGATGCACAGTCCTCTTTTATTATGGTATCATGTGGATAAATCAGGAATATGAAAATTACCGGCGTTATGATGAGCCGGAAGGAACGGCGGTCAAGGCTTTTCAACCAATGGGAGATAAAGATAATGGCTGGTTTGATCGTCTTCTGCTTTTTTATCGAAATGGGGAGTAATGTTTAATGCATGATCAATTACAGGATTTTAGTCACTTTATGATAGTGGAGAAAGGTTTGGCTAAGAATACGATTATTTCGTATGAACGAGATTTAAAGCATTATCTTCAGTATATACAGAAAGTGGAACAGCTAAATTCTCTTAATGAAGTATCACGTGTGCATATTGTTCAATTTCTAGGTCATCTAAAAAAACAGGGAAAGTCGGCGAAGACGCTCGCACGCCATATTGCATCAATTCGCTCTTTTCACCAATTTTTACTGAGAGAAAAAGCTGTGGACCAAGATCCATCTGTTCATATTGAAACACCACAAATGGAAAAAAATTTACCAAGGGTACTAAGTTTTACGGAAGTTGAGTCATTGTTAGAGGCACCTAATATGGCAACGTCTATTGGTTTACGAGATCGTGCAATGCTTGAAGTATTATATGCAACAGGAATAAGAGTGAGCGAACTCATAAATCTTAACTTAGATTCTGTTCATTTGACGATGGGGTTTATTCGCTGTGTCGGTAAGGGGAATAAGGAGAGAATTATTCCGATCGGCACATATGCGACTGAAGTGATTGAAGCATACTTAGAGAAATCAAGACCAAAACTAAGAAGCCCTAAATATAAAACAGAATCACTTTTTCTTAATCACCATGGAAATAGATTAACGAGACAGGGCTATTGGAAGATTGTTAAAAAGCTTGCTGCAGAAGCTAAGATAGAAAAAGAATTGACCCCACATACGCTTCGTCATTCATTTGCCACTCATTTACTAGAAAACGGTGCGGATTTACGTGCTGTGCAGGAAATGCTTGGCCATGCTGATATTTCTACAACGCAAATTTATACACATGTAACAAAAACAAGATTAAAGGATGTATATACGAAATATCATCCTCGTGCTTGAAAAATAAGAAGTGTTGGCAGATGTAAACTGTAACATACTGTATACTGTTAGATGAAACAAAGCCGCAAGCTGCGGTTTTTTTAGTGTCTAGCTTCAGGGCCCAGCGACTAGCAAACTTCCGGTTTCTTCTTACGATAAGTCAACATCGGCTCGCCTTTTAGGCTTACCGTGTTTCCTTTATCTCGTATCAATAAGGTTCCTCGACTAAACTCGCCACATCCTGTGGCATCGTCGAGGGACCCGCATCATGCGGGTCCAGTTTGTACGTCGCTTAACGGGCGCTTATGCTTTTCTTAAAGTGGGTATGATATACATATAGCATAACAAAATGTATTTATTTAGTTGAGGAGGCGGTTGGATGCATTATTCAACATTCAAAAGAATTCATTTAATTGTACTAGATTCAGTAGGTATTGGGGAGGCGCCGGATGCGGAAGCATTTGGTGATTCAGGGGCAGATACTCTTGGCCATATTGCTGAAAAGATGAATGGACTAAATATGCCAAACATGGGTAAATTGGGTCTTTCACATATTAAAGAAATTAAAGGGATTAAGAAAGCAGAAAAACCACTTGCGTATTATACAAAAATGCAGGAAGCGTCTAGGGGTAAAGATACAATGACGGGACATTGGGAATTGATGGGTCTTATAACAAGCCATCCATTTAAAGTATTTCCAAATGGTTTTCCAGAATTACTAATTACACAGTTAGAACGCGCCTCAGGACGTACTGTAATTGGAAATGTCCCAGCAAGTGGAACGGAAATTATTGATCGGCTTGGTGAAGATCATATGAAAACAGGCGCATTAATTGTCTACACATCGGCAGACTCTGTTTTACAGATAGCTGCACATGAAGATATTGTTCCAATCGAGGAGTTGTATCAAATATGTGAACAGGCTAGAGAATTAACAATGGTAGATGAGTATAAAGTAGGGCGTGTCATTGCAAGACCATTTATTGGTGAACCGGGTGATTTTAAACGAACCGCAAATCGTCATGATTATGCACTGAAACCATTTAGCAACACAGTGATGAATGAGTTAAAAGATAGTGATTTAGACGTAATCGCTATTGGTAAAATTCACGATATCTATGATGGTGAGGGCATTACAGATGCTGTAAGAACCACTTCAAATATGGATGGAATGGATAAATGGATAGATGTCCTTGACAGAGAATTTACAGGTATGAGTTTTATTAATCTTGTAGATTTTGACGCTTTATATGGTCACCGTCGTGATCCAGAAGGCTATGGAAAGGCATTAGAAGAATTCGACGAACGCTTACCTGAGGTAATGGAAAAAATGCAAAAAGATGATCTTCTTATTATTACAGCGGACCACGGAAATGATCCAATCCATCATGGAACAGATCATACGAGAGAATTTGTGCCATTACTCGTATACTCACCAAGCTTTTCGAGTGGTGGCGAATTGCCACTTCGTAAAACTTTCGCTGATGTTGGCGCTACAATTGCAGATAATTTTAATGTAAAATGGCAAGGAGCAGGTGTAAGCTTTTTAGAGAACTTAATGAGTAAGGAGTAATGTGAATGTTTGACAAAATTCAAGAGGCAGCAACTTATATTAAAAATCAATATGGGGAGCGTCCTGATATCGGTTTGATTCTTGGTTCTGGGCTGGGTATTCTCGCTGAAGAAATCGACCAGTCGATAAAAATTCCATATGAAGAAATACCACATTTTCCAGTATCAACGGTGGAAGGACATACTGGACAACTAGTACTAGGAAACTTGAATGGCAAAAAGGTAATTGCTATGCAGGGACGATTTCACTTCTATGAAGGCTATGATTTTCAAGAAGTAACATTTCCTGTGCGGGTAATGAAATCACTCGGAGTAGACCAAATGATCGTCACCAATGCCGCTGGTGGCGTGAATGAGAATTTTCAGCCGGGGGATCTAATGATCATAACAGACCATATTAATCATATGGGCGGAAATCCACTAATTGGTTCTAATGATGCACGTCTTGGTCCTAGATTTCCTGATATGTCAGAGGCGTATAGCAAGAAATTAATTGATTTAGCGAAAGAAACAGCTAAAAAACAAGGAATATCCGTTCAAGAAGGAATATATTTTGGCAATACTGGACCGCTATATGAGACTCCAGCAGAAGTAAGAATGATAAGGAAACTTGGTGGAGATGCTGTTGGTATGTCTACGGTACCAGAGGTAGTTGTAGCACGTCACACAGGCATTGAAGTCATGGGTATCTCCTGTATATCCAACCTTGCCGCCGGGATGCTTGACCAGCCTTTAACACACGAAGAAGTGATAGAGACTACTCAAAAAGTGAGAGCCGATTTTTTACGGTTTGTAAAATCACTAGTTGAAGCGATGTAATAAAAGTATTGAAAAAGCCGAAGATCTCAGATCTTTGGCTTTTTTCTATGTAATGGTATAAAAAAATTACGAAAGGAGAGAATGGGGCTATGGAAAACATTCCCGTTTTGAACGGCATAATTGGAGGGGTTAAAATGAAAAGCTTTGTTCGTAATATAATTTGCCTAGTAATGATATTCACTTTATTTTCCCAAACTGTATTAGCAGAGGAAAAGCATGCTGAGCTTTCAGACGATTCGAAATCCGCAATTTTAATTGAAAAAGATACAGGTGCCATTTTATATGATAAAAATAGCCATGAAAAGCTTCCTCCTGCATCTATGACAAAGATAATGACGTTGCTTTTGATCATGGAAGCAATTGATAGTGGGAAACTGACCATGGAAGATAAGGTGCGAACAAGTGAATATGCAGCATCTATGGGAGGATCACAAATATTCTTGGAACCCGGGGAAGAAATGAAAGTGAAAGAAATGCTTCTCGCAATTTCGCTTGCTTCAGCAAATGATGCATCTGTAGCAATGGCGGAAAAAATTGCAGGAAGTGAAGAAGCGTTTGTCGATATGATGAATAAACGGGTAAAATCACTAGGACTCAAGAACACCAAATTTAATAATACAACAGGGTTACCAGTAGAAGATCATTATAGTACTGCTTATGATATGGCTATGATGGCAAAAGAATTATTAAAATATGAAGATATTACTGATTTCACAAAGCAATATGAATCATATTTGCGCGAAAATACGGATAAGAAATTTTGGCTTGTAAATACAAATAAACTTGTGAAGTTTTATCCGGGTGTAGATGGGCTTAAAACTGGTTTTACAGGAGAGGCCAAGTATTGTCTAACTGCTACCGCTAAAAAAGACGATATGCGTGTAGTAGCTGTAGTTTTCGGAGCTACTACATCTAAAAGCAGGAATGCCCAAGTAACGAAAATGTTAGACTATGCTTTTGCGCAATATGCTACGCATTCTATTCATAAAAAAGGAAAAGTAATAGAAAAAGTAAAAGTGAGCAAAGGCAATCACAAAGAGATAAATGCGATTACAGGGGATCAAGTTTCTGTATTAACGAAAAAAGGCGATAAGACAGATGGATTAAAAACAGAAATAAAAATAAATAAACAATTAAATGCTCCAATAAAGAAAGGCGAGCAGATTGGCACAATTATTATTAAAAAAGAAGACAAAGAATTGTCTAAAACACCACTAGTTGCTGAAAAGGATGTAAAAAAAGCAACTTGGTGGGAACTTTATAAACGTGCTTTTGGTTTGTTTACTCAATCTAGATAAAAGGTGAAAATTTTAGCGAATTGCTTCTAGTTTTGTCATGTGGAAGGAATCAAGAAGGTCTAAATAGAATTACTCACTATACCTATAAACGGAGGCGTCTGTTTAGGGATATGAACAGAAATGGTGAAATCTAAGTTCATACTAAGCAGATGCTGAAGTTAGGCATCAAGGAAAGCGAAAGCATAAATAAACAAGGAGGCTTAGGATAGTGAGTCTTACAGTTGATTTAGAAGTGAAGCAAGAAGCGTTATGCATTCGTTTGGCTGGGGAATTGGATCATCATACAGCTGAATATCTCAGAGAAAAAGTAACTGCAGCAATTGAAAAACACCAAATTATCCATCTTATCTTGAACTTGGAGAAACTCACATTTATGGATAGTTCGGGATTGGGGGTTATCCTAGGAAGATATAAACAAATAAAATTAAAGCATGGTGAAATGGTTGTTTGCGCAATTTCCCCACCAGTAAAACGCTTGTTTGAAATGTCTGGACTATTTAAAATTGTAAAGCTTGAAACCTCAGAACAATTTGCGCTTGAAAGATTGGGGGTTGCATAATCGATGAGAAATGAAATGCAGATTCAATTTAGTGCTCTCAGCGAGAATGAATCCTTTGCTCGTGTGACAGTGGCAGCTTTTATTGCCCAGTTAGATCCAACTCTTGATGAGCTAACAGAAATCAAAACGGTTGTATCTGAAGCAGTGACTAATGCAATTATTCATGGCTATGAACAAAATCCGACTGGTATCGTGCATATATCAGTGGCAATTGAAGATGGAATGATCGATTTAATCATACGAGATAACGGGGTTGGCATTACAGATATTGATGAAGCAAGGCAACCCTTGTTCACCACGAAGCCAGATTTGGAAAGATCCGGGATGGGTTTTACGATAATGGAAAATTTCATGGATCATCTGGAAGTGGAATCACACCAAGGTTCAGGCACAACAATTCGTTTAATAAAATATTTAACGAAAAACAAAGCGTTATGCAATTAAGGAGCCGCGCCTATGGATGTGGAACTTAAGAAAGAGACGAAACAGGGATTTTTAAAAGATGCTGAGGTCAAGGAATATATTAAAAGAAGTCAGGCGGGAGATCAGGGCGCCCGTGATTTATTAGTTGAAAGAAATGTTAGGCTAGTATGGTCTGTTGTTCAACGCTTTCTTAACAGGGGCTACGAACCCGATGATTTATTCCAGATTGGTAGCATCGGGCTGTTAAAGTCAGTAGATAAATTTGATCTTTCATATGATGTTAAATTCTCAACTTATGCAGTACCGATGATCATTGGAGAGATTCAACGATTCATTCGTGATGACGGAACGGTAAAAGTAAGTCGTTCCTTGAAGGAATTAGGAAACAGAATTAGAAGAGCTAGAGATGATCTAACAAAACAATATGGTAAAACGCCGACTGTGAATGAAATAGCTGCATATTTAGACGTTTCTAGGGAAGAAATTGTCATGGCACAAGATGCGGGTCGATCCCCAGCTTCTATTCATGAAACAGTATATGAGAACGATGGCGATCCCATTACATTAATGGATCAAATAGCAGATCAAAACGGGCAAAAGTGGTTTGATAACATTGCTCTTAAAGAAGCAATTAGGGGCCTTGGAGAAAGGGAACGTCTAATCGTATATCTTAGGTACTATAAAGATCGAACCCAAACAGAAGTAGCAGAACGGCTCGGTATCTCTCAAGTTCAGGTCTCGCGGATTGAAAAGAAAATACTGGAACAAATGAAAGAACACATGGACACCTAACGGTTTTCATGTGTTCTTTTTTGTATGAAAACCAATGATTTGCAACATACTAGTTGAATAAAAGACTTTACACTCCAATGTGAATAGGAGCAGATATGAATGCGTAGACGCAATAATAAAGAAAAAGATATATTAGACCAAGGGTTAGATACAATAGAACAATTTTTTAAAGAAAAAGTTGGGCTAGGCACAAGCTTCGATTTGGGCATCCGAAAATTAAACGTGTTAGGGAAAGAGATTCAAATATATTATGTAAATGGATTATGTGACACACTTTACATCGTTGAAATTATAAAAGAACTAGTTAATTTAAATGATAAGGAAAAACCGACAAAAGCTATTGGTAGTTTGATTAAGAATCGCTTGGTACATGAATCGGTAGATCCTGTTAATACAATGGATGAAGTCGTAGATCAAGTTTTATCTGGATTAATTGCGATCATCATTGAAGGGGAAGAATCAGCTCTAATCATTGATGTGCGTAGTTATCCAGGTAGGCAACCAGAAGAGCCTGATACAGAAAAAGTAGTTCGCGGCTCGAGGGATGGGTATGTTGAAAACATTATTATTAATACAGCATTAACTAGAAGAAGAATCCGCGATGAGCACTTACGGTTCGAAATGTTTAAAGTTGGAGAACGATCCAAAACAGATGTTGCTATCGGATATATAGAAGATATAGCTAATCCAGGACTTGTAGAGACAATTAGAAAAGAAATTTCGAATATCGATGTGGATGGCATTACGATGGCTGATAAGACGATAGAGGAATATATAATGAAGCAAGGGTATAACCCATTTCCTCTTGTTCGCTACACGGAAAGAGCAGATGTTGGATCGATTCATCTACTTGAAGGGCATGTATTAATATTTATCGATACATCTCCAAGTGTGATGATTACCCCAGCTACTTATTTTCATCACGTGCAGCATGCTGAAGAATATCGTCAGTCCCCGGCAGTAGGGACGTTCGTCCGTTGGACACGCTTTTTAGGTATTTGGGTTTCACTCTTTTTATTGCCATTATGGTATTTATTTGTGCTTGAACCTTCTATGCTTCCTGCTACTCTATCCTATATTGGACCTAATGAACTTTCGGAAATACCGATCATCATTCAATTGCTTGCAGCGGATTTAGGTGTTGAATTTTTACGGATTGCTGCAATTCATACACCGACACCACTATCTACTGCCATGGGGCTTATTGCTGCAGTCTTAATCGGACAAATTGCCGTTGACGTTGGTTTGTTTGGTCCAGAGATCATATTGTATATATCAATAGTGGCAATTGGTACGTTTTCAACACCAAGTTATGAATTAAGTGTAGCGAATAAAATGGTTAGAATGATTTTATTAATTGCTGTAGCCTTATTTAAAGCACCAGGTTTGATTATTGGTACGACAGTATTTATTCTATTCCTAACTCAGCTTAGACCTTTAAATGCTCCTTACTTATGGCCGGTTTTGCCTTTTAATCCATCAGCTTTTACCCATATCCTAATTAGGAGACCAGTTCCGGGTTCCATATTTCGTCCAAGTATCGTTCATCCAAGAAATAAATTCCGACAACCACCAAAGTCTGACCACTAATTGCAGAAAAATGAAAAATATGATAAAGTTTATCCTACTTAATAGATTGTTAAATAATCTAACTTTTCTGTATGGACGTAAATGCAAGCAATCGGTATTTTCCGATTGCTTTATTAATATTTTATATATTCGGATTTGGAGGAAAAGAAATGCATCTTTATGGTACCGCAACGATAAATACTACTGGTAACTTAGAAATTGGTGGTATAGATACAGTCAAACTAGTTGAGAAGTACGGGACACCTCTATATGTTTATGATACTTCATTGATTCGTGAAAGGGCACGTGCATTTAAACAGACATTCGATAATCTTGGTATTAAAGCCCAAGTAGCATATGCAAGTAAAGCTTTTTCTACTGTGGCGATGTTGCAGTTAATTAAGGAAGAAGGGCTCTCGCTCGATGTTGTATCGGGTGGGGAATTATATACAGCTATAAAAGCTGAATTTCCTGCAGAAAAAATCCATTTTCACGGAAACAATAAAAGTGAAGCGGAATTAATTATGGCCTTGGACCATCATGTTGGTTGTATCGTTGTAGATAATTTTTATGAATTGGAAATACTAAGTGATCTTTCAGTTGAGAGAAAGCAAGTAGTTAATATACTAATCAGGGTAACTCCCGGTATTGAAGCGCATACGCATGATTATATTTTGACTGGACAAGAAGATTCAAAATTTGGTTTTGATCTGCAAAATGGTCAAGCGGAATCTGCCCTTTTAAAGGCGCTTGAAAGTGAATATATAAATGTACTTGGTTTACATTGTCATATCGGTTCTCAAATATTTGAAACTACAGGATTTATATTGGCAGCAAACAAAATTTTAGAAAAAATGGCTGAATGGCATGCTGCATTTGAATTTACTCCACAAGTGTTGAATTTAGGTGGCGGATTTGGTATTCGTTATACTGCGGAAGACGAACCACTCGCTCCAGAAAATTATGTCCAAGAAATGATCAACGAGGTACAGAAAGAGACAGCACGATTAAAATTACCAATGCCTGAAATCTGGATAGAGCCTGGTAGATCGCTAGTTGGCGATGCAGGAACAACTTTATATACATTAGGTTCAAGTAAAAATGTCCCTAATGTGCGTAAATATTTGGCCGTTGATGGCGGTATGACAGATAATTTGCGACCCGCTTTATATGACGCTAAATATGAAGCCATTCTCGCAAACCGAGCAAATGAACAGCCTTCCGAGCTGGTATCTATTGCGGGTAAATGTTGTGAATCAGGTGATATGCTTATATGGGATCTTCAGCTGCCAGAAGCGGATAAAAACGATATACTCGCTGTTTTCTGTACAGGGGCATATGGATATTCAATGGCTAATAATTATAATCGTATTCCTAGACCACCAGTTATATTTGTAGAAGAAGGCGAAGATAAATTAGTAGTTAAAAGAGAAACATACGAAGATCTAGTCCGACTAGACCTTCCAATCACGAAAAGCGTAAGCGCTCGTTAAGCGACGTACAAACTGGAGGGGTTCTGACGAGATAAAGGAAACACGGCAAGCCTAAAAGGCGAGCCGATGTTGACTTATCGTAGGAAGAAACCTGAAGTTTGCTAGTCGTTGAGCGCTGGAGCTGGACATCACGAAAAGCGTAAGCGCTCGTTAAGCGACGTACAAACTGGGCCCGCATGATGCGGGTCCCTCGACGTTGCCACAGGATGCGGCGAGTTTAGGCGAGAAACCTTATTAACCTTATTGATACGAGGATAAAGGAAACACGGAAGTATCCAAACAGAAGAAAATTTTTGATCGTTCATTCGACGTTTATCCCGTAAAGTTGCGATTATTAATAATGATGTTACAATAATAATGAAGATTATTTTTAATGTCGTTCTTGTCCAAATTAAGGGGAATCTGGAATTGAATAAAAAAAACATTATTTTATTTGCATTAATTTTCATCGTAGCGATCGCCTGGGGAATGGGTTATTGGCTTTTTATTGCACCAAACCGTTAATGATTAATCCAACAGATTGACGTGTGTATAAGTATGTCAACTGGCTAGTAAGATTCATTTAAGGCTATGTGTGGAAAAAAGAATAACGAGGGATCATTTATGTTAATACGATATAAGAAAGCCTATGAGAAAATTGCGATGGGGCTTCTATCATTTATGCCCAATGAAAAAGATTTAAAAAAATTACAAATTTCAATGAAGATGTATGAAACAGAGGCTGGATGGCAACTTTTTTTATGGAAAAAAGAAGATGACATTGTTGGAGTCATTGGTGTGATTATTGATGGAGATAAGGTGGAAGTTCAACATATTTCTGTTAATCCATCG
Source organism: Lederbergia lenta NBRC 16444 (assembly GCF_001591545.1). GTDB lineage: Bacteria > Bacillota > Bacilli > Bacillales > Bacillaceae_C > Lederbergia > Lederbergia lenta. The sequence goes on from NZ_BCVC01000001.1 coordinate 988,262, forward strand.
CATCGTCATGAGGGAATTGGGAAGTGTATGTTACAGTCGGTGAAAGACCTGCATGAGGATAAAGAGTTTTTTCCGAATGAATATACCGCTTCTTTTTTTGAAAAATGTGATGAGAACGAAGGAAAAAACAGTACAGATGCATAACGCATTCAGTACTGTTTTTTCTATCTAACTTTAACCCGAGTTTGAAAATGTACAGATGATTAAGAGGTCAATAAAAATGAACGACTAGCATTTTTTGTAGCTAGTGCTTGTTCGCGTTCTTCTATAACTTGAGAACGATCACGGGTTAAATGCCTATTAACAATAGTTTGAGAAACAGAGGTGGAAGTAACACCCCAAGGGAATCCAGCCTCTTCGCATCGTGCTTGGCATAAATGTAATAGTGTCGGATTATATATCGGAATATGATAAGATTTATATGGTTGATTAGTTATAATCTTTAATCGTATTTTTGCAAGTTCATCTATTAAAACAGAAAACTGTATTCCGAGAGAATATGTTTCTTCTTGTTTATCTTTTAATTGAATTAGAGCCTTATCTATCATTTTTAACGCTCCTTTTATATTACCGCGGCGATAATGATAAAAAGTTACAGCAACTTGGATAAGCCCTACCCATATAGAATTACGCTCCATACCATTATCCTTCCAATGGTCCTCGAGCACTTCATGACATTCAAAATAATCCCTATCTCCATGAAAGTGAAATAAAAAATCCAAATAACGTGCTGGAAATTGCAAGAAAATGCTCCTTTCTTAAACTAGATATTACCTTTCGTAAGTATAACACATATTTTTATTTTTCTTTATGTAGCCTATTGAGAAATGTTTTTTCTTCAAATTCTTGCTTTACTGTAATATGATAGATGATGGCGCAAAATATATTTGAGTTTAGAATTGGTGATTAGATGGGATACGAGGTAAAAATTGAAGCGTTCGAAGGTCCTTTAGATCTATTGCTTCATTTGATAAACCGATTGGAAATTGATATTTATGATATACCAATGGCAGAAATATCAGAGCAATATTTACTTTATATTAATGCGATGTCAGAATTGAAATTAGATGATGCTAGTGAGTATTTAGTAATGGCTGCCACTCTTTTAGCTATTAAAAGTAAAATGCTTCTCCCAAAACATGAAGAAGAAACTGATGACGATGAAGTGTTTTTTGAGGAAGATGATCCGCGGGATGAACTTGTGGAACGCTTAATCGAGTATAAAAAATACAAAGAAGCGGCATTAGCTTTGAAAGAAAAAGAGAGAGAAAGAGGCGAGATTTTTATGAAACCGCCTAGTGATCTTTCGGCGTATGCAGAAAAAGCTAATCAAAGTAATACTGATTTGGGAGTAACTATTTTTGATATGTTAGGTGCTTATCATAAATTATTGAGAAGAAAAAAGTTAAAGAAACCATTAGCGACAAAGATTTCTCAACAAGAAATATCGATAGAAACCAGAATGGCTGAAGTTTTGGCAGATTTAACTAAGAGTCATACGAGGGTACCCTTTTTCTCCTTCTTTCCAACTGAAGATAGACAGTATATTGTGGTAACTTTTTTAGCTATGCTTGAATTGATGAAACGTAAAGAAATTATCGTTGATCAAGAAGGGAACTTTGAGGATATTTTTCTAGCAGCAAGAAAGGGGGCTTCTGTAGATGGGAGAATCCATGCATAAAGGAATCATCGAAAGTTTACTGTTTGCCGCAGGAGATGAAGGTTTATCGCTTGCACAAATATGCGAAGCGATGGATACAACGGTAGAGGATGCACAACAGTTAATAGAAAGCCTTCGAGCAGAATATGAGAACGATGATGAAAGAGGCATCACTCTGATTTACATTGCTAAAACTTACCAGCTAACTACAAAGCGTAAACATGCAAAATTTTTGCGTAAGTTAGCTGAGGCTCCTGCCAATACATCAATATCACAGGCTAGCTTAGAAACACTCGCAATCATTGCTTATAAACAGCCAATTACTAGAATGGAAATTGAGGAGATTAGAGGAGTTAAAACTGAACGACCATTGCAAACGTTAATGTCTAGAGGATTAATAAATGAGGCTGGACGTGTAGAGGGATCAGGGAGAGCAATTCTTTATAGTACTACAAAAGAATTTCTCGATTATTTCGGACTAGAAGATCTTCAAGAATTACCTGAATTGGAAGATTTGACTCAAGAAGAGGGAATACAGGAAGAAGCTGATTTGTTTTTTTCTTCCTTTGATGATTAAAGAAAGAAAAGAGCTGTCCAATTATAATTGGACAGCTCTTTTCTTGTTTAACGATAAATATTGAAAGGAAACAAGTGCCTATATATTGTGCGCAATGATGAGAGCCATATTCCATTACCACACTTTGTCGTTATATCTCTTGATTCCAACACATTAAAAAGAAACTTTGTCACCTATAAATGAGTGCCGCACTCAACGACTAGCAAACTTCGGAATTCTTCCAACGATAAGTCACAATCGATTCGCCTTTCATGGCTTGCCGTGTTTCCTTTATATCGTATGAAATAAATAGTTCCTCGACTAAAATCGCCATGTACTTTGGCAACTTCGGAAGCCCGCATCATGTCGGTCCAGTTTGTACTTCCCTAAACGGACGTCTTCCACTTTTCTTATCATATCGTTCAAAATAAGTGCATAGACTTGTACAAATGGAGTGGGGGGAGTTTTTTTACTCGATTAGTTTTATGAAATGTTTATGTTGTTTTGTAATTTTTAGTTTTGTTTTCTAATCCTAAATAGACATATTTGTCCATTTGAAACTATATCAACAAAGAATGAGAGGCGAAACGATGAAAGCAAAGAGAAAGCTGGCATTTATCAGTCTTGTCGCCGTTTTACTAGTAACGGCTTTTATGCCGACAAAAGCAGCCGCTTTTTCTGTTAGCTCCTCAGGTGCAATCTTGATGGAGCAAAAAACTGGAAGAGTGTTATATGAAAATAATTCTCACGAGATTAGAAGAATCGCTTCCATTACAAAGATCATGACGGCAATTATTGCAATCGAATCAGGAAAAATGAATGATACCGTAAAAGTGAGCAAAAACGCGGTATACACGGAAGGTTCATCGGTCTATCTCACACCAGGAGAATCTATCAAGCTACAAGATCTTGTGTATGGATTAATGCTCCGCTCTGGTAATGACGCTGCGACTGCTATAGCAGAGCATGTTGGGGGGAGCGAAGAGGGGTTTGTTTTTCTTATGAATCAAAAAGCAGAAGAACTAGGGATGGAAAATACAATGTTTTCTAACCCACATGGATTAGATGATCATGAAAAACATTACTCCACACCTTTTGATATGGCGATTTTAACGAAATATGTAATGGAAAATGAAACATATCAAACTATTTCCGGTACAAAAGTATATAAATTTGAACGTGAAGAAGGACCACAGCAATGGAAAAATAAAAACCGATTGTTAACAGAAAAATATAAGTATTGTACAGGCGGTAAAACAGGTTTTACAAAAAGAGCAGGTAGAACACTTGTTACAACCGCTTCAAAAGACGGTTTAGACCTCATCTCAGTAACATTAGATGGACCAGATGATTGGAATGATCATATTTCAATGTATGAGTATGGCTTTAAAAATTTTCAATTAAAAAAGATTTTCAACAAGGGATCTTTATCAATAAAATTAGAAGGGATGGAAAATAAAGAGCTGTTTTTTGAAAATAATGTTTACTATCCATTAACCGAAAAAGAGTTAGCGGATATTAAAGTTGAATATCAAATGTTAGATCAAAAAAAAATACGTAAAAAAACAAAAGGAGAAGTTGGACTTGCTATTCTATACTTTCAAAGTGAAGCGGTTCGTAAAGTCCCTATTTTTGTAAAAGAAAAAGTTCATAATGAAAAAAGTAGGTGGGAAAAAATGAAAGATTTCTTTTTTAATCATGGAAGTGTGATGTAGCATGATTAACTATATATGGGTTGCAATGACGGTTATCGGTTTAATTTTTGCGATTATCAACGGGAAAATGAAGGAAGTAAATGAGGCAATCTTTTCTTCCGCTAATGAAGCCGTTACCTTATGTATTGGTCTTATAAGTATTCTTGTATTTTGGCTTGGAATTATGAGGATTGCACAAGAATCAGGACTTTTAGATAAGCTTTCGACGCTTTTTAAACCACTTATCCTAAAGTTATTTCCAGATGTGCCTAGTGACCATCCAGCTGTTGGATATATACTATCAAATATGATCGCTAACATGCTCGGCCTAGGAAACGCAGCGACACCATTAGGTATAAAGGCAATGGAACAGTTAAAGTCACTAAATGGCGGAAAATCATCAGCAAGTAGATCAATGGTTACTTTTTTGGCTTTGAATACTTCTGGGTTGACATTAATCCCAACAACCGTGATTGCGATAAGAATGAGTTATAATTCCACTTCTCCGACTGATATAGTTGGCCCAACATTAGTGGCAACAATTATTGCCACTGCCGCTGCAATATTATTTGATCGATATTTCTATCATCGGAGAAGGAGAAAGGATCTGAAATAACGATGCAATTAATCTCAGTTATTTCGCTATGGATTGTACCTATCATTATTGGTGTCATATTAATCTACAGTACATTTAAAAAGGTCCCTACGTACGAGCATTTTGTTGAGGGGGGGAAAGAAGGAATAAAGATTGCTATTTCTATTATTCCTTTTTTAGTTGGAATGCTCGTTGCGATATCGGTATTTAGAGTTTCGGGCGCTTTAGACTTTTTTATTCATTTAATACAACCGATGTTATATATGTTAGGTATCCCAGCAGAAATTGTACCATTGGCATTGATAAGACCAATATCGGGTACAGCAGCATTAGGATTAATGAGTGATATTCTTTCTGTGCATGGCCCTGATTCTTATATAGGAAAGCTTGCCTCGACCATTCAAGGGAGCACAGATACTACATTTTATGTTTTAACTGTCTACTTTGGAGCGGTAGGAATTAAAAAGATGGGAGACGCATTAAAAGTAGGTCTTCTAGCGGATCTTGTCGGTATATCAGCAGCTATAATGATCATTTCTTTCATGTTCAGTTCTTAATCTGGACATTTTTTTGTTATTTTGTGGGATTAGAAAGTAGACTTTCTTTGAATTTTGGCTTACATATGTAATAATTCATACAGTAAAAGCCCGTAATTATGAAGAGGTGGAAGAAATGGAACGCTTACAAAAAGTAATTGCACATGCTGGAGTCGCATCAAGAAGGAAAGCAGAAGAAATGATCGCACAAGGCATGGTATCAGTAAATGGAAAAGTTGTGAAAGAGTTGGGGACCAAAGTAACTAATTCAGATAGAATTGAAGTGAACGGCGTACCACTCGAGCAAGAAGGGAAGAGATATTTTCTCTTGTATAAACCAAGAGGGGTTATTTCAGCGGTAAAGGATGACAAAGGTAGAAAGGTAGTAACTGACTTCTTTCCACATGTGAAGGAAAGGATTTATCCGATCGGCAGACTAGATTATGATACATCAGGTTTACTTCTACTTTCAAATGATGGAGAATTTACCAACCTACTTGCGCATCCGCGTTATGAAGTCCAAAAAACATATATTGCAAAAGTGCAAGGTATCCCATCTAGAGAGGCGCTTAAGAAGTTGGAAACTGGAATAAATCTCGAGGATGGTCAGACTGCACCAGCCAAAGTGAAAATGAAGTCATTGGATAAACGAAAAGGCAATTCAATTGTGGAAATTATCATTCATGAAGGACGTAATCGACAAGTACGTCGTATGATGGAAGCAATCGGGCATCCAGTTTTGAAACTTAAAAGAGAGCAGTACGGAACGCTTAATTTATATGGATTAAACTCAGGTGATAGCAGGGAGTTAACGCCACATGAGGTGAAACAGCTACGGACATTAGCTGAAACAGGTAAGGGATTACCTAGATAACATCAATCTTTCACATAACCTTCAAAATACCAGTGCCTAGTAGGCTTTAACCAAATGGTATAATTAATATGTTAAAGTATCAAAATTGCAAGGAGGTAATCATTTACAAATGGTTGAAAAGAAAAAGCGGCGCTTATATATAAGGACAATTATATTGTCTGTCATGGTAGTCGCTGTTGCGTATACGCTTTATGCAAATTTCACGAAAGATAAACATGCCAAACTTGAAATAGGCGATGATGCACCTGACTTTGTACTAACTGATATGGAAGGGAAAAAGCACCAATTATCCGAATATAAAGGACAAGGCGTCTTTTTAAACTTTTGGGGAACATGGTGTCCACCTTGTAAAAGAGAAATGCCTGATATGGACAGCCAGTATCAAGTGTATAAAGATCAGGGAATTGAAATCTTAGCAGTTAATATAGGCGACACGGAATTTCAAATAAATAATTTTGTGAACAGCCATGATCTTTCGTTTCCGATTTTGCGAGATAAAACGAAAGATGTAAAAGATATGTATCGGATAACAAATATGCCAGTCACAGTTTTAGTTGATCCGGATGGGAAGATCACCCAAGTTGAAGTGGGTGAATTAACAGAAGCCAAAATTAAGGGAATGATGGAAAGTATTAAACCTAATAGTTAATAGGGGAGTTTAGATATGAAAGAAGTAAAGTGTGTTTGTGGGCATATTAACCCGATTGGTACGATATTGTGCGAATCATGTGGCCGTGCATTGACTGAAGAAGCAAAAAAAGAAAAACTTCACGATATGCGTTATGAAGGAAGTGCACGTAGATCCCAAACATATAATCGAACATTTGTCGATAAGATATGGAATTTCTTTTCGTCGGTCAAAGTAGGAATATGGCTTATTGTCATTACATTGATTGCCTCCGCGCTTGGTACATTTTTGCCGCAAGTAATGTACATTCCGCAAAATGCAGATCCGGCTGTGTATTACGGTGAAAAGTACGGTATAGGTGGCGATATATTTTATATTCTGAGACTACATGATATGTATAGTTCTTGGTGGTATTTGTTAATGATTGCAGCAATAGGCGTATCCCTAGTTATATGTAGTATTGATAGAGTGTTTCCTTTATATCGAGCGCTGAAAAATCAGAAAGTAAGCAGACATGAAGGATTCTTAAAAAGACAAAGACTTTTTAAAAGAGCTGCTGCTGACAGTCAGATGGAAACAGATTTTGAACAAGTGAAGGCAAATCTAAAAAAGAAAAAATATAAAATTCGTGAGGAAAATGGAAATATCTTAGCTGAAAAAAATCGTTTTTCACGTTGGGGTCCTTACGTCAATCATATTGGTCTTATTATATTTTTAATTGGTGGCATGTTAAGGTTTGTTCCTGGAATGTATGTGGATGAATTTCTATGGATTCGAGAAGGGGAGACGGCAACGATTCCTGGAACACATAAGGAGTATGTATTAGAAAACAAGAAGTTCACCATGGAACTTTATAATAAAGACGATGAAAATGCCGTATATGAAGCAACGCTCGACAGAGTTGGATCTGTTGTTAAGAGTTTCCAATCTGATGTTGTTCTGTATAAGCGGGATCTAGACAAAACAATTGGAGAAGAAAACGATTTAACAGAAATAACAGAGGCAGAGATTCGTGTAAATGAACCTTTGAAATTTGATGATTACGCTTTGTATCAAATGGATTATAAGCTGAATGAGTTAAATACAATGTCATTTAATTTAATAAATAAAAAAAGTGAAGAAACTGTTGGAGAAGTAACGATTGATTTATTCGATCCACAGAACGAGTATGATTTTGGTGATGGTTATAAAGTTGAATTAGTGGGTTATTATCCAGATTTTTCTGGGTTTGCTGAAAATGGAGAACCAGTTTCTGATTCGCCGACACCAAATAATCCAGCTTTTCTATTCAATATGATTTCACCTGATCATCCAGATGGTGAAATGAGCTTCACTGCCATTAAACAAACGGCTGAACCACTTGGAGAAACAGATTATAAAATGACATTCAAAGAAGTTACGACACGTAATGCGACTGGGCTTACTGTAAGGAAAGATTTGACTCTCTGGGTTCTTATCCTCGGGGGATCGATATTTATGATTGGGGTTATTCAAGGTTCTTATTGGAATCATCGTCGGATATGGTTGCAAAAAGAAAAAGATGAAGTTTTAATTGCAGGCCATACAAACAAAAACTGGCATAGTTTAAGAAATGAAATTGCTACTATCGTAAAAGGTACTTCTATCCCTGAGCCGATTGATCAGCAAGAAAAGAAAAATAATGTCAAAGAAAGAGGGAATAAGAATGCCGAGTTTGATACAGATAAGCAGTAATTTATTAGAAGCTGCATTTATCTTATATTTGATTGCTACCTTATTTTTCGGCGGAGGAATACGTGATAAAAGGGGTTTGGAAAAAAGTGCTGGCCCTAATAAATGGTCGAAAATTGCTATTAGCTTAACGCTGATTGGTTTTGCCTCACAAATTGGGTATTTTATTACTCGATGGATCGCAGGCGGACATGCACCAGTTAGTAATATGTTTGAATTTACCACATTCTTTGGAATGATGGTAGTTGGCGCTTTCATTATTTTGTACTTTATATACAAGTTAAATGCATTAGGTATATTTGCGTTAACACTTGCAATGTTAATGATTGCTTTTGCAAGTATGTTTCCAAGTAATGTTAGTCCTCTCATTCCATCGCTGCAAAGTCATTGGCTTTATATTCATGTAACGACAGTAGCGATTGGACAGGCGATTCTTATCATAAGTTTCGTAGCGGGTATTATGTATTTACTCAAAGCTGTCGATACAAAAGCAAAAGATAAACGTGCCTTTTGGTTGGAAGCGATTATGTATTCTGTAGTTATTGCGATTGGATTTATTATTATTACTTCCGCCTTTTCATTTGTCGATTACAAAGCAGATTTAAACTGGATTGATAAAGAAGGGAAAGAGAAGGTTGCGGCATATACTCTTCCAGCATTAGTTGGGCCTCATGATGGAGAATTGATTACAGACGGTAAAATGCAACCATTATTCAACATGCCTGCTATTATTGATGCGCAAAAGTTTAATACAATGATTTGGAGTTTGATCATTGGTACACTGCTATATTTATTGATTAGACTAATTTTCAGAAATCGAATTATTACTTTATTACAACCACTCGTTAAAAAGGTAAATCTTGATTTAGTGGATGAAATTGGCTACCGTTCAGTATTAATTGGTTTCCCTGTTTATGCTTTAGGTGGCCTAGTATTTGCAATGATATGGGCGCAGATTGCATGGACACGTTTTTGGGGATGGGATCCGAAAGAAGTATGGGCGCTTATTACATTCCTATTCTATGCAGCATTCCTGCATTTAAGACTATCAAAAGGATGGCATGGAGAAAAATCAGCATGGCTTGCTGTTATCGGCTTTGCAATTATCATGTTTAACCTAGTGGCAGTAAACTTGATCTTGTTCGGTCTGCATTCATATGCGGCTAACTGATAAAAAATGTTATACAAGCCCTCACTCTTTAGGTGCGGGGCTTTTTCCTATACAATATACTTATATATAAGTTATGAGGGGGTTCAAAGATGGAATCAGAAGTGAGAATTTTAGTAGTGGATGATGAAGATCGTATTCGAAGATTGTTAAAGATGTATTTGGAGAGAGAAAATTATGTGATAGATGAGGCAGCAGATGGTGAAGAAGCGTTAGAACTAGCACTACAGAATGATTATAGCTGTATTCTTCTCGATTTAATGATGCCGGGTAAAGACGGTATTGAAGTATGTAAGGAACTTCGCGAGGAAAAAACAACACCGGTAATTATGCTAACGGCAAAAGGGGAAGAAACAAATAGAGTGCAAGGTTTTGAGGTTGGAACAGATGATTATATCGTTAAGCCATTTAGTCCACGAGAAGTAGTATTACGAGTGAAAGCTTTATTAAGAAGAGCGACACAAACAAATTACATGCAAGCGGGTGCTACTGCAAGAGATATAATTGTATTTCCACATTTATCTATTGATCACGATGCACATCGAGTTTCGGCAGATGGCAAAGAAGTGAACTTAACACCTAAGGAATATGAGCTTCTTCATTTCCTTGCTAAATCACCAGATAAAGTGTTTGATCGTGAGCATCTTTTAAAAGAGGTTTGGCAATATGAGTTTTTTGGCGATTTAAGAACAGTCGATACTCATGTGAAAAGACTTCGAGAAAAATTAAATCGCGTCTCAGACAAAGCCGCTGGTATGATTGTTACAGTTTGGGGAGTCGGTTATAAATTTGAGGCAGGTCATGAATGAGACTGTGGCGTAGTGTTGTAGGAAAGCTATGGATGACAATCCTGTTACTTGTTTCATTTGTTCTCATTATATTAACAATGTTTCTACTAGAATTCTTTGAAAAGTATCATGTGAACCAAATTGAGCAATCATTATCAGACCAAGCTAAAAAGATATCAAATATTATTGAATCACATGCTAATGATAATATGGGTGAGGAAATTGTGTTTGAAATAGTAGATGATCCAGTTGGCGTTGCGGTTGCTTATAGTAAAGATAATATTATCTTTTCATCTGGAAGAGGTACGGAAGGATGGATACCTAGAACAGTCCTTTTGGAAGACGAAGATTTATCAAAGGTCTTTTCCGAGAGAATATCTATTAAAAAGGAATTATCACTAACAGATGTTGAAAGACATGGAAGTAGATTTGAAAATTATATTGTGGCGGGTGTACCGTTAAAAATTGAAGGGGAAGACAATGGTGCGATATTTACTTATCAATCTTTGGCACTGTTAAAAGAAACAACGCGAAAGACGACTAGAATAATCTTGCTAGCGGCTGGAATAGCGATTGTGTTAACAACGATTTTTGCCTTTTTTCTTTCTACAAGAATTACGGCTCCACTCCGAAAAATGAAGGAAGCAGCATTTGAGGTTTCTAAAGGCAAATTTGATACGAAAGTTCCTTTTTTGAGCCATGACGAAATTGGTGAATTAGCCATTGCTTTTAACCAAATGGGGAAAAGGCTCAAGTTTAATATGAATGTGTTAAGTCAAGAAAAAGAACAGCTAACAAGTATATTAAGTAGTATGGCAGACGGTGTGATGACATTTAATCAAGACGGATCCATATTAATTACAAATCCACCAGCGGAAAGGTTTTTGCAACAATGGCATTATGAAAGTGAAAACGAGAGCGCTATTCCGACTGAACTGGATAAATTATTAACGCAGGCAATTAAGACGGAAAAGGAACAGTCTGGTGAATTAATGCTTCAAGGTAGGTATTATGTCATTATTGTAAGCCCGCTTTATACACAGAACCAAGAGAGTGTTCGTGGTGCAGTTGCAGTAATTCGTGATATGACAGAAGAACGCCGTCTAGATAAGCTCCGCATTGACTTTGTATCTAATGTGTCACACGAGCTAAGAACGCCAATTTCCATGCTACAGGGTTATAGTGAGGCAATCGTAGATGATATTGCAGGGTCAGAAGAAGAAAATAAAGAATTAGCGAAAATCATTTACGATGAATCTTTACGAATAGGTAGATTAGTAAACGAATTATTAGACCTCGCGAGAATGGAAGCAGGGCATATCCATTTAAATGATGAAGAGGTTGATATTGAGGAATACATACATCGTATCATGTATAAATTTAAAGGGGTTGCCCGTGATAATGATGTTATCTTGGATGCCGAAATTGAATCAAAAGATCTAACATTCAAGTTAGATCCCGATAAAATTGAGCAAGTGTTAACAAATTTGATTGATAATGCAATGAGGCACACGAATGAAAATGGTACAATTATGATTGTACAAACGAAAGAAGATAAGGGTATTACAATTTCTGTGAAAGATAATGGATCAGGAATTCCAGAAGAAGACCTTCCTTTTGTTTTTGAACGATTCTATAAAGCGGACAAAGCAAGAACAAGAGGTAGAGCAGGCACTGGACTTGGTCTTGCTATTGCGAAAAATATTATCGAAGCTCATAATGGCTTTATTAATGTGCAGAGTAAAAAAGGTCAAGGGACGACATTTAGTTTCTTTCTACCATACAGAAGAGTATAAACTGTTGAAATTTGACGCGAAATCTTGTTCCATGAGAAACATAGATTTTACAGCAATACTTCTATACAATTGCTCCCTGCGAATGAAATAATAATTATAAGTGGATGGACCAACCTGAAATAGGAATGGTACATCTGCTTTTTTTTAGTTACTGGTATGAAATGGTGATATATTTATAAGGTCATGTAAAGTGATCAGTGATAATATATTTTATTTTTAGTGTAACTTTATTAATCGATTATACGACTAACTATGGACGGGGAGGGGAATACATGGACTCCGTTTTCCACGATATATATGAAAAGTACCATCAAGATTTATTTCGTTTTTTATTTTATATGCTAAAAAGTCGTGAAGAAACGGAAGACTTAGTGCAAGAAGTATATATTAGGGTGATAAGATCTTATCAAAAGTTCGAAGGGAAAAGCACGGAAAAAACCTGGATATTTTCTATCGCGAAAAATGTTGCAATGGATCATTTTCGTAAACAAAAAGGATGGAAAGAAAGAATATACGAAAAATTTGACTGGGATCTGCATCAAATGAAAGATACAGCGGCACTACCTGAAGAAGAAGTACTAAAAAATGAAGATATCCGCTATTTATATTCTTGTTTAGATAAATGCTCTACAAACCAGCGTCTTGTACTTGTCATGCGGTTTTTGAATGGTTTTTCGGTTGCTGAAACTGCAGAAGTATTGAATTGGTCCGTGAGCAAAGTAAAAACTACTCAACATCGAGCGTTAAATTCCCTCAAAATACTAATGGAGAATGTACGGAGAAAGGAGGGCGATGAAGTTGAATAATAAGGATGAAATAGATAAAAAAATAATAAAACTACTAGAGAAATTTCCCCATATAGAGGATGAAAGATCTAAGGATGACGTATACCAAAGAGTGAAAAATGGCATGCAAAGAAAGAAAAAGAAAGCAATGGTCCTTCCGGCTTTAGCTATGGTAGCGGTAGTATCGCTCTTTGCATTTACAACTCCAATGTTAATCCAACAGTATAAAGGAAAGTTTAATACGGAACAAGCGAAGCAGGAGGATTTTTCAATTGTTTCTGAGGAGAAGGCCGATAGGTCTATTCAGACGAAAAGGAATATGGATAGAAGTGAATCTGAGATAATTCAATCGTCTGAAGAGCCGAATATGATTACTTCTGTTTATAACGAGGAAATACAAACAAACGCTATCGTTACGTTAGGTGTTGTTACAGCTGATGCTATTGTCATTCCAATAAGCATTAGGACAGAAGAGATTCAAAGAGACTGGTTGTCTACTTTTAAAGCATCCGCGCAACTAATTGATTGGGAGGCATTAGGGTTTAAAGATTTATCGCCGTTATTATCGGCAATGTCCTATGATCAAGATCGTAGAATCTTGCACGTCAAAATAACGTCTAATAACGAGGAGTTTTTCCTTAAATATGAAAAGCAAATAATGGAAATGATCGAGTACACTGTGGGTTTACAAGATGTTGAAAAAGTAGCATTTATTAATGGAGAAAATGAGCCAGTTGAGCTTGGTGCTTTTGGAATCATACCTAATTTGGATCTTAGAAATAAAGCTAAAAAAGCTTATTACCTGTATAAACAAGCAGGAATGAATGCTAGTAGCTATCTTGTTCCATTCAAATTAGAGTCTGCTCATTTTTCTGACGCAGTTGCCAATATGAAAAAACCGCCTAATGATTTTTACCAGACTTTAATTCCGAAAGAAGTGACATTTTCAGCCGGGGAAAATGTGAATGGAGAAGCGCTCATAGCATTTAATGAAAGGTTATTGCTTGATGAAGGAGATGTAGCTGCTAAAATCAGAATGATCGAGGGGATGTTATTAACAGCAAAAGAATATGGATATAAAACTGTCCAATTTGAAAACATTGAGCCATTGGTTTGGCAAGGCTTTGATTTTAATAGGCCTATAGATGTTCCTTACTCCGCTAATCTGACAATAAGATAGCCAACGCAAGAACCAACCTATGGATAGATGGTATTTGTAGAAATAGATGCTTAGTCCTTCACAATTGTAAAGAAATAGTGTATAATTTCTATGTACAATAAAATACGATTCATCTTCGGGGCGTGGTGAAATTCCCGACCGGCGGTAATGAGGCAGTATTTGCTTATAAGCCCGCGAGCCTTTTTTAAGGCAGGATTTGGTGAGATTCCAAAGCCGACAGTATAGTCTGGATGGGAGAAGATGGAGGTTGCCTAGTGTTCAAAATGCAGGTTTTGAACGCTTGTTAAAGCATGCCTGATAATTCTCCCTCAAAGAATCTTTCTTTGAGGGTTTTTATTTGGATATGTATTAACAGAGGTCAACCTCTCTTCAAGAAGAGATGAATCTCTAAGGAGAGAGGAAGTATGAAGAAATTTAGTGTGAAATCGTTTGTTGCAATTGGAATGTTGAGCAGTCTATCTTTTATTTTAATGCTGATCAAATTTCCTATTCCACCGTTTCCGGCATGGTTGACTGTAGATTTCAGTGATATACCTGCATTAATCGCTGCATTATTGTTTGGTCCACTTGCTGCTGTATTGGTAGAATTATTTAAAAATGTGTTAGATTACGTAATGATTGGAAGTGAAGCTGGATTGCCGATAGGTAATATGGCTAATTTTCTAGCGGGTGTTACATTTGTTTTACCGGTATATTATGTTCATAAACACTTGAAAATGAAAAAAGGCTTAGCGCTGTCTATGGTTGCCGGAACAATTGTGATGGCAATTATTATGAGTATCATGAATTATTTATGGGTATTGCCAGCGTACACTATTTTATTAGGGTGGGATCCAATGTCCACGTCTGCGATGCGTCAAGTTGTTGTGGCGGCAATTCTACCATTTAATGTGATTAAAGGCCTTTTAATAACGATGATTTTTCTCCTGTTATATAGTCGGCTTCAAGTATGGCTAAATAAACAGAAAACATATAAAAACGCATAAAAGTAGCGCCAATGTGGCGCTACTTTTATGTTATAACAAAGCCACTCAAGAAATGAGTGGCTTTAGTTTATACTATTCATATTTCAAAGCGTCGCCATCAAACGGTGCATCTGCCACTTTAATTGAATCTGTTGGGCACCCTTCAAAAGCATCAATCATATCTTCTTCAAGAATCTCTGGGATTTCTTCTGTCCCTTTATTATCATCAAGGATAACATATGCAATTCCTTCATCATCATAATCATATATGTCAGGCGCTGCAGCTCCACAAGCTCCACATGCGATGCAAGTATCCTGGTCCACTATGGTGTATTTTGGCATGGGATAACCTCCTACTCTAACTCAATTATACCTTACTTTTTTGGAAAATGGATATTCAACATTAGTATCCCCATCTATTATATTAATGTTCTGCAATGAACATTTCAACAAAAATTGCCTAATCAGTATAATTAATTAAAACTTTTTCTATTTAGTTATGAAGAAAGTAAATTATGGCGATTTCTGGAGAAATAAGATAGAAGTAGTCGAAAGACTGTTTTCATGATAAAATTAATGCAATGAAACGTAAGAGGGGAACCGATAATCATGACTTTTTTGCAAGCTGTGATATTGGAATGTTTAAGAAAAATTAATGAGGAAAGAACAATTTATTCTATTTATCATTTGCTAAGTGGTAAAAAATCCTCCCAAACTATTCAAGATGCCCATCTTTTTCAACTTGATCATTATTTTAAAACGATCCCTCAAATGAATCGTATGGACTATAATTTTAATATTACATGGTTGGCAGAATCCGGTTTTATATTTCAATTAGATGATTCGCAAAAATATAAAGTAACAGAACTGGGAGAGGAAAAGTTAAGAAGTATTTTGTATCAGGGACCTAAACTTCCCCACCTGAATGGGTGGAAGTATCAAGATACAGCCATTCTATTGTGGAAAAGACTCACATTGCTTGTTCAAACGGTTTCTCATCTAAATCATCAAGATAATCGTTATCAAGCTATTCAGAGAGATCCTGACGTTTATAAATGGATCAAGCAATTTCTGAAAAAGTATCAAGGTGGAAGAAGAAACCTATCAGCAGATTTATATGCTGAATTGCATCAAATCTTTTCTGGGAATTTCCCGGATAACCCACTATTGGTTGTATTAAGGCTAACCGGCCGCCAATTAATAGGAATGACTAATAAGCAAGTTGCAGATACATTAAGGATGGAAGAAACCGAATGTCATTTTAGATTTCTAAATGCGCTTCATTTCATCATTGAACAGACAATCAATCAAAAAGAAAAATTTCCACTAGTACATATCATTATTTCAGATATATTCCAATCAGTTCCGTACACTAAATCAACATTAAAGACATACGAACTGCTTCAAAATAATATGACGATTGATCAGGTTGCTAAGGTACGCAGGTTAAGAAGAAGTACGATTGAAGACCATGTTATTGAAATAGCACTAATGGATCAACAGTTTTCAATAGATCATTTGATAGATTCTCAAAAAAGAGAAGAGATTATAGAGGCTGTAAAACTACTTGGTAAGAAAAAGCTAAAACCGATCATGGAAAACATTGAACATGTCTCATATTTTCAAATTCGGCTAGTATTGGCTAGGTTAGGAGAAAGAATATGAACAAATATGATGTGTTGAAAAAGATGTTTGGTTTTTCTGAATTTAGAACAGGGCAAGAAGAAGTGATAGACGCTGTTCTTGATAAAAAAAACGTCTTAGCGATGTTACCAACTGGAATGGGAAAATCCTTATGTTATCAATTGCCAGGATATTTACTTGGGGGTACAGTGCTTATTATTTCTCCATTAATATCTTTAATGCATGATCAGGTGGAGCAACTACGCATGATGGGAGAGCGTAAAGCAGTCGCTTTAAATTCTTTTCTCAAATCAGATGAGAAAAGAAATGTAATAAGAAACCTGGAAGAGTATAGATTTCTGTATGTTTCACCTGAAATGCTTCGGTCTTTGCAAGTAAGAGAAAAATTAAAGAAGATGAATATCTCCCTATTTGTGATTGATGAAGCGCATTGTATATCCCAATGGGGTCATGACTTCCGGCCTGATTATTTAAATCTAGGTCATGTGAGAGCAGAAATTGGAAATCCACCTGCATTAGCACTAACAGCAACTGCAGTGAAAGAAGTTCGTGAAGACATTAAAGAATTCTTGCAACTTCATCACACCGATGAATTTATTTATTCCGTTGATAGAGATAATATCAGTATCCTCGTAGAAAAAACGAATAGTTTTTTCGAAAAAAGGAAAAGTTTGTTAAGGCATGCGACATCTTTAAAAAAGCCAGGAATCATTTATTTTTCCAGTAAACGCCTTGCGGAGGAAACTGCTGATTATTTAAGTGACCAGGGAATAGGCGGAGTTGCGGCTTATCACGGTGGAATGGATCAAGAACAACGGATCTTAATACAACAGCAATTTATACATGACCAATTAAATATAATTTGTGCAACAAGTGCTTTCGGAATGGGGATAAATAAAGAAAATATTCGCTTTATCATTCATTTCCATATGCCTAGTCAAATGGAATCTTATGTGCAGGAGATCGGTAGAGCTGGCAGGGATGGGGAAGCCAGTATAGCAATTTTACTTTATAGTCCTGGTGATGAACACTTACATTACCAATTAATGAATTATGAGCTTCCTGACGATAGCCATATAGAATCGTATGTTGCTATGATCGCTTCTAATAGAAAAGAAGAATTAATGTCAAATGTAAATATGAGCGAAACACAAACACGCTTTTTAGAACATCATTTTACATCTATAAAAAATCGAGTAGAGATGGTAGATCATATTAAAAATGCAAGAGATCTACGTATTGATCATAAAATGAAAAAATTGAAGCAAATGAAAAATTGGTTGGAAGAATTAAATTGTAGACGAAGTCATATATTAGCTTTATTTGGGGAAGACAGTAAACAACCACCTAATTTATGTTGTGATCTATGTGGATTTGATATTACACATTATCGAGATACAACCAAACAAATAGATAAACAAATATTGTCTTGGGAAGAAATTCTTCAGCAATTGCTGTTGCCGGCTACTGTAAATGAATAAACAAGATGAATTAATGAAAAAAATGACTGGGAAAGAATTAGAATTTCACTTATATTTAACACAGTTTCTATTATTATTGATGTCTATCATCCTAAGTTTCTTTATGTTTTCAAGTTTATCCGATGTTTTACAATTATTCCATTTCGATTTAACTTGGATGGTAATTGGCTTCTTATCTGGTTTATTTGTAGTTTTCATTGATCTATTATTAATGAAAACACTGCCTAAACGTTATTACGATGACGGGGGGCTCAACGAGAAGATATTTTCCAACATGCCTGTTTGGAAAATTGCTTTAGTTTCTCTATTTATAGCACTAGCAGAAGAAATGTTGTTCCGTGGTGTTATTCAAACTCAGTTTGGTGTGTTTATAGCAAGCCTTATATTTGCACTCATCCATATCCGTTATTGGAAACATTGGTATTTACTTGCTAACGTAATAATATTAAGTTTTTTTCTTGGCTACATATATATATGGTCGGGGCAACAGTTATTGGCAACAATATCTATGCATTTTACAATTGATTTTTTTCTTGGCCTGTATATTAGGCGAAGTAAATCCTAATACATTCAAGGAGAAGGGATTTTAGATGACAAAAAAGAAAAATGATCTGCAAGAAACACAAAAACACTCACTAGCTTCTCAGACATCAAGAGTGGATCTTCACGGTCATAAATACAAAAAGAAAAAGAATAGTAAAAAAGAGCCTATTGAGCAACCTAAAAAGGAAAATAATAAACAACCTAAAAAAGAAAAAAGAAAAGTATCTATACCATTTATATTGTTGCTAATAATATTATTATTGCCTATTAGCTCCATCAGCTATTATATTATTACAAAAAAAGATAACTCTACTGCGTCTGGAATAGTGAACAGTATAGGGGAAGAGATCTCATTTACAACTAATAATTCATCTAATAAAGAGGAAAAACAAAAGTCTGACGATGAAGATTCAGACGACAAGAATAAAGCCGATGAGGAACAAATAAAGGCAGAAAAAGAAAAGAAAGCGAAAGAAGAAGCGGACAAAAAAGCAAAAGAAGAGGCAGAAAGAAAAGCTAAGGAAGAATCTGAGAGAAAAGAAAAAGAGGAAGCTGAAAGAATAGCGAAAGACAAAGCAGAAGCAGAAAAAAAGGCACAAGAAGAAGCTGAACGCAGGGCGAAAGAGGAAGAAAATAAGCAACAACAAATGGAGTATCATACTGTTCAGCAAGGAGAAACACTATATCGAATTGCGATGAACTACTATCAGAATCAAAGTGGAATAGAAAAAATTCGACAAGCAAATGGAATATCAGGTAATGAGATATCCGTCGGCCAAAAGTTAGTCATCCCAAAATAACAATGAAAAATAATAAAGTTCATAAATTTTTTTTTAGTTCATAATTATAGAAGAAACGAGTCTGGAGGAGCTATTCATGGATTCATTTCTTCTAATGATGGACGAACACACGGATGTAGTAACAAAGCAAATGTTGCAGAGCTTAATTAATAAAAGAGTGAAGCACACTCGCTATAAAACCATTCATTTTACATTGCTTATAATAGCTATGTTATATGGATTCATTGCACTATATGTGCTTTATTCACAAATAATTAAACCATATAGTTATACACTATTAGATATATTTTCGGTTTTTTTAGCAAATGAATTTATCTTATTTTTTCTTTTTTGTGGTTTTTTATTATTTGGATCAGTAAAAATATATTTTGATAAAAAGGAAAAAGCAGAAAAAGAATTTCATGAACTAAGATGTGAGATTATCGACAAAAGTAAGGATCTCTGGAAAAATGATAGTTGGGGAGAGCGCCATAAAGTTTATAAGTACCTGAAATCAACATATGATATAAACCTTTACCATGAAAGCAAGTGACGATATGCAGTTACTTGCTTTTTGTGATAAGAAAAGTGTAATTATATTCAATTCAAATAATTTTCCTTATCCAATCCTACTGGCTAGACTTATAAAAGCAAATCGCCTGCCAAAAGTATTGGCAGGCGATTCAAATTACGATATAAATTAAGGGTTCGTTGACCATAATCCAGCAGACTTCACAAGGATTCGAGGGTGTAATTTCAACTGTGCAAGCATAACTTCTGCCAAATCTTCCGGTTGCATTACTTTTTCAGGATTGCCATCCGTAAGGTTTTCAGCGTAAGCTAAATCGGTAGCGACTGTACTTGGAGTCAGTGCACTCACACGGATGTTATGTTTTCTTACTTCGAGCATAAGTGATTCAGTAAGCCCGAGTAAACCGAATTTTGAAGCACTATATGCACTTGTTACAGGTGCACCTTTTTGTCCAGCGGTAGAGGAAATGTTAATGATATCTCCAGCATTCTTTTCAATCATCTCAGGTAATACAGCTCTTGTAACGTAATAAACACCCATTAAATTTACATCGATAATGTTTTTGAATTCTTCTGGTGAAAGCTCAAGGAACTTACCGAATTTTCCGATACCGGCATTATTGATTAGAATATCAATAGATCCGAGTTCAGATTTGATATGATCGACTGCAGCGACAACAGAATCATTATCGGACACATCAGCAACAGCAACGGTAACTTTCACATCATACTCTTCAAGTTCTTTAGCAACATTCTCAAGATTCGAGAACGTTCTACCGATCAATCCTACGTTAACACCTTCTTTAGCAAAAGCGATGGCAGTAGCTCGTCCAATACCTTTTCCGCCTCCGGTAATCAATGCGTTCTTTCCTTGTAAATTTTGCATAATATATTCTCCTTCTATAAGCGTCATCTGTTTGTAATGCATAAGTCAGTATATCAAATTCACAATAAGATTCCTAAATAATTAGCTTATATATATATATATTGGCATTTTCGTAAGGAACTATCATTCCTGTTTAGAAAAAACAAAAATAGTCCCATTACTTACCGAATTTCTTTTAATTTTAGATATCTTATCTTAATAAATGCAAAACCTTCCCAGTATAAGGAAGGTTTTAAAAAATCGAACGTATTTTCGTTTTAACAAATTGAATCTGTTGGTTTTGGATTTTTAAGTCCAAAGAGTGGTCGGATGAACAAAGCAAGAAATGTTCCAAGCATTGCCATAACCATCCAAACCCAACCATGTAAACTAAAGGAAGAAATACCACCAAAATAAGCTCCAATATTACAACCAAATGCAAGTCGAGCGCCATATCCCATTAAAACTCCACCGATAATGGAAGCTCCAGCAATCCCCGGCTTTATTTTTTTAGGTTTAAATGTGCCTTGTGCTGCCGCCGAAATAAATGCGCCTAAAATAATTCCGAAGTTCATCACACTGGTGGAGTCTGCTAAAACAGTTTGGCTAAGCGCAGTCGCATTTGCTCCTGAAAAATAGCCCCAGCTTGTGACATCAACTCCCACTGCCATAAGCGCTTTTCCACCCCACAAAGCAAAAGCGGAAGTAATGCCCCAAGGATTACCTCTGATTGTTAATGTTAATGCATTTAATATAGCTAGAATAATCGCTGCTGCAAATAGGGGCCAAGAACCACGAATAATTTTTTTAAATCCTTGTACGGTAGGAAGTGGTTTCATCATCGGTGGATTTTTCTTTTTTGCAATTTTGGTCGTGATCCAGTATATAGCTCCAAATAATATCATTTGGAGCAACCAAGCTCCAAAATAGCCTAACCCAGTAGATTCAGCAAGTGATATAGGTGGTAAGGAAGGTGTATCTTCCATCCAAAATGTGAAATGGTAGGCCCCTAACAGAGACCCTGCAATAAAGGCGATCAAGGTTAAAATCATTGATGATGCTCCGCCACCAACTGAATATAATGTTCCAGAGGCGCACCCATTACCAAGCTGCATACCGATTCCGAAAATAAATGAACCGAATAAAACACTCATCCCCACAGGAGACACATATCCAGTAGGTGTAATTCCTGTAAAGCTAAAACCATTAGCAAGTATAAGTGCGAATAAAGTAGATGCGATCGCAAGCATTAACATATGTGCTTGTAAGCCTTGTACATTGCCAACCGACATCAACCGTCTAAAAGCAGATGTAAAGCCGAAGCGTGCATGTAATAAGGTCATACCTAGCAGAAGACCAATAATAAACAATAGACCTTGAGTCATGTTTGTGACAATGACAATGGAAATAAATAAAATAATGGCTGCAAATATGCCAATAACAACAAGTGGTTTTTGAACAGGTTTGAGTTCTGTTGTAATAGTTGTTGGCGTTTGATTCCATTTTGTTAATGGAGATACATTCGTTTGTGCTATTTCAATCACCTTTTTCTTATCAAATTAGTATGAATTAAAATCTAATACTATTATAGTATGTGGAAGCTAGACTGTAAACACTTTGATTATTGAAAGTAGATGATCATTATGGTAAGAATTAAGTGAAGAAGAAAAAAGATAGGTGGGTATAATGAAGATCAAAACACATGTAATAACCCCATATTCAGCAATGGTACCTTTAGTTAAAGAATGTATTGATAAGTTTCCTGATTTGGATATACATATAGATGTTGGCGATCTAGAAAAGGGAGTAAAAATCGCTCAAAAAGCAGAAAAAGAAGGATGCCAAGTAATAATTAGCCGTGGTGGGACTGCTAAAATGATTAGAAAAGCTGTTTCTATCCTAGTCATTGATGTCCATATGTCGGGATATGATATGCTCCGTGCGCTCACTCTTGCGAATGATTTTCACGGAAAAAAAGCAATCGTTGGTTTTTCTAACGTAACAATGGGGGCCCAGTCTATTATTGATTTGTTAGAGTTACCGATGAGAGCTTATACGATTGAAGCAGCAGAAGAAGTAGGGCCACTTATTCTTAAATTGAAAAATGAAGGATATGAAAAAATTATAGGGGATGTAGTAACAGTTGAAACATCAACTAAATACGGAGTGGAAGGATTATTAATTCATTCCGGAAGAGAAGCGATCTATGCAGCATTCGAAGCAGCCCTTTCAGATTATAATTTTAATAGAAAAGCCCAGCACTTGATAAGCTTAATGCGTCAGACTTTAATGGAAAATGAAAAAGACATATGTATGATCAGTCAGACTGGGGAATTTATCTTTGAAGAGTGGAATTCATTTGATTCAAGACCATTGAATAGAGAAGATATAGATATGCTAATAAATGAGGTATTCACAGATGGATCTTTATCAAAAACCATTCCAAAAGAAAAACATCATTTAGAGGTATCAGGTAAATTAATAGATGATAATGATCAAAAAGTTGCCGTTTTATCTATTAAAAAAAGAATAAAAGAATGGAGTAATTATGGGTGGCTTCAAATTAAGGAAAATGGAAATACAGAGAATATTATTCACCAAAGTGAAGCAATGCAGCATTTACTTAAAAATATAAATAACCACGATATGGCCCGGCATCCAATTTTTTTAGTTGGAGAAAAAGGTACAGGTAAGGCGCTTTTAGCACATTACATACACAACCTACATGTAAAAAAGGGGTATATAGCTTATATCGATTGTCGCAATGTGGATTTGTATTTGCTTAATACATGCATTTTTAGAGATGTTAAAACAATATATCTTCATTCCATTCATTGGACGAATGAATTAACTTTAGGAAATATTGAACAACTCATCCAATTTTGTAAGGTTAGAAATCTATTTTTAGTTATGTCGTCTGAATCTATTCAAATAGAAAAATTACCGAATGACAATCTTTCTAAAATAAATATTTTATTCGTGCCTTCCTTATCGGAACGTAAAGAGGATATTCCCGAATTAGTGACGCATTTTATTGCTTATTACAATCAGTCTCTAGCAACTCATCCTGTCCGAATACAAAAAGAAGCATTAGATTTAGTGCAAAATCATCAGTGGAAAGGGAATGTTAGTGAGCTAAAAGGATGCATAAAAACGGTCGCAATGAATGAAAGAGGATATGTAATTGAAACGGAAGCAATAAAAAAGCTTTTATTAAATAATGCTAATCAAGACTTTCGATTCTTGTTAACCAATGGAACATTAAAAGAAATAGAAAAGCAGATTATTTTAGCGACATTAGAGGAAGAACAACAAAATCAAACCCGGGCAGCAAAACGATTAGGAATAAACAGAGCAACATTATGGCGCAAACTTAAAGAATAATTTAAGTTTGCGTATTTTTTTCGCACTTAGTGTTGCAAAATTAAACTATTATTATTTTATGTAATTATTATGTTGCATTTTTAACCTATTGATCGTACAATAATAAATGTAAGCATTATCAATCAATTATTACGTACGAAAAGAGGAAAACAAGATGAGAATGAAAGCAACACTTGATCGTATCCCAGGCGGGATGATGGTAGTACCTTTATTAATCGCGGCTACTATTAATACAATAGCTCCTAATCTATTAAGAATAGGTAATTTCACGGAAGCACTGTTTGTAAACGGTGCCAGCACGCTTATCGCATTATTTCTATTTTGTGCAGGCGCACAAATTAATTTAAGAAATGTTGGTGTTTCTCTAGGAAAAGGGGCTACGCTTTTAACAGTTAAGTGGATTGTAGGAGCAGGAGTTGGTTTACTTGCTTATGCAGTAGCAGGAACACAAGGATTATTTCTTGGTTTAGCACCGATTGCAATTATTGCAGCAATGACTAATAGTAATGGCGGACTGTATGTTGCATTAGTTGGTCAATATGGCAAATCAGATGATAAAGCCGCCTATTCTATTTTAGCTTTAAATGATGGACCATTTCTTACGATGATCGCTTTATCCATCTTTGGAGCAATGGGATTTGTTGACGGTTTATTTTCGATCACATCATTCATATCGGTATTATTACCAATCGTGATTGGGATGGTTATTGGAAATTTAGATAGCGAAATGGAAGCATTCTTTACTAAAGGCAGTGATATGTTAATTCCATTCTTTGCCTTTGCTCTTGGGATGAACATCGATTTTCAAGCAATTTTGAAAGGTGGACTATCTGGAGTTCTTCTAGGAGTTGCTACAGTATTATTGACAGGAACAGCAGGGTATCTTGTATTTAAAATGTTTAAATGGAATCCAGTTGTTGGAGCTTCAGAAGGTTCTACTGCAGGGAATGCTGTAGCGACACCAGCAGTTATTGCTGCTGCAAGTCCAGCCTTTGCTACAAATGTAGATTTAGCAACTGTCCAGGTGGCTGCAAGCGTTGTGACGACAGCTATATTATTGCCTCTTTTCATCGGCTTCTTAGTGAAAAGATTAGAACGAAAAGGGAAAAAGGCAGAAACAGATTTCCTTTAAATCGCTTAGTAAAAGAGAAGCTATTCTTGAATAGCTTTTTCTCTATTTTTATGAACGAGGAGTGTGTAAGATGAGATTAGCAATTATTGCCGATGATTTAACAGGGGCCAATGATAGCGGAGTACAATTAGCTAAATATGGTTTGAAAACATCGGTATTCTTGGCATTAGATAAAGAAACATTAATAGAATCTGAAGCAGTTGTATTCGATACGAATAGCCGCTCTATAAGTAAATCAGAAGCGTATGAAAAAGTGAAGGAAGTTACAGAGTATTTTACTAATCATGGGTTTAATCATCTTTATAAAAAAATTGATTCTACGATGAGAGGAAATATCGCTTCTGAGATAAAGGCGTTTCAAGAAGTGTTAAACACAGATTTTTTATTTATTGTACCGGGTTATCCTAAAAACGGTCGTACTGTAAGTAAAGGTCATCATTATTTAAATGGAATTTTATTAAATCAAACTGAAATTGCTCGGGACCCTAAAACACCTGTTACAGAGTCACATATCCCTACTTTATTAAGTAAAGAGCTAGGGGAAGATGTCGGGAACATAGAACTGCACACATTAAGAGCAGGGGAAACAGCGATCCGGAAAAAACTAGAAGAGTTTAAGAAAATGAATATATCTTATATTGTCGTTGATTCTGAAATGGAAGAAGACCTAGAGTCCATTTTGCATTATACCAAAATGTTGGATTATACAATCTCATGGGTAGGTTCCGCAGGTTTGGCTAATTACCTTCCAGCTCACTATGGCCTAACAATGAAAGATAAAACGTTGCAGATTCCGCGACATGAAGATCCAATCTTAACGATAGTAGGGAGTGTAAATATTAATTCACGTAAACAGTTGCGTTTACTTTTAAAAGAACCTAATATTGTCGGTATTGAAATGGCGTCCTATTATGCGGTTATGGAACAAGAAACACGAAAACAAGAAATGTCTAGGGTTTTTTCAGAAGCAAAAAAAGCAGCAGAAAAAGGATTAGACGTAGTAATATATACATCGGGTAATCAAGAAGATATAGGAAAAGCTCGCGAGATTGGAGAATCGAGAGGGTTTAATCATACAGAGACCAGCAATGAAATTGTTCATATGTTAGGTGGAATTATCTCTGTATTAATCGAAGAGCATTTATTTAAAGGAATCGTTATGACGGGTGGAGACACCGCTAAACAAGTAAGTGAATTATGGGATGTAAAAGGATTCCACTTATACGATGAATTAGAAATCGGTGTACCAATTTCTAGCTTTATTGGTATTGATGATATGTTTGTCATAACAAAAGCTGGTGGATTCGGAAAAGAAACAGTATTTATAGATGCAATGAATAAATTAAAAGGAGCTATTTAATTATGGATACAACAAATTTTGTGAAACCTATTATTGGTATTACAATGGGAGATGCTGCAGGCATAGGCCCTGAAATTATTGTTAAATCACTCATGGATCCTACTATTTATGATAAATGTCAGCCTGTTGTTATTGGTGATGCCAAAATGCTTGAACGTGTGAAACCAATTGTAAATGCTGATTTGGCCATTCATTCTATTGACCATATATCAAAAGCAAAGAACCAATATGGAACAATTGATGTATTTGATTTAGATTTATTGCCTATCGATCTTCCGTTCGGAGAAGTATCTAGTGAAGCAGGAAATGCCGCCTATCAATATTTAGCTAAAGCAGTGGAATTAGCGAAAGATCAAATGATTGATTCTATTTGTACAGCACCATTAAATAAAGAAGCGATGCATAAAGGCGGACATCTGTATCCAGGTCATACAGAAATCTTAGCTGCTTTAACGGAGACAGAAGATTTTTCAATGATGTTAACAACGCCTAATTTAAGGGTTATACATCTAACAACTCATATGGGATTGATTGATGCAATACAGAGTATTACGCCTGAACGAACATATAAAGTAATTAAACTAGCTCATGATACCCTATCAAAAGCGGGAATTGACAATCCTAGTATTGCTGTTTGTGGGATTAATCCTCACGCTGGAGAAAATGGCTTGTTCGGAAATGGAGAAGAAGAAGAGAAATTAATACCAGGTATTGAAAGAGCGAAACAAGAAGGAATGAATGCATCTGGTCCTCATCCAGCAGATACGTTGTTTTTCCGTGCTGGCAGAGGAGATTTTGATATGGTTGTCGCTTGTTATCACGACCAGGGCCATGCTCCCATAAAAGTAATGGGGATTGAAGAAGGTGTAAATATTACAGTAGGTCTAAAAGGTGGCATTATTAGAACATCAGTAGACCATGGTACTGCATTTGATATCGCGGGAAAAAATATTGCCGACTCAAAAAGCATGATAGCAGCTATTAACTCTGCAATTGAATTAGCACCAAAAAAACGTTAAAAGAATAGATAGCAAAGGGCCTTCTGTAAAAAATCGGAAGGCTTTTCCGTTTATAGGGCTCCTTTCTAAAAGATTGTTGCACATTAAAAAGTTTTTGTAGAAGCAAAAGATTGATAAAAAAGTTGATCGAATGTAAGGTGGCGATCATCGTCAGGGGTGAGATCCTGTGGCGCATCGACGGGGAAGCTCACCGAAAAGCAGCCTTTTATAAACCTTGAAAAATGACTCACATGAAATATTTGCATTACTTTTAAAAATGATCTTGACTTATAAAAAATACATGTTTATAATACAAATTAACTTAACAAACGAAAAACGAATGAATCACATATACAGTACTGACCGGACAACCGGAAATACTCCCTTTTATTAAGAGACGTATTTCTGGTTGTTTTTTTATTGTATGAAAATGGTCTTTTGATTTACTCGAAAGCGAGTGTTAATCCTTTGTTAAGTATTAACAAAACCAAATATGTACAATTTTATTCTTATCGAGAGAGGTTGAGGGAATGGCCCTATGACACCTCAGCAACCACCGTTTAATTACGGAAAGGTGCTAATTCCAGCAAGTTGGAAACAACTTGAGAGATGAGAAGAAACCTGTGATTTTTAGGGTCTTCTTCTTGTTGAGAAGGCTCTTTTTGTTGGGAAAATCCTTCTCATGAATAAGAACTGAAGGGGATGGGAAAATGACAACTTTGCAAACAAAAATAATTCAAGATTCGACGAGTATTGATCCAAATACTGGATCCGTGAATGTACCACTCTATCTATCGTCTACATTTCACCAATTTGATTTTGATCAATATGGAAAATACGACTATAGTCGTTCACAAAATCCGACCCGTGAAGTGTTAGAGAATGCGATTGCTTCTCTTGAGAATGGTATACAGGGATTTGCGTTTGCGTCAGGGATGGCAGCTATATCTACTGCATTTTTACTTTTATCACAAAATGATCATGTGATTGTCTCGGAAGATGTATACGGTGGAACATACAGAGTAGTATCACAAGTATTAGACCGTTACGGTATTGAGCATACATTTGTTGATACGACAGATCTTGATCAAGTTGCTGCCGCGATTCAATCGAATACAAAAGTGATTTATATTGAAACACCTTCAAATCCGACTCTGAAAATCACAGATATTCGTGGTATTTCTAAATTAGCTAAAGCAAATAATTGTTTCACTTTCGTTGACAACACGTTCATGACACCTGTTTTCCAACGACCGCTTGAACTAGGTGCTGATTTAATTCTCCATAGTGCAACGAAATTTCTCTCTGGCCATAGTGATGTCATAGCTGGGTTAGCTGTTGCGAAGGAGGAAGGATTGGCCGAGCAGTTAGCTTTTTCACAAAATTCATTTGGAGGAATTTTAGGCGCATATGATTCATGGTTACTTCTACGAGGGATCAAAACTTTACATGTGAGAATGGAAGCATCGTCTCAATCAGCAGCAAAAATTGCTACATATTTAAATAGTCAAATAGGAATAGAACATGTCTATTATCCAGGGATATCAACGCATGCAGGGTACGATATTCATAAATATCAATCATCTTCAGCCGGAGCGGTACTCTCGTTTCGGCTGGAAAATGAGAATGCAGTACGGCAATTCAAGGAAAATATTAAACTCCCTTTATTCGCAGTAAGTCTCGGTGGCGTGGAGTCGATCCTGTCCTATCCTGCTAAAATGTCGCATGCAGCAATGCCAAAAGATGAAAGGGAAAAACGCGGAATTACAGATGGGTTACTTAGATTGTCTGTTGGTTTGGAAGATCCTAATGATTTAATTAGAGATATTGAGCAGACACTATTGAAAATAGAGAAGGGAGGTAAACTTGTTGACGCTACTATCTAGTTTACAAGAGCAAATTTTAATTGGTGATGGTGCGATGGGAACCTTACTTTACTCACATGGAATTGATCGCTGTTTTGAAGAGTTAAATCTTACTCATCCAGAAGAGGTAGCTCGAGTTCATAGGGCATACCTTGATGCTGGATCCGATGTGATTCAAACGAATACTTACGGTGCTAATTATATCAAGCTATCAAGATATGGGTTGGAGGAAAATGTAAAAAGGATCAATAGTGAAGCTGTTCGCATTGCAAGAGAGACTGTAGGAAACGATGCTTATGTTCTTGGTACGATTGGTGGGATTCACGGTTCAGGTATACGTTTTGGTAAGACAGAAGAAATAAAACGTAGCTTTAGAGAACAGCTTTACTGTCTACTACTCGGAGGTGTTGATGGACTTTTACTCGAAACATATTATGACTTGGAAGAATTAACGACTGTATTAAAAATTGCTCGGGAAGAAACAGATCTGCCAATTATTACAAATGTGTCGATGCATGAGCCTGGTGTATTGGAAAATGGGATTCATTTGTCAGATGCAATAGTAAGCTTAGAAGATTTAGGGGCAAATATAATTGGGGTGAATTGTAGATTAGGTCCTTATCATATGGTAAAAGCATTGGAATCTATTCCAATCCCTCAAAAAGCTTATCTTTCCGTCTATCCGAATGCGAGCTCACCTGAATACCGTGATGGAAAACTTCTCTATAAAACGGAGCCAGATTACTTTAAAAAATTCGCACGCAATTTTCGTGATGAGGGAGTCCGTTTAATCGGTGGATGCTGCGGAACTACACCAGAACATATTAGGGCCTTATCAGAAGGAATAAAAGGATTGAAGCCACTAAAGGAAAAGGAGGTGAAAAAGCAAAGAACAATAGAGGTAGCAAAAATAACACAGCAGGATGGCCAAACTTTATTTGAGAAAGTGAAAACGAAGCGTTCGATCATCGTAGAGCTAGATACCCCGAAACATTTAGATACAAAGAAATTTTTTGAAGGGGCAAGGGCGCTCAAAGAAGTGGGAATTGATGGTCTAACGCTTGCAGATAATTCGCTTGCCTCACCACGTATATGTAATATGACAATGGCTTCTATTGTGAATAGAGAAATTGATTTGCCGGCTCTCGTCCATATCACATGCCGTGATAGAAATTTAATTGGCTTACAATCACATTTAATGGGTTTACATACGCTAGGAATTCGAGATTTATTAGCGATCACAGGGGATCCAACAAAGATTGGTGATTTTCCGGGAGCGACATCTGTATATGACGTCACATCATTTGAGCTTATTAAGCTAATTAAACAATTTAATGAAGGAATTTCTTTATCGGGTAAATCACTCAAAGAAAAAACAAATTTTCATATTGCCACAGCCTTTAACCCGAATGTTCGGAATGTTGGGAGAGCTGTGGAGCGATTAGAGAAAAAAATTGGCTATGGGGCAGATTATGTTGTTACACAACCAGTCTTTAGTGAGGAAAAACTTATCGAAGTGAGTGAGGCTACCAAACATATTACTGCACCGATTTATATTGGAATTATGCCACTCGTTTCTACTAGAAATGCAGAATATTTGCATAATGAGGTACCTGGTATCAAATTGCCTGATGAAATTCGTTTACGGATGGCAGCAACTGCACAGTCATCAGATCGAGCAATACAGGAGGGATTATCAATCGCCAAGGAACTAATTGATACAGCGATGGAACATTTTAATGGAATTTACCTAATCACTCCCTTTATCCGTTATGACTTAACTGTTGAATTAACAAAATATATTCAGAGGAAAGAAAAGGAATTAGCTAAAAGTAAAAAATCGCAATTTGTGATTTAATAATTTTTTTAAAAATTTGATAGAAGTTGGGGGAAATAAAATGACAAAAGTATTTAGTTCAAATTTAGGCTATCCAAGAATTGGGGAACAACGTGAATGGAAAAAGGAATTGGAGAAATATTGGAGTGGGAAGATTACAGAGGATGAGCTTTTAAAAGAAACGAAAGCCTTGCGTTTACAAGGGTTAAAGAAGCAACAAGAAAAAGAGATCGACCTCATCCCAGTTGGAGATTTCTCCTTGTATGACCATGTGTTGGATACATCGCTCATGTTTGGTGTCGTTCCAACAAGATTTCAAAATAGCGGAGCAACATCAGCTTTGGAAACATATTTTGCGATTGCGCGTGGAACAAAAGATGCTGTCGCATCAGAAATGACAAAATGGTTTAATACAAACTATCATTACATTGTTCCTGAATTTGATCATGTAAAACCAATTTTAACTGAAAATAAACCATTAACTTTTTATAAAGAAGCAAAAGAAGCGTTAGGTATCGAAGGTAAACCGGTAATATTAGGCCCGATCACATTTTTAAAACTCGGAAAAGGTTATAAAGACGAAAGCTTTCCTAAACTATTAAACACATTTTTGCCTTTGTATATCCAAGTTTTACAGGAGCTAAAAGAAGCAGGTGTACAGTGGGTTCAAGTGGATGAGCCAATCTTGGGTACAAATTTAACGAGCTCAGATCTTGAACAAATTAAAAAAGCGTATGAAACTATTGCTCAGGCTATTCCGGGAATTAATCTTATTATTCAAACATATTTTGAATCCGTTGATTTCTATGAGGATATAGTGAGCCTACCAGTTGCGGGTATTGGCCTAGACTTTGTCCATGGTGATGCACTTAATGCTCTACGTCAATATGGTTTCCCCAAGGACAAGGTTCTTGCTGCCGGAGTTATTGATGGAAGAAACGTATGGCGTCAAAACTTGGAAAATAAGCTCGGTCTTTTAGAAACAATTAAGCAAATAGTAGATAAAGATCGGATTATTGTTCAACCTTCCTCATCTTTACTTCATGTACCCGTAACGAAAAGTTCGGAAAAATTGCTAGATCCTATTATTAAAGATGCATTGTCTTTTGCAGATGAAAAGCTAGAAGAAGTTGTAGCTCTTGCTAAAGGTTTAGAAAATGGAAAAGCAAGCATCGTAAAAGAACTTGAGAATAGTGTTCAAGCAATCGATACATTAAATAATTCGAAATACCGTAAAAAAACAGCTAGTCAAATTAATCCAAGTGAATTGAGTGCTGATCGAGCATTACCATTTTCACAAAGAATATCAGTTCAAAAGGAAATATTACAACTACCTTTATTGCCAACAACAACAATCGGAAGCTTGCCTCAAACAACAGAAGTAAGAAAGCAAAGGTTGAAATGGCGTAAAGGTGACATTACTGACCGTGAATATGAACAATATATTGAAGCGGAAACGAAAAAATGGATTGAGATCCAAGAAGATATCGGAATTGATGTTTTAGTACATGGTGAATTTGAACGTACAGATATGGTTGAATATTTCGGTGAAAAATTGAATGGTTTTCAAGTAACAAAGTTTGGGTGGGTGCAATCGTATGGTTCACGCTGTGTAAAACCACCACTTATTTTTGGTGAGGTATCTTTTGATGAACCAATGACAGTGAAAGAAAGTATCTACGCCCAATCTTTAACAGATAGACGAGTAAAAGGAATGCTAACTGGTCCCGTAACCATTTTAAACTGGTCATTTGTAAGGGATGATATTTCTAGGTATGATGTATTGAATCAAATTGCGGTTGCGTTACGTAGTGAAATAGAAGAGTTAGAAAAAAATGATATAAAAATCATTCAAGTTGATGAGCCTGCACTTCGTGAAGGGCTGCCACTTAAACGAAATAAGTGGAATGAATATTTGGATGCAGCTGTTTATGCATTTAAATTATCGACAGCTTCAGTAGAAAATAGCACACAAATTCATACACATATGTGCTATTCGAGTTTCGGAGATATATTCGATGCAATCAGCGGTTTAGATGCAGATGTCATTTCCATTGAAACATCTAGAAGTCATGGCGAGCTAATTTCAACGTTCGAGGATAACACATACGACAAAGAAATTGGCCTCGGTGTATATGATATTCATAGTCCGCGGGTGCCAAGTAAAGAAGAAATCAAAGAAAATATTAACCGCGCACTTAAAACAATACCGGCAAATCAATTTTGGATCAATCCAGATTGCGGATTGAAAACAAGACAAGAAGCAGAAACGATTGCCGCATTGAAACTAATGGTTGAAGCTGCAATTGAAGTAAGAAATGAGCAATTTGCTGCTGTTCAAGATAATTAACTAAGAAATACGGAAATGAACAGATCCATTTAAACTCTGTGAGTGCTATTGAGCATTCACAGAGCTTTTGTTTTAAAAACGACTATTCCAAAAGAGTTAATATTTTGAGAAGAGGTGAAAAATGAAGAAACCTAAAATAATATTATTATCCACCTTAATTTTGACAATGTTTATTTTATCGGCTTGTAATAGTAATAATAAATCTGCAGCTGGGGCAGAAAAGAAAATAATCAATGTTGGAACATCGTCAGGTCTGTATAGCGAGCTATTTTTAAATGCAGTGAAACCGACTTCATAGAAAACAGGTTATACAATTAAAGTTGTTAAATTCTCCGAGTTACTACTTGTAAATGTTGCGATTAATGAAGGATCAATAGATCTTAATATGGATCAGCATACTGCTTATTTTAGTAAATTTAATAAGGTAAGAGGTGCTAAACTTACAAGTTTAACACCGATTCCAATGGTACCAGCGGGATTTTTCCAGAGGAAAAGAGCGCCTTAGCTGACATAGCAGAAGATGTGTAATTGGCATTCCAAAGGATCCTTCAAATGCCGCCCGAGCCTATGCCCTTCTCGAGAAAGTAGATTTGATTAAGTTAAGGGAGGGATTGAATTGGTAAATGTAGGTAAAAAAGATATGGAAGAAAATCCATTTTAACTAGATATAATAGAAATAGACTCCGCACAAATTACCCGTGGTTTAGCTGACTTGGACTACGGAGTTATACCAGGAAGTATCGTTTACTCCGCCGACTCCGATCCTGCAACTAGTTTAGTATCAGAGGATGTGTTAAAACAATTAGAATTAGTTGCGTGTTGTGGACGAAACAAACTAGGATACCCAAGGGGCCCAAGATGTAATAGACGCATATCAAACTGATGAATTTAAAATGTATAATGAAGAAAATAATGAAGAAAATTACTGGTTTATTCCTGAGGAATTAAAAATGACATAAAAATTAGCAAGTCCCATCAGGAGCTTATGACCGATGGGACTTGCTTTATTTTGAAGAAAAAGAGAGTATAATGAATATTCGTAAAGAAG
The DNA here is from genome assembly GCF_001591545.1 of Lederbergia lenta NBRC 16444. Taxonomy (GTDB): domain Bacteria; phylum Bacillota; class Bacilli; order Bacillales; family Bacillaceae_C; genus Lederbergia; species Lederbergia lenta. The sequence goes on from NZ_BCVC01000001.1 coordinate 1,023,014, forward strand.
GTAAAGGGAGAGCCACTATAAAAACTAAGAAAATACGAGATTTTTCGAAATGGCTATCTAGTGTGTTACGTTATTACATAATAAGGTTTTAGAGATGGAAAAGAGGCTAGTAAGAGAAATGAAGCTAATAAGTAATATACTTTCTAAAAAATTACCATTCCTCATTTTATTAGTAGCTATTGGAACTTATTTTTCACCATTTTATTGGAAAGTAGCAACATGGGTTCCGAGCTTTTTACTTGGGGTCGTGATATTTTTTACAGGTTTATCTATGAATATTGCATCGCTTAAAAAAATGAGAACAAAAAAAAGAGAGTTACTGGCAGCAACTATACTAAAATGGACGATCTCCGTCATTATCTCTATTGGCCTTGCATATATTTTCTTTGCTTCCAAGCCAGAAATTGCTGCTGGGCTGATTTTGTCAGGAACACTACCAAGTGCCACTTCAGCAACAGTCTACACCTTTTTAGCAGGTGGAAATACATCGTTAGTCATTGCAGCATCACTTTTAGATGTAGTGATTAGTCCAATTGTTGCACCACTTTCTATGATGGGAATGTTTAATGAACATATAAATATTTCCTTTTTTAGTTTATTACAATCATTTCTATTGATCGTAGTTCTACCACTAGGTATTGGATTATTTACTCAAAAGACTTGGCCAGGTTCTGAGGTGTATTCTAAATCTGCCACAAAATTTGGTTCTTCTATTGCATTATTATTAATCGTCCATACGATTGTAGGTGGTGGGAAAGATACCATTTCTTCTGAAATAAGCTCACTTCCTCTAATAGCAGTTGCGACATTCTTACAAGTAATACTTCCGATGGTAGCTGCTTATTTCATTGCTAGAAAAATTCATATTAGTGAAGGAGATAGCAGAGCAATATTATTCCATGTGGGATTATGTAATACATCACTTGCTGCTATTTTGGCTTTTAAATTTATAGGAGAGCTTGGTGCGATTGCCCCAATTTTAAATATGATATTCAATTTATCGATAGGTGCTCATATCGCCAACTATTTTAATAAGTTGGAAGGAGCAGACTCGAGCGGTATGTGAAAAAGCTTGAAAAAATAAATAACTCTTGAAATGGGTTGAAATATTTTTCTATTGCATACATTAACAATTCTATGATGTGAGATATTCTCTTTATGATAGGGAATAACTAATTTTAATTAAGTTATAGAAATGGAAATCTTATTGTGGTAATTCACTTTATATTACCTTAGAAAGATTAATTATATAGAAATCAGGTGACAGTATGGCAGAAAAGCCTAAAGTCAATGAAAAGGCATTTTGGTCGATTATTTTTGCTGTTTTTTTCGGTAACTTTTTGGCGGTAATGAACACATCGACAGTGAATGTTGCGATACCTTCTTTAATGGAACAATTTTCGGCAGAGCTGCCAAGGGCTCAATGGACGGTTACGGGATTTATGCTTGCAGCTGGTGCAGCCGCTCCTTCTGCTGGTTGGTTTGGAACGAGATTTGGGTATAAAAAAGTTTATATCGGAGCATTATGTGGATTTTTTGTTTTTTCACTGGCTTGCATATTTTCTTGGACAGTCGAGGTGTTAATTGTTTCACGAATGCTGCAAGGAGTGTGTAGTGGTATTTTAATGCCGACTACGATGACGCTTATATATCAATCAATTGATAAGAGTAGGCAAGCATATGGTTTGAGTCTATGGAGTTTGTCGGCGGTACTTGCGCCAGCAATTGGTCCAGTTCTTGCTGGGTTTTTAATTGATTTATTCGACTGGCGCGCGTTATTTTATTTGAATTTACCAATCGCGATAGCAGCGATTGTTGCTGCTGTAAAATTCCTTCCAATTACAGTAAAGGGAAGCAAAACACCATTTGATTTCCCAGGACTTCTATTTTCATTCGGGGGCAGTATTTTATTATTAACGGCATTTGCGGAAGCAGGGTCATGGGGATGGTTGGATTGGAAAACGTTATTCACTATAAGTGCTGGTATACTACTGTTATGTTTATTTATCAGAAGGGAACTTAAAGTCGAGTTTCCACTCTTAAATTTTACTGTATTATCACATCGGCGTTTCACTTATAGTTTATTCTTAAACGCCGTGTTATCGATCGGTTTATATGCTGGAGCTTTTTTAGTGCCGATCTTTCTGCAAACATCACTTCAACTTGGCGCATTTGAAACGGGGATGATTATGATGCCGGGAGCCTTTATGATGGCAATAATCACTCCAGTAACTGGGAAACTGTATGATAAAATTGGCCCAGTTCGACTGATTGTCTCAGGAATATCGATTATGATAATAGGGACTTATATGATGGGAAACTTATCGATAGAAACAACTGCTTTATACATTATTATCTGGACATCAATTCGCTATATTGGTATTGCGCTTTGTAACATGCCAATCACCAATGCGGGTATGTCTTCTATCCCATTGGATATAACTGGGTACGCATCCGCTTTGAATAACTGGACTCGTCAGTGTATTGCATCGTTATCGATCGCACTTTTTTCAGCATTGCTCGCTTTCAGATCTTCTTCCTATATACAAACAGGGGACAATGCATCTGCCGCATCCGCTCTAGCTGCTGGAGATGTATTTCTTTATTCGCTCATCCCGCTTATATTGGCACTGCCAATTTCCTTTATGCTTAGAGATAAAAACGATCGGGGATAAATACAATAATATGCGATTAAACTGTAAATAAGTCAGACGGTTAATGTAGATTTAAAAATAAGTATAACACTAAGTAATAATTACGCATTGGTCAGGTGTAGGTTAGCAAAAAAACAAATATGAAAAACCCTCCCTTTTGCCTATAGGCAAAAGGGAGGGAGATGGAGTACAATAAAGGTATCATTTAATCAGTTTTCATTAGGACGAAAGGGGGGCCATCCTTTTCGTTCTTTTTGATTTTTTGATGGTATCTATCTTATCAATCGTCATCATTATTACGTTGTTTAGCGCGGGCTTCTCCGCCTTTTTCTCCAATTTCCTCATAAAAATCTTTGTCGTGGTTTTTAGAAGTAGCTTCTCCACCTTTTTGGCCGATTTTCTCGTAAAAGTCTTTGTCGTGGTTTTCGGAAGTAGCTTCTCCGCCTTTTTTACCGATTTCCTGATAAAAGTCTTTGTCATGATTTTCGGAAGTAGCTTCTCCACCTTTTTGGCCGATTTCCTGATAAAAGTCTTTGTCGTGATTTTCTGAAGTAGCTTCTCCGCCTTTTTGGCCGATTTCCTCATAAAATTCTCTGTCATGATTTTTTGCTGTAGCTTCTCCACCTTTACGTCCTGCTTCTTCTAATGACATTTTCCCATTATTGTTTTTGTTATTGTTAGCCATTTAAAATTCCTCCTCTATTGTTTTGGTTACTTTGTCTTGTACATACTTACTCTTCCTTTAAAATCTAACTACTAAACTAACATTTAAAATATAACCCTTGATTTAACACAACAGAAATATTTGTAATATTATTTTAATATGAGGAATGCTAGGACTAAGAGAATGTAAAAAAGTAGTAATGGATTGGAAATTAAGAAAACCGAAGTTTTACCAAACTTTTAAATGGATAGGAAAATAATAAAGATAGAGTAATTTATAATGGGCATGAACGATTTTCAACAGGAGGAGTACGTATATGGAATATATTTGTGAAGGAATTTAGTTCCTTTTTACAAAAAGGTAAAGCTTTTTGTATTGCAGAAGGTCAGGGAAGAAACTCTGTATACCTTGCGGAGCAAGGATTGAATGTGACTGTCTGGGATTACGCATCTGCGGTCTGAACAAAATAAATAAACTTGCCAAAGTTCGAGGTATGGGAGTTATAACGGAATTGCATGATTTAGCAAAAGTAGAGTGGATGGAGCAAGAGTGGAATGCGATTGTTCATATATTCGGTCACTTACCTAAGCCTGTTTTCAATAAAACCTTTGAAGGAATTAAAACAGCTTCATTATGGAACTGGTGGTCTAAATAATATATAAATACTCTGCGCTCCGGAAACTCTATTAAATAATTTAAAAGATTTCTTTATTCATCATTTTTACATTGAGGAAGTAAAAAGAATGGAAGGTCGTTTGCACACAGGAAAAGCTTATGTTGTTCAAGCTTTATTTGCAAAAAGATGATTAGCAAATTTACAAGCGTGAATAACGATGATTTTGGGAGGAATTCATAAAGGATTGTCGAAATAGATATATAGATGGAAGAACAACATGAAAGTGGACATCACATCACTGAATATAAAATAGTTACGGAGGTTATGTTCATGAGTAAAAAAGTATTAATTGTTACGGGAGACGCCGTAGAGGCACTTGAAATATTTTATCCATATTATCGATGTCTCGAAGAAGGATTTGAAGTGACAATTGCATCACCTTCTGTAAAAAAATTGTATACTGTAACTCACGACTTTATAGAAGGAAAGGAAACGTATGTGGAAAAACCGGCATATGGCCTTGATTCTCATGCTGCTTTTGCTGATGTCGATCCTTTTAATTATGATGGGTTAATAATCCCAGGCGGACGGGCCCCTGAATATATTCGTTTAGATGAAGACCTTCCAAAAATCGTCCGTCATTTCTTCGAGGAAAATAAACCAGTTGGTGCCATTTGTCACGCGACTCAAGTATTGTCTATCATACCGGATTTGATGGAGGGACGAGAGTTAACTGCATATATTGCATGCAAGCCAGATGTGATTGCATGCGGAGCTACTTATATAGATGATCCATTGCACGTGCATAAAAATCTGGTTTCTGGTCATGCATGGCCAGATTTACCAGGGTTCATGCGTGAATTTATTCAGTTGTTGAAATAGGTAAGGCTAAAAAGGTTATAAATACAGTCTTATATGTATAACAGAGGAATAGGGGAGACAAGATAGATCCTAAATGATTTATTTGGTCTTCTCTTTCATATGTTAAAAATATTGAAATATTTATGAAAGGTTTTGAAATGGTGGAATAGTCAGAGATATATTTCGCGATTTGATATAGTTATAATATAATCGGACTTAAGGCTCGATTCTCTATATAGGTGTATAGAATACTAGTTAATGTTTTGGGGGGAATATTTAGAAAGCGGAATGTCTTTGCTTGAAGTACTATACTCCATTGTTGTCGTAACAATCTTAACTATTTTACTCAATCTGCTAAAACTAATAAGCAATCTTAAAATGTATCAAACGCCACATATATTAAACAAACATATAATGATCCATCTAAATACAAATTATGGCTCGATACCTGGGAGGAGACGATATTAGCATGGGAAAATTAAAAGTATGTCTAAAGATACAAAATGAAAAAAGCGCTATGTTAATTGAAATTTGTGGGAATGAGTCTCACTACTATTAATAGCCGATGAAACTAATTATCTTTATTTACGCACTATTACTTGGATCATTTTACAATGTCGTTGGATTACGCATTCCATTGAAACAATCTATTGTTCGTCCACGCTCGGCTTGTCCGGAATGCGGCTGGGCGCTATCCATTAGAGAACTCATACCTGTACTATCATTCATCATTCAAAAGGGAAAATGTAGGAAATGTGGAAAAAGGATTTCCCCAATCTATCCGATGATAGAATTATTGACAGCTAGTTTATTCTTTTTTGCTTATATTAAACTCGGTTGGTCTTTTGAATTAGTTGTTGCTTGGGCATTAATCTCCTTATTAGTGATCATTTCCATTTCTGATTTTACCTATATGCTCATACCGGATAAAATCTTGCTTGTATTTGCAGGCATCTTTATTATTTTACGCGTTGTCCAACCACTCGCTCCATGGTGGGACTCAATCATTGGTGCCACTGTTGCCTTTCTACTCCTTCTTATTATTGCAATTGTCTCTAAAGGTGGGATGGGTGGGGGAGATATAAAACTATATACTGTCATTGGTTTCGTACTTGGTTTGAAACCCGTACTTGTGGCCTTCTTTCTCGCAAACTTGATCGGCACAACTTACGGTTTGATAGGGATGACAATTGGTTTCTTTGAAAGAAAAAAACCGATACCGTTCGGCCCTTTTATTGCAGTGGGTACATTGATTGTTTATTTTTTCGATGAAACGATCCTATCATGGTATATATCATTTTTTTAGACTAACAGCAAATGGCCTCTATTAAAATGATTGTATAGTAAAAGGAGCCATTTCCCAAACAGAGAAATGGCTCCTTTTCGTTATCAACCGGTATTAACTAATCCTGCTGCGACGCCGTTTATCGTGAGAAGAACTTGGGTTACAAGCTCATCCGATGGATTTTCGGTTTCTCTTAATTGGCGAATTAAGTCAACTTGCAAGAAATTTAAAGGATCAACATATGGATTACGTCTTTGCACAGATTCTTGAATATTTGGAGAATGGTCCAATAATTCTTGATTACCTGATATTTGCAAGAGCGCAGTTCGAGTCCGATTGTATTCATCTGCAATATCTTGGAAGATTCGTTCCGCGATCACAGGATCCTCCACTAATGTTAAATATTCCTTCGCGGTTTTCATATCTGCCTTCATTAAAGCCATTTGTAAATTATTTATTGTAGCATGAAAGAACGGCCATTTTTCATACATTGATTGCAACAGCAAGAGGTTATCTGGATGCTGATTAATATACGCTTCAAATCCTGAACCGGCAGCATACCAAGCAGGGATCATATGCCTTGATTGTGTCCATGCAAACACCCAAGGGATTGCCCGTAGATCCTCAAAACGTTGACTGTTTTTTCTACTCATCGGCCTTGACCCGATGTTAAGGGCACCAATTTCATTCAATGGGGTTGCTTGGTTAAAATAAGTTAAGAAATCTGGATCACCGAATACAAGGGACTGATATTTTTCTAATGAATGGGTAGAAATTTCCTCCATTGCAAGTTCCCATTCTTTTTCACGAGAATATCCGTGATTAGAAGTAGTTTGTACTCTTGAGCATGCTTCAAGTAATGCCGAAGCAGCTTGTTCTAAATTACGATAAGCGATGTCTTTCAGTAAATATCTAGAAGAAAGTACTTCTCCTTGTTCCGTAATTTTCACACCATCACCTAAGGTTTCAACTGGTTGTGAGAGGATACTCGTGTTTAAAGATCCACCTCCACGACCTAATGATCCGCCTCGTCCGTGGAAAAACTTTAAGTGAATATTGAATTCTCTAGCCATATTATGAATTTCCTCTTGGGCTTTAAACAGCTTCCAGTTAGCAGTAAGCGTACCGCCATCCTTGCTCCCGTCTGAATAACCCAACATGATTTCCTGATGATTTCCGCGTTGCTTCACTTGCTCGCGATAAACGTCTGATTCAAATAATGTTCGCATGATTTTTGGACCAGCACGTAAATCATCAATTGTTTCTAATAAAGGAGCGATATGTAAATCACTTTCTACATGACCATCAGAATAAAGACGATAAATACCTGCTTCCTTAGCTAGAAGAAGGACCTCAAGTAAATCACTCGGTGATTGGGTCATACTAATCAAATAAACTTCTATGGAACGTTTTCCGAACTCTGCATGTGCCTCTTTGATTAATTTAAAGACCTTTAAAATTGCTTGTGTTTCTTGAGAATACCCATCTTCAGGTAGTAATAGGGATCTCGGGTCATTTAAAGCTTCTTCAAGTATACTTATTTTTTCTTCTTCTGTAAGATTTGAATAGTTATCAGCAACGTTGACGGATTTTAAGATTTCATTCACTGCAAATTCATGTTCACCACTGTGATTTCTTATGTCTAGCGTTGCTAGGTGGAATCCAAATAGTCGCACTTGTCTAATGATTGTTCGGATAGCTTTCAATTTCCTTTGAGCAGGCTGATGTTTTTCAGCACTATCTCTTATCTGAATCAAATCGGTTAATAATTCTTCAGAAGTGACATACCCAGCTTCAGATTTACCAACATCTCGAAGACGCTTTAAAATAATTGCGAATTTTCTGCGGTACAATTCAGATTCAATAGGCCATTTTTCATCTTCTTCAAGATAAATTGATTCATCATGCTCTACAGAATCAACTAATTCTTGGCTAATACTAACTCGGTTAATGGATTGGCTAAATCTTTTCATTAGTTCAGTCATTGATTTTACGTATTTTTTGAGAATAAGCTCGCGTTGCATTTGTAATGTTTCCCAAGTAATTTCAGGTGTGACATTTGGATTTCCGTCTCGATCCCCACCTATCCAAGATCCAAAATGAAGGAAATTTGGGACTTCCCATTTTTGTTCAGGAAAATGATGGTTTAACTGTAACTCCAACTCTTGATGAACAGCAGGGAGTGTGTCGAATAACGTTTGATCAAAATAATAAAGCCCGTTCTTCACTTCATCAAGCACTTTTGGTTTGCGATGTCGTAATTCATCTGTTTGCCATAATGCTATAACCTCATTAAATAAGCTATCTTCAAAGCCTAATCGCTCTTTTTGTGTAGCCAATGGGTTATTTATTTTCTCGAGAATGTTAGAAATTCTTTTTTGTATCTCTAATACAGTTCGCTTTGTTGCTTCCGTTGGGTGAGCTGTGATAATCAACTCGATGGATAAATCGTCAATTACTTGCTTCAGTACATCTGTTGGTAATTGGTAATCCTTTACTTTCGAAACTCCCATTTCCAGTGAGAAAGGTTGTACACCTTGCTCATCAACCTGATAGTGTCTTTTGCGACGAATTCTGTGATTTTGTTCAGCGATATTGATTAAGTGGAAATAGATTGAAAAAGCCCTTATGACTTGTTGACGCATTGTTACTTCTAGACTACTAATTAAATCTTTTAATTCTTGATAAGTTGTTTCATTGTACTCTTTGCGTAAAGCTTTTGTTTTTTCCCTGACGGTTTCAACAGTATTAAATAATTCTAGTCCACCTTCATGAACTAAAATTTCCCCCAAAATATTACCTAGTTTTTTCACATCACTTCGTAAAAGTGCATTATGATCGACTGTTTGGTTCATCATGTCTTCCTCCTGTTCTCACTTACTCCATCTCTTTATTCCCCATAAAGGCATATTAGTAACCATTTTATTTAGGAAGTGGACGAGTGTATAATTTAACTGATTAATTGAAAATTCTCACTTAAAAGGATAAGGAATTTCAAGATTAATCGACAAATGGGGTGTAAATTGTCCATGCAATGTAGAATTATGTCCCACATGGAAGTACATAATATTTTATCACAAGTATTAAATAGTATCATCTCTTAAATATGTTCAAGTCATCTCATTCTTAAAAAAAGAATGAAAATAACACTAATTATAAAGAATTTTGTGATCAGCATATCGGTTTTAAAAAGAAAGCATTCTACATCTAAAATAGAGGAATAAACTAAAACGGATTGTAAATAACATAAGATGGTAACAGTTTGCGAATGATGATGCTACGATTTTTAAATAATGTAACACTCCTTTTTGGCTGCTAATCTTTATTGATTAGAATTTTTCTTATCTAGTTTGGGTTTATACATTGATTCGATGACTTCATCATGATAGAGTAGAAATGCCATTTTATTATGTATGCAAATATAACTGCGACATACAGTGTTACAAAAACACATAAACGTGTTACTTATATGTAAATATGTAATGAAAGAGAGGAAGTGCTGGCAATGGAAGATTCTACTTTAAAAAGATTTGGGATATCAATGGAAGGTCATTTGCTTCGAAAGTTCGATGATCTAGTCCAACTTAGGGGGTATGAAAACCGTTCTGAAGCTGTTCGTGACCTCGTTCGAGAAGCTCTCATCCAACATTCATGGGAAAAGGATGATCAAATTGTTGCAGGTAGCATCCTTTTATTTTACAACCATCATCAAAGAAACCTACTTGAAGAGCTTACACAAATTCAACATAGTATGCATGATAATATTTTGGCGACTACGCATTTTCATTTAAATCATGCCAGTTGTTTGGAGCTCATTATAGTAAAGGGAAAAGCAAGAGAAATTCAGCAACTAAGCAATAAATTAACGAGTATAAAAGGTGTTGACTATGGAAAGTTCACATTAGCACCGGTAGAAAAAATATAATTTATTTAGGGCAAGTAAAACATAAATAATGGAGAGAAGTAAATGAAAAAAATGTTAGGGATCATATTATTAACCATGATGGTTTCCTCTATTATATTAATAGGATGTAATCAATCGAAACCTAAACAGAAGAATGATGGGGATAATGTGGCTGATAGTAAAAAAGATGAGCTTATGATGGCTTTTGGTTCTGAGCCTGAAACAGGGTTTGATCCAACGACAGGATGGGGGCGTTATGGCTCACCTTTATTTCAAAGTACTCTTTTAAAAAGAGACGATAAGCTTCAAATTGTAAATGATCTTGCTGTCAGTTATGAGGTAGACAAAGAAGACCGCAAAATTTGGACTGTAAAATTACGCGATGATATAAAGTTTTCAGATGGTGAACCTTTGACAGCAGAGGATGTTGTATTCACATTTGAAACAGCTACTAAAAATGGATCAGTTGTAGATCTTAATGTCATGGAAAAAGTGGAAGCATTAGATAAGTTAACAGTGAAGTTCACATTGAAAGAACCGCAATCAACATTTATTAATACACTAGCAGCGACAGGAATTGTGCCAAAACATGCTTATGGTGCAGACTATGCAGAAAATCCGATAGGGTCGGGCCCATATCAATTTGTTCAATGGGATAAAGGACAGCAACTCATTGTAAAGGCTAATCCAAATTATTATGGTAAAAAGCCTTATTTTAAACAGGTGACTTTTTTATTTTTAAGTGAAGATGCTTCATTTGCAGCTGCTCAAGCAGGTGAAGTGGATATTGCTTATATACCAGCTGCATTCAGTAATCGAGAAGTACCGGGCATGAGGTTAGAAGCAGTAGAAACAGTTGATAATCGTGGAATTGTCTTTCCGTTTGTAAAATCAGGTAACTTTACGGAAGATGGCTTACCAATTGGTAATGATATAACAGCTGATCCAGCTATACGTCATGCGATTAATATCGCAATTGACCGTCAAGCACTTGTCGATGGTGTTTTGGAGGGCTACGGGACACCTGCTTATACTTCAGTAGACGGACTTCCATGGTGGAATCCAGATACAGTTATTGAAGATGCAGATTTAGATGGAGCGCGCAAACTTTTAGAAAAAGCAGGTTGGAAAGATACTGATGGTGACGGCATTCTTGATAAAGACTCAATGAAAGCCGAGTTTACTCTTTATTACTTAGCAAATGATGAGATTAGACAATCCCTTGCTATTAGTGTTGCAGATATGATGAAACCACTTGGAATAAATATCAAAATAGAGGGAGCAAGCTGGGATGTCATCGGAAATAATATGTACTCAAGTGCTGTTCTAATGGGATGGGGAAGCCATGATCCTCATGAAATGTTTAATATTTATGGTAGTGAAAACGCTGGAATAGACTATTATAACACTGGTTTTTATGAAAATAAAAAGGTCGATGAATATTTTCAAAACGCGATTGGCGCTGCAAGTGAAACAGAAGCAATTGAGTTTTGGAAAAAAGCACAGTGGGACGGAACAACTGGTTTAAGTGCGAAAGGCGATGCTGCATGGGCGTGGTTAGTAAATATTGACCATCTATATTTAGTAAAAGACGGCCTTGATATAGGAGAACAACGAATTCATGTGCATGGGCATGGTTGGCCTGCAACAGATAATATTGTTGACTGGAAATGGAGTAATTAATGTGAACAAAAATAGATTCGGGAAGATTGGTATCTTTCTACTATTGAAAGGTGTAAGAATGGCTACATTATTATTCGCCATTTGTTTAATTTCCTTTCTATTAATTAAAAATTCTCCGATTGATCCAATTCAGGCGTATATTGGCGCGGATATGTTGAAAGTAGGTCCTGAACAACGAGAGAAAATAGCTGAATATTGGGGAGTCAATCAACCAGTTACTGTTCAGTTTTTAAACTGGGGATCTGCGTTACTTAAAGGTGATTTGGGAACATCGATGATATTCAGGCGTCCAGTTTCTGAAATTATTGGTGAACGATTCCTAAACTCGCTTGTACTTATGATGACTGCTTGGGCATTATCAGGGATCATCGGTTTTGTTATGGGAGTAGTCTCAGCAATGAAAAAGGATACTTGGCTTGACCGAGTGATAAAATGGTATTGTTACACACTAGCATCCACTCCAACTTTTTGGATGGGACTTTTAGTACTGATTGTCTTTGCTGTGTGGTTAAGATGGTTCCCAATCGGCATGGCGATTCCAGCTGGGGTACTTGCAGAAGATGTAACCGTGCTAGATAAAATGAAACATCTTATCCTTCCTGCAATAACGCTTAGTATGGTTGGTGTTGCAAATGTGGCGTTACATACACGCCAAAAATTAATAGATGTATTATCTAGTGATTATATCTTATTTGCTCGAGCGAGAGGGGAGCGTGGGTTCACTTTGTTCTGGAGACATGGATTGCGGAATGTTGCTTTGCCTGCGATTACCTTACAATTTGCTGCTTTTAGTGAATTGTTTGGGGGAGCAGTCCTCGCAGAGCAAGTTTTTTCCTATCCTGGTTTAGGACAGGCAACGGTAGAGGCAGGTATAAGAGGAGATGTTCCACTTTTATTAGGATTAGTTATTTTTAGTACATTATTTGTCTTTGTCGGAAATTTACTAGCTGATCTAATTTATCTCTTATTAGACCCAAGAATGAAGGAGGGACGAACGATATGAAAGCTACCCTCCAAGAAAAAAACAAGAAGTTTTTCTTAAATAGAAGAAAGCGAACGCTTATTACGATTCTTATTGCAACTATATTTTTAGTAAGTGTTGTATTGGCTGGTATTTTCCTTGATGAAGGTAGGATTACTACGAATCTTACTAATCGAAACTCACCTCCATCCCTTGACCATTTTTTTGGTACGGATTGGTTAGGAAGAGATATGTTTACACGAACAGTCATGGGGCTTTCGTTAAGTATGGGGGTTGGATTAATTGGTGCGACTGGAAGTGCATTAATTGCCCTCATTCTTGGCATAGCCGCTTCTATGGGGAAAATGGCAGATCGCTTGATTTCTTGGCTCATCGACCTATTTCTAAGCGTTCCACATTTGGTCACTCTGATTTTAATTGCTTTTACCTTAGGTGGAGGATTTAAAGGAATTGTGATGGGACTGATGCTCACACATTGGCCAAGTCTTGCCCGTGTTATTAGAGCAGAAGTAATGCAAATACGTTCGGCAGAATATGTCCAAGTGTCGAAGCAAATGGGTAAATCTCGTTGGTGGATTGCATTACACCACATTTTTCCTCATATAATTCCCCAAATCCTAATTGGCTTTATGTTATTATTTCCTCATGTTATTTTACATGAAGCAGCAGTTACATTTTTAGGGTTGGGACTGTCGCCTCATGAACCTGCTATTGGAATCATTCTTTCAGAATCGATGAAGTACTTATCTTCAGGTATGTGGTGGCTCGCCTTTTTTCCAGGGCTTTGTTTGCTAATTATCGTACGGGCATTTGACCAAATTGGAGAAAACCTGCGTATGCTTATAGATCCTACTAGGGCTCACGACTAACTAGATATATTCTGTTTAATTTTTTTAGAGGAGTTTACAAATGTCTATTCTTGAAGTGGAAAATTTATCGGTATCATTTAAGCAATATACAAGTGGATTACGGCAGAAAAATCATCAGGTAATATCAAATTTAAGTATTACATTGAAAGCTGGTAAGATTCTTGCTGTCGTAGGTGCGAGTGGTTCGGGAAAAAGTTTACTCGCACATGCGATACTTGGAATACTCCCCGATAATGCAAGTATAAGCGGGAAAATGAAATATGCCGGAGAAGAGCTCACTCCTGATCGAAAAATGGCATTAAGAGGGAAAGAGATTGCACTCGTACCACAATCAGTCAATTATTTAGATCCCCTCATGCGAGTTGGAAAGCAAGTTCGAACAGCTGTAAAAAGCGGAGCTGCAGTTACGGCACAAAAAATGGTTTTTAAACGATATCGTCTAAAGCCAGAGGTTGAAAACATGTATCCATTTCAACTCTCTGGAGGGATGGCTAGAAGAACATTATTATCAACAGCTATAGTAAGTGGAGCTAAGGTCATCATTGCAGATGAGCCAACACCTGGGCTTGACCCGACAGTCATGAAGGAAGCGTTAAACAATTTTAGAGAATTGGCTGACGCGGGTTGTGCTGTCATGTTAATTACCCATGATATTGAATCGGCTCTTACTATTGCAGATGAAATTGCTGTATTTTATGCTGGAACGACAGTAGAGATTGCTCCAGTAAATAACTTTTCCGGTAAAGGTGAAGATTTACGACATCCATATAGTAAGGCTTTGTGGAGGGCATTACCCCAAAATGACTTTATTCCAATTCCTGGTTCGCAACCTCACTCAAGCGCCTTACCGCCGGGATGTTTGTTTGCACCGAGATGCCCACTAGCAACCCCAGAGTGTCAGAGTAACCAACCAGAAATAAGAGAACTTAGGGGTGGAAGGGTGAGGTGTATACATGCAACTTGAAGCAAAAGGCATGGGATTTCGATATGGAAACGGTCCATGGTTATTTCGCGGGATAAACGTAGTAGTGAAGCCAGGAGAGATTGTTGGCATTACAGGACCAAGTGGACAAGGGAAAACAACTTTTTGTCGGCTATTAGCGGGTTTTGAGCAACCAGTGGAAGGGACCGTGACTTTTAATGGGAAACCCATACGGAAAAACAGTTATCACCCTGTTCAATTAGTTTTTCAGCATCCGGAAAAAGCAATCAATCCGCGTTGGAAAATGCACAAGACACTTAACGAAGGTTGGAAGCCTGATCAAGCGTTGTTAGCCTCGTTAGGAATTGAAAAGGAATGGCTATCGCGTTGGCCCAACGAGCTGTCTGGAGGAGAATTACAAAGATTTTGTTTAGCTCGTGCGTTAGGTCCGGACACGCGGTTTCTAATTGCTGATGAAATGACAACGATGCTTGATGCAATCACCCAAGCACAAATCTGGCACGCTGTTCTTCACATCGCAAAAAAGAGAGAGATGGGAGTCATTATTGTAAGTCATGAAGCTAAACTTATACAAAGACTTTGTGAACGCGTAATTGATTTTAATCAATTTAAGGTATGAATATAATGATTTATTAGATTAATTTACGCTAAAAAGAGTCAGATCCCATAATATTAAACGTTTTATTTTGATGGTTGTAGATTACAACCATCTTTTTTATTATATAAAGAGCAATATTGTTAGAAGCATTTTCGTTGTATTACAGTTGTTTAGTATAAACACATGTCCACTTATTATATTAAAAAGCTCCCTAAGTACCCCAAAAAAATCAAACTATTTTTAGTTTAAATGAAAACCACTATTGATTTGTAATTCACATAATTGTTGGTATTACAACGTTAGTGAGAAAAAATACTTTCAATCAAATGGAGAATGCACTACAATGTGTAATGTGAGGTGTTTGGATGGTGAGAATTCGAAAATTTAAGATGAATGAAAGTGGACTTAATCGTTTTTTTGGACCCCTTGAGGCAAAAATTATGGACATTTTATGGGATGGTACTGAGATGGCCATTAAAGAAGTACAGCATGTTCTCGAAAGAGAAAAAGCAACGAATTTCAACACAGTGATGACTGTGATGAACAGATTAGTGGAAAAAGGAATTCTGCATAAAAGAATAGAGGGGAGAAAGTCACTATACAAACCGATCCATTCAAGGGAAGTATTCCTTCACACACAATCGAAAGAAATGACGCATGAACTCATGAATGAATTTGGAAGCGTTGTGGTAAATCATATGCTCGATGCGCTTGAAGATGTAGATGATGATCTTGTCGCTAAGTTAGAACAAAAAATAAAAGATTTAAAAAAGGAATAATGAAAGATGTCAAAACGTCAGGTAAATGTTATGTTTATTGCCACTTTGCTTATTACGGGAACGGTTTTGCTCCAAATGACTCTGTATGTACTGTCGATTCTAGCGGGTTGGGAGGTTCGATTTAATCTTGTGACAGTCTGTCATAGTATCGTTAAATCAATTGGACTGTCTTTTCTTGAATATGGTCTTGATGCACTTGTATTTTTTACTGTCTTTCTGTTAGTAAGGAAAGTTAGTTCGCAAATTTTCTGGACTAAGCGTATGCAAAGAATTTTTGAGTATTATAAAGAGAACAAGCTCACATTAGATTTGAATGACAGACATACTAATGGAAGAGAAGCTTTTACGGTTATATCTTATCCAGCGCCGATTGCGGTGACGATGGGGTTTATTAAGCCAAGGATTGTTTTGTCAACCGGTATGATGCAGTTGCTTGATGAAGGGGAACTAGAGGCAGTAATTTTGCACGAATTATATCACCAAAACAATCATGATCCACTGAAAATATTTTTAATTTCTTTATGCGCTTCAACAATGTGGTATATTCCAATTTTGAGGTGGTTCCATCAGAGATTCAAAATTGTTAAGGAATTACTGGCTGATGAACATGCTTTGGACAAGCAGGGAACTCCTGTGAATATAGGTAGTGCACTTTTAAAAATGTTAAAGGCTAGGAAGCAAGCACAAATGCCATTCTCTTATGTCTCGTTCGCAGATACATCGGTTAACTATCGAATTAAATATATTTTAGATCCTTTGACGGAACCACCTTTAAAAATTCCGTTAAAGTTAACTGTAATGTCATTTTCAATTTTTTCTATACTTTGTGGATTATTTATTTACGCTTTGTCGTAAATTTTTTTAGGAGAGTACACTACGTTATGTAGTATGAATAAGGAGTTGGAAGCTTTGTTAAAAAAAATGTTATGGTTTTTAGGTATTATTATAGTATGTATTGTAGGTATTATTCTATTAACTGATATGGAGAAAAAATCAGCTGTGATTGACTATGAAGATCAGCCATTTTTAGGGGAGGAGTCTGCACCTGTGGACATTGTTGAGTTTGGCGATTATAAATGCCCTGCGTGCAAAGATTTTGACGAGTCACTTTATCCGCTAATAGATCAGGAATTTGTGAAAAAAGGTAAAGTGAAATTTTATTTCATGAATTATTCATTTATTAATATCGATTCACATCGATCTGCGCAATTTGCAGAAACCGTTTATCAAGAGCTAGGAAATGAGAAATTCTGGTCTTTCCATCACTTGTTGTTTAAGAAGCAACCTGATGATTTGTCGTACGAGAAAGTAGATCTATATACGGATACATTTTTGAAAGAAACGTTGTCGGAAGTAGCAAATGTGGAAGAAACGGATAAAGTAATGAAGGCATTTGCAGAAAATCAAGGAAAAGTCGCATGGGAAAAAGACATGGCAATTGCCAAAAGTCTAAACGTAGCTAGTACACCATCACTTTATATAAATGGAAAGCAATTCAAAGGTAAGACCTTGGATGATTTAAAAGAGATGGTTGAAAAGGCGACTGTCAGTGGTGAGTAGAATATTCCTCTTTGATTAAGAATAGAGGGATTAGTAGATGCGTTCCTTTTTAAAGAAGTTAATCTAATTCTATTTGATCTCATACCCAAAGGATAGAAGAGCATAATAGAATTTGCTTTATCTATCCTTTGTTTTGTTTCACAAATTATCTAAATTGCTTTTGATCCTTTTCTCTTTTAACTGGCCCCTTATGAGCTAAGCTCCACTCAATAATATGGTCTGTAATTCTATCATATAGATCATCATCGAAATATGGCTGTTCATGATTAAACAATGTATCAATGTCTGTTCTTATTTCCATTAAAACATGATGTCCAAAAACATTTTCATCATTTAGAGTGTCCCAGAGGTACTGGCAAAATAGTTCAAACCCTTCATCCCAGTTTGCATTTCCATTATTTTGTGCTTCATATCGAAGTTTTTCAGTTGCTCTTATTAGTTCCCCTTCCACCATATCTGATTGACCACTCTTTGGAACATAACTTTTCCAAATGTTTTTCGCTTCTTCAAAGTATTTCATGATATCACCCCACGATGAATTTAATCAGATTCTACCTTGCTTTTAAATTTAATTATTATTAGATTCTATAACAATACTGATTTTCTGCTGTGAGCATTTAAGCTTCCGCATTGACCCGTACTTTTGCGTATGTTAATTTAAGTAAGATAAAGAAAAAGAGACCCTAATATTATAATTAAAAATCGGAAATTTCAAACATCTAAAACTAACTATAGATTAATAGTTAGAAAGATCAAAGGTTGTATGTAAGGTTGGTTGATTCTTTTTAAGAGATTTCTACTACATAACTGATACATGTAGGACATATTGGCAAGGGAATCAAGGGCCAATTGATTATTCTTTTGAAACTTTTTAAGTAAAAATGAAACCTTTTATGTATAAAGACAGTATATATACTTATAACTTAAAAACAGGGAGGATATTATGAGTATTTTAACTAGATTTAAAGATATTATGGCAAGTAATATTAATGCATTATTGGACAAAGCTGAAAATCCAGAGAAGATGATCGATCAATATATGAGGAACTTGAATAGTGATTTAGGCAAGGTGAAGGCTGAAACGGCTTCTGTTATGGCGGAAGAACAAAGATCAAAAAGAGCGTTAAATGAGTGTGTATCGGAAATCGAAAAAATGCAGAATTATGCAATCAAGGCATTGGAATCTGAAAATGAAGAGGATGCTAGAAAGTTTTTGGAAAAGAAAACTACGTTAGTAGGGAAAGAGTCTGAATTACAACAAGCTTATAGCTTGGCAGCATCTAATGCCGTTCGTATGAGAGAAATGCATGATAAACTTGTTTCTGATATTGGTGAGTTGGAAGCGCGCAGAACGATTATCAAAGGGAAGATGGCTGTAGCAAAAACGCAAGAGAGATTGAATAAAATGGGTTCATCTATCTCAGGTGCCAATCAATCGGTGTCAGCATTTGGAAGAATGGAAGAAAAAGTGAATAAAGCACTTGATGAGGCCAATGCAATGGCTGAATTGAATACGAATCCAAAAGATGACATAAAGGATTTAATGACAAAATATGATAGTAATACCGGTGTAGATGATGAGTTAGCTGCTTTAAAGGCAAAGTTAAACAATAAAGAATAACAATCTAAGACCCTTACCGTAAAGCTGTAGCTAAAGCTACAGCTTTATTAGTAGATAGGGGTGAATGTGTTATCAACAGAGGTGAATAGAAGATGATCATACAATACAAATGTCCTAACTGCGGGGATGATATGGAATTTGATAGCGAAACAGGAACGCTATCTTGTCATAGTTGCGGAAGAAAAGAAAATATAGAAGAATTTTCAGAAGATCTAATTACAGCTACTTTTTCAGAAGATGAAGCGAATGAATATCATTGTGAAAATTGTGGCGCTATACTCATAACAGAAGCTGAAACTACAGCAACCACTTGTAGCTTTTGTGGAGCGGCGGTTGTTATTGGGGATCGACTTTCTGGAATGTTAGCGCCCGCAAAGGTTATTCCTTTTACAATTAGTAAGGATGAAGCAAAAAAAGCTTTTCAGACCTGGTGTAAGAATGGCTTGCTGACACCAAAGGGTTTTATGACAGCTGACCGAATAAAAGGGATAACCGGGATGTATGTTCCTTTTTGGTTGTATGATTTAAATAGTAAGGTTAAGG
This sequence comes from Lederbergia lenta NBRC 16444, assembly GCF_001591545.1. Classification (GTDB taxonomy): domain Bacteria; phylum Bacillota; class Bacilli; order Bacillales; family Bacillaceae_C; genus Lederbergia; species Lederbergia lenta. The sequence goes on from NZ_BCVC01000001.1 coordinate 1,042,576, forward strand.
TCGATGCTCAAGGTACTAAAGTGAGGACATATACAAGAGGCGATTATATTTATACAGAAACAAAATATTTCGATGTATACCGGGATATCAATCTAGATTATGTGAAAGTACCTGTTGATGCATCGGAAAAAATGAATGATGAAATAATGGATAAATTGGAACCTTATCATTATGATCAATTAAAACCATTTAAAACGCCTTATTTAGCGGGTTATATTGCGGAAAAGTATAATTATACAGATGCGGATCTATTGCCCCGAGCAAAAACAAAAATACAGAACTTCATAGAAACCTATATTAGTTCTACGATTTCAGGTTATTCCTCTGTAAGTTACAAGCACAAACAAATAAATACAAAGAAAAAAAATGCTTCGTATGTGCTTCTCCCAGTGTGGATGGTGTATTATGATTTTGATAAAACGGAACATACATTTGCGATGAATGGGCAAACAGGTAAAGTAATTGGGAAACCACCAATTAGTTATTCGAAAGTTGCTTTGTGGTTTAGCGGTATTGCTGGTACTTCGTTTATTACATTAAAATTAATCTCATTGATTATGGGTGGTGGTTTTTGGTGAGAAATAAATTATATTTAAGTATGATGTTCTCTCTTCTAGTCATCCTTCTATTGATTCCATCGGTAGTCAATCCGGTCCTAGCCGCTAATGAGCCGAAGCAGCATATTTATGATTATGCGAATCTTTTAGATCAAGATGAAATTGAGAATCTAGAAGCTTTGGCTCATAAGTATGGGAAAAAAAGAGAAACAGACTTTATTATATTAACTACCAATGATACAGAAGGTAAAGATATTATTCCATATATGCAAGACTTTTATGATGACAATGCACTTGGGTATGATAAACCTCATGGAAATACTGCCATCTTAACGATTGATATGGACACGAGAGATGTATATTTGGCAGGATTTTATAAGGCGAAAGAATACTTGGATAATGATAGACTCTATCTTATCCGTGAAAAGATCACTCCGAATCTATCTAAAGGAAACTATGAGCAAGCGTTTCAAACTTTTATTAAAACATCCTATAAATATATGGGAATTAGACCAGGGGTAGATCCAGATAATCTATTATTTAATATTTGGTTTCAACTCATTGCTTCCCTTGCACTCGCTGGATTGATTGTCAGTGTGATGGTTTATAACTCAGGTGGAAAGCGGACGATTAGTGAAAAGACTTATCGTGATTCAAATAGTTCGAAGGTGCTTCAAAGAAGAGATACTTATATAAGAACATCCACTTCAAAACGTAAAAAGCCATCAAATAATAGCAGTAGCGGTGGCGGACGGAGCAGTGGTGGCGGTGGAGTTACAAGGGGTGGACACTCCCATAGTGGTAGTAGAGGCAAATTTTAATCAATAGTTACAGAAAGTGACAAGAAATACAGATGGATGTATCCAGAAAGGAAATGATGAATGATGGCATTTTTTAAAAGTCAATTTGCTAATGTAGTGGAATGGGAAGAATTTAGGGATGATATGATTTTTTGGAAGTGGAGCAATGAGGAGATAAAAAAAGGAAGTAGACTTATTATCCGTCCTGGCCAAGATGCGATATTTCTAAATAATGGTAAGGTCGAAGGTATTTTTGAGGATGAGGGGGATTATAATATTGAATCGCAAATCATCCCTTTTTTATCAACGCTAAAAGGTTTTAAATTTGGTTTTAATAGCGGCATGAGAGTGGAAGTATTATTTGTGAATACGAAAGAGTTCACAGTTAAATGGGGCACGAAAAATGCAATTAATATTCCAACTGCGCAACTTCCTGGTGGCATGCCTATTCGTGCTAATGGTACTTTTAATTTTAAAGTCAATGATTATATTGCTCTTATAGATAAAGTGGCAGGGATAAAAAATAGTTATCTAGTTGAGGATATTAAGATTCGGATTACTTCCATTCTTGACCAGCTATTAATGAAATGGATTACTAGAGAAGGGAAAGATATGTTTAATCTGCAAGCCAATGCTTTCGATATTGCAAAAGGCATTAGAGAGGATCTTGATATGCAGATTATCGATAGTGGGATGACAGTCACAGGCTTTAATATAATGAGCTTCAACTATCCAAAAGAAATTCAAGATATGATCACGAAGACCGCTTCCCATGGAATGATTGGCGATGTAAACAGGTATCAACAGGTTTCCATGACAGATGGAATTGCCTCGGGGAAAGTGAAAGGCGGTGGGGCTGCATCAGACATGGCCGGAATGATGATGGGAATGAATGTAGCCAATCAAATGATGAAAAATATGAATCAGAATCATGATAACCCGGTCCAAGCAAATTCGAACAATGGAGAACAGAAAAATTCTGCAGGTAATCAAAAGCCTAATTTCTGTCCTAATTGCGGAGAAAAAACTGGCGGCGGTAACTTTTGTGGGAATTGCGGACAAAAACTAGTTTCATAGTATTCAATTCATAGGATATAACGAATGGAATGTCTCCTTTGGCTAAGCATTGGCAAAAAGGAGACGTTTTTTGTATAATTAAAATTTCTGCCAAACCAATTAATCTCGCTAAATGAGGTTTAAATGTGAGAGATGTTTTTAAAGATTGGAATAGTATTTTATATAGCCGACTATAATGTAGGTATATTCACAAATACTAATATACATAAACAATAGCTAGGCTTTATTAAAGATATTTATAATCATATAGCTATACTACATATTATTGCGAAATAATGTTAGACTTAAATAATATCTTTATGAGTTGAAGGAAGTGTTCATGTGGTAAGACGCAATGATCCGTGTCCATGCGGGAGCGGAAAGAAGTATAAAAAATGTTGTCAATCAAAAAAGGAAACATCTATAGAAGAAGTGAAAAAGGAAGAACTTGAAAGAATATTACAAACTTTTTACGATGAGTATCCCGAAAGAAGAGATGTAAGTAATTATTTGCAATTAGTTAGAGAGTGGAGTGAACCATTAAAGCAGCATTTAATGGAAGAAATGATTGAAACGATTGTGATGGATGAATTCTTTTTCCATCACAAACCGGAAATTTGGAAGAACTATTTAGAAAAACAACAGAAGAAGATCATCCGTCCGTCTGTAGAAAAAGTTTTAAAAACATGGACAAATCCACGTGTTTTCATTGGTGAAGTCATCGCGGTTGATGAGGCTTATATGTCTGTGAAAAATATTTTGGAAGATGAAACCATTTGCTTGAGACGGGAAAGTCATAAACCTATTCCAGTAGGTGTGCATGTATATTGCTTCATTTTACCTGATGGAACTTCTAAGGAAAATCACTATTTGGCAGTTTCAAGCTTAATTTTCTTCCCGACTGACCATCATGCTGTGTTTACGGAATTCGCAAAGCAATTTGAAGCTGAAAATGAACAATCAGCTTCAGCGTTTTTAAAAGAAAATGGAATCTTATTTTGGCAACTACTTGTTGAAGATGGATATGGTGGAGGAGAATTTACCGACTTTGAAGCGGGAGTGCTGATCGAAGCAATGGATTTTTTAGAGAGGAATAATCGGGATCCAAAAAAATTACTAGAAATAGTAGAAGATTATTTAGTAGAACAGCAGCCAAATGCTCGAAAAGAAGTAGCAATAGCAGCTGGAGCTATCCGATTTGGTCAAGAGAATTCCTTTTTTGAACCTCTTTCACTAACTATAAAAGAAATTGCTGAGTGGTTCGGAGTATCCACTTCATCTCTAAATAAATATTGTAATGAGTTAAGTACATATTATAATAATAAAAAGTAAATATCTTTTTAGTACAGAAAAATCACTATAGCATATTTGCTATAGTGATTTTTTTATACTAAGTGAGGCTATAGTTAAAATAGCTTTTTGCGGTTCAATCCGCTTCAGATTATTTCCTTTTTAAAAGGTCGCTTTGCGAAATCACCTAATATAATCAACTTTATAGGGGCAAAATTTTTCATTCGAGATTTTTAACTTGATTCCTTTTCAATTGATAGGTAAAGTGAAGTTATAATAAGAAAGGTGTTCGAATGGAATTGGGCAAATGATGAGCAAAGGACCTCAGGAATAAATCTGTTTTTAATACATAGGACAACGTTGAATGCAGGTGACATTTTATAGATTGGTAAATAAAGCTTGAAATCAAGACTTTAATTTTGACTTCTTATCAATTGATTTGTAAAGTGAATAAAAGAGAGAAAGAGATGAAACAAAATCTTACAATATAATTGAGGAGGTTATATATGAATCATTTTTATAGCGATATCATTCAGTTCAAAGGAAATCATTATGATTTTGGCTATATGCAAGGTGAATTGTTAAAGGAGTCTCCTATTCTGTCCAATCGTGAAAAGCAATTGACCTCAATGAGAAAACGTCATTTCAATATCAATGAAAAAGAAGCGATTCATCTATTCTCCAAATTTATTCCTAGTATGTTGGATGAGCTACATGGGTTAGCGGATGCGCTAAACTGGACAATGGAGGATGCCTTAAGAGACTTTGGAGGTTATTATGTTGAGTATGAGAAAAGTGGATGCTCTATTTTAACAGGTTCTGAATTTTTAATTAGAAATTATGATAGTCATCCTGGTTACTATGAAGGAAGGTATACGATCTATAACCCAACAGATACGGGCTATGCTGTTATAGGTCCTTCCATGCAAATTACTGGACGTACAGATGGAATGAATGAAAAAGGACTTGCAATGGGCTATAATTTTATTAACCGTGTTGGCTCAGAAAATGGATTTGTATGTAATATGATTGGCCGTATTATTTTAGAAACTTGTGCTAATGTAGATGAAGCTATCTCTTTATTAAAGGAAATTCCCCACCGAACGTCATTTAGTTATGTATTGTTAGATCCGAATGGTGAAACATTTGTTGTAGAAGCTTCACCAAGAAAGGTAGAAGCTAGAAAATCGAATATTAGTACGAATCATTTTGAAGTGTTAACAGAAGAAAATCGCTATCGTATGGATGACTCATTAAGGAGAGAGAAGGAATTAGAAGGAAAGCAAAGTGATGATCTAGATGCATATGAGGCATATCAAATATTGAACGATAAAGAAAAAGATATATTTTCTAACAAATATGATGCTTCGGCCGGAACAATACACACATCTGCTTACATTCCGAGAGAAAGGAAGGCTTTGTTTGCAATTGGTGGCAATCGAATGCCAGTTATCTTTGATTTTAATCGCTATTTAGAAGGTGAAAAAATAAATATTAAGCAAGTCAAAGGCACGCTTAATTATCATACACCATTTGTTAACATGGATTACGACTAATAGTCTGTACTTGTTATTGTACAATAAGTGATTAATGCACAATAATTTGTATGAATAAATTGACGCTATTAGATATTTTTTTATACTAATGTTAGTTATGGCTAACTAACATTAGTAAGATTGAAATATAATTGGAGGAAATGAGATGCTAAATACTTCAGATAAAATACTTCAGGCAGCATTAACATTAATGCAAGATAAAGGCTATCAATCGGTTTCAATAAAGGAAATAGCACATCATGCTGAAGTGAGTGAAATGACGGTGTTTCGATACTTTAAAACTAAAATGGGTGTTTTTGAATCAGCTGTAGAAAAATTTTCTTATATTCCATGCTTTGAAAAAATTTTTGCAGAGCAAATTATTTGGGACTTGGAAACGGACTTGACATTAATAGCAAAGTCTTACTTTGATTTGATGAATAAAAATAAATCCATTTTTTTAATTGCTATTCAAGAAAGAAGCGATTTTCCAGAGTTAAATCAAGTAATCGCCAAGAATACGATGAAGCTTAAAAGTTTAATCATCTCTTATTTTACTTCTATGCAAGAGAGAAACCAAATGAAGGAAGTGAACGTAGAAGCACAGGCCATTATTTTTTTAACAACTTTATATGGCTATTTTTCATCCACCTCTTTATGGAAAGACCATTTCCTGCATGAGTGGGAGGAATCTTTTTTACTCAATACGATCGATTTGTTTTGTGAAGCATTAAAAAAATAAGTTTAGTTGATAGGAGCTTAAAATAGATGATATCTGAAAAACAGTCATTTAACCGAAACCTTATTATCGGAATCTTGTTATCGGCGTCTTTTGTTACCATTTTGAATCAAACGTTAATCATTATAGCCATTCCTCCTATAATGAGTGATTTTCAAATTAATCCAAGTCAGGCCCAGTGGCTGACAACGGCGTTTATGTTAACGAACGGAATATTAATACCGGTCACAGCATTTTTTATAGAAAGGTTTTCAAGCAAACATCTTTTAGTTGCTGCGTTAAGTATTTTTTCACTCGGAACGTTGGTAGGCGCAATCGCACCTAGTTTTTCTATGTTGCTTTTAGCGAGAATTGTTCAAGCTGTTGGGGCTGGGATCATGATGCCCTTAATGCAGACGGTTATGCTAACCCTTTTTCCACCTGAGAAAAGAGGATCTGCAATGGGACTGGTTGGCCTTGTCACGGGTTTTGCCCCTGCAATAGGTCCAACATTAGCAGGCTGGCTCATTATCCATTTCTCATGGAGATCTCTATTTTACACTGTGCTACCCGTTTCTTTGATCGTTCTACTGTTAGCAATATTCCTCATGAAAAATGTAACCGAACAAAAGCAAATAAAAATAGACCTTATATCTATTGTTTTTTCCACCTTTGGATGGGGAGGTTTACTTTACGGATTTAGTATCGCTGGTACAGCAGGATGGACGAGCGCGCAAGTTATTGGGACAATTAGCGTTGGGGCGGTAGCATTATTCATCTTTATCCTAAGACAGTTGAAGCTAAAGCAGCCGATGTTGGAATTCCGTGTCTTTAACTCACCAATGTTTGCGGTCACAACAATATTGTCTGTCTTAGTATTTGCGACCATGGTAGGAACACAAACACTATTACCCATTTACGCACAGGATATAGCAAGCTTTACCGCTCTTGAATCGGGCTTAATGTTGCTTCCAGGGGCACTAATCATGGGCTTTATGTCTCCGGTAACTGGGAGGGTATTTGATAGGTTTGGTGGGAAGTGGCTTTCTGTAAGTGGTTTTTCCATAATTACGGTGTCGTTGATTTTGTATGCAAACTTGTCACTCGATACATCTATCGTATGGATTGCGACAATATTTTTCATAATGATGATTGGTATCTCGATGATGATGATGCCGTTAATGACAGCTGGCATTAATGCCTTGCCGCGCCATCTTATTCCTCATGGTACTGCAATGAGCAATACAATCCGGATGGTTGGCGGATCAATTGGAACTGCAATCCTAGTTTCTGTTATGAGTAATGCATCCTTAAACACATCACTTCAACAACCTAAACAAGCAGCAATGGTTGGGATTCAAGATGCATTTATGATTGCATCTATAGTAGGGATTTTAGGTATTTTATTGTCGTTCCGTGTAAAAAAGCAAGAAACGATAAATAGAGAAAAAGGGAAAATACTAAATGAATAAGAGTGGTCTGTTAGTTGATATTGTTTTAATAAGCAGTATTACTTACTGTAGATAATTTACTATCAATCGAAGTTTTTGGATATAGCAATGTCTAATTCCAAAAACTTTTTATTATAAGATGCCATAAGAAGGCTGTCGCAAAGTTTAACTACATTTATATTACAATTATGGAGAATTTTCTTAGTTTATTGAGGGTACTGAAAACCAGTACCGAACGCATTAGCCACCTTAAAAAAAGGTTTATACATTTTAGAAACTAGGAATGAATTCCTCCTTTTTGCTCCTATCATTTAATCGTATAATGAAGTACTAGTCCGCATACCTAAGAAAACATTCTTTTTTTCCTTATGAAGGAATATGATATGATAAAAGCTAATCTAAACTTAGGGTGAGTGTATGGAAATCGTTTTAATCTTAGTAATGATTGGGTTTATTACTTTAGGTTCCTATATGTTGCGTGAAGCATTCTCCAATCGAATAATAGCAGAAAAATTATCTTTCGATGGATTTCCTAAAAGTCTTGGAGAATTCACATTTTTATTCATATCAGATATCCATCGACGCACAATTAATGAAGAGATAATTCATGGAGTAAAGGATAAAGCAGAAATCGTTATAATTGGTGGAGACTTAACTGAAAAAGGGGTACCATTTGCACGTGTGAAAAATAACTTGATCCAACTGAAGCAAATCGGGCCTGTTTATTTCGTGTGGGGAAATAACGATTATAAGGTTAACACGGACCGGCTTCTTTCACTTTTACGAGAATGTGGAATAATTATTCTTAATAATGAAACTTTATCAATACGAAAAAAAGATAAAGAGTTCGTGATTATAGGGATAGATGATCTTATGAATAGTAGGGAACCGATAGAGAATATTCTGGATGGCAGGAAAAAAGATGATTTCCGCATGTTAATTAGCCATAATCCAGATATTATTCATGTTCTCGAAAAGGAACATAATATTTCACTTGTTTTAAGTGGACATACACATGGAGGTCAAATTCGGATTTTTGGCTTTGGTCCATACAGTCATGGGGGAATCAGAAATATAAATGGCACGACATTATTTATTAGTAACGGTTATGGAACAAGGCATCTCCCCCTTAGACTTGGGGCAAAATCCGAAACACATCTTATTACAATCGGATATGGCGATACGAAGAATATATGATCAAACTCAATTCATGAACCATCCTCTTTGCGCTTCATAATATATAGATAAGAGCAGCATTCAGGGGGCGTTTTCATGAAGCTTGAGCGAATTTCACCGAATCAGATTAGATACTCCATTACATTTGAAGAGTTGAAAGTGAGAGGGTTTATTCAAGAAGATATAATGAAAGAATCGTTTATTTGGGATGAACTGTTTGATGAAATGCTTGTTGAAGCAAGCAAGATTTTTGAGCTGGAGGAATGCGAAGCAGTAGCAATTGAAATTTTTTCGCTTACATCGAAAGAACTTGTTTTAATTTTGACTTTGGATGATGAGGAACAAATAGTACCTAGAATAGAGAAAGTGTTGGAGGAAGACATTACTGAAAAAGAGAATTTCGTTTTTAGTTTTCATGATATCGAGCATTGTATCTCCTTAGCTAAAGCTATTAATCAGCTACAGCCTGAACTATTAGAGAGCTCATTATATGCAATGGAAGATATTTATTACTTAGTAATCAAAATCGAAACGATAAAGTATATAGGGATTGAAACTTTATGCCAAGAATTCGGCTGTAGCTCGTTGCTTTCATCTATTGTCTTAAATGAATATGGAAAGTTAATTAGTCAAAAACAAGCCATTGCAACACTCTGTAAGTATTTTTAATTCAATTTAATTGCACTACATTTTAAAATCTCCTATCATGTATAGATAGGAGATTTTTTACACTATTATCCGAATCACTTTTCAATGAAAATAAATGTAGCCTTGAAATATCAAGTTCGTACTAGCAAAGATAGCCTGTACAGTACTTGGGTGAAAGCTTGTGATCGGTAAGACAGGAGAGTACAGCTTTGCAAATTGAAGATTGCATTATCGTCGGTGGAGGGCCGTGTGGTCTTGCAGCAGCCATTGCATTAAAAGAAATTGGGAAAAATCCACTTATCATTGAAAAAGGGAATATTGTAAATGCTATTTACAATTATCCAACCCATCAGACTTTCTTTAGTTCAAGTGAAAAGCTTTCGATAGGTGATGTCCCTTTCATTACTGTGGAGAGGAAACCATTCAGAAATCAAGCTTTAACTTATTATCGTGAAGTAGCGAGAAGTCAGGAATTACGAATTAACCGCTTTGAAACGGTAGAAAATATTCAACAACGAGAAAATGGCATTTTTGAGATAAAAACAAATAAAGGTCATTATCAATCAAAATATGTTATTATCGCAACCGGTTATTATGATCAACCGAATTATATGGGGATTTCTGGAGAGGAACTTGACAAGGTTTATCACTACTTTAAAGAAGGTCATCCTTATTTTGATACAGAAGTTGCAGTGATCGGCGGGAAAAACTCTGCGGTCGATGCTGCTTTAGAACTGCATAAAGCTGGAGCGCATGTAACATGTTTATATCGAGGAAGTGATTATTCACCAAGTGTTAAACCATGGATTATTCCTGAATTTATTGCGCTTGTAAAGAGCGGCGAAATAAAAATGGAATTTAATACTTGTGTGACTGAAATTACCAATAAAACGATCAAATATGAGGTTGATAATGTAGTAAAAGAAATCCCTAATGATTTTGTGTTCGCGATGACAGGTTATCATCCGGATCACTCATTTTTGCGAGATATTGGCGTAGAAATTGAAACTGAAACTGGCAAACCAATTTTTGATTCAAATACGATGGAAACAAATGTATCTCATCTATATATCGCAGGTGTGATAGCGGCGGGAAATGACGCAAATGAAATATTTATTGAAAACGGACGCTTTCATGGCGGCCAAATTGCACAGGCTATCCAGATGAAAGAAACATAAAAAAAGTCCTAATTGAATGCTAGGGTTACAGATTGAAGACAAAAGGTAGTTGGAATGAATTGTTCCAACTGCCTTTTAAAGTTTTCTTTGATTTTTTTTCATATACACGACTAAAAGCAAAAGAGAGAATATTTAAGAAAATACGAATATTTTTTTAAGAATTCTATGATTTACAGATCTATCAGGTAGAAGGTTTTTAAACTACACACTTCTAAAATAATCTTATTTTCATTATAAAAAGGAATGCGTAATTAGAAAAGTGGAATTTCATATTTTATTGGTGAATCGTCCGCTTGCCTCGCAGTAAGCTTCGAAAAACCTACTTTCTAAAAAGAATTTGATTCTGTGCTCCTAGTTAATTGGCTATATTTTTGTTTATGTTTACTTGGTTTTGTTATCAAAAAAGCGATAAAGTTGATTAGGGTTATTTGTTTGTGTAAGTGTAACAAGTAATTTTAGCCTTGCTTTTTGACCATTTAACCCATTGGAAAAGATGACTCCGAGATCTTTCAGTTCCTTTCCCCCACCGGAATAACTATAAATATCTTGGGCAATACCATTAAAGCATCTTGAAACAAGAACAATTGGTATATTTGATTGCAATAAATTTTTTATTCCTTGCAGTGTTGCTGGAGGAAGGTTACCTTGGCCAAGCGCTTCTATTACCACACCGTCATAATTTAAATCTTGTATCGCTTGGAAGAGTTCAGAATCCATACCTGCGAATGCTTTTATTAATGCAACACGTTTACTTACCTCTGTCAGATCATAATTTTCCCGATAGGTTGGTTGGTAATGAAAAATAACTTTTCCTTTAGTGACAATTCCAATTGGACCAAATTGTGGGCTTTGAAAAGTAGCGACATTGCTGGAATGTGTTTTTGTTACATTCATTGCCGTGTGGATTTCATCGTTTAGAACAACGAGTACTCCTTTGTTTTTGGCGTCATCCGAAGATGCGACACGAACAGAAGAGATAAAATTATACAACCCGTCGGATCCAATTTCATTGCTCGACCGCATAGCTCCAGTCATAACGATAGGGATATTTAAGTTAACAGTAAGGTCAAGAAAATAAGCGGTTTCTTCCAATGTATCTGTCCCATGTGTGATAACAATACCGTCCACTTGCTGATCTTTCGTTTCTTTCTCGATTAATCTTTTTAAAATATTCATTTCATTAGGTGTAATATGGGGAGAGGGCATATTAAACGGCTGTTTTATTATAAAATCTGCAAGTCCATCTATTTTACTTGTTAATCCAATTAGTGGATTATTTTCACTAGGAGCTACTGCACCTGTTTGTTCATCCTCTAGCATTGCGATTGTTCCACCTGTATGAATGATAAGAATGCGCTTCATTTGTCAACACCTTGCTTTCATAATTACTTGCTTTTAAAAAGTGCATGTTCAATTACTCTCTTCCATGATACGATGAAGGAAACAGAAAGAAAAGAGGGCTGTTTATGCTGTTTATTTTATCAGCTGGTATTGCCCCAGGACTTGCTTTGCTCAGTTACTTTTATTTAAAAGATCAATACGATCAAGAGCCAGTCTTGATGGTATTTAAAGTCTTTTTATTTGGAGTATTCATCACTTTTCCGATTATGTTCATCCAATATGTAATAGATGCAGAAGGCCTGATAACAAATAATATTCTTCATTCCTATGTATCCGCCTCATTATTAGAAGAGTTTTTTAAATGGTTCATGTTATTTTTTGCTGTATATCAACACGCAGATTTTGATGAGCCATATGATGGAATTGTGTATGGAGTAAGTATCTCCTTAGGATTTGCTACTGTCGAGAATATACTCTTTTTAGTCGCAAATGGGGTTGGTTTTGCATTTGGTAGGGCATTGTTTCCTGTATCAAGTCATGCCTTGTTTGGGGTGTTAATGGGTTATTATCTTGGTAAAGCTAAATTTAATATTGGTGGTAAAAAACATCGTTGGATCTTGATATCTTTTTTTGTCCCATTTTTATTACATGGTTTATATGATTATATCCTTTTAACACAAGAAAAATGGCTTTATTACTTACTTCCATTTATGTTCTTTCTTTGGTGGTTCGGAATAAGGAAAGTTAAGCACGCCCATATACTAACAAAAAAACATTATATGCAGAAATTTAACGAAAAAAGTACACCATTCTGAATGATAGAGTGGTGTATTTTTTTCGTTAAATTGTACATATGATCGAATATTTATTTTAACTCGCAAGTGGCTAAGTGTATCGGCGTTTTCATATTCCGTGTGCGTAGTATGTTCGTCGCAAAACTACAATTTTCATTTTTCTACTAATTTTTTAAGTAAGTGAATAAAAAAACTTGTTAATTCAGACACTATCTTCATGAAATCTTATGTTGGAGGGTTTGATAAAATGAAGTCTGGCAGAATGATTAAACTAATCTCTGTTCTAATGATATGTGCCATAATGCTATCAGCACATCCCATACAGGAAGCCAAGGCGTTTACAAATCAGGTTATTCAAAAAGGCGCTGTTGGAGATGATGTGATTGAGCTCCAGTCACGGCTTCAATATCTTGGTTTTTATACTGGGAAAATTGATGGTGTATTCGGGTGGGGGACGTACTGGGCGTTAAGAAACTTCCAAAACGACTTTGGGCTTCCTGTTGATGGTTTAGCAGGAGGAAAAACAAAGGAAAAATTAACGAAAGCTTCCAATTATGACAAGACGTTTGTACAAGAACAATTAAACAAAGGGAATTCATTTAGTCATTATGGTGGTACAGATTTATCAAAACAATCGGGTCAAGCAAGTTCGAACAATCAGACAGTGCAATCCCAAAATAAAGGAATGAACTCACCTGCAGGTTTCTCGCAAAATGATATTCAATTAATGGCGAACGCCGTATATGGAGAAGCAAGAGGAGAGCCATATGAAGGCCAAGTAGCAGTCGCAGCTGTAATATTAAACAGAGTGAATAGCTCATCCTTTCCTAATACTGTTTCAGGAGTGATATTTGAACCAAGGGCATTTACAGCAGTTGCCGATGGTCAAATTTGGCTAACACCTAACGAGAGAGCAAAAGAAGCGGTATTAGATGCTATTAATGGTTGGGATCCGTCCACAAGCGCCTTGTATTATTTTAATCCAGATACAGCAACAAGTGCATGGATATGGACAAGGCCCCAAATTAAAAAAATTGGCAAACATATTTTTTGTAAATAACGGAGGTGAACAATAATGTTTAGGAATATTTTAATTGTCGTTTTGGCTATTGGTGTCGCAGGAACAGCATTCTGGGGATACCAAGAACATCAAGAAAAAAATGCGATATTAATTAATGCGGAAAATACTTATCAGCGTGCATTTCATAATTTAACATATCAAATGGACCATCTTCATGATCAAATAGGTTCCACGTTAGCGATGAATTCTAAGAAATCTTTATCACCAACCTTGGCAGATGTTTGGAGAATCACATCAGAAGCACGAGGTGAAGTAGGTCAACTACCCCTCACGTTGATTCCATTTAATAAAACGGAAGAATTTCTAGCAAATATCGGAGACTTTAGTTATAAAACTTCAGTCCGTGATCTTGATAAAGAGCCACTATCTGATGAAGAATATGCAACACTGAAAAAAATGTACGGTCAAAGCAATGAAATACGAAATGAATTACGAAATGTGCAACACCTCGTCTTAAAAAATAATTTGCGTTGGATGGATGTGGAGATGGCTTTAGCTGCTGGAAAAGAAAGTGCGGATAATACAATAATTGACGGATTTAAAACCGTCGAAAAGCAAGTGAAAGGATATGACGAGGAAAATTTACAAGACCCAACTATCGTTTCATTTAAACAAAAAGATGAAAATTATGATCATTTAAAAGGAAAAGCAATTACAAAGGAAGAAGCAGTAAAGCTTGCTAAAAAACAAGCTGGAATATCTACTATTAAAGATGCTGTAGTTGCTGAAAATGGGAAGGGCGCCAAGTATGGATTTTATAGTGTAAATCTTGATGATGGGAAGGGAAACACTACTAGTGTAGATATCACTAAAAAAGGTGGCTATCCTATCTGGTTCATTAATCATCGAGAAGTAAGTGATCAAAAAATCAGTTTAAATGATGCGGTAGCAAAGGCAGAGAAGTTTTTGAAGGATAATGACTATCAAAAGCTAAAGCTATCAGAAAGTATGCAATATGATTCAATTGGATTGCTAACATTTACATCAGTTCAGGACGATGTAACTATCTACCCAGAATCAATTAAATTAAAAGTAGCATTAGATAATGGACAAATTGTTGGTTTTGCAGCTGATGACTATTTAAAGGGTACTAAGGAACGTAAAATACCTGAACCAGGTATCTCACTGTCAGATGCGAGTGAGTATATAAACTCAAATGTTAAAATAATGGAAAATCGTTTAGCGATCATCATCAATGATCTAGGTGATGAAGTTTTATGCTATGAATTCATAGGGACAATGGACCATGATACGTATCGAATATATATTAATGCAGAAAGTGGCCAGGAAGAAAAAATCGAAAAGTTACAAAATGCTGAGAGAGTATATGAGGATGTCGTATAGAGAACATAAGATGCGGGTTGGCCATAAAGCTAATCCGCGTCTTCATTTGTATAGAAAGAGTGGCAGAATGGATGATAAAATGCGATAATAGAATAGGAAAATGTAACTATTCTATAGGATGTGGCGAAAATGATAAAGGTTGGTATGGAAGTCATTCTTGAAATACATTCAGAAACTGAAATAGAGAAGTATAAATCTAAAATTGCTGATTTTACAAATGAAAAAGTCTTTATCCAATACCCAGTAAGCTTGATCACGAAAAAAACTTCATTTTTAGCAAATGGGATGACTATTTCTGTAAACTTTGTTGATGAGCAATCAGATGCTTATTCGTTTGAATCTTATGTTACAGGACGAGTAAAAGATCCAATACCGATGATAGCGCTTCATTTACCGGAAGAGAAAAAGATACAAAGAATACAACGTAGGGAATTTGTCAGAATAGAAACTTCTGTAGATATCGCTTGTGATTTTCCGATAAGTGAGTCCAAATTTACGACTATTTCAGATGATTTCAGTGCTGGGGGGTGTGCAATCGTTATCCCGAAACATATACATCTGCAAAATGGTGAGGTAGGAATGACGACTGTCGTTTTACCGATGCAAAATAAAGAATATCATTATCTAGAATTAGAGTGCAGGGTTACACGGATACATGAAAAAGAAAATATTACGTTAGCTTCATTACAGTTTTTAAACAGCGATAAGTATGAACAACAATTAATCCGCTTTAGTTTCGAAAAACAACTGGAACGACGAAAAAAAGAAATAGAGATTTAACACTGAGCTAAATAGAACCTACATAAATGACAGATTTTATTGGTGTTATAGCCGTTTAAAGAAATAATTTATTTATAGTCGAGTTAATATCATCAATGCTTAATCGGACCACAATCCGAACATTTCCCTTAAGCACATTTAATAACTCACCAATAGAAGGCTTTAGCTTTATTGATTGGAGCAGAAATCAACTTTGGTCCCATTTCCATATGCGTTTGTTTGCCATGAAATGATCCGATGACAGAATAATTTGATATTATGTTTATACATATAAATAAGCAAGAAGCACGTGTTTTTCGTCAACCGGGCTTCTTTTTCCTTAATTTTAATGCCACGAGTGTGTTAATATTGAATAAGAAATAAAAATTGTAATTAATGAACTAGCAGGTGATGAAGATGAGCAAAAAGAAAATTAGTATTGCTATTGATGGTCCGGCAGCAGCAGGTAAAAGTACGGTTGCCAAATTAACAGCTGAGAAACTGTCCTACGTTTATGTTGACACAGGAGCTATGTATCGGGCATTAACATATAAAGCGATAACTGAGCAAGTTGATATTCATAATGAAGAACAGTTAAAAAAGTTGTTACCTGAAACAAAAATTGAATTAAAACCGTCTGAAAATGGCCAATTGGTTATTTTAGATGGTAATGATGTAACGGCTGCGATTCGAGAGGCGGTTGTAACGAATAAAGTATCTATTGTAGCCGCATCCCGAGCTGTACGTGAAGAAATGGTGTCAAGGCAACAACAGTTGGGACAAAATGGCGGCGTAGTAATGGATGGAAGAGATATTGGAACGAGTGTGCTCCCGAAAGCAGAATTAAAAATATTTATGTTAGCGAGTGTTGAAATAAGGGCACAGCGGCGTCATCAAGAAAATATATCTAGAGGATTTTCGTCTGATATGAGCCAATTAATGAAGGAAATCGAACTCCGTGATAAATCTGATATGGAACGAGAAGTTTCACCATTAGTAAAAGCGGCAGACGCAATTGAAATTGATACTTCCAATCTTTCGATTGATGAGGTGGCTCATGAAATAATGAAGTTGGCACAAGAAAGGATCGAAGCCCAATGAGTTTTTATATTTTTGCTAGGGCAGTAGTGAGAACAATATTAAAACCACTATATCGAATTGAAGTAATTGGAGCAGAACATTTTCCGAAAAACGGTGGTGTCCTGCTTTGTTCGAATCACATTGATAATCTTGATCCACCTGTAGTCGGTTTTACTTGTCCAAGGCCTGTATACTTCATGGCAAAGGCAGAATTGTTTAAAAATCCGATGTCAAAGAAATTGATGGAAAGTATTCAAGCGTTTCCTGTCAAAAGGGGTATGAGTGATAGAGAGGCATTAAGAAAAGGATTAAAATTATTAAAATCCGGTGAGGTTGTCGGACTCTTTCCTGAAGGGACTCGTAGTAAGGATGGCGAAGTAGGAAAAGGGCTTGCAGGAGCGGGGTTTTTCGCTTTAAGATCTGACGCTCATGTTGTTCCTTGTGCGATAATTGGTCCGTATAAACCATTCAGGAAATTAAAAGTTGTATATGGTCCGCCTATTGATCTCGATGAAATGCGCAGTAATAAAGTGTCTGCAGAGCAAGCAACTGAAGTAATCATGGCAGAGATTAAAAACATTCTTGAAGCTAATCGATCATAAAGGTAAATACTTGACAAAAACCAAGCTTTGTAAGAAGTTAGTAACAAGATAATTATTTCGAATTATGTGAGGATTTTAGCAATCAACGTGTTAAATGATATAAACGCGTAATTCTAGCATTTTTAAGTCGATAGGAGGAGTACATATGTCTGAGGAAATGGATAATTTAGAAGTAGGGAATTTTTCTGAAGGTGATAAAGTAAAAGGAACTGTCACGAAAATTGAAGAAAAACAGGTCCTTGTAAATGTGGAAGGCAGTAAAGTCGATGGAATTATTCCCATTAGTGAACTTTCAAGTCTACACGTGGAAAAAGCATCAGATGTCGTTCAAGAAGATGAAGTACTTGACTTAGTCGTAACAAAAGTGGAAGAAGAATTACTAGTGTTATCTAAACGTAAAGTGGATGCAGAAAGTGCATGGGAAGCACTTGAGGAGCGATTTAATAATAATTTAGTGTTTGATGCGGAAGTAAATGAAGTTGTAAAAGGTGGACTCGTAGTAGATTTAGGTGTAAGAGGGTTCGTACCAGCATCTATGGTAGAAGACCACTACGTAGAAGACTTCTCAGATTATCAAGGGAAAATGCTTTCCTTTAAAATTGTCGAGTTAGATCGTGATAAGAATCGCTTGATTTTATCGCATCGTATTGTTTTAGAAGAAGAGAAAGAGCAAGAGAAAAAATCCTTATTAGAAAAAATTGAGCCAGGTGAAACATTAAATGGCACAGTACAACGCTTAACTGACTTTGGTGCATTTGTTGATATAGGCGGAGTTGATGGCTTGGTTCATATATCACAATTGTCTCATGAACATATTGAAAAGACATCTGACGTTGTGAAAGAAGGGGACCAAGTTCAGGTAAAAGTATTATCAATAGATCGTGATAATGAAAGAATCTCACTATCTATAAAAGAAACGCTTCCTGGGCCTTGGACAAATATTGAAGAAAAAGCACCAAAAGGCGCTGTTCTTGAAGGAAAAGTTAAACGTCTTGTATCATTTGGTGCATTTGTAGAAGTTTTTCCAGGTGTGGAAGGTTTGGTGCATATTTCACAAATCTCTCATAAGCACATAGGAACCCCCCATGAAGTATTACAGGAAGGCGAGCAAGTAAAAGTACAAGTTCTTGATGCTAATGAACATGACCAACGTCTTTCCCTAAGTATGAAAGAGCTGGAAGAGGCTGAATATCAGCAAAAGGATTATGAAGTGCCTGAAGAATCTAAAGGTTTTCAGTTAAGTGATATGATTGGCGATAAATTAAAAAACTTTAAAAAGTAAGCTGGAAGCTGTCCTTTCGTTGTTTATTCTCTCTATTATTCTTGAGGGGTATAAACAAACGAAAAGACAGCTTTTTTATATTTATTGATTAAATCTCTACCTATATTCCGATAATGGTATAGGTGGAGGGGATAATAGTGGATGGAATATTAACTTTATTTTTTTTATGGGGTATATGGATTATTGCCACATTTATAATAGATAAACAGGAAGTTTTACGCCGCCCTATAGCGTTAATAGTGTTATTAATAATTATTGTGTTTCCGTATGCCATACCTGTTTTTTCTATTACCATCAGCGGTGCAGTTTTACTCTTACTATTCATTAATTATTATATTGCATCTAAGTTACCAATTTTGAAAAGAATATACATGATATTAGCGGTTATTGCTTTAATGGTCGGATATTCAGGATTCCAATTATTTGAGTTGTACGATCCTATTTGGATTTTTTTTGATCGAAAAATCATATTATCATTTATTTTTCTTAGTTTATCTTACTTTATTTACCCTTCATCTCTAAAATGGAGATTTGTTTTTATTTGTTTAGGCACAATACATGGTGAAATATTATTTGCTGTAATACTCTCGCGCTGGAGTATGCCTTATTTAATTGGATCGGCAGCATTTTTTGACATTATATGTTTAACTTTTATTTGTTTACTATCTATACACAGCGTAGTAAAGTTAGTGGATTTAGCTACGCTAAATAATAAAAGGAAAATACAACAATGAGTATTGTTGCATCTAGTTGATGGGAGTATGTCTATCAATGAAGTGGAAGTTTCACTTTATAAAAAACTATGATAACATGAAGTGAAAATGAAGTTTGAAGCGGATGAAAATGAAAGTATTTCAAAAGCTAGTAATGAATAATTTGATTAAAGTGAGTGATGGCATTGGCTAAACCAACAGTGGCGATTGTAGGTCGCCCTAACGTAGGAAAATCAACAATTTTCAATAGAATTGTAGGAGAGAGAATTTCAATCGTAGAGGATACCCCAGGTGTAACAAGGGATCGAATTTATAGTCCTGGTGATTGGCTGTCGTATGAATTTAATTTAATTGACACGGGCGGCATTGAAATTGGAGATGCTCCCTTTTTGGAAGAGATCCGTCAACAAGCAGAAATTGCAATTGCGGAAGCGGATGTTATTATATTTATTGCAAATAGCAGAGAAGGTGTAACTTCTGCAGATGAAGAAGTGGCAAAAATCCTTTACCGTTCTAAAAAGCCTGTTGTGTTAGCGGTAAATAAGGTAGATAATCCTGAAATGCGCGCAGAGATATATGACTTTTATGCTTTAGGTTTTGGAGAACCATTTCCTATTTCCGGTTCACATGGTTTAGGATTGGGAGATTTATTAGACGAAGTTGTTAAGAATTTTCCGCAGATTGATGAAGATGATTTTGATGAAGATGTTATTAAGTTTAGTTTTATCGGCAGGCCTAATGTTGGTAAATCTTCGCTTGTAAATGCGTTGCTAAATGAAGATCGTGTAATAGTAAGTGATCTCGCTGGAACGACAAGAGATGCAATTGACTCTTCTTATCAATATGAAGATCAAGATTTCGTGATTATTGATACGGCAGGGATTCGTAAAAAAGGAAAAGTATATGAAAGTACGGAGAAATACAGTGTACTACGAGCGTTAAAAGCGATCGAACGTTCTGACGTTGTCCTCGTAGTCATCAACGGTGAAGAAGGAATTCTAGAACAAGATAAAAAGATCGCAGGCTATGCACATGAGGCAGGAAGAGCGGTTATTATTGTCGTAAATAAATGGGATGCAGTTGAAAAAGATGAGAAAACAATGCTGAAATTCGAGGAACAAATTAGAGAGCATTTTTTATTCCTAGATTACGCACCAATAGTGTTTGTTTCGGCAAAAACAAAGAAACGCTTAACGAACTTATTGCCTGCCATTAAAACAGCAAGTGAAAATCATTCGCAACGTGTGCAATCTAGTGTACTTAACGAAGTGATCGTGGATGCTGTTGCTATGAACCCAGCTCCTTCAGATAAAGGGCGTAGGCTTAAAGTATATTATGCTACACAAGTCGCCATCAAGCCGCCAACATTCGTCGTTTTTGTGAATGAACCGGAAATAATGCACTTTTCCTACGAAAGATTCCTACGAAACAGAATTAGAGATGCTTTTGGTTTCGAAGGAACACCAATTAGAATTATTACAAGACAACGGAGCTAGATGATAAGAAAAGAGGAAGGTGCTTGTTTAGGGGCGAGCAGGTGAGAGGATTGATTTTAATCTTTGCGGAGTGTGACTATGATCTCTATCCCCTAGCACCTGAGGCTAGCAAATACAAGGACGTGGCGGTTTTAGTCTACGTTCCTTTCAACGTGGAAGAAGCGCGAGATGTCGAAGGCACTTGAACATAATTAGGTAAGAAATAGTAGGGTATATTTTTATGAATTGGGTAGGTGAGCCATATGCAGAATGAAAAAGAGAAAATTGCTGTTATTGGTGCTGGTAGTTGGGGGACAGCATTGGCACTTGTCTTAGCAGATAATGAGCATCAAGTTCATTTATGGTCTAGAAATAGTGAGCATGCTCATGAAATCAATAGTAAACATATGAATGAAAAATATTTGCCAGGTATTTGTCTCCCTAATAATATACATGCTTCTACATCTCTTGAGGAAGTATTGAAAAATATTGAAACAGTTATAATAGCTGTACCTACGAAGGCAATCAGGGATATGATGAAGCAAATTGTCGCTTTACAAGAAAATGCTTTAACCTTTGTTCACGTTAGTAAAGGTATTGAACCTGATTCATTATTAAGGATATCAGAAATGATTGAACAAGAAGTCCCAGAGAAATTATTAACAGATGTTGTCGTTCTATCTGGTCCAAGTCATGCGGAGGAAGTAGGTCTACGCCACCCAACAACGGTTACAGTTTCGTCAAAAAATATGGATCATGCTAGAAAAGTGCAGGATTTATTTATGAATCAGAATTTTCGTGTGTATACGAACCCAGATATGATAGGTGTTGAAATTGGTGGAGCATTAAAAAATATTATTGCGCTTGCAGCCGGTATTTCCGACGGTTTAGGCTATGGTGACAATGCCAAAGCTGCTCTAATTACGCGCGGTTTGGCCGAAATTTCGCGATTAGGAACAAAGATGGGAGCTAACCCATTAACGTTTTCTGGTTTGGCAGGAATTGGAGATTTAATTGTTACATGTACGAGCGTTCATTCACGGAACTGGAAAGCCGGAAATTTACTTGGTAAAGGGCATAAGCTTGAAGAGGTCCTAAGTAATATGGGGATGGTAGTAGAAGGTGTGAGGACTACGAAGGCTGCCTACCAGCTTGCTGAAAAATATCAATCTAAAATGCCTATTACAGAGGCACTTTATGGCATGTTATTTAATGGTGTCGATTCAAAAGAAGCTGTCGATAGGTTAATGGGCCGTTTGAAAACACATGAGATGGAAGATCTAGTTGATATATTAAGTGAGCAATTAGAACAACAATAGATTGCTGGGCTAAAGGTAATGCCAAATTTAATTACTAGCATATAATGCGGTGAAGTTCATTGCTTAAACGGTTGGTATGGGTATTGATTGTCGTGTAAGAAGCAAGGGATTCTTTCCTTTGCTTCTTCGTTTTTTTGCAACATGATTGTATAAAAGGACATCAATTCGTAAGTTTTTAACTGCTTTTATTTTTTTTGCCATGATATAATTGCTTTTGGGAAAATACAGTATGAGTACGTATACATAAAATAAGCTATGGAGGAAAGAAAATGTCATTATCTATGCAAAAAATGTGGATATCCATTATTGGTATGATTCTATTGGCACTGGCAATGTTCACGATATACATAAGCCGATATAAATTAAATAGAGGTATATTAAAAGTTGTAACTACACTAACAGCGTGGATTTTTATGATTTTGGGTGGTTTGCTCATGCTTTTTGTCGTTTTGACGGGTCCTACAAGTTAAATATAGATAACGGATCACGTGAGTAGATACATGAAGAGTTGAAAGGATGACGCGATCGATGAAGGCCATTTTTAAGCTATCGATGTTTATTATGGTATCCATATTATTAACGGGATGTCTATATCCGCAAGAAAAGAAAAAGGAAAACCAAATCCCATATGAAGATCAAATTCAAAGCGTACAGCTAGCAGTAGATACATTTCAAGAATCTAGTGGTGGTTTGTTACCAATTAAAAATAAAGATATGGATACACCGATGTATTTAAAGTATCCTATTGATTTTCTTAAGCTTACACCTCAGTATTTATCTAGCTCACCGGGAAATGCTTATGAAAGCGGTGGAATATATCAATATGTATTAATTGATGTAGAAACAAAACCAACCGTAAAAGTCATTGATTTGAGGATTGCTGAGAAAATACGAGAGATAAAGACAAGAATGAAAGTACAAGGATATCCTCCATATAAAGAGACAATAGCAAAAAATATTTATTCGATCGATTATTCAAAAATCGGTTACAAAACAGAACCATATGTAGTATCGCCTTATACGAATAATAATCTTCCTTTGGTGATCACAAGTACTGGTGAAATATATGTGGATTATAGCAGCGATTTATTTATTAGTTTACAAGAAAATGACCATAATTTTTCACCAGGAGACGATATTAGACAAATCTTATCTAATCATTCACCAATCGTACCTGCATATTCATTACCTTATACAATAGACGAAAACAATGAACCGGTTTATATGGAATAATAAGCATAATCCTTCTTCTACACAATATAATGTGGAAGAAGGATTTTTTGTTTTTATTATTTTAATAGTCATAACAGAATCGGACAACATCATAAACATATAGTGTCCAATCGTTTTGAAGATGAACGATCTTTAAAACGCAATGATGGGAGGGAACCTCTTGGAAAAGGTAGATATATTTAAAGATATTGCAGAAAGAACTGGCGGAGATATTTATTTAGGGGTAGTAGGCGCTGTACGAACTGGTAAGTCTACATTCATAAAAAAATTCATGGAACTAGTTGTTTTACCGAATATTAAAAATGAGTCAGATCGCGCAAGAGCCCAAGATGAATTACCACAAAGTGCTGCAGGAAGAACGATTATGACGACAGAACCCAAATTTGTTCCTAATAATGCTATTTCTGTTCAAGTGGAACAGGGATTAGATGTAAATGTAAGGCTTGTAGATTGTGTTGGTTATACTGTGCCAGGGGCTAAAGGGTATGAAGATGAGAATGGCCCTAGAATGATCACCACTCCATGGTATGAAGAACCTATTTCTTTCCATGAAGCAGCCGAAATAGGAACAAGGAAAGTCATTCAAGAGCATTCCGTGCTAGGTGTTGTCGTAACCACAGATGGGACTATTGGAGAGATACCTCGTAATGATTATGTAGAAGCAGAAGAGCGCGTCATAGAGGAGTTAAAAGAGGTAGGCAAGCCATTTATTATGGTCATTAACTCTGCACGTCCGCACAGCCCAGAGACAGAGGACTTGCGAAAGCAACTAGGAGAGAAGTATGATATTCCAGTGTTGGCAATGTCTGTAGAAGGTATGCGAGAGGCAGATGTGCTCAATGTGCTCAGAGAGGCATTATATGAGTTCCCAGTATTAGAAGTGAATGTCAATTTACCTAGTTGGGTCATGGTATTAAATGATAATCACTGGCTCAGGTCTAGCTATCAAGATGCCGTGAAGGAAACGGTGAAAGATATCAAGCGACTACGTGATGTAGATCGAGTAGTACAACAATTTTATGATTTTGATTTTATTGAAAATGCAGGGCTTGCAGGTGTGGACATGGGGCAAGGGGTTGCAGAGATTGATTTAAATGCCCCTGATGATTTATATGATCAAGTTCTCAAAGAAATTGTAGGTGTGGAAGTCCGAGGTAAGGACCATTTACTAGAATTAATGCAAGATTTCGCTGATGCGAAACGTGAATATGATCAAATTTCCGATGCGCTAGCGATGGTCAGACAAACCGGTTATGGTATTGCAGCTCCATCATTAGCGGACATGAGCTTAGATGAGCCGGAAATCATTCGTCAAGGCTCCAGATTCGGTGTAAGGCTAAAAGCGGTTGCCCCGTCCATTCATATGATTAAAGTGGACGTCGAATCTGAATTTGCTCCAATTATTGGAACAGAAAAGCAAAGTGAAGAACTCGTGCGCTATCTGATGCAAGACTTTGAGGATGATCCACTATCTATTTGGAATTCAGATATATTTGGTCGAAGCTTAAGTTCACTTGTTAGGGAAGGTATCCAAGCAAAAATAGCTATGATGCCTGAGAACGCTAGATATAAATTGAAAGAGACACTCGAAAGAATCATTAACGAAGGATCGGGCGGATTAATTGCCATTATTTTATAGAAAAAGGTGCCGAATATCCCATATTCGGCACCTTTTCTATTAAATACAGCTTTTATTCTTGCTAACGCAAATTTAATATGATAATCTTTTAACAGAATTGCTATTGAGACCTTGAATCATCAGTAATTCAATTGATTTCTTTTACATCTATGTTTAGAAATCCATTAAATTGTTCACAAATGTAATAGTAGTTACAGAACAAGAACTCTCTTATTCGGGAGGAGGTGAATGGTATGAACAAAACTGAACTTATTAATTCTGTTGCTGAAGCAACTGAACTATCTAAAAAAGATGCAACAAAAGCCGTTGATGCTGTTTTCCAATCAATTCAAGACGCATTGTCTAATGGCGACAAAGTAGCATTGATCGGTTTTGGTAACTTTGAAGTGCGTGAGCGTGCTGCCCGTAAAGGCCGCAACCCTCAAACTGGCGAAGAGATCGAAATCGCAGCTAGCAAAGTACCTGCGTTCAAACCAGGTAAAGCACTTAAAGATGCTGTGAAATAATTACATACATTCTGAATTAGAAACGTATGTGAAAAGGAATCGTCTGTGGACGATTCCTTTTCAATTTCAATAAAAAATACATATATAGCGCTTCTACTTTTGATTAGAGTGAAAGATATGATAAGATGAGCTTATTATTTTCTTTTGAAGTTTAATGATTAAATAGAATATGAAATGGATTGTAAAGTGGGAGGATGTAATATGAAAAAGTTTAATCACCCGCAGATTGAAGAAGCGGTGCGGATGATACTGGAGGCAATCGGAGAAGATCCTAATAGAGAGGGATTAATAGATACTCCTAAACGTGTAGCGAAAATGTACGAGGAAGTTTTTTCCGGCCTAGATAAAAACCCCGAAGAATATTTTGAAACTATTTTTGGAGAAGAGCATGAAGAATTGGTTCTTGTTAAAGATATTCCGTTTTTCTCCATGTGTGAGCATCATCTTGTTCCGTTTTTTGGTAAAGCGCATGTCGCTTATATTCCGCGAAATGGCAAGGTAACAGGTTTGAGTAAGTTGGCAAGAGCTGTGGAAACAGTTGCTGCTCGTCCACAATTGCAGGAACGAATCACCTCAACAGTTGCAAATGTAATGATGGAAAAACTGGAACCATATGGAGTAATGGTTATCCTTGAGGCTGAACATATGTGCATGACGATGAGAGGTATTAAAAAGCCAGGTGCTAAAACTGTTACATCGGCGGTTAGAGGTGCATTTGCAAATGATAGTCAAGCGCGTGCTGAAGTACTATCATTAATTAAAGAATAATATATAAGCATCTATCTTTATTTTTTTATTGAGGTGAATGGAATGAAAGAAAGCACTGGACCATCAGAGTTTATTGTAATTAAAGCGCTAGAAGATGGCGTGAATGTTATCGGATTAACACGTGGGACTGACACGAGATTTCATCATTCTGAAAAACTCGATAATGGGGAAGTGATGATTGCGCAGTTTACAGAGCACACGTCTGCAATGAAAGTGCGTGGTAAGGCGAACATTATTACTTCATTTGGAGAACTCCAAAGTGAAGGAAAACCTCATAAATGATAATTAATAGGATGCGGTTTACTTTACCAGAATTAAGTCATTCGCACCTCACTTAGTCTTTATGATATAATTGACCTAGAGTAAAGAGAAGAAATAAATCGAGAAAGAAATGGAGACGCTCGTCATGGCTGTGTGTGATTACGTTGAACAAATGAATGCGATAAAAGAATTGTTAAATAAGAAAAGCTATAACAGCTATTTCCAGAAAGTGATTGGCTCACCTCAGATAGATGAAGATCGCCTACTCATGATGTCCATTTCTCTTCAAGATACTAATTTAACGATTCCTGAACAAAATATTTATATTACCTCGGCTATGCTCGTTCAACTTGCCTTAAATACGCACGAGAGAGTGGCAGATCCGGACGCTGTGCGGCAAGAACGACAATTAGCTGTATTAGCGGGAGATTATTACAGTGGGATGTATTATCATTTATTAGCTTATCTTGAGAACACAGAATTAATCACATCTCTTGCAACTGCAATAAAAGTGGTAAATGAACATAACATATCACTATTTCAAAATACGGTACATACATTTGAGGAATTTTTAAACGAATTTAAAGAAGTAGAAATAGCAGTAATAGAACAGTTTTGTCTACATTTTCAAGCAACGAAATACATAAGTTTTTTTAATGAGTTTCTATTTTTGAAAAAAATGATCAAGGAATATGAAGGATTTCAAGCTGGAAAGTCCGTCTTGTTTTTTGAGCGGCTTAAAGAGCATTATTTTCAGGAAGGTACAAATGTACCTATCAGCAATCTGTCAAAAGATGATAGTGAGAAATTAAGTCAATTAAGCTATAACTATGTGGAAGAATCAATAAACAGATTAAATAATATGATCGAGGACTTGCCAGTGTTACCACCCATGCTCCAAATGCGGATTCAAGAGGTGTTATCGAGAATTCATGGCTTGACAAGATTAAGCGTGGAGGAAGGTTAAGAGATGCAGTCTAAAGAAGAACGTGTACATCATGTATTTGAGAAAATTTATGGTAATTATGACAAAATGAATTCTATTATTAGTTTTCAGCAGCATATAAAATGGCGAAATGCTACGATGGAAAAGATGGCGGTATCAAAAGGTGAAAAAGCTTTAGATCTTTGCTGTGGAACCGGAGACTGGACAATTGCTCTTGCTAAACATGTTGGCGAGGAAGGAAAAGTCGTTGGTTTAGATTTCAGTCAAAATATGTTGAAAATCGCCAAAGAGAAAACAGATCAAGAAAATTTACAACAAATCGAGCTGATCCAAGGGAACGCGATGGAACTCCCTTTCTCTGATAATTCTTTTGATTATGTTACGATTGGCTTTGGTCTGCGCAATGTACCAGATTACATACAAGTGCTAAAGGAAATGAATCGTGTGTTAAAACCAGGAGGTATGGCTGTTTGTTTAGATACATCTCAGCCGACATTACCTGTCTATCGCCAACTATATTACACTTATTTTCGTTTTATTATGCCTTTGTTTGGAAAACTCTTCGCTAAAAGCTATAAAGAATATTCATGGCTCCAAGAATCTGCTCGAGATTTTCCAGGAATGGAGGAACTGGCCCAAATGTTCTGGAAAACAGGATTTGAGAATGTCATCTATAAATCCTTTAGCGGTGGTGCAGCAGCTTCCCATATAGGAATAAAACAGAAATAATAGCCGGGTGGAAATAAAATGAAACTATCATTACTTAATTCAAATTTAAAAGGTGACTTTGATTTAATAGAACAGGAACTCGAGATTGCCATTCATTCAAAAACAAAGATGTTGAATGATGCAACTGTCCAACTATTAAAAGCAGGGGGAAAAAGAATTCGTCCTGTTTTTGTTTTGCTTTCAGCTAAGTTCGGCACTTACGACATACATACAGTGAAAAATGTGGCTGTTGCTTTGGAATTGATTCATATGGCATCACTCGTCCATGATGATGTAATCGATGATGCGAAGCTCCGCCGAGGGATCACAACAATTAATTATCAATGGAATGATAAAATCGCCATGTATGCAGGAGATTATATACTCGCCCGCTCTCTTGAATATATGACGAAAATAAAGCAGCCAATCGCTCATCAAATTCTTTCAAACGCTATTATTGAAGTATGTATCGGAGAAGTGGAGCAGATTAAAGACAAATACCGATTTGATCAAACATTACGTGATTATTTAAGGCGTATAAAAAGGAAAACAGCCTTACTGATTGCTGTAAGTTGTGAATTGGGTGCAGTTGCGGCAGAAGTAGATGTGCAAATGCAAAGACAATTGTATAAATTCGGTTATTTTATAGGTATGTCATATCAAATAACAGATGATATTTTAGACTTTACAGGATCTGAAAAAGATCTTGGTAAACCAGCAGGTGAAGATCTGCGTCAAGGGAATATCACTTTACCTGCATTATATGCAATGAAAAATCCTAAATTAAAGACGCTTATTTCGACCATTAATGAAGATACAAGTAAGAAGCAGATGGACTCCATTATTGCTCAAATCAAATCTTCAGGAGCGATTGAACAATCCCATGCTATTAGTTCACGTTATTTAAAAAAAGCTCTTTCCATTCTGGATGAATTTCCGGCCAATCGAGCTAGAAAAACATTGCGAGAAATTGCGAATTTTATCGGAAAACGAAAATATTAGTTTCGCCATCATTGAGATAGCCAACTAGGCATATCTTTATGGACGTTCTAATGGATATGCCGTAAGCTCAGTGCTTTAGAGGGGAAGATCTACCTTCGTTAAAGCTGAGCTTATTTTTGACTATACTACCCGCTTCGCCAACTATGATTTGCTAGTAATCTATGGTGAGGTGATGATGGTTCCAAACCAGACAGAGTAGATCGAATAGCAGCGAGTCCGTCTGTATGAAGGCTTACCGTGTTTCCTTTATCTTTCAATGTCATTCGGATAAAACCGCCACGTCCTGTGGCAACGTCGAGGCAATCACATCCTGGGAGCGCAGTATGCACTTCGCTAAACGAGTGTCTTGTGCTTTTCTATATTGTCTAGCTACAGCGCCTATCGACTAGCAGACTTCAGGATTTCTCCCTACGATAAGTCAACATCGATTCGCCTACGGCTTATCGTGTTTCCTTTATCTCGTACGAAAATCCTTCCAGTCTGTACGTCGATGACCAAGGCGCTTCCTCTTTTCTATATTGCGAAAATTTGAAAAAGGTGTTATTCTTTTGTTGATATATGTCTATTGTAGGTTGATTTAAACTCAGGGGTGAATATGGATGGAAAAAACGTTTTTAATGGTGAAACCAGATGGGGTACAGAGAGCATTAATTGGGGAAATTGTTTCTCGTTTTGAAAAAAAAGGGTTTCAACTCGTTGGTGCGAAACTGATGAGTATTTCAAAAGAATTAGCTGAAACGCATTATGGTGAACATAAAGAACGTCCTTTTTTTGGTGATTTAGTCGATTTTATTACATCAGGGCCTGTTTTCGCCATGGTTTGGCAAGGGGAAAATGTCGTAGCGCTAGCACGACAAATGATGGGGGCGACAAACCCGAAAGATGGTACACCAGGTACAATCCGTGGAGATTATAGCCTAGCAGTTAATAGAAATGTCATTCACGGTTCAGATTCAAACGAGAGTGCTGAAAGAGAGATTGGTTTGTTTTTTAAAGACGAGGAACTTGTCGAATACTCCAAGCTAATGAACAATTGGATATATTAAAAAAGTAACCGCTTGCGAAACTAGCAGGCGGTTTTTTCTGCAAAGAATATAAAAATCATTTTATATTTGAGGTATAATAGTCACAGTATGATAATTGATTGGAGATAGTGTTGAATGGATGTAGATTATGAAAATTTTATTTTGCAAATAAAAAAAAGAACAGGGATCGACTTATCTCTTTATAAAGAAGCTCAAATGAAAAGGAGATTGACTTCACTTTATCAAAAAAAGGGATTCGACTCCTTCGAACACTTTTTTTCAGGAATGGTGAAAGACAGTTCTCTACTAGATGAATTTCTCGATCGAATGACCATTAATGTGACTGAATTTTATCGAAATAAAAGTCGCTGGGATGTGTTAGAACAAAAGATCCTTCCTAGATTAATATCAGAAAATAAACGATTGAAAGTATGGAGTGCAGCCTCATCTACTGGCGAAGAGCCTTATACACTTGCGATGATTCTTTCTGATATTTTACCGATAAATCATATTTCTATTTTGGCTACTGATATTGATGAAATAGCGATTGATACAGCGAAAACTGGGCTTTATCCTGAACGATCTTTTCAAGAAATGCCAAAAAATATGAAAGAGAAACATTTCCAAAAAGATGGATCATTTTATAAATTCTCCAACGAATTAAAACAATCGGTAAACTACCGAAAACTAAATTTACTTGCCGATCGTTTTGAGACTAATTTTGATTTAATCGTTTGTAGGAATGTATTAATCTATTTCACGGAAGAGGCAAAGGATGAACTTTATAAAAAATTTGCAGCATCCTTAAGAGAAGGAGGGGTTTTATTTGTCGGTAGTACAGAACAAATATTTAATCCTGCCAAGTATGGCTTCGAAGTAGAAGATACTTTCTTTTATAGAAAAGTAGGTAAATAATCATTCTTGGAAAGGGATGTGGAAAATGAAAGTAGAGATTAATACACCTTCAAAAAGTTATTCCGTTATTATCAAGTCTGGGGCAATAAAACTGCTTGGAAAACAGTTGAATGCTAAAAAGTATACAAAATTATACATTATAACCGATCAAACTGTTGGTCCCCTACATCTTGACACATTAAAGGCTCAACTTCCCAATGATTTAGAAGCAGTCGAATTTCAAGTTCCTTCAGGCGAACAAGCGAAACAGTTTTCCGTGTATGAACAATGTCTTGAATTTGCATTAGAGAATGGGTTGGATCGAAATTCGTGCATCATTGCATTTGGTGGTGGTGCTGTAGGAGATCTCGCAGGATTTGTAGCAGCTACTTATATGCGAGGGATAGATTTCTTTCAGATTCCGACTACCATATTAGCACATGATAGTGCTGTAGGAGGAAAGACTGCAATTAATCTACCTTTAGGAAAAAACATGGTAGGAGTCTTCCATCAACCTGAAACAGTCATATATGATATAGATTTCTTAAAGACATTGCCAACTTCAGAGATTAGATCTGGGTTCGCAGAAGTAGTTAAACATGCATTAATTGCTGATCCGCAATTATTAAAGTATTTAATGGAAAATATCACGAGTTTATCAGAGATAACAGATGATATGTTTGTGTACATACTCGGAAGAGGAATTGAAATTAAAGCAGCCGTCGTTTCGGAAGATGAGAAGGAAACAGGGGTACGAGCTGTGCTTAACTTTGGACATACTTTAGGCCATGCCATTGAAGCGACAGCAGGGTATGGGAAATATACGCATGGTGAGGCTGTAATGATTGGTATGGTGTATGCTTTATATTTAAGTAAGGAAAAACTAGGCTTAACATACGATATTTCTAAATTTATAGAATGGATTCATCAACTTGGGTATGATTCGCATATACCAAATTATTTAAGCTTTGACCAAGCGTTTCAAGCGATGCAACGTGATAAAAAATCAGTAGCAAATAAACCTTACTTTGTACTATTGGCTAGTGTAGGCAAACCCGTATTAGAAGAAGTTGAAAAAAGCCTAGCCGAAAAGACATTCATAACCTTTAAACAAATGGAATAGTGATTGTTAACTTACAACGTTAAGAAATTATGCATTTTTCCTCCCTTGTAAACATAGCTTGTCTTAAGCAAGACTTCGATTTAAGCGAAGGGGGGATGGTATGCATTATATAATTGAAAGTGCCACAATCATAGACGGAAAAAAGGTTAGGGAAAAGTCTCTATTAGTTAAGAATAATGAAATTAGCTATATAGGTGATGATGTTTCTATGTTTTCTGCGATGAAAATGGATATAAAATCTTTTGTTCTCACGCCTTCATTTGTTATGTTTGCCCCGAATATACCAACAGATTCTTTCTATCAGTTTAAAGAACACTTTGTAAAGCGCTTACTATCGAAGGGATGCGGCACGATCATTACAGAGTTCTCAATTAATTATGATTTTGAATTTGAAGAAAAGTTACTCGAAAAGCGAACGTCGTTATTAAATAGTCCGCTAGATTATATTCTTGGGGTTAGAATTCCAGCGTCTAAAATAAATACAACAATAATTAAAAAATGTAAAGTCGCCAAAATCCCACTGATTTTTGTTGAAATAAATGATGTGAAAGAGCTAAAAGCACTACCGTGGGGGTGGCTTAAAGAGGCTTCTTATCCTTATAATCCAGTATTAATCCCTGTGTTTCCTAGCTATATGAAACATTCCATTCAGAAGAAAACTTGTAAATATTGGGCTAAGCTATTGGAAAAAGAAAAATTGAGTCATCTTCCCCAACCTTTGCCTAGTTATGAACCGTTAGATGAATTTGAAATTAAAAAAATTGGTTTATATCCGAAAAGAGGACTTTTACGAACTGGCAGCGAAATTAATTATAACCTATTTTTTAAAAACAGCAGAGTTGAACATCCGAAGACATTGTACTATGATAATCTGAAACTCGCTGTTGCGGTTCAAAAAGGAAAATTTGCTTTTATTGATAAAAAACCTTTTTTTCGACCGGGATATGGGGAAGAATTAATGATAAATCAAACAGCTCTTTTTGTATAGCTAGCTGGATAGGAAGGGAATTATGTATGAACAATGCGGAACTAATGATCAAATATATAGAAGAGCAAAATCTTGAAAAAGCTAAAACATATTTTGAAAAAGTGAAAAAAGAAAATAATGACGAAGAAGTGTTTTTTCTTGCTCAGCAATTATTTGATTATGGTTTTTTAGAAGAAACGAAGCAATTATATGAAATACTATCTCGTACACATCCTGATGAGGCAGAACTTAAAATTTTACTTGCTGAAACGCTAATTGAAATGAATAATGAAGATGAGGCATTTCAATATTTAGAAAAGATTGATCATAATGATCCACTTTATCCCCAGGCGTTACTCGTGCAAGCTGATTTGTATGAAATGCAAGGTTTATATGAAGTGAGTGAGCAGAAACTCTTGCAAGCAAAGGAGCTAGTAAGAAGTGAACCTGTAATTGATTATGCACTAGCGGAATTGTATATGTCTCAAGGTAGGTTTTTAGAGGCCGCACGTAATTTCAATCTACTTTTAGAAGCGGGACATTCGGAATTTGTTCAAATTGATATTCATGGGCGTATGGCTGAAGCGTTAAGTGCTGGAGGCTCCTTTGAACAATCATTATCATATTACGAAACCTCGTTAAAAAATAAAATGGAGATTAATGTTTTATTTGGATATGCATTAACAAGCTATCAAGCGGGCTTATATGATAAAGCGATCAAGGCTTTTAAACAGCTTCAAGAAATGGATCCGGAATATCATTCACTTTATTTATATTTGGCAAAATCATATGAACATCA
This sequence comes from Lederbergia lenta NBRC 16444, assembly GCF_001591545.1. Lineage (GTDB taxonomy): Bacteria > Bacillota > Bacilli > Bacillales > Bacillaceae_C > Lederbergia > Lederbergia lenta. The sequence goes on from NZ_BCVC01000001.1 coordinate 1,076,646, forward strand.
AGAAAAGATAACAGAGGCATTGGAAGCTGTTGATTCAGGTATTGCTATGGATGAATTTAATAATGAATTACACTTATTCGCTGGTAAACTTGCGCTTAAGCAAGGGGATGAAATAAAAGCGGAAAAGTATTTCCGAGATGCATTAGCACTTGATCCTGAGTTTACTGCAGCAGCTGCCCAATTAAATAAATTGTTGCTGCATCAAGAAAAATATGAAGATGTTTTAGAAATAATAGCGATGTTTGAACTTGATGATATTTCCGATCCACAGTTTCATTGGGATGCCGCTGTATCTTTTCAACACACAGAGCAATATAACATGGCATTAAAACAATATGACCTTGCATATAATGAATTCAAACATAACCGTGACTTCCTAGTTGATTATGGATACTTTTTAATTGAGGAAGGAAAAAGACCAGAAGCAATAAATATATTCCAACAGCTCACTGAACTTGAACCAGTGAATGAAGAATGGTATGAGATGATTGAGAATCTTCAAGGAAATTAAAGATGGCTTTGCAGAGGAGGGAAGAAAATGGCAACCCCTGTATCTGTCAACGAAAAGAAAGAGTTCATCCGGTGGTTTCTAAATCGATATCAATTAAAAAGAAGAGAATCAGTTTGGATTCTCAATTATTTGATGAGCCACGATAAACTGATGGAAAAAGTTCATTTTGTTGAGGAAGCACAGTGCTGTCCGAGGGGATTGATTATGTCTACACACTGTACAAGAGATGTCCCATTTCGCTTTTATAAAGATAATATCATGACAACAGATGCTGAGAAATCCTTCCATGATATCCGGTTGAATCGTGATGAGGAAATTTATATTCAAATAAATTTCCGTTCGGCAAACCTATCGCATCATTACGCTGCCGTACTTGAGGAAAATCCATTTCTTCAAACAAATCTATTTTTAAGTGAAAAAGATAAAGTGTATGCTGAAAAATTACTCGCTCACAGTTTAGTGACTTTCAAAGAAGAAAAATTGTTAAAGGCTATCGATCGTGCTTTGGATTCTAACGATAAAGATACATTTGAAAAACTTTCGTTAGAATTAAATCAACTGAGGAAGTCTTGAAAATCCTTCTGAAATTAGGAGGATTTTTTGCTGATTAGATAGCACAGCAAGGGAATATTAAGTGTAAATATATGCTAATCATAAGAGAGAATGGTAGTATAAACCTTATAAATAATTAATGTTACGAGGTGTAAGAATGAATTGGAATGCAAAAGATGTGGAAACTTATATTCAAGAAAAAGAATATATTGACACAGTCGTAATCCCAGTGCTTCCCATTATGTTTGGTCCGAAAATGAGACATGCTGCTGAGCAAGGGGAGTATATCAATTTATTGTCCCAACAATTAGAGCGACAATTTAAAGGAAGAATGCTATTTCTCCCTGCATTTACATATGTGGATGAATTAGAAGATGCTTCTAAACTGCTTCAAAAATGGGTATTTCAATTAAAAGAAAGCGGATTTACTTATATCTTTTTGTTAACTGCAGATAATAGATGGATATCTACTAAAAAAATTGAAAACAGTAAATTTATTCATGTTCCCTCCGTTCCTATACAACATATGGATGAAGTCCAAAAACAATCTTTAGTAGAAGAACAGTTAAAACGGATGATGGCTGAGATCGTGGAAGGATGGCAATCAATTTCATAATTATTCATTTCGCCACATTGTTGACAATGTTTAAGATCGTATATTATTGACCTATATGTGATATTGATATATCATAATTATGTCCTAGTTTGTTATTATGTGCATAAATTTGTCCGTTGGACTTACCTTACTGATAGAGGGGGGATAAGGATGAGCAAGAATCCTGTAACAAGACGTCAATTTTTAAGCTACACACTTACAGGTGTAGGCGGTTTTATGGCGGCGGGAATGATTTTACCAATGCTTCGTTTTGCGATTGATCCCGTGTTGACAGCTGAGGCAAGCGGTGATTTCAAAATGACTGATAAGAAGATTGCTGATATTACAGCGGAACCAGTTCGTGTTGATTTCAAATATGAACAAGTAGATGCTTGGCACACTTCGGAAACTACGCAAATGGCTTGGGTATACAAAAATGAGGCTGGCGATATCGTAGCGCTTTCTCCAATTTGTAAACATCTTGGCTGTACAGTAAACTGGAATGGGAGCGAAAAGCACCCGGATCAATTCTTTTGTCCATGCCATATGGGTCTTTACACAAAGGATGGCAATAATGTGCCAGGAACTCCGCCAAGGGGTCCATTGGATGCTTATCCAACAAAAGAAAAAGATGGCTTTTTGATGTTGGGTACACCAGAAGAAAATCCATTCGTAAGAAAGAAGTAAAGGAGGCGTAATCATTGCTGAACAAAATGTACGACTGGATTGATGAGCGTTTGGATATTACGCCGATATGGAGGGACATCGCAGACCATGAAGTGCCTGAACACGTAAACCCGGCACATCACTTCTCTGCGTTTGTATACTGTTTTGGTGGGTTAACGTTCTTTGTAACTGTTATCCAAATCCTATCAGGAATGTTTCTTACTATGTATTATGTACCTGATATTAAAAACGCTTGGGAATCCGTATACTATCTTCAAAATCAAGTGGCATTCGGCCAAATTGTACGCGGTATGCATCACTGGGGAGCAAGCCTCGTTATCGTGATGATGTTTTTACATACGCTTCGCGTCTTCTTCCAAGGAGCGTATAAGAAGCCACGTGAGCTAAACTGGGTCGTTGGAGTACTTATCTTTTTTGTTATGCTCGGTCTTGGACTTACAGGCTACTTATTACCGTGGGATATGAAGGCGTTATTCGCAACAAAAGTTACATTGGACATTGTTGAATCAATTCCGCTTGTCGGAATTCCAATGAAAACATTGTTAGCGGGAGATCCAACGATCGTTGGGGCACAAACATTAACACGTTTCTTTGCGATTCATGTGTTCTTCTTGCCTGCGGCATTACTTGGTCTAATGGCGGCTCACTTTATAATGATCCGTAGACAAGGTATTTCTGGTCCGTTGTAAGAACTACTTATTTAAAATGAGAATGATGAACAGATATTGGATATAAGGAGGGGACATCATGCATCGTGGAAAAGGAATGAAGTTTGTTGGGGATTCCCGGGTATCTGCAGAGCGAAAGCCGAATATTCCTAAAGACTATTCCGAATACCCAGGCAAAACAGAGGCATTCTGGCCAGACTTTTTACTAAGAGAGTGGTTGGTTGGAGCTGTTTTCCTCATTGGCTTTTTATGTTTGACAGTAGCACATCCTGCCCCGCTTGAAGGAATTGCTGACCCAACGGAAACAGGATATATTCCGATGCCAGACTGGTATTTCTTATTTCTTTATCAATTAATAAAGTACCAATTTGCATCTGGACCATATAACCTTCTTGGGGTGGCAATTATTCCTGGTCTTGCTTTTGGTGGATTGCTTTTAGCACCATTTATCGATAGAGGACCTGAGCGACGCCCATCTAAGCGTCCGTTTGCAACTGGCTTTATGTTACTAGCTTTTGCTGCGGTTTTCTATTTGACATGGGAAGCAGTAGATATGCATGACTGGGCTGCTGCTGAACAGCAAGGTAAGATTACTCAAGCATTTGAGGTAGATAAAGAAGCTGAAGGGTATAAAATCTATGCTAATCAAAGCTGTATTAACTGTCACGGTGAAAACCTAGAAGGTTCTGCTGCGGCTCCAGCATTGGTTGACATGGAACATACACCTGAAGAAATTAAAGATATTGCCCATAATGGTATTGGAAATATGCCAGCAGGTCAATATGATGGTTCAGAAGAAGATCTGGATAAACTAGCAGAATATCTTGCTGAATTAAAGAGTGAATAATTAGTTATACGAGAGCCGGCATTTTGCCGGCTCTTTTTTTCAAAGTCTTATTATGGAGGATATTACGACTCATATGAATCTCATATATGCTATTTTAAGTGATCGTCGTTTTCTTTGGTTACTTCTCCTAATAAATACAGGAGGAACAATATACGGTTATATTTGGTATGAGCAACAAATAAGCGAGACACAAGCTCATTTCATTCCATTTGTACCTGATAGCCCTACAGCTAGTTTATTTTTCTGTTTTGTTTTACTCGCTTTTTTATTACATAAAAATTGGGGATTGATTGAAGCGTTAGCACTGATCACCTTATTTAAATACGGTATTTGGGCAGTGGTAATGAACTTTTTAACATTGGCTGTTACCGGCGATCTTCCGTGGCAAGGGTATATGTTAATTGCCTCACATGGTGCGATGGCATTACAAGGGATACTTTATGCGGACTTTTATAAGATGAAGCTTTGGCATGTAATTGTTGCGGCTATTTGGACGCTCCATAATGACGTCATCGACTATGTGTTCATGCAATACCCTAAGTATGCTGACTTAGAGATATACGTAAAAGAGATTGGATATTTTACATTTTGGTTAAGTGTTATTTCCATTGGACTAGCCGCTTTCTTAATGAAAAGAAACCAAGTGAGAAACCAAAGCATGTATTAATAATAGAAAAAACAAACAACCCGATATTATCAGGTCTATTCTTGTCCAACTACTCATAAAGTTTAAAAGTAGTATGAGGAGGGACAAGAAATGAAATATGTGACCATATTCCTTCTGTGGCTTTGTCTATTCACTGCTAGTTACACGGTTGCAGCTAAACAACCAATATCAACCATGTCTGAATTAGATCAAATCGCTGACGAGGCATTGCAATTAACTAGGTTTGGGCGTTTTGCAGAAGCTAAAGGATTAATTGCCCAATTTGGTAAGCTATTTGCTGAACAAGGTGTTACAGAAAAAACTTTTACTATCGATGAATTAAGGGTTTTAACTACATCTCAAAATGAGGCATTAGAAGCAGTTACAAGTGCTAGTATGAACAAAGATGATAGGATTAAGAAAGTAACTGCATTTAGGTTGGCCACTGATGCAGTTATATCTAAATACCAACCAATGTGGCTAGATATGGAAAGTCAAATATTACAATCCTTTCAGCAAGTGAAAAATGCAGCATTAGATGGTGATAATGTTTTATACAATCAAGCGTTAAATGAATTTCTAAGCACATATTCCGTTATACAACCTAGTTTGAAAATAGATATGTCAGTAGAAAACGTACAAAAACTTGATTCGAAAATGACTTATCTGGATAAATATCGATCTAAATTTTCCGAGCAGGAATGGGCAAATGAATTGGACACGATAGAAACGGATCTCAAGCAACTTTTTGAGCAAATAAGCCAAGATGAAATTGATCCATCCGTATGGTGGGTGATCATCATGACTAGCAGTATTATTATCACGACACTTTCATATGTAAGTTGGAAAAAATATAGAGGACAAAAGCAAAAAAAGAGTAGAAGAGATGCAAATCGTTGACCAAATGAGCTTCATCTAATAAAATAGTATGTAACAACAGGACGTGGGGGTTTAATATGGGAAGTTATTTAATATATTTGGCAATAATTATGATTGTACCAATCTATGCGCAATATAAAGTAAAAAACACGTACAAAAAGTATTCGAAAGTTGCTTCTTCTACTGGAGTTAGTGGTGCTGAAGTAGCGAGAAGAATATTAGATGCTAACGGGTTGCATAATGTAGCCGTGAAAGAAACGCCGGGGATGTTAAGCGATCATTATAATCCGATGACAAAAACAGTCAATTTATCCTCTGCAAATTACCATTATAATTCAATTGCGGGTGCAGCAGTAGCTGCTCATGAAGTTGGACATGCTATTCAAGATAAAGAAGGATATGCTGCGCTACGCTTTCGTCATGCACTCGTGCCAGTAGCAAATATTAGTTCGAAAATGGCATGGGTATTTATTATGTTAGGTTTTTTCGTAAGTACTTTGTCCAACTTTTTATTAATAGGTATTCTTCTATTTGCTGCTGGGGTGGTATTTCAGCTTGTTACTTTGCCGGTTGAATTTAACGCTTCTTCCCGAGCGATGGATCAAGTAGTGTCACTTGGATTAATTAGCAATTCGGAAGAAAGAGATGCTAAAAAGGTATTAAACGCAGCAGCGATGACATATGTTGCAGCTGCAGCTGTTGCAGTTCTTGAACTTGTTCGTCTGATTTTAATCTTCACAAGCAGTAATAGAGACTAAAAAAGAAACCGGGCGTATCGCTCGGTTTCTTTTTGTAGAAATAAGTCATTGATCGCTAAACAGTAGCTCGTTTTTCTTATTGTCCAGCTCCGGCGCCCAGCGACTAGCAAGACAGGCTTCACCGTGTATCCTTTATCTCGTATTTCAATGCATTTAAGGTTCCTGGAATAAAATCGACATGGTCCTGTGGCAACGTCGACGCACTCACATCCTGTGAGCGCAGTTTGTACGCCGCTAACCGGGCGCCTCAGCTTTCTAGGCATCATATGGGTTTTTATTTTCGTCAAATGTAAATCCTTCGCCCATTACGTCGTGTACAACGATTAATGATACGAAAGCATGTGGGTCGATTGCGTTAATAAGCTTTTTAAGGTGGACGATTTCATTTCTACCTACTACGCAATAAAGGACATCCTTATTTTGTTTAGAAAAGGACCCACGTCCATTTAAAACAGTGACGCCACGCTCCATTTGCTCCATAATCATATCTGCAATTGCTTGATGATGATTTTCTGATATAATCAGTGCACCTCTGGCAGCGTATGCTCCTTCTTGCATAAAATCAACTACTCTTGCACCTACAAAAACCGCAACGAGTGTATACATAGCCTCTTTGTGATTTAAATATGTTAGTAAGGATACGGTAATAACAATCGCATCAAACATAAACATTGTTCTTCCCATGCTAATTCCTTTATATTTATGAAGAAGGCGGGCAATGATGTCTACGCCACCTGTTGTGCCACCGAAACGAAAAGTAATACCTAAACCGATTCCGATAAAAACCCCGGCGAACAGTGCTGCAAGAAATAAATCTCCATCAAGTGGAATGTTGAAATGGAACCTTTGGAAAATAAATAAAAAGAGAGAAACAGAAACAGTTCCAATTAGTGTATACACAAAAGACTTTCTACCAAGTAATTTCCAACCAACAAGAAACAATGGAATATTTAACACTAAATTGGATATGGAAGGATCAATATTAAATATAAAAAATAATAATAATGTGATGCCGGTAAATCCGCCTTCTGCTAAATTGTTTTGCATATTAAAATGAACGAGCCCAAAAGAAAATATGGCAGCACCGAGTATGATAAATAAAACATTTTTAATACGTAAACCTAAAATCACTTTATCCCCTCCATATGGAAGTTTTTAGATATAGAACTTACTCATTATAAACAAATATAATTGATACAAGCAAGACATCAACAAAACATAAGCGCCTGAGGGATCATACATCCTATACGTCGAAGTTGGGCGAATAGAGCCTTCATCCATAATCCCACTGTCTATAATTTGTTTAACTGCAAGAAAATAAGCATTTTTATTTGTATTAAAAAAAGGAATTAGCTAACATAATGTGGGAAGGTGAAAAAATGAGAGAACATAAAACAATCCAACAGTTACAGAGCGAAGTAGATGCTTATATAGGTCAATTTAAAGAAGGTTATTTTAGTCCATTAGCAATGATGGCTAGGTTAACGGAGGAAATGGGGGAACTAGCGAGAGAAATCAATCATCAATACGGAGAAAAACCGAAGAAATCTACTGAACCTGATAATTCAATCGAAGAAGAATTAGGAGACGTATTATTTGTTGCTATTTGTCTTGCAAATTCACTTGGGATTGACTTACAGACAGCACATGACCGTGTAATGGAAAAATTTAATGTTCGAGATAAAGATCGATGGACTAAGAAAGAGGAAGGTGAGTAATATGACTAACATAATTAAAGTAGTTGTTGCAGGTCCTCGTGGACGAATGGGAAAAGAAGCAGTTAAACTCGTGGACGAGACTCCTAATTTTGAACTTGTAGCTGTACTCGATCGGAAGAATAATGGCACGAATCTTAATGAATTAGAAGGATTCACAGGATCAAGTGCACCAATATATACAAATATAGAAGAATGTTTTCAACAAGTGGAAGCAGATGTATTAATTGATTTAACTATACCTGAAACAGGTTACATACATACAAAAACAGCATTGTTGCATGGTGTTCGTCCCGTCGTTGGTACAACAGGTTTTACTAAAGAGCAAATTCAGGAATTAACAAAACTCGCGGAAGACAAAGGATTAGGCTGTATCATTGCTCCAAATTTTGCTATCGGCGCAATATTAATGATGAAATTTTCGCAAATGGCTGCAAAGTATTTTCAAAATGTGGAAATTATTGAATTACACCATGATCAAAAATTAGATGCCCCATCAGGTACAGCGGTGAAAACAGCAGAAATGATTTCAGAAAGCAGACAAAGCATTAAGCAAGGACATGAAAACGAAAAAGAAACATTACCAGGTGCAAGAGGTGCTGATTTAGAGGGCATGCGCATACATAGTGTGAGACTTCCAGGCCTGGTTGCTCATCAACAAGTATTATTTGGCGCAGATGGGCAATTATTAACCATTCAGCATGATTCGTATAACCGCGCTTCCTTTATGTCAGGTGTAAAAGTGTCAGTTGAGACGATAATGAATCTAGAAACGCTTGTTTATGGTTTAGAACATATTTTGGATTAAAAGGGTGGAGGATTTATGGAGCAACAAAAGATAGATGTTCTAGCAATTGGTGCCCATGCTGATGATATAGAAATAGGTATGGCTGGGACGATTGCAAAGTGGGTGGATGCGGGAAAAAGGATCGTTATTTGTGAATTAACAGAAGCTGAATTATCTTCGAATGGTTCTGTTCCGCAAAGAAAAGAAGAAGCAGCAACCGCGGCTGCATTACTTGGAGTATCTGAACGAATCAATCTAAAGCTCCCAGATCGTGGTTTGTTTATGACAGATGAATATATCTGTATTATCACGGAAGTAATTCGTAAATATCAACCTGAATTAATTTTTGCTCCTTATCATGAAGATCGGCACCCAGATCATGGTAATTGCGCAAAATTAGTAAGAGAGGCATATTTTTCAGCAGGGATAAAAAAATATAATTATGAAGCAAGTCTCTATCAGCCACACAAAGCACGTAATCTCTTTCAATATTTCATTAATGGTTATTCTATTCCAGATTTTTTTATTGATATCTCTAATTTTATCGAACAAAAAAAGTCGGCATTGGCTGCATATCAATCTCAATTCGTTAAAGAGGCGGATGGGGTAACGACACCATTAACAGAGGGATATATTGATAGTGTTATTGCAAGAGAACGGCTTTTTGGCAAGGAATCGGGCGTTCGTTTTGCGGAAGGCTTTAAAGCGAATACTCCCATCTTAGTAAATAATAACTTATTTGGAGAAAATATATGAAGATGAAAATCGGGATTACGTGCTACCCAACTGTCGGGGGTTCAGGAGTGATAGCAACGGAACTAGGGAAATTTTTAGCTGATAGAGGCCATGATATTCACTTTATCACATCGAATATACCATTCCGTTTGAATGTATTACATCATAATATTTTCTTTCATCAAGTATATGTAAATCAATATTCAGTATTTCAATATCCACCATATGATATTGCATTAGCTAGTAAAATGGCGGAAGTAATAAAACGTGAGAAACTAGATATCCTACATGTTCACTATGCTATTCCTCATGCAGTGTGTGCGATTTTGGCTAAACAAATGGCTGGTACTGACGTTAAGATTGTTACAACATTACATGGTACAGATATAACTGTTTTAGGTAATGATCCAACTCTTACAGAGGCTATTAAATTTGGAATTGAAAAATCTGATGCAGTTACTACGGTTTCTCATGCATTAAGTAAAGAAACGGTAGATGTAATTGCGCCAGATAAAGAGTTACAAGTAATTCATAATTTTATAGATGAAAAAGTATATCGGAAAGTTGATACTCCGGGTTTAAAATCAGCATACGGAATAAAAAAGGAAGAAAAAGTACTTATACATGTATCAAATTTTCGTCAAGTGAAACGGGTAAGAGATGTTGTCACTGTTTTCGCTCGTGTTGTTAATGAAGTGCCAGCAAAACTTTTGTTAGTTGGTGATGGTCCTGAAAAAACGAGTCTATGTAAGTTAGTAAAAACTTTAGATATTGAAGAAAAAGTAATTTTTCTTGGCAGGCAGGATCAATTGGAGGAGTTATACTCAATTAGTGATTTGATGCTATTGCTATCTGAAAAAGAGAGTTTTGGTTTGGTTGCTTTGGAAGCAATGGCTTGCGGTGTCCCGTGTATTGGAACAAATGTTGGGGGGATTCCAGAAGTCATTACGGAAAATTACAATGGGTATATATGTGAGTTAGGTAATATTAAACAAATATCTGAGAAAGCAATCCAATTATTGCAAAATCAGGAGCTATTACAACAATTTTCCCATCATGCTTCATTAACATCGAAAGAGCAGTTCAAATCAGATAGGATCATCACACAATATGAAGATTTATATCGTAATCTTCTAACAACTAGTAGTTTGGGGTTTTCTTGATGAATGATTTTTTTATATCGGCTTTACCGATTATTAAATCAATTGAAAAGGCTGGATTTGAGGCTTACTTTGTAGGTGGATCAGTCAGAGATTATATTCTAGGTCGAGATATTCATGATGTAGACATTGCTACCTCTGCTACTCCAGTCGAATTGAAGAAGATTTTTGCACATACGGTTGATGTTGGCATAGAGCACGGGACCATTATGGTGTTATATAAAAATCAAAGCTTTGAAGTAACTACCTACAGATCTGAATCTGAATATAAAGATCATAGAAGGCCGGAATCAGTTACGTTTATTCGCTCGTTATATGAAGATTTGCAACGTCGTGATTTTACAATGAACGCAATTGCTATGGACGGAAATGGGAATATCGTTGATCCGTTTCATGGAAGATTGGCATTAAAAGCTAATATGATTAAAACAGTGGGGGAGGCAGATGATCGATTTAGAGAAGATGCCTTGCGATTGATGAGAGCCATACGTTTCGTTAGTCAGCTTGGTTTTCACTTAGATAATGAAACAGAAGCAGCAATATCAAAACATGCTAATTTGCTTGAATATATCGCTGTGGAAAGAATTTCAGCTGAAATGCAAAAGCTTCTTGGCGGAAAATACAAAGAAAAGGCCCTTCTTATTGCGTTAAATACAAAATTGTATCAATTTTTTCCTTCTTTGTGTAATCAAGAACATATACTTAGTGAAGTATTATCATTACCGATAAATCAATTAAATGAAACAGATATGTGGTTATTATTTCTGTATTTAACGGAATCTGATGAACCAACCGATTTAATGAAAAAGTGGAAGTTTCCCGCTAAAAAAATCCAATTTTTAAATCGCGCTTTAAATGAACTCAGTATTCGGAAATGTCAAGAATGGTCTGTGTATGATCTATATCGTGCAGGAGAACACATAGCGATTACCGTTGAAAAACTATACCAGACACTTAACGGAAAAAGTGGCGAATATGTAGAACAAAATCTTGTTGCTAGATTTAATGAACTTCCAATTACATCACGTGAGCATATAGTGATTTCGGGAAATGATGTACTAGAATGGACTGGAAAGTCAGGCGGTCCGTGGATGAAAGAGCTCTTCATACATTTAGAAAAAGCCATTCTGACTAAGGAAATAGCTAATGAGAAGGAAGAGATTAGGAGGTGGATAATAACATGTCTACTTCCGTAAAAAAACAGTTAATCGCTGCTCTATTCGAGGCTAATAATGAATTTTTATCAGGACAGGCACTTGCCGAAATGATAGGATGTTCACGCACAGCTATTTGGAAACAGATAGAGGAGTTACGTAAGTCTGGTTTTGAAATAGAGGCAATTAGAAAAAAAGGTTATAGAATTATTCATAAGCCAGATCAATTATCAGAGAACGAAATTTTAATGGGATTAGAAACGAGTGTTCTTGGCCGAAATATCCTCTATTTTGATACGATCGATTCTACGCAAAATAAAGCAAATGAAGTAGCAAGAATGGATGCTCCAGAAGGAACCATTGTTATAGCGGAAGAACAAACGAGCGGTAGAGGGCGAATGGCTAGAGAATGGCATTCGTCCAAACATAAGGGGATATGGATGAGCTTGATCTTAAGACCACAGCTTCCGCCAGAAAAAGCCCCTCAGTTTACTTTAATTACTGCTATTGCGATCGCCCGTGCAATTGAAGAAGTGACTGGAAAGGAGCCGGAGATAAAATGGCCTAATGATATTTTATTTCACGGCAAAAAGATGACTGGTATACTAACGGAGCTACATAGTGAAGCGGATAAAATTAATTTTATTATTATTGGTATTGGTTTAAACGTTAATCAAGAGATGCCCGATTTCCCCGAAGAAGTTAGAGAGATTGCAACTTCACTAGCAATTGAAAATGGAAAGAAAGTGTCTAGGGTAATACTTCTCCAACATATTTTAAAAAACTTTGAGAAATATTATCAATTATATTTAGAAAAAGGCTTTGGAACATTAAAGGTAATATGGGAAAGCTATGTAACGAGCATTGGTAAATCAATTATTGCTCGCACTATTTCCGGCGAAATTGTTGGAAAAGCGCTAGGAATTACTGAGGAAGGCGTACTTAAGATTCAAGATGCTGAAGGCCAAATACATTATGTTTATTCAGCGGATATCGAAATTAAACCATAGGCATAGCACATAAAGTTTGTTATAATTTTGATGGGCAGTATCAGAGATGAACTGCACCTTGCGTTAGAATAAAAAAGATAAATTGAACAATTTAATCTGCCTTGATCCATAGTGGACTGGGACAGAGGGCCGAAACGAGTGAAATGAACAAAGGGGTCCTTCTGCCTAATTGCAGGAGACTCCTTTTTATATTGCGATAAGAAAGTATAGGCTTGCTTTCTACCACTCGGTTGCGTTCGTCCCCTCTGATAAAAAAGGAGGATGTTTCGTAATGAAGAGTACAACGGATTTTGTCAAAATGAAGACCAATGGAGAAAAAATTGCAGTCGTCACAGCATATGATTTTCCCCAAGCAAAGCTTGCCCAACAAGCGGGAATCGATATGATTCTCGTCGGTGACTCGCTTGGAATGGTAGTGTTAGGATATGATTCTACCGTGCCTGTAACAATAGCTGATATGGTACATCATACAAAAGCAGTGAAAAGAGGCGCGGCTAATACATTTATCATTACAGATCTTCCATTTATGACATATCATGTGAGTGAAGAAGAGGCAATGAAAGCAGCAAGAACACTTATGCAAGAAGGTGGATGCCACGCTGTAAAGGTAGAAGGTGGCGGTGAAGTAATAAAAACGATGAAGAAACTAACAACAGCTGGTGTACCTGTTGTTGCACATTTAGGTTTAACCCCGCAAACCGCAGGAGTGCTCGGTGGTTACAAAGTGCAAGGTAAAACAGCTGAATCAGCCTCATTATTAATAGAAGAAGCAATAAAGTGCGAAGAAGCTGGTGCTTTTGCCATTGTGCTTGAGTGTATTCCTAAGCAACTTGCGCAAGAAGTATCTCGACGCCTTACAATCCCAACGATTGGGATTGGTGCAGGCCCTAAAGTTGATGGCCAAGTGCTTGTATATAATGATCTTCTGACATTTGGAGTGGATCGAGTTCCGAAATTCGTGAAAAAGTTCGGAGATGTTAATGCAGTGGTAGAACAGGGACTACACACATATGTGGAAGAAGTAAAAGCTGGCATTTTTCCAGAGGATAAACATTCGTTTACAATGAATGAAGAAGAATTAGCGCTGTTGTATGGAGGGAAATAGTGTGCAAATAATTACAACTTCAGCTATGATGCAACAAAAAGCAGCCGAGCTTAAAAGACAAGGAAAAACAATCGGTTACGTTCCAACGATGGGATATTTACATGAAGGACATTTGAAACTTGTCAAAAATTCAGTTGGTGAAAATGATATAACTGTAATTAGTATTTTTGTTAACCCGCTACAATTTGGTCCCAACGAGGATTTGGAAGCATACCCGCGTGATCCTAAAAGGGATACAGAGCTTGCACGAGAGGCAGGAGTGGATGTTATATTTATGCCTGATGCAGCTGATATGTATCCTAATGAATTATCGATGAACATTGAAGTGACTAAAAGAGCAGATGTTTTATGTGGAAGAAGCAGACCTGGGCATTTTAATGGGGTAGCTACAGTGCTCATTAAATTATTTAATATTATTTTGCCTGATCGCGTTTACTTTGGCAGCAAAGATGCACAGCAAACTGCAATTGTCGAAGGGCTTATTGCTGATTTTAATTTTCCTATTAAACTAATTGCTGTAGAAACTGCAAGAGAAGCTGATGGTCTCGCTAAAAGCTCGCGAAATGTCTATTTACTTAATAATGAGCGTCAGCAAGCACCAGCCATTTATCGAAGCTTGCTTAAAGCAGAAAAGATAATTAAAGATGGAGAAAGTGATCCTGCCGTAATCACTCAACTTGTGAAGGAATATATAGAGAAAAATACGGATGGTGTAATTGATTACGTCGAAGTATTGTCATACCCACAGTTAAGTTATCAAATCAGATTAGAAGGAAAAGTTATTATCGCCATTGCCGTAAAATTCTCTAAAGCACGATTAATTGATAACCTCATTATTACTGTAAACAAGGAGGTAACAAAATGTTCCGTACAATGATGAATGCAAAAATTCATAGAGCTACTGTAACTGAAGCTAATCTTGATTATGTTGGTAGTATCACGATTGATCAAGCTCTATTGGAGGCAGTTGGAATGGTGGCTAATGAAAAGGTGCAAATCGTTAATAATAATAATGGTGCTCGCTTTGAAACATATATTATTGAAGGTGAAAGAGACTCTGGAGTCATTTGTGTAAATGGAGCGGCTGCAAGACTTGTTCAACCAGGAGATATCGTTATCATCCTCTCTTACGCACTTATTCCAGATGAAAGTATTCAGATTCATAAGCCTAAAATAGCGCTGATGGAATCGAATAATAAAATCCAAGAAGTCATTCAATATGAACCTGAAGCGACTGTTTATTCATAAAGTAAAAGTGAAAAACAGCTGGCATCCATCCAAAGTTGCCAGCTGTTTTTTTCGAGTTTTCAATTTATGTTCATTAAATAAAGCAAATTTCTCAAGACTTCGTTATTTTTCTATAGCTATATACTTGTACATTTGTTTATCAAGTGATGAATTCATGATACAATTACGTGGAGTATTTAACGGTGTTTGTTACTAATAGGCGTTCGAAAAAGTAAATTCCAGTCTTTTTTTGAACATCCTAAAAGGTGTGAGTAAATGTGTCACGTAAATTTGTCGTTGTAGATTTAGAAACAACTGGAAATACATATGAAAAAGGCGATCGGATCATCCAGATTTCTGCTGTAACGATAGAAAATTATCAGATTGTAGATCAATTTACATCATTCGTAAATCCGGGGATTTCAGTACCGCCTTTTATTGAAGAGCTGACTGGCATTCATGATGATATGATTAAAGATGCTCCAACGTTTTCAGAAATTGCCGATGAAATTTACGGTTTATTAGCTGATTCTATTTTTGTAGCACATAATGTACCTTTTGATCTTGGGTTCTTACAAGGGGAATTGGGGGCAGCAGGTTATCGAAATTGCGTTACTGAATCTATAGATACTGTTGAATTATCTAAAGTACTTATGCCCATGTCAACTAGCTATAAGCTATCAGATATGTCAGAGATGCTTGGTTTTGAACACGAAAATCCCCATCAAGCTGATAGTGATGCCCTAGTAACCTCAGAACTTCTTCTGTTTCTCATTGAGAACATAAGACAGTTACCGCTCATTACTATAGAGAAATTAACAGATTTAGCTCATCATTTAAAAAGTAATATTGCATTATTATTACATTCGATTATTCAAGAAAAAAGAATGAAATTGGAAGATTTGCCAGAAGCGTTGGAAGTGCATCGCGGGATTGCCCTGAGAAAAAAATTCCAACCAGATACAGTCGATAATAATGAGAGTGTGGAATACCCTTCTAGCATGGAAGAAAAACAAAAATTATTAACTTCATTTGTAAATGGATATGAAAAACGAGAAGGTCAAATGCAAATGATGGATACGGTTTATAAGGCTTTTGTTGGTGAAAAGCATGCTGTTATTGAAGCTGGGACAGGAATTGGAAAATCACTCGGATATTTAATTCCCGCATTATATTATGCTGTTAAACATCATCAATCGGTCATCATAAGTACATATACGGTGCAAATGCAGGATCAACTTTTATATAATGAAATAAGAAGACTCAAAGATATTATTCCATTTCCTTTTCGTGTTTCAGTTCTAAAAGGAAGAAGCAATTATTTAAACATGCTGAAATTCGAGCAGTCACTCACTGATAGGGACCACTCATATGATAATGTTCTGACTAAAATGCAAATACTCGTCTGGCTTATTCAAACAGAGACTGGTGATATGGACGAAGTAAACTTTTCAAGTGGTGGGAAACATTACAAAGAGAGAATGAAACATGATGGATGGTTTTTACAAAAGGAAAAAGATCCATGGATCTCTCGTGACTTTTATATGCATGCTAGACATCTTGCACTTCAGTCAGAAATAGTAATTACAAATCATTCTATGTTATTAGTGGATATAGAACAAGAACGAAACTTGCTTCCAGATTCACAGTTTATTATTATCGATGAAGCGCATAATTTCATCAAGGCAGCGAGTAAAAGTTTAGGGAAAAAAATAGAGTTTAATGCTTTCAAATTTTTAATTAATAATATTGGTACTTTTGATAAAAACCAATTATTTGCTAAAATTGAGCAAATTATTCAGCATCATAATATCGTCCCAAAGGTTTCTACTTCCCAATTTGATAATTTAATCTTACGCTTAGACGCAGAAGTCGATGATTTCTTTATGCTATTAAGTAAATGGATTATTAAAAGTGAACGCAAACTTTCCCAAAATGTGGCGAAACATCAAGTGCGATTTACCGAAGAGATGAGACAAGAGAGGGATTGGCAATCTGTATTGATGTGTGCGGAGCGAACGCTTGATTTCCATAAACAAATTCGTTTGGGATTGGAAGATCGACTTGAACTTATAAAAGAACAAAAAGAAATTCCAATTACAGAACGAGCTTTCGTTGAAGAAGCAAATAGCTTTATGTTGGAATGGCTGACATTAGGCGCAAAAATAAAAGATTTTATGCTAACCCCTAACATCCAAGAAGTAGTATGGATGGAGGGTGATACTAGGACATTGCCAAATAGTATTGGCTTATATTCTGAACCTGAAAATCCTGGTGGTTTTCTAAAAGAGCATTTTTTCTCGGATAAAAAAAGTGTTGTCATGACTTCAGCTACACTTACAGTTGATCACTCATTTAAGTACTTTCTTCAAGAGGTAGGCTTAAATAATTACTCACTTATGCAAACGATCATACCATCTCCATTTGCATACGATAAGATGGCTAAATTAATGATCCCTACAGATCTTCCAGAAGTTCGTCATACCAAGACTGAAGAATATATTGAAGCGATTTCTGGACATTTAGCGGCCATAGCTAGCGTGACAGATGGGCGGATGCTCGTATTATTTACATCCTACGATATGTTGAGAAAGACATATAACTTAATGAAAGATAGTGGGGCACTCGATGAATTTATTATGTTAGCACAAGGTGTTACATCAGGAAGTCGCACGCGTTTAACAAAGAGTTTTCAGCAATTTAATAAAGCAATTCTGTTTGGCACAAGTAGTTTCTGGGAAGGTGTAGATATACCTGGAAAGGATCTAACTTGTTTAGTTATTGTGAGGTTGCCATTTTCCCCACCTAACGAACCAATCATTGCAGCAAGAAATGAAGCGATTAAGAAGAGGGGAAAGAACCCATTTTCTGAACACTCATTGCCTGAAGCAGTCATTCGTTTTAAGCAAGGATTTGGAAGATTAATCAGAACAGAAACAGATCGTGGAGTTGTTATTGTAATGGACAGGCGAATTGATACAAGTTCATATGGCCAAGCATTTCTGCAGTCTTTACCAAACGTTCCAATAGAAAGAGGGCCATTAAAAGAGATTATATCAACAATAGAAAAGTGGCTATGATAGAAGGGAACAACCACGTATAAAAACGTAGTGTTCCCAAGGTTGTGGGTCAGATTTATTTGGAAACGCAAATTTCTCATGTTTTGCTTCAAATGCTGATATAATGAGAAAGTGGTCTTGCGGTTCGTAAAATTAGTATTACCCGAAGAGCGACTGTTACTAATGCCAATTTTTGTTGTAATAAGGAGGAGTAAGATTGGAAAAATCAGTAAAGGCACAATCTAGTGCTGAATTATTTTGTATGAGAAATGTATCAAAGAGAATATATAGTGAAAATCAATTTTATGAAGTAGGTCGAAAAGGTCATGATCCATTTATTTTCACAATTTAATGTCTATAAGGAACCTAAGACATGAAAAAATGGATTTTACTTATCTCCTCCATCGTCTTAATTATCGCTGTCGTTTCGATCGTCATTTATTCTAAGGCTAGAGCACCATTTAATAACGACAGGGAAATGGCAGAAAAAAAAGCGGGAAAAGAAGCAGAAATTGTTTCGATCGACAAATATTACATTTATAATGGTTCTCATACCTACTATACAATCGTTGGTAAAGACAAAGCAGGAGTCCAAAAAGTTGTATGGATACCAGACAACCCAAAAGAAAAATTAGTAATTAAAAAATTGTCTGACGGGATATCTGAACAGGATGCTATTAATAAACTTTTTAATGAAGAAAAACCGAAAGAAATTTTAGGGGTACGGCTCGGCATAGAAAAAGATTTGCCAATTTGGGAGCTTGCCTATTTAGATGAAAAATCCAATTTAAATTATTATTATATCCATTTCGATACTGGGGAATGGTGGAGAAAAATTGACAATTTATAGGCGAAAGAGGGATTTATATGACAATTTCTTTAGCGAATAGAGTGAATGCATTAACACCATCTTCCACTTTAGCAATCACAGCTAAAGCAAAAGAACTAAAATCAAAAGGGCTTGACGTGATTGGATTAGGAGCTGGTGAGCCAGACTTCAATACACCTGAAAATATCATTCAAGCCGCATATCAATCCATGCAAGATGGAATGACAAAGTATACTCCCTCTGGTGGGCTACCAGCATTAAAAGAGGCTGTAATTAATAAATTGAAAAATGACCAAAAACTTGAATATAAAAATAATGAAATTATCATCACAAATGGAGCAAAACATGCCTTATTTACGTTATTTCAAGTACTATTAAATGAGGGGGATGAAGTAATTATTCCTACTCCTTATTGGGTAAGCTATCCTGAACAAGTAAAGCTTGCTGGCGGTGTACCTGTTTATGTCGAAGGGACCGAGGAGCATGATTTTAAAATAAATGCACAACAGCTAGAAGCAGCTATTACGCAAAAAACAAAAGCAATCATTATTAATTCACCTAATAATCCGACAGGAATGCTTTATACAAAAGAAGAATTGGAAGCACTTGGTAAAGTGTGTGTGAAACATAATCTTTTAATCATCTCAGATGAAATTTATGAAAAACTTGTATACGGGCAACATACACATACATCTATTGCTGAAGTATCTCCAGAATTGAAAGGTTTAACGATTATTATTAATGGAGTCTCAAAAT
The DNA here is from genome assembly GCF_001591545.1 of Lederbergia lenta NBRC 16444. Classification (GTDB taxonomy): domain Bacteria; phylum Bacillota; class Bacilli; order Bacillales; family Bacillaceae_C; genus Lederbergia; species Lederbergia lenta. Next base: position 1,096,326 of record NZ_BCVC01000001.1, read on the forward strand.
CACACTCTATGACTGGTTGGCGGATTGGATATGCAGCGGGAGACCAAAGTATTATTTCAGCAATGACAGATCTTGCAAGCCACTCTACGTCAAATCCAACAACCACATCACAGTTTGGTGCAATCGAAGCGTATGAAGGAACGCAGGACACAGTTGAAACAATGAGACAAGCATTTGAAAAAAGGTTGGATATCATTTACGATAAATTAGTCGCTATCCCAGGTATTAGCTGTAAAAAACCCCAAGGTGCATTTTACTTATACCCGAACGTGAAGGAAGCTGCTAGTATGGCGGGATATGATAAAGTAGATGACTTCGTTACTGGATTGCTAGAGGAAGCACATGTAGCAGTAGTTCCTGGTTCGGGTTTTGGATCTCCGGAAAATATTCGTTTATCCTATGCAGTTTCCCTAGAACTTTTAGAAGAAGCTGTAGAGCGAATCCGTCTATTTATCGAAAAAAAGATAAACGACAATAAATAAGCAAGATTAATCTTGTTAAAGATCAATGGTTTGAAAGGATGTTTTTTGTGAAAACAACGATTTCAGAGGTAAGTAAATATGTTGGCCAAGAAGTTACAATTGGAGCTTGGCTTGCCAATAAAAGATCCAGTGGGAAAATTGCCTTTTTACAACTAAGGGATGGAACTGGATTTATGCAAGGTGTAGTGGTAAAAAGTGAGGTAGAAGAGGCGGTTTTTCAAACTGCTAAATCGTTGACTCAAGAATCATCTGTTTACGTTACTGGTACGATCCAAGAAGATAATCGATCACCATTTGGTTTTGAAATGCAAGTTACAAAGGTGGAAGTGATCCAAGCAGCAATAGATTATCCGATAACACCTAAAGAGCACGGCACGGAATTTTTAATGGATAACCGCCACTTATGGCTACGTTCACGCCGTCAACACGCTGTTATGAAGATTCGAAATGAAATCGTCCGTGCAACGTATGAGTTTTTTAATGAAAATGGTTTTGTTAAGATTGACCCACCTATTTTAACGGGTAGTTCTCCAGAAGGAACAACAGAATTATTTCATACAAAATATTTTGATGAAGATGCTTACTTATCCCAAAGTGGTCAGTTATATATGGAAGCTGCAGCGATGGCACTTGGCAAGGTATTTTCATTCGGTCCTACATTCAGAGCAGAAAAATCAAAAACGCGTCGTCACTTGATTGAATTTTGGATGATTGAGCCGGAAATGGCTTTTTATGAGTTTGAAGACAGCTTAAAAGTTCAAGAGGAATATATAACACATATTATTCAATCTGTATTGAAAAATTGTGCTCTTGAGTTAGAGAGACTAGGAAGAGATACGGCAAAGCTTGAAAAAATCTCTGTTCCATTTCCGCGGGTTACGTATGATGAGGCAATTAAGTTTCTTCATGAACAAGGATTTGATGATATAGAGTGGGGGGATGATTTTGGTGCTCCTCACGAAACAGCCATTGCCAATCATTATGACCAGGCAATTTTCATTACTCATTACCCAACAAAAATTAAACCTTTTTATATGCAACCAGCGCCTGATCGAGATGATGTCGTCCTTTGTGCCGATATGATTGCTCCGGAAGGATATGGTGAAATTATTGGTGGGTCTGAACGTATTCATGACTATGAATTAATGAAGCAGCGAATTGAGCAGCACCAGCTTCCGCTTGACGCTTATAAATGGTATCTTGATTTATCGAAATACGGATCCGTTCCTCACTCAGGTTTTGGCCTAGGTCTGGAACGCACTGTAGCTTGGATATCAGGGGTAGAACATGTAAGGGAAACAATACCCTTCCCAAGACTCCTAAATCGTCTATATCCTTAACAAAAGGCCACGTACAACTATTATGGTTGTTGCGTGGCCTTGCTATCGATGTACAACATAGAGAAAACTTGAAAAGAGGTGAGATCCATATGGATAAAGAAATAATGGTATCTTGGATTGAAGAGGGAATGATACACGTACCTAATTTACTAATGAATAACTATCGTCAGATAGGTTTAGACGAGAAAGAATTAGTTGTACTATTGCATATTTTTTCTTTTTCTGAAAAAGGGAATAAGTTTCCTACGCCTGAAGAAATTTCTGAACGAATGACAATTACGAGCAGCGAGTGTGCTTCCATATTAAGAAAGCTGATGCAGCTTGGTATGATTAAAATTGAAGAGGGTTGCTCCGAGGAAGAAATCAGGTTTGAAAGATACTCTCTTACACCGTTATGGATTAGATTAGCTGAAGAAATGATTCGAGAGAAAAAACAATCAAATCTCGAGAAGGTACTAACAGAAGAGCAAGATTTATTTTCTATATTTGAACAGGAATTTGGAAGACCGCTTACGCCGATTGAGTGTGAATCATTAGGAATGTGGATGGATCAGGACGGACAGGATCCAGTTATGATTAAAGCTGCTTTAAGGGAGTCAGTTATGTCTGGAAAACTAAATTTCCGTTATATTGATCGAATTTTATTAGAATGGAAGAAAAACGGAGTAAATACTGTGGAACAAGCCCGAGTACAAGGATTAAAATTTCGCCAAAAATCTAAACAAACTAATCCGCCTGTTCAAAACTCGAATTCAGTTCCCTTTTTTAATTGGCTAGAACAATAATTATTGCAAAAGGTCAAAGGGTGAGTGAATCTTATGTTGAATAAAAAAGAAATTCGCTTTTGTCTTGATGAAATGGGGAAAATGTTTCCCGACGCACATTGCGAATTAAATCATTCTAATTCATTTGAATTAGTAATCGCCGTAGCGCTTTCAGCTCAATGTACGGATGCGTTGGTAAATCGGGTAACAGAAACACTATTTGAAAAATATAAAACACCTGAAGATTATTTAGCAGTGCCATTAGCTGAACTCGAAAATGACATTCGTTCCATTGGTTTATTTCGAAATAAAGCTAAAAACATTCAAAAATTATCGCAAATGTTGATTGATGATTATGATAGGATCGTTCCATCTGAGCGTGAAGAGTTAGTTAAGTTGCCAGGTGTCGGACGTAAGACAGCAAACGTAGTAATGTCGGTAGCTTTCGGTGAACCGGCTATTGCTGTAGATACACATGTAGAACGAGTGAGTAAACGTCTAGCATTTTGTCGTTGGAAAGATAATGTCCTTGAAGTAGAGAAAGCCCTCATGCGTAAAGTTCCAAAAGATGAATGGTCTGTAACTCATCATCGAATGATTTTCTTTGGAAGGTATCACTGTAAATCGCAGAATCCACAATGTTCGATTTGTCCGTTACTGGAAGTTTGTAGAGAAGGAAAAAAAAGAATGAAGAAGATAAAATCCATTGAAAAAGTATAATGAACTTCCCGATCAACTACAACATCCATTGTTTAACGAGGCTCAGCTTAAATTATTCTCTGAAGAGATCGGCTATTATACCAGAGACAAAACGAAAGTATACCCATGGCAACAAATGGACCAAAATATAACAGGTTTACTATTTCAATGGGAACAATTAAATGGTGTATTGGAAAAGCAATTTAAAGTTAATAAAAATGGTGAAAAAAACATGATGTTAGGGGCTATAGCTATTTTTTTACAACTATTATTTTGGACAAACGGAGAACCTGTAAATCTCAAACAATTAGAGGGAAAATTAACTAACTTTCAGATCAAACCCTTTAATATATATGATCGACTAATATTCATTTTTTCCCGCCCTACATCCTTTCATACATTCAAACAACTGCAAGAATTAATGCTAGAACAACAAAAAAAGTTTGCAGTTAAGAAAGCGTAAACGCCTATTAAGCGACGTAAAAACTAGGCCAGCCCACAATATTAACTATTGAGAGATAAAGTAGAGGCGCAAGTACTGAAAGCTTAGGGTGTGGCGTTAATTTCTTTCAACCGCGCTCACAATAGTAGTTTTTAACTCGGAAAGTTATTTTACAACAAAACATAAAAATCCTGGGGTGGAAACCCCAGGATTTTTGCATACTATTTATCTTTAACTATTATTGGAAGCATCTGACTGTTGTTGCTCATTAGTGTTTGTATTAGAATCTTGCTCTTCATTGGGTCCATCATTCTCTCCATTAGCTGGATTTTCAGGAGCTTCTGGAGTTTCTTCCTCTCTTCCAGGAGGGGTATTACCATTTCCATTGTTGTTATTGTCAGCACCATTGCCTTCGTTTTCTTTGTCTTTATCAGTCTCTTTATCCTTGTCAGCCTCACCTTCGTTTGCATCTTCTTCTGTAGGAGGTGTGGTTTCGTCTTCAGGATCTTCAATTTCTTCTTCTTTTTCTTCATCCTCATCTACCTTAGGAACGGTCACGCTTGCTGTACCAGGTGTACTGCGTTGTTTATTACTAATTGCAATAACTTCGATTGAATAGGTTTCTCCAGGTTCTACATCGGTCAATGTATATTGCTGTTCATTATTTCCACTTACTGATTGGTTTTGACCACTTGCAGTTTTGATTGACACTTCGAATTTGATATCTTTATCTTTCTTTTCGGAATGATCCCATGAGAAAAGAATTTCATTTTGTTCTTCATGGTATTCACCTTTTACAGAAGGAGCATCCAGTTTATCAAACGCGATTGATACTTCTTTTGGTTCAGTGCCTGCAACGAATAACTCATAGATGATATTGCTATCTGGAGTGTGTGTACTTGGTTTCTTCGCAGGATTTGATCCTTTTTCGACCGCAGCTTTGACAACACTTTTGGGCATAGTGAAGTCTGGTGTTTCTATTCCTTCGGATACATGTTGCATAAGGTTCTTATATAGCTCTTTTGCTATTTGCTGGTCATTATGTGGGTATGCACGTAATGGATTTTTTCTTTGATCATAACCAGTCCAGACAGCAAGGGAATAATTAGTCGTATATCCCGCAAACCAAGAATCGGGCACATCACCACTACTCAAATTATATTTGCTTATCTCCTCATCAGTATAGTTCGATGTACCAGTTTTACCTGCAGCTGGTAGACCAGGAATGATTGCCGTTTTGCCCGTAGCCCCAGCTTTTTCAGATAATACATCTTTCAGCATATCTGTAACCATATATGCTGTCGAATCTTCCATTGCAATTTGGGGCTTGATTGTATTTTTAACTTCCGTTTCACCATCGCGAAGGATGATCTTTCTTACTGTGTGCGGTTTATTATACATACCATTATTACCGAAAGTTGCGTAAGCTCCAGCTAATTGCATTGGAGAAATGCTAGTTACTCCACCAATCGAGGCTGATTCATAAAAATCATCATCTTTAAAATTTAGCCCTAATTGTGATGCGAACTCTCTAGCTTTGTCTAATCCTGCTGCTTGAAATGCTTTTAAAGCTGGAACGTTTCTTGAACGATACAATGCCTCTCTAATCGACATTTGTCCAAGGTAATTCTGATCAAAGTTTCTGATCGGAGGACCATCAGTATAATTATATGGTTCATCCACAATTTGTTCATATGTGGACCAGTTTAAATATTCAATAGCAGGTCCATAATCTAAGATTGGTTTAATCGTTGATCCTGGCGAACGCGTGCTAAGTGTTGTTGCATAATTAGTGCCACGCTTAATATCCTTAAAACGATTTCCGCCAATTGCTCGAATTTCTCCTGTTTGTGTATCTTGTAAAACGATACCTGCTTGAAGATCTTCATCGGGATATTCGATTACTTCATTTGTTAACAACATTTTTTCCGTATATTCCTGTGCATCTGGATCAAGTGTTGTATGAATGATTAAACCGTCGGCAAATACATTGTAATCGCCTAGTGATTCTACTTCTCTAATGACTTGGTCAATAAAAGAATCATATTTATAAGCATTTTTATTATTTGATTCTTCTGGCACTAATGTATCAGTAATAGATATGTTTTGTGCTTTTTCCATCTCGGCTTTACTAATTTTTCCGTGTTGTGCCATTAATGACAACACAATATTTTTCCGTTTATCAGACTTTTCAGGGAAGGCATAGGGATCATAATTGTATGGACTTTGGGGAAGTCCCGCAAGTAAAGCCATTTCCTGTAATTCTAACTCGGAAAGTTCTTTATCGAAATAATATTTGGACGCAGTTTCAATCCCATGAATTCCATTCGCATAGTTAATTTTATTCACATACATTTCAAAAATCTGTTCTTTAGAGTATTTTCTCTCTAACTGAAAAGCCAACCAAGCTTCTTGTGCTTTTCTTTTTAGTGTTTTTTCATCAGATAGAAAAGATCTCTTGATAACTTGTTGTGTAATAGTAGAAGCTCCTTCAGAACCAAAACCTCTTGTTACATTGGCTAATACAGCTCCTCCAAGTCTTCTTAAATCAATTCCACTATGTTTGAAAAAGCGAACGTCTTCCGTAGCTAACACTGCATCTCTAACTTTTTCGGGGATTTGATCATAATCAACGTAATCCCTATTTTCGGTTCCTAAAATGGTAATTGGCTCATCATTCATATCTAATATTTGTGAAGCGACCGGATCAATTAATAAACTTTTATCAAGCTTTGGCGCGTCCTTTACATAGTAAGCAAATAGACCTGCCCCAGATGCGAGTCCCACAAACCCAAGGATTAGTATAATAAACAAGATTTTTTTGAAAATGTTCGTGCGTTTTCCTTTATTTGTTTTCTTACTTGTTGACTGTTTTCGTCTTGCTACACGTGATTGTTGATTTTCTGCCATATGCAGTATTCCTCACTTTCGATATATCAAATAAATACAATAAAATTAGAAAGAATAAATTTCTTTTAGGATTTTTAAGTAATCTAATCGGGGGTGGTATCCTATGTTGATTTTATGTCCAAAATCATGAATTTCTTTCTTTGTAATTGATTTTCTACCGCCATTATTCATACGTTCCCAAAAGTTAAATAGAACTTCACATTCTAATAAAAAAACTTCATCCGTTTTTGCGAATCTTAATATAACAAATGCAATGCCTTTATGCTGCACAATATTTTGCATATGACTAATTTGATGTTCGTGAAAATTCATTAAAGGAAAAGAAGTGGTACTTTGTGTTTCTTTCGCTTCAAAATCAATGTATTTTCCTTCACATATTCCATTATAGTCTGTCGTAGAAGCTTGTCTAAAATATGCTTCTTTTATAACAGCAGTACTTCTTTTTTTATAATCTACCTCGACAATCTGAATGGGAGTGGGCTTTTTATGGATAACAGCCATTCCATTTACTAAATAATATTGATTTGTTTCATTAATGTCATCTTCTAGAGCCATACCTCTTTTAGAATAAGAAATCTTTTTTTGCGCTGGAGTTGTTAGTTTCTTTCGTGCGTCTAACGTATATTTCCTTCCGTTCGGGTAATGAAATTCCATAATCGTGTTCACCTCACTTGCTAAATTATACCACAGCTCTATCAAGTGCTAAAAATATGAATAGAAGTGCCCGACTCATACATTCATAAAAAGATGCAGAATTACAGAATATGCCCCAATCTAATCCTATAACACTATAAGACGTAATTAAACCGTCTTAAGTTTCATTATTTAAGAATTTTTTATAATTATATATGAAAAAACATTGTCGAAAAAAAGCGGAGTTAAAGCATGTTAGCACTTTGTTTGCCGAATTGCTTCTAGTTTTGTCAGTGAGGAAGGAAGAAGAAAAGAGATATGGAATATAAATATCATAGAGTATGAAGGGAGGCGGAGGCATGAATAAAGCAGACTGTCTAAAAAAACTGGAAGGGATCCATATTCAATTGCGACAATTGGAGAAATTGATGGAGGAAAAGTTAGAGAATGAAAGAAGCGGGATCATAGAAATGATGGGGGAAAGTAGCCAGGAAATAGAAAACAAACTTCAATATTTAGAATTAGCTTCTAAAGATAAAATACAAAGAGTTTCTTAATCTTGATAATACATCAGCTAAAGTTTACGATGATAGAAGTTTGATAAGGAGCATGCCATTTATGCTGCTTTTTTTGTTTGTAAAGAAACTATAATTGTGAAAAGATAGGTGGCTAGCATCTATATCCGATAGGATCCAAAATATAATGCACGATAAATGAAAGAAAGGATGTGGTGTAATGGAAAAGCATGAATTATTTGAGTTAACCTTACGATTAAGTAACTATAATAAAGAAGCATTCGAAAACTTTCATCGATGCCGAGCAACTGGAAAACAAGGAGACTTTTATAGCGAAGTAAAACCATTTGCCGACAAAGTTAAAGAGTGTCGTGACAAATGGGAGCCAGAGGCAGTATTGTGGACGATTAAAAATAAACCAAAAAACTTATACCCTATGCAAATTAAAAACACTGCTGAAAATATTGAAATGGTCTCTGTACGTGCCTATTTCCCCGAGTCCAGCTTGAAAAAATTTAACAGTCATATTCAATCCATTGATTTTGTATTAAGCCGTTTACTTGATGAACTTAATCTATCCGACTCTCATGGCAATAACTAATTGCCAGAGAGTTTTAATGTTCTCACATATAAGATATTAATATCATAATCTATAGTAAAAAGAATGGATTAGGAGGGCAAAAAAATGTTCAATCATAATCCTAACCGAATATATCGCCAGTCACTTCCACAACAATATTACCCACATTCTATGGATGGATATGTAATGTATCCAAATTATGGGCTAGCTCAGCCCCGTCCAGCAATGTATCCAAATTACCCATTGTATTCGGCAGGGTTTCATCCTTACCTAAATTATCATGCGCCTTATGAAAATAAAATAAAAGGATTTGGTCATGACCTATTTCAAAATCCATTACAACCTGATGATGGATACTTTTATGGAACACCAAATCCGAAAGTAGCATTCCAACATGGAAATCCACAAAAAACTGGTTCTTCCAACAATAAACAAGGTGGTAATAGTAACTCCATCCTAAATTCTTTTAAGTCACAAGACGGCACATATGATATAAATAAAATGGTTAATACAACAGGGCAACTTGTAAATGCATTATCACAAGTATCATCTATGGCAAAAGGTATCGGCGGATTTTTTAAACTTTAGATTTATAATAGTGAGACAAGCGATTTATTTTGGAAACAAAATGAAAATAATCAATTCATTTCCCGGGCAAGCGCAGTAATCGACGTGAAATATACAAATGTATAAATAACTAGTTCAGATTTGTACTATTTAGTCAGAATTTGAAACATTTTAGCACTAATAAATAGGTGTTTACATTAGTACATGTATCAAGTATTTCTCATAGGCTAGAAGTGTAAAGAAATCACAGACATGAAAGGAGCAATTGATGTGTTTAATCATTGTGGACCAAAAGTTCTTCCAGCAGTTGTTCATCCGACTAAATGTTGTGTAAAGCACACTCACCAAAATGTCATCGTTCCAGAAATTCATCCAACACATACGACAAACGTCAACCATACGAATTTTCAACATCAACATTATTTCCCGCACACAGAATCAGTCGTAAATGAAGTGTCAAATCAGCAAATGAATATGCCTGGACCAGGACCAGGAATGGGGCCAATGGGAATGGGCCCAATGGGTGTAGGACCAGCCGGACATAGACCAAGGCCGGGTTGCTGTGGTCCAAGACCAGGTTTCCCTTATTAATATGCTATATTTAGTGGCAAGGATGGAATTTTTCCATCCTTGCTTTTTGAAGTAAAGGAGGAGGAAAATGATAAAGGTCGCAGCCTTAACTGGGTATAAGTCATATGAACTCGGCATATATAAAAATAATGATCCGGCAATTGATTACATAAAAAAAACAATCTCCCGAAGGATTATAGAACTTATGGAAGATGGGCTTGAATGGGTTATCATTTCCGGTCAACCAGGTGTAGAATTATGGGCGGCAGAAGTTGTGTTTGAGTTGCAAGAGGAGTATAACGAATTAAAACTTGCCTTGATTACTCCTTTTCTAAATCAAGAAGAGAAATGGAAGGAGGACAATAAAGAATTATACGAAATGGTGATGATGCAAGCAGATTTTACAGAATCATTATCTAAACTCCCATACACTGCACCTTGGCAATTTCGTAATAAAAATAATTTTTTCTTGCAAAAAACAGATGCTGCCATCATCCTATATGATGAGGAAAAAGAAGGATCACCTAAATTTTTTTACGAAGCAGCAAAGCTTTACCAACAATCAAAATCTTATGAGCTCCGAATGATTGATTTTTATGATTTACAGGCAGCAGTAGATGAAAGCAACTTTTAACATATTGTGAATTTTACCGAAATAAAGATTGTAAAATTGACAAAATGAGTTTGTTTTGACATTATAAATATATTGTACAGTGAATGTCGAGGTGGTGTTTCGGATGTTGGCTGATAAATTAAAACTGACAGCAAAAGAAATATTGGAAAAAGAATTTAAAACGAGTGTACGTGGATATAAACAAGAAGATGTGGACAAATTTTTAGATATAATCATTAAAGATTATGAAACGATGCATATGACAATTGATGAACTGCAGCAAGAAAACTTGCGATTGAAAAAGCAGTTAGAAGTGAGTACGCGTCGCCAACCTGTACAACCCGCAGGTACAACAAATTTTGATATCCTAAAACGTTTGTCGAATTTAGAAAAACATGTATTTGGTAGTAAGCTAGACGAATAATCTTTATTTTTTTATTTGCTATTGCAACAGAGAGAGAAAAGTATTACAATAAAAAGTCGGTGAGGCTAATAACATTCGGGTAATCGCTGCTGACTATTGTCGGCAGAGGAAAGTCCATGCTCGCACGGTGCTGAGATGCCCGTAGTGATCGCGCCTGGCGAAATAATAAGCCAGGGCAGTTTGGAGAATATCTGGACTGACGGCAGGGAAAACACCTAAGTTCTTAATGAATATGGAGTGACTACCTATAATGTGCCACAGTGACGAAGCTCTGTTGGAAACAATAGAGGTGGAACGAGGTAAACCCCGCGAGCGAGAAACTCAAATATTGGTAGGGGCACTCTTTCTGAGGAATTGAACAAAGAAAGAGGCAGGCTATCTTTAAATAGTCTGCAGATAGATGATTACCGCTGGAGTACGAGGTCCACCTATGACCGCATGTAGTACGAAGGTACAGAACATGGCTTACATGAATGTTATTATAGGTTCATGCACTACGATATGCCCTTCTTCATTTATGAGAAGGGCATTATTTTATTGTTAAATTTATAAAAAGATAGGTTTGTGGACAACTTTTAAAAGAGGGTTCTTTATTGGTGATAATATGAGACATAAATCAGTTATTTAAGGATGGGTCTAATTGAAAACTTTTAAGCTAATTGCTACAACTGCGATGGGAATCGAGGCTATTGCAGCAGAAGAAGTTAGAGCGCTCGGCTATACTTGTGAAGTTGAAAATGGAAAAGTAATTTATCAAGGAGATAAACTCGCCATTGCTCGTTCTAATCTGTGGTTGAGGACTGCGGATAGAGTGAAAATAGTTGTTGGTGAATTTACTGCTACAACTTTTGATGATCTCTTTGAACAAACAAAAGCAATCAATTGGGAAGAACTTCTTCCTGAGAATGCTCAATTTCCTGTTCAAGGTAAATCAGTGAAATCGAAGTTATTTAGTGTGTCAGATTGTCAAGCGATCGTAAAAAAAGCCATTGCTGAAAGATTAAAAAAAGCTTACAGCAAGTCGTCTTGGCTGGAGGAGTCAGGGGCATTATTTAAAATCGAAGTGGCTTTATTAAAAGATAAGGTATTACTTACGATCGATACATCTGGAGCTGGATTACATAAACGAGGATATCGGGCTCAGCAAGGTGAAGCACCGTTGAAAGAAACTTTAGCTGCTGCTCTAGTAAAATTAACGAAATGGCAACCTAATAGACCCTTTCATGATCCTTTTTGTGGATCCGGAACTATTCCAATTGAGGCAGCGTTAATTGGTCAAAATATTGCTCCAGGGTTCAATCGGGATTTTCTAAGTGAAGCATGGCCATGGATGGACGACCAAATATGGGACAAAGCAAGACAAGAAGCAGAAGACCTAGCGAATTATGATCAGCCACTTGATATACACGGAACAGATATTGACCACAATATGATTAAAATCTCTGAACTGAATGCTTTCGAAGCTGGATTAGGAGAGCTAGTCACTTTTAAACAAATGCAAGCAACTGATTTCAGCACAAAGAAGGAATATGGTGTCGTATTATCCAACCCACCTTATGGTGAGAGAATCGGTGACAAAGAAATGGTGGAACGAATGTACCGTGATATTGGTAAGACTTTTCAAGAATTTGATACATGGTCTTATTATATTCTTACCTCTCATCCAGCATTTGAAAAGTTGTATGGAAAACAAGCAACGAAAAAAAGGAAATTATTTAATGGTTTTATTCGTACTGATTTGTATCAGTATTGGGGGCCACGACCACCAAGAACGAATCAAAACGTATAATAATGCTCCTTGCTGAATATACTTTATGTATATCATTCAGCAAGGAGTGGGGTTTTCATGAATAATGAGATATTGGAAATTGGAAAGATTACAAAGGCTATTTCATCGTCAGGCGAATTACTTCGTCATAGCGAAACATCGCAACAAGCTTTAGATAATCTAAAAGAAGCGGAAAATAGTCTGAACCGAGCATTAAATCATATATTGTCACCAGAAAGAAATAATCGATACACTTAAAACGCAAGTGCTCGTTTTCGCACTTGCGTTTTCATTTGTTTTTCATATCAGGAGGAAACTAGAAATGCGGCAACCACTTCCATTCGAATTAACTAAAACAAGTTCATTTTATGAGCAGCTTCAAGATTGGATCGGAGATGTGTTTTATGATATTTTACCGAGCAAGGGCTATGAATTGCGAGATGAACAAATTTTTATGGCTTTTCAATTAGAAAAGGCATTTTCTAATAAAAAGGTGATTTTTGGTGAAGCAGGGGTAGGGACAGGCAAAACATTAGTATATTTATTATATGCGATTGCTTATGCCAGATACATAGGAAAGCCAGCTATCATTGCTTGTGCGGATGAATCTTTAATTGAACAACTTGTAAAAAAAGAAGGCGATATTAAAAAAATTGAAAAAGCACTTGGAATGGAAATTGATGTTCGATTAGCGAAATCAAGAGATCAATATTTGTGTTTGCAAAAGTTAGATCGAGCGATAAGTCAATCTGATACGCAGATCTATAATAATATATATGAAGAGCTACCTCCGTTTGTACATGATAATTCTTCAATGAACCAGTTTTTCAGATATGGTGATCGTAAAGATTATCCAAGTTTAAATGAAGAAGAGTGGAAAGATATAGCATGGGACTCTCTTCAGGATTGTTTATCGTGTTCAAAGCGCCATCGTTGTGGACAAACACTAAATCGTGATCATTACCGAAAAGCAACTGATCTTGTAGTATGTTCACATGATTTTTATATGGAGCACATATGGACAAAGGATTCGAGAATTCGAGAAGGGCAGCTGCCTCTTCTGCCTGATCCAAGTAGTGTAGTATTTGATGAAGGGCATTTATTGGAATTCGCAAGTCAAAAGGCATTAACCTATCGAATTAGTGATGAAATGCTAGATCTATTATTAAACAGACTTCAAGAGAATGATGTTCGTGAAAAAACACTAATCACAATAGAAGAAGTTATTGAATTAAATAGTAGTTTGTTTTCGCTTCTAAGTGAGGTCGCTAAGCCGGTTAAAGGATCTGAGCGAATGGAACTACAAAAGACACCTCAAATAATGGTCTTGGCAAATCTATTATTAGAAAAGATAAATTTGCTAGCAGAAGAGTTAGTATTTGAATCGGAGTTATATACAATTGATGAATACGAACTAAGAATTGTAGAAGAGTATTTAGATCAAATTATTTATTCTTTAACACTTTTAATAGAGGATGATAAAGGGATCATTTGGTTTGAAAATGGCTCTACAGGTCAAATATTAGTCATTATGCCTCGACTGATTGGTGAAATATTAGGTAATCGTGTATTCAAAAATAAAATTCCTTATATTTTTTCTTCGGCAACACTTTCAACTGATGGTGATTTTACTTATTTGAGTAATACGTTAGGTGTGGACGATTATTTATCACTTAGTGTTCCGTCGCCTTTTGATTACGAAGAAAAGTTGGCGATCACCATCCACTCGGAAGAGGATCGTACAAAAAAATGGCAACATATTTTGAATTCTATTACCAAAGCTCAAGGAAAATCTTTAGTATTATTCAATAATAAATGGGATTTAGCAGAGTTTAAAACATATTTGCTAGATGAACAATATAGTGATCTACCGGTTATATACGAAGGTGATGCTGAAATTAGTAACCTCATCCAACAATTCCAAGCGCAAGAAGAAATGGTATTATGTGCATATACATTATGGGAAGGCCTCGATATACCAGGTTCTGCCCTTGAGAATGTATTCATCGCATCTCTTCCTTTTCCTCCATATGATCCTGTATTTGATGCAAAAAGAAGTGGAGCGAAAAACGCATATTTAGAGGTGGACCTTCCGTATATGCTATTAAGGTTAAAACAAGGGGTTGGAAGAGTAATAAGAACTTCCACCGACACAGGTACGATTCATATATGGCTAAAAGAAGAAGAAAGAGCTAGTGTTTTATCAGAAGTGAAAAAGAACTTACCAGTTCCTGCCACATATTTATTTTAGGGGATAAGTTATTGAATATTCTACCTAGATATAAAACTTGTAATAGGATTGAAAAATGACCTTCTAATGTTATAATAGTTACATTCTTAATCGCATTCACTCATATAATCGCGGGGATATGGCTCGCAAGTTTCTACCGGTTTGCCGTAAACAAATCGACTATGAGCAGCAATGAAGGGATCGTGTTTCACGGAACCTTTATATTCCTTTCGAATATAGAAGCTCGAAGGACATTGCTCCACTCATAATCATGTTTGGATGCAGGGGTCTATAGGCTTCATTTTTTTGCCTATGGGCTTTAAATTCGAAAGGGGAAAAGCAAAATGAAAGAATTAAAAGAGAAAATAATAAATGAAGGATCGGTTTTATCAGATACAGTGTTAAAGGTCGACTCATTTCTGAACCATCAATTAGATCCAGAGTTAATGAAATTGGCCGGGGAAGAGATTGCTGCAAGATTTAAAGATACTGGAATAACGAAAATATTAACAATTGAATCCTCGGGAATTGCTCCAGCATTTATGGCCGGTTTAACGCTAGGTGTACCAGTGATTTTTGCTCGTAAACGTAAATCACTAACATTAAATAATCACCTTTATGTAGCAGAAGTTACCTCTTTCACGAAAAAAGAAACAAATGAAATTTGTGTATCGAAAGACTTCATTCATGCTGATGATAAACTATTAGTCATTGATGATTTTCTTGCTAATGGACAAGCTGTACTTGGGTTAATGGATATCATCGATCAAGCTGGTGCAAGTAGCGTCGGGGTTGGAATTGTAATTGAAAAAGGATTCCAAGACGGTGGCCGTATGCTTCGAGAAAAAGGCATTCGCGTTGAGTCATTAGCGATCTTAAAAAGTCTTGAAAATGGCACTGTGTCCTTTCTAGAGGAGGAACTTGTTCGATGAAAGGTCCTCTTCGTTTATCGGCTCTTGCCATTCAACATGTGTTAGCGATGTATGCGGGTGCCGTTCTCGTACCACTTATTGTTGGCGCTGCGATCGGCCTACAAGGGGAACAATTAACCTATCTCATCTCGATTGATATATTAATGTGCGGCGTGGCAACGATTCTTCAAGTAATGAATAACCGATTCTTTGGTATTGGTCTTCCAGTCGTACTCGGATGTACTTTTACAGCAGTGGGTCCAATGATTGCAATTGGTGGAGAGTTTGGGATATCGGCCATTTATGGTGCTATTCTCGTCTCTGGTTTATTCGTTGTCGTAATTAGTACATTTTTTGGTAAATTAGTTCGCTTTTTTCCTCCTGTTGTAACTGGTTCTGTTGTCACAATAATTGGAATAACATTAATACCAGTAGCAATTAATAATATGGGTGGTGGAGATGGAGCTGCTGATTTTGGTTCCGTGACTAATATATCACTTGCATTTGGAACACTGCTATTTATCATTTTAGTCTATCGATTTTCCACCGGTTTTCTTAGAGCAATCTCTATATTACTAGGATTAGTAGTTGGTACTATTGTTGCTGCGATTGTAGGGATGGTAGATTTTAGACCTGTATTAGATGCTTCTTGGCTCCATATCGTTAAGCCATTTTATTTTGGTCTACCAACATTTGAATGGTCTGCAATTATCACGATGATATTAGTGGCGATGGTGAGTTTAGTAGAATCTACAGGAGTCTATTTTGCATTAGGAGATATCTGTAAACGTGATTTAACAAAAGATGATTTGTCAAAGGGTTATCGCGCTGAAGGACTAGCAATCATTTTAGGCGGTTTATTTAATTCCTTTCCATATACGACATTCTCACAAAACGTTGGATTAATGCAGATGTCAGGTGTTAAAACGAAGAATGTTATTTATATTACGGGTGGTATGTTGATTACACTGGGATTTATTCCGAAAATAGGTGCTGTTACAACGATCATTCCAAATGCAGTCCTTGGTGGTGCAATGGTCGCTATGTTCGGAATGGTAATTTCACAAGGGATAAAAATGCTAAGTAATGTGATGGGTTCCTCACAAGAAAACTCAATGATTATTGCGTGTTCTATTGGAATTGGCTTAGGTGTTACAGTTGTTCCAGAACTATTTGCGCAACTTCCATCTAGCTTGCAAATCTTAACGAGCAACGGAATTGTTGCAGGTAGTATGACTGCAATCATATTAAATATTTTATTTAATATGATTCCTTCTCGTAAAAAGAAGCTAGTAGTATTAGAGGAACAAAAAGTAGGATGATATTGTTTGTTCATATAAAAAGCCCCCTTTATGAAAGCTTTCATAAAGGGGGCTTTATTTATAATTAAATTTTTAAACTTGTGCAGGTGATTTTTGAACTACCTTTGCAAATTCTTTCACTTCATCCATATATGCGTTAAATTCTGCAATATCCATTTGTTGTGCAGAATCTGATAATGCAACTGCTGGATCTGGATGAACCTCAGCCATGACCGCATCAGCACCAACAGCAATTGCTGCTTTTGTAGTAGGGAGTAATAGATCTTTACGTCCTGTAGAATGCGTCACATCAACAACTACAGGTAAGTGAGTTTCTTTCTTTAGAATTGGTACTGCTGAAATATCAAGCGTGTTTCTAGTTGCTCTCTCGTATGTGCGAATTCCTCTTTCACAAAGAATGATTTGATCATTACCTTGCGCAATAATATATTCAGCAGCATAAATGAACTCTTCAATAGTTGCAGATAATCCACGTTTTAATAAAACAGGTTTGTTTGTTGCACCTGCGACTTTTAATAATTCGAAGTTATGCATATTACGAGCACCAATTTGGATAACATCGACATAGTCCAAAGCTACTTCCATATCATTCGGATCTAAAATTTCACTAATTACAGCCATTCCTTCTTCGTCTGCAACCTGTCGTAAAATTTTCAAACCATCCAAACCTAGACCTTGGAAATCGTATGGAGAAGTTCTTGGTTTAAAAGCTCCACCACGCATAAGTGTTAATCCTTGTTTTTTCATTGCTTGTGCAACTGTTTTTACTTGCTCATAACTTTCAACTGCACATGGACCCATAATGAAATGTGCATTTCCGTCACCAATATTTTCATTTAAAATGGATACAATTGTATCTTCAGGTTTCTTCTTCCTAGATACAAGGAGTGCTTTCCTGTTATCATCTTTTTGCAGCTCAAGACTTGCCTTAATAATTTCTTTGAAAACATGTTGAACAGTCGTAGTATCAAATGGACCATCGTTATGTTCAGCAAGTAAATTTAATAACTTTCTTTCTTGAATAGGATCAAAGCGTTTAACGCCTTGCATTTCCTTTAATTTGCCGATCTCCTGCGCAATTTTACCTCGTTCATTAAACAACTCTAACATTTGTAAAGTCGTTTTTTCGATTTTAGCTCTTAATAATTCTAGTTCAGACAACGATAAGCCCTCCTTGTATTTAACATCATAATTCAACAATAACACAATATTCATCAAAATAACATACAAACTTTTTTACTTTAAAGCTTCAACGCTGTAAAGTGTGTTAGAGATTATTTTTGTTGATAGCTCAATACATTAGACTTTATTTTCTTAACTGTCAATAGATAATCAGAATATTTTTCGTTTTTTTTATATTTGATGTTTATCTTTGAATAATGTGCAGAAAAAGGGTTGTGATGTATGAATAAAATAATAAATTAAATGCGAGACTATAAATATGAGTAATTGGCATAATTTTAGAAAAAATGAAATTTTGCTTTACAACTTATCATTTTTGTGGTTAAAATTGAATTTATATAATTAAAAATTAAAGCAATGATAGGGCACAGTAGCGATCATATTCCTGTAAAATCCAGAGAGCTGATGGTTGGTGGAAATCAGCACAGATCTGATTGCGAATTACTTCCTTGAGCTTCTTTTTCGAACATTTGGCTTTAGCCAATCAGTAAAAAAAGACGGTAGCACCGTTATCCAATCGAGAGGTGGGCATCTGTCCACAATAAGGGTGGTACCGCGATATTCAATCGTCCCTGCTATTTAGCAGGGGCGATTTTTGTATTTATCAATTTAAAAATATGGAGGAATAAAAAATGAGATATTTAACAGCAGGAGAATCCCATGGTCCGCAATTAACAACGATTATAGAAGGTGTTCCAGCAGGTTTACATTTAACAGCTGAAATGGTTAATAGTGAATTGGCAAGAAGACAAAAAGGATATGGTAGAGGAAGACGTATGCAGATTGAGAAAGATCAAGTTCACATTACGAGTGGCGTTCGTCATGGTTTGACGCTCGGAGGTCCTATTGCTTTAGTCGTGGAAAACAATGATTTTAAACATTGGACAAAAATAATGGGAGCAGCACCTATCAGTGACGAGGAACATGAAGAAGTAAAGAGAAAAATAACGAGACCACGACCTGGTCACGCTGATTTAAATGGCGCAATAAAATACGGCCATCGTGACATGAGAAATGTGTTAGAGCGGTCATCGGCGCGTGAAACGACAGTTAGAGTAGCTGCTGGTGCAGTTGCCAAAATTATCCTCAAAGAGCTCGGTGTTCATATCGGCGGCCATGTGTTAGAGATAGGTGGAGTGAAATCAGAAAATACAAATTACCAATCTATAGAAGAATTGCAAACAATAACAGAAGCATCTCCCGTTCGTTGCCTTGATGAGCAAGCAGGTGAGAAGATGATGCGTGCCATCGACTCAGCGAAAGAAAATGGCGATTCCATTGGAGGGATAGTGGAAGTAATCGCGGAAGGAATGCCGATCGGCGTTGGTAGTTATGTACATTATGATCGCAAATTAGAAGCGATACTCGCTGGAGCCATGATGAGCATTAATGCATTTAAAGGTGTAGAAGTAGGTATTGGATTCGAGGCAGCGAGTAGACCAGGTAGTACGGTTCATGATGAAATATTTTGGGACGAAACAAATGGTTATACACGCGGTACAAATAATGCAGGAGGATTTGAAGGTGGAATGACAACAGGGATGCCAATTGTTATTAGAGGTGTAATGAAGCCAATTCCTACATTATATAAACCATTACAAAGTGTCGATATTGATACAAAGGAGCCTTTCAAAGCAAGCATTGAACGTTCAGATAGTTGTGCGGTGCCGGCAGCAAGTGTTGTAGCAGAATCAGTTATTGCATGGGAATTGGCAAATGCGTTAGTAGAACAATTCGGCCGTGATCGGATGGATTCGATTAAAGAAAATATTAATAATCATCAAACATACGCTCGAGATTTCTAATTAAATAGGATAATTTCATTTTGAAAAGGCGGGAAGACATGAAGGTCAAAAAACAACTACTTACATTAAAAGCATATGTCCCTGGGAAATCTAGTGAGGAAGTTAGAAAAGAATATGGCCTAGAAAAGATCGTTAAGTTGGCATCTAATGAAAATCCATATGGCAGTTCGCCAACTGTATTAGAAGCTATATCTACAGCTATTCCGAGTTTTGCTATTTATCCAGATGGTGCAGCAGTTGAATTAAGGGAAACGGTAGCTCGATATGTGGGAGTTAATGAAGATCAGCTTCTATTTTCAAGTGGTTTAGACGAACTCATTCAAATAATTAGTAGGGCCATCTTATCACCAGAAACAAATGCCATTATGGCAGAGGAGACATTTTCCCAATATAAACATCATGCAGTAATTGAAAATGCCGAAATTCGTGAGGTACCTTTGAAAGATGGCACCCATGATTTAGACGGAATGGCCAGTAAAATAGATGGCAACACAAGAGTTATTTGGATTTGTAATCCGAATAATCCAACAGGAACTTATGTGGGTAAAAAAGACTTGGAACAGTTCTTATCTCGGGTTCCATCACATGTACTTGTTGTTCTTGATGAAGCTTATTATGAATATGCGATAGCTGATGATTACCCACAAACGATTGAATTATTAAAGCAATATGAAAATTTACTCGTCTTGCGGACATTTTCAAAGGCTTTTGGGCTCGCAGCATTTAGGATTGGTTATGGCATTGGTTCATCTGCTTTTATAAAACAATTAGAAATAGCTAGGCTCCCGTTCAATACATCCGTCCTAGCACAAACAGCGGCGATCGCCGCGTTACAAGATTTAGAATTTGTAAGTCATAGTGTGAAAAAGAACAGGGAAGAAATCAAAAAGTTTTATGATTTTTTCGATCAGCATCAAATCACATTCTATCCTTCGCAAACAAATTTCATTTATATCAATATACCTGGAAAATCCAGCGAAGAAGTATTTCAGCATTTGCTTGAAAGAGGCTTTATTGTTCGAGCTTTTCCAAAAGGTGTAAGAATTACAGTTGGCAGAGAACAAGAAAATAAAGAATTACTGGAACAGATAGAAAAAATGATTCTTGTAAAACAATAGAGAGTGTGGCCGTTGAAAATGAAAAATGATAGAAAGCATGTTTTATTAATAGGTGTCGGTCTAATAGGCGGTTCTGTTGCTTTAGCAATTAAGAAAGAACATGATGCATTTATTATAGGTTGTGATATTAAACGGGATAACTGTATTTTAGCCCAAAAAATGAACGTAATTGATGCTTACACTGATAATATGGAAGAAGAGGCAGTAAAAGCCGATCTCATTATTCTTGCATGTCCTGTTGAGAAAGCAGAACAAATTTTGCAAGTGTTGGCTAATCTACCTTTACGCGATCATACGATTATCACTGATGTCGGTAGTACAAAAGGGAGAATTATTGAGAAAGCAGAATCGCTTTCTTTTCATGGTGCTGTTTTTATTGGTGGTCACCCAATGGCTGGTTCCCATAAAGTAGGACCAGGAAGTGCTAAAGCACATTTATTTGAAAATGCTTTTTATATTTTAACGCCAACCGAACAGGTGGATCCTTCGATAATCGCTGAACTAAAAAATTGGCTTAAAGGCACAAAAGCAAATTTCATTATGATGGATGCTAAGCAACATGATTTGGTTACGGGCGTAGTCAGTCATTTTCCGCATATTGTAGCTGCTAGTTTAGTACGTCAAGTGGAAAAGTACGCTTCAGGTAATGAACATATTAGCAGTCTCGCCGCGGGTGGCTTTCGAGATATCACGAGAATTGCGTCAAGTAGTCCAGAAATGTGGCGTGATATAGTTAAACATAATCAACCGATGCTTCTGTCATTACTTAACGAATGGGAAAAAGAGATGAGTGAAATTCGTCAATTACTTAATGATGGTGATAGCAATCAATTATACGAATACTTTTCTGGTGCAAAACATTTTCGCGATTCTTTACCAGTAAGGGCCAAAGGTGCCATAGCTGCATTTTATGATTTATATGTAGATGTACTAGATAGTCCAGGAGTCATCTCAGATATAACCACTTTATTGGCAAAAGAACATATTAGTATTACGAACATTCGAATTATTGAAGCGCGTGAAGATGTATATGGTGTATTAAGAGTAAGTTTTCAAACAGAAAATGATTTAGAAAAAGCAAAGAAAAGCTTAAATAATAGAGGCTATAAAACGTATATGAGTATGTGAGGAGTGGCTGAATTGGCGACAGTAACGAGTAAGAATGTACAATTAAATGGCGTGATGCAAGTGCCAGGTGACAAATCTATTTCCCATCGTTCCGTCATGTTTGGAGCAATTGCGCAAGGTAAAACGGTCGCTACCGGGCTACTTACAGGCGATGATTGTTTAAATACGATCGCGTGTTTTAGAAAATTAGGAGTGGATATTCATCAAGATGGGGATTACGTAGAAATAAACGGGAATGGCTTAGATGGATTAAAAGAACCAAGTGAAGTATTGGATGTCGGAAATTCTGGTACAACAATAAGGTTGATGCTTGGGATTTTAGCTAATTTGCCTTTCCACACAAACATTATTGGAGATGAGTCGATTGCTAAACGGCCAATGGACAGAGTAACAATTCCATTGAAAGAAATGGGCGCACAAATAGATGGACGATCAAATGGTTCATATACACCATTAAGTGTCAGAGGTGGTGGCTTAAAAGGGATTAATTATCAATCGCCAGTTGCAAGTGCGCAAATAAAGTCTGCTGTATTATTAGCTGGATTATATGCTGATGGTGTAACGTCTGTTACGGAACCAGAGTTATCTAGAGACCATACAGAGCGGATGTTAAGAGCCTTTGGTTGTACAGTCCAAGAAAATGGTTTGAAAAAGTCGCTTCAAGGAAAACAAATACTCAAGGGAACAACGATTAACATTCCAGGAGATATTTCTTCAGCTGCTTTTTTCCTTGTAGGTGGGGCGATTCTACCAAATAGTATGATTACAATCAAAAATGTCGGTATTAATCCTACAAGAACTGGGATTATTGATATATTAAAATCAATGGGAGCTAAACTAACTATTGATAATGTAGACGAGAACGCAGTAGAACCTTTCGCAGATATTACTATTTCTACATCGAACTTAAAAGCGGTGGAAATCAGCGGGGAAATTATTCCTAGATTGATTGACGAAATACCTATTATTGCACTTGCTGCAACACAAGCAGAAGGTGTGACAATTATTAAAGATGCGGCTGAATTAAAAGTGAAAGAAACGAATAGAATTGATGCTGTTGTTGAAGAATTGAAAAAGATGGGGGCAAATATAGAGGCTACTGATGATGGGATGAAGATTTATGGAAAATCTTTATTGCATGCTGCAGATGTAGAAAGTCACGGTGATCATCGAATTGGTATGATGTTGGCAATTGCAGGATGTCTCGTGAATGGAGATACAAAAATAGCGCACAGTGAAGCAATCTCCATTTCATATCCTGGATTCTTTGAACAATTAGATAAGTTAAAGGTAAATAATTAAATTGATAGTAATGTCCCTATGTTTTTATGGTTATTTTAATATGCGAATTGGGTAACAATAATAATACGAACCATCATTCTTCTTAATATGAACAATGATGGTTCGTATTTTTTGCAGATGGGATTATGGATGAAAGGAGCTGGGCGTGTGCCACAAATTATGTCGGTTGGAACTGGAATTCCAGAATTCTCCGTAACACAAACAGAAACAATGGAATTCGCCAAGCAATTATTCTCTACGTCAGTGAAAGATCTCGACCGTTTATTAAAGGTTTTCCATAATGGTGAAATTAAAAAGCGCCATTTTGTCAAAGATATGGACTGGTACAAGCAAACACACTCTTTTTCAGAGAAAAATGATGCATTTATAGAGGCCGCTGTGAAGCTTAGTATTGAATCGATTAATGCTTGTTTAAAATCTTCCATGCTTAAACAATCAGTCTCATATGAGGAAATTGATGCGATATTTATGATTTGCTCAACGGGCCTAGCCACTCCTAGTCTTGAAGCTAGAATCATGAATTACTTACCATTTTCTGAACATACGAAAAGAATTCCAATATGGGGGCTTGGCTGTGCAGGTGGTGCAGCAGGTCTAGCTCGTGCACATGACTATTGCAAGGCATTCCCAAAATCTAAAGTACTTGTTGTAACTATTGAATTATGTAGTCTTACTTTTCAAAAAGATGACCTCAGTAAGAGTAATTTAATAGGAACTTCTTTATTTGCGGATGGTGCAGCTAGCGTTTTACTGGGTGGAGATGAAGTAGAGTATCTTACATATACAAGTCGCCCATTACCGACCATTATTGATACACAGTCTACATTAATGACGGCATCACTTGATGTGATGGGCTGGGATATTAAAGATAATGGCTTGTATGTTGTATTTTCTAAGAGCATACCTACGCTAGTAGAAAACTGGTTTGAACCAAATGTCAGCAAGTTCCTAGAAAAAAATAATATAACGATTGCAGATATAGAACACTTTATTGCGCATCCAGGTGGAAAAAAAGTTATTTCGTCTTATGAAAAGGCGTTTGCACTTTCACCAGAGAAGACAGCAATTTCTCTACATATCTTGAGTCAGTTTGGAAATATGTCCTCTCCAACCGTATTGTTTGTATTGCAATTATTTATGGAAAAAGAAATTAGAACAGGTGAAAGTGGTTTAATTGCTGCTTTAGGTCCGGGTTTTAGTTCTGAACTATTACTCGTTAGGTGGGAATAATGTTATTTTGGATTGTATTTACATTCGTAGTAATCCAACGGTTATTAGAGTTAATGCTGGCCGATAGAAATGAACAATGGATGAAAAGCCAAGGAGCAATTGAATATGGACACAGTCATTATGTGTATATGGTCCTCATGCATATAAGTTTCTTTATCTCGCTTATTGTCGAAGTGATATTTACCAACAAATCTGTGCATCCATATTGGCTTATATTACTATTTATTTTTTTTATAATTCAAACGGCTAGAATATGGGTTATTTTGTCTTTAGGAAAGTATTGGAATACAAAAATAATTGTATTGCCAGGAAGTAATATTGTGAGGAAAGGTCCTTTCCAATTGATCAAACACCCAAATTATTTAATTGTTACGATCGAATTAATCATCTTGCCACTCATGTTCCAAGCGTACTTAACCATGATTGCTTTTTTCTTCTTAAATCAAATTATTTTAGCTATTAGAATACCGATAGAAGAACAAGCACTTCGTGAAAATACAGATTATTAATCGTGAGAGGTCCCTTTCTAAACAACCTTAGGATGTTTGAAAAGGGACTTTCTTGTTTTTTTATATGAAGACGTAACATCTTAGTAGTGTAGAAGGCTTCAAGTCAGCTTATGAGGAAGTTTTGTTTTAATCAACGTGATTAGGGAAGAATTAGAAGAAACAAGTGGAAAAACTCCAGGAAGAAGGAGATGAAGACAAGTGTCTAATACAAATGAAATGCCTTATGAAGAAGGCTTGGATCATAGTCTAAGCCTTATGAGGGAAGGATATATGTATATAAAGAATAGACGTAGTAGTTTTGCATCCGATATTTTCGAGACCCGTTTGCTTGGGCAAAAGACAATATGCATGGGTGGAAAGGAAGCAACTAAAATTTTTTATGATAACGAGAAATTCAAGAGAAACGGTGCAGCACCAAAGAGGGTTGTGGAAACGTTATTTGGTGAAAAGGGTGTCCAGACGTTAGATGGTCAGGCACACAAACATCGTAAAGAAATGTTTATGTCGCTGATGTCACCCGAACAAATAAAAAGACTGAATGACATCTTGAAAAAACAATGGGAGATTGCGATTAATGAATGGAAACAGATGGATAAAATTGTATTATATGAAGAAGCGAAGCAAATCTTATGCATTACAGCATGTCAATGGGCTGGTGTACCATTAAAGGAAGATGAATTAAAGCAAAAGACAAAAGAGCTCAGTGCGATGTTCGAAGCGCCTGCCGCGATCGGTCCAGAGCATTGGCAAGGAAGATATAGCCAAAATAAAGTGGAAAAGTGGATGGATACGCTTATCGATCAGGTGAGGGATGAGAGAGTGAATCCAACAGAAGGAACAGCGTTACATACAATTGCCTGGCACAAAGACCCAGATGGAAATCTTCTAGACACCAGCATTGCTGCCGTGGAAGTGATAAATATTTTAAGACCGATTGTGGCTATCGCCATTTATATCAATTTTACGGCATTGGCAGTGCATCACTTCCCGGAAGAAACAGAAAAATTGTCTAAGTCAGATGACGGTAAATATGCAGAGATGTTTGTACAGGAAGTTCGTCGCTTTTATCCTTTTTTTCCGTTTGCTGCAGCAAAGGTGAAAAAGGATTTTACTTGGAATGGGTATATATTTAAGAAAGGGATATTAACTTTGCTTGATCTGTATGGTACGAATCATGATCCGGAAATTTGGAACAATCCGGATGTGTTCCAACCAGAGAGATTTGTTGATTGGGAAGGCAGCCCATTTGATTTCATCCCTCAAGGCGGTGGCGATTATTTTATGGACCATCGATGTGCTGGTGAGTGGGTTACGATGGAAGTCATGAAAGTGAGTCTAGATTATCTAATGAATCAAATTGATTATGAAATTCCTAATCAAGACTTAAGTTTCAGTTTGGTAAACATTCCAAGTATACCTAAAAGCAGCGTAGTGCTTAAAAATATAGAGAAGAAATCCTAGAAAACCAAGTTAATGTTCAGTTGGTGTTAAGCTCAAATTTTAATTTAAATCATATAATTTGGAAGAATGTTGCTAATAGGCAATATTCTTTTTTTATATGAGATCATAAAACAGTAGGTTAGTGGGAAACTTTTAAAAAGGAGCTCTTCGTCTAACTTCGATGTCCCTATATACAATTGTCCCCGGACATGGCGATCTAAGTTGATCTTCGTTCAGTGACTAATAAACTGAACGATTTTTTCTACGATAAGTCAATTTGCAGAAGGTTAAGACCAACCTTCTAGCCATCTTATCTTATACTTGCTGGCCCTGAACGAGCGCTTGCATTTTTGTTTTAAGGAACTCATACGAATCTATATGAAAATATTGAAAACTTAGGTAAAATAGAAGGAAATGAGCATGATGAGGAGTTTGTTAGCAACATGGTTAACATATTAGAAGAGATTACCAAAGATAGCCAACTTCAAAAAACACTTACATTATTGGATAGATTTCAGCAAAATGGAGATCGCGTTCGGGTTGAAAAAGCAGAACAATTATTAAGAAAAATACATGAAAAGGAATTCATTACTGCCTTTAGTGGTCATTTTTCAGCGGGAAAATCGACGATGATTAATGCTTTAATTGGCGATCAAGTGCTGCCTTCAAGTCCGATACCTACAAGCGCGAATTTAGTAAAGGTATTAAAGTCATCCGAAGATTATGCGAAAGTGTATTCGCATTCTCAAAAAACATTATTATTCCAGGCACCATATAATTTTGAAACTGTAAAAGCATACTGCAAAAATGGTGATGTAACAAATATAGAAATAGGAAAAAAGACTTCGTTACTTCCCAAAGGTGTAACTATTATGGATACACCAGGAGTAGATTCAACAGATGATGCGCATCGCATATCTACTGAATCGGCACTTCACTTAGCTGACATTGTATTTTATGTGATGGATTATAACCATGTACAATCAGAACTTAATTTTATGTATACGAAAAATTTACTTAAACATGGTGTCAAATTATATTTGATCATTAATCAAATTGATAAGCATAATGAGCAAGAGTTATCATTCACTTCCTTTAAAAAGTCTGTCCATGATTCGTTTACTAGTTGGGAAGTAGAGCCAGCAGGAATATATTTTACTACATTAAAAGATCCAAACCACCCAGAAAATGAATTTGCTACGATAAAATCATTGATCGATCATGCTTTTTTACATCATGATGACTTAATACAGGGGACAATAGATGCAGCCTTTAATCGGTTAGTTACTGAACATGAAGCCTGGCTGCAAGAGGAAATGGACTTAGCTACACAGCCATATGAACAAGTAGTTGCTGAATATTCCGAAGAAGGACTTCGGACGCTATTCATAGAAGAGAGTAAATTAAAGATTGAAAAAGAAACAGTCATGCACACTGCGCCAAATTGGGAAAAGGCGTTTGAAAAGGATCGTGAAGTGATTCTGAAAAATGCTTATTTAATGCCCTTTGAGACGAGGGAGCTTGCAGAGCAATACTTAATTTCCGCCCAAGCAGATTTTAAAAAAGGATTTTTATTTAGCAAAAAGAAAACAGATGACGAAAGATCAGCTAGGTTGCAAGCATTCTATATGGGTGTTAAAAAACAGGTAGAATCGCAAATAAATTGGCATCTGAAACAACTAGCAGTGAAAAAAGTGGAGGAAACAGAGCTTCTTGATGAGGATCTGCAAGCAGCAGCACAACAAATCGAAATTACATTTGATGAAAGTTTGCTCACTGATGCGATTCATAAAGGAGCCGGAATAAATGGTGAGTATGTACTCCATTATTGTGAACAAATAGCCAATCGCCTTAGGAATATAGCAAGGAAGACTTCTGATCAGTTTAAGACAGCTGTTGCAGACACATTGCAAGTTCGTATAGATACACAACTGATAATGGTAAATAAACATTTAGCTAAGCTAGAAAAAGAAACTACTGCACTAAGATCATTAATCGAGTTGGAAAAAGAGTATGATGAGAAGAAGGGCCTGCTTTATATTTCTTCAGGGAAAGAAGAACAATTAATAACTTTGGTCAAAAAATGGCAGAAAGAAAAATCAGATGTAGCCATATATAATGATGAGAATGTGAACATACCTGAAGCGATTCCCGCTGTTGTTGAGCCCCTTAAAGAATATAATACAAAAATAGACTCATCGATCGATAGGGATACGATAATTGAAAAACTAGATCGCGCTGTTACCTTATTGTCGGGAATAAAAGGCTTTAACAGAATGACAGAACAATTATTTGAAAAGAGCTCACGGCTTAAGCACCAAAGTTTTACGATTTCCTTATTCGGAGCTTTTAGTGCAGGAAAGTCATCATTTGCCAATGCATTATTAGGTGAAAGTGTTCTTCCTGTATCTCCCAACCCAACGACGGCTGCCATTAATCGTATTTGCCCGCCGACGAATGAAAACGCTCATGGTACAGCTATTGTACGTTTAAAAGAAGCTGATCAACTTTTAGCAGATATAAACGAGTCATTATCGATGTTCAATTATGCAACTACTACATTAGAAGAAGCATTTTCAGTTATCTCGAAAGTTCTTTCCCATCAAAAGGGAGAGGGAAAAGAAAAGATTCATATAACGTTTTTGACTGCATTTATCCAAGGATTTGAGTTATATCGTGAAAAGCTTGGTACGGATATTAAAACAAACTTAGAAGAGTTTCAAAGTTTTGTTGCGAATGAAGCACAATCATGCTTTGTTGAAGCAATTGATTTGTTTTACGATTGTTCTTTTACAAGGAAAGGGATCACATTAGTAGATACACCTGGTGCAGATTCCATCAATGCCAGACATACAGGAGTTGCATTTGAATATATAAAAGACTCCGATGCGATTCTATTTGTAACATATTATAACCATGCTTTTTCAAAAGCAGATCGAGAGTTTTTAATTCAACTTGGTCGTGTAAAGGACGCTTTCGAACTTGATAAAATGTTTTTTATTGTGAATGCTATTGATTTAGCTAGCTCTGAAGAAGAAGTAGCAGAAGTGCTTACGTACGTAAAAAGTGAGCTTACTAAAAATGGCATTCGTTTCCCGAAAATTTATGGGTTATCAAGCAAATTAGCTTTAATAGCTGAGGATAAGAAAGCCTCCAACTTAGAAGCATTTACAAATGAATTTAATTACTTTTTAGATAAAGATTTAAATGCAATGGCTGTTAATTCAGCTGAAAAGGATTACCAAAGAGTATTGGTTATGCTTGAACAGCTAATCCAATCTGCCAATGAAGATGAAAGTGTAAAAACGCAAAGACGAGAATCGCTAATTTCTACAAAAGAAAAAATAGATAGATTACTTTTAGAGAATAAAGCTAACATATTGAGTGATCGACTTAAGCAAGAGATAAAGGAACTTTTATTTTATGTTAAACAAAGAGTGTTTTTCCGCTTCCCAGACTTTTTTAAGGAAGCATTCAATCCAGCAGTGCTAAAAGGAAATAGTCGAGATCAATTGAAAAAACAATTAGATGAATTATTAGCGACAATGGGCTATGATTTTGCTCAAGAAATGAGAGCTACATCTTTGCGGTTAGAACAATTTACGAAAAAACTACTCTATGGCCGATTTGGAGAGATAGAAAAAGAATTACAGTCCATACAATCCGAGATTACACTTTCTCAACTGCAAATACAGAATGGAGTTACACCTAACTTTGAATCTGCATTTGTTCGCGTAGAACGTAAGCCTTTAGAAACTGTTTTTAAGTATTTCAAAAATCCTAAGGCATTCTTTGAAAATAACGAAAAAAAGCAAATGGAAGAAGCTTTGCAAGATTTATTATCTCCTTTAGCTGAAAGTTATTTAGAAAGTGAACGTGTTAAGTTAAATGATTATTATGGAGAAGCACTTCATGATAAGTTTTCAGAAATGGTGGATAACATCAGATTTGATACAGATGAGCAATACGACGCTTGGATTACTGCTTTAACTGATAACAAAAAACTTTCAGAATGGATGAAAATCCAATCTACATTACAGAGATAATGATTTCATTGAAAAGAGGAATGCTAATGCACTATATTAAATCAACCGAATGGTTAAATGAGCGATTAAATAATGTGAATATAAGAGTTATTGATTGTAGGTTTTCGCTAACAGATCGATCATATGGACAAAGAACTTTTAAAAAGGATCATATACCGGGAGCAGTTTTCTTTGATTTAGAAAAAGATTTATCAGGGCCTGTACAAGAACATGGCGGAAGGCATCCTTTACCAGACTTAAGTGTATTTAAGCATAAATTAGAATTAGCCGGTATTAATAATCGAACGATTGTAGTAGCTTATGATGATGGTGAGGGCTCATTTGCCTCTCGGTTCTGGTGGTTACTAACATATATCGGACATGACCAAGTGTATGTATTGGATGGAGGATTAAAGAAATGGAAAGATGCAGGTTATCCTATAACCTCACATACAATGAAATACGAAGAGACGGTATTTTCTATTTTTGAGAATAAGCATATGCTAGCAACTTATCTTGAAGTTAAACAAAGAAGTGCAGACAAGCAAGCGGTATTAATAGATTCAAGAGCTAAAGAACGATATCTCGGACTTACAGAGCCAATGGATAAAAGGCCTGGTCACATTCCTGGTGCGATAAACAAAGTATGGACGGAGGGATTTAAGGATGGTAAATGGAAAAGCAAACAAGATCAAATAGCTCGATTTACTGAATTAGATCATTCAACTGAAATAATTGTTTATTGTGGATCAGGGGTAACTGCGACGCCAAATATTCTTAACCTGATGAGTGCAGGATTTGAGAATGTAAAATTATATGCAGGCAGCTACTCTGATTGGGTTTCTTATGATGAAAATCCGGTTGAAGGAATAACTGACAAAACAGAGCCTTAATTTCGGCTCTGTTTTCATATGTTATAATGGAAGAATGAAATGATTTGGAGAGGTGTATCTAGTAATGAAACAACAGCATTTATTATTAATCGATGGAATGGCACTTTTATTCCGTTCCTTTTATGCAACAGCAGTAAGTAAATATTTTATGGTCAATACTGCGGGTGTGCCGACCAATGCGGTCCAAGGGTATATCAAACATTTACTGATGGCAGTTGAACATGTAAACCCAACGCATGTGGCAGTTTGTTGGGATATGGGTAGTGTGACATTTCGTAATGATTTATATCCGGAGTACAAGGCTAACCGAGGTGCTGCACCAGAAGAATTGATTCCTCAATTTGATCTTGCGAAAGAGGTTACTACTGCTTTTAACATTCCTAACATTGGAATAGCAGGATTTGAAGCAGATGACTGTATCGGAACAATTTGCGAGCAGTATAAAGATCAAATGAATATTTCTGTACTAACTGGTGATCGAGATTTAATCCAAATAGTAGATGAGAATGTGCAAGTCCTAATTATGCAAAAAGGGATGGGCAACTATAAAACATATACAACTTCTTTAGTATGGGATGAATTTAACATACTCCCAAAGCAGCTTATAGACGTGAAGGCATTGATGGGCGACTCTAGTGATGGTTACCCGGGAGTAAAAGGGATTGGTGAAAAAACAGCATTGAAGCTCATCCAAACATACGATCATATTGAGGGTTTATTAGAAAACATTGCACATATTACACCAGGACAAAGAAAGAAGATTGAAGCAGAAACAGAAGTCTTACATTTATGCAGGGAATTAGCCAAAATAAAATGTGACACACCACTCCTGCAAATAAATATAAATGATTGCACATGGGAAGAAGTCCCTTCTACAGCATGGGATGCCATATCAGAACATGAGTTGAAAACAATACACAGTTATTTGCTTAAATCATCCATGTACTCTGGAGCAGGGGAAATTTTTAGTAGTTAATAAGTAATAGCTCAGACGCCAGTAAGTTAAGTATAAACTGCGTCGAAGATTTTTTTATTGGTAGCCGCTATTTAAAAATACCAATTTTAGTATAGTTATTCAGGGTTCTACTTTCCTATTTAAACGCAAAGGGGAAGAATTCATTGGCATTGAAATATTATGATTTGGAAAATTATCTTCTAAATTTAGAAGATAAAGGTTTTAAA
Source organism: Lederbergia lenta NBRC 16444 (assembly GCF_001591545.1). Taxonomy (GTDB): domain Bacteria; phylum Bacillota; class Bacilli; order Bacillales; family Bacillaceae_C; genus Lederbergia; species Lederbergia lenta. The sequence goes on from NZ_BCVC01000001.1 coordinate 1,128,910, forward strand.
TTTAAAGAAGATGCTATCTCGTTTATATACTTCGGAAAGCAGTTAACTGGATCTACAGACAATCTTGTTACGCTATCCATCGAATTAACGCTTAAAAATCAAAAAAGATTTGACGGTAGCTTTTATTTATCTTTACTTGAAACTCTGAAAGAAAACAATATTCAAACGAGTGTGCAGGCGTATGAATTTGCCAAGGATATTGGTTTGCTTAAAAATTCATGATAGAAATAATAACTTAATATATACTCTAAAAGGCGACATTTCGATACATACGAAATGTCGCTTTTCTATACCTTTATATAATGATCCCGCTTCGTTTTAGGACTATGGTAAATGAAGATGATTAAACTGGCTATTTGAAGCGCTTAACTTTATTGCATATAATATGTTTATTTAAAAAAACAATTAGTAAGTATGCAATTAATCCAGAAGGGCAAGATAAACTAGTAAAAAATATGCTAGCTTGAGGAGGATTATGTTGGGAATATTAAGTGGCAATCCAAAAGATGAACCAATGCATTATGGTGAAGTATTTGGAACATGGTCTTTTTTAATGACAGGTAAAGGAATGGTAGCTGCTTATCAGGCACTTACTAATCATGCCGGGGACGAGGACTTGAAAAAGCTGATAGAAGAATCAATCCAGCATTGCACGAATGAAATGAAACAAATAGAAGAGTTATTAAAGGAAAATGGGGTTGGATTACCACCCGCTCCACCCGAACGGCCTAACACCAGCGTGGATGAAATCCCAGTAGGTGCTCGTTTCCAGGATCCTGAAATTGCGGCTAAATTATCAGCTGATACTGCAGCTGGCTTAATAGCATGCAGCACAATTATGGGACAATCTATCCGGGAAGACATTGCGGTAATGTTCGGTCAAATCCATATGCAAAAAGCTGCGCTAGGTGCAAAACTACTTCGTTTAAATAAGGAAAAAGGATGGTTAATACCTCCTCCACTACATCATAAATAATTGAACATAGAGCATCCTCTGGAGAATGTTCTTAATGCAATGGTATGCTGTAAAGGAGCCCGATTTTTTGGAGGGCTCCTATTAACTTACCTAGGAAAGGTAAAGTTTTTTACTGTGCTGCTATGGTACATGGAACATGTTTAGCTATATATTAAAATGACCCTCGCTAATAATAAATTGAACATAAGGAGGGATTACTGTTGAAAATACAAGCTCACCAAAAGGAGAAAAAGAATAAAGACAACTTAAAAAAATTGGCCTGGTGGCAGTTGTCCCTTATAGGTGTTGGACGTATTATTGGAACAGGATACTTTTTAGGTTTAGGTATTGGTATTAAGATGACGAGACCTTCTAATCTTATTTCCTTTATACTTGCGGGAATAGGTACATATATCGTTTTTGAAGTGCTGGCAAAAATGTCTGCCCAGGATCCTCAAGAGGGTTCATTTCGTTCTTACGCTAAAAAGGCATATGATGCTTGGGCTGGCTTTCGACTGGCTGGGTTTATTGGTTCTCTGAAATGCTAATCACTGGAAGTCAACTAACGGTATTATCTATTCTTTCTAGGTTTTGGTTCCCCGAATGTCCCAATTATGGATGTTTGCTACAGGTTACGCAATTCTTGGTGTGCTAGTTGTTGTCATAGGTACGAAGGGATTTGAGCAGATCCAAAACATCTTTAAAAAAATGAGTAGCTAAAGGAAAATTGTTCAAGTATAGATCTGCTAGTGAGATAATGTGTTTAATTTTTGGTGTCGAAAGGAGTAGAACTTTTTGGGGGATAAAATCCCTTAAACTAAGCAGAATACAGGATAAGGAGATGATCGAATGAAGCATGTTACAGCGCTAGCAATTAAATTCATTTCTAGCCTTGTTCTTCTGTATATTTTGCTTGGAGTAATCTATGGTTTAAGTTTTACTAATGTGTTTTTGATTACAATGGTTCTGGGGATTACCTCCTATTTAATAGGTGATTTGCTTATACTGCCAAGAACGAACAATATGATTGCAACTTTTTCAGATTTTGGTCTTGCCTTAATTGTTATATGGGTAATGACAGCTAATTTAACAACTAATCAGAATACCTTTGCCATTTCATTAATTTCAGCATTAGGGATCGCACTATTTGAATTGATTTTTCATAAATATGTAGCAAAATATGTAATTGACGAAACCCCAAAAGAAGTTGGTCATCAATCAGAAATCCTGCAATATCAAACAGAGGCTTCAGAAGAGCTGTACCCAGAAAGTGATAAAAATAAAAAAAAGAAGATGAACGATTATATTAAATCAACTTAATCATTACGGAAAGGGGAAACCAAATAGGAGTTCCCCTTATTAAATTAAATGTTTTTGTAAATACAATATTTAAATTCTGGATAAAATAATATGTTTAGTATTATGTCATCGTTCGTAAATGGCTTTCCGAGCTAATCGATCTGCTTGTTTGTTCCCTTTGGAGGGTATCCACTTTATGAAAAATAAATCGAACCTATTTGATAATTCCAAAGCTGTATTTAATAGTGGTCGATATTTCACATTACGTACATATTCCTTTTCTATTGCGTTAACAACCGCGGAAGAATCGGAGCGTACAGAGATGATGGAATATCCATTTTCCAAACAGATATCTAAGCTTGAAATTAAAGCATGAAATTCTGCTTCATGATTGTCCATTACACCTAATGGAATAGAGAAGCTTTCTACTTTTCCGTTATTTCTAATGAAAATTCCAGCACCACTTAATCCTGGGTCACCAGCGCTCGCACCATCAATATAAACCTCAACCATTTGAAATTCTCCTTTCAATGATTAATAATAAAACCTCCGGGAAGTATCATAATAAAGAACAGATTCGCCTTAAACGAAAGGTGTGACTAATGATGAAAATAAAATTAAAAATTACTTATCAAGGCACAAAAACAATCGCAGTTCCATTTGAATCCGAATGGATAGAAGAAAAATATACAGATCCATTGCTCGTGGATTTACAGAAAACAGGAAGAATAAAGGATATAACCATTATGGATGAGATGGGGAGAGAATGGAACAGAAAAGAGTATGAAAAACTGAAACAAAAGATGGAAAGTGAACCGAAAAACCCAGTTGTTTATTTTGATGGAGGCTTTGATAGAGATACTAGTGAATCAGGGATTGGTATCGTTATTTATTATGAAAAAGGAAATGCCACATATAGATATAGAATAAATGCAAAATTAGATGAGCTTGAAACCAATAATGAAGCAGAGTACGCGGCGTTGTATCAGTCACTATCATCATTGGAAGAGATAGGGATGAAACAATTGCCATGTATATTTAGAGGAGATTCTCAAGGTGTCCTAAAACAGTTGGCAGGAGAGTGGCCGTGTTACGAAAAGACTTTAAATAAATGGCTGGATAGAATTGAAGCAAAAATTACAAAGTTAGGTATAAAGCCTTCATATGAAATCATCTCAAGAACGGAAAACAAAGAGGCGGATAAACTTGCTACCCAAGCACTTGAAAACAAAATAATTCAGAGCCATTCGAAAATGGTTTAATCCATGGCAGAAAGGTTATAAATATGAAGCGTTGTCAAATAATTAAAGAAATAGATGAATTACTATCTACTTATTGTGAAGGTTGTTTTTTAAAAACATACCATAGGAAGACATATAGTAAAGCTCAAGCACATACATTTTGTATAAAGCAATGTACTGTCGGAAAACATATTCAGACTAAAGGAAAAACCTTATTAAAATGAGGAATAGAACCTCTGGTTAAATATAAAAGCTGGCAAATTTTTTGCCAGCTTTTACAATTATATTATGAAAGTTTAGTTACATTAGCTGCTTGAGGTCCACGATTTCCTTCTACAATTTCAAAAGAAACTTCTTCGCCTTCTTCTAATGATTTGAAGCCTTCACCTAAAATTGCTGAGAAATGAACGAATACATCGTCGCCGCCTTCAATTTCAAGAAAGCCAAATCCTTTTTCATTATTAAACCATTTTACTTTACCGTTTTGCATAGTACTTATTCCTCCTAAATCATACAGCACAATGTGCTATCAAAAATATTATCATCGGTATATAGATGATATTTTTATATTACGATAAAACACTTTCAATGTAAAGGCGATTGCCTTATTATCTATTTATTGAAACAATAGAAAGCTTTGGATGAGATGAGTATGCCTATCCTTGTGAAAAGCAAAGCTATATAGTAAACTTTTAGATGCTTATAAATACTTATAAGGGGTAGGGATAGAATGCCAACACCTAGTATGGAAGATTATATTGAACAAATATATTTATTAATTGAAAATAAAGGATACGCTCGAGTCTCTGATATAGCAGAAGCTTTAGCTGTTCATCCATCATCAGTTACTAAGATGGTCCAAAAGTTAGACCGAGATAGCTATCTTATTTACGAGAAATATAGAGGACTAATACTCACGTCAAAAGGAAAGAAAATAGGCAGGAGACTTGTAGAACGTCATGATCTCCTAGAAAAGTTTTTGCATATAATCGGTGTAAAGGAAGAAAACATTTATGAAGATGTGGAAGGCATCGAACATCATTTGAGTTGGAATTCAATCGATAGAATAGGTGACCTCGTTCAATATTTCGAAGCTGATTCCAAACGAGTAAAAGAATTAGAATTGCTGCACTTAAATAGCGAAGAGGAAGTAAGTGATAAAGAACCAATATAACCTGGTTCTTTTTTTATACTGATTTGTATAAATAGAGAGGAGGGTTAAAGATGAGTGAATACTCTTGGAATGAAGATGTCAAAACTTCATGGAATCAAAAAGCTTCTTATTGGCATACAAATAGTGTGGATATGTGGGAAAAAGGGAGTCGTAAAGATATCATACCTTTTTTTAGGAAGCATATTCCTTATGGTGTGGATATTATCGATATAGGTTGTGGCGATGGTTATGGTTCCAAGTTGCTAATGGAGCAAGGTTATCATGTAATCGGAATAGATATATCGGAAGAAATGATCAGGCTAGCGAAAGAAAATAATGAAAATATTCATTTTATCACAGGAGATGTGCAAGATCTGCCATTTCGAGATGAAAGTTTTACAGGTGTTATTGCGATTAATTGTCTAGAATGGACGAAAGATCCATTTAAATCGCTTTACGAAATACATAGAATTACTAAAAATGGCGGTTACGCATGTATCGGAATATTAGGACCAACGGCGAAACCGCGTGAAAATAGTTATCCAAGATTAATTGGAAAAAATGCGATATGTAATACAATGATGCCATGGGAATTTGAACGACTTGCTAGAGAAAATGGCTGGAGAAAAATTGCGGAAAAAGGTGTATACAAAAAAGGCGTATCTGAAAAGCTTTTACTCGGCCTATCAACCGAATTAAAACAAGCACTCACTTTTATGCAATTGTTTATACTGCAACGAGAAAGTTAAAAATGAATGGGAGGGGAAGGTATATATGACCGAACAGCGTTATTCTATTAATGAATTCATTGAAGAAACGAAACAGGAAGATAAGGAACAAGGACTATTTGAGCTGGAAACACCAAGGTTTCTAGAAGTAAATGTAAATGGGGACGTGTGGGCAAAAGCTGGATCTATGGTTTCTTATCGCGGAAATATTAAATTTGTCCGAGAAGGGATATTAGAGCACGGTATCGGAAAGCTATTTAAAAAAGCTTTTACTGGAGAAGGTACGTCGCTTATGAAAGCATCTGGTTGTGGAAAATTATATTTAGCGGATAATGGTAAAAAGATTTCTATTTTGAACCTAAATAATGAATCTATTTTCGTGAATGGAAATAATCTACTTGCATTTGAATCTGAACTCAATTGGGATATTAAATTAATGAAGCGGGTTGCTGGAATGCTTGCAGGTGGTCTCTTTAATGTGAAAATGGGAGGCGTTGGTATGGTAGCTATAACAACACACTATGAACCACTAACTCTCCTTGTATCACCGAATAATCCAGTTTTTACAGATCCAAATGCGACGGTAGCATGGTCTGGTAATCTTCAACCGGAATTTGTTACGGATATATCATTTAAGACCTTTCTTGGGCGTGGTAGCGGTGAATCCATTCAGATGAAATTTGAAGGAGATGGGTTCGTGGTTGTTCAACCGTATGAAGAAACATACTTCACCCAACCAAGTAGTAGTTAACCAGCTTTCCTTTTCGTTAGAGAGATGCCTTGGATTTGCATACAATGATCACCTTAGCATGTTACAATACAAAATAAGAATAAGGAAATAAAATGATTGGAATGGTCGAAATTGAAAATATTTTCTGTAGATAAAATCACAAAAACATATGGAGAGAAGCAACTGTTTGATGATATAACATTTCATATTCAAGAGAAAGAACGGATTGGTATTATTGGTGTGAACGGTACTGGTAAATCAAGTTTATTAAAGATAATTGCTGGTGTAGATGATGCTGATGCTGGACAATTTATTCATCCAAAGGATTATTCAATCGGATATTTACCGCAAATACCTGATCTTGATGAAGCGCTGACGATTCTAGACCAAGTGTATCAAAGTGATGCACCAATAATAAGATTAATGAAGGCCCATGAAGAGGCATTGCTACAATTAGCTGCTGAACCTGAAAGCGAAAAGCTGCAAGAAAATCTATTTCGATTGCAAAAGCAAATGGACGCCGAAAATGGCTGGGAAGCGAGCACAGATGCAAAAGTGATCCTGTCCAAACTAGGTCTAGATGATATATCTCAAAAGGTTGGGACATTATCTGGTGGGCAGAAAAAGCGGGTTGCTTTAGCACAAGTATTAATAGAAACGCCAGATTTACTACTATTAGACGAGCCTACAAACCATCTTGATTATCAAAGTATTAGATGGCTGGAAGGGTATTTAGGTAAATATCCTAACGCAGTAATGATCGTCACACATGATAGGTATTTTCTTGATAATATTGCTAATAGAATTTTGGAATTGGATCATGGGAAGCTATATTCATATAAAGGAAATTATCAATCATTTATTGAGGCGAAAGCATTAAGAGAAGAGCAAGAACTGCAAGCCGAGGACAAAAGACGTAATTTATATAGAAGAGAATTAGCGTGGATTAAACGAGGCGCAAAGGCGAGATCAACTAAACAAAAAGCCCGAATTAATCGATTCGATTCTCTCGAGTCTGATTTAGGGAAAGTCCCGCTGAAAGAAAACGTAGATATTGCTTTACAAGGAAGCAGATTAGGGAAACAGGTGTTTGAATTTATTGAAGCGGAAAAAACGTTTGAAAATAAATTGATTTTAAATAAGTTTGATTGGCTCGTAAAACCTGGAGATAGATTTGGTATCGTCGGGAAAAATGGTAGTGGTAAATCAACTTTATTAAACCTGTTAGCTGGTCAGTTAACATTGGATCATGGCGAACTACATATCGGTCAGACAGTAAAAATCGCTTATTATACCCAAGAAAATGAAGTGATGGATGAAAATCAACGAATGATTGCTTATATTCGAGAAACAGGGGAAGTGTTAGAAACTTCTGGAGGAGAGACAATCTCTGCTGTCCAAATGCTTGAACGATTTCTATTTCCAACTAGTACACACGGAACACCAATAAAAAAGTTATCTGGTGGGGAAAGAAGAAGGTTGTTCTTATTAAAATTGTTAATGGAAAAGCCAAATGTATTACTTCTTGACGAACCTACTAATGATCTGGATACTGCAACATTAACGGTATTAGAAAATTATATCGAGGAATTTCCAGGTGTCGTAATTTCAGTATCTCATGATCGTTATTTTCTTGATAAAACTGCTAATCAACTATTAGTGTTTCAAGGGGAGGGGAAAATCCAACAATATTTCGGCTCGTATTCTGATTACTTGGAATCTGAAGAAAAAGAAGAAATCACTACTCCCTCTTCAAAGCAAAAAAACAGTCAAGATACACCACCGCAAAATAAAAATGATAAAAAGAAAAAAATGACATTCAAAGAGAAGAAGGAATGGGAAAGTATTGAAAGTGAGATTGCAGACGTCGAAGAACGTTTAGAAATAATTAATCTGGAACTACAACAAGTAGGTAGTGACTTTGAAGCTGCACAACAATTAATGGAGGAAAGTCAACAAAAGAACATGACGTTGGAACATTTGATAGATAGATGGACATATCTATCAGAATTTGAAGAGTAATAAGATAGATGTTAGCTTGAGACTTACCTTTATGGCGAAAGAAGTCACTAAGTTAGAGCTGACATTAGGGCCTATGATACAATAAATGATGTTAACCTTATTGTCATATGAAGGTCATGAAAGGTGGAACGATATGAATATTAAAACAATCGAGCCAACGCCTAGTCCGAATACGATGAAAATTAACTTGGATACAGAGCTCGCAGCAGGTAAAAGTAACAATTATAAAAAAGAGCAAGCTAACGAGGCGCCTGCTATTATTAAGTCAATCCTTGAAATAGAGGGTGTGAAAGGTGTATATCATGTTGCCGACTTTTTAGCTGTTGAAAGAAACGGTAAATATAGTTGGCAAGAGATACTACCCCAAGTACGACTAGCTTTTGGGGAAGCAGTTAGTGATTATGGTGAAGAAGAGACTAAACCTGATGAACATTTTGGAGAAGTAAATGTGCATGTATTAATGTTCAAAGACATTCCAGTTCAAATAAAATTAAATTCAGGAACTGAAGAGAAGAGAGTGGCATTGTCAGAGTCTTTCATTGAAGCGATGGAAGCTGCTCAGCTTGATGGTGAAAATTATGTGCTCTTAAGAAAATGGAAAGATTTTGGAGTGCGATATGGTGAGTTAGAACAGATTGGTAAAGAAGTTGCAGATGAACTTGGAGCTGCTTATCCAAGCGAAAGATTGCAACAACTTATTGAACATGCACAAGATCCAACTGCTAGTGGAGAAACTAGGGAAGCAAAAAAGTTAATAAAACTATTCCCGAAAGACTTAGATCATCCAGATTGGAAAATGCGGTATCAGATGTTGGAGCAAATGGAAGATCCAACTGTTGAAGATATTCCTTTATTAGAAAAGGCGCTTGAAGACGAAAGGTCGTCTATTCGTCGTCTTGCAGTAGTATACATGGGTATGGTGGAAGATCCGGCAATTCTTCCTCTTTTATATAAAGCGTTAAGGGATAAGACTGTGCCAGTGAGAAGAACTGCTGGAGATTGTTTATCAGATTTAGGTTTTGCGGAAGCAATGAATGAAATGAGCGAGGCTTTACAAGATAAAAGTAAAATTGTGCGCTGGAGAGCTGCAATGTTTTTATATGAAGTAGGAGATGAGAGTGTTCTTCCAGCATTAAGGTCAGCAGCCGATGATCCAGAATTTGAAGTTCAATTACAAATCAAAATGGCAATTGAACGAATTGAAGGCGGAGAAGCAGCGCAAGGATCAGTCTGGAAACAAATGACGGAGGCAAGACAAAAAAACTAGTAAACAAGGAGGAATCATTTATGTCAATGGCATACGAAGAATATATGAAACAAATAGTAAAACCAATGAGAGAAGAATTAATACAGGCTGATTTTAAGGAGTTAATATCTGAAAATGAAGTTGAACAATTTATGGAAACAGCAAAAGGTACTACATTAGTCGTAATTAATTCTGTCTGTGGGTGTGCTGCAGGGCTTGCTAGACCGGCAGCGGTGCAAGCTGTTACATCCAGTAATTCAAAACCCGATCAACTTGTAACAGTTTTTGCTGGTCAAGATAAAGAAGCAACAAGTAAAATGCGAGAATACTTTACTGATTACGAACCATCATCTCCATCTATGGCATTATTAAAAGGAAAAGAAGTAGTGCATTTTATTCCTAGAGAAGATATTGAGGATAATGACGTAGAAGAGATTGTCCAAAACTTGACAACTGCATTTCAGAAACATTGCGAATAAAAAACCTAATGCCGCCACAAGAATTGCGATCTAAGGTAGCATTAGCATTTTCTGTACGTCAAAGTTAGACGAAATTGTTTATAAATATTAAAGTTAAAAATAGAGCTACGGGCCAAAGCCCTTAGCTCTAATCTGCAATCGCTAAATATACAAAATATCCGATCATTACGAAAGCTCCAATATTGATAAGCGCTGCTTGCATGCCGGTACCTCCTTTGTTCTATTGCAATAAATCTATTATACCTTAGTATAGAATTATTACCATTTTAAAAATAACGGAACTTAATTATAGAATATTCGTATAAAAAAGTATATGATATAAGAAAGAAACTAAAGAAGGGATTAGCGGCGATGAAACAATGGCTTAGAAAATCACTAATCGTGATTGTATCCATTCTAACATTCGGGACAGTCACACCGTCACATGCATTATGGTCGGAGGAACAAGGTGTTCCGAAATCTCAGCAAAGAGGAGCTTCTTCTGCTGACCAATCTGCGCATTCAACAACAGTTGAAGCTAGCTTACAATCCGAAGATGACAAACTAGACAAAGATCAATTTATAGCTGATATGACAGTGGAAGCTGAGCGGCAAGCATTCTTGAAATTTGGACCAAAGATATCCAATGTAATTGAGAATGAATTCCGTGAGGTTGTATTACCTAACATTGAATCAGCTATTCAAATGACAGCTACACAATTTCCAGAAGATGCATTGGTAAATTTAGAAATCACCGAAACACCGGGAGGCGGTGTAAGTGAAAAGATTTTTCATATTTTTAATAACGAAACGCAGCAAGATATTATTCGCTTCCATGTAAGGCGGGACAAGCCCCCTTTGGAAGGGTATACTTTTAATTTTCATTATCATACTTATCATGATCAGTTTCAAACGCATTATACGCTTGGCACAATATATTGGGATAAAAATACCCCGCCAAAATGGAAAGCAGTTTAAAGAGCAAGTACGCATGACGTGCTTGTTTTTTTCTGGTAAAATATCACACTCTTAAATAGTGAGTAAAAATGGTATAATAAAGTACATTTTATTAACTTACTAGAATTTATCATTATAAAGGAAGCTGAAGAGTGTGGTGAAAAAGTGGATTGTTTTTCCAATAATAATTAGCATCATTGTGATAGGGACAGGCTTATCAAATCCCCAATATAATGGACTGCTTTTAAAGGACAGTTACTTATATAAAAATATAGAGATACAATCTATGGAATTAATAAAAGATATTATTGTTATTCCAGAAGATAGGTTCAATGAGGTTGAAGTAAGGGAAATAATCGACAGGATTGCTGCTCTTCCAACCGTTATATTGCAAGATATGAAGCAAAAAGGAATGAAAGTAATTTTATTCACGGGAAAACTAACAGATAATCCAAGCGCGGCACATTTAGAAGGAATTGTACCAAGAGGTTATCCGCCTGATATCGTATGGGATGACTTACCAGGTATAGGTGGTTCCAAATTGATACTTATAAAAATTGGCCATAGCGAACAAGGGGAAGGCCATGGTTCAATTAATCTTGAATATCATGAAATTGCTCACTCTATATATAATTACATGCAAAATGATAGCATTATGGCGGATATTACATTAGCATGGGAACAAGAAGCGAAAGCTTTATTTCCAGAGCAAAGTTATTTTCTGAATTACAAAGAAGAGTATTTTGCAGAAAGCTTTGCGTTATACTTTATCTCTAAAGAAAATCGAATGAAATTGAAACAACTTGCTCCAGATACGTATGCTTCATTATCAGATTATATTAATCGTTAGGATGGGTTAAATTGAAACAATACTTAGATTTAATTAGTGATGTACTTGAGAAGGGCACAAAGAAAGAAGATAGAACAGGAACTGGTACAATTAGTACATTTGGTTACCAGATGAAATTTGACTTACAAAAAGGTTTTCCGCTAGTTACTACAAAAAAACTCCATACAAAATCAATTATCCATGAACTACTTTGGTTCTTAGCAGGAGATACGAATATTGCGTATTTACAAGAGAATGGAGTAAGGATATGGAATGAATGGGCGGATGAGAATGGCGAATTAGGTCCAGTATATGGGAAACAATGGCGCTCATGGCAAACCGCAGATGGCTCAACGATTGATCAAATCAAAGATGTACTCCAACAAATAAAAACCAATCCTGATTCACGCCGGATGATTGTAAATGCATGGAATGTGGGCGAAATTAATAAAATGGCTTTACCTCCATGTCATTGTCTATTTCAGTTTTATGTTGCTGACGGAAAGTTGTCTTGCCAACTTTATCAAAGGTCCGCGGATATCTTTCTTGGGGTTCCATTTAATATTGCTTCATATGCTTTATTGACTATGATGATGGCACAGGTCACAAATTTAGAACCAGGCGAATTTGTACATACGCTTGGAGATGCACATATTTATTCGAATCATCTTGACCAAGTAAAGTTACAACTAAGTCGTGAACCGCGGTCACTTCCTACAATGAAGATCAATCCTGAAGTCAAAGATTTATTTGAATTTACCTTTGATGATTTTACATTAGAAAATTATGATCCACATCCACATATTAAAGGGGCGGTAAGTGTATGATTTCTTTTTTATGGGCAGAAGATGAGAATCGATTAATTGGTAAGGATAATGATTTACCGTGGCGTTTACCAGCTGATTTAAAATACTTTAAAGAAACAACAATGGGACATGCCATTGTAATGGGAAGAAAAACTTATGAATCTATCGGCAGGCCGCTACCTGGGCGTACAAACATTATATTAACTCATGATTCCAACTATAAACAGGAAGGCTGCCTTGTATTAAATTCCAAACAGGAACTTTTAAACTGGGCAGAACAAAATGACTCTGAAGTCTTTATTACAGGTGGATCAGAGATTTTTAAACTTTTTATAGATGAAGTTGATCAATTATACGTAACTAAAATCCATGCTACTTTTGAAGGTGACACGTATTTTCCTATATTAAATTGGGATGATTGGACGTTGATCTCCGAAAAAAAAGGATTGAAAGACGAAAAAAACCCATATGATTATTTCTTTCAAATGTATAAGAGAAAATAAAAAAGCGAGCCTCGGGCCCGCTTTTTTTCTTTTAGAGATAGGCTCTTTTAAAGAAGCCTTAAACATAAAATAATATACAGAAAAACATGCATGCACTTCCAGCGATGACAAACAGGTGCCAAATTGCATGGGAGTATGGTAAGTTGCGCCATATATAAAAAATGGCTCCGACTGAATATAATAATCCACCAGTTAGTAATAATCCAAACCCAGCGCCACTAAGACTCGAGTAAAGAGGTTCAATAGCAATAATGACTAACCAGCCCATAATTAGATAGAAGACAGTAGATAGTACACGAAATCGATTAATTAAAAAACATTTTAAAGTGATTCCGGCTATTGCCAATCCCCAGACAATCCCAAACAAAGTCCATCCCAATGCCCCGTTTACTGCTACCAATACAAGTGGTGTATATGTACCCGCAATTAATAGATAAATGGCGGAATGGTCAAGTATCGCAAACACATTCTTTGCTTTGGAGGGCTTGAAACTATGCAGCATAGTTGAAAATAAATAGAGTAGTAACATGGAAATGCCAAATATAGTAAAGCTTACGATTTGAAGTGGTTCACCTTTTTGTGCTGCTGATACAATTAATATAACAAGTGCTGGAATACTTAAAAGAAAGCCGATCCCATGTGTAATAGCATTAGCAAGTTCTTCTTTCCAGTTATATGACTCTCCGTCGGTATAAAAAGTAGTTTCCATTGGAAAACCTCCAATCCCTTATCTGTTCATTTTATCGTCACAGTCAGTGAAAAGCAAATACGAGGAGTAAGGTTTAAAGGCTAAGTCAGTAAGAGGAATAATAAAGGAGTCAATTCTATGCTTCTAAGCGCGAAACCTGTATAATATATGTGAAGCTTATAAGGATGTGACTACTTGAATAAAATTAAAATTGTAACAGATTCAACGTGTGATTTATCTATGCCTGAAATAGACGCATTAAACATACACGTTATCCCTTTATCCGTCACTATTAATGGAGAGACTTACTTAGACAGAATTGAAATTACACCAAAAACTTTTATGCAAAAAATGAAATTATCCCCAGAACTTCCTAAAAGTTCTCAACCTGCTATAGGTGAATTTGTAAAATTATACGATGAATTAGGCGAGGATGGCAGCGAAGTCTTATCTATTCATATGACTGGAAAGATGAGTGGGACTGTTGAGGCCGCAAGAGCGGCTGCTAAAATGAGTAAAACCAAAGTAACCGTGGTTGATTCTTTATTTATTTCTAAAGCATTAGCTTTTCAAGTTAAGAGAGCTGTTAGTTTGGTGAATGAAGGAAAACAAGTAAATGATATTATTGAAGAATTACATGATGTGCGTAGCAACACAAAATTATTTCTTGTCGTGGACACATTGGAGAATCTCGCAAAAGGCGGTAGGATTGGAAAAAGTAAAGCAATGATAGGCTCTCTACTTAACATCAAGCCAATTGCAATGTTAGAAGATGGAGAATTATCCCCTGTAGCCAAGGTTAGAAATCAATCACAGGCCATAAAGTTTTTGATTAAACAATTCACAGAAGACATTGAAGGTAAAACGATTAGAAGTGTAGGTTTAGCACATGCAAATGGGCTAGAACTTGCTTTGAAAGTTAAACATAAAATTGAAGAACTTACTGGCTTCGAGATGGTAGAGATCGAAGATACTACTCCCATCATAGGTACACATGCAGGGGAAGGGGCAATAGGTTTTATGTATCATGCTGAGTAGCGTTATGTGCATGTATGAGCATTGCGGTCTCTATGGATCGTTATTTTTGTTACCCATTTAGGTTTAGCCATTTTTTGTTTTCGTTTGACCTTATCGTGTTATAATAATTCTGATTTAATAAAAAGGATGAAAACAACGAATGAAAAAATTATTATTATTTTTACTCACCTTTTTGGTCATATTATCTGGATGTTCCGCCACAATATCTAGTCAAGAAGAACGTTTATTTTCTCGTGAACTGAAACAAAATCCACCTATTGATTTTGTACCTAGAGATATCTCTGTTGTTGCTGTTGGGGACTCTTTGACACAGGGGGTAGGGGATATTCAGGATTTAGGTGGATATATTCCTTATTTACAATCAAAAATGGAAGATAGTAAGTTAATTTCAACTGCAAATTTTCAAAATTTTGGTGTTAGAGGAAATAGAAGTGATCAACTCCTAAAACGTTTGAAGCAGGAAGAAGTGAAAACTGCTATTACTAATGCGGATATGGTTATTATTACAATCGGTGGCAATGACGTCATGCAAGTGTTCAAAAACAATATGATGGGCTTGCAAATAGATAAGTTTATTACAGCAGCAAATGGGTACAGTGAAAGATTACAAGAGATTTTAAAGACAATTCGTGAGTATAATATCGATACAGGTATCGTTTTAATAGGGATATATAATCCGTTTATCAAATGGTTCTCGGATATTAAGGAAATGAACGAAATAGTGGAAAATTGGAATGAAGCAAGTTCAAGAGAAATTGCTTCATTTGATCAAGCGCTATTTGTACCTGTTGCAGATATTTTCGAGAATAATGAGGAAAGTCTTCTTTATACAGATTACTTTCATCCCAATAATAGAGGGTATGAATTGATTGCAGAACGAGTTTACCTGCATCTAGAACAGGAACAGCTGCTTAAAAGTTTATTTGATTAAAAAGGTGTGGTACTTTGAATAAAAAAAACATTTGGAAACCCCTCTTTATTATATTGTTTTTAATTAACATCATAGTTATTATAGGTTTGGCAATGTTATTATTTATTTCAACAGATCAAGAACCTATTCCGAAAATCACAACATCCAATACTAATGATTCTGAATTTGTCATTCAAACGAGTAAAAAGGATTTAAACAAACTGATTAACCATTATATTGAGGAAGAAGGCCTTAATGGACCAGTACATTATCAAGTTTTATTGACAGATGAAGTAGAGCTGTATGGAGAAATAAAAGTTTTCTCACAAACGATGCAGTTAAAAATGACCTTTGAACCAATTGCATTAGAAAATGGTGATCTCTTATTAAAGCAAAAGGTGCTTTCTCTCGGTGATGTTAAATTACCTGCCTCGTATATACTAAAGTTAATAGGAGATGCATACAAATTTCCAGAATGGGTCATTCTTCAACCTAATGATAAAGAAGTATATGTTGCATTAAATAAAATGAAGTTAAATAGTGGCATCACGGTTAAAGCAAAGAGTTTTGATTTAGTCGAAAATAACATTTCGATGAGAATGTTCGTGCCAGTCGATTAATAACGAGTTGAGTGAGAGGATGTGAATAGGATGGAAGATAATAATAGACAAGAAATAGCCACATTTGCCGGAGGTTGTTTTTGGTGCATGGTGAAACCGTTTGATGAGCAGCCGGGAATTTCAGCTGTTATCTCAGGCTACACAGGTGGAACAACAGAAAATCCTACATATGAGGAAGTTTGTTCTGGGCTAACTGGTCATACAGAAGCTGTGCAAATTACATTTGATCCGACTGTATTTTCGTATGATAAATTATTGGATTTATTTTGGATGCAGATTGATCCGACTGATAGTGGTGGTCAATTCTATGATCGAGGGGTTTCTTATCGCCCTGTCATTTATTATCATACAGAGCAACAAAAACTTCTTGCTGAACAGTCTAAAAAAGATTTAGAAGATAGCGGAAGATTTGATCGGCCAATTGTAGTTCCGATAGAAAAAGCCCAGACATTCTATCCTGCGGAAGATTATCATCAGCAATTTTATAAAAAGAACCCGCAAAGATATACATCTTATCAAATGGGTTCAGGTCGTGCTGGTTTTATACAAAGACATTGGAGGGAGTCTCATGAATAACAAAGAGCTAAAGAATAAACTAACACCTATGCAACTCAATGTCACGCAAAACAATGGAACAGAGCCTCCGTTTCAAAATGAATATTGGGATAATGAAGACGATGGTATTTATGTAGATATCATATCAGGAAAGCCACTATTCAGTTCAACTGATAAGTATGATGCTGGTTGTGGTTGGCCTAGTTTTACGAAAGGAATCGACGAAGAGGAACTGCTTGAAAAGAAAGATATGAGCCACGGTATGATCCGAACAGAAGTTAGAAGCAAAGAAGCTGATTCTCATTTAGGTCATGTTTTTCCGGATGGACCAGGCCCAACGAAATTAAGATATTGTATAAACTCGGCTGCTCTTCGCTTTATACCTAAAGAGAAACTGGAAGAAGAGGGCTATGCTCAGTATAAAGATATTTTCAAATAAACTTTATTTGTGTAAATATAATACTTGTTAACATCTATGAAAGGCGGAATTATTATGTTGAAAAAATTATTTGGTAAAAAAGAAGAGGTCTCAAAAACAATTACAGTTGTTTCCCATCTTAGTGGACAACTTATAGAATTAGGAGAAGTGCCAGATCCAGTTTTTTCCCAAAATATGATGGGAGATGGAATGGCAGTTAATCCTGAAAACGGGAAGGTTGTAGCACCTGTTGATGGAGAGATAATTCAGGTTTTCCCTACTAAGCATGCCATTGGCATTAAAGCAAAAAATGGTGCAGAAATACTACTCCACATTGGTATTGAGACCGTAGGTATGAAAGGTGAAGGTTTTACAACATTTATTAAAGAGGGCGATAAGGTAAACAAAGGGGATACATTAGTTGAGTTTGATCATGCCCTTGTTACTGAAAAAGCAGCTAGTACGATTACGCCAATTATTATTACTAATGGTGATGATGTAGCCTCTATTACAAAACAACCGCTTGGACATGTGACAGCTGGAGAAACAGTAATTATGGAAATAACAATGAAATAACTTTTTTAACACCTGTTGATTACGGGTGTTTTTTTGTTTTATAGGCGATAGCACATACACCCATCCAAATTCTACATAGAATATCAGCGAAAGCAATATAAGACTAAGGAGTGATATTATGTTTTATGAAAACTATGGCTGTTGTGATGGAGTTTATCCAGCTTACGGATACGGTAATGAATGTGGTGGCGGAAGAGGCGGCGGCTTCGCCCTTATCGTCGTATTATTTATTCTGCTAATCATTATTGGTGCATGCTGGTGCTTCCCTAATTAAATATCCAATTTTGAAGCCCTGAGAGAAATAAATAACTCTTTTCAGGGTTTTTTTTATTAGATGAACATTTGCATGAAATATTAGCATATGCATACATTTATAAGTAAGAAAAGTATATGGAGGGATGTGTAAGCAAAGAATCATTCTGTGCATTTGGAAAATAATTATTTTTTTGAATGAAATTGAATGGAACTCAAGATGATTTTTTTAAGTGAATTATATTTACCGTGAGCTTACAATCCGCTATATTTATGAGAGCAATGTAAATAGAGAGGCGGACTAGTCTTCATGAATAAATCTTTTTATCACTTTTTAATGAAATACCGTCATGCAATTAAGAAAGATGAGCTTAGTGAGTTTGCTAATGCTGCTTATCATGACCATGAATTCCCAAAAAGTTCAGATGATTACCATCTTCTCTCCAACTATTTGGAGCTAAATGGTCATTATATAGCTAATATGTCATTGTTTGATTATGCATGGGATTTATATGTAGAAGCGGAAAATAAATAAATCGTTTCGTCAAATACGGGCTTATTGATAGAAATATGATGATAAGGGGCGATTATAATGCGTGAAATGGAAGTAATTATCGACACGGAAGAGATCGCTGAATTTTTCTATCGGGAGCTACTTCAGAGAGGGTACACACCTAGCGAAGAAGAATCGGATGTTTTAGCAGATATTACATTTGATTATCTCATTGAAAAAAGTATCATTGATGAAGATTCTGAAGAATAAATCTCATATAAAAGAATGTATATGATACGTCAGCTAATAGCTGGCGTTATTTTTCATTCCATTACCCTATGCTCGAATATTTGCATGATATAGGCGAAACAATTAAAATGTAAATAGTTGATTGTAATGATTAGGAGGAAATAATAATGAGTATACATATCGGTGCATCAGAAAATCAAATAGCAGAAACAGTTCTTTTGCCGGGAGATCCACTTCGGGCAAAATACATCGCTGAAACGTTTTTAGAAAATGTAATATGCTATAATGAAGTACGGAATATGTTCGGATTCACCGGTGAGTATAAAGGAAAAAGAATTTCCGTCCAAGGAACTGGGATGGGCGTTCCGTCGATATCAATTTATATAAATGAATTAATGAATAGCTATAACGTTCAGAATTTAATAAGGGTTGGTACATGCGGAGCGATTCAAAAAGATGTACAAGTCCGTGATGTCATTTTAGCAATGACTGCTTCAACTGATTCACAAATGAATCGACTAACTTTTGGCGGTGTTGACTATGCACCAACAGCATCATTTGATTTACTGAAAAACGCATATGAGACAGGACTGGAAAAGGGCTTAAAATTAAAGGTAGGAAATGTGTTCACTGCAGATATGTTTTATAATGATAATGCAGAACACGAAAAATGGGCACAATATGGTATTCTTGCGATAGAAATGGAAACTTCAGCACTTTATACACTAGCAGCAAAATATGGCAGAAAAGCACTTTCTGTACTAACGGTGAGCGATCATATTTTAACAGGTGAAGAAACAACAGCGGAAGAACGACAAACTACTTTTAATGAAATGATTCAAGTGGCATTAGACGCAGCTATCAAAAAAGCATAAAAATACGAAATCTTACGTAGGTTGAAAAGAAGTGGAGAAATATGAAAAAAGTATTGTACATGATTACAGCGGTTTTATTATTAACAGGATGTTCCTTGCAAAATCCGTTTCAGAAAAAAGAACAACCGGAATCACCGACGGAAGAAACAATAGAAGATGATAATAATATGACTTCAGATTCGGAACTTGAGAAACCAGAAGAACAAAAAGAACCTGATAATAACATCGATGAAGAAAATGGAGAACAGAAGCAAGATAGCTCGAATGAAATATCTGAAATAGCACTTGAGGCAACATATTTTAATGATATACAAGAAGTAAATAATAAGTTAGAAATAAAAAATCCTAGTAACATTGTTGCTTTGGTAAATAAAGAATTTGCCTTACCGGGAAATTATGAGCCAGATGATTTGGTGCGTCCGAAAGTAGCTTTTTCTTTCGGCGATGAAGATATAGAAAAAAGTTATTTGCGAAAAGAAGCCGCAGTAGCTCTTGAAAAAATGTTTGCGGAAGCTAAAAAGGACAATATTCACTTATTTGCAGTTTCAGGATATCGTTCATACAACCGACAAACAACAATACTGGATGCAGAAATCGCAAGAATTGGCGAAAAGAAAGCGATGCAAGTTGTTGCGAATCCAGGGAATAGTGAACATCAATCAGGACTTTCAATGGACATTTCAAGTCAAGAAGCCAACTTCCTTCTCACAGAAGATTTTGGTGATACAGCAGACGGTAAGTGGCTCAAAAAGAATGCCCATCGTTTTGGCTATATACTTAGGTATCCAAAAGATAAAGAAGGAATTACAGGCTATCAATATGAACCATGGCATTTCCGCTATGTAGGCGAAAAGGTAGCCAAATGGGTTTATGAAAACGATTGGACACTTGAGGAGTTTTTCCAAGAAGTAGAAAAAATTTAAATTGACATTTAATTAAATACTAGAGATGTTAAAATAAAATGACTAGGTGATGATAGAAAACTCCCTAAATGGGAGTTTTTTCATTAATATTAGATCATACATATTATCTTTTCGCATCCATATCCTAGCTTGCAGTATGCTTTATAAAAGAAATAGAGGGCTGTTACAACGTGTTTCAGCTGTCGAGAATGAAAGTGGTGAATAGAATGGAAGATAATAATGAAACAGAAGAAACCACAAATAAAAATAGTCATATTCGCATGAAAAAATTTACATTTGTCATGTTGATTTTTTTACTTGTTTTCTCCACTGCCGGTATTACCCTCATTGCACTTGGTTTAGGTGATGAGAAAGCAGTGAATGTGGTAGTTCCAGAGCGAAAGAATTTTACTAAATTGTATCAAGCATATGATGAGTTAGAAAAAAAATATTTTGAAGATCTTAATCAAGATGAGCTTGTAAATGGAGCCATAAACGGGATGCTTAATGCATTAGAAGATCCATATTCAGATTATATGACAAAAGAAGAAGCAAGTCAGTTTAGCGAAAGTATTTCATCGTCATTTCAAGGTATTGGTGCAGAAATACAGGAACTAAACGGAAACATTGTTGTAGTTTCTCCTATTAAGGGCTCACCTGCAGAAAAAGCGGGAATTAGACCGAAAGATAAAATTATTATGGTGGATGAAGAAAATATTCAAGGAATGAGTGCAAACGAAGCTGTTCTATTGATCAGAGGGAAAAAAGGAACAAAGGTGGCTCTTCAAATCCAACGTGGAGAGAAAGAGGAACTTATAGATGTAACAATTACGAGAGATGAAATTCCGATCAATACTGTGTATGCGGAAATGTTAGAAAATGGTGTTGCAAAGATTCAAATCACAAGTTTTTCTAGCCATACTGATAAAGATTTAGAGGCCGCATTAAAAGAGATGGAAGATAAAGGTATGAAATCATTAATTATCGATGTAAGACAGAATCCAGGCGGATTACTTGATCAAGCGATTAATATTTCTAATTTATTTGTACCGAAAGGAAAATTACTATTTCAAGTTGCATATAAAGATGGAAGTAAGGAAGAATTTCCAGCTAGTGGTGGACAGAAAATAGACGTGCCAACTGTTATGCTCATTGATCGAGGTAGTGCAAGTGCATCGGAGATTTTAGCCGCAGCCTTTAAAGAATCAGCTAATATCCAATTAGTCGGTGAAAAATCATTCGGTAAAGGGACAGTGCAAACGACTAAAGATTTCAAAGATGGATCTAACATTAAATATACAATGGCAAAATGGTTAACACCCAATGGCAATTGGATTCATGAAAAAGGTATTGAACCTGATTTTGCAGTAGCGCTTCCAGCTTATGCAGAATTATCGTATATTGATCCAGATAAAGAATTTAAAAAAGATTCTGTTGCAAATGAAGTGAAATCTGCTAAAGAAATGTTAAAAGTACTTGGTTTTGATCCTGGTACAGTTGACACACATTACGATGAGAAAACTGTTGAAGCTGTAAAGGAATTTCAACAAACTGTAAAGCTTGAACCTAACGGGATACTTCAAGGAGAATCTACTGCAGCTTTAATGGAAAAGATCCGTGAAAAGATTTTAAAAGATGATCCACAAGTGAAGAAAGCGATCGAATTATTAACAAAAGGAAAATAACACATCATATAATGTTTTTAGAATCATGCTGTCGTGAAAAACCACGGCAGTTTTTTTGTATTTATATATTTAAATTCTGAAAAGTAATGGAGAGCTCTATCCCATGTAACTACAGGCAGTATGTAGAGAGCCATAGCTATGCCAAATATAAACATTTCGATCGCCTATATCTTTCGGATGGTCGCTGGTGAAATTGCTCTTTTACCCTAGTAAAAAGGCTTGTAAAGGAAAAAAGATACTTTCCTCTACAAGATGCTTCCAAACTAGTATCATGAGTTTGTACCAATGACTATTGTCATCCGATATTATGGTTTCTCAAATAAAATCGCCATGTTCTATGCAACGTATAAACGGCTGTATTTCATTATTTTTCTCCAAACTTGATAAAGGTATGTTCATCTTCTATTAAGCCACATGATCCGCATTGTATTCTTCGTGAAGGGCCATTATAGGTTGTATGAAAAGGGCCAGCATCTTCCATTGATTCGAATTGCTCAATTGTTTCTCCTGATTGGGGATCCAGTCTTACTGCATGAGCAATTTGATCAATGATATTAAAGCGAGATCGATTTGTTTTACAATTAGGGCAACAATATTTAGTGGTCATCATATCTTACCTCCAATAAATAGTCATATGTATAGTTTGTCCATATACACGCCAGATAATCAGCACAGGAAAGTAATGAATGTAAAGAAATATAATATTTGTTATATATGCGTAACAATTGTAACGAAAAGCCGAATAAAAAAAACTGTCAATATGTATTACATAGTAGTTTATGGCAACAGCTATACATAAATGGAAATAGCGCCAAAGTAAGTTAAAATGCTAATTTGCTAAAAAAGTAGAATTCATAAGACTTGATACATGTAACAATCTATAAAATATCAAAAAAAGTTTATGTTTCTATGAAACTGGTATATCCTCCCTTAAATATTACAAAAATCATATGTTAAGATATTTTTGTACTAGAAAAGAAGTTTTGGGGAGGAAAAAAGAAATGAAAAAAATCATATTTACAACTGCTGCTGCGGTAGCAATCATGGCTGCACCTTTTGCGGGGAAAGCAGATGCGGCTCAAGTTCAACCTATTAAAACTAAGGTAGTTTATTATCAGTTTGATACTGCTAATCTATCAAGTAATGCTGATTGGTGTGAGCAAATATTTAAGAAGTTGAATATTAGTTGGAAGAAAAATAATTTTAAAGAAATATATCATTCTGAAGCTGCAAAACCACAACAACCTGTCGAAGAGCCTACTGCACCTGAAGAACAAGAAAAATCAGTTGAACAGCCGGTACAAAAGCCTGTTGAACAAGAAAAACCAGTGGAACAAGAAAAAGCGCCAGTGGTTGAGCAAAAACCAGTACAAGAAGAAACACCTAAAGTAGAGGAAAAACCAACTCAAGAGGATAAGCCTGCCACAGAAACAAATTCACAATTAAGCGAATTTGAACAGCAAGTTTTTGATTTAACAAACCAAGAAAGAACAAAAAATGGTTTAGCACCATTAAAAGTAGATGTTGAATTAAGTAAAGTAGCACGTGAAAAATCAAGAGACATGTCTGCAAATAATTACTTTGATCATAATAGTCCGACATACGGATCACCATTCGATATGATGAAGAAATTCGGTATTACGTATCGTTCTGCAGGTGAAAATATTGCCATGGGTCAACGTACACCTCAAGAAGTAGTAACTGCTTGGATGAATAGCGCTGGTCACCGTGCGAATATTTTAAGCAATGATTTCACACATATTGGAATTGGACATGATGCTAATGGTAACTACTGGACACAACAATTTATTGGTAAATAATATTTCTCTAAATATAAAAAAAGGAACGGGGGAGCCATTAGGCTGCACCCGTTCCTTTTTTATGAAAAAGCATTTTATAAATCATAGTGTCCTTGTATATAAGGAGAAAGTGCTAAAGCAATAAAGATTATGATAGATCTTCTCTCTGTTGTCCTTTATAACCTTGATTTTTATTTTGTACATATCGTAAGCGAAATGAAAGTGTAACAGCACCAACAGCTAAACCAGTAATTAAACCAAGCCAATACCCATAGGGACCAAGCTCTGTAAATTTGGTTAATATGAAACCAAAAGGTAATCCTATTACCCAAAATGAAATGAGAGCCATAATAAACGTAATATTTACATCTTTATAGCCTCTTAACGCTCCTTGAATCGGTGCTTGAACAGCATCTGATAGTTGAAAGAATACTGCAAAAAGCAAAAATTGTGATGTTAGTTTAACCACATCTATATCATCACTATACAGTTGTGCAACTTCTCCACGAAATATAAATAATAATAATCCCATTACAAGTGATAAACTTACACCGCCAATAATTCCAAGCATGCTATAGGAACGCGCGTCTTTATGTCTACCAGCTCCAGCTTCAAAGCCTATAAGAATAGTAAGTGCCATCGAGATGCTTAAAGGAACCATATAAAGTAGAGAAGAGAAATTAAGTGCTGCTTGATGGGCTGCAATTACTTTCGTACCAAATTCACTCATAAATAATGTAACAGCCGAAAAAATACTTGTTTCAATAAATATGGACAATCCGATCGGAAGTCCAAGCGCAAAAATTTCTTTCCATTTGCGCAAATGGATGCGATGCAATGTATTAAATAAGCCAAAATCCATAAAAGGCCTTTTCGTATGGATAACCCAAATGGCAATCAAGGTAATAAGCCAGTAAGTGATAGCAGACGCAATACCGGCTCCAATACCGCCTAACGCAGGTAGCCCCAATTTCCCAAATATGAATATGTAATTTAACACAAAGTTAATAGGTAATGAGCTAAGTGTTATGACCATCGTTACTCTTGTTTTTCCAAGCGCATCAATAAAGGAACGAAGAACATTATAGATGAAGAGTGGTACTATTCCGAAAGCCAGACTCAATAAATAATTAGTAGCAACATGCCTTACATCATTTTCTAAATGCATAGAGTCTAATATTGGTCTCAAAATGATAGTTCCAATTATAATGATAACAACTGCCATTGCAGCGCCAGCGTAAATCCCTTGGACAACGGAAAAAGGAACATCTTGTTTTTTCTTTGCTCCAATTAAATGGGCAACAATCGGCGTAATAGCTAAAAGAATACCACTAAGCCCCGTAGATACTGGAACCCACAAGGATGATCCAACAGCGACACCGGCTAAATGATGGGCAGAATATTTCCCGGTCATCATAATATCAAAAAAGGTCATAGAAAACATTGCTAGCTGGGTGATTAATAAGGGAAGTAAAATCACCCAAAGTTGTAGAAGTTTTTCTCGTAAATTATCTGTTTGTTTCATTTTTACCCTCACTTACAAAAAATTTCATTAAGATAAGATTATAGCATAATATCATTAAATATACATTATTTAAATGTCGATAATATTATTATGTAAACAAAGAGTGAGACCTAATAATAAACCAACCAGGAGGTACTGGTTGGTTTTTAGATCTTTACTAAGCTTCAAGTGGTTGTAATTCTTCTGATTCATTGGAATGTCGAATATAATTCATCGTAAATAAATCTTTAGGAACTTCATATAAATCATAAAGATATTTATCCTGATTTAACTGTTTGAATATAGTAGGACGTGTTTCATTTGCTTGAATAACGTAGGGAAATTTTTCAGCAGCTTTTCTGGAACGAATATTTTCATTGCGAATACGCATATATATCGTTTCAATCTCTTTTTCGAAAAATAATTCTTGAAAAAAGCTTTCCTTTGCTAATATATTGTAACCTTTACCATGGTAAGGTTTACCGATCCAAGTACCTAAAAATCCGGCTAAACCTTCTATATCATAAAGATTGATCGTACCAATGGGATTTTCCCATTCATCAATGATCGTTCTTGAAATTAATTCTCCACGTTCTTCGGCCTCGATTGTTTGTTTCGTTACAAACATAAACTCTTCATAAGAATATGCTTTTTGTCGTACAAAAGGGAAAACATCCGGGTGCGCCATTAAATCATATAATGCATGACATTCATGCCAAGTTAATTCACGTTTTTTCAGCATTATGAACCCCCTCCTGGGCAGGGTAGTCCCGTAGATTCGTTCCTACCCTCGAAATTTTTTAAAGTTGCATAAAAAATTTCGGGGTGGGAATCGAACCCACTAGGACCAGCCAAAGAACAGGACTGGTGGCGCACCATTTGCCTTCCCTCAATTATGAGCTAATATTTAATTTTCAAGATATTTCTATTGACATCATACAAAAAAAAATCAGTTTTGCAAATAGAAAAAACAAAATATTTTTCACTTTTTTTCGACTGATTTCGACAGTTCTCTATTGTTTGTTTTTTGATATAAAATGGTAAAGGAAGTAGCAGCATAAACAGACGGTGGCAATGATGATAATCGGCTTTAAGTAGACGTGAGCAACCTGTCCAATTTCATCCCAATGAGACTCCAATTGAATCCCGATAAAGAGAAATAGGACAGTCCATGGGATCATTGCCGCCGCTGTATAAATACTAAATTGATGAAAAGGCATTTTAGCGATCCCAGCTGGAATGGATATAGCATGTCTTACTATTGGGATGAATCTTGCTGTAAAGATGACAATTGTTCCATACTTTTGAAACCATTTTTCCGAAGCGTCCAAATGTTTAGAGTTAATTAGCAAGAACTTTCCATATTTATCGAAAAAGGGACGACCGCCATAAATACCGAGCCAATAAAGAAATAATTGTGCAATTGTTCCTCCAAGTACACCAGCCATTAAAGCGGATAGAAATGAAATTTTTCCTGAAGCAATTAAATATCCACCATAGCCAAGAACGATTTCACTAGGAATAACTTCTAACATAAGTGCAAGAGCAATCCCAAAAAATCCGTACTCACCTAATGTTTGCAAAATATGAACAATCCACTGATGATCCATTTAAATCCCCCTTTAAATTCAGTAGAAATTCCCTATACTGAATAATATGCTTGTATAAATAAATAAGTATTTTTATGAAACTTTTAGAATGAGAAATCGTACTATATAATAAGAGATATTTAAGGGAGTGGAAGTAATGGAAAATAGTACAGAGAGAACTTTAGCCACAGTAATTTACGTGTCGAGTTTTTTTACTGCAGTCATAGGACCTTTAATTATTTGGTTGATTAAAAAAGATGAATCATCTTTCATAGACTATCACGGAAGGGAATACTTAAATTTCTTAATTTCCTATACTGTTTACGGAATAGTTGCAGCCATCTCTATGATCGTTTTAATTGGTTTTATTCTATTACCGATTGTAGGTCTACTTGGTTTTATTTTTACGATCATCGGAGCGATCAAAGCATACGAAGGTCAAGCGTATCGGATCCCATTTATTTTTCGAGTGTTATAAGAATAAATGAACAAATGTCTAGTGCATCACTTAATAGTGATGTGCTTTTTTAGTGGGTTTAGTATGGATGCACTGTATTGGTGATGCGTTATAGAATTTTTGATACTTAGAAATATTAAATCTATGAAAGAGAAACAAAAATGTTGGACGAGGGATTCAAAGATAAGGTTTTGTTTTAAAGAAGAAAATGTGAATTTAATATGAAGAAAATAGGAGAATCAGCCGTTAGCAAATGGATAATTCCGATATATAGAGTTACTCTAACATGAGAACTTAAAGTGCTAAGAGAAAATATAAAACTATTCAATGAATGAAAGTAGGCGTGTTTATGAGGAGCATAGGAAACCTTATGAATAGTATATGAAAATCAACTCTGTCCGATTCTATAATCAAAGAAAATATGTTAAAAGCTGTTACAGAGTCGGATGTTTTATTTTACTTAATAGAATTATTTAAAATAGGGGATTTTACTCAAAAACCTTTATTGATTCAAATAATGAATCAGACTAAAGATAAAGATGTTTTGAATTTATGTGTCAGAGTATTTTTATCTGTAGCAACTCATGAGGACTTAAGGGGCTCAAATAATCTTCGATTTCTTAATAAGGGAACGACGGAAACAATCAATACTTTTGCATCAGCCGCTGTAACTTCACTTTCTTTGGATATAATACCTTACTTATTAGTGTTACTTGAAGAGTGGAATGAAATTAGTGATACAGCTATTATTATAAAAGATTCTATTGACTTTTTTCTTGATTTTGAAGAAAAGTCAATAATTGCCCTTTTAGTAGTATAAATATCTTGGGAAAGTGTGGTATAAATTTTCATGAAGAAGCTCTCTTTTTTGTGTTTTATTTTGTTTTGGACAATAAAATTTCAACACATTTTTTGGGGGCTTTTTCCTTTTGTCTTTGTTAAACTTGAATATTGATTTTAGCAGATCGCGTTGATTGTAGCGGAAGGGGGCGACTCTTGCGGGATCAGCGGTCTATGTGAGATCCCGCAGAAGCGAAGCGACGAGGAAGCTCACGAACCGCCCCGCGGAAAGCGTCCCCTTGGAGCGGAAATCAACAGTATTATGTAGTAGACCCTTTCCTTTTAAAAGACTTAAAACATCCAAAAATTCATTTTTGGGATGCCTGTTTTCATATAAAGGTTAAGCTTTATTTTTGGGTAAACTTAAAAAGGATTTTATTGATTATATAGATAGACTTTCCATTAAAGATTGGGAAAAGGGGCAAAAATATTTCTACGGATACAAGCTTTAAACATGAGGAAAAAAGAAAGTTAAGCTACTACTTTTAATTTAGATGATCCAAAATGTAGAATTAACCGTGATAAATGTTTATTCGAACAAACCGCTTCTACAATTGTGGAGTATTGATTTCATTAGTAGTTCGGTTATCTATTACAGTCTTCCTCTTAGTATAAAAAATTAATATTTTACATAGAGTTACTTGCTTTCCCCGATTTTAATACAAAGAATGTAAGGTTTTCACAAGAAAAGTCCTAAATTGTTCCTATGGTTCATATAATCCTAGCAGGGGGAAGGGAATCGTATGAATATAAAAGACTATTATTCTCGAATGACTCGCTTGTACATGAATCAAACAGTGTTATTTTCATTGGTTTTTATTACTATCATTCTACCTAGCATTAAACAGGTTGATTTTTTACATGTCAATTTAGCTGGTATTGTTGTGTCACTCTGTTTATTTAATTTTTTTCTGAAGTATGTATATTTTTCGGGAAAAAACCGTGAAGTTTCAACTTTAATTAGTTCTAAGGATTTTACAATGAGTAAAGCGCAATCCTATATCTTACTCCGATCGCCATCATCCTTTTCATACTTTGATATTTATTCTGCTGATGGAATCTGCCGTTTTTCGATATCTATGGTGAAAGGAAAGGAGAAGCGAAGTAGAAATAAGCTTAGTGAAACTACAAAAGCAAAATTAATGTTTAGGCTAGAGCAACAAGGGTCAGCAAATATCTCTTATATTCATGTGAATTCAAATGATGCGGTTATTTTTATTCAAGATAATAAGATACCTCTAATAATTACACAAATAAATTCTAGAGAAAAAGAGATATTAATTGGTTCAAAAACCTACCATTTAAAAAGACAATATGCAGATTATATATTATCCACAGATGAAAAAGTATTGATGAGGATCAAAAAAGGGTTCATGCCTATTAAAATGCAGGCACTGTTTCAACCAAACACTCCAGTGTTGAGTTTTGAAAGCCGTCTTACAGAAGACCAAAAATATTTATGTTTATGCTTATTAGTGTATTTATAGAAGAGAGGCACAGAGAGGTTGTGAAGGGCGCTTATCAGTGGGAAACAAGATAATCATCACCACTGATAAGAGTGTAATTAGCAGAAGGTCCATAATAAGTATATAAAAGTTACTCTGTTTGAATCAATTTTAAGACATGATCAAAAGGTTGGTTTCTTTTACATGAAAAAAAAGTCGCAAATGGATCGCCTAAAATATTTACTCTATCTAATACCTTATTCATAGTGAACATTTCCGGTCTTAAATCCTCTGTTATTTCATGCCAAAATAGCGGTGCAGCGACAAGCGCATCTTCATTGTTTCTAACGGAGTAAGGAGTGATAATTGTTTTACCTTCCGCATGCTGAATGAAATCAACATATAGTTTGCCCTGTCGGTTTTTTTTCAACCTTTCCGTTGTAAAAGCATGAGGTTCTGTAGTAATTAGAAAGTTGGCGATAAATTCTGTAAAAAGCCGTGTTTCTTTCCATGTAAATTGTTCGTCAGGAAGCGGTACATAGATTTGCATTCCTTTATTACCGGAGATTTTAATGAAAGTGGTTAAATTTAACGTATCAAACACTTGTTTCAGTAGAAAAGCTGCCTGGATGGCTAGGGAAAATTCCTTTCGCGAAGGTGGATCCAGATCAAATACAATTTCGCTAACATAATTGCTTTTTATCGTTTGAAAAGGCACATGAAATTCTATCGCAAGCTGATTACCAAGCCAGATTAAAGTTTTTAAATCATTACATATGATCATGGCTGAATTCTCTTGTATAAATGACTGTATATAATCTGGCGCAGTCTCAGGGCGTTTCTTTTGAAAAAAAGCCTCACCGAAAATGCCGTGAGGCGCGCGGATGACTGTTAATGGGCGATCTTGAAGAAAAGGTAACATGAAACTAGAGATACCTCTTAGATAACGTAGATAGGCCAACTTTGTTACGTCTTGTTTATCCCATAGTAATTTATCAGGATTTGAAATTGTAACCTCTTCAGGAAAAACAGCATTATCAATTGAAAATGTTTCAAATGTGCAATGTTCCGGAAGTAAATCAAATCGTAAACACTTAAAGAAAGGTTCGCGAAGATTGTCTTCACTCCATTCTAAATAATATAGATCAAGACAAATACTAGGCTGAATTCTCAGGAAATTACCATTTTTCACATCGGAATTTTTCCTTATTGCATTTTTTAGAGCCATTTTTGTTTCTTTATCTAACCCATTAATAAAAAGGCCAAGAGCTTGAATTTTATCATTTTTCCATACACCAACATGGAAATACCCATTCTTTTCATCCAAAGCTGTTATAAAGCAAGAGACTATTTTCCAATTCTTCATTTTTAGCCACGTGGACGTTCTTTTGCCCTCTTCCCATAAGCTGGAGCCTAACTTTGCTACAATTCCTTCACTATCCTCATGCACCACTTTTTCAGAAATTACCTGATAATCGGAATAATAAGGTATATATTGCACGACTTTTTCTGTTTGAATGGATGGAGCCAACGAAAATTGTAATGACACGCATATGGATAACAATTTTGCTTTTCTTTTTATATAGGGGAGCGAAGTAGTATCAATACTATTAGTGGATAAAAGGTCAAAAACAAGCAATTTACATGCTCTTGTCTCTGCCGCGATATCAATTTTTTCTTTTGAACGCAATCTACCTCTTTTTTGAATGGCTAAAAAATTTGCTTTTGCGTCGGTTTGGAGGATTACAAGTTCACCATCGATTTTTAAAGGAAGTAAATCAGCAGCAATAGCTTGAGATCTATCTAGAAATTTCTTTACTTCA
Source organism: Lederbergia lenta NBRC 16444 (assembly GCF_001591545.1). GTDB lineage: Bacteria > Bacillota > Bacilli > Bacillales > Bacillaceae_C > Lederbergia > Lederbergia lenta. The sequence continues at coordinate 1,160,555 of NZ_BCVC01000001.1, forward strand.
GGAAATAGAGGAAGTAAATCCCTTCCGTTTCTACTCCATAAAAAACATTCATCTTCACTCCAATCAAGAATACAACGAAAGCCATCATATTTTATTTCAAAAAACCAATTTCCTTGGCTTGGAGGATGAAAGGCTAAGGTTGGGAGCATGGGTTTCAAAAGTTAACACCTCTTCATTAAATATATTCAGTACAATACATGTTTTTAGCTTTACCAATTCATATATTTTTACCAAAACTTGATAGGGATGTTTGAGATCTTATTAAGTAAATACTAAAGATAAAAGAAAAGAAGGTGAGAATTTGCACACGATGTGGAAAGGTAGTATCAGCTTTGGTCTTGTCAATATTCCAATAAAGCTGCATGCAGCAACAGAAGATAAAGATGTAAAATTCCGTTCCCTTCATAAAGAATGTCATACACCAATTAAATATGAAAAAATATGTCCCGTCTGTGAAAAAGAGCTTGAGTTAAAAGAAATTGTGAAAGGCTATGAAGTAACGAAGGGAAAGTTCGTCATAGTAGAAGAGGAAGAATTAAAGGAACTCAGTGCTTCTAAGGCAGAAAAAGCTGTGGAGATTATTGACTTTATAAAAATAGATGAAATTGATCCTATCTATTATAATCGCAGTTATTTTATGTCTCCAGATGGTAGTACAAAAGCGTATGGACTACTTCGCAAAGCACTTATACAGTCTGAAAAGGCGGGGATTGCCAAAATAATGATACGTTCAAAAGAACAACTTGCGGTAATTAGAGTGTTTGAGGGAGTATTGCTAATGGAAACAATACATTACCCTGATGAAGTACGCAAGGCGGCAGAGGTACCAAATATATCGACTGCAGACGAAGTATCAAAAAAAGAAATTGATACAGCCATCTTATTAATCGACCAGTTAACATCAACATTTGAGCCGGAGAAATATAATGATGAATATAGATCTCAAGTGCTTGATCTTATAGAAGCAAAGAAAAGTGGAAAAGAAATGGTAACAGTCAAACAGAAACAACCAGCAGCAAATATGAATGAATTGATGGCGGCTTTACAGGCTTCCATAGATAAAACAAAACCAACAACAAAGAAAAAGCCTGGACGAAAGAAAGCGACAGCCAAAAAGGATGTAGCGAAGTAATGGGCTTTCATTTTTTAAGCTTTATGAGATCAAAGATTTATGTTATTATCAAGTAAAAAGAGGATTTAAATGCATAAACATAAAGTGAGTATCTCAGTTTTTTTGATTGCTTTATGTGTTTTCTTATTTACGATCATTGCAATATTTGTAAATAGAAAAGCATTAAAGCAATTTGACACGGCAATCATCGAGAGTATCCAAGGTATGATATCGGCTCCTTTAACAACCTTTTTCCTTGCTGTTACTTTTATCGGCTCTGTTAAGGGAGTCAGTATAATAACTATCATTTTCTTTTGCTACCTTTTTTATCGTAGGAACTATTTATACGGGCTGTATTTAATTACTTCTGTAGGAGTAGGTGCAGGTATATTAAATAAGCTTTTAAAAGCTTTCTTTCAGCGCGAGAGGCCTGATATGTTACGGATTGTCTCGGAAAGTGGTTTTAGTTTCCCCAGTGGACATGCAATGGGATCTGTCATTTTATTTGGGGGAATTGCCCTTATATTATATAAGATGAATGGAATGGTGAAGCTAACGATTGTTTGTATGGTAATGGCGGCAACATTAATTATTATCATCGGGCTAAGCCGCATTTATCTTGGTGTCCATTATCCAACTGATATCATTGCAGGATATGTCGCTGGTGTCATATGGGTAACGATAAGTAATTTTTTTTACAAAAGTTTGATAAAAATGTTGAAAGTTTAAAAAAAAGTGTTATAATCCTAAACATAGGTAAAAGAAATTTGTTTAGGAATTAATACTTTTATATAAAAATGATAGCGCTTTTTTATAAGGGCTTTAAAAGATTTTCCTTCATCTTCTTGCAATTTGTATGCACCTCATGTATGATAATAAAGAACTTAAGTTTTGGCTGATGCTTGATCAGCTACTAAAATCCTTTTTCCTCCAATGAGCGATTGTGAAAACTCATTGTTTTGTACAGACAAATCTCACTGGAGCGGTCATGGAGCCGCAAGGACGAGAGAGAGGAAGGGCTTTCGTTGTTTTGAAAGACAAATAGAGCATTTATGTTTTTCCTGTAATTTACCGCGAGATGCTGGCTGCATTACGAATAATATTGTTATCTATGGAGTTTGAAGTTTTTGCATATTATAAAGAATATCTACCACTGATGTGGATCTTGTTTATAATATGTGAAGTTTTATTTACACCGTAAATATGAGTAACATATTAAAAAATTTTTGGAGGTTTTTACCCATGGCAACAGGAACAGTAAAATGGTTTAACAGTGAAAAAGGATTCGGTTTTATCGAAGTTGAAGGCGGAAATGACGTATTCGTACATTTCAGCGCTATTCAAGGCGAAGGTTACAAATCACTTGACGAAGGTCAACAAGTTGAATTTGAAATCGTTGAAGGACAACGTGGCCCACAAGCAGAAAACGTTGTTAAACTATAATAGTTCATTTAAAACTGCCTCTAGGGGCAGTTTTTTTATAACAAAAAAGCAGCCGATTGGCTGCTTTTTTGCATTGTTCTTAATTCTGAAAGATTTCATTTACAGTTCATCGAATCCGTTTAAATCACTCGTTTTTGTATATTGTCTTGATTTCTGTTCGAAGAAATCTGTTTTAGTGTCATCGAAATTATCTACATATGCACGAATCCACTTCATTGGATTGTCTGTATATCCTTCATAAATATCACTTAACCCCAATAAACGAAGCATTTTATTGGCGCGATATTTAATATATCCTTCCATCTCCAGAAGATCGATTCCATCAATCCCAGCAAGCACATATTTACTCCATATTGTTTCTTGTTCAACGGAGTGGCGAAATTGATCATACACCCAGTCTGTGAATTCTGCTGTGTTGTACTCCGGATTTTCTGCTAGTGTGGCGCGAAATAGGTCACTTATAAAGCGTCCATGCTGGAGTTCATCACGGTTGATGTAAGAGATCATCGTGGATGTACCAACCATCTTTTGATTTCTAGCAAGATTATAGAAAAATGCGAATCCAGAATAGAAGAACAAACCTTCAAGTAGGGTAGTATAAACCATGGCTTTTAATAAATTTGCGATCGTAGGATTTTCGGAAAATTCATTGTACACTTCCATAATTCGTTCATTACGTTTTAAGAGTACTTCGTCTTTGCGACCCGTTTCAAAAGATTCATTTTGCTTATGCAGTGTAGCGACAGATGATAGTACGTAAGCATAGCTATGATTATGTTCGCTCTCTTGGTCAGCAATTGTGGCCATAATCGATTTAACGGATGGATCAGTAGATAAATTAGATATTCTACCAGCAATATCTGTTTGGGGACCATCTAAAGTTGCTAGTAACCCAATTATCTTTAAAAAGGCATTTTGTTCTTCTTCAGACAGTGTAGAAAATTGTTTCGTGTCTTGAGTCATATCTACTTCGCTTGCACGCCAAAACAAAGCACGAATTTGTTCGCGGTGAGTATAAAAATGTGGATAGGCGATATCATTCCAGTTCAATATGCCACTTGCTTTGCCACCAAAAAGGGCTGTTGATTTATTTGGATTAATGGGTTCTAATATTTTTACTTTTGTTAATGTTTGAGACAATGTTTTAACACTCCTTCTGTCCATTCTATCACTGTATTTTCTTGTGATCCTCTTGGACTTTGCTCTATTTTTAATGGCTTGTAAGTAGATTGATAAAATTTTGCAAGTTTTTCAGCCGCATGGCAAAATAATGTGTCGCCGCCAAATTGTGTATCTCCTGTGCCGAAAATAAAGACATTAGGTGGTTTATAGCCAATCTCATACACAAAATCTTTGACATCATCTGGTGTTGCGCCTTTGCCCCATGTAAAAGTTCCAATCATAATCAAATCGAAAAGGGAGGGATCAGGTATGATCCCTGTTCCAATTCGATATACAAACACTGAATGATTTACCTCTTCTAATAACCTTTGTTCTATTAGTTCTGCAACTTCTTTCGTGTTTCCACTATAGCTTGCATAACATATTAAGATTCGCACCAGACACAGTCCTCGATGTCCGATGCAGTAGACCGAACGTAATAAGTTGTTTTTAACCCGGAATCCCAAGCTTGTAAGTGCAAGTCTAGCATTACTTGTGCTTTAATATTATTTGGGACGTAGAAGTTAAATGAGATAGATTGATCAATATGACGTTGTCTTGCTGCATTTTGTTGAACAGACCAACGTTGATCCACGATATAAGCAGATCGGCGATAAATATCATACGTATTGTGATCTAGGTCTGGTGCAACAACTGGTAATTTATAATCTTTCTTTTCTTCATGGTAGAAGGCTTTGAAAATTGGATCAATGCTAGCAGTTGAGCCAGCGATTACGGATGTACTTGAGTTAGGTGCAACAGCCATAAGATATCCATTTCTCATTCCGTGTTCAGCTACTTCATTCATCAATTCAGTCCAAGTATCTGCCTTAGGGCCTTTTAAATAGCCGCGTTGTCTGAAATATTCACCTGTTTGCCAGTCGCTGCCTACAAATTTAGAATATGCTCCTTTTTCTTTCGCTAACTCCACACTTGCTTTGATTGTTAATTGAGAAATAAATTCATACAGTTCATCAGCGAATGTAACAGCTTGTTTTGATTCCCACTTAATTCCTTTCAATGCTAATAGATGATGCCAACCGAAAGTACCTAATCCTACAGCTCTATACTTTTTATTAGTAATTGTAGCTTGTTTCACATCAATCGTATTAAGGTCAATTACATTATCTAGCATTCTTACTTGGATAGGGATTAATCGTTTTAATAAGTCTTGGTTGTCATTATTTGCATATACAGCTTTTCCAAGGTTAATAGAAGAGAGGTTGCAAACAACGAAGTCGCCAGCTTTTTTATATGTGATAATCGTGTCACCATCAACTGTTTCATCATATTGCACAGTAGGGGACATATTTTGCATTATTTCTGTACACAAATTACTAGAATATATCATACCCTCATGTTTGTTGGGATTTTTACGATTGACTTCATCCCGATAGAACATGAAAGGAGTACCTGTTTCTAATTGTGATTTCATGATTCTTGCCATGATCTGAATAGCGGGGATCTTAGTCTTATTCAAAGCATTACTTTGAATACACTCATCATATTTTTCTCTGAAAGAACCAGATCCTTTTTTCTCATCATATAAATCTTCAAGCGAATAACCCATGACGCTTTTCACTTCATGTGGATCAAACAAGTACCAATCTCCTCGTCTTTCCACTTGCTCCATAAATAAGTCTGGCAAGCAAACCCCAGTGAAAATATCATGTGCTCTTTGCCTCTCATCACCATTATTAAGCTTCAAGTCGAGAAATGATAGGATATCCGCATGCCATACATCAAGATAAACAGCAATGGCACCTTTTCTACGACCGAGCTGATCCACGCTGACAGCTGTATTATTTAATTGTTTTATCCATGGAAGACTTTAATTGTTACTCTCTAAAAAAATTAGAGGGATAGGTCATTTCTGCCTATCTCTGTACATCGCTGTACAGAACAGACTATATCTTTATCCACATTCCCTTATTAATTTAACGGTATTTTGTTTTCCCTTTTGAGCCGAACGGTATTTTTATTTTTGTTTTATCGTACCTGGAAGGATTTAGTTCTCCTGTATGACACTTTCTATGGCAATCAGAGCAAAGAGAAATTAAGTTGTTAAGATTATTTGCGTCATTACTATACTCAAAAAATCTAAATGGAATCTTGTGATGCACATCTAGTTCTTTGTCGCGTTCTATCTCAGTGATGCCACAATCTTGACATGTATAAAGATCTCTTTTTCTAGCCAATCTTCGTTGGTTATGCCAATCAGGACCATAATATTTTATTGTACCGCCAAGAAAATTTGGATTGTTTTCGCCTTTCATAAAGTCTGACTCCCTAAAATGAGTAATCATACATTCATCACAACAAAAGTTCAATTTTCCTCTTACTCTTGATTTATTCCTTATAATCATAGAGTTGCAATTCGTGCAAGCCACTGAAATAGTACCTCTTTGTGAAAGTAGTGTAGCAGCACAATTTCTTGAGCAAACTACTTTCGCCTTAGCATAACAAGGAAGTAAATTTTCAGTTTTCTTACAAATTATACAGGTGAATTTTACCTTTTCTGTTGTGTTAACAGGCACTCCAATTTTCCCGATATCGGCGCACTTTTTGCTACAATAAATTTTTTTCTTTATGTTTCCAGGAGTACGTATAACAATTGCCTTACAAATTTCACATAAGTATTCTTTACCGTTTTTTTGAGCTTCGTTAGAACATTTTTGACTACAATACTTTTGTGTTGCTTTTCCTTTTTTATATGCATGAAATGTTATACCACAAAATTTACAGTCAAAAGGGAATTTTTTTCTAATATAATTTTTATTATAAGTCATGGAATAATACCTCCCATTTCTATAAAAAAATTGGAAGAAGTGGATAGGTGGTTCGAGCTATAAGATCTCTCTAATAACTACTTAGTCGTTGAACCTTCTACCTAGCGTGCTAGGTAGCTCGGCTGCGGATTGTCCGCACTCTTGGATTTTTAGGGTTCGCCATGTCATTACTGCATGGTATCCTACCTCGAGATACTCGGAGTTTCCCGCAATTGACCACCTTTATTACTCGTAACTTACGCTACAAGAGGGCTACGTTCAACCCCAGAAGATGCCCCTTTAAATCCTTTAATCGAACTACCACGACTTCTTACTTTCCCCATATAAACACCAATACCGCCACCGTCTTTAGATAGTCTTGCTACATCTGTATTACTATTATAAATGCCCATAAGCGAATCATCGACTGTATCGATAAAGCAGCTAGATAACTGTCCATGAGCAAGGCCGGCATTTGCTAGCGTTGGAGTTGCAACCGTCATATACAGGTTAGATAAAGCCCAATAACTTTCAGCGACAAGTTCTGATCTTTTCTCGATGGGTTCGTCTTGCATTAGATGAAGAGCAATAACTAGCCAACGTTCTTGAGGTAATTCAAATGTGTTTTTCTGATGGTCTGTTGCTAAATATCTCGTAGCTAAAGTATGTAGACCAATATAGTCAAATAATAGATCGCGATCAGGGTCGATTAAACTAGCTAATTCTATAATTTCTTCTCTACTATATTTTTTTAATATATTTGGAGAATAAATGCCTTTACCAGCTAATGTTTTTAATAATCCGTAAAAATCGCCATATTTTAATTCCTTGTCATATGCGCGGTTTTGGCTCGCTTTATTATAGAGATTCTTTAAATATAATTTTGCAGCATCATATGTCCATTGTGTGTTTGCTTCATCTACATTTTCTAATGCTGTATGAATAAGAAGGTCAGTGATATGGTTAGCTTTTAATTCATTTTTAGATTCTATACTTCGAACGATTTTCTCTTTGTATTGTGTGGAGGTAATGGAGGTGTTATTTTCTATAAATGCAAATAGCCGTTCTTTGTCAAACTCCAATTTCCTGTTACCATGATCTTTTGTAATGAATGTTGTCATTTTTACCACCTAATCTTTCGTTATAATAAAAAAATCCGCCCTCAAGGAAAGGCGGATGGAACGATAGAAAAAAGACAGAAAAATACTGTCACTATCGTTTCATCTTCCCAATCCCCGAAGAATTGAAACTCAGACAAGTAAGGCAGGTCTCCTGACTCATGTATTAACCTACTTGGGGCCTTCCCGCATGATTATTAGTCATTAAACTAACTATTGCAGTGGATTTCCCGTTCGTACACATTTACAGTTGCGGGGACAGTTCCGGCGTTTAACCGGATTCCCTATTAAGCCTTGATTAGGCACCTTGACATGCAGAAATTCAATATGTAGTATTTGTTTTTGTGTACAGACACTAAATATAGTGTTGTACTTAATTGATAATAGCATGTGTAAAAAAGAATCGCAACAGAAAACCATCCGAAATATAAGATAAGGTAATAAAATCTAGATTTGAATCTAGGTGTGTGAATTTTTTCGCAATTCAGCCTTGACAGTAATTTCATTTATAGTTAAAATGAAGTTACATTAAACATTATATTTTATTCCTTATAAAGAGTCGGGGAAGGAACTGGTCCTATGATCCCGCGGCAACCCTTGCTTCCAAGCAAAAAGGTGCCAATTCCAGCAAACTGATACAGTTTGAAAGATAAGGGAGAGCCCGATACATACATCTAACCTCTTCCTAATCAGAAGTGGTTTTTTTGTTTGTAAAGGAAGGTTTAATTGTTGGAAGCGCTGGACAAGCGGTATGTTTATACATAAAAATACTATCAACAGGGGGAAGTTATGATGTCAACAACACAAAAGGTAGAAAGTCTTTATAAAAAGTCGAATTTTCGTAGAATAACGGAATTGAAAAAGCATGCACCTGAACAATTTTCAGCATTTTTTGATTTTAATGGAAAAGCGCTAGCGGAAGGTAAGCTGTCAGTTAAACTTAAAGAACTCATCGCAGTAGCAGTTGCACATGTGACTGGGTGTCCATATTGCATCGACTTACATGTCACTGAAGCAAAAAAAGTCGAGGCTACGAAGGAAGAAGTGGCGGAAGCTGTTTTTGTTGCTACGGCATTAAAAGCGGGTTCGGCTTTTGCTCACGGAGTAAATGCTTTGAATTCATTTGATGGTCAAAAAGATGATGAGCTATATAAAGCGGCCTATTTCAATCGCATAGCGGAGTTTTCAAAACTGAGTGGCGATGCGTTTAAAAGCTTTATTGATTTTGATAAGCAGGCATTAGCAGCTGGAGAACTAAGTGTAAAAGAAAAGGAGCTTATTGCAGTTGCTGTTGCCCACACAACAGGATGCCCGTACTGTATCGATCTTCATACAAAGGCAGCTAAAAAGGCAGAAGCTAGTTTAGAAGAAATTTCTGAGGCTGTTTTTGTCGCTGTTGCTCTTAAAGCGGGTTCAGCGTTAGCGCATAGCGTCAATGCATTAATTGCGTATGACGAATAAAGATTCGTGAAAATAATGGGAAGCTAGAATCGAAACACATCATTTTATACAACTTAAATAGCAGTTCTACAAGTCGTTATTTCTTTGACTAGTAGAACTGCTATTTTTGATCGGAAAAACAATTGCTCAAAACAATGATATTCGTACACAATAATGGATAAAAATCAGCGGTCAGGTAAAATTAATTAAAACTTCGCAGATTTTATCTTTTTACTTAATTTAAATTCTTTGCCATGACCAATAATCTTAGCTACCAGCTATAAACATGAAGAGAGGACAAAACGTTGCTATAGACCCACTAGCTACCTAGTTGATACCATATACAAGAGTAATGGAGGGATTATTTTTATGGATCAACAAAAATATGCTAACTTAAAGTTAGCAGAACGTGGAGCAATTATTGGTATTATTGCTTATTTATTTTTGGCCTTTTTGAAGTTATTTATTGGTGTTATCAGTCATTCAGAAGCATTAAAAGCTGATGGCTTTAACAATACAACAGATATAGTTGCTTCTATTGCTTTATTAATTGGATTGAAGTTATCCCAAAGACCAGCCGACGAAGACCATCTATATGGACATTGGAAAAGTGAAACAATTGCTTCCATGATCGCTTCATTTATAATGATGACGGTGGGATTGCAAGTAGTTTATGGCGCAATAAAATCGCTGTTCGATGCTACGAAAGAATCGCCAGACATGCTCGCTGGCTGGGTAGGTGTGTTTTCAGCTCTTCTCATGTATCTGGTATATATGTATAATCGTAAGTTGGCGAAGAAAGTAAATAGTCAAGCGGTGATGGCCGCAGCGAAAGATAATATATCCGATGCTTGGGTTAGTATTGGAACAGCAATAGGTATTTTTGGGACGCAACTCGGCCTGCCATGGCTTGATCCGTTAACAGCTGTTATTGTTGGTCTTTTAATTTGTAAGACAGCCTGGGAGATTTTTCGTGATACTTCCCATCTATTAACTGATGGCTTTGATGAGGAAGAGATTGAAACTTATAAAAAAACAATTCAAAATGTAAGAGGTGTAATGGGAGTAAAAGAAATGAAGGCGAGAAATTACGGCAATAATGCGGTAGTGGATATAGTCATTTTAGTTGATTCCACTTTAGATATAAACACTGCTCATGATATCTCGACAAAAGTAGAAAAAATATTAATTAATGAACATGATGTGTATGACGTGCATGTACATGTGGAACCAGATATATAAATCGTGAGAATAAGACACCAATCATTTTTGGTGTCTTATTCATGTATCTTGTAGAGTGTCACATATTACAGTAAAATATAAATTGTGTAACATTCTGAATATAAAGGAGATTAACATGCAATTACAAAAGACTCGTACACCAATAACTGAAGTTCATTTATATGAGAATCAGCACCATCGCGGCAATCATATTTCAGACCATTATCATGATCATTTTCAAATTTTATATGCGTTAAATGGAGAAGGTGAATTGACGCTAGATGACAAAAAATATGAATTTTCTAAAGATCGGGTTGTGTTAATTGTCCCTAACTCTGTTCATTCTATTACTGCACATGCCAAATTATCAGTTCTAGTGTTGGCCTTTTCTCCAACTGCTTTAGGTCATCATATAGAAGAGGGATTATTAAATGGGCTTCAACAACACTCACAGCATTATCAACTTGATGTTGTTCGTGCAAGTGAAGTAAGACAAATATTGCGAAAAATCTTATTTGAACAAACCGACTATGACCCTCTCTGCAAGTATGCAGCACCGGTTTACTTATATGAATTACTATTGATTTTAATCCGTTTCAATAAGGAGAAGAAATCTGAAGATGCAAATGATATGAGATCATTAAGATTGCGAAATTATATTGATACGCGTTATTTTGAGAATATTACAGCTGAAAATTTATCCGCAACATTCGGTATATCCACTCGTTATATCAATGATATTTTTAAATCGAAATTTCATGAAACGCCATTACAATATTTGCAAAAAGTAAGAATTAATCGCGCAAAGGAATTGCTAATTGAATCAGATAAGGACATTGTTTCTATTTGTTTTGAAGTAGGATACGAAACACTTTCAACGTTTTATCGTACATTTAGAAATATCGTAGGTATGTCGCCAAATAAATTTAGGACTATTAAAAAAGAGAGCATAGAATAACAAGCTTCGCTATCTTATTTTTTAAAAATAGTTGCTTGGCCACATATGTTTTTCCGAAATTAAGAATTTATCTCCTAATCTTATAAGACAATCAAAGATTTACATTACATAATGGATACAAATAATGTAAGCGCTTTAATTAAGAGGAGGAGTGATGTATTGAAGAAAATTTGGGGAGCAATTCCTGTTTGTATTTTGCTATTTTCTATCATATTAGCTGGTTGTAACAAATCAACAACAACTGATAATGGAGAAAGTGGGGGAGAAGGAAAGAAAAAGGAATATGTTATAAAGTTTGCACATGTTGTAAGTGGGACAACTGCAAAAGGGAAAGCCGCAGAAAAGTTTGCTGAGCTAATAGAAGAGAAGACAAAGGGACAAATTAAGGTGGAAATCTTTCCTGATTCGCAATTGGGTTCTGATAGGGAAATAACTGAACAAATGCAATCCGGCACCATTCAAATGAATGCTCCTTTTACAGGTGTTCTACCATCATTTGTGAAACAATTTGAGATTTTTGACTTACCTTACTTATTTGCTGATAAAGAAGTTGCTTATAAAGCGATGCATGGTAAGTTAGGCGATATGCTTAATGAAAGGTTGGAAAAGCAAGGTTTAAGAGGACTTGGATACTGGGATGGAGGTTTTAAGCATTTTACTAATTCGAAGCATCCCATTGAGTCCCCGAAAGACCTATCTGGATTAAAGATGCGTGCTTCACAAAGTCCGCTATTAATTTCTCAATTTAAAGCGTTAAATGCTGGTGGGGTTTCGATTGACTTTGCTGAACTTTATACAGCGCTTCAAACGAAAACGGTTGATGGGCAGGAAAATCCATTATCAAATGTGAATAGTAAAAAATTTTATGAAGTACAAGATTATTTAACATTAAGTGCACATGGTTATATGGGATATGTGTTACTTATTAGTGACGAATTTTATAAGGACCTTCCAACAGACCTTCAAAAGGCGATTGATGAAGTTGCTGAGGAAGTAACTAAGTGGCAATGGGATTTAGCTACTGCTGATGAAGAAGGGTATATGAAAGTGCTAGAAGAATCGGGAATACAGATTACTGAATTCGAGGAAGAAGATAAAGAGGAATTTTTAGAACTAACCGATGATGTCTTTGATGAGTTTATGAAAATTGAGGGTGCAAAAGAATTATTAGATGCGGTTAAGGAAGAAGGAAATTAGCAAATAACAACTAACGGGACGGCTTTTGCCGTCCCATTTAAATAGGGAGGGGATTTTTTGAAAAAGGTTAATAAACTATTAAATTACATCGAGGAGTATATAGCTGTTACTACATTGATATTTACTTCATTATTAGTTTTTGCACAAGTAGTTCTGAGATATTTATTTAATTATTCACTCCACTGGTCGGAGGAAGTAGCTAGATACTTAATTATTTGGTTTATTTTTATAGGCAGTAGTATTGCAGTAAGAGAAAAGGCTCACGCAACGGTAGACGCACTTGTAATTATATTACCTAACCTAATGAAGAAGTTTTTTGCTATTTTAGCAAATGTTATAGCTATGGTTTTTTGTATCGTTATTATCTTATCCGGTTGTAAATCGATTTTAAATGTCATGCAATATGGTAGTGTCACTCCATCTTTAGGGATGCCAATGTATATTCCTTATTTAGCTATTCCTGTTGGTGGGACCTTAATGCTTATTCGCTTTTTTCAAATTTTTTTAGATGAAATAAGAAATCTTAGAGCAGATAAGGCGACTATAAGTAACTCTCATGAGGAGATGACAAAACTATGATCATTGTCATTTTTATTTTATTAATGTTACTCGGTGCTCCTATTGCTGCAGCTATTGGGTTATCTAGCTTTATTGCCATGTTTCAAGGAAACATCTCTATCGATACGTTTGGTCGGACCATGTTCTCCGGAATTGATTCATTTACTTTAATGGCAATACCTTTCTTTGTTTTTGCCGGTGATTTAATGCTTGCGGGTGGCACATCAAAAAGGTTAATAGATTTGGCTAAAAAATTAGTTGGATGGACAACGGGTGGATTGCCAATTGCGGGAGTTCTTTCTTCCATGGTTTTTGCTGCACTATCTGGATCGAGTCCAGCAACTGTTGCGGCTATTGGGAGTATTATGATTCCGTCGTTAAAAGATGCTGGGTACTCGCCAAGATTTGCGGTTGGCTTAATGTGTGCAGCCGGCTCTTTAGGGATTATTATACCACCAAGTATTACGTTATTAGTGTATGGGGCGATTGCTGAAGTCTCCATTAGCAAGCTATTCATTGCAGGCATTATACCTGGTATTTTTATTGGGATTGTATTAATGGTTGTAAGTTATATTATTGCAAAAAAGCAAGGGCATCAACCGGATAAACGAGTAAGTCTGAAAGAGTTGTGGATTGCAGCAAAAGGTGCGATTTGGGGAATTATGATGCCTGTTATTATTTTAGGAGGAATATATAAAGGATATTTTACCCCGACTGAAGCAGCTGCAGTAGCAATTGTGTACAGTTTACTGATTGGTTTTTTCGTATATAAGGAACTTTCCATTAAAAAATTATTTACTGTCACTAAAAGATCTGTTGTCACTTCGGCAATGATTATGTTTATTATAGCATCTGCTAAAACATTCAGTTGGTATTTAACATATGAGCAGCTACCAACTAAATTAGCGTCGAACATCATGGAATTTGCGACAACTCCATTCATTTTTTTAATTATTGTCACAATCGTTTTATTATTAGTGGGAATGTTTATGGATTCCAGTGCAGCGGTGTTGATTTTAGTTCCACTTTTTTTACCAATCGTTATTGAAATGGGGATTGACCCAATTCATTTTGGTGTAATCATGATTATAAATCTAGCGATTGGAATGTTAACTCCACCATTTGGGCTAAATTTATATGTAGCTTCTGGGATTAGTAATATGTCCGTTACGTCAGTCACGAGAGGTGCCATTCCCTTTATTATTGTTCTTATTATTACGTTATTGGTGCTTACTTTCATTCCGCAAATATCGTTATTTTTACCAGAGAAATTTATGTGAACATGGTAGATTAAAAGATCGCTAATTTGTATTTTTGAGAAGAAAGCAAGTAATTCCTAAGCTAATTGAATCATTTCCGATAATGCGAATTGGTTTCTCATATAGATAAGACGTTTTTTCTTATCAAATATAAAATAAATATAAGATCTATTCATCAAATTAAAAAGAAGAGGTGTTTTTATGTCGAATATTAATGTCGGAATTATTATGAATGGAGTTACAGGAAGAATGGGGACAAATCAGCATTTGATCCGCTCAATTGTCGCTATTCGAAAGCAAGGTGGAGTGACACTCCCGAATGGTGACGTTATTATGCCTAATCCTATTTTAGTTGGAAGAAACGAAAATAAATTAAGATCATTAGCAGAAGAACATGGTATTAATCGTTGGAGTACGGATTTAGATACATGTTTAAGTAATTCTGAAGACATTATTTACTTTGATTCTCAAACGACTGTTCGACGTGCAAAGGATATACGAAAAGCTATTAAGGCGGGGAAACATATTTATTGTGAAAAGCCAACAGCGACTAGTGTGGAAGAATCACTTGAGCTTGCACGTTTGGCATATGAAGCGGGCGTAAAGAATGGGGTAGTGCAAGATAAATTATTCCTTCCAGGTATTATGAAACTTAAAAGACTTGTTGATTCGGGATTTTTTGGAGAAATACTTTCTGTTCGCATGGAATTCGGTTACTGGGTATTTGAGGGAGATTGGCAACCAGGTCAACGCCCTTCATGGAATTATCGGAAAGAAGATGGTGGTGGAATCATAGTAGATATGTTTGCGCACTGGCGTTATGTACTTGATAACTTATTTGGAAATGTGCAAAGTGTTTCTTGTCTCGGAGCTACACATATACCGAAAAGATGGGATGAACTAGGAGAGCCTTATACATGTACAGCGGATGATGCAGCTTACGCAACATTCGAATTGGAAGGCGGCATTATTGTCCAAGCCAATTCTTCATGGACAGTGAGAGTGAACCGCGATGATCTCCTCACAATCCAAGTAGATGGTACAGAAGGTAGTGCTGTGGCTGGACTGCGTGATTGTAAAGTCCAACATCGTGTAAATACGCCGAAGCCAGTTTGGAACCCTGATATTGAAAACCCTTTCGATTTTATGGATCAGTGGGAAGAAGTACCAACAAACGATGTGTTAGATAACGGTTTCAAAGTGCAGTGGGAACTGTTTTTAAAACATATTGTAAACGATGAATCATTTCCTTGGGATTTACTTGAAGGGGCAAAAGGAACGCAGTTATCAGACCTTGGGTTAAAATCTTGGGAAGAGCGCCGTTGGATTGATATTCCGGAATTGACTATTGGAGGTGCATCTCATGGGGAAAAAGTTAAAGTTACCAAGAGCTAACGGTACATTTAGTTATTATGAGCCTAGTCAATCTTCGGTATTTGAAATTCCGACAACGCCATTTCAAAATAGAATTGCGTTTTCAGCAGCGCATGTAGTTTGTGATCCATTAGCAAATACAGACCCACTTACTAATCCGCAAATAGATTGGGAAGATACATTAGCTTATCGTCGCCATTTATGGTCGCTAGGATTGTCCGTTGCCGAGGCGATGGATACAGCGCAACGCGGAATGGGGCTTAGTTGGAATGGCGCACAGGAGTTAATTCAACGCTCAGTCGCGGAGGCTCGGTCAGTTGGTGGACGGATTGCCTGTGGCGCAGGTACTGACCAATTATTACCTAGCGCACAAGTTACATTGGAACAAGTGGAAGCAGCATACGAAGAACAATGTAGCTTTATTGAAAACGAAGGTGGTCAAATTATATTAATGGCAAGTAGGGCACTCGCTGCCTGTGCAGATGGTCCAGAAGATTATGACAGAGTGTATAGCAAGATTTTACAGCAAGTTTCCCAACCTGTCATTCTCCATTGGCTCGGAGATATGTTTGATCCCGCATTAAAAGGCTATTGGGGACATAAAAATATCGATGAGGCAATGGAAGTTTGCCTTAATATTATTTGGGATAATCGTGAAAAGGTAGATGGAATAAAAATATCGCTTTTAGATGCGGACCGAGAGATTGAAATGAGAAGATTATTACCTGAAGATGTGAAAATGTATACTGGTGATGATTTTAATTATCCTTCATTAATCCGTGGTGACGAAAAAGGCTATAGTCACGCATTATTAGGTATCTTTGATGCGATTGCGCCGGCTGCTGCAGTAGCTCTGCATGCACTTGATAATGGAGATATCAGTAAATATAATTCTGTTTTAGAAAAAACGGTCCCTTTATCTAGACATATATTTCAACAGCCTACTTATTCCTATAAAACCGGAATCGTATTTATGGCATATTTAAATGGACATCAAAAGCATTTCCGGATGATCGGTGGAGCAGAAAGTGCCAGATCGATAACCCATCTATCTGAACTATTTTTACTAGCAGATGAAGCAGGATTACTAGTTGACCCACACCACGCTGCCAATAAGATGCAAAAAATATTATCCATTTCAGGAATCGAATAGGAGAGGAAAAATGGGAAACATAGAAACGATAGAGCGGCTTAGCTTAAATCAAATTACAACGGATAAATGGAATCTTCGTGAAGCTGTAGACGGATGTGCACGTGCTGATATCCCTTCAATCGCAATATGGAGGCACAAATTAACGGAACTGGGTTTAGCTGAAAGTAAAAAAGTAGTACAGGATGCTGGCCTAAGTGTTTCCAGTCTTTGTAGAGGTGGAATGTTCCCAGCAGCTACAAACTTGGAGCGCCAAGAAAGAATTGAAGATAATAAAAGGGCAATAGAGGAGGCAGCTGAATTAGGTACTGACGTATTGGTACTTGTCTGCGGTCCAGCACCTGATAAGGATATCGACGCTGCTCGAAAAATGGTAGCTGAAGGAATTGAGCAAATCATTCCGTTTGCTCAAGAGCATGGTATTAAATTAGGAATTGAGCCACTTCATCCTATGTATGCAGCGGAAAGAAGCGTCATCGTCACATTAAACCAAGCTAATACACTTGTAGAACAATTCAAGACGGATGCGGTAGGGGTAGTTGTTGATGTATTTCATGTTTGGTGGGATCCAGATTTATATAATCAAATTTCCCGCGCAAGTGGAAAAATCTTAGGTTATCATGTCTCAGACTGGATCGTTCCTACTCCTGATTTGTTGATGGGGAGAGGGATGATGGGGGACGGTGTGATTGATTTAAGGAAAATAAGAAATGCAGTAGAAAAGGCAGGATATAAAGGCCCGATTGAGGTTGAAATATTTAATGAAGAGATTTGGAATCGTCCAGGGGATCAAGTATTAGGGCAGATAAAAGAGCGTTATTTAGAATTTGTATAATAAAAATGAGTATTGACAAAAAGTGCATCCTTTAAGGATGCACTTTTTTGATCTTTGAAAAATGGGGAAATATTAAAAAAGATAGGAAGTGAGAATGAAACTATTTTAAGTGTGCAAAAACCTTAAGATGGTTGTTTTTAAAAAAACTCACCTTATCTTATATAGGGACACTTTTCATACATATTAATTAGCTATGCCTACTCCATAGACGTTTATCTTGCATATTGTATAATGGGTGATTATTTTTGCAGAAAGAGAGCTGAAAAATAATGATGGATTTAAATAATGTGTATGGAAGAGCTCAAGGCGGGAATCATGGAGGGCATCATTCTGGCCCAAATCATGGCTTGGGAGGATTTGGCACACCGTTCATCGGAGGCGTTTTAGGTGGCCTTACACTTGGGGCATTGGCGTCACCAGGAGCTGGATATGCTGGTTATCCGTATCCAACACCCTATCTATATCCAGTACCAATAACCTATCCATATCCAACATATCCGTATGGAGGTTATCCGTATTATTAATAAAAAGGTGTTGGAAGCAGATTAATAGGGCAACTTTACTCATTTTTTTCGTAGGGAAATATAGAAACGGAGATAGACTGTTTTAATGAAAAAAATAAAATCTGAATATTTTGTGTATTATTCAATTACCATGTTTGCCATTGGAAAATCCCACAGTAAAGTATTTCTATACCTACATGTGGGATTTTGCTACCATTCTATTAACTTTACGCTGTTCCTAGTACAACTCCAAGCTCTTTCAAGTATTGACGATAGGAGATACTCATACGGTCACAAATGAGTGAAAGCTCGATTTGTAGATCAAGCGGTAGTTCTTCCGGTTTTTGATTTTCAACAATCGGCTTGTCCTGAATAAAAATATCGTCTTGGAATTGAATAATCTCTTCATCTGACAAACCAGTTTCGTAATTAAATGATAATATACCATAGGCAACAGATTTCTCTTCATTAATAGGACGAACTGTTAATAAAATGGTCATTAAATTACCATGCTCGCGATCCCTCTTTGTAAAGCTCACTGTGAAAGGGCGATGAATTTCATATGTATAATAAACATACTTTGGAGTACCTGAACCATCTGGGTCAGGCTGATATATAGCAATTTCATCTGAAAAAATTCTACCATTCTCTTTGTGTACCTTATAATCTTGGACTTCGCGATGACTTTCCGTCCCTAAAAAACCTTCATGAACAACTGCAAGATGTCCTACATCGAGAAAATTTTCGATGATGCGCGGTGGTTTTGCTACAACTTCTTGAGGTCCCCAGATAACATTATGATAACTTTTGTCTTCCATTGGTGGGTAATGGAATAAGTTAGGTTTATTTCCTGCAAAATTAATCCATATTAATCCGTATTTTTCTATACAACCGTAAGAGATTGCTTTTGCTTTTCGGGGGATGGCTCTTTCTTCTGGAAGCTGAGGGATTTTGACACATGCGCCGCTATCCTCATATTCCCATGCATGATACGGGCATACTAAACAGTCATTTTTCACCTCACCTAAAGATAATGCTGCTCCCCGATGAATACATAAATCTTTAAATGCATGTACTCCTTTACTATTTCTAAAAATGGCAAGACGCTCACCCATAAGAATAACTTGAATAGGTTTTTCTTTGACGTCTTCTGAACGGCAAGCAACGAGCCAATCTTCTAGTAATACTTTATCTTGTAACATGTATGAATCCCTCCGCAGTTAAGTTTCTCTTTCTTATTTTAATTTGAGAAAGCGATTCGGTCAATACCAAAGGCGAACCAAATATGGTTATACAATTAAAAATGTTCGTTTTTCACTATACAAATTCTTTTTTATTATATATAATTCAATCAAATGTTTTAAATTTACGATTAGAGAGGAAGAGTTATGGGGTGGAGAAAAAAGCAGAAAACAATATGATTATCGGTGTGAACGATAAAATCAGTTATCAAAAAGCATTCCTTCTCGGTCTACAGCATGTTTTGGCAATGGATTTATATATCGCTCCAATTATTATTGCTGGTCTTCTTTCTTTAAGTACAGAAAATACATCGTTTTTTGTACAAATGTGTTTTCTAGCAACAGGAATTGCAACCTTAATACAAACAGGGGCAGGAATTAAATTGCCTGTTGTTCAAGGTCCCTCCTATGTACCAATTGGAGCAATTGCAGCGATTGGTGGAAAACTCGGACTTGGAGCAATTGCTGGGAGTTTAATTCCTGGAGCAATTATTATTACGCTTATTGGCTATCCATTAAAATGGTTTGCAAAAGCGGTGAGAAAGATTATCCCACCTCTTGTAGGAGGGACCGTAATCATTATTGTCGGAATTGCTTTAATGCCGATAGGGCTAAATAATATCTATCACGCGGAAGGAAATATAGGTGATAATATTGTTGTTGCGGTTGTTTCAGCAGGTGTGTTAATTATTTGTATGTTGCTTGGGCGCAGAGTTCGAGGGATTGGTACCTTTTTTCGGATTGTGTCAGTAATTATTGCGATTGTAGCAGGTACTGTAGCAGCAAGCTTGCTTGGAACTGTTGATTTTACACCTGTTAAAGACGCAAGTTGGTTTTCTTTACCAACGTTTTTTCCATTTGGAAAGCCAGTGTTTAATGTGGGTGCTATTGTTACAATGGTATTTGTTTACTTAATAATTTTAATAGAAACGACTGGAACTTGGTTTGTCGTGTCCTCCGTTACTGGAGAAAAATTAGATGAAAAGCGGTTAAATCGCGCATCTGTTGGTGAAGGACTCGGTTGTCTTGTTGGTTCGCTATTTGGCAGTACCCCGATGACTGGATATTCTTCTAATGCTGGGTTACTTGCTATTACTGGTGTTGCAAGTAGAATGGCAATTATAGCAAGTGGCATTATTCTTGTTTGCCTTGGTCTTATGCCGAAACTTTCAACTGCCATTACTTGTATTCCTGAACCAGTAATAAATGGAATCTTCGGTATCGTATGTGTTGCCATTGTGACGAATGGTATGAAAGTCATCCAACCAATAATGATTGATGATCGAAACATGATGGTTATTGGCATTCCTATTTTGTTAACGATCGCTGTTACTATTTTACCGCAAGAAGTATTATCCATTGTACCTGATTGGGCTAATTACATATTATCATCTGGAATTACCGTTGGAGCGCTGGCAACTGTCATTTTAAATTTGGCGATTCCTGAAGAAAAAGAAAGCTGAATAAAGTAGGTAATCAAAAGGCGATAGATTCTTTTCTTAAAAGTTCAATCGCCTTTTTCGTGTATAAAATTAAAAAGCCTCTTCATCACTGCCGAAATTTAATTGCCATTCGATTCCAAATTTATCTGTTAGCTGCCCATAGCATTTGCTCCAAAATGTTTCTTGAAGTTCCATACCTACCTTACCGCCTTCTTTTAGTTGATTGAAGGCAGATTTAACTTCATCCAAATTCTCACTGACAAATGCAAGGCTTATGTTATTCCCTACAACGAAAGGCATACCAGGAAATGTATCAGAAAACATAACATTGCTTCCATTGAGGCGAAGGCGAGTGTGCATAACTAAATTTTTTGCTTCCTCAGGAAGAGTAAATTCTGGATCAGGCGTCAATTCTCCAAATGTCGTTATTTTTGGTCTTTCTGTTCCGAAAACATTAGCATAAAACGCTACGGCTTCTCGGCAATTGCCATTAAAATTAAGGTACACGTTAATAGCCATTTACTCACTCCTAAGTATTAAAATGTAAATCTTTTATCTTAGTTTAGCATTTAACAGGATAAAATCAAAAATACATAATGAAATGCGAGTTTTTTTGAGGCATCCTCAATACCTTTTTGCTTTTCAAAATACTTTCTTAAATGAAGGAGAAACTAAAAAGAATTGTGGAAGACGTGTCAACAAATTTATATCCTATGAATAGGAAGAATTCATAATAAAATGAAGATATAAGTTTATGAAGAAACCCACTAAGAGGAGTAGGAATGTTTATATAAATAGATAGCGATAAAACACAATATAATAGAAGTTTTTCAAAGAATAGGGTGTGCCAAAGGATCAATCTGTTAAATGGCTGCATGTCTTAAACTATTGGAGGTAAAAAATGAAGTGGATGACGATTGTGATCTGTTTATTCTTGGCTATCGGATTGGCCTTAACGGTTGAACAACCTCTAATAAATACGTATGATGTAAAAATTCTGATGTTTTTCGAGGATATTCGTACAGCATCTTTTAATGAATTGTTTTACTTTTTTACTGAAATTGGTTCAATAAAATTTTTGCTTTTATTAGCTATCATAGTGACAGTTTTTCTGTTAATGAAGAAATGCTATCTTGAATCTTTCTTTGTGATGTTCACGTTTTGGGGAGTAAGGGGAGCCAACTATATGTTAAAAGAATGGTTTGAAAGAGAGCGTCCATCGTTCAATGCGTTAATAGAAGTTGGCGACTATAGCTTTCCAAGTGGACATACAATGAATTCTATTGCTTTTATAGGCTTTTTGTTATATTTATTTGTGCGTATTTTGAAAGTGGGAATAAAGCATCGGCTGTTATGGCTATTCTTAACCTTAATAATCGTTATCCTCATAGCTGTAAGCAGGGTGTATCTCGGAGTGCATTATCTAACAGATGTTGTTGCTGGAGCATGTTATGGTGTTTTGTACCTCTTCTTGATTATATATTTATATCAGTTTGCATCAGCACTTATTCAAAAAAATGGTACATGATTAATCATGCCTAATCCTAATTTTAAATGGATTTGATAAATAACTTCAAGTGAGTTAACGCATGAACGACCTTATGAATACAATATAATAAGGTTATAAGTGATGGGGCGATCAAGGATGAATAATCAACTTAAAGAAATTATTGGCTCCTGGATTCAAGCAATTGGAACTATTACTTCTGCAGTTGGAAATACACCATCAAGTGTACTTACTAGTGAATATAGATCAAGCTTAGACCTATGGGGGAATGTCCTTCAAGCAACAGGAAATTCATTAATAGCTGATGGGCAAGAGACATTTACACTAGACAAGTTAGGTAACGAAGTTCAAGCGGTTGGTAATAGCACTATTACTGCGGGAATGATCATTAACTTTAAGGAAGAAACAAAGCAGTTGTTAACAATCAAAGGTAATTTGATACAAGCTTTAGGAGGAGGTATCTCCCTCGCAGATGAAATAGAACCTACTGGATCGTCAGCACAAGCATATAACGTTATTGGTAATATATTACAGGTTATCGGTAATTCATTACAGGCAATAGGAGGAATTTATGAACTAGAACATGCTCATGAAAAAAAAAGTAATGAGGGGCAAGCGCTACAAGTAAATGGAAGTTGGATACAAGCTGTAGGTTCTGTGCTTTCTCTTATTGGTCAATTGGAGGAAGTCACAGAGGAAAATAATAGATGATTGCCTTCTTCTTTAAAAAGTTTGTACAAACAATCCGTCATCTTCCAACCATTCAGCTACAAAAATATCTTTATAATCAGAAATACCTTGTGAAGTCAGTTGTGTTTTTAACCATGCTTCATCAAATTCTAATCCATTTAGTTCATCCCATAACACTACGCCATCACGTATGATCGTGACGGGAACATACACAGACTTTATTGGAATATTGAAATCTTCTTGCGTAGTTTTTTGATGCTTTGTCTTTTTGAGAATGCTAAGCGAGCCGTTCGCCTCTAAAAAACAAAAGGCAACTTCTCGAATGGAAAAGGTTTCACTTTGGCGAAGTAAGCTTTGTAGTTGATTAATATTCATACGATTTTTTTTCAATTCTTCACGATCAACGATCCCGTTTTTAATAAGAGCAGACGGTTTTCCTTCAAAGAAGCCTCGAAAAGATAAAAACTTTTGTCCTAGATACTCAACAATAAAGAGTAAAATGCTCCATAATGCCATCGAGTAAATAACATAAAATACCCCGATTTTAGGGTCATATAATGCGTTCCCTAGTAATTCTCCTAACACGATGGAGGCAATAAATGTAAAGGGAGTAATTTGATTAATGATTTTTTTTCCAACGAACTTGACGATAATAAAAAGAAGAAAAAAACCAATAATAAGTTCAATAGTTAGATACATAACTTTCATTTTATCCATACTCCAGTCTCATCAAAATTCATGATGATAATTTGCTTTTTGTCTACACAATACATCTAATAATAGTAAAATTATTCCAATTTGGAGTGATATCCTGCATTATAAATAAAGGCTGACTTTGGCTTGCCAGCCATTTGTTTATAATGCTTTTATTATTGGGAGTTATCTTCCATTTGTTCAGATGGTTCTTCAGTTGGATCTGGTTCATCTTCATCCACACCATCACAGCCAAATAATAAGCCCAAGGATAAAATGGTTGACATCATCCCTTCTTTTTTACCATTCCCACTACCACAAATGACAATTCATCTT
The DNA here is from genome assembly GCF_001591545.1 of Lederbergia lenta NBRC 16444. GTDB lineage: Bacteria > Bacillota > Bacilli > Bacillales > Bacillaceae_C > Lederbergia > Lederbergia lenta. The sequence continues at coordinate 1,184,560 of NZ_BCVC01000001.1, forward strand.
CATAATCATAAACCATTAAAAAAGGCATCCAAACGGCTACCAATATTATAATAATGACACTGACCACGTTAAGTTATTCTCTTCAAAGTTGTACTTCTTCCTTTAATGATAAAAACCATGTGCGGGAACTTAATCACACAAATTTATTTGGTAACAAACACCTTAAATGATTACGTTGTTTTAAGACAAGATAATAAGGTTCAGTTAATGAACAAAATATAAATTTTGAGGTGATGTTGGTGAAGATGTCAATGGATAAAGTTTTACCAGTCTTTGCTTCAGTGGGAGTAGGTATCGCAACATATCAGATGATGAGTGGTAAAGGTGGAAATAATATGAAAAGCATGATGCCGATCGCCGCGAATATGATGGGCATGGGAACTGGAATGCAAGGACAGAATCAACAACAATCCGGAAACAATAAATAATTTTCTGAAACTTCTCTATACCACAAATATCCCCCATCTAGTCATTGATTAGATTGGGGGATCCTATATAAACATTTAGAAAAGATAAATAATTGGGGTAAGAAAACACGAACATAGGAAATATTAAAAAGAACTTCTGGATAAAAAGAAATTCTACAATTGCAATTTTAATTTAAAAGGAGCAAGGAAAAATGAAATTAAGTCAACTCTTAGAAAATGTTATAGCATATAATAACTTTGATAAATCGTTTTATGATATAGAGGTGGAAGGAGTATCAGCCAACTCAGCTGAAATCGGTCTAAACGACTTATTTATAGCAATTTCCGGATTTCAGCAAGATGGTCATCAATATATAGAGAATGCAATAGCTGCAGGTGCGAGCGCTGTAGTTGGAGAGAAAGAAATGGATCTATTAAATATACCTTATATTAAGGTTTCTAACAGTCGATTAGCACTCGCACACATTGCTAAAAATTTTTATCAAACATCTTCTAAAAAGCACACTATTATAGGTATAACAGGTACAAATGGGAAAACAACAACATCCTTTATGCTAAAACATATCCTTGAAAATGTAGGATTATCTTGTTCTTTATTTGGAACGATTCATAATGTTGTAAATGGACAGAAACTACCTTCTGTTAATACAACGATTGATGCCCTTGAATTGCATAGACACCTTTCTAATTGTCAAGATGATGTCGTTATCATAGAGGTCTCTTCACATGGTTTATCTCAGTTTCGTATTGATGGAATTGAATTTGATTACTGCTTATTTACAAATCTCGACCATGACCATCTTGATTATCATCAAGATATGGATGAGTATTTTTCCGTTAAATCGACTTTATTTAATAAACTAAAGCCGGAAGGAAAGGGCATTATTAATAGCTATAATAGTTGGGGAGAAAGACTTTTCCGTTCACTTCAAAACAATGGACAAAATATATTTGCGATGGGAGACGCAGAGGACAATCATTTACAAATCACACGTTATAAAAAAAACGAGCCCGGAATAGCCACTATTTTTGAAGGAGACCATCAATATCAATTGAAGCTCAAAATCTTAGGGATACATAATGTGTATAATGCGGCTATGGCATTTTTAACAGGAAGAAAACTTAACATCCCTGGAGAAATAATTATCCAATCTTTACAAACATTTCAGGGTGTTCCAGGTCGTTTTGAGTTGATTAAACAGCCAAAAGAAGCGACTGTCGTTATTGATTATGCGCACACATCAGAAGCATTCTTCAACTGCTTAAGTACAGCACGAGAACTTGGAGCGAAACGTATATTCCATGTTTTTGGATTTAGAGGGAATCGTGATAAAAGTAAGAGAATAGGCATGTTGAATATATCTTATGAATTAAGTGATAAAGTGATTTTAACATTAGATGATTTAAACCAAATATCTTATGAAAAAATGGTAGAAATACTACACGGAGTAAACTCTCCTTCGAAAGCGGTAATAATACCAGATCGAACATTAGCCATTCGATATGCTAAGGATGAGGCGGAAGATGGGGATTGGATTATTATTACTGGAAAAGGCACAGAGAAGTATAAGCAACAATTTTTTTTACCAACAACTACTGATGGAGAAACAATACGATTTCTGCACTCCATTGATTAATTGCATCTTTTAATAAACGGTGCAAAAATATGGAGTTTAATAATAAGAATCCTATTTCATAATAAAGGATTATTATTACAATGATTTAATATTTTTTTTACTGTAAAGCTAACCGTATTGTTTACGATATCCCCATCTATTTCTTAAAGGGTTAACATTGCAACACCTTCGTTATCCTTATCAATCATAAATTCATCGTTCATGGAACATATTGCCCATAAAATAAGACATATACTAAAAATATTATAAAGGCATATATTTCAATTGCAAAAAGCGATACAAAAATGCAAGAGGCAAAGTAATTCCTATTCGTATAAAAAAATAGTAATATGTTCAGTTTCATCAATGGTTGCTAATAAAATATTGTGAATGTCAGCATTGTATGTTGATTTTATCTTTAATTTCAGCCAGTTTTCCTCTCGGCCCATCGCATGCAATAGAGATACATCAATTTTCCTTTCTTTAATAATTGTTCTGGGAAATACAAAAGATTTGGGAGGGAAATTTAAATCCAATGGTGTTACCGGCTGATATTGAGGTTTTAGAAAAAAGGATAGAGTCCCACCCGATTCCCACAAGGCGAGGGCGACTTTTTGAATATCTTCAACACTTGCTTTCCTTAATTCCGCCATCAGGTCATCAAGTGTAATTCTAGCTTTGCCCAAGTTTTTGTACAAAATTTTTCCATTCTTAATCAGGGGAAGTGGAGATGAATCAAAAAAATTTCTTAGTTTTTCCGACTTTAAACTTACAATAACGCTTGATGTATATAAAACAACGAGTACGCTCATTGTGATCATGGATCCTTTTAAGCCTAAACCCTCATCTGACAATGGATGGGCAATGATATTTCCAATGATTAAAGCAATAACAAAATCAAGTAATCTTAACTGTGAAATAGACCGTTGTCCCATTAATTTTGCCGTAATAAGCATAAAGAAGTAAGCAACAACAGCTCGCAGTATCCATTGCATTGCAGTCAAAGATTCTTGACTATGGAAAAAATCCATGCGTATTCACCTTTCCCTTTATCAATAGTATTTCCATTCATCAATATTAAGCTTTATAATTCAAGGAATGAATACTCATTGGAAGTTTCCGGAACATAGGAAATTTGATATGGAGATTCACCCGCTTGATTATTGTTTTACTCATCTAGATAGTAATATCCATTTATGAATGATAATAAGCATATATTTTCTGACTAATAGTCTAATGGCTTTTTTGTCTTTGGATATTCCCATTGAAGATTTGTAGCTTGTATGGAATGCGGCTATCAAAGTCATGCAAGAATCCCACCCGTTTAACCAGTAGGTATAAGGCTTGCGGATTTAGCCGCAGGAGTCTCAACAAATTAAGGTAGTAACTACTTGTATTTGTGTTATTTAACCATTACAATAATTAGAACTTATGTTCCGATGGTGTTTTTTAAAAGCCAAAGAATCAAAGCTTACATATGATCATGGATACAACTGATTAATAAGCGTTTGCTGACTGAAATAGATATATTATAATAATGGGGTAGTACATAAATCTCAAATGTAATAAAGGATATCCATCCCCACTGATGTTGATCAATCAACTAAATTTATTTCAAACAAAATGAAGAAGTTAATATTATTGATAGACTTTTAATAAAATTAGCAAGAACGAAGAATAATGATAAAGTGGTCAATAATTTGTTAAGCTAGTCCATGACGAAGCCATGAAAATTGGTATTATTAGAATTTAGAGATCGTAACAAGGTTTAGCTCATTATTGGGTAGAACGAAACTTCATTTCATTTTTAAAAAATTGATAGAGGGGAGAAAATCATTTGCTAAGTGAATTAATCTTAAATGATACTACTATCAAGGTAAGTAAATGTATAGAAGAAAAAGTGAACAATTTATATAAGGTTTCAGTGGAATTTGACGTAACGAGTGAGCAATACCATGATATTACAACCTTATTGTATGAGGGAATATTTGATGTGAAGATTCCAGATAATGATGTAGCATTTAAGGGGAAAATCTACCATTATTCAACCTCCCTTACAAATTTATATAAAAAAGATCAAATAGGTATTTTTACATTGACTTTGATTGAAGTGAATAATTAAGAAAGAAGGCTTGGTTGCAATGAGGTTAAGTATATTAGATCAATCACCAATTTCTGCAAATCAAACTGCGAAAGAGGCATTGAATGAGTCAATGCGTTTAGCTCAAACTGGTGAGGCTTTGGGTTATACACGCTATTGGATTGCCGAACATCATGACTTACCTGGACTTGCATGTTCAGCACCAGAAGTTATGTTAAGTTATATTGGAGCGAATACAAAAAAAATTCGTATCGGTTCGGGAGCTGTTTTATTGCCTCATTATAAACCGTATAAAATTGCCGAAGTATTTAATATGCTAGCTACATTGTTTCCAAATAGAATAGATATTGGTATAGGACGAGCACCAGGGGGATCTGCTGAAGCAACCAATGCATTATCAGATAAATTTTTACAAAATGTTTGGAGGTTTCCTAGCTTAATAAATGATCTGCTTAACTTTTTAGATAATACCTTCCCTGAAGAACATGAATTTTCGAAGGTATCGGCTTCTCCGCAACCAGAAATTGCGCCAGTACCTTGGCTTCTTGGTACTAGTGAAAAAAGTGCTTTACTAGCTGCGAAAAATGGTATCCCATATACATTTGGCCATTTTATGAGCGATAATGATGGATCTTTTATCGTACAGCAATATTTGGATCATTTTAAACCAAGAGAACAAACACAAAAACCTCAAATCATTGTAACTGTTTCAGCTATTTGCGCGGAAACGACAGAAAAAGCGGAAGAGATTGCGTTAAGTTCATTGATTTGGTCTATACAAAAAGATAAAGGGGACGCCCACCAAGGTGTACCGTCTATTCAAGATGCGAAAAATTATAAACTGACTATAAGAGAATCTGAAAAAATAGAGAGTATGAAACGAAATATGGTGATTGGCAATCCTCAAGAATTAAAACGGAAATTAATAGAATTAAAAAATACATATAAAGCCGATGAAATGATGATCAATACAATTACATATTCACCGGGAGATCGAATTCAATCATATAGATGTATAGCGAAAGAAATACTTTCTTAATAAAATATAAAAAGAGTAAATAATAATTGAACATGTCAATCTGATGAATATTCATAAAAGATAGTCTTTCATTCTTAAGTAATGGTAAACTAGTGTTAAATATAAAATGATGAAAAAGTGGGGAATAAAATGATTAAAGCAATTTTTTTCGACTTAGACGACACACTTCTATGGGATCAGAAAAGCGTAAAGGAAGCCTTTGTGGCAACTTGTAAAGTAGCAGAAAATCGATATAGGGTTGATCCAGCCAAGCTTGAAGAAGCAGTAAGGGAAGCAGCAAGTAATTTGTATTCTACATACGAAACGTATTCATTTACGCAAATGATAGGAATTAATCCATTTGAAGGGTTATGGGGAAATTTTTTAGATGATCATGACCATTTCAGAAAAATGAAGGAGATTGTTCCTGGTTATCGTAAAGAAGCATGGACAGAAGGGTTAAAAAAGATGGGTATTGATGATACTAATTTTGGATACGAACTAGCAGAACGTTTCCCTGAAGAACGGAGAAAGCTACCATTTGTTTACGAAGAAACTTTTAATGTTTTAGATACACTAAAAGAGAATTATCGCCTTTTACTTCTCACAAATGGTTCGCCAGATTTACAAAATACGAAACTTAAGATCACTCCAGAGCTTACCCCATACTTTGACCAAATTGTTATTTCTGGTGGCTTTGGAAAGGGTAAGCCAGATCCCTCCATTTTCGAACACGCATTGTCTCTGATGTCACTAGAGAAAGATGAAGTACTCATGGTTGGAGATAATTTGATGACTGATATTCTAGGAGCTAATCGAGCTGGAATCAAATCGGTTTGGATTAACCGTCATGAAAAAGAGCGGAATGAAGTCGTTCCTACTTACGAAATTCAGCATTTAGAGGGCCTTTTTGATATATTGGAAAATTTTACAGTTAAAAGTGTTTAATAAGAAATATAGATGAGGATGTGTATGAAAGGGGGACTTTTCTAACATGTATGAATTAAAAACAAAAGAAACAGATAATAGTGTTATTGAGTTTATAGAAAGAGTAGAAAGCCTCAAGAAACGTGAAGATGCTTATCAGTTATTAGATATATTTACTGAAACAACAGGTTATGAAGCGAAAATGTGGGGACCGAGTATTATTGGATTTGGTACCTATCATTATAGATATGAATCAGGTCACGAAGGTGATGCTCCACTCGTCGGTTTCTCGCCACGAAAAGCGAAAATTAGTTTATATTTTGCCCCTGGTGATGAACGGGAAGAATTATTAGGGAAATTCGGTAAGCACACTTCAGGTAAGGCTTGTGTGTATATCAATAAAGTAGCAGACATTGACGTGGATGTTTTAAAAACGTTAATAAATCAATCTATTGTATTTTTGGAAGAAACTTACCCAAAAAACTAATGTGCAAATTACATAAAATGGATAACGTGCATTTTCGATGAAAATCGGACTTGAGTTATCCTTTTTTTTGGATTTTTCCTCTAAACTATAAATTATTTACTTACATAAAATTCACTTATTTTCTAAAAATATATAATGAAAAATAACAAGGAGTGAGTGAATCATGGATATTAATCGGTTAAAACAAATTCTTTCTTCGTCAGGCGATATAGATGTCCATTATAAAGGTGCTTCAGTGTGGATAGATAAGCTAAATGAAGATGGTATGACAGCAACAGTACATGTAAGAGATCCACGCCCTCTTGAAGAAAGATCAGATGTAGATATATCGGATTTAGAAGAGAATTAAAAAAACTGTCACCTTTATCTTGAGATAAAGGTGGCAGTTTTTTACTTTCATTTTCTGGATTTACCATGTATGCAGTTAGCACAAATACGGTAACAAAACTACCATTTCAGTCCTACAATTAATGAACAGCAAGCTCCTTCACTATCAGTATTGTTTAATTCAATCTTAATTCCGTCTGGTGTAAAATGATTTTTGATGTTAACTGTAATTCCTGTAGATAAAATTAATTTTTCGACTTTTTTTTGATCAGACTTTTGGGCTGCATCCATTAGGTCGTGAGCAAATTGTGGCGAATGAGTGATTTTGTTTACAAATAACTGAGCCTGTTTCATAAGAATTTGAAGTTTTTTCGCTGATTGATTCAGTTCATGGATATCTATAGGTGGATAGTTATGTGGAGCCCTAACCGTACTTCCTACTTGTAATGGCAGAGACCTATACCCACCAGCTCCTAGCGTTTTCCTTCGCTGATGGCAACAGTGAAATGGATAGTATACATTAGGAGTATAATACACAAGCATCCCTCATTTTACTTGGTGGACTACATCATTTATCTTATGTAAGGTTTTAGAAGATGCTTATCATACGTTTTTAATTTTTACTTATCATTTTACGAAGTTATTGTAATTATAAGGATCTAAATAAAACTAGTTTGCGTAATACTTGTGTTGTATGGTACTCTAAACAGACTTATTAAACCACTTTAATAAGTGGTTTTGAAACATTATATACTGATAGAAAAGAGGAGAATCAACATGAGAACGGAAAAAGAAAAAATGCTAATTGGTGAGTTATATGATGCTGCAGATCCAGAATTAACGAGAGATCGGATTAATGCAAGAAGACTTAGTCGCCTATACAATCAAACAATTGAGACAGAAGAAAGTATAAGAACGGAACTATTAAAGGATCTTTTCGGGTCAACCGGAAATAATATACACGTTGAGCCAAGTTTCAAATGTGATTATGGTTATAATATTCACGTTGGAGAAAACTTTTATGCGAATTATGATTGTGTGATCTTAGATGTTTGCGAAGTACAGATAGGTGATGATTGTTTACTTGCTCCAGGCGTACATATTTATACTGCTGCACATCCTTTGGATCCACTTGAACGAATTGCGGGACCAGAATTTGGAAAATCAGTTACAATAGGAAATAATGTATGGATTGGTGGAAGAGCAACAATAAACCCGGGCATTTCAATTGGAGATAACGCTGTCATTGCGTCTGCTGCAGTTGTAACTAAAGATGTACCGGATAATGTTGTCGTAGCAGGAAATCCTGCGAGAATAATTAAACGCATAGAAGATACAAAGCTCGCAAAATAAGAAAAACTTTTCAAAAAAATATGTCGAATGCCAGTCAATTCATAATATAAATAAACAAGTTAAAAGAATTTGAAAGGTACTTTGTACAATTTAGTAGTGGAGCCTGATTGTAAATTATTTCTTGAAAGGCATAGACAAGGAGGAGCAGGCTAATATGATTGGCAATTGCTCTCTTAGTAAAGAGACAGTTGATAACATGACAATACATCCAAAAGTAGCAATTTATATGCCCTTGCATAACCAGATAAAAATACTGAGTAGACCTTAGACAGAACCAATTCTTCAAAATCTTATAATGCTAGTCAATCTATACTATTAATTGATTAAGAGGGTGAATTTATTGGATAAACACTTTATAACCCCAAAATCTATGAAAAAGGTCATACCACGTGCTATTCGAACAACTTTATTACAACTGGAAAGTGCTACAAAGGTAGAAATTAGCCAGCATCTGGATATTAGCTTTCCGACTGTAAGTAAGGTTATCGCACAAATGGAAAGAGAAGGCGAAGTGTATGAATCTGGATTAGATGATTCAAGCGGGGGCAGAAGAGCGCAACGCTATACTTATAATCCCGATTATATGCTAGGTTTGGCACTTTTTTTAGAAGAAGACAAGACGGTATCTACTATTTTTAACTGTGTGGGCGAAGTAAAGGAAAAAGGAATAGAACAAGTCATGGTTCAAGATGACCTTGATTCATTAACGGAGTTGATAAAAAAGAATATTACAGCTTATCCGAAAATAAATTCCATTGCTATTGGTGTGCCAGGTGCTGTCGACAATGGCCGAATATTCTATATCCCAAGTTATGAGCGTTTTCATAATATTGATCTAAAAGCCTATTATGAAAAAGTGTTTACTATACCAGTAGTAGTAGAAAACGACATGAATGCTGCTGTATTAGGGTTTCATCATATGAACAAGAGAGAAGAAAATCAATCACTTGTGTATGTGTATTCCGGAAAGAATGGACCAGGAGCAGGTATCCTCCTCAATGGAGATGTGGTTAGAGGAAGTACATTTTTTACGGGAGAGGTTTCCTTCGTACCATTGTACGATGACCGTAATTTCTTTCAAGCACTTAAAGAAAGAGCAGGGAAAAATGTAGGAAAGGTACGCTTTAGTAGAGAGCATGAAATACAAGCAATGGGACGTTTAATTGCTTCATTCGTTGCCATCATTAATCCTCATACGGTTATTTTCTCCAAAGAAGAAATGGATGAAATAATTCTTAAAAATATCGCTATAGAAGCTGCTCAGTATGTGCCAAAGGAACATCTTCCAAGGTTAGTTTTAAGTAATTGGAAAGAGGACTATCTAAATGGATTACAGTATCTTGCGCTTGAACATATGATTACCAATAATTGATATCGAGAGAGGATTTATACTATGGCAACATTCTTTTTAATTATCATATATATGGCTTTTATTAGTTTAGGATTGCCGGATTCAATGTTGGGTGCCGCATGGCCAGTCATGCAGCCAGAATACGGATTACCACTTGAGACTGCCGGCTTTCTGTATATGGTTATCGCTGGAGGGACAATCGTCTCAAGTTTATTAAGTGGAAAGGTCATTAAAATGATAGGGACGGGTAAAGTCACTGTTATCAGTGTTTTCATGACAGCTATTGCTTTACTAGGTTTTTCTTTTTCATCATCCCTTATATGGTTAATTATATGTGCTATTCCACTTGGATTGGGCGGGGGAGCTGTCGATGCAGCATTAAATAACTATGTTGCAACACATTATAAAGCTCATCATATGAGTTGGCTACATTGCTTCTGGGGAGTCGGTGCCACTCTTGGACCGATTATTATGTCAGTATTTATTTCAGGTCAATTTTCATGGAGAAGTGGTTATGTTGCTATTGCAATCATTCAATTTTCCTTGGTAGTACTACTATTAGTTACTCTCCCATTATGGAATAAAGTTGCGAAAAATAGACAAGTAGAGATAACAGAGGACTCTGATTACTCTCCTGATGTGAACCTTCAAAATGTCAAACCATTACAAATTAAAGGGGTCAAATTAGCATTTGTGTCATTCTTTTTTTATTGTGGTGTGGAAGCGACGATGGGATTATGGGGAAGTAGTTTTCTCGTAAATATAAAAGAACTTTCACCAGCGACGGCAGCGAAATGGATTTCCTTTTTTTACGCTGGAATTACAATTGGTAGATTGGTGACAGGATTTATTACATTGAAGATAAGTAATCTAATCCTTATTCGGACAGGACAAATTACGGCATTAATTGGGGCTATTCTTTTAATATTGCCAATACCAGTTAGTTTCTCGCTTGTAGGCTTTATATTTGTCGGGTTAGGGTTAGCACCGATTTACCCGTGTATGCTTCATGAGACGCCTGTGCGTTTTGGTAAAGAACATTCTCAAAGAATTATGGGGTATCAAATGGCCGTTGCTTATACAGGAAGTACTTTCTTGCCACCACTTCTAGGCTTGATGGCATCTCAATTATCCATTGGTATTTTCTCTATTTTTATTATTGTTTATATTATTTTGATGCTAATTAGTTCTGAAAAAGTGAATACTTTGATGAAAACTAGACTATTTCAGAGTAAGGAAGATATTGATTTAAAAGCATAAATGAGAGGGATAATACGTTAAAAGGAATAAGCGTTAGTAATAAGTCAGGTTAATTGTTAAATCTTTATTATATCCTGCTATTCACCAGTGATTTATGAGACTCATGCTTATAATTTCATCTTACAGTCCTTTACCAAGTTATGTTATTAGTTTATTCTTAATGATAAATTGTATCCTTTGTATTGAATTTGGACAGAAATTATTGTCCTTCCATATATAAAGGATTTTTTTGTTGAAAAGAGATTAGTATTTTCAATGTTCATGAATTGCAAATCGTATGTAGTTAAATTTCATAATTAAGTTAGGATGATCAATAGATGAAAATTTTGCTAGTGGAAGATGATAAAATAATTGCATCTGGTCTGGAATATTCGCTGCAACAGGAACAATTTTCTACGATTCTTTGCCACGATATCACCTCTGCAAAAAAGATGCTTGCGAAAGAGTTAGATCAAATTGCCTTATGCTTGTTTGATTTATCGTTACCAGATGGAAGTGGTTATGAATTATGTACGATTGTGAAAGAGCGGAGTGATATTCCTGTCATTTTTTTAACAGCGAATGATGATGAGGTCAATGTTGTAATGGGGCTTGATATGGGAGCAGATGATTATATAACAAAGCCTTTTCGAATTCGTGAACTACTATCAAGGATCAAATCAGTATTGCGAAGATATCAAAAGCAAAATCAGATAAAAGCGATGATCGATATAGAAAATATCCGAATTAATACGCTTGAAGGAAAAGTTTTTAAAAAAGATGTTGAGATTCCATTGACTGCTTTAGAGTATCGCTTATTACTTATTTTTGCTAATCATCTCGGACAGGTGCTCTCGAGAAACCAGCTTCTAGAGCAGATTTGGGATGTAGCAGGGGACTTTGTGAATGATAATACATTGACTGTTTACATAAAAAGGCTGCGTGAAAAGTTGGAGGACCATCCGCAAACTCCGATGATTATCAAAACGGTACGTGGCTTTGGTTATAAGGTTGGTGATTAGCATGCTTCGAAATAAAGAGATTCGGATTTATTTACTTGTAATGTGCTTGATCGGCTTGATAGTCATAGGTGTAGCAATTTTCATTTCGCCGATTTCGATTCTATTTATTCTTGCCACTTCTACACTACTAATCGGATGTAGTGTTATATTTACGCGCTGGAGATATCATGAAATTGAAAAGCTTTCTAGCTATTTGCGCCAAATTAGCGCTGGAGACTACACGCTTGATGTCCGTGATAATGAAGAAGGGGAGCTTAGTATTTTGAAGAGCGAAATGTATAAAGTGACACTAATGCTGTCAGAACAAGGATCGCTATTACGTCAAGATAAAATACATTTGACGAATGCCATTTCAGATATATCCCATCAGCTTAAAACACCCCTTACATCCATGATGGTAATGGCTGATTTATTAAGTGATACTAATCTGCCAGAAACAAAAAAAACAGAGTTCACCCGTAATATTCGGATCCAGCTTGAACGGATTGAATGGCTTGTATCTTCCTTATTAAAGCTGTCGAAAATCGATGCGGGAACAGCGCAATTCAAAAAAGAATCAATAGTAGTCGAAAAGTTGATTCAAAAGGCATTAGAGCCGATTCTCATTCCGTTGGATATTAAAGAACAAACCGTTTCGATAAAAGGTGACGACACTGTCACATTCATTGGTGACCTCAATTGGACAGCCGAAGCCGTGATTAATATATTAAAAAACTGTGTGGAGCATACGCGTGAAGGTGGTGCAATTGATATTTTGTATTCGGCAAACCCTTTGTTTACAGAAATTGTTATTACTGATAATGGTAAAGGAATCGCCGAAGAGGATATCCGCCATATTTTTAAACGTTTTTATAAAGGAAAGAACGCCAGTGATGGAAGTATCGGCATTGGCCTAGCGATGGCCCACAGCATTATTACAAGTCAAAACGGTGATATTGATGTGAGAAGTGACAAAGAAAGTGGCACACAGTTTCGGGTTAAATTTTACAAACAAGTTATTTAGCGGTGATGTCTAAACTAATACTTACAACAAAAGAAAGTTAAGTGACTAAATTGTCATTTTAAAGTCACTTGAAAGTCATTTTAGACAGATAAACTATGACCATCAGCAAAATTTATGGAGGTTTTACATTATGGATATTTTAAAAATAGAAAATCTGTCTAAAGTGTACGGAAAAGGCGAAACAGCAGTAACTGCGCTTGATGATGTCTCTTTCTCCGTGAAAAAAGGGGAATTTCTTGCGATTATTGGTCCTTCTGGTTCGGGAAAATCAACGCTATTGCATATGCTTGGTGGTGTAGATAGGCCATCAATCGGAAAAGTTCTGGTAGATAATACAGATATTTATCAGCTAAATGAAACACAGCTAGCAATTTTTCGCCGCAGACAAATAGGGTTGATTTATCAGTTTTATAATTTGATTCCGGTCCTAACTGTAGAGGAGAATATTACGCTGCCACTGTTACTAGATGAACATAAAGTAGATCAGCGACAGTTTGATAATATTGTACAAACGTTAAATTTACAGAAACGCTTAAGCCATTTGCCAAACCAACTTTCAGGTGGACAACAGCAAAGGGTTTCGATTGGCAGAGCGTTAATTAGCAATCCGGCGATAATGTTGGCTGATGAGCCAACTGGTAATTTGGACAGTAAGAATAGTGGAGAAATCGTTGATTTATTAAAAATGTTTAATAAAACCTATAATCAAACGCTAATTATTATTACGCATGATGAGCGGATTGCTTTGCAAGCGGACAGGGTTATTTCCATTCAAGATGGCAGGATTGCCAAGGACGAGGTGATCCGCCCATGAATATTGTTAATAAATTAACTGTAAGACATTTGAAGCAAAACAAGAGACGAACGCTTGTGACGATTATTGGTGTTATTATTTCTGTAGCCATGGTGACAGCTGTTGCGACGCTTGGTGTTTCTTTTATCAAATTAATGCAAAAGCAAACAATTGCCGATGAAGGAGAATGGCATGTCCTTTACGAGGATGTGAACAAAAATCAGCTGGAAGCAGTTAAAAACGATGAAGCTACAAAAGCAGTTGTCATTTCAAGGGATCGTGGCTACGCATTCTTGAAAGGGAGCCAGAATGATAATAAACCGTATTTATTTATCAAGGAGTATAACAAACAAGGTTTTAAACAATTTCCGATTGAATTAAGTGAAGGGCGGCTTCCAAAAGCAGCCAATGAAGTGGTTATTTCGGAAGAAATTGCTACGAATGCAAAAGTTAAGTATGCGTTGGACGATATTTTAACCCTTGATGTTGGTGAACGATTCAAAGCCGAGGGGGATGATAAGCCATTAGATCAGACTTATTCATTAGAAATGAAGGAAAACGAAATACTAGAAACAATAAAAGATAAAACAACAGAAAAATATACTGTAGTTGGTTTCATTAAACGTCCCACATGGGAACCTACATGGGCCCCTGGTTATACGATCATAACTTATATAGATGAAGGGATGGTTGGGGTAGATGACTCAGTCGATGCTACAGTTGTTTTAAACAAGGTTAAAGGTGAACTGTATGGTCATGCGGAAAAATTAGCAAAGAAAAATGGAATAAAAAAATTTGGTTTTAATAATAGCTTACTGAGATATTATGGAGTGACGAATAATGAAGGCTTGAGTACCACGCTGTATTCTCTGTCAGCAATCATTATGGCAATAATAATTATTGGCTCCATTTCGTTAATATATAATGCTTTTGCGATTTCAGTCTCTGAACGTTCTCGTCACTTAGGCATGCTCGCGAGTGTGGGAGCCACAAAAAGGCAAAAGAGAAACTCGGTGTTTTTTGAGGGAGTTATCATTGGGTTGATAAGTATCCCAATCGGAGTTATTGCTGGACTAGTTGGAATAGGTACCACCTTTTGGTTTATTAATTCCATCATTGAAGGGGCATTAGGGATTACTGAAAAATTAACGGTGGTCATCACACCATTATCGATCTTGATTGCATGTGCTGTATCAATGCTGACGATTTTTATTTCAACCTATTCACCAGCAATTAAAGCATCTAAAATCTCGGCTATTGATGCAATTCGACAAACGTCAGATGTGAAGCTTACAGGTAAAGCAGTAAAAACGTCAAAGTTCATTCGCAAACTTTTCGGTATAGAAGCGGAAATAGGCTTGAAAAACTTAAAAAGAAATAAACGTAGATACCAAGCAACTGTATTCTCACTCGTTATAAGCATTGTTCTATTCTTGGCGGTATCATTTTTCACCTCTAGTTTAACTAAGTCACTTGTACTCTCACAAGATGGAGTAAATTATGATATCGAAGTAACGATCGACGCTGAAATTACCGATGATCGATTAATGAATACAATTGCTTCTCTTGATGGTGTAACAGAATCTACTGTCATGAAAGAAGCGGGTGTGTCCTCCTGGATTAACCAATCCTCCATTGCTAATGAACTGCAAGATATGGTGGAGGTGGATAAGAGCATGATCAAAAATGGAAAATATTCTTACTTTATTAGTATCCATGCATTAGATGAGAAGAGTCTAAAAGCATATGCAAAAAAGATTGATGCGGATTATAATCAGCTAACAGACATAAAAAAATTATCTGCTATTGTAATTGATACGATTCCTTATGAGGATATGGAAGTAGGTAAATTTGTTGAAACAAAAGCTATTCACACCAAAATTGGCGAAAGCCTAGATTTTTATTATTTAGATGGAGAAACAGAAGAAGAGAAATATTTGAAATCTGTACAAATCGCCGCATTGACGGATCAATTTCCGATGGGAGTTTTTCCAGCGGGGATAGGCAATGTAGATATGATTGTCTCTGAACAAGTATTGGATCAAATGATTAGTGAAAAGAGTAATGTTAATGTTAGGTCAAGGCTTTTCTTAAAAAGTAAGGATCCAATGGCAACACAACAGGAAATCGAGGAAATGAAAGAGGACAATATCTATGTTCACAATGTGTATCAAGGCAGACAACAGGAAGAACAGATGATCTTGTTAATGTCCGTATTTACTTATGGATTTATCGTGCTCATTACCGGGATATCAATTGCAAATATTTTTAATACGATCTCAACGAGTATCTCACTTCGGAAAAGAGAATTTGCAATGTTAAAGTCTGTGGGGATGACACCGCAAGGCTTTAATAAAATGATCAACTATGAAAGTATCTTTTATGGAATGAAGTCATTGTTGTACGGACTTCCCATAAGTATAATTGTGATGTATTTAATCCATAGGTCATTGATGAACAGCTTTGACTATGGTTTTGTTTTACCTTGGATAAATATTTTTTATGTGATCGCAGCAGTATTTCTCATTGTAAGTTCAGCGATGCTATATTCTAGCGCAAAAGTAAAAAAAGAAAATATAATTGATGCATTAAAGCAAGAAAGCTTATAAGTTATCAGGCCAGGCCCGCATTCAAACCTTAGTATAGTCTTATCGTAAAAGGGAAACCTAAAAATATCTTTTATATAACTAAGGGAGGAGGTAATTGCACGCAAAATATCTCTAAACCAACCTTCGTTAGATTGGAGTTTACTTGATTATCATTATGTGTTTATAAAGGGGCGAGCATGATGAAAGAGGGATATATCATGAAACATCTATTGATTGGATGCGCCTTAGCATTAACAATAGGTGGTCATGCAACGATGGCACAGAGTTCCGATACAATATATGGACTTTCTGCTTCCAAAGTAAATAAAGATGAGCTTTACAAGGAAATTGAATTATTTAGTGAGCAAAATAAGGAAGAAGCGATTGACGCGAGAGTAGATAGTGTGTGGAAGGCAATACCTGGATACAATGGAATGGAAGTAAATATTCAATCCAGTTACAAAAAAATGAAAGCAAACGGTAAGTTTGATAAAAGTAAAATTGTATTTAATCAAATATCTCCAAATATTCATTTGAAAGATTTACCACCTGAACCGATCTATAGAGGTAACCCAGAAAAACCAATGGTATCGCTTTTAATCAATGTTGCATGGGGAAATGAGTATATCCCCACTATTCTTCAAACATTAAAAGACCATCGAGTAAAGGCAACATTCTTTTTCGATGGTAGTTGGGTTAAAAAGAATCCGAAACTAGCGATGATGATTGATAAAGAGGGTCATGAGATTGGCAACCATGCTTACAGCCATCCCGACCTCCAACAACGATCAAAGGCTGATACATTAGAAGAAATAAAAAAGACCAACGATATTATTGAAGCAACCCTTGGTAAAAAAACAAAATGGTTTGCTCCACCAAGTGGAAGTTTTAACCAAAATACAATTCAAGTGGCTCATGACCTCGATATGAAAACAATTCTGTGGACGGTTGATACAGTTGATTGGAGAAAACCTGAAACATCCGAAATGGTGAGTCGAGTCGTGTCAAAAGTAGAAAATGGATCAATGGTTCTCATGCATCCAACAAAACCTGTTGCAGAAGGACTAAAGACAATGATAACGGAAATTAAAGCGAAGGAACTTAGGATAGGAACTGTAAGTGATCTGATGAGTGAAAAACGTGTGGAGAATAAAGAATGAAGCATCATTGAATGCAAAACTAAATCCCTAAAATTACAGTAAAATGCCAATAATAAAGTAGTTCCGTCTAGGTGTACAGGGTACATAACGGAACTACTTTTTCATTCGTTTTTACATAAATCTTATTCAATTCTGACTAATTGTTAATGAAAGATAGTCAAGATAGATTACCCTCCAATCATATACTATAAAAGATTCGATGGGGGGAGAGAATTGTGTATATATTTAAAGTAATTGCAGATGATGCTGAAAAAATGCATCTCCACTTTATACGATTATCTAAAACGAATAAACTTGTATTGATTGCTTATTTTAGTTGCTTAGCAGCGATATTTCAATCAGCAGGAGGGTTATTTCCAGGAATCGGATACTTGATTAGTCCATTAGCAACAGCGCCATTACTTTTATGCACAGCTCTATCACTGCCCTTTGGATTACTTAGCTATATGTTAACCATGCTTTTATTACTAATCATTCAACCAAGTGAGCTAATTGTTTTTCCATTCACAACGGGTTTACTAGGGTTTGGGATTGGTATTTCCTTCTGTTTTTTCAAAAGAAGGCTAAATATTATTTTAGGCAGCACCATGATATTAACGCTAGGAATTACGACCCTACTATATATAATTAAGTTTCCTGTTTTAGGACCCACTGTTTCAACATCGTTTTCTTTTTTTACTGGAGGAGCGATCATTTTATTCTCCCTTTTCTACAGTTGGCTATGGGTTGAATTGAGTATTGTTTGTTTTGGAAGATTAAAAAGCATCATAATTTCGTAATCTTCCATATTATGCCGGATTGTGGTTCGAATGGATAGGAGCTATTAGGATTTGTAATGCCGAAATCAGCAATGTACATGTCTTTTCTTTTTCCGAAGATAACATCAATGGGTCTTTCTAAACCACCACCCCCTGTAGCAGATGCAGCAAGCCCTGATTTATTAATAGCAAAAGTCGTAACTTTCCCAGAGTTAACATTAATTCGTGAGATACGGTGACCCACTTTTGGAGCAGGTTTCCCGCCGGTTGTTGTAGGGGCATTACTGCCAAATTCGGCAATATATGCTTCTTCAACTGGAGCGAAATCAGGATCAAAATTGAAGTCAAATCCCATAATCGCTGAATGAGGAGCGAATGTAGTGATCGGTTTTGGCGGTTGCATCGGATGCTGTGTAAGTAAAAAAGTTGGTTGAGATTTTCCTTCCGGTCTAAAGAAGGGGTCAGTAACAGGCATTCCTCCTGTATAATCTGGCCAACCATACCAGATACCTGATCTGATCCATTGGAATTCATCAGGCGAATTAGCAATCGGGCGGCTACCTCTCACGTCTATCCCATGGTTACCACAAAATAAGCGATTTTGACGATCGAACCTTAACCGAAATGGATTTCTTAATCCCCAAGCAATTAATTCAAGCTCCGATCCATCTGGATTGGCACGTAAAATACTTCCATTGGCTCTCGTGATCCCTTTAATTAACTCACCTTGATAAGAAGGAACACCGAAAGGAGAATAAGCCCCTGTCCAAATATTGTCATCAGGTGAGTTGGATAAAATATTGCTGGATTTAAAGTTATGGCCATTTAATGGAGTAAATCCACCAGGGTAGTCATGAAAGAATGGATATTTTTCTACCCAGTCATTATCTTCACCGACAATCCCAGAATTGGTAGCAGTACCTTGACCAAAATACATCTTTCCGTCAGGTCCAAAAATAACCCGATTATTATGATGGTCTCCAAAGCTAGGAAGCCCTGAAAGAACATTTTCTTTCTTACCATCTGGCTTCACTTTCGTAATAAATCCACGGTGGGAAACATAGATATCCCCCTTATAAAAAGTGATCCCTGTTAACGGTGGATTAAATCCTTTTGCTATTAATTGGGGTCCACTTGCAGTAAGCCTGAATATCTTACCATTCCCTGACGTAATTCCCGCATCACCAACTAACATGTCGCCATCATCGCTGAACGTAATATTAATAGGTGTTGTTAGTCCGCGAGCAAACACATCAATTTTATACCCCTTAGGAAGGGCAATATCCTCGACGTTTACTTTTCTTTTAAGTAATTCAGTTTGACTCAAGTTGTCCATCCTCCCAAAAATAGGTATATTCATAACTATTCTTAAGAGGGGGGGTCTTATTCTAAGTATTTAGAGGAACATCGATAAGTGTGATATCTTTTTGAGCATGTAGAGCTGAAGATAACAGTTGCCTAAATTGATGTATATCATTTGCTCTCACTCCATTTATTCCGAAGCTTTGTGCCAATTGAACAAAATCGGGATTTCCATATGTCACACCATCGCTATTTCCAAACTTCTGCATCATCATTTGCTCTTCCAATTTTAATACGGAATCGTTAAGAACAATGATGATGAATGAAAGACCTAATCGTCTTGCGGTCTCTATTTCAGAAATATTCATTAATGCTCCACCATCACCAGTAATACAGATTACAGGATCATTTGGGCAAGCTAACTTAACCCCAATCGAACCAGGAAGTGCAATTCCCATGGAAGCAAAACCGTTTGAGATAATTAAACGATTAGGTGCTTTAGGTTGAAATGTGCGAGCAATTGAAAGTTTATGTGCGCCAACATCAGAAATAATAATCGTTTTTTCTGATGAGAGACCTTCAATAACATGTAAAATATTTTCCGTTGTTAATGGCAAAGATCGGATATGCTCATGATTCCATTCTATTTGATAGTTTTGTGCTATTTGCTTCTTAAGATTTCCTGAAGGACACCATGGTGTAGCTAAACCATCAAAAGTATTCATGATTTTTAGCGTTTCTTTTAAATTTCCAACTAACTCTATTTGAACTGGATAATGTTCATCAACCTCTGCCGGCAAGGTATCTAAATGTATTATTGGGATCTTTGTTTTATTCCAGTCTTTGGGCATTCTCTCTACAAAATCAAAACCAATCACAATCAGTAAATCAGCTTCCGAAATACCGCGTAATATATCATCATTTTCTTGAAATCCAAACGAAAAAAAGTTAAGTACATCGTCTTTCGCCAATATCCCCTTGGCCATAAAACTATGTGTAACAGGCGCTTGAAGTTGTTCAACGAATATTTGAAGTTCTTCTGTTGCCCTTTGTCTAATCGCACCATTACCTACGATGACAAATGGTCTTTGTGACTGGCTGATTATCTTGACTGCCTGCTGCGTAGCTTCTGTTGTCGGCACATTCTCTGGAACGTGGGTAACAGGCAATGCCCTGGAAATCCCAGCCTCTATAGCTATGTTCTCCGGTAATTCAATAACAACAGAACCAGGCTTATCGGACATTGCTAATCGGAACGCTTTACGAATAATTACCGGGATCGTGTTTGCATCTTTTATTTCTACAGACCATTTTGTAACTGGATCCATTAGCTTGATAATGTTGATGTATTGATGTGATTCATTATGCTGTTTCACTATGCTAGCTTGTCCGACAACTGCAACAACCGGGGAATGATCTAAATTAGCGCTAGCAATCCCAGTTACCAAATTTGTTGCACCAGGGCCTAATGTAGATAAACACACGCCTACCCGATTAGATAGTCGTCCATATACGTCTGCCATAAACGCTGCCCCTTGCTCATGCCGAACATTGATGAACTGGATCTGCTTAGACTTAGAAATGGAATCGACTAGATCGAGCGTTTCTTTCCCGGGAATGCCAAAAATATATTCGACACCTTCATTTTCTAAACACTGTATGAATACGTCTGTTGATTTCATAGTAGCTCCCCTGTGGTATGTATTTTCAAACTAGTATGTGTTATAGAGTATGAAAGTATGAATTATGGAGAACTTTGAGTGTTTAATTTGAAAAATTACATAAGTTTGCCAAATAAAATGATTGAACCATAATAAATTATCTAAAAGGGTTATGAGCAATGTTTAGAGCAGGAAGAATTACATTTTGATGAAATCCCCAAAAACAGAATTAATATTTGAAGAGGGGTTTACCATAGGCAATAGTGAGAGGTTTGAAATAATAAAAAAGGAACAATATGTGACTGGAAGAGAACAAGGGCTAAAATAAGAAGAAAAGCAGCCTATAAATACTGATAACGTGAGGAGAGGAGTATGTAAAGGCTTATAATAAAGGTTATAAAGCAGGGATGAAAAAACAATAATGATAGAAGGGAAAGCACCCTAATCATGATCGTTTAATAATTTATATATATGACATGACAGAAATTCTACAAGACATTGGACGTCGACGTAATTTTAAGTCAACGCAAGTTATCACATTACATACAAAAAAAGGATAGAAGAGCAATTACTCCTGCTATTCTATCCTTTTTTTTGTATGGGTTTTACAGAGTGTTAATCTTTTATCAAGTCAGAAACATTCAATTCAATGTCTTCAAGAACATCTTCTTCGAGTTTATTTTTTGGAAGTGGATGAAACCATTGAATTTCTCCGTCATGAAAAATCCCTTGGTAGTTATCTCCATCTACGTTTAATGTGAATTGTTGACGTTCATGTACTTGACCTTCAAACATTGGCTTTACTTCAAAAGATTGAACTTGGTTAGCCATCAAATCTGATACTTTTGATTCAACCCCAGTAAAGATATCTTCTTCAAGCGTATTTTGCGGATGTGGATGGAACCACTGAATTTCTTCCTCATGATAGATTCCTTGATAACTATGCCCTTCAATATTTAGTGTAAACTGATGGCGTTCATGCGTTTGACCCTCGAACATTGGTTTTACTTCAAAATCTTGAAACATGTGTATGCCTCCTTGTATATTGTAATCTAAGTTTTTTCTCAAAGTGCATTATTTTTTGTATTTTAATAGTAGCTAATCAAAATAAGAAACCAAAAAGAAAAAGATGAAAGTTTCATGAGAAAAGCTAACTATTTAAACCTTAACATTATCTTGCGATGGATTTCTACCGTAAACGGACTTTTCCTAAATAAGGAACTAATTCTATCATTTAATTACTATGCCAAAGTGAGATGACATGGGACTTACTTTTAACTTCACAAAATATTCATAAATGCGAATAAAGCATAATCGAGTAAATATTACTTATAATATGCATTTATTATTTACTCTTTCTTACGAGAGAACTTGATGATTAGATAATAATCGTACATATAAATACTTAAGAGACGTAAAGACAATATTCTTTACTACTACTGAAAAGCTTATCATTATTATTCAAATATTTTTTGAGTTAATATAGACATGAAACCAAAAGGTGTTATAAAATAAAAGTGAAACTAAATGGTTTTATCAAACGAGAGAGAAGGGTTAAAAGATGGAAAAAGATAAACAAAATACTGCACAAGACGTTATACAGATGGTTATTTTTGATGCGCCTATTGAGAAAGTCTGGGAAAAGGTATCTACATCTGAAGGAATTGAATCATGGTTCATGCCAAATGATTTTCAGTTAAAACAAGGACATGAATTTCATTTGCAATCACCTTTTGGCCCATCGCCTTGTAAGGTAATTGAGATAGAGGTACCAAATCGCCTTTCCTTTACGTGGGATACAGATGGTTGGATCGTTTCATTTATTCTGAAAGATTTGGGTGGCAAAACAGAATTTACACTTATTCATAGTGGTTGGAAAGATGGGGAAGCGATCGTTCCAAAAGCCGGTGAAAAAGTTTCTATTATTCGCGAACGTATGAATAAAGGTTGGACAGGCATAATAGAGAAACTGCGAAAGATTGTGGAAGGTTAAGTGAATCAGTCGGTACAAAAATACGATGTTTTTCAAGCTATTGCTGATCCAACTCGCAGAAAGGTACTTCAATTACTTGCTGAAAAGGAATTGCCAATTTCAGCAATAACCGCTCAATTTACAATGAGCCGTACAGCCATTGCGAAACATCTTTACATTCTTTCAGAAGCGAAATTAGTAAGTGGTCGAAAAGTGGGAAGAGAAAAACGGTACCAGTTGCAAGCAGAACCATTAGCGGAATTAAAAGATTGGATTTCTTTTTATGAACAATTTTGGGAGAATAAGCTTTCTAACCTTAAACATATTGTTGAAGATCAAAAGGATAATGGCGTAAAACTGATGGAAAAAGAATTAGAGAGGTAAGATCAGTAAGAATGTCATATGCCTGCTTCCAGTCTATATAAACATAAAATAAGTCATTATTGCTCGACTCATCGTTGTAGGTACAATCGATGCATGATTCTCATTATGTGCAATATATAAATTGCACCCTCCATATATTCTCGTTTAATCTCCCCTAATCGATTAATTAATTGAATCGCATCATCAACCATGAAACGTTCTTGCTCATCTACTGTGGTGAGAAGACGTTTCCTCTGGTTTTCATTCGTCCGGTTTCATATTTGTTTGGAGTTGATAATTATTCCACTAAATCGATGGTCCCATGGCAATATATGTTTAAAATGCATTAGGCATTATAAAAAACGTCCATAAGGCAAATAATCCGCTTAGGGTATGTCTACCCATAACAAATTGTTTTAGACGTTCCGGATAAGTATATGTTTCCGAAGAGGCAGTAAAAAACTACTTCAAGGCTTAGAGAAATCGAAGAAGGATAAGTGGGGATAACTGACCGTAAAGACTCGAGTGGTTCAGGTCAAAAGAATGTTGGTCAGTTAGGAAAAAATAGAAGAGAGAGATTCCTTCCTATTGCATATTCGAGAATCTTGTTGAAAGTGAATGTCAAAGAATATGAGTTTCCACTAATAACCTATTGCACTTGTCCATTACGATATTTTTTTCATTACATATAATGTCGTACGGTTCATATGTAAATGGGGGTGAAATCATGTCAGTTGGACATTATCAAGGACTTTGTCAAAGACATATGGGTAGAGCTGTTGAAATTAGAACCCGTGACGGGAGGACACATAGAGGGATCATTCATCGAGTTACCGACAATAGAGTGTATCTTCAACCATTAGACCGCACTAGGAATTTGGGCGGTTTTGGTTACGGCGGTTGGGGCTGGGGCTGGGGAGCTGGAATCGCTCTTGGTTTTATTACTTCATTGGCCGTTCTATCTCTATTCTTTTGGTAATTGATTTAACCATGTTATTAATTAAATTAGCCCAACAAAACAGACGAGAATTCTTTTTCGTCTGTTTTATTTTCAAGTATATTGTATCTTCAATCTAATTGAGCAATAGTATTTGTTTCGATATTTAGTAGATCCTTACATGATTTATTCGTTGCTTCCATATATTTTTTCACTAAATAAAATCCAACACAATACCCTAACATTTTTGGATGGGAACGTAATCCGTATAATATGTTTTGATGTTCACGATCACTTTTTGAAATATTTCGATTCGGAAAAATGACATTACTCCACATATGCTTTATTTTGTCATTTGAATAATACGATGTCCACCTAGCTAAAAGCCTATCCCCGAATCTTTCACGTACCGCATTTTCAGCAATTCCTTCTAAGATAATCGTGTCCAACAAGACGTAATCCTCTTCGTTTTTTTTATACTTTGATAATCGACAAACATGATTATACTCATGAGTAAACAAAGCCCTTATTTCCATTTCTGTGTTAGTATCAGCAATAAATAAAAACAATTTATCTTTGAAAGCCAAACCTGACTTACCATTAAAGTCCTGATTTAAGATTCTATTGTTCGCAGCTGATGGAAAAATAAAGATAGGAATATTTGGACCATCCCAAGCTTTTTGAAGTTGAAGATTTTCATCTTGTACAATTTTCCACACTTTGTTTTTTTGTAACTTATCTACTACAATGTCTCCGTTCCTGATAGGATGATACATTCCATGTGAAATTAAATAATCATAGATATCAGCTGCTGAGGCATCATTAAAGTGCATTCGTATTTTTTCACATATTTTAATTGGCTTATGATATGAATCAATTAACCATTTATCTGTTCTAATTACACCCATACCAGCACCCCTAAATTCCATATTATGCTTAAAATACAATATGGTATTTGCTATATAAACGTTCCGACATTTAATAATAGTGCATTTGTAATATATAGGGTCTTTATACTCGACCCAAACGCTGCATAAAAGTATAAAAAGGTTGTCGTACAGCTGCAATGTGTATTGCTTTTTTTATATTTTTGGTTTTGATTTAGTATATTTCGTTTTTCACACTAGGCTAGCGCTTGCCAACTAATATACCTGCTTTCACCGCAAGATAATTTTGTGCTATTATCATCTTTTTTTTCTGCATAGAATCCTTCGCTTATTAAGCTAAAATTTATGTGTAATAATAGTGTAAGTTGCAATAGAAAACTAAGGTTATATAGAGAAAGGTTGAATATTGTGGAAAAGTATAGAATCAACCAAGGTAAGGGTCTAGAATTTGGCCTTTATACATTAGGGGACCATATTCCAAATCCTTACACTGGAAAGCGTATATCAGAAAAGCAACGGATACACGAAATCATTGAATTAGCTAAACTAGCTGAACAAGCGGGTATTGATGTTTTTAGTGTAGGAGAAAGTCATCAAGAATATTTTACAACTCAAGCACATTCTGTTGTTTTAGCAGCTATTGCGCAAGCGACAGAAAAAATAAAAATTTCTAGTTCTTCTACGATTATCAGTACATCGGATCCCGTTAGAGTGTTTGAAGATTTTTCGACTATTGACTTGATCTCAGATGGTCGAGCTGAAATCGTTGCTGGTCGTGCATCTCGTATAGGACTTTTTGATTTATTAGGCTATAAAGTCCGGGATTACGAAGCGTTGTTTGAAGAAAAGTTTGATTTATTACTTAAGCTCAATGAAGAAGAAGTAGTTAATTGGAGCGGAGATTTTCGCGAGCCTTTAAGGAATGCTAAAGTTTTACCTAGACCTATGCATGGCTCACTCCCCATTTGGCGTGCAGTTGGTGGTACCCCTGCTAGTGCCATGAAAGCTGGTTATGCTGGTGTTCCAATGATGCTGGCTACATTAGGAGGTTCCGCTAGTATTTTTAAAAATACGATTGACGCATACAGAGATACTGTTATTAGTAATGGTTTTGACCCAGCTATTCTACCAGTTGGTACAACTGGTTTTTTCTATGCAGCAGAAACAACACAAGAGGCTATGAGGGAGATGTATCCCTATATTAATGAAGGGATGATTCTAACAAACGGACAAGGATTTCCGAAACAAGCATTCGCACAGGCAGCAGATAAACGTAATGTTATTAATATAGGTAGTCCACAAGAAATCATCGAAAAAATATTATATCAACATGAGCTATTTGGTCATCAACGTTATCTCGCCCAGATGGATTTCGGGGGGATGCCATTTGATAAATTAGCGAAAAATATCGAGATAATCGGCACCGAAATTTTACCAGCTATCAGAAAGTATACAGTAAAAAAATAGGAGTAAATAAATATGAAAATTGTAGGGTTATCGGGTTCAATTGTTGGTTCTAAAACAAAAAAAGCAATGAATTATATTTCTAAGGAAGTCTCGAGCAATATCCAGAAGCAGAATATACGCTAATCGACTTAGCGGAATATAATGTTCAGTTTAGTGATGGACGTAATTATTTGGAATATGAAGCCGATACTGGATTTGTGGCAAAACAGATGATGGAAGCTGATGCGATTATGATAGGAACGCCTATTTTCCAGGTTTCTATTCCAGGAACATGAAAGAACATTTTTTGTTCAAACTTATATATTTATCAAAGAAAAAGATTTTAATCGTAAGGAAGTTGTAAATGATGATATCCTTTTTAGAAGGAACGTCTAGTTGAAGATACCATTTCGTTAACAGATACCTATACAAAACTTAGAGAAGCACAAGAAGCTAAATATGATTTTTGATATTCAGTCCTTTAAAACAATGAATGTAGCTAGGAAATAACTAAAACGCCCCTGCATAAAGCCAAATGATGTTTTAATAAACAAAGTAAAAAAAACAAAGAAAACCGTACTATTACGAAACCTAACCGTCGTTTCGTAAATAGTTCGGTTTTTTCATTGGTTAAATACTTTTATTCCAGCTTCATTTTTAATCGGTGAACCAATTATTTCCATGATCATAAAATAATGTACATTTTCTAAAAAGGATGGGACTTGAATTGAATTATACTTATCTTGACTGTTTGTCAGCATTAGGAGTTGGCGGAGCACATCCGGGGGGGCTTCAACTAACCAAAGAGCTTTTATCTAAAGAAAAAATAGATGAAACAAAATTGATTCTTGATGCAGGATGTGGAACAGGGCAAACATCTGCATATATTGCTGAACGGTATCAATGCCAAGTGACAGCATTAGATTCTAACAAAATTATGTTAGATAAAGCTAGAAAGAGATTTTCATCCATACAATTGCCGATCAAGGTGAAGGAAGGGAGCACTGAAAAACTTCCTTTTGAGGAGAGGATGTTTGACATGATCCTTTCAGAATCAGTTATTTGTTTTACAGATATATGTCTAACAATAAGTGAATTTAAAAGAGTATTAAAACAGAATGGTGTATTGATCGCCACTGAAATGGTTCTTGAAAAATCATTAGCTGAAAAAGATCTAAAAACAATTGTCGATTTTTATGGAGTTACTCAATTATTAACAGAAAAAGAATGGCATAATCTTCTCCAGAAAGCTGGATTTACCCAAGTAAATGTTGAGAAATTTAAGCTTCAATTAGCTAAAAATGAAGTGCAAAATGCTACTGATTTTTCACTATCTGAAAATATAGATGAAAATATATTTGAAATTCTTGAACAACACGAGTATTTTACAACAAAATACAAGGATATCCTAGGTTTCCGAGTTTTTAGATGTTGTATTTGAATTATTCGATCTTATATATTAAAGTGCTTTTCAAATCGAATGTTGCAAGCGATGAATGGGTGAAGTTAGATTTATAAATAATAAACGAATATTTAATGAATACGTGGAGTCCTATGACTTTTCTTTTTTATTGTGTCTATACCTTCATTTCTATATAATATGAAAGATTAGCTCAACAAGAAAAGGAGAAGTTTTTGGATGGAAGAAAAAGAAAGAATGGACTGGCGTTTTAAAATAGCACATAAAGAAGCGTGGATTGGTGTTATTTTAGTAATTATTCATTTTCTATGGTGGTTTGGTTTTGCATTTGGATTAGGTAAAAAGCCAGTTGAAGAATATTCATATGTATTTGGATTGCCAGCATGGTTCTTTTATAGTTGTGTGCTTGGATTTATTGTAATGGTTTTTCTCGTTTCTATAGCTATAAAGTTTTTATTCAAAGATATTCCATTTGATGATGAGGAAGGGGAAAAGAAGTGAATATTCAAGTCATCTTGCCTTTATTATTCTTTCTTATCATCATTTTCATTGCGGGGATATACGCGGCAAAATATATAAAAACTTCGGATTCATTTTTACAAGAGTATTTTCTTGGAAGTAGGCAGTTGGGTGGATTTGTATTGGCGATGACAATGATCGCTACATACGGAAGTGCAAGTAGTTTTCTCGGTGGGCCCGGTGCAGCCTATCATTACGGACTCGCATGGGTATTATTAGCTATGACTCAAGTTGTATCTGGATACTTTCTTCTTATGGTGCTTGGGAAGAAGTTCGCTATAATGGCTAGAAAATACGACGCAGTTACTTTAACCGACTTTTTGAAAAGCAGGTACAACTCTCATTGGGTAAGCATTATCTCAGCGATTAGTATTATTATATTTCTATTCTCAGCAATGACGGCGCAGTGGGTAGGGGGCGCAAGGCTAATTGAATCGGTTGTTGGCGTTTCGTATACAACAGCTTTGTTCATTTTTGCTGTTTCCGTTATGATTTATGTTATTATCGGTGGATTTCGCGCAGTTGCGATTACAGACGGTATCCAAGGAATGATTATGCTTGGAGGAACAATCATCATTGTAGTTGCAGCCATTATCGCGGGTGGTGGCATAGAAAACATTATGACCGAGCTCAGAAACGAGAACCCCAATTTATTAAGTCCATATGGCTCTGACAAGAGTTTAACGCCATTATACATTTCTTCGTTTTGGATTCTCGTAGGAGTGGGTGTAGTTGGGTTGCCACAAGTTTCTGTAAGAGCAATGTCATATAAAAATGCTCGATCGATGCATAAGGCAATCATCATTGGTACGATTGTGATTGGAATTATTATGCTCGGTATGCACCTTGCTGGAGTGTTTGCGAGAGTGATCATACCAGGTATTAATGTACCAGATACGGTGATGCCAACTTTAGCACTTTCTATTTTGCCGCCATGGGCAGCGGGGATCGTATTGGCCGCACCTATGGCAGCAATTATGTCAACTGTGGATTCATTGCTATTGCTTGTTGCATCGGCAATAGTGAAAGATTTATATGTTGGTTATATTAACCCAAAGGCGGAAATATCTAAAATAAAGACAATTAGTTTTTGGACAACCGCTTTAATCGGCGGAGCAGTTTTTCTTTTAGCGATTCACCCTCCTGAATTACTCATTTGGCTAAATTTATTTTCTTTTGGAGGATTGGAAGCTGTATTTATATGGCCTGTTGTGCTCGGTCTATATTGGCATAGAGGAAATAAATATGGAGCTATTAGCTCCATGGTTGCAGGTATGGGATCATATATATTTTTTCATTTATGGTATCCAGATGCTTTTGGTATGCACACGGTTGTGCTACCTGTCTTCATTTCTCTTATCGTATTTGTCCTTGTGTCTATATCAACATCCGCTAAACATAAACGTATTACATACTAATAAACAGGTTAAGCCCACAGAAGATCCTTATCTCCTGTGGGCTGTGCCAAAGAAAAAATCAATTACTCTAAAACAGGCTTTATTTCTATGGCTTGCTTTTCTTTCTCAGGTTTTATTGCTATAAGGGCAAGCAAAGCGCCAATAAGACTAAGACCGACAAGCAGGAGAATCATGTCAATATTATTTCCTTTCATTAATAACGCAATAACTGGAGGCCCTGCAGCTACTCCTGCAAAGCGCATAGAACTGAAAATGGATGTAATCGTACCACGCATTTCTTTTTCTATGCTTTGTGTTAAAATGGCGTCTAAACAAGGCAGAGCAGCGCCAATTCCAATTCCACAAAAAGAAAAAACAATAATCAAATAAATAAACTTATCAGATATCATAGTTGCAGCTACAGTAGCACCTACCAAGACGATGCCAAAAAATGAAATCCATTTCATTTTTATTAAACTATCCTTAATTACTCTCCCAGCAGTAAATGAAGCGATACATAAAGCAGCTAAAGGTATCGCTAACAAGAAACCTTTCTTTATACCATCATATCCATAATTATCTTCCAAAATGGAGGATAAATAAAAAAGCAACCCAAATAAAATAAACATTAATATTGCCCCAATAATAAAAACGGCTATTAACCATCTTCGGTGTGCTTTAAATATTTCTTTGGTGTTTTTGGAGAATCTGCCAAAAGATAACTCATGCTTGTCATTTTTCGGTTTTTTTACTAAGAATAAAATTAAAATTAAAGAAATGAGACTAAATACCGGAATAGAAAAAAACGGTAGAAACCAAACCAAACCTGCTAAGAGAGAGCCGAGAACAGGACTTAACACCTTTCCAAATGTATTAGAGGTCTCTATTAATCCCAAAGTGGTACTTACGTCTTTATCATCCTTGAATAAATCTCCAACAAGAGGAAGAACGATAGGAAAAGCTCCGGCAGCACCAATACCTTGTAGAACCCTTCCGATAATAATCCACATAAATGCAGAATCCATTTGCCAAGATGCCCATCCAGCGATAATCCCACCAATTCCAGTGATAATTAACGAAGGGACTATTACAATTTTCCGCCCAAACTTATCAGATAGAAAACCCGCAATCGGTATAAGGATTATTGCTACGATGGAATAAACAGTAATAATATAGCTTGATTGCAGCTTTGTAATATCAAGTTCTTTCTCCAATTGAGGTAAAATTGGAATAAGCATGGAATTCCCCAATGTCATGATTAGTGGGATTGAAGCGATAGAAAGAATGGCCCACTTTTTCTCGGATATTCCACTACTTGCCCTAACTTCATTTTGATTTTGTCCCATGGCTATTTCCTTTCACACATAGTAAAATTAATATTTACTAATTTTAATTATTTATCCTTCATTTGTAGAATAGGTAAGAAATCAAATGTAACAAAGGGCAAAATAAGTATGTTCATTAGTTAAATAAAGATAGAAAGGTAAGAATTAATAAGTAATCAGCATGATTAAACAAACAAGGATTCGAAAGTGATGAAATAGCTGATCTGTAGCATCAAGGCGGGGAAGACTGGGCTGTTTGCTTCAATCCATTTAACACTATGAATGATTGAAGCAAACATATAAAATACAATTGCCCGTACCTGTATCTTGGGAAAACATCACCAACATGGGTATCGAGGAAGATCAAGTGTAATGCTGTAATCTACTCGATGCGTGATACAACTATTCAAATTACGTAGGGGAAAATCCCATGTTCAACGATTGACCCTTATAATAAGGAAAAAGGTGTGCTTTTTGAGGTTGTTGGACAGGGGAAATTGGTTATTTTGCAAAATCTCCTGAATTTGGAGAAATCGACAAGGAAGTCAAACTTATATTACAAGCCCGTCCTAATCCAATTGTTTCTATTAATAACATACATCATATATTTTTCCATGCCTTAGCTTGCTAAGGCAATGCTTGAAAAACTTATACTTAAGAAATATATTTAGTCAAATAAATCCGGTGGGGAACCAGTTCGAATAATTGTCACAATGGATTTTCCATCACTAAAATGATTTTCCCCATATTGAATAGGGAGGAGAGAAAAGAATATATAATAAACTGAAAAATATACGAACTGATAAAAGAATAAATGTTTTGGTAAAATGCCTAAGTAGATAGACGAATTTACCAAGACAATTGCTAAGATATTAAAAATGATTCCACCTGCATGAACGAGACAGTGAGTCCACTTATTGTTAATCTTTAATTGTTGATAATGGCATTCTGAGTCAAAAAAGTAAACAAGACGCAATTCAAAAATGCCATAAGATAATAGAGTTTTACCCCTACCCAATGCTAATTTAATTTTGCCGCCAAATAATTTTGCGAAGAAGAGATGACCTAAAGAATGAATAAGTGCCACAAGTGGTAATGTTACAAAAAAAGCAATGACAAAAGTCATCATATCATTAAATGTAAACAAATTATTACTCCTTAATAATCGTCATATATTATAAAAATGTTTTGCCAATGATTAATAGATGTTTTCACTTATTCCATTGTAATTAAACATTATTATTTAATCAGAGTTTTTCAGAGATAGAAATCTCGGTAAATTGTAGATCATCACTTTTAGGGATCTTTATCTCTAGAATATTATCTTTCACTTGGGCAGTAGCTCCCTTTTTTTTAACAACACAAGGGAGAACGATTACTTTTCTGCTCCCTTCTTCGTGTATGTTTTCAAGAATTGCCTGATTGGAAGTATGAAAAATACGTAATTGTTTAAGTGTTACTTCCTTCGGTAAGGTCAATCTTATATAAACGTAATCAAATGTTTCGAACACATTACTCCCTAACGCAGTATCTTCTGATGTGCTTGGTGACTTTTCTTGCGTATCAGGGAATTGTGAAATATTAAACTTCCGCATCATATCATTTACATAAGATTGAATATCACCCGGTTTCATTTCCTCAGCCATTTTTTTAAATTCATCTTTGAATGGGAAACTTCCCCAAGGAATCATATTTTTCACCCCACAATCATTACCTTTCTATTTATATATATGCGTCATCGAAAAAAAAGAAATTGAAAAATTACGCAAAATAAAATTAAATAGTAAACTTGAAACAAAACCGTTTGATTTTTTGCTTAATAGTAGTAAGATTGTATATGGAATTTTAATAGTTCCTTTATAAGAAAGTACTGTTGTAATATCTAAATTAAATAACGGTCATGGAAACGATGTAAATGATATTAATACTTTAATTTGTTCATTTACAGTGTTAAAATGGAGGTGTAAGCGTTTTTTGAAAATGCTTCAGTAATACATAATTACATCGTTTAATTAATCTAAGAAAAAAATATCGTCGAAAATTGTGGAGGCGTATTATTAATGAGTAAACGTGCGTCATATCAAGGAACACCTTGGCAAGAATTCTCGGGACCAAACCTTGGGTATGTAATTGAAGAATACGACCGGTATGTCAATGATCCAGAGAGTGTTGATCCCGAATTAAAAGGAATGTTTGAACAATGGGGGGCACCCTCACCTGTAATTGAATCTGAAACGACAAAAGGGCAGGCAGATGTATCTTTTCAAATACCAGCTAATCCAGATATGTATAGTAAAATTGTAGCTGCCGTGAAATTGGCTGATAATATTCGGACATATGGTCATTTGGCTGCAGATATTAGGCCGTTAAGTGATAAGATACCTGATATCAGAAGAATAGATATCGCGGAATACAATTTGACAGAAGAAGATTTAAAACAAATTCCCGCATCTTTTATTTCACCAAATGCTCCGTCAGACTTAAAAGACGGTTTGGATGCGATTACTCACTTGAAAAAAGTGTATACTCAGAAACTTGCATTTGAATATCATCAAGTACATGACTTGGAAGAGAAAAATTGGTTGCAAAAACAAATTGAGTCAGAAAGTTTCTATCCTAATCTATCAAAAAAACAAAGAATTGCTTTATTATATCGACTTGCAGAAGTAGAAGGTTTTGAAAAATTTATCCATAGAACATTTGTTGGTCAAAAGAGATTTTCCATTGAAGGACTAGATACGCTCGTTCCATTAATGGATCAAATCATTGGTTCTACAGTAGAAACAGGTACGAGAACTGTTAATATAGGTATGGCTCACCGTGGGCGTCTTAATGTACTGGCACATGTTCTCGAAAAGCCATATAAATTGATTTTTTCAGAGTTTCAACATGCCCCGAACAAAGATTTGATCCCTTCTGAGGGTTCAATCGGGATTACGTACGGATGGACAGGTGATGTGAAATATCACCTAGGTGCCGATCGTAAAGTCAAAAGAGGAAGTACAGCGAATACTAGAATTACCTTGGCTAATAATCCGAGTCATCTTGAGGTTGTTGGACCTATCGTTGATGGATATACACGAGCAGCCCAAGAGGATCGAAACAAAGCCGGTTATCCGGATCAAGATAAAGCAAGCTGTGTTGCTATTTCAGTTCATGGAGATGCCGCTTTTCCTGGAGAAGGTATTGTACAGGAAACATTAAATATGGGACGTTTAAAGGGCTATGATACTGGCGGAACAATTCATATCATCGCGAATAACATGATCGGTTTTACTACCGAAAGTTCTGATTCACGTTCAACTAAATATGCTTCAGATATAGCAAAAGGTTTTGAAGTACCGATTGTTCATGTAAATGCGGATGATCCAGAAGCTGTAATTGCTACAGCAATATTGGCTTATAAATATCGTCAAAAGTTTCATAAAGACTTCGTAGTTGATTTAGTCGGTTATAGACGTTTTGGTCACAACGAAATGGACGAGCCGATGGTTACAAATCCACTCATGTACAATGTGGTAAGTAAACATCCAACAGTGAAAGAAATCTATACTGAACGTCTTATCGAAAAAGGGATATTGCAAAAAGAAGAAGCAACACAGATTGATGAAGAAATTCAAGCGAAATTACAAAAATCTTATGATTCTGTCACGAATAAAGATGGTGAACGGGATACTGCTATGAACCCTCCGGAACATATAGTAAACGGTCACAGAGAATTAAAAACAAATGTTCAGGCAGATGTGTTAAAAACTATTAATCAAGAACTTTTAGAGTGGCCTGAAAACTTTAATGTATTTCAGAAGCTTAGCCGTATTTTAAAAAGAAGATCCAATCTTGTTGAAGGCGAAAGCAAAATTGACTGGGCGCATGCAGAATCACTTGCATTTGGTTCTATTTTAAAAGATGGAACACCGATTCGATTTACTGGTCAAGATTCTCAACGTGGAACGTTTGCACAAAGAAACCTTGTATTACATGATGAGAAAACAGGAGAAGAATACATCCCGATGCATCATTTGAAAGATGTGAAATCCTCATTTGTCGTTTACAATAGTCCATTAACAGAAGCGGCTGTAGTTGGTTTCGAATATGGGTACAATGTTTTCGCACCTGAGACTCTAGTAATATGGGAAGCGCAATTTGGAGACTTTGCTAATATGGCCCAAGTTTTCTTTGATCAGTTTATTTCTTCCGGTAGAGCAAAATGGGGACAAAAATCTGGTTTAGTTATGTTACTGCCCCATGCATATGAAGGACAAGGTCCTGAGCATTCAAGTGGAAGGGTAGAAAGATTTTTGCAAAGTGCAGCTGAAAATAACTGGACTGTAGCTAACGCATCTACCGCAGGACAGTACTTTCATTTGTTAAGAAGACAAGCAGCTATGTTAAGGGAAGAATGGGTTAGACCATTAGTAGTTATGACACCGAAGAGTTTACTACGTCATCCGCTTGCTGCAGCCGATATAACAGATCTATCAGAAGGTAGTTTCCAATCTGTTCTTGAACAAAAAGGGCTCGGAAGTAATTATGATTCTGTAGAGCGTATCATTCTTTGTAGTGGTAAAGTAGCGATTGATTTGGAAGAACATTTAAAAGATAAAGAAGATGTAGATTGGCTTCACATTGTAAGAGTGGAGGAATTATATCCTTTTCCAACACAAGAATTAACGACTATCTTTAATCGCTATCCGAACGCAAAAGATCTTGTTTGGGTACAAGAAGAGCCAAAAAATATGGGTGGATGGTTACATGTTGAACCATATTTAAGAAAAATCGCCTTAGAGGGTGCGGAAGTTAGATACATTGGTCGTCGTAGACGTTCAAGTCCTTCTGAGGGAGATCCAACTATCCATAGAAAAGAACAAACTCGAATTCTTCAAGCCGCATTCACGAAATAAACTTGAACCAAAAACTTTTGTAGTTTTGTTAATTCAAACCAGAAGTAGTTGCTTATTAACAGCTGACATCGCTTTATATATTAGAGGAGGATTTTAAAGTGGCAGAAATCAAAGTTCCAGAACTGGCAGAATCGATAACAGAAGGTACAATTGCGCAATGGTTAAAAAAACCAGGCGATCATGTTGAAAAAGGAGAGTACATCGTTGAATTAGAGACAGACAAAGTCAACGTAGAGGTAATTTCCGAAGAAGCAGGAGTTGTACAAGAGCTAAAAGCATCTGAAGGGGATACTGTCCAAGTTGGGGATGTAATAGCAATTGTTGAAGCTGGAGCTACATCAGGTTCCGAAACATCTAGTGAACCACAAAAAGCAGCGGAAGAAAAACAAGCACCTGCTCAATCAGAAGCTCAGCCAGTAATAGAAGAAACTACAAAGGATGAAGGAAAAGATCGCCCAATTGCTTCTCCTGCAGCGCGCAAGCTCGCTAGAGAAAAAGGGATCGATCTTAGTGAAGTTCCAACGATAGATCCGCTAGGACGAGTTCGCAAACAAGATGTTACATCATTTTCTAATGAACCAAAGCAACCAGCACCGGAAAAAGCCGCTACTCCTAAGGCAGCTCCAACATATAATCAAAATGATGGAAAGCCTGTAGAGCGCGTTCGTATGTCACGACGTCGTCAAACAATTGCTAAAAGACTTGTCGAAGTACAGCAAAACACTGCAATGTTAACAACGTTTAATGAAATTGATATGTCAGCTGTCATGAATTTACGTAAGCGTAAAAAAGATAAATTCTATGAACAACATGACGTTCGTCTTGGTTTTATGTCATTTTTCACAAAAGCTGTAGTTGCCGCATTAAAAAAATATCCAGCAGTAAATTCTGAGCTAGATGGTGATGAACTAGTTTTGAAAAAGTTCTATGATATCGGTGTTGCTGTATCAACGGATGAAGGGCTTGTTGTCCCAGTCATTCGCGATTGTGACCGCAAAAACTTCTCAGAAATTGAAGGGGATATTCTTGCAGTAGCGAAAAAGGCGCGTGACAATAAATTAGCATTAAGTGATCTGCAAGGTGGTACGTTTACGATTACAAACGGTGGGGTATTTGGATCATTATTATCGACACCGATCTTAAATGGAACACAAGTAGGGATCCTTGGTATGCATACAATACAAACACGCCCTGTTGCAATCGATGCTGAGAATATGGAAAATCGCCCTATGATGTATGTCGCTCTATCTTATGATCATCGTGTAATTGATGGAAAAGAAGCCGTTGGATTTCTAGTAACGATTAAACAATTACTAGAGAATCCAGAAGATCTACTACTAGAAGGCTGATTTTCACTCGATCATAAAAGAGTATTAATATATTAGCTTTAAATAAAATTATCCTAATTTCCCCCATTAGACACTAATATCTAATGGGGTGTTTTATATTTGTCTAGTTATTAATGTCTAAATATAACTCTATAGACTTATATCTTAAATACCTTAGTCAAGGTTTGTCTTTATAAGAAGACTATGGCAACATATAAGTAGCTTCTTGTACACTTATGTTAAGAGAAGAGGATTGAAGATAATTTATCAAGGAACGAACAATTATGGACGGAGGAAATGATTAATGGTTGATTTACCAAAATGCCCAAAATGTAATTCACAATATACTTATGAAGATGGGAGTCTCTTGGTGTGCCCAGAATGTGCCTATGAGTGGGCAATCGAGACAGAGGCAGAAATGATTGAAGATAAAAAGATTGTTAAGGATGCAAATGGTAATGTTTTGAACGATGGTGATTCAGTAACAGTAATCAAAGACCTGAAAGTAAAAGGTAGTTCATCCGTTGTAAAAATAGGTACAAAAGTAAAAAGTATTCGTTTGGTAGACGGTGATCATGATATTGATTGCAAAATTGATGGTTTCGGAGCTATGAAACTCAAATCTGAATTTGTTAAAAAGGTCTAAAAGAATGTAATCGTAGGGTGGGAGTTTAATCAATGCCACTAAGTAACAGATAACGAGCAAATATGATGACAATAAAACAAACATAGATTTATAGGAGTATATTTGTAGAGTTAGGTTTGGAACGGAGAGCCTAACCGATCAACATTAATATGAACAATTATATAAAAAGTACGCTATCCATTTTACATAAGTAAGAACCTATATTGATTAGTATTTCCATCAATATAGGTTCTTTTTCTTTGACATAATGTTCATTTAACACTAAACCTTACAAAGTTATAACTGTATTTTTATAGGTATGAAAACAAAAGAATAGAATATGCTTTCATGAGCAGGCGTATAAAGGAGGCCAACTTATTGTCCATTATATTAAAAGAGGTAAAGTTTGAATATGAATTCTGGTTACAAGTTTTCGGGGATCATTCTCGATTTATCCTTGATTCATTAGGTCCATCAGAGAAAAATGATATCGCAATTGCTAAGACATTTAAAAGCAATTTTGATCGATTATTAACCGACGCAAGACAGCTAAATACATTAGAAAATGCATTAAAATTATTAGCGCAAATTGAACCACAGGTGCTTGGATTGAAAAAATTTAAACTATCCATCTTGGAAAAGTTGCTTTTTAATAAAATCACATTTCACCTTTCTCCAACTTTTATGAATCATATGGTTAACGAACTAGAAGAATTTGAACGGATTATTAGTTATTATAAGAGGAAAGAATCTCCACCAATTGTACATGAATTACACCATCACTTACTTTGGCTGCAAGATGCTTCTGGGCATGCTGGGGCAATTGAAGATAAACTCGATGCAACGGAAAAAGCATTTAAAAAGAAAAGCGCTGAATT
The DNA here is from genome assembly GCF_001591545.1 of Lederbergia lenta NBRC 16444. Lineage (GTDB taxonomy): Bacteria > Bacillota > Bacilli > Bacillales > Bacillaceae_C > Lederbergia > Lederbergia lenta. Next base: position 1,223,692 of record NZ_BCVC01000001.1, read on the forward strand.
CAATCAAGACTTTAATCATCTTTATTTAAAAGCAGTAGAATTCGCCGGTTTTATACGTACAAAAGCACATCACTTCCCGGCATTAGATAGAATGAACAATGATATAAAGTTAGAGATAGAGGCGTTTCAATTGTTTTTAAATGAAATATTGGAACTAGAAATTTCTGAAAAAATTCTTGGGAATTTTCCTGCTTTAATGGCAGATCATATGTTTCGCGAAGAATGCTATTATCTAAATCAATTAGCTAAATCATCTAATACACCAGAGCCTGAGTGTGATCCTACTTCACCTAGATTTGAAAAGTAATAAATAAATTTAGATGGTTATATAAAAACAAAAAAAGCGTGCAAGTGATCTCGCACGCTATACTTTTATTTATTCTATTAAATAGAGAAGTAGTTTGACCATCAAGGATTTAACCCGCGTTTTCTAATTTCAGATTTCAACAATCTAACGACATTATCTCCGTGATCATTCTTTTTCGCATCTCGATAGGCTGCAACAAGCTGTTCGTTAGTCATAACTCTCATCCGTGCAAAACCTCCTCTTGAAATTGAATAATTCTCTATATTTAATTATTCTACACTGTTTGAAACAAAAAGAAAAGTATTAACTACGAAATTATTATTCAATTAATATAAACGACATTCATTCTAATTATTCCATAGCAATCCATACGCTTTTAACTTCAGTATAATTATTCAGTGCGTACGATCCCATTTCACGACCGATACCTGATTGTTTAAATCCACCAAATGGTGCGGCCGCATCAAAAGCATTATAGCAATTCACCCACACTGTGCCAGCCCGAAGTTTGTTTGCTACATAATGAGCGCTTGCTACATCCTGAGTCCACAGTCCTGCTGCAAGTCCATATTCACTATTATTTGCTCTATCTATCACTTCGTCTAAATCTTCGTATGGCATCGCAGCAATAACGGGTCCAAAAATTTCTTCTTTTGCAATCGTCATATCATCGTTTACATCCGCAAAGATGGTTGGTTCTACAAAAAAACCTTCTTCACGCGGCTTTTGCCCCCCAGTAAGCAGTTCTGCCCCTTCATTAATTCCCTTCTCTATATAATTTAATACCCGATTTTGCTGAACAGAAGATACCAAAGGTCCTATTTGTGTATCTTGATTTAATCCCGCTCCTTGTTTAATGTTTTTGGCGTGTGATGCCATATCTGCCACTACATTATCAAAATTTTTCTTTTGAATAAATACTCGAGACCCAGCACAACAAACCTGTCCTTGATTAAACATGACACCATTTAATGCACCTGGTATTGCTTTTGTTAAATCTGCGTCGGGTAAAATAATATTAGGTGATTTCCCACCCAGTTCTAGCGTTACTCTTTTTAAAGTAGTAGAAGCTCTTTGCATAATTAATTTTCCGACTTCAGTAGAACCGGTAAAAGCTATTTTATCAACTTGAGAATGATCAACGAGAGCTTGTCCAGCAGTTCCGCCAAATCCTGGAACAATATTAATAACTCCCGGCGGGAAACCTGCCTCTTCAATGAGCTCAGCTAAATATAATGCGGAGAGGGGTGTTTGTTCTGCAGGTTTTAAAATAATCGTACAGCCTGTAGCAAGTGCAGCACCCATTTTCCACATTGCCATTAGCAATGGGAAGTTCCAAGGAATAATTTGACCAACCACTCCTACGGCTTCATGGCGGGTATACGTAAAATATGGTCCGGCTACTGGTATGGTCTGACCAGTAATTTTAGTCGACCATCCGGCATAATAGCGCATATGTTCAATCGCGAGAGGAATATCTGCATTCATCGTTTCACTGATCGGTTTTCCATTATCAAGCGTTTCTAATTGTGCCAATGCTTCTTTATTTTCTTCCATCAAATCTGCTAGTTTGTACATGAGTCTGCTTCTTGATGCAGCACTCATCTTCGACCATTCTCCATCATCGAATGCATTCCGAGCAGCTTTAACAGCTTTATCAATATCTTGCTCATCAGCTTCATATAAGGTAGCAAGCGCATCTCCAGTTGCAGGATTCGGAGTTTCGAACGTTTTACCAGAGACACTCTCAACAAAATCTCCATTGATATACATCTTTTTAGTACCTTGCAGAAATTTTTGTAGTTTCTCGTTTATTTCGATCGTAACTTGGCTCATTGAATTCCTCCTTAAAATAATAAAAAATCATTCAATAATATTGATAGCGCTTACAAATAGTAGTTTACTAGATCTAATTTATAAAAACAAGTAAATTAATAATAAATAGTTGAATTTCTATTAGTAACTACATGATGTTTAAATGTAAGGAATTTTCCAAAAAATCACTTTACTAATTTCCCATTTATTATATTATTAATATAGATAATTATCATTTGGTGGAGGGGATGGAAGATGTTTACAGAAAGAATGGCTTTGAAAATGAGATTAGAACAAATGATTGATACGGAAGAGCGTTTGATGCGAGAATTACAAAAAGAGAGAGCTTTTATATTCAGTCGTCTTAGAGAAATAGATACAAAAGATCAACCTGTTGAGGAGGAGGTTTCTTCCGAACTTCATTATATAGAATCGACCGCACCTTTTATAGAAAGTGAAATAAAAAGTGAAAATATTCATCAAACATCAAAGCCCTCTAAAAATAAAAAAAACCGTCCTTCTCGCCGTAGTAAGACAACTAAAATGCGTGAGTCAGCAATCACTATATTAAAGGAACGTACGACACCAATTCGTGGTGCAGAATTGAAAAGACTGATTGAAGAACGTACTGATTTTAAAATTGCTAATATGACCACCTTTATGCATACCATTGAAAAGCATGATGAAAATATTTCAAAAATTGGTCGGGGCTTATATACTTACCAAACGAAGCGAGCTAATGAAGTGATATTAATAGGAAATGGTGATGTTGAATAAATAGAAAAGGGAATGCAATGATGACTTTTTAGATAAATGCCAAAAAAGCGAATACTGAGTTTCCATTGAAAAGCCTGCCTTTTGCATGCTTTTTTTTTAATAATGTTTTTAAATTTGATAAGATAGGGAGAGAGTATAAAAAACATGATTTTAAATGGGAAGGAAATGAATAATGAATAAAGTTGAATTACCTGCCGATATTGAGAAGGTTATGCTAGACCGTCACCTTATATTTTCAAATGTAGATGACGAAGGAATAAATGAAAGTAGGTTTATTGCAGCAGATGAAAACATATTGACAGATGCAATCATCGCACTTTCACTTGGTAAAAACGTATTACTAAAAGGGCCAACGGGCTCGGGTAAAACAAAGCTTGCTGAAACACTTTCTCATTTGTTCAAACAACCTATGCATAGTATTAACTGCTCTGTAGATATGGATGCTGAAGCATTGCTAGGATTTAAAACAATTGGAGTGGAAGCAGGAGTAAATACAATCGAATTTGTCCCTGGTCCAGTTGTCAAATCAATGAATATGGGACATTTACTATATATTGATGAAATTAATATGGCAAAACCAGAAACTTTACCGATTTTAAACAGTGTACTCGATTACCGAAGAACATTATTTAATCCCTTTACGGGCGAAGTGATTAAAGCAAAAAGAACCTTTGGTGTGATTGCTGCAATTAATGAAGGATATATTGGAACGGTGCAGTTAAACGAAGCTCTAAAGAATCGTTTTGTTGTGATAGATATTCCGTATGTTCAAAATGACATATTAAAAAAAGTATTAGTGAATGAAAGCAATCTTCGTAATGAAGCAATGATTGATACATTCGTTAAACTATCCGAAGACTTAATTACGCAAGTAAGCAATGGACAAATTCCGGAAGAAGCGGCTTCTATTCGTGCCCTAATTGATACATGCGATCTTGCTGAGTATTTGCCTCCACTTCGTGCCATTCAAAGAGGAATCGTAGATAAATTGGAAGAAGAGAGGGAGAAGTCAGCTGTAATGAATATTGCGGCCACTTTGTTTTCTTAGGAGGGTGCATATTGTATCGATTCATCCATTTTAATGATGAAAAAATAGACTCCATGTTATTAATGGAGTTAGCAGATCTAACAAGAACTTTAACAAAAGATTATGAGTATGAAACAGAATTTCGTGTTCACTCCTATCTAGATAAAAGTGAGAAAAGAGTATATGTGAGTCACTTTTGGAATCATCGTCCAGTTGACATAATGCGAGCTGGCATGAAAAGTGATGTTTTTTTAAGAGCGCTTGGAAATATACAATTTACAAACTTTCCATCAGCAATTAAGTTTTATGAACAAGTAGAAGGTTATAAACATCCACGATTTATTAAGCAACTTTTTAAACTAGCAGAAGATTTAAGAATTGAAGAAGAATGTAAAAAAATAAGACCTGGCATGATAAAAGAGTTTACTGTAAGAAGACAAATTTATATGAACTATTTTCAATCACAATTAACTGTGAATGTGGCAAAAAGCTTTCAACTTGATGCGATATATAATTTGGCATATATTCTCTTAAATACGGATAGCCCCAATATCAGTTATCCTCAATTAAATGCTCAAGTAAATGAAATGTTACCTCTATACCGCAGTAATTTAGAGAAATTATTTGATGCAACTACGACAGCAGAAGTTGCTGACATATCTTTGCAAATTGCTGAACTAGTAGAGAGCTATATAAATAAAGATATGATCAATGATTATTTTCATTTACCACAACTGGATGCAGAAGATGTAAGTGGACAGACATATTCAGAGTTATTACGTAAAGACCCACTTAAAAACGATGATCAAGCAGAAGAAAGTGCAAGTGGGGACGAAGAAGTATTTAACGAAGAAATGAAAACATGGCATCGTGAAACAAGTGATCCGGGTAAAAGCTTTATGCAATTTGACCTTGAGCAAGGTACGCAAACGGATATCCTTGCAAATGAAGCAAGGGAAGGCGAAGCAGGTGATCAAGCACTAGCGATTGTCCAAGGCTCAGCTAGAAAAAGTTCAAATAAAGATTTTTCTGATCTTCAATCAATGGAAAGCATGGAAATTGAAAGCGGGAAAGGGGGTACTCCATATGGAAAAGAAAATAAATATGCGAGGCCGATCTTCTTGCCGAAAGTTATTCCATCACAAGATGAAATAAATAAATATGCAGGATATAAAAAAAATGTTAGTCTCTACCAAAAAAAATTAAAAAATGTTATTGATATTACATTAGAACATAAAAAAATTCAACCACGTACAGATTTATTATATGGGAGACTTAATAAAAAAATACTTCGCTTTTTTACAGAAGAACAACCGCGTCTATTTTACAAAAAAAATGAGCCTTCCAATGAAATAAATGCAGTTTTTGGTTTATTAATCGATTGTTCTGCATCTATGCAAGACAAAATGGAGGAAACGAAACTAGGGATCACCTTATTCCATGAAGCATTAAAATCGGTAAAAGTTCCGCATGAGATAACGGGATTTTGGGAAGATGCTGGTGAAGCTTCTGAGAAAGATCAGCCTAATTATTTTAAAAAGGTAATTGATTTTTCCACCTCCCTTCATGCAAAGTCAGGTCCTGAGATTTTACAATTAGAGGCCGAAGAAGATAATCGTGACGGATATGCAATCAGAGTTTGTAGTGAACGATTGTATCAGAGAATAGAAGAACAAAAATTTCTGTTGATTTTTTCGGACGGTGAGCCTGCTGCTTATGGATATAGCCAAAATGGAATTATAGATACACATGAGGCAGTCCAAGAAGCGAGGAAACGCGGAATAGAGGTTTTTAATATATTTTTATCAATGAATGGGGTAGAGGAGGAACAAAGGAAAGTGTTCCAAAATATCTACGGTCCGTATAGCTTAGTCGTACCTTCTATTGATAAGCTTCCTGATATGTTGTTCCCGCTTTTGAGAAAATTATTATTCCAATCAATTAGATAAAGTGAAATAAAAATCCATCTCCCAGATTCGGACGATGGATTTTTAGTACTTAGTATTTAATTTTAAATGAGGAATAACCTTTTAACTCATCTGAGGTATTTATTATCATTTGTTCGATATGTGCAAAGGGAGAAGTACCTGATTTCAATTTTTCTAAAAAAGCATCTAATTCACTATTTTTTCCTTCCGCATGAATTTCAACATTTCCATCATGTAGATTTCTTACCCAGCCGTCTAAGTGATATTTGTTTGCTAGTTGTTGGGTGAAAAATCGGAAGCCAACGCCTTGAACCTTGCCTCGGACAATAACGTGAACTGAATATGAAATAACATGACACTCCTTTGTAAAATGTGGATTTGCTCATTTAAGGCGAAAGTCTTGAAAAACATTTTTCAAGGTGAGAAATCTTACCAGCCTCTACTAGCACCGCCGCCACCAGATGAACCTCCACCACCACCCCGTGGGCCGTTGCCACCTCCACCACCGCGTGATAAAATGACAGCCAACATTCGTAATATGCTTAAAGTTAATGCTCCCCCAAGGAAACGCATATCTAGAAAGACAATTCCGAGCGCAATCAATGAAAAGATAATTATTGTAATTAAAGAAGGACCGTCACTTGTTTCAGGCTCAAAAGCTTTCGTATCTGTGCGGTTATCTAGCTTATACTCAGCAGAAACTTCATTAAAAAGTTGTTTATACGTATTCATAAGTGCCATACTGAAATTTTCTTCTTCTAAATATGGTAAAGCGTAGCTTTGTAAAATCCGACCTACTTTTCCATCTGGCAAAGCACCTTCCAAACCGTAACCAACTTCAATCCGGATTTTTCGGTCATTAAGTGCCAATAGTAATAGCACTCCATTGTTTTTTTGCGCATCCCCAAGCTTGTATTGTCGAAAAGCCTCTAATGCAAATTCTTCAACTTGTTGGCCTTGGAGTGAGTCTACTGATAATATGACGATTTGAGCACCTGTCTGCTCATCTAATAAAGTACCAAGTTCATTTAATTCTTTTTTCTGTTCTTTGGATAAAACTTCAGCGAAATCTTGAATATATATATCGCCTACAGGTGCAGGCACATTAGCTGCATGTGCCTGATTGCTTAGTAGACAAAATAATATAATCAAAAAAGAAGGGAAAATAGAATGAACGGGTTTCATTAATCCTCATTCCCTTCAAAGTCAACCTTCGGCGCTTCTTTTGCACCTTCGTCTGCTTTGAAGTATGCTTTTTCATCAAAACCAAAAATGGCTGATACGAGTCGACCAGGAAATTGTTTTACTTTTTTATTAAATAATGTGACCTGGTCATTATAATCCATACGTGCTACAGCAATTCTATTTTCTGTACCAGAAAGCTCATCCATCAACTGTGTGAACTGTGTGTCGGCTTTTAGGTCAGGATAATTTTCCGAGATAACTAACAATCGACCCAAAGCACCGGTTAATTGCGCATCGGCATTTGCTTGTTCTTTCAATGAATCAGCACCTGCTAATCGTGATCGTGCACTAGCAATGTCGTCCATCACATCTTTTTCGTGACTCGCATAACCTTTTACAGTACTTACTAAGTTGGGAATTAAATCCATTCTTCGTTGAAGCTGATTTTCAATTTGAGCATATTTCTGATCGACATCTTCTTCTGCATTGACAAAGCCATTGTAACTCCCTATTAAAGGAAATGCTATGAGAGCGATAACGACGATAATACCGATAATAGCTCCTAAGCCTTTTTTCATTTTTCACCACTCCTCACACAATAATAACGAATGAATCGCCGAAAAGTTTCATTCTGTTTTTAAAAATCATTCAATAAGAATTATACTTGAAATTCAATATAATTCATATTAAGAAACATATAGCTTCTTGAAACTAAATAACTAGAAGGGAAAGGAGGTCGGTGCTTATACAGAATGCTTACCCGAGTATATTACTTATTAAAAGTGGTGGGGCCAGTATTTCTTACTTGAAGGACAGTAGATGGCGAGTAAACGAAAGTAAAATCAATAAAAGATTTATCTTTTATACTTACATAGCCAATAAGTGTGAACATTAAGAATGCTATTTCAATTAAAAAGGAGCTTAGGTTTCAAGCTCCTTTTGGAATAACGGACTCACTAGTGAGTAATAAACGAATTAATTTATATCATATTCTGCTTTCCACAGCCTGACAGACTTCATCAGCTGTCAACCCACTTGCTTCAATTACTGATCCTTCCATGGCCACTGTTTGCATACCCATGACGTTTGAATCTATTCCTGAAACGACGCAACAATCACAGTTCGCTACATCAGATTCGTTTCGAATAGAAATCACTTCATGTCCTTTCTCTTGCAGTGCTTGCTGTACATTTGTTAATGATTCTTCTACTCCAATAATCGCCATAAAACATACACCTCCCTTATACATAAAGTTGTCCTTTTTTAGCATGAAATATTCAAAAAGTGTATTAGACAAAATGGTAATGTATAATAAACTACATATTATCATTTTTAAAAATGTGGAGGTTTTACTGTGTACGACAAATGGAAAGTTATTACAACAAAAGGTGAATCAGAACCATGGTGGTTTTTTAAAGGTTGGCAAGAAGCCATCATTGAATCTAAAGATTTTAAAGATCAGTTATCCGCCATTGAATATTATTTACAACAGTTTTCAGCTTTGCAGACTAAATATCAATGTGTAAAGGTTAAAAAAAATACAATGGCAGCTTTTTGGAATGAAGGTGAGTATGTATTTTGCACAAGTTGTGATGATGACTTGCAATTATATTATGGTCTTTTATTAATGAAAAACGACGAACCATTCAGCGATCTAACGTTAGCTCAACTCGAAAAGAGAGATGGAAATGAATAGTGCTCAAACTAAAAATAATGTACAACAGATGGCTACCGTATATGGTGTATTGTTTGCCATCAGTGGTAGTCATCTTTTTAATGATGCCATTCAAGCTGTAATTCCAGCAATGAATCCGATTTTCGAGGAATCGCTTGGTCTATCTTACGCACAATTAGGCTGGATCGCCTTTGTAATTAATATGACTTCTTCACTTATGCAACCTGTCTTTGGCTACTTTTCCGATAGAAAACCAACACCGTTCCTATTACCATTTGGTATGCTACTAAGTATGATCGGATTGATCGGTTTTGGCCTATCAACCAATTATTATTTTATACTACTTTCCGTTTTCTTTATCGGACTTGGGTCAGCTATATTTCATCCTGAAGGATCACGTGTAGCATACATGGCTGCAGGGGCAAAACGTGGTCTGGCACAATCAATCTATCAAGTAGGTGGAAACTTTGGGCAATCTTTAGCACCAGTATTTACAGCCTTCATATTTATACGCTTTGGCCAAAAAGGAGCGCTCGGTTTTACTTTTGTTGCTTTAATGGGCATTATACTATTGTTGTTTGTTTCACGGTGGTATAAGACTCGTCTAGAGATCGATATGTATAAACCGAAGAAAAAGTCGATTGATGAGACTAAAATACCACTTCAACCAAAAATTAAAGCGGCAATGGCTTTACTTGTTTTTCTTGTTTTTGCACGCTCTTGGTATTCCGCGGGCATTGGGAACTTTTATCAGTTTTATTTAATTAATGATTATGGTTTATCGATAAAACAGGCGCAATTATACATATTTATATTTATGTTTGCTGGTGTACTGGGAACATTTTTAGGAGGACCATTAGCAGATCGTTTCGGTCGCAGGAATATAATCTTTTTATCAATGGCAGGAGCAGCACCATTAACCATTTTATTACCATATGTATCAGTAGGATGGATCATCCCATTATTTTTTCTAATTGGATTTATTATCACATCTAGTTTTAGTGTTACCGTAGTCTATGCACAGGAACTCGTTCCGCAGAAAATTGGGATGGTATCTGGATTAATTGTCGGCTTTGCTTTTGGAATGGGTGCTGTCGGCGCAGTATTACTCGGTACACTTGCAGATCTTTACAGTATCAAATTTGTAATGATTCTATGTAGTTTGTTGCCATTATTCGGCATATTTACGTGGCTATTGCCTAGTGATGAGAAAGTTCGTGAGTTAAATGCGGAGTAAGCGCAAAATGGTTGAAAAACTCAAATGTAATTGAAGTAAAAAACTCGTTGCAAAAAATAGCAACGAGTTTTTTAATGAATGTGTTTCTTTCTAAATCGACCACCGCGAACTTCAGCAATATTGGACACTGCTAGAAAGGCGCTATCGTCTAATTCTTCAATAATTGATTTAAGTTTCGCTTCCTCTAGACGAGTAATCACACAAAATATCACTTTTTTATCGTCGCCAGTGTAGGCGCCTTCACCTTTTAAATAGGTCACTCCACGACCTAGTCGAGCTAGAATAGCATTACCTATTTCGTCTGCATGCTCACTGATAATCCAAGCCGATTTAGATTCATCCAATCCTTCGATCACAATGTCTATTACCTTAAATGCCACAAAGTATGTAATGATCGAGTACATTGCCCGTTCCCAACTAAATATAAAACCTGCTGTCGCAAAAATAAAAAAGTTAAAAAACATAATTACTTCTCCAACGGAAAAAGGTAGTTTATTACTGAGTAAAATAGATAGAACTTCTGTACCATCAAGAGAGCCACCATATCTGATTACAATTCCAACACCTATCCCAAGAACGATACCACCAAATACAGTGTCGAGAAGCAGATCATCGGTAACTACTATGGCATCATGGAGAAAAATAGAAGCGATAGATAATATGAAAATACCATAAAAAGTAGTGAATGCGAAGGTTTTTCCAATTTGTTTATATCCTAGGTATATAAATGGAATGTTTAAAATGAAAATAATAAACCCGAGTCGCCAACCGGTTAAATGAGCTAAAATAATCGATATACCTGTAATTCCGCCATCTAAAATATTATTTGGAACTAAAAATAGCTCCAAGGCTACTGCCATTAGTACAGCACCAAGTGTTATAAGTGCAATTCGCCAAAATAAAATTTTCCTAGGCAAGCTTTTGTGTTTAATTTGCGGTGTTATTTGTTGAGGAATATCCATCTCATCATCCTTTCACTTTATTTTATTATAATCAAAAATTGAAGAGCTGGACACTATAAGCATCTATAAATATTAAACACGATCCCTCTGTCAGTGATTGAAACAATTAGGGGAAAAAAGTTTACGTATCAATACCGAAAAGAACTTAAACGATTTATATAACGTTTTTTTAATTATTTAAAGATATAAGAGCACATGTATTGATTACTATCATTTCAAAATAGGCGCTATCTTTATGAAAAAAACCCTCCCCCTAAAAGGAGAATCGGTGATCACAAACAATATTCGGAAAGTGTAAGGAGTATCTCAGTTAATTATCATGATTTTCTTTAATTGAGGGATAATGGGATTATAATCTTTAATAATGGAGGGCTAACAATGCCAGAACTCCCCGAAATGGAAACTTACAAATTACTGTTGCAGCAAAAAATCCTTGATCAAACAATAACCGATATTGTGATCAACCGAAAAAAATCAATCAATGTGTCATTGGAATATTTTAAAGATCATGTATTACATCAGAAAATTAAAAACGTAGAAAGAAGGGGCAAATATTTAATTTTTCGGCTGCAAAATGGTTCCTGTCTATTACTACATCTTATGCTTGGTGGTTGGATGTTTTATGGACAAGCAGACAACAAACCAAATCGCACGGTACAAGTACAGCTAAGCTTTGGAGATCACCATTTGTATTTTATCGGGCTTCGGTTAGGTTATCTACATCTGCTATCAGCAGAAAAGTTAAAGGAGGAAATTCAAGATATTGGTCCAGAACCAATTGATAAGAACTTTTCACTAGATGTTTTTCTGGAAATAATAAAAAACAGAAGAGGAACGATGAAAACAACACTTCTTAATCAAAGATTCCTTGCGGGGATCGGTAATCGCTATTCGGATGAAATTTTATGGAATGCGCAATTGCTACCAGAAAGAAAAATGAATGGACTAAAAGAGGGGGATAAGGTTCGCTTATACGAATCGATCAAATTTATTTTAGAGCAAGCCATTCAAAGCGGTGGTTATATGGATGAACCTCTTTTTCAAGGGGATAGCCAGACTGGCGGTTACAAAAACAAGATGTACGTCCATGATCAAGAAAGAAAACCGTGTAAGCGATGTAGATCACCAATTTTGAAAGTAGAGATTTCTGCTCGTAATACATTTTACTGTGGAAATTGTCAGCACTAGACATGCATAAGGAGAATTCATATGAAATTCGGTTGCCATACTTCTATTAGAGAGGGTTATTTAGGAGCTGCAATGCAAGCGTTCCGAATGAATGCTGCAGCTTTTCAATATTTCCCTAAAAATCCAAAAAGTTTAGCAGTGAAAAATTTTAGTCATGAAGATGCAATGCAATGCAAGGCATTTTGCGAAGAAAAGTCGCTTATGTCTGTCAGCCATTCGCCTTATCCAACTAGTTTGACGCCCCAAAATAAGAAAAAACGCGAATTAGTAATTCGTTCATTGTTAAATGATTTAGATATCGCCGAGGCATGTGGCTCTATTGGTGTAGTTGTGCATTTTGGCAAACAGATTAGTCATACAGATCCCATTGCAAGCTACCAACTTGTCATTGATATGCTGAATGAAATTCTTCAAAGATGGGACGGAAATGCAAAGCTATTACTTGAAAATAATGCAGGTTTGCCCGGAGCGATTGGAACAACCTTGGAAGAATTAGTTCAAATACGCAAATTATGCACTTATCATGAAAAAATAGGATTTTGTTTTGATACCTGCCATGCATTCTCTTGCGGCTTATGGGATGGTGATAATTGGGATAGCGTGCTAAGTAAAGGCATGGAACTTGACTATTTTGGAGCATTAAAGCTGATTCATTTTAATAATTCGAAGTATGAAACACGTGTAGGAAAGGATCGACATGCTCCTATTTTTGGGCCAGGATACATTACGGAGGATCAATTTGACCAGTTAGTACAAACGCCTCAGCTTGCAAACATTCCTTTTATATTGGAAACACCAAAAGAAGAAATGCCACATCAAAAGGAGATAGAGCTACTGCAGAAAAAATGGGGGAATGCTTCGGGATGGTGATGGAGATAATCTTATGAATCTCTTTGTTAGGAAATCAACGATGCGCTTTTTAAGCACGCCGCTGATTTTGTTTCGAAGGTTATTCGTTCTTTTTTTATAAGACTGACCTAATAACGTTACAATTGGGATGAAAGTTAGTATTAGTTTGCTATTAATATTGATATTTGATCAACTTAATTATGTTTCATTCCAAATCTTTTAGCGTTTCTAATCCGCGCTTTTTCTGCTTCAACTTCTCTGGAACGCGGATTGGCGTTGGTCACTAGTGAGTCTAGTAAGTTCTGCGTAATGATAGTTACTTCTTCTACAGCTCGATTAAATACTTCCTCGTTTGCCTGCGACGGCTTGTTAAAGCCAGAGACCTTACGTACAAATTGAAGTGAAGCTGCAAAAATCTCATCCTCGGTAGCTGAAGGCTCGAAGTTAAATAATGTTTTTATATTTCGACACATATCGTTGTCCTCCTTCTTTATTATTTTATCGATTGTATCATACTAAGAGATCTATATAGACATGTAGCATGCTAAACAAGCATATGCTGCTACCTTTTAGAATCCATATTGCGAACTTGTACAACGTATATTTTTTTAGCGTTTGATTTGGCTAGGACAAAAAGTTATAATCGGAAGAAGATTTTATGGAACGATAAACAAGGCATTTTTACAATTTTTCTAATCAGGGGCGTTCATAACATGTAAGCTTAGAGAGGTAGTAAAAGGTTATCGTTCTACGGGATATATATGCCATTACAGACCGTATGTTTATTTATTTGGAGGAATTATATATGATGATGTTACTATTCTATTAATACGAGCTTAGTTATACAAGCTCGTATCGATCCTAGCTATCGATACGAAATTACAAAATTTCGGGGGTAGCGAATATGGAACAAATATGTTTTGAACTTGAAAATATTAGTGTGAACTATTTAGATAAAGAAGTATTAAAGATTGAAAGCTTAGCTATACATCAATTTGATCGCATCGGTATCGTTGGAAGAAATGGCGCAGGGAAAAGTACATTATTAAAGTTACTTGCTGGCAAGATTCAACCGACAAGCGGGAAAATGAAGTGCTACATGGAGTCTGGTTATTTTGAACAACTTGAAGCTCCATCCGTTGCAAAAGCAGATAGAACATTGCTCGGAAAATTAGCAGTCCCACAGAATACTGAGCAGTTGAGCGGTGGGGAGCAAACAAGGCTGAAGCTCGCACAATTATTTACGCATTATTATGAAATTTTACTTGTAGATGAGCCTACAACACACTTGGACCAAGCTGGCATTTCGTTCTTACTCAATGAATTGCGATACTACTATGGAGCACTTGTATTAATTAGTCATGATCGCACAGTTTTAGACGAACTTGTTACAACCATTTGGGAAGTGTGTGATGGTAAAGTGCGCGTTTATACAGGAAATTATAGCGAATATATGGCTCAAAAGCAGATAGAAAGAGAACAACAAAGCCAAGGTTATGAACAGTTCATAAAAGAGAAAGATCGTCTCGAAAAAGCAGCGAAAGATAAAATGCTAAAAGCTGAAAAAATTGCTCAAGCAGGCAGTATGTCAAAAAAAGAAACGAAAGCAAAAGCAAATCGTATGTTTGAGACAAAATCAAAAGCTACGAGCCAAAAAGCGGTACATCGCATAACCAAAGCGATTAAACAGCGAATAGAAAAGCTTGATAAAGTTGAGGCTGTAAAGGAAGAAAAGCAAATTGTATTCCGTCAATCAAAAGCTTTGGAATTGCATAATAAGTTTCCAATTATGGCAGACAGATTAACCCTTCATGTGAAGGATAACATGTTATTAAATGAGGTAAGCTTCCAACTACCACTTGGTAAAAAAATAGCGATTACTGGTGCAAATGGTGTTGGTAAAAGTACGTTGCTTCATCATATAGCAATCAATGGTGCAGGTTTAACCATCTCTCCAAAGGCAAAAATTGGTTACTTTCGTCAAATGAGTTATCAATTTGTAAGTAACGAAACGGTATTGCAATTCTTAAAACAACGTTCAGAATATGACGAAGGGTTTTTAAGAAGTGTTTTACATGCAATGCAATTTGTTGATACAGATATTCTGAAAGCTGTGAAGTCGTTAAGCGGCGGAGAAGCGATACGTCTCCAACTTTGTCAGCTCTTCCTCGGGGAATATAATATTTTATTGTTAGACGAACCGAATAATTTTTTAGATATCCATGCGATCGTAGCATTAGAACGATTTATGGCTGCATATGAGGGAACGATTGTATTCGTATCGCATGATCAAACATTCACAAAGAATGTAGCTGATGTGCAGTATCATATTGATACAAAAAAAGTAAATTTAATTTAATGCAAAAAGATAAGCCGTTGAGACAATACTCAACGGCTTATAAATTGCATAAAATAATTATTAACTTCTTACACATAGTGCTATAGCAATTTGTGCAAGGTATTGGTTTGCCAAGAATAATAAAAGATAGTATAATCTTAAGGCAACCGATTCTATATCTTGCAAATATAAATCGATAGGTGGAATTTTTTGTGTCGGAAAATCTAAATTATAAAGTATTATTGTATTATCAATACGTAACAATTGAAGATCCAGAACAATTTGCGAGCGAACATCTCACATTTTGTAAAGAGCTTGGATTAAAAGGAAGAATTCTTGTTGCTGCCGAAGGTATAAACGGGACAGTCTCAGGATCAATTGAACAGACCAATCAATATATGGAAATGATGCATAATGATCCTCGTTTTGCTGATATGCCATTCAAAATTGATGATGCTGATAAACATGCCTTTAAAAAAATGCATGTTCGTCCGCGTCAAGAGCTTGTCACTTTTAGACTCGAGGATGATGTCAATCCAAAAGAAGTAACTGGAAATTATTTAAGCCCAGAAGAATTTTATGAGGCGATGCTACAAGAGGATACAGTCGTTTTAGACGCTAGAAATGACTATGAATTCGATCTTGGACATTTTAGAGGAGCGATACGGCCAGATATTACTACGTTCCGTGAATTGCCAGATTGGGTGCGCGAAAATAAGCATCAGTTCGAAGGTAAGAAAATATTGACGTATTGCACAGGTGGTATTCGCTGCGAAAAGTTCTCCGGTTGGTTACTCGAAGAAGGTTTTGAAGATGTATCACAGCTCCACGGGGGAATTGTCACATACGGGAAAGATCCTGTTGTGCAAGGCGAGCTTTGGGATGGACAATGCTATGTTTTTGATGAAAGAATTGCTGTTCCAGTTAATCAGAAAGAGCACGTTATCGTTGGTCGCGATTATTTTGATGGGGAGCCATGCGAACGTTATATCAACTGCGCAAATCCTGAATGCAATAAACAATTTCTCAGTTCGGAAGAGAATGAACATAAATATTTGAGAAGCTGCACTGATGAATGTCGGGTTCACCCTAGAAATTTATACATTAAAGAACACGAACTCACAGAAGAAGAAGTACAAACACGACTTCAAGCTTTAGAAAAAGAAATGTCTGTTAATTAATTAGTACCTGGTATCCAAAATTATGGGTGCCAGGTATTTATTTATATTAGTTTATTATTGAAATTCGTGCCATTCATGCGATAATAACTAGTAATGATACAGATAGAGAAGAGGAGAATTCATGCAAAAGGAAAAATGGTTTAAATTTGGTGTAGCGATCATCATGATTTTTTTAATTATTTGGTTAGGAACGAAGATCAGTTTTATTTTTACACCACTTGTAGTTATTATTACAACTTTATTTCCACCTATTATCTTAGCTGGCGTCTTATATTATTTAATGAGACCTATCGTGAATTTTTTGTCTAAGAAAATACCACGTACATTGGCAATTCTTATTACATTTATCGCCATTGGCGGGATTATTACCGGACTTGTATTCTTAATAGGGCCTAAATTACAAATGCAATTTGATAATTTAATTAAAAACTTTCCAGGATATGCACAAATTCTTCAAGATAAACTAACTAGTTTATCGCAAAATGAATGGTTTCAGCAAATACAAAATGATTATCTTTCGATTGACAAACTAACTGCTAAGTTTGAAGAAAACGCACAAAGCATGTTCCAAAATATTGCATCAACTATTGCTGAAACAGTAGGCTTTATAGCAAATATTGTGATGGTGCTTGTATTAATTCCCTTCGTTTTGTTCTTTATGTTAAAGGATGGAAAGCAAGCGCCTAAATTTCTAATGAAAATTCTGCCTAAAAAGCATCAAGTGGAAGCGGAAAAGATATTGGTAGAAATGGATGAGGCATTAAGTTCATACATACAAGGTCAACTAATTGTTAGCTTTTGTGTAGGTTTACTGGCTTACATTGGATACTTAATTATCGGTCTTGAATATTCACTTGTACTGGGTGTACTTGCGATGGTAACAAATGTCATTCCTTTTGTTGGTCCCTGGATTGGGACATTTCCAGCAATTATTGTAGGTTTGCTTACATCTCCACTCCAAGCATTGTTAGTTGCAATAGTGGCTGTTGTCGCCCAGCAAACAGAGAGTAATTTTATTTCCCCACTTGTAATGGGAAAAGCATTAAATATGCATCCTTTGACCATTATATTTGTTTTACTGGTCGCTGGACAATTTGCAGGGTTATTAGGGTTAATCTTAGCCGTACCGACATATGCACTATTGAAAGTAATTGTTAGTCATTTATACCGTTATATAAAACTGGAATAAAAAATTTATTGGACCTACATTTGTAGGTCTTTTTTGTTATTATTTACAACTTATACTTTCTCCTTTTCCTCCACATCCTATAAAAGGTATCTTTTGCGACCAAAAATATACTGAAGAAGGAGATGTCTCATTATGACTGTCATTACTAATGTGAAACAAACAATTGTAGGATTAAAAAGTGCACATGCAAGCTTGGAAGGTTTTGCTCTAGAAACTGATAATGAACAAGCAAAACAATTATATAAAATGGCAGCAGAACAAACACAATCTGTGATAAACTCCTTAGAACCGAGAATGCAAGAAATATTGCAAGAAGAGCCACAATACAATCAATAATTGATAAATAGGGGCAGGGTGAATATCTATTCACTCTGTTCCTTTTCAACAATAATAAAGTATGTGATGGATTTTATAAAAGGAGATGAATGAAATTGACGATTATCTCAAATATAAAAGGTTCACTTGCAAGTATAAAAGCTATGCAATCCGAATTTTCTCACTATGCTCAAGTTGCTTCTGATGAACAGGCGCGGGCTATCTTTCACGAATGTATGTTGGATGTAGAACAAGTCGCTCAAAGTTTACAGTTAAGAGTAGAATATATGAAAGCGGAAGAACTACAATATAGAAAGTCTTGAGAGGGAGGGTTATTACAATGGATCTTCCAAGTTGGTTTGAAGTAATAATTAGGTCGGCAACTTTAGTAATTGTTTTATTTTTGCTAATGAAATGGCTAGGGAAAAAACAACTGTCTCATTTGTCTTTTTTTGAATATGTTGCTGGTATCACGATTGGTAGTATTGCTGCTGAAATGTCAACAGGGATTGAGTCAAACTTTGCACATGGGTTATATAGTTTGGTTGTATGGACTGCTATCCCGTTTTTTGCTGGAGTTATCGGATTAAAAAGCAAAAAGGCGAGAAACTTTATTGAAGGAACATCTACGATTGTTATTCAAGATGGAAAGATTCAGGAAGAAAATTTATCAAAAGAAAAATATACGGTGGATGAATTGATGCAATTACTACGCAAGAAAAATGCATTTCAAGTAGCAGACGTTGAATTTGCTATATTGGAAGCAGATGGCGAATTAAATGTGTTACTGAAAAAAGAAAAGCAACCACTAACCCCAAAAGATATGCAAATGGATGTCGCGCCCGAAAAAGTACCTCAAATGGTTATACTTGAAGGGGAGGTAGTAGACTCAGCACTTGCGGCTGGTGGGCATACGAGAGCGTGGTTAGAGGTAGAATTGGAAAAATTAAATGTTGCACTTGATAATGTATATATTGGACAAGTGGATTCTTATGGAACGCTGACTGTTGACATTTATGATGATAAAATAAATGTACCGACAGCAAATCCGCGAAAAAAATTATTAATGTCTCTAAAAAAGTGTCAGGCAGACATGGAGTCGTATGCGCTTGAAACTGATCTAAAAGATGTGAAAGAAATGTATAAAAAGAATGCCGAAATTCTTGAACGAGTGATAAAAAAATCAGAACATTTGCTTGCCAATGAATAAAAAGCCAAATTAAAACCCTGGAAAGCACTCATGCTCCAGGGTTTTAGATTTGTATGGTGTGAATATCCTTGTGATAAGTTAACATTCGTTTTCCTTATCTTGTCTAAAAGGACACTCGACTAGAATATACCACTTCCTGTGTGGCAACGTCGAGGGCCTTCCGCTTTTCTTTATTAAGCGTACATTTCTTCGACTTGTTTTTGTAGTTTTTCGTCTGCAAGGTATTCGTCGTAGCTCATTTCTTTATCGATCATTCCTTTAGGTGTAAGATCGATAATTCGATTAGAGATTGTTTGAATGAATTGATGGTCATGGGAAGCGAATATCATAGATCCTTTAAAACTAATTAAGCCATCATTGAGCGCTGTAATCGACTCTAAGTCTAAATGGTTTGTAGGTTCATCAAGTAGTAGTACATTCGCTCCACTTAACATCATTTTTGAAAGCATACATCTTACTTTCTCGCCTCCAGATAATACAGAAGCTTTTTTCAATACTTCTTCACCAGAGAATAACATTCTACCTAAGAAACCACGTAGGAAGCTCTCACTATCATCCTGTGGAGAAAATTGACGCAGCCAATCAACAAGATTTAATTCGCTGCCTTCGAAGAACTCCGAATTATCTTTAGGGAAGTATGCTTGAGATGTTGTAATACCCCATTTAAAAGATCCTTCATCGGGTTCGATTTCTCCAGTTAAGATTTTGAATAGTGTAGTTTTGGCAATCTCATTTTTTCCGACAAGCGCAATTTTATCATCTTTATTCATGATGAAACTGATATTATCAAGCACTTTTACGCCATCAATTGTTTTAGTAAGTCCTTCTACTCTAAGTAAGTCGTTTCCGATCTCCCTTTCTGGGCTAAATCCAACAAATGGATAGCGGCGAGAGGATGGTTGAATATCATCTAATGTGATTTTCTCTAAAGACTTTTTACGGGAAGTAGCTTGCTTTGATTTGGAAGCATTCGCACTAAAGCGCGCAATAAAAGCTTGTAGTTCTTTTATTTTCTCTTCCTTCTTTTTGTTTGCATCTGAAGCCATACGCTGAGCAAGTTGACTTGATTCGTACCAGAAATCGTAGTTTCCAGCATAAACTTGTATTTTTGCAAAATCCAAGTCTGCGATATGGGTACAAACTTTATTTAAGAAATAACGATCATGCGATACAACGATAACCGTATTTTCAAAGTTAATTAGAAATTCTTCCAACCATTGAATTGCTTTTAAATCAAGGTGGTTTGTCGGCTCATCCAGTAATAAAACATCGGGCTTACCGAAAAGAGCTTGTGCAAGTAGAACTTTGATTTTATCTGAACCAGAAAGTTCTGCCATTTTCTTATCATGTGAAGTTTCATCAATACCTAGACCTTTAAGCAAAATCGCTGCTTCAGATTCTGCTTCCCAACCATTTAATTCGGCAAATTCTCCTTCAAGTTCAGCAGCACGCATGCCGTCTGCCTCTGAAAAATCAGCTTTCATATAGATTGCATCTTTTTCTTGCATGATTTCATATAAGCGAGTGTGACCCATCATAACTACTTTCAATACTTCTTCTTCTTCGTATTGAAAGTGGTCTTGTTTTAAAACAGCAAGTCGCTCACCGGGAGTCATAGATACAGTTCCTGTTTGAGCCTCAAGTTCGCCTGATAAAATTTTAAGGAAAGTAGATTTCCCAGCTCCATTTGCACCAATTAAGCCATAGCAATTTCCAGGCGTAAATTTAATATTTATATCTTCGAATAATTTGCGATCACCAAAACGGAGACCAACATTATTAACAGTAATCAAAATGCACACATCCTCCAATATAACGTTATCAAAGTATTATAGCATGTTTTAGTTGTCACGTCTTATTATTTACAAAAGAGGAATTGTCTGATTTTTTGTACGATCTAGTTGCAATCTCTTACATCTAGTATATAATGAGGGTTGAGCATAATTGAATCGACGTACCACAGGGGGAGCTATATGCTGAGAGTGGATAATAATCCTGACCCTTCGAACCTGTTAGTTAATACTAGCGCAGGAATGTGGCTGAATAAGAAATAGTGTTTTTATGCACTATTTCTATTCCCCTATGGATACGTGCAGAACTTAAATCATAGGGGGTTTTTTTATGAAAAGAATTTCTTTACAGGCAATGATTGAAGCGTCCATTTTTGCTGCAATGGCACTCGTTTTGGATTTGCTTCCATCCATCAAGCCTACACCTTCAATCTCTATCTCATTTGCGATGGTTCCAATTTTTATCGTAGCGTTCAGATGGGGAATCAAGACTGCCTTTATTTCTGGATTATTATGGGGTCTATTACAAATTGCTATCGGTGATTATTATATCGTAACACCACTACAGGGCTTCATAGAATATTTTATTGCTTTTAGTTTTATTGGGTTTGCCGGTTTGCTTGCGCCTGCTGTAAAAAAATTAGCTTCTGAAGGAAAGAAAGCTTTAATGATATGCACCATTACTATTGGTGTCCTTCTTGGAAGCTTAGCTCGCTACTTTTGGCATTTTATTGCAGGAGTTATTTTCTTTGCTAAATACGCTTATGAAGCAGGTAAAACTCCGATTGTTTTTTCCTTTATCATGAACGGTACGACAATGATTTTTTCTTTTCTACTATGTACGATTGTTATCTGTATAGTAATGTCCATCAGACCCGAGCTAATAAAAACAAATAAAAGGGATATTTCCCTACATAAAAGTAAAGCCTCTTAATAGATGATTTATTGAAGAGCGATTTGGATTATCTTGGTTTTTAGCGTATAATAGAACTATTATGAGAAGGGGGATCTAAGCCATGGCATATAGAAGGGGACCTCAGGAGCCTATCCCTGAAGAAGAAACAGTTGTCTGGTCATGCACAAATGAAGATTGTTCTTGTTGGATGAGAGATGCCTTTTCTACTGAAGAAAAAACAGTTTGTCCTATCTGCAAGTCAGAAATGGAAAAAGAAACTAGAGTGTTACCAGTAATAAGTTAATTGTTGATATAACAACAGACAAACAACTTCCACATTTTTATGTGGGAGTTGTTTTTTTGAGAGACAATATAATGTCCTCTCACCAGCTCGAAGAATATCGATACTAAGAAATCCTTTATATCGTCAGATTTGTATTATTTTGCGCATGTTTTACTACTGATTAGGGGATATCAAGTAGAGAGTGAAAAAGGAGGCATTAATATGAATGTGAAAAATACTAATAATGACGGGCAACTTCCTAAAGAAACAGAATCATATTGGATCAAATCAACAGAAATGAAATCGTTTACGCAACTAAAGAATGATATCGAAGTAGAAGTAGCTATCATTGGAGGTGGAATTACAGGGATTACAACTGCATATGCACTCATAAAAGAAGGGTTTAAAGTAGCAATTTTTGAAGCAAGTTCAGTACTTAATGGCACTACAGGACATACTACTGCAAAAATCACAGCTCAACATGGACTGATTTACGATGAATTAATCCAACACTTTGGTAAGGAGAAGGCCAGGTTATACTATGAGGCTAACTTAAATGCAGCAAAATATATCGAAAATAATATAGACTTACATGGAATTGAGTGTGAATATCGAAAAGAAGATGCTTATCTTTATACAACTTCTAGTGATTACTTAGCAGACCTCGAAAAAGAAGCGGAAGCTTATCGGAAGCTTGGTATTGATGGCGAGTATACGGAAAGTATCCCACTTGATTTAAATGTTAAAGCTGCTGTCATAATGAAAAATCAAGCACAGTTTCATCCCCTGCAGTATGTGACACGATTACTGGACTATATAAAGGAAAACGGGGGAGAGATTTATGAGAACTCTGTGGCTACTCGGATGGAAGATGGAAATCCGGCAATCGTCCATTTTAAAAATGAATCGAAAGTGACTGCAAAATATGTAATATCCAGCTCACATTTTCCCTTTCATGATGGGAGAGGGTATTTTGCTCGCATGCATCCTGAACGTTCTTATGTTATTGCAGCAAAGCCTGAAAAGACATTTCCAGGTGGCATGTACATTAATGCTGAACAGCCGACCCGCTCCATTAGATCCGTTACAATAAACGGGGAAGAATTCCTTCTATTTAGTGGTGATGGACATAAAACTGGTCAAGGAAAGGTTGAAATGAAACATTATGAAGCGCTGGAAAAATTCGCTAAAGAAAATTTCAATACAAAAAATATTTTATACCGGTGGTCAGCTCAAGATTTAGTTACAGTTGATAAGGTTCCATACATCGGAAAAATATCGGCAGGGCATGAGAATATTTTTATAGCAACAGGGTTTAGGAAATGGGGAATGACAACGAGTACAGTTGCAGCTTTGCTTATCACAGATTTAATCATTGGCAAAGCGAACCCTTATGAAGATTTATACACTCCATCAAGATTTGTCGTAGATCCAAGCATAAAAGAGATAATTAAAGAAAATGTGAATGTGGCAACCAATCTTATTGGTGGAAAGTTAGAGCGGCCTGACAAAGAATTGAAAGACATAAAAGAAGGTGAAGGTTCTGTTGTAACGATTAAAGGGGCAAGAGCAGGGGCCTATAAGACTGAAACAGGAGAATTATTTGTTGTTGACACGACATGTACCCATATGGGTTGTGAAGTGAACTGGAATGGGGGAGATAAAACTTGGGATTGTCCATGTCACGGTTCAAGATTCTCCTTTGAAGGGGAAGTAATGGAAGGGCCGGCAGCGAGACCTTTAAAGAAAATAGATCCTAATAGTATCGATTATACCAAGTCATAAAATAATAGCGGATATGCTCAAGGTAGGAGAATATCCGCTATTATAAATTAGTCGATTGACTATGGAAAATGTTATTTCCAATATTTTTCGATGAACGTATCTCTTCCTGAATTATTTCGGTCTGCCAAATAATCTTCTTCATTTTTCTTATAAAAGTCTTGATGATATTCTTCAGCAGGATAGAAGTGAGTTGCTTTAATAATTTCAGTTACGATTGGTTGATTAAATTTACCAGATTGAGCTAAATCTATCTTGGACTTTTTCGCAGTAGACAATTGTTCATCATTGTGATAAAAAATAGCAGCTCTGTAAGAATCGCCTCTATCTTGAAATTGCCCTCCAGCATCAGTTGGATCAATTTGTTGCCAAAAAATTTCTAATAGCTGTTCGTAAGTGAATATAGCGGGATCATATGTAATTTGTACAACTTCATAATGACCGGTATTACCTGACTTCACATCCTCATAGGTTGGATTATCAATGTATCCACCCATATACCCTGACACGACTCCATGAATGCCATCCCATTGATCAAAGGGTTTTACCATACACCAAAAACAACCACCAGCAAATGTTGCAACATCTAATTTATTCGTCATGATCAAACCTCCTAAATTAAAATAACCATTTCCAAAAACCAATTACATCAAGAAAAACAATGATGATAGCCGCAGGTGCAATATATCGTATTAAGAAGTACCAAATTGCAAAAATCAATTTTGCTTTACCAGTTCCGGTCCGGATTTCATTAAATAAAGAATGCTTAGGTATTTTATAAGCCGCAAATAAAGATATAGCTAATGCGCCAATAGGCAATAAAATATTGGAAACGAGAAAATCAGCAGCATCAAAAATAGATTTATTAAAAATTAATACATCATCTAAAACTCCGAATGAAAGGGCTGATGGAATACCTGCAAGAAAAACGAAGAAGCCTGTTATCCATGTTATCTTTTTTCGTTTAGATGCATCATCTTTTGCTATAGCTGCTACGATAATTTCAAGCATGGAAAATGCAGATGTAAGGGTAGCAAATAGAAATAGCAAGAGAAAAATGCTAAGAAAAATCATACCATATGGCATTTGATCAAAGACGGCTGGTAATACTACGAACAGAAGCCCAGGACCTTCAGTAGGTTCCATCCCTAATGAAAAGACCGCAGGAAATATTGCTAAACCAGCGAGCAATGAAATGAAAATATTCATTAAAACGATGACAGAAGCAGACTTTGGCAAGCTTTCTGTTTTTGATAAATAAGAACTATAAGTGACCATTACTGAGATACCTACACTCAATGCGAAAAAGGATTGTCCCAAAGCATACAAGATTGTTTTTGAGTTTAATGCAGAGAAATCAGGTAAAAGGAAAAATGCTATTCCTTCGCTTGCACCTTCGAGTGTTACCGATCTAATAATTAAAATGATAAAAGAAATAAATAGCGCTGGCATCATTATTTGATTTGCCCGCTCGATTCCTTTTTGCACTCCTTGTGCAACAATCCAAATAGTTACAGCTATAAAAATAAATTGGGCACCAACCGCGGTGTATGGCTGGGAAATGGAAGTGGAAAAAAGCTGGCCATAATCTTGTTCTGTTAGCCCAGCAAGCTTACCAGTTATTGTATTGTATAAATAAATAAAAATCCATCCACCTACAACACTGTAAAAAGATAATAAAATGAAACTAGCTGCCATGCCCATTTTGCCTAACCAATGCCAATTAGTCCCTGGGGCAAAGAATTGATACGCTCGAACTGCATCCTTTTGAGATCCGCGACCAATTGTAAATTCGGCAAGTAGTATGGGGAGGCCTATTACTACTGTGAATAATAGAAAAACAAGAAAGAAAGCCCCGCCGCCTGTCGTCCCAGCAACGTACGGAAATTTCCAAATGGCACCAAGTCCAATTGCTGAACCTGCAGCTGCCAAGATAAAACCTAATTTTGAAGACCATTGCTCTCGATGTTGATCCATCCAAATACTCCTTTACATATCAAATTCCATTAAATAACCTTCATAATCATAAGGCATATATGCTTTAAAAACCAGTTTTTAAACATGAGATTTTTTGTAAGCCAAGAATCTGTATAAGCTGTTCCTTCCTGACAAATAATAAATAGTGTCCTAAATTATAAACGAAGGACATAATAAGGAATAGAGGGGTGCTGTTCTGTGAAATCTAATTCGGTTATACCATTAAGAAATGACAGAACGAAAAAAGCGAATAAGATGTGGGTTTCACTCATGGCAACGCTTGGAATTGGTGTGGCTATGTACGGCATTCAAAAATATCAAAAAGAAAAGTTGCCAAGTTCTGTTCAAAATATAATGAAGAAGTTGAACGCTACTGGTACTCCGAATGTAGCTGGCATAGCAAGGAACAACCCGATTATGGAGTTTTCCGAAGAATTCCTCACTGGAAAAATGAAAAGAAATGCTGGAAATAAAAGTTAATAAATGGAAGAAGAAAAAATTCCTCGCCCTTAGTAGGCGGGGATTATTATTGATCACGTCAGTCCACTTCACATGACATTTTTCTATTTGTATTTTAATATTACATATATGGCTAGAAAACGATCGATTTCATATGGGGGATTGTTAGATGAGGAGAATATTAACCTATTTAAAGCCATACCGATTAGCGATGGCTGTTGCATGGGGACTGATGTTAGTAGAACTGACTGTAGAACTTTTCCATCCTTTATTTATCGCTAAAATAATCGATCAAGGGATCATGCAAAATGATGTAAGCGCAGTCATGAAGTGGGGAGGAATCATGGTCGGCATGTCTTTATTTGGTTTTATTGCAGGGATAGTGAATTCTTTCTTTTCCTCCCACGCAAGCCAAAGCTTTGGGTATGACGTGAGAGCAGCTTTATTTAAGAAAGTGCAGTCTTTTTCTTTTAATAATTTATCACATTTTCAAACATCCTCACTCATTACTCGTTTAACAAATGATGTGACTCAAATTCAAAATATGGTTTTTATGAGTTTGCGCATTGCGCTTCGTGCGCCACTACTTGTTATAGGTGGAGCTATCATGGCGTTGTTAGTAGATGTTAGGCTAGCACTGTTTCTAATTATACCAATACCCATCCTGATTGTTTTATTAATGTGGATGATGAACAGAAGTGGAAAAATATTTCAATCTGTTCAAAATAAATTAGATAAAGTGAATAATGTCATGCAAGAGAATTTAATTGGAATGCGTTTAATTAAAGCATTTATTAGAAGGAATTATGAAGAAAATAGATTTAAGCTTGCAAATAAAAATTTGCAAAATCAAACGGTGAAGGCTTTACGTTTAGTTGAAGTAACTGCTCCGATATTGCTTTTTGTAATGAACTTAGCGATTTTGGCTATATTATGGTATGGGAGTATCCGAGTAAATCAAGGCGGTATGCAAGTAGGGAATGTCGTTGCTATTATAAATTACGGATTTCGAATTACTTCGGCGCTTTCCATGTTAACTTTTATAATAATGGCTATCTCAAGAGGAAGAGCATCCTCTTTAAGAATATCGGAGGTACTGACAACGGATGTAGATTTAATGGATACAAAATCTAGCTCTAAGAAAACGATAGCAAATGGAGCTGTTGATTTTAAAAATGTAACGTTTACCTATCCCGGTACACCAAAACCAGTTTTATCAAACTTATCTTTTAGCGTAGAACCCGGTGATACAGTTGCTGTGATGGGAGCAACCGGATCTGGAAAATCAGCTTTATTCCAACTTATTCCGAGATTATATGATATTGATAAAGGTACTATCAAGATTGATGGAATAGATATTAGAAAAATGACGTTGGAAAAGCTAAGAAAACAGATTGGATTCGTTCCTCAAGAATCTATTCTGTTTACAGGGACAGTGAAAGACAATATCGCTTGGGGAAAAGAAGATGCTTCAAGCGAGGAAATAATAGAAAGTGCGAAAGACGCACAAATTCATAAGACGATTGAAAATCTACCGCAGAAATATGAAACGAAAATTGGACAAAAGGGAGTAAATCTATCAGGGGGTCAAAAACAAAGAATCTCGATAGCTAGAGCACTTATCAGAAAACCCAAACTATTATTTTTAGATGATAGTACAAGTGCCCTTGACATGAAGACGGAAGCCAATCTTTTATCTGCGCTCAAAAAATATGATTGTACAACATTTATTATTACACAAAAAATTACTACCGCAATGGAAGCTGATCAGATTGTCCTTTTATATGAAGGTAAAATTATTGCTAATGGTACCCATCAACACTTAATGGAGACATCTGAACTCTATCAAAATATATGCCAGTCACAATTAGCTAAGGAGGCGCTTTAGATGTCTAGTAGAATACAAGCATCCAATCGCCCGCCTTTAAAAGCGAAAAATTGGAAAGATACATTATTGCGGGTTTGGAAATATCTCGATGTGCATAGAGGACAGCTTATAATCGTTCTTTTTATGGTATTACTAAGTTCTGGATTAGGACTGCTAGGCCCTTATCTAATAGGTAAAACAGTTGACAGTTACATTACGAGTAAACAAGGAAGTACGATCGAACTTGTTTTAATATTTATTGCAGCGGTATACTTTTGCTTTTCATTATCTAGTTTTCTACAAAACTATTGGATGATTGGTATTAGTCAAAGGACTGTTTTTACGATGCGAACACAACTTTTCCACCAGTTGCATCGATTACCTATCAAATTTTTTGATAAACGTCAGCACGGTGAACTGATGAGTCGGCTAACAAATGATATTGATAATGTGAGTCAAACGTTAAACAGTTCTGTTATTCAAGTTTTTTCAAGTATACTAACACTTGTTGGAACGATTACTGTCATGCTAGTACTGAGTCCAACTTTAACGTTAATTACCTTATCTGTTGTTCCATTTATGTACTTCGGTATGAAGTGGATTACAAACCGAACCGGTAAGTTATTTAAAGAACAACAGAGATATCTAGGAGATATGAATGGATTTATCCAAGAAACAATTTCAGGCCAAACGATCGTAAAAACATTTTCACAAGAAGAAAAGATGATCGCTGAATTTATGGAAAAAAACGAACGGTTAAAAAATGCGGGTTATTGGGCTCAAACATATTCCGGCTTTATTCCGAAATTAATGAATATGCTTAACAACTTAAGCTTTGCTATTATTGCGGGGGTAGGGGGAATATTGGCAGTCAATGGATATGTAACAATTGGAGTAATAATCGTATTTACTGAATACTCTCGTCAGTTTACGCGACCGCTGAATGATCTTGCCAATCAATTTAATACACTATTATCTGCTGTGGCAGGAGCGGAAAGGGTATTCGATATTTTAGATGAAGAAAAAGAGCGAGATAACCAAGCAAGCATTCGATTATCAAAAGTGATTGGTCAAGTGGAATTTCAGCAAGTATCTTTTTCATATGGAGATGATCAACAAACAATCACGGATGTTAGCTTTCAAGTGATGCCTGGAGAGACAATAGCGCTCGTTGGACCAACGGGGGCGGGAAAAACAACGATCATTAATTTACTTGCACGCTTTTATGAACCAGATTCTGGTCTAATTACTGTGGATGGACATGATGTAACAAATATTAAACGCGATAACCTCCGTAGCAAGATGGGATTCGTATTACAAGATTCATATTTATTTCAAGGTTCTATTAAAGAAAATATCCGTTATGGTAAATTAGACGCAACAGATGAAGAGGTGCAACGAGCTGCGGATATGGCGAACGCTCATTCCTTTATTATGAAACTACCCAATCAATATGATACAGTCTTAAAACAAGATGGAAGTGGTATTAGCCAAGGACAAAAGCAGCTATTATCCATTGCTAGAGCGATGTTATCAAATCCTTCGATATTAATTTTGGATGAGGCTACAAGTAATATCGACACGATTACAGAAATGCGAATTCAGGAAGCGATGCAACGCTTAATGAAAGGAAGAACAAGCTTTGTAATCGCGCATAGATTAAACACCATTCAAAAAGCTGATCAAATTTTAGTTTTAGACAATGGTAAACTTATTGAAAAAGGAACACATGATATATTACTTAAAAATAAAGGATTCTATTATGGACTTTTCCATAGCCAAATAAAGCAAGAGAGTAGTTAAACAAACTAAAATTATCAGATAGCTGTCAATTCTTTGATTGACAGCTATTCTTGTGTATTTTAATATTCGGGTTTTTCGCGAATATGCGTCTTTTTAAACTCTATTTCATTGGGGTCGAAATATTCATCCGTGTAATGTGCAACAAATTGGTCGTTCTTTATATAACCTGATCCCCATGTAGGATCCATAACGAGCCAATCTCCATCTACTTTCGCTTCAACCCAAGCGTGATTATCTTTCACATGCCCAGCTCCCGCTGTACCTGTAACGAATCTTGCTTCTATATGACTTGCACGAAGAAGAGCGGCAGCTAGATAGGCATAATCCTGGCAGACACCTTTTTCTGTTTCTAATGTCTTAATAGCACTATCATCCCATTCAAAATTATAATGATGAAATTTTTCTACATCATATGCGATATTTTTAGCTGTATATTCGTAAATAGCCTTCGCTTTTTCATGATTATTTTGTTTATCCTTTGTAATCTTGCTTGCTAGCTCGATAATTTCAGGGAAATCTGATTGAATACCACGAGATGGTAGTAAATCGCGGTGATCACTAGGCGCTATATTATTGGCTGTAAATGTAGCGACAGAGGTAAAACTGAAATAGGCACTGTTTTCTTTTCTAGGTTCTGGAATATTAATCGTTACATCATACTTCCCAGGACCAAAACGTAAATATACAGTATCATCAAATGCAAAATTTTGAACTGGGATGATATCAAGTGCCTCATCCTGGTCCTTTTTTGTCCTAACATATAAATGGGTGATCTCACTTGCATTTTGAATCGCTGAATCAATTTCACCTTTTATTTGTAATAGCAGGTCAATATTTTTGCCTCCAATTGAAGGAGATTCTAATTGAATTCCGCGCTCTTCATAACCTCGGTGAAATTCAATTGGTTCCATTTGTTTATCAGAAGTATTATCTACAAGCATGGTGCTTGCGTATTGATAACTATCTTCTAATTTTAAATCTGGAACAAGCACGTGCACTTCATGAATACCTTGTCCGAAGAATAGTGGAAGATCATATGAAAATTCACCATCTTTAAGAGGGATGATATGTTGCCACGATTCATCATCCTTTTTTATTTGCAACATGATAGTGTCATCTCCATCTGCTTTCAAAAGCTTACCTGACAAAGAAACTACTTTATCGCTTTGGATTAAACCAGTAAGAGGTTTATCCATTACAAGTCCAGATTTAATAGCAAACGGAGTGTATATAATATCTCTCTCTATTTTCGGATTGACATTTATTACTTCAAATGTAGCAAGTTCAGAAAAATAATTATTTCGTTCATTATTAGGTAGCATAATTTGTATGGAATATTTTCCTTCCCCATTAAAAAAGTGAATGATTTGCTCGTATTCACCATTTACCAAAGGCGAATAATATTCATATGTATGATTCGCCATATCACTGTCCAGATGCTCCATTTTTATCCAAACGTATGGACCTTTTAAATGGCTGTAATTTTCTACATTTCCTTTGATAGTGAATTCACGGTTTACGGCAAAAAATTGATGAATTGGCTCTTCTAAAGTGGCCCCAACAATCTCAGCGTACCCAGTCAATTGTACAGTTTTAAGTGCTAACTCCCTATTTAATTCTTCGGCAAGTGCTTCATATTTATCGCCTTCACTCTTTTCTTCCTTCGTAGTATTACTACTAACAGGAAAGGAATCAATCGTGCATGCAGTTTCTAGAAAAATAGCAAATATAATTATGATTGCAAGCAGTCTGTTTTTCTGCATTTCCTTCCTCCTTAGGATTTTCCAGTTGTTCAATATCCCCTTGGATCTAGGTAAACAATAGGGGAAATGATATAGGAAGCTTTAATTCACTGTATTCTTGTTTGATTAATTACCATTGTATTTGCTATAATACACACTATGTTTAATACAGAACGGGAGAAAGGGCGAGAAGCATGAAAGTAGTCGATAATATTGCCGAGTTGATTGGTCATACACCATTAGTGAGACTAAATCATCTCTCTAATCCACATAGTGCTGAAGTATACGTGAAACTTGAGTATTTTAATCCAAGTCGCAGTGTGAAAGATCGAGCAGCCTATAATATGATAATAGAAGCTGAAAAATCTGGTTTACTTACTACAGGTGCTACTATTATTGAACCAACATCGGGAAACACTGGAATTGGTTTGGCTATGAATGCGGCTGCTAGGGGATACGATTCAATCATTGTTATGCCAGATTCCGCAACAATGGAGCGTATTAATATATTAAAAGCTTATGGAGCTAAAGTTGTGCTTACACCAAGCGAAGAGAAAATGCCTGGCGCTATCCAAAAGGCACAAGAAATTGCAGCGACAACACCTAATAGCTTTGTACCAATGCAATTTGAAAATGAAGCAAACGCTGATATCCACCGCACGACGACAGCTCAAGAAATTATTGAAGCTATTGAAGAGAACGGAAAAGACTTAGCCGCATTTGTGGGCACATCTGGTACTGGTGGCACAATTACAGGCACCGGCGAGACACTAAAAGAATATGATGATTCGATTACAGTACATGTCGTTGAACCAGCTGGATCACCTGTATTATCAGGAGGAGAGCCAGGCAAACATAAACTAGTTGGAACGAGTCCTGGTTTCATTCCCCCTATATTAAATACATCTGTATACGACGAAATCATTCAAATTGAGGATGAACAAGCGTATAGTACTGTTCGAAAGCTGGCAGCATTAGAAGGAATCCTACTTGGGCCTTCAGGCGGGGCATCTGTTTATGCTGCCTTACAAGTAGCTAAACGATTATCACCCAATCAAACTGTAGTTTGTATTGCACCAGATTCAGGAGAAAGATACTTATCAAGCGATTTGTTTAGAAAAGAATAGGAATTGATGATTAGATTTACACGATACATCCTTATTAGAAGAATAATTACTTTATGAGTGTAGTGTGTCCAAACAGATCTAGTAAATAACTATTTTTATATACAGATCCCCCTTGCTAATAACTAGGGCTCTGTATATTATTTAAATCTATAGTTGACTAAATTGATAAGATTAATAATAATAGAGAAGTGCTTACTAAAGATTATGTTTTTGGGGTGAAAATATGTATCTAACAATTGATGGAATAAAGAAAAAATTTACTAATGAAAAGAATCAAAATGTACTAGTGTTAGATGACATTCATATGCAAGTCGAAAAGGGCAGTTTTGTTTCGATTGTCGGTCCCTCAGGATGTGGTAAATCTACACTGCTATACTTAATTTCTGGTTTGGAAAAAGCAGATCAAGGTGAAATTAAGATTATGGGAAGAAAAGTAGAAAAACCGGGTCCAGATCGTGTTGTTGTTTTTCAGGAAGCAGGGTTATTCCCTTGGCTTACTGTACTTGAAAATGTTATTTATGGTTTGCATTTGAAAAAAATGACGAAAGAAAAAGCGAAAGAGAAGGCGCTTGATATATTAAAAATGGTCCATCTAAGTAAATATATTAATGCTTATCCGCATCAGCTTTCTGGTGGGATGAAGCAAAGGGTAGCCATAGCTCGCGCGCTTGTCATGGAGCCAGATATTTTACTGATGGATGAACCATTTTCAGCACTTGATGAGCAAACAAGAATGGTTCTTCATAAAGAGCTACTTGATATTTGGCGAAAAACAAAAGTAACGATCTTTTTTGTCACACATAATATTAGGGAAGCGGTTTTGTTGTCAGAAAAAGTGATTGTATTTGCTACACGTCCAGGAAAAATAAAAGAGGTAATTACAGTACCCACAACGAAAGATGGCGTCATGCCGGATAGTGTGACACTTCATACGGAGCAAAAAATATTATCGATTCTACAAGAGGAAATTGAAAAAGTGTTGAAGGAGGAGATGGGAGATGACTACAGCTTTAAGACGGATCATATTCATCGCGATGATAGCGGCGATATGGGAAGTCACATCTAGATTTTCCGGTCTCCCGGATTTCATGTTTCCCCGGTTGACTCAAATATTCGAAACGCTATTCAATGGTTTGATTAATGGACAAATTACAGCAGCAATAGGTAAAAGTTTTAGTAGGATTTTAATTGGTTTTTCCATTGCTATTATTTTAGGTATTATGATGGGTTATCTCATATGGAGATTTAAAATAGTTGAAGATACACTTGGTTTTTTAGTAACCGCACTTCAATCTATACCGAGCATTGTCTGGTTTCCCCTTGCAATCATTTGGTTTGGCCTAAATGATTTCGCCATTTTATTTATTGTTACAATCGGTGCCACCTGGACGATGACGATCAGTGCAACAAGTGGCTTCAAAAATGTTCCGCAGTTATACCAGCGTGTGGCAAAGACGTTTGGTTCAAGCGGATTTCATTTTCTGCGCACAGTGATTATGCCAGCATCGGTTCCACAACTATTATCCGGTTTGCGGATTGCTTGGGCTTTTTCCTGGAGAGCATTAATGGCTGGAGAATTGCTTGGTGCTGGTGGAGGATTAGGACAGTTACTTGAAACAGGTAGGTCACTCGGGCAAATGGACCTTGTTATTTCTGTAATGATCATTATCGCTGTGATAGGAACGATTATGGATAATGTTGTGTTTATGCGTTTGGAACGTTCTGTTCAAACAAAATGGGGAGTTAATCAGCATTAAATAAATAAAAACAACAAAGAGGAGAATAAAGGATGTTTAGAAAATTAATTATCACTATTACTGCTATTTTATTGATTGGAATTTTAAGCGCATGCTCACAAGGGGAAGGCACAAGCAATGAAAACAGTGACAAACAGACTGTAAAGATTGGATACTTTCCCAATTTAACGCATATCGCTACAATTGTTGCGCTTGAAAATAAGTATTTTGAAGATTCATTTGGTGAGAACGTTGAAATAGAAACAAAGACTGTGAGTAATGGCGGTTTGTTCATGGAAGCAATGACGACTAAAGCAATTGATGTAGGAACTGTTGGTCCAGGTCCGCTACTAAATTTTTACGTAAAAAATCCGAAATTTCATATTATATCTGGAGCAGTAAATGGTGGCGCCGTTCTTGTTGCAAGTGAAGATAGCAATATTGAAAAACTGGAGGACCTCGATGGGAAAAGAGTTGCCATTCCTGTTATTGGGAGCACCCAGGACGTTATGCTAAGAAAAGCGTTACAAACAGTAAATTTAAAAGCGAAAGAAAATGGTGGGACAGTTGAGCTGTTTGCAGCCGCGCCAGCAGATACTGCTACATTATTTGTTCAAAAATCAGTTGATGCTGCTGCAACCCAAGAACCTTGGGGGAATATCCTTGAAACACAAGCAAAAGGGAAACTTCTTCTAGATTGGGATCAATTCGCATGGGGAAAAGATTCAACTAATACAGTGGTAGCTGCAAGCGAGGCGTTTATGGGAAATAAAGACCTTGTTACGTCTTATTTAAAAGCACATAAACAAGCTGTTATATTTATCCAAGAAAATCCCGAGGAAGCGCAAGAGTTGGTTATTAAGCATATTAAAGATCTCACAGGTAAAGAGATAAATAAAGAAGAAACTGCTGCTGCTTTTAAAAGATTACAAGTTACGACTGACGTAAACGAACAGGTAATTCAAGAAATGGCGGATATTAGCAAAGAAGCTGGATATATAACAAGCAATGATATCGAAGGTATGATTGATTTGTCGCATCTTAATTCTATCGATAATTAAAGATTACTATCTAAAACAGGTATGTAGAATACAGCATGCCTGTTTTATTTATACCCAAGTAAGAGTGTCAATGATATCATGTAATTAATACCAATGAAAAGAGGAGGAGTGAATACATGGAGATGCAGGAAGTGGTTATAAAAAATACCACCCCCATTTTGAGGATTTTTGATGTACAAAAGGCGAAAGAATTTTATGTGGACTTTTTGGAATATACAGTAGATTGGGAGCACCGGTTTGAAAAGGATTTCCCATTATATATACAAATATCAAAAGGTGACTGCATTTTACATCTATCCGAGCATCATGCTGACAGTAGCCCTGGCGCTGCTATTAGAATCGAATTAGAAAATATTAAGGGGTTCCAATCTAAATTGCTTGCTAAAAACTATAAGTATGCGCGACCGGGCATCGAAGATACCCCATGGAATCTAGTAGAATTAACGGTCCATGACCCTTTTAATAATAGATTGGTTTTTTACGAAAATATTGCTCTAGAAAAAAAGCGATGATAAGGGGATATACTTGGAGTTTATGAAATATTAAGAGAAATGATGTTGCCGAAATTCTCAAATAACTCTATAATTGGTTGTATTAGTTTTTTCACGCAAGGAGGATTTCATATTGCCAATTAATATTCCGAAAGAAATGCCCGCAAGAGAAATATTAGAAAAAGAAAAGATATTCGTAATGGATGAAGAGCGGGCTATTACACAAGACATTCGTCCTTTAAATATTTTAATTTTAAACTTAATGCCAGAAAAACAAAAAACGGAAGTTCATTTACTTCGGCTTCTTGGGAACACACCACTGCAAGTGAATGTATCGTTTTTACATATGGAAACCCATGAATCGAAAAATGTAAGTAAATCACATCTTGATCAGTTTTATACAACATATTCTGATGTGAAAGATAAGTATTTTGATGGCATGATCATTACTGGTGCCCCGATTGAACATTTGCAGTTTGAAGATGTTAATTATTGGGAGGAATTGAAAAAAATAATGGAGTGGACGAAAACGCGAGTAACCTCCGTTATGCATATTTGTTGGGGAGCGCAAGCAGCACTTTTTTATCATTATGGTATAGATAAATTTAAGCTTTCCGAGAAAGTCTTCGGTATTTTTCCACATCAAATTTCAGACCGAACAATAAAACTTGTTCGTGGTTTTGATGATCACTTTCCAGCGCCACATTCTCGTTACACGAGCGTTCACGAAGATGAAATCCTTGCCCATCCCGAATTGACGTTACTATCTTCAGGCGATGCAGGACCATTCATTATCACTTCTAAAGATGGAAAAAATATTATGATTACTGGGCATCTAGAATATGAAACTACTACACTGAATGAAGAATATCAACGCGATTTAGAGAAAGGAATAACGATCGCTCCGCCGGAAAACTATTTTCCAAACGACGATCCAAGCGAAAAACCCGTTAATTCATGGCGTTCTCATAGTCATTTATTATTTTCTAATTGGTTAAATTACTATGTGTATCAACAAACACCATTTGATTGGAAGTAGAGAAACTGATCAGATAATGATCAGTTTTTTCTACAATATAAAAGATTTAAAACGTAAAAAGGGGAGTATGTATGTTTTGGAAAAGTAAAAGTCTTTACGATAATAATGATAAAAATGTTGAGATAGGATCTTATTTCAGTATACTGATACACTTTACTTCATGCCGTCCGTATGTATACATATTGCGCAATGGGCTATGTATGTCAGATGAAGGCGGTGTATTTTCCATGACTGATTCCGATGGAGAAGAAATCGAAATTACCGGCAATTGCGTTTGTAGAAATGATTTTGAAACGTTAGAAGCTGCGGAAGCGTTTATTCAGCTTTATCAATTAGATGATCCAATTCGCATCGAAGTGAACAATTGGCTTTAGTAATCGCGTTATTCTCTTAGAGGTAGGCTACCATATAAAAAATCGGATGCTTATTTGCATCCGATTTTTTATATTCTACTGATAAACTTTAATTTTTACAGTTTTAACGCCCCAACTAAAAGCTTTCTTTTTAGTTGGCATGTGCAAGTCAATTTTATTTCCTTTAATGACACCGCCAGTGTCTCCTGCAATTGCTTCCCCATATCCATCTACATAAACTTTAGTTCCGAGGGGAATTACTTTTGGATCTACAGAAATGACTTTAGCATTAGGATTTTTCTTTAAGTTTATTCCCGTAGCAGTGATACCACTACAGCCTTTACAACCAGCAGTATAAGCTGTTGCTTTAACTGTCATTGTTTTAAATTTAGGTTTTTTATTTGTTGTAACTTTTTTATTTGTAGCTACCT
Organism: Lederbergia lenta NBRC 16444; assembly: GCF_001591545.1. Lineage (GTDB taxonomy): Bacteria > Bacillota > Bacilli > Bacillales > Bacillaceae_C > Lederbergia > Lederbergia lenta. The sequence goes on from NZ_BCVC01000001.1 coordinate 1,261,711, forward strand.
TCTTGCTTGGAGCAGCTTTTTTAGATACTGCTTTTTTTGTAGGTGTAGCTTTAGCTTTAGGTTTAGTAATCTTTAAAACTTGTTTTGGTTTAATCATGTCTTTTTTTAAGCTATTCCAGCTTTTTAATTGATTGACAGTTACTTTATGTTTCTTGGCAATCTTCCACAAAGTGTCGCCTTTTTGGACTTTGTATGTAGTAGGTGCTGCGGCCGATGAGACTCCCGAAAAGCCAAATACTAGAAAACAAGCTGTAATCATAGTAATTACTATCTTTTTCAAATGAATGGTCCCCTCTTCTTGAATAGTAGAGTTAGTATATCAATTTAATGTAACAATCATATGTCATGAATATAGTAATTGTGTTACAAAAGAGAGAGCTGAGTTACGATAATCTACTCCAAATAGTAAAACGGAATAGAAAGATAAATTGATGTTTGGAAGTACTGCTAAGGACACTCTTAATTTTAGTTAGTATGATAGGGGAGGTTGTGTTGCTTCAAAAAGAAACGTAGGTATTTAATTGGGAGCAGTTCTAATAGATGAAGTATATAAAGATATTGATTTCAGAACATGTAGATGGAGAGAGAAAAAGTAGGATTTTTTTAAATATACTAACAGAGGTTAATAGATTTTGGACACGTGTGAAAGGAAAATAGCTTTAAGTCAGTAGTAGGACACAAATTCCAATTTGTGCTGAGCCAAGTGAATGGAGGGATGGAATCGTAAATGGTAAAGTAATAGAAGTGGATTAGCTAGATAATTAGAACATATATTACTTGGACTTTAAAAGAAATATTAGATGAAAATACCAACCTATACCTTCATCAAACGGAAGTCAGCAAAAAAGCGGATTAAAGGGTCACGAATATGGATTTTCACAACTCGAAAAAGTGTAGAAGGAATGTATGACGACCTCTATTAAATAAAAATTATAGGGCGCGTTTCTAGAACAAGAAATGTGACCTTTTTAATGAATGTGATAAATTTATTTGAAGTAGTGCTTGCATGGAAATACTATATAGAGAATGGAGGGAATATCTGATGAAAATTAATCAATTAATTGCTAATAATATTAGTCGTTTAGATGCTGTATTGCCGGAGGATCAATCATTAGGAATTGCTGGTTTATCCGGATCTGGTAAAAGTACATTTTGTCAAACCATTGGTGATGAATCCAAGAAGCGTCTTGTTTCCTTATTGCCTAAGGCTGAATATCAATATTTGTTTCCTAATATAATGGAAACGAATTTTAGTGCCGTCAAGATGGAGGACATGCCTTTGATTCTATTTCTAGGGAGATCATCGATTTCTTCTAATCCACGTTCAACGGTTGGTACTCATACTGGCGTGTTTAAAGAGCTTCGGGTGAGGCTTGCAGAAAAATATAATCTTTCGCCAGAAATGTTTTCCTTTAATAATGAATTAGGCTGGTGTCCCAAGTGCAAAGGACGCGGTACTACAAATAAGGTCGAATGTAAAAAGTGTGGGGGCAGGCGCTTTAATCATGAAGTAGAAAAAAATACGATAGAATTAAGGAGTCAACCACATAGTATCTCAGACATCAACAATTTAAGCGTTGAATCGATTCTTTCTCTTTCAGAGGAATTACATATTAGTGAAGAAAAACAACGTATTCTTAGTAATATCATACATATGAATATCGGTTACTTAACCTTAAATCGGATCATGGGCACATTGTCAGGAGGGGAATTAACACGACTTTACTTAGCGGAATTCATGGCAGCCAGTGAAAATGCTGTGATTATTATTGATGAAATCTCTGTTGGTCTTGATCATCAAACCCTTTTAAAAATTTTAGAGCAGATTAAACAATTGGGCTGTAAGAATCAAATTTTGCTTATTGATCATTCTGATACAGTTTTAAAAACAACTGATGATCAAGTGTTCTTTGGGCCTGGCAGTGGTAAATACGGTGGAAAAATTGTCGAAGAATCCCCGCGCCCAAACCCTGTTTTTCAAGAACGCAATAAAGTTAAGCCAACAGAATACTATCAATTTAATGACCTTTACTGTCGTAATATTCAAGTGGCTGAAATTCAAATTCCGAAAAATAGACTAGTAACTATTACGGGTGAATCTGGATGTGGTAAGTCTACACTTGTAAATGAGTGTATAGCTAAAGATTTTCTCAAGCGATATCCAAAAGATAAACTGGTCATGGTAGGACAGGACAGAAACCAGTCGATTACAAGTCGTTCAACTGTTGCAACATTTCTTGATATCAAGCAGAAAATCAACAAATATAGTGACGAAATTGATGATATTTTTCAGCGCTCAATTGAAGACATTGTTGAGGAGCTTCCAAATGAAGCCATTGCTCATAAACGCTTAAGTCTATTGATCAAACTGGGACTTGGTTATTTGACGTTGGAAAGGAAAACACAGACTTTGTCGACAGGTGAATTTCAATGTGTCCATCTGGTTTCAGAGCTATTTTCAAACTCAAGAAAGGCTCATACGCTGTTTATTTTTGACGAACCTTCAAAAGGTTTATCACAAAATATACTAAACCAGTTCATTGATAGTGTCAGGGACATTCTGCAAGATGAATCTGTCTCTATCATAATGATTGAACATAATGCCTATATGCTGGAAAGTTCTGATTATATCGGTGATTTTGGTAAGAGAAAGATTACACCTGTGGAGCATCTTGAAGTTGTCAGCCATGATGTTTATTTTCATCCAAACAATAGAGAAGTTTTTGCAGCTCCAGCGTCAATATATTCCACTCTTAAGCAAAAAAAGGGCATTAAGTATTTAAAAGAAAATCATATGGACTATTTTAAAAATGCAGAAAACATCTATAAAGGCGGCATTTTAAAAAGTCTATCATCCATGGCCCGTTTGATTTATAGTGAACATGATTCAAATACCATTGCACCTGTCATTGCCATAGATTTTGAAAGGCATTTGTATAGTCAATATAGTTTTCTTTTTGAAATTGGTGGCATAATTAACCATATTATAGCGTCGCATCCGACTAATAAAGATACGAGAAGTTTTGATTTCTTTTCTCAGGGCAATCATTGCCCATCATGTTCGGGACGTCTTAAGATTGAAATATTCGATAAAGATCTTGTTATTCAAGACAAAAATCTTCCATTCTGGGATGGTCTCTTCTATCCAGAACTAATGGAGGTATTGAAATTTTATCAATATTCAAAATTAGAATTTCTATTTGAAGAAATTAAGAATGAGCTCGGCTTTGACCTGACAACGAGTTATAATGAGATGTCAGAGGAAGAAAAGCATATATTTTGGTACGGCTATTATGAGAAGTCATTTTATGATAAGAAAAGTAAAGCGCGAAGAACATGGGTAGGTTTTAATACCATCCTTGGTATGTATATTGTCGTTTCAAAATCAATTATTAAAGAACAAATGAAAGCATCCAAAGAAAAGATTACATGTCCAATTTGCGAGGGTACTGTTTTAAACCACCATAAACTGCTTAAATTTGAAGACACAGATATTCGTGAAATGATCAATCAGTCGATTGACCAAGTAATGGAAATTGTTGGTGATATGCCTGCGCTCGTCAAACTGAAATCGATTGTAGGTGGCGATATGATCTTAACAGAAGATGTTTCCTTACTGCCCAGAAAAACACAAGTTGCATTGAAAATATTTGAATTAGAACAATCAAGCTTTACGGGTTACGAAATAGTATTACAAAATATCTTACCATTCTGGGACACAGTAAAAGACAAAATCGAATCCATAAGCAACAATAATCAAGTGACGATATGTGATTTTCCTCATATCAATGAAACAAGAGAGATTATTATTGATAAGTATTTCACGAATGGAAAATACAAAAAACTAACCTATGTGTATGAAGCTTTTGGTTATAAAAAATTAATTACCCAAATGAATAAAATTAAAAAAAGCCATCCATGTCCATTCTGTAAAGGAAAGAAAGTTATATCAGAAGATAATCTACATGATGGCGTGTTTAAATTAACAATTCCGTGCATCAGTTGTTATGCAACTGGCATCAATGAAGAAGGACGTAAGGAAATCGTCGATGGGATAGAAGTGCAAACATGGCTAACTGGAAAAGTACGTGATGCTGTTGATAAAAGCTTATATAATGAGGTTGTTGCTGATATACCCATTTTCAATCGTATTCGTGAGTTAAATAAACGAGATATGATGGCAGTTTATGAATGTCTTGAGCAAAATAAATAAATGTTAATAGCGAGTCATATTTTAAATCAAAGTTAGATATCAGGTGATGACTATTACTCATTTGCAATAAAAAATTGCAAATGAGTTTTCATGTTATCCGGAAGTGGAGCTTGTTGGTTTATAAGAATATAAAAAGGTGATTTATTCGGGTATAAAATGGCGATTGTGTGTCCAGCAGAAGGGGAGAGTCTCGGTGGATAACGCAGAGTTGGAAGCAAATAATTTTATACAAGATCGGAGCAAATCTTGGTAATCGATCGTGTGATAAAATCATTTGAATAGAAGAGAATGAACATGTATGATTGTAACTGGCTATTTAGACTTATAAAGTTAAAAAATAGGAATTGTCTAATGAAAATAAACATTTCCGATCAGTTTGTTAAAAAGTGCTTAAGCATGGTATAAGTGTAATAGAAGCAGGGGAACCTTTGCTTTTTATTTTAGGGACAAGGGTTTGGCCTAGTGTCCCATAATGAGAGGATTCGAATTTAAATATGAAAGATAATTTTTGGCGTGATTTACCACGACCGTTTTTTGTACTAGCACCAATGGAAGATGTGACGGATGTTGTGTTTCGCCATGTAGTGAGTGAAGCAGCTAGACCTGATGTGTTTTTTACTGAGTTTACAAACACAGAGAGTTATTGTCATCCAGAGGGAAACCACAGTGTGCGTGGGCGTTTAACTTTCACAGAAGATGAACAACCAATCGTGGCTCATATATGGGGGGACAAGCCCGAATACTTCCGAAAAATGAGTATTGATATGAAAAAACAAGGTTATCGGGGGGTGGATATCAATATGGGCTGCCCTGTACCAAATGTAGCACAGAATGGGAAAGGTAGCGGGCTTATCCGCCGTCCAGACGTTGCAGCAAACCTCATACAAGCAGCAAAAGCAGGAGGCTTGCCGGTAAGTGTAAAGACGAGGCTTGGTTACACGAATGTAGACGAATGGCAAGACTGGTTAACTCACTTATTGCAACAAGACATCGTAAATCTTTCCATTCATCTGCGTACAACAGAGGAAATGAGTAAAGTAGATGCTCATTGGGATCTGATTCCAGAGATTAAGAAATTGCGTGATCAAGTAGCACCAGATACACTTTTGACGATTAATGGAGATATTCCTGACCGTCAAACGGGCTTGAAGCTTGTTGATCAATACGGTGTGGATGGAGTGATGATTGGGCGAGGTATTTTTAAAAATCCGTTTGCCTTTGAAAAAGAGACGAAAGACCATAGCAGTGAAGAATTGCTAGATCTCTTAAGGGTGCATCTGGATCTCCACGATAAATATTCAAAAGAATTGGAGCCACGTCCATTCAAACCTCTTCGTCGCTTTTTCAAGATATATGTCCGCGGATTTCGAGGAGCAAGTGAATTAAGAAATGAATTGATTAGTACAGAGTCAACAGATGAAGTGCGTGCATTACTCCATAACTTTAAGTGAAAGAATATTTATGGCACGAGGAGAGGGAGGAGTGTACCGATTTCAAGTAAAAGTAAAGTAAGACTTAAGTCTGTCCCTTCGCCTCAACAGTCTGAATTCAATAATTGCTCGTTTTTTTCAATAGAAAACTGGGGTAATAGATGCAGGAAAGAGGGACAAGAGTTCTATTCCCTCTTTCCTTTATTCTGTTATTTACCTTGCCATGTCTCGGGTTATCCATTATTCCACTCGTTTATTTCAATATAAATCCAATTATCATCTCATACCGCCTCAAGAGGATCGATTTTTTTCTACACTTTATTTGTTAACCGAAAAATCGGCATTTTGAATAAACAAGGCGTGAAAATCCCTTTTTCTCGTATGGGATTGAAGGCATGAGATTTTGGCTCTTTTCAATGTTTTTTTGGGTGGTGAAAGCCCAAAAAGCCATAATAGTTTAGGCGATATGAGTTACTTAGAAAGGGAATCAATGAGGTGATAAAATTAAAGAATATAAGGGAACGAAAAGGGAACTGTAATTTGAATAGCTCGCATTATATCACGGTAAGAATAAGAAAAGAGATTGAAAGGGCTAACTAAACTCCGTGAAATCAATGTATAGGAACGAAATATAAAGAGATAGCCGAAGCTATCCCTATGAATTAATACCATAATCAACTGATTGAGTGACAGGAAACCTGCCACAAGTTAAAGAGCAGAGTTATATTATTTCCTCTAATGGTCACGAAATTGGACATATCATTTTTTATAATATGAATCTAACCTCTAAATAACTACTATACTCCTATCTTATTTCCATTTATCTTCCCAATAATCTCCTGCAAATCATCGGGTCTATGAAACTCAATAGGTGAAACCCCTTTTTCAAATGTAATAGAATCAGCTTCTACAAGTAAAACATATTTGTCATTTACTTTTGCTAGATGAATGCTCTCGCCAAAATCGGCAAGGTATCCTTTAATAGAAGTATCGCCAACTGTCATTTTCAACTCAGTTTCAGGAGCAAGTTCAACGATTTGTGCAGATGCTTCTACTACTTGTTCGGTCGTTAATCTTTCTTGGATTTCTCGCTGTGGGCTTGCTTCCCAAATCTCCATTTCTTTTTCAAATTGCTCTAACTCTTCGCTGTTATCTGCTAATACTTCGGTAAAATGTTCTTCCACCATCGTTTTGACTTGTGTCCTTAATATTTCCGGCATCGATTCACCGTATTCCACGAATTTCAAGAAGTCCTCGAAGTAGCGTGCGTGGGAGGATTGATGAATTTTTAATTCGCTTGCTTCGATCATTCCTTCTTCAGGCATATAAGGATATTGGATCGACTTCATGTTTTTTGTAGTAATCGCCATTTCTACGTTGCGGATTAAAGTTGATTCGTCTGCAATCGAAGCTACTTTTGGTTCAAAATCACATTTCATGATAAAGAGAAATTTGTCATCGAAATATTTTTTTGGTTGAGCAGCAGCAACTAGAAATGCACCACCACGCACAGCGCTAGTGTCGTGGTAGGCTTGTACCAAAGCGTCACTGCTTTCTTGAAAATCGGTTTTTGTTTCGGCGTTTCTTAACCGATCAAAAAGATTATAATTTGGATTGGAATCGAGCTCATGCCCAGGCTCAACGATAAAACGTCCTAGTTTTGTTGGTGCAGCTTCGGATTTCGGATGGCGCTCTACTTTACGCTTCACAATTTTTGCCAGCTCTCCGTCTAAGAAATCCTTAATGGCATGTTGATCATATTCGTCTGTATCCAATGTTTGGAAATGTTTATATTGCTTACTAGCTTGCTCATCTTTACCATCTACTTGAATCACGTAGAATGATAAAAAACGTATATCAAAATCCATTATCTCACCTAATTCTATTCATTTAGCTTTGCATACAAAGAGCTTATGGAGTATTACTATCCATAAGCCTTTTTGTTACAAGCTATTATTGTTACATTTTCATAAGTACAAATGATTATGTACCTATTTTACGTCTTGTGTTACTTGCTTTTTTTGTTTGCTGACTTGATAGCTTCTTTGTTGAAGTGCTACCTTTTAGACTAGCTTGTGATTTTTGGGCTGCTTGTTTTTCAGCGAGTTTCTTTTTGATCGCTTCTTGCAAGGAAACCTTTTTAGGCTCTTCAGGCATTATTTGTGCCTCCTAACTTTGTTTAGCATCTATTCATTATACACGCTTAGAAAATATTATAGGGAAAAATATTCTTTCTGTATAGTGTAGTGGCATATTTTCAACATTCTTTTTTGAGAAATGGTTGGAATAGTTTAATTCCTCTTCTGTTACCTGGAAGCCATTTCATGTCTAATATTAAATGACTTGCATAACTCATGATGCAAACAAGCATGAGTCCGGCAATCTGTAAATCCTGCTCCAAGTAGTAACCAATTGCCCCGAAGTAAGCCAATCCTATGAGAGAATGTGTTAATGAGCGATGGGGAAGGCGGGATGCAACACTGATATAGATGCCCAACATGATCAGCCAAGTACTTTGTTGGGCAATGCCCGCTAATAATACTGTAAGACCTGTCAGCATTAACATCATTTTTTGCTTCACAAATATCGAGGGCATAGAAAGTAAAGCAATTCCTGCTGCCATTCCCAACCAACGTTCTATTCCCGAACTTTTATCGAAACTATAGGCAATTAATAATAAGCCAAACAGACCCAAAAATAAGATAAGCCATTTTTTATTTAACGAAATCCTCTTTGATAAAGTGCCTTTTACATCTAAATCAGGCACCAATCCAACACATCCACCTAATAATGTGAAAGAAACGGCTGTTTGTAAATCTACCCCTATGTACTTTGCTACTCCAATTCCGGCTAAACCACCTACAATAAAATGCGTCTTTCCATCCATTTAATAAAGCTCCTTTTCTGTGAAAACTCTTGTTGCTTTTACTAGTATAACAACACGATCACTTGTTTGGTAGTGAGAAAGTGGTAGAATAAGATAAGTAATAGAATTTGGAGCAATGAATGCTAGGAAAATATAGATAATATGAGGATGTAAAGGGGAATTTGATTAATGTTAAAACTTGTTTCATGGAATGTAAATGGAATTCGAGCGTGTGTTAAAAAAGGCTTTTTAGATTATTTTCAAGAAGTAAATGCAGATATATTTTGTTTGCAGGAGTCGAAATGCCAAGAGGGGCAGATTGAATTAGATTTAGAGGGCTATTATCAGTACTGGAACTACGCTGTGAAAAAAGGCTACTCTGGTACAGCTGTCTTCACAAAGGAAAAGCCCCTATCTATTAAGTATGGGGTAGGGATAGATGAAGAAGAGATAGAAGGAAGAATTATTACCCTCGAATTCGAGGAGTTCTTCTTAGTAAATGTTTATACACCTAATGCCCAAAGAGATCTAGCTAGATTAGGTTATCGCTTATCATGGGAAGATAGAATACTTGAACATTTAATTGAATTGGATGAAATAAAACCAGTTGTATACTGCGGCGATTTGAATGTAGCACATCAAGATATTGATTTGAAAAACGCTAAGTCGAATAGAGGGAATTCTGGGGTGACGGATGAAGAACGTGGCAAAATGACTCAATTACTCGGAGAAGGATTTATTGATTCATACCGCTATTTTTATCCTGAACGAGAGGGCGCATATACTTGGTGGTCTTATATGAGCAAGGTTAGAGAGAGAAATATCGGTTGGAGAATTGATTATTTTATCGTTTCAAATCGTCTTCAAGAGAAGTTAGTTGATGCTTCGATTGATGCACATGTGTTAGGCAGCGATCATTGCCCAATCACATTGGAGCTCAAACTCGACTAAGCGGGGGAATAAAATGAATAATCAAACGGTAGTCATTACTGGCGCATCCAGTGGATTTGGATTAATGGCATCACTTGAATTAGCCAAACGCGGTTTTTCTGTTATAGCGACAATGAGAAATCTCGAAAATAGGGATACAATAATAACATTATGTAAACAGATGGGGATTAAAAACAAATTAAGTTTTTACCAACTAGACGTGACAAGTGCTCAGTCGGTTGAAAATTTTTCGGTTCAATTACGAAAATTACCGAAGATTGATATTCTTATTAATAATGCCGGCTTTGCACTTGGAGGCTTTTGTGAAGAAATAAGTATTTCGGAATATAAGGAGCAATTTGAGACAAATTTATTTGGAGTTATTTCCGTAACACAAGTAGTGCTTCCTCGTATGAGAAAGCAAGGGTATGGCAAGATAATAAACGTCAGTAGTATTTCCGGGAAGATGGGTTTTCCGGGGCTTTCTCCATATGTCGCTTCGAAACATGCGTTAGAAGGATGGACTGAATGTTTGCGTTTGGAAGTGAAACCATTCGGAATCGATGTGGCTTTAATTGAACCTGGGTCTTTTCAAACAAATATATGGTCTCAAGGAAAAAGGATTGCCGAGCGCTCTAAACTTCACACTTCACCCTATTCATCCTACATGCAGTCGATTGAAAATGAATTAGAGGAGAGTCAGAACAGTTACGGCAATCCGAATGTAGTTGCTTCATTGATTGCAGATCTCTGTTCACAAAAACAATGGAAAAAACTTAGATATCCAATTGGAAAAGGAGTAAGACTTAACTTCTTCTTGAAATCGATCATCCCATGGAATATGTGGGAAAAAATATTTTTAAATAAATTAGGTATGGATAAAAAATAATTTTATTATAGTTTATATTTTTAAGAAACAGTTGCTTTAATCATGAAAGTAATACAACTTTATTGTTATTTTTTTGATAGGAGATTCGGAAAAAATGTTATAATATAATCTCATGAATGAAGTCCTCAAGTTTTATTGTATTGATTCAAAGATGAAAGCGAGTGTACATTATGGGACGTAAATGGAATAATATTAAGGAGAAAAAGGCTTCAAAGGACGCAAATACGAGTCGTATATATGCAAAGTTTGGTCGAGAAATTTATGTAGCGGCTAAGCAAGGGGAGCCTGATCCGGAATCAAATCAAGCATTAAAAGTTGTACTTGAACGCGCAAAAACATACAGTGTGCCGAAAACGATTATTGACCGTGCGATTGAAAAAGCAAAGGGTGGTTCAGAAGAAAGCTATGATGAACTACGTTACGAGGGCTTTGGACCAAATGGATCTATGGTTATCGTTGATGCTCTGACAAATAATGTGAATCGTACTGCATCAGAGGTGCGCGCTGCATTTGGTAAAAATGGTGGAAATATGGGTGTAAGTGGATCTGTTGCCTATATGTTTGATGCTACAGCTGTTATCGGTCTTGAAGGAAAAACAGCAGATGAAGTGCTTGAAATATTGATGGAAGCTGATATTGATGTGCGTGATATTTTAGAAGAAGGTGAATCAGTAATTGTTTATGCTGAGCCTGACCAATTTCATGCTATGCAAGATGCATTCAAGCAGGCAGGCATTACTGATTTCACAGTTGCGGAAGTAACAATGATTGCGCAAAATGATATTACATTGCCAGAAGACGCACAAGCGCAATTTGAAAAAATGATAGATGCTTTAGATGAGTTAGAAGATGTAGCGCAAGTGTACCATAATGTAGATTTTGACGAATAATACCTTATATTGAAGCAGACCTCTCCATTCATGAGAGGTCTGCTTCGTGTTATTGATTTTATTTCCACGCAAGCGAAAAAGATAGAATTCTATTCGTTTTATGTTATAGTAGTTTGAATATACAGACAAAATGAAGGTTACATGTTATTATTCAAAATAAAGGGGGAGTAGCTAATGACGATTCATTTCAAAAAAGCAGAAGAATGGTTTACTTTTTATGATGGACAAGGAAATTTAATAGAAAGAAAAACAGAAATCCGTTTTGATCCACTAACAGGTGAGTCTTCACGACTCGTGTTTGATGCAGGTTTGTCGCCTGTGTTACCTAATTATACAGAAGCGGCAGAACAAAGTGGTGGGAAAAATTGTCCGTTTTGTCCCGAAAATATTTTGAAGATGACACCTGTCTTTCCAAAAGAAATTACATTTGACGATCGCATTACACAAGGAGAAGCAATTGTTTTTCCAAATCTGTTTCCTTATAGCAAGCATAATGGAGTAGTCGTTTTCTCTGGTCAACATTATGTTCGCTTAGAAGAATTTACGACGCAGTTAATAAAAAATGCTTTTATTGCTGCACAAACATACATACAAAATGTAATAAAGACTGATTCAAAGGTTTCATTTGCATCTATTAACTGGAACTACCTTCCAGAATCAGGAGGCAGTATCCTCCATCCCCATTTACATGTCATCGCGTCAGAATCACCAACAAATTATCAAGCGATTACAAATGAAAAAGAAAATCAATATAAAAAAGAAAACGGTACAGAGTATTTTTCGGACCTTTATGAAACAGAAAAAACACTTGATGAAAGATGGATCGGCGAGTGTGACAGTGTAGCATGGGTACACGCTTATGCTCCCAAAAGCCATAATGACTTTATTGGCATTTTCACTCAAGCTTCTAATATTCACAATATTACTGAACAAGATTGGTTAAGTTTTTCGGAAAGTTTGACGAAAATTTTTGCAACGCTAAACGATCAAGGATTTGCTAGTTTTAATTTATCTTTACATGTATCAACAGATCCAGAAGCTAAACAACCTATTCATGTTCGACTCATTCCACGTCTTACTATAGGCCAGCTTGAGACAAGTGATATTAATTTTTTCCAAGCATTACATCAAGAACCACTTACATATAAGTCGCCAGAAGATATCACACGGAAAGCACATGCACATTTTAATAGCCGGATTAAATAACAAACCCTCTGCAACAATCACGCCTCCTTGAAATATGATAAAGATGTAGTGATTTATGGAGGTGGAGGTATGGCTGTTGTAAAAGCCAGAGAAGCAGATATTGATTTATTGGCACGACTGCTAAGGGCCGAGGCGGAAGGGGAAGGAAGACAAGGCATGCTAATGGTTGGTAATGTAGGAATTAATCGGATTCGAGCAAATTGCTCTGATTTTAAAGGGATCCGCACCATTCCACAAATGGTTCATCAACCACATGCTTTTGAAGCTGTAACTCACGGTTATTTTTATCAGAGAGCGAGAGAAGCGGAGAAATCTTTAGCAAGACGCTCTATAAAGGGAGAGCGTATATGGCCTGCTAAATTTAGCTTATGGTATTTTAGGCCGCCTGGGGATTGTCCTCCTACGTGGTATAATCAACCTTTTGTAGCTCGTTATAAATTGCATTGTTTTTACGAACCAACCGCAGAAGAATGTGAGGCAGTGTATAATACATTTTAATCCTGTACAAAAACAAACAAGCACAAAAATGGTGCTTGTTTGTTTTTGTATAGAATATGGGTAAAGTAACATGTAACTTACTTTTATTATAGAAGAAATAGGGGTTTTAAATAATGAAAAATACGAAACCAATCATCGGACTTACATGTAATTTAGAAATGGTTCGAAATAATGTCAGTTTTACTTTATATTTGAGCTATCCTGAAGCAATAAAAAAAGCTGGGGGAATTCCAATCGTGCTCCCACTTGGTAATGAGGAATTAGCTGAAACATGGGTATCAATGTGCGATGGAATATTATTGACAGGTGGGAACGATGTACATCCAAAACATTATGGGGATGTCCCTCAATCAGAATTAGGATTAACCACACCGAAATTAGATGAATCAGACATGCTCATTATTAAACATGCTAGAAAACAAAATAAAACGATCTTTGGTATTTGTCGCGGTTCTCATTTAATAAATGTAGCGCTAGGTGGGACAATGCTTCAAGATATAGAAACAAATGTCCAGAATAGTTTAAACCATCTTGATAAAGGTGATAGAACAAAATTAAAACATATGATTACGATAGAGAAGGAGAGCATCCTGTATGATTTAGTTCAGAAAGAAGAACTGGAAGTAAATAGCTTTCATCATCAGGCGCTTGGGGATCTTGGTAAAGATTTAAGGTGCGTTGCAACAGCACCGGATGGGGTTAAAGAAGCGTTTGAAAGTGAAGATGGAAAAATAATGGGTACACAGTTTCACCCTGAGGAATTAGGTAAGTTCAATAATAAAATGCATGAGCTACTCGTACTATTTATTGAAAAATGCAAGGGTGAATAACTATATATTATATCGAGATATTATTTGAGTAAAACATCGCTTCGATAAGCGGTGTTTTATTTAATAGGATTAGCACTTGGTTCTAATGACTGGTATCGATTTTAGTATCTGGTCATCAAAAGAGGAAAATGCGAACCTTGTAGGTACGTACAAGTTGTTACCTTCTTATTACATTTAACGTTATGTACATATGGTGAGGACAGTAGAGAGAGGGCTAAATCAGCCTAAGTTATTAGACTTATTTGATGATGATTTGTAGTTGCATTCATGTATCAAACATAAAATTTAATAAAAATCTGGTTAGCTTGTATATAATATGTTATGTGTAGCAAAAGAGAGTTAATAGTTAAAAAACGAATGAAAAAAGGCACTCTGCCGAAAGAATGCCTTTTTAACATTTTATTTAGAAACGGGCCCATCCTTTAACGCTGCCCAAAATGCAATTGCTATGGATGCAAATAGCACAATAAAGGGAGCGTAAAACATCAAAAAGTTGCTCATTATCGGACCTCCTCAGGGGTGATTTTTCGTTTTACCTTTTACATAATCTTTATTAAAAAGAAATAACCTTAACAATAAATATAGGGAGGGGATGAGTAATCCCAATCCCGCAATAAATGCCACAATAAGTGAGATGGCCATTGCTTGGTTTGTAAAGCTATCATAGATTGTTAAATGAGGGTAAAGCAAGTATGGATAATGTGAAACGCCATAACCATAAAACGCTAAAGCGAATTGCCCGGCCAATAACCCAAAAGCTAAACCATAATTTCTACGTTTCCAAATTAACCAAATCGTTCCGATAAATAATAGGAAGGATAAACCAAATAACCACCAAAAGCTCATTATTCGTTCAAAATGCTCTTTGTTGTGCATACTTAGTTCAAAAATGATGCCCCCTGCTGTAACAATTGTGGGTAATGCCCAAATCAAAGCGTATTTTCTCATTAAATTGGTAGCGGCAGAATCATTTGCTTTATTGGCATACCATGTAAGAAAAACAGCTGAAATATATAGCACAGACGTAAGGCTAAGGACGACGATACTCCATGTCAAGGGACTTGTAAATAGTGCCCAATAATCTAAAACGGGATGCCCGTTAACAAGGGATACAAAACCACCTTCAGAGATGGTGAGTACAATTGATAATGAGGCAGGAATAAACAACCCCGATAATCCATACATGAATGAATATCCTTTATGCCCTTTTGTTCCGTATGTTTCAAATGCATAATAAGATCCACGAATGGCTAGTAAAATAATCGCAATACTTGCTGGGACGAGAAGTGTTGTCCCGTAATAAAATGCTGTTTTTGGAAAAAAACCAATGATCCCAACGAAAAAGAAAACGAGAAATACATTAGTTACTTCCCATACTGGCGATAAGTAGCGTTGAATGATTTTTGTGAGAATATGTTGCTTATTTGTAAACACACTATAAGCATTGAAAAAACCAGCCCCAAAATCAATGGATGCGACGATGACATAACCAAAAAGAAACGTCCAGAGCACTGTAATTCCTACTATTTCTAAATTCATGTCCGGACACCCCCTTTTTCGTTTTCCAAATCATCAAGTTCCTTTTCTACTGGGTTTCTCCTGAACATTCTACTAAGGACAACAATGGTACCAATACCTAATATGATGTAGAGTCCAGCAAATAGCATCAGCATTAAGTCCACGTGATTACTCGAAGTAGCAGCATCCGCTGTTCGCATTAAACCTCGAAGGACCCATGGCTGTCTTCCTACCTCGGCCAACCACCAACCAGCTTCTATAGCGATAATAGAAAGCGGACCACCGAGAACAATGAGCCATCTGAACCATCTCGAATGAACTATTGGCCAACCACGTTTCATACCAATCCAGTAAACGAATGATAATAAAACCATCCACATCCCAATCGTTACCATAATATCAAATAAGTAATGTATATAAAGAGGAGGGATTTCATCTTCTGGAAATTGATCTAATCCGATCACTTCTGCTGTTGGATCATTATGTGCTAATACACTAAGTGCAAAGGGAACTTTAATTGCATATTTCACTTCACCATTATCCAATACACCATACAGAATGAGTGGTGCATTCTCCTCTGATTCAAAATGCCACTCCGCAGCGGCTAATTTCTCCGGCTGGTACTCAGCCAAGTATTTTCCTGAGAAATCACCGATTACAGCTGTAGCAATAGAGAATATAAGTCCCAACTTCATTGTTAAAAATAATGCCTTTTTGTGATACACATGGTTGGAGCCCTTTAATAATCTAAAGGCAGCAATCGAAGCAAGTAAGAATGCTGCTGTCATAAATGCTGTCACAACGACATGTGCTACTTTAGTAGGCATTGCTGGATTGAACATCGCAATAATTGGATTTACATTTATGAGCTCTCCATTAACGATATCAAAACCTTGTGGGGCATTCATAAATGCATTGACCATTGTAATGAATACAGCGGAAAAAGCGGCACCAATTGCCACTGGTATGAGGAGCAATAAATGTTTGCGCTGATCTTCAAATTTGTCCCAGGTATATAAATAAATGCCTAGAAAAATCGCTTCAAAAAAGAATGCGAAAGTTTCCATAAAGAGAGGCAGGGCAATAACATTTCCGGCGAGCTCCATAAAGTTTGGCCATAATAAAGATAGCTGCAATCCAATAGCCGTTCCAGTTACAACTCCAACAGCTACTGTTATGACGAAACCACGAGTCCATCTTCGTGCTAATAAAATATAGTGCTCATCATTTTTCTTTATCCCGATCCATTGAGCAATCATGATCATGAGCGGCACACCTACTCCGATTGTTGCGTAAATAATATGAAAGGAAAGGGTAGTTTCTGTTAAAATTCTACTCCAAAATAATGCATCTTCATTCACCAAATGGAATTCTCCTCCTTTTACCCGACAATAATCCTTCTAACGATAGAGACGAGCATAATAGCTGCGACACCAAATGCTAGCCAAATTAATTTTCGTTCGTGATTTTTATACATATTCCCACACTCCTCATTCTTCATATTACCCTTATTTGTAAAATTGACGCATGGAATAATATATTTTTTGAATAAAGTAAAGGTAGAAAAAATTTGGATGTTAGCTTTGGAAAGAAGGGGGACAGGAGAAGTGGATTTTTTTAAGGATATACAAATGAATATAAAAAGAGTATGTTTTGAAAATATCATTTCAAAACATACTCTTTGTGTCATTTTATTCTAAGTTAGCATGCTTTCCATACATCGTTTGCGTATCTAATCCTTTTTTCTCCATGAACCTTAAGATAACCGCGTCAAAAAACAATAAAAGACTTTGTTCAAATAACGAGCCCATAGGTTGAATAGATTGTGCTCTTGAATTTTCTCCCGATTTGGTTTGCGCTGGAATTTCAATAACTATATCCGCCATTTGACCAAGTGTTGATGTAGGATTGATCGTTACTACAACAGTTGCTGCGCCAATACTTTTCGCTTTCTCGGCCATAGAGATAAGGCTTTTTGTTTCACCAGAACCGGAACCAATGATAAAGATATCATTATGTTCCAAATTAGGTGTGACGGTCTCACCTACGACATATGAATCTAACCCCATATGCATCATACGCATTGCAAATGATTTCACCATGAAACCGGAACGCCCAGCACCAGCAACAAGCACTTTCTTCGCTTCTAAAATGCCATCAACTAATTTTTCGGCATCTTGATTATTCAGTTTCTGAGCAGTACGTTCAAGCTCTTGTAAAATACTCGATATATACTGGGTTGTCTGCATTATTATATAGTCACAGCTTTTTTAATAAGGTTTTGTATTTCACTAGCAGCAGCTTTTTTATTATCTTTGCTTGTTATTCCGCCGCCGACAATCACTAAATCTGGTTGGGCATTAATCACTTCTGGTAGTGTTTCTAATTTAATTCCGCCAGCAATTGCTGTTTTCGCATTTTCGACCACGCTTTTGATAGCACGTAAATCTTCGAGAGAGTCTTGCCCAACAGCTTGCAAGTCATAGCCAGTATGTACGCAAATATAGTCCACACCTAGTTCGTCTAATTCTTTTGCACGACTTTTAATATCTTTGACAGCGATCAAATCTGCAAGAATTTGTTTTCCTTGTTTTTTCGCTTCTGCCACTGCGCCTTTTATAGACTCATCTTCTGCTGCGCCAAGGATTGTAACGATATCTGCGCCTGCTTCAGAAGCTTTCATCACTTCATAACCAGCAGCATCCATGATCTTAACATCTGCAAGTACAGTTAGATTAGGGAATGCCTCTTTTACTTCTTTCACTGCTTTATGACCTTCCGCATTAATAACAGGTGTGCCAATTTCCACAACATCAATATGATCTTGTACTTCTTTAATAAGTTCGATTGCCTCTGGAATGTTCACGAGATCTAAAGCTAATTGTAGTTTCATAAATGATAACGCTCCCTTTGATATATATTTTAAAGCATATATTGATTCTAATACTTCATTTACATAAATAGAAGTACGCACTTTAATATCACATAGTGATGAAAAGTATACTGTGAAAATAAAAAGTCATGATTAGTGTCAGTACTAATCATGACTTATGAATCCAATTATTTAGTGGTAGAGACGTATGCTGTATTGTTTTCATTTGTTTCAATAAACGTTTGGTATTCTTTTCCCCAGCTATACATTGATTCGAGAATCGGCATTAATGTAATTCCTAAATCAGTTAATGAATATTCTACTTTAGGCGGAACAACCGGGTAGACTTCACGGTGAACGATACAATCCGCCTCAAGTTCTCTTAATTGTGTAACGAGCATTCTTTGAGATATGCCAGGCATAAGTGACTTTAATTCATTGAATCGTTTCGTACCTTCTTTCCCTAAATGCCATAAGATGAGCATTTTCCATTTCCCACCGATCACTGCAAGGGTTAATTCTTTTTCACAATTAAATTCTTTTACTTGTATTTGACCCATATATGATCCTCCCCGCTAAGTAAAACCAAGTTTTCTGACTTTTGTAGAGTATATCATTAAAAGCTGACGGATGTAGAAATGATGTTTATACAGATATTTAATGAATTGTATGAACCATTGATTTGAGAAATGGTTAGAATTTACTATTGCTTGATCGATGAAAAAAGATTATGATGTATGTACAGGCTACGATGTACGTATGACATTAAGTTTTAACTCTAACCTTAGAATAGGGAGTTTTAATCGAAACCATAATGTCAGGCCTTCCTCGAAAGGAAGACAGGAAAGTTTCTGCGAACACCCACTTGGAAAAGTGGTGGTTTAAAACTTTTTATAACGAGTACGGCATATGTGGCTCATATAATTCTAAATTAACTTAGACCATTCTCATATGAGAGTGGTCTTTTCTATTTTGTAATTAACTCAAGTACCACCATCCTTTAAAAATTATTGAGTTCCACTTTCCACAAAAGACGGCTTCGATCATTAACATCGAAGCCGTCTTTTTATATGGGAAATAAATAACCAGTATTTTTTGTAGTTTAGAACAAAAGATATAAAAGACTTTATGGAACTTGAAGTTTACAAGGAGGTTTATTATGGCAACAACCTATCAAGGTAATAATAAAATGATCACAGGTATTGTATTCGGTGTGATTACGTTTTGGCTATTTGCTCAAGCGATGGTTAATGTTGTTCCTGCTGTTCAAAAAGACTTGGGCATCTCTTTGGGTTCGCTCAATGTGGCTATTAGTTTAACGGCTTTATTTTCGGGTATGTTTATAGTTGTTGCTGGTGGGTTAGCTGATAAAATCGGGCGGAAGAAAATGACGTATTTCGGTTTAATCTTAAGTATACTCGGATCGCTCTGTCTTATTTTTGCTCATGGTGCTGCATTATTAATTATCGGAAGAGTTATACAAGGTCTTTCAGCTGCGGCTATTATGCCTGCGACAATAGCTCTAATTAAAGCTTATTTTGATGGTCCCGATAGGCTGCGCGCATTGAGTTACTGGTCTATCGGATCTTGGGGTGGCTCTGGTGTTTGTTCTTTTGCGGGTGGGGCCATTGCAACGTATATGGGTTGGAGATGGATTTTTGTATTTTCAATTGTTTTCGCCATAATCGCCATGTTTTTGATTAAAGATGTACCAGAAAGTAAAGTTGAGCAAGCTAGTACCTCTAAATTTGATTATAGTGGGTTAATCGTATTTATCATCACGATGCTTGCCTTAAATCTATTCATAACACGAGGTGGCGATTTTGGTTGGATAAGTCCACTTTCATTAGTATTAATTGCGATAACGATTATAGGAGTAATAGTATTCTTTAAAATTGAAACAAAGAAAACAAACCAGTTTATTGACTTTTCCCTATTTAAAAATAAACCATACACAGGTGCTACCATTTCAAATTTTTTATTGAATGCTGTTGCAGGGACTCTCGTAGTTGCAAATACGTATGTTCAAGTAGGTAGGGGATTTTCAGCTTTTCAGTCAGGAATGTTATCGCTCGGTTATTTAGTAGCTGTTCTAGCAATGATTCGTGTTGGAGAGAAAATTTTACAAAAAACAGGCGCGAGAAAACCAATGATTTGGGGTACAATATTAACCGGAATTGGTGTCGGAGTTATGGCTTTAACATTTTTACCTGGTTTTTTATACACAGTAATCGTTTTTATCGGTTTTGTACTGTTTGGCCTAGGACTTGGAATGTATGCGACGCCTTCCACAGATACAGCGGTGTCTAATGCGCCAGATGAAAAAATAGGAGTTGCTTCTGGAATCTATAAAATGGCCAGCTCATTAGGCGGTTCTTTTGGTGTTGCCATTTCGACAGCCGTTTATAGTGCAATTACTGTAGTTGGAAGCGTGGATATAGCAGCAACCGCTGGCCTCATTACAAATGTTATCTTCGCCGTACTTGCGTTACTATCAATTATGTTTTTGATTCCAATAAACGCTGGAAAAAGGGAGAAGGATACTTCACCTAGAGAAGGATTATCTGACCACACACTAATACCAGAAAAAGGGAGAGGTTAAACTTGAAATTGGAATTAATGAGGATGTTGCAAGATAGAAAAGATGAAATGATAGAAATAAGGCGTTATTTACATGAACATCCTGAGCTGAGCTTTCAAGAGGAAAAAACAGCTCAGTATATTGAAGACTTTTATAAAGGAAAAGATGTAGAAGTCCAAACAAATGTGGGGAATGGATATGGCATTATTGTAACGATTAAAGGTGGAAAGCCTGGAGATACAATTGGGCTAAGAGCTGACTTTGATGCTTTACCAATCGTCGAAGAAACAGATGTACCATTTAAATCGAAAAATGAAGGGGTCATGCATGCATGTGGGCACGATGCGCATACTGCTTATATGTTAATACTTGCTGATTGTCTTATACAGCTTAAAGAGCAGATCCCAGGAACAATCAAGATCATCCATCAACATGCGGAAGAAACTCCTCCAGGTGGAGCAAAAAGCATTGTTGAATCTGGAATACTTGATGATTTAAATGCCGTCTATGGTGTACACGTTTTTCCAACTGATCCAGTGGGGGTTATTGGATACAGAAGTGGTTATGCAATGGCAGGAAGAACCTATTTTAAATTAGTTATTCAAGGTTCTGGTGGACATGGGTCTTCCCCTCATTTGGCAAATGATTCAATCGTCGCAGGCTCTCATTTTGTTACAGCTGTACAAACAGTTGTTAGTCGGAGATTAGATCCGTTTGAAGTAGGGGTTGTTACAATTGGCTCATTTGACGGAAAGGGAGCATTCAATGTAATAAAGGATAGCGTTACCCTTGAGGGGGATGTTCGTTATATGGCTACCGAGACGCAGGAAAAAATAGATAAAGAAATTCATCGCATTGTAGGCGGAATTGAAGCGGAATTCGGTGTAAAGTGTGAGTTAACTTATACACCTGATTATCCACCATTATACAATGATCCGAAAATAACCGAAGCTGTTGTAGCAAGTCTTGAATCAATGAATGATCCAGATATTAAAGATGTCATTGAATTTCCAAAGTTTTCGGGGTCTGAAGATTTCTCCTACTATGCAGCTAAAATTCCAGGTACTTTCTTTTATATTGGTTGTAAGCCTAAGGGCGTCGAACAAGCTTATTTTAATCATCATCCAAAATTTGATATCGATGAAGACTCATTGCTTGTTGCAGCAAAAGCAGTGGGACAGGTTGTGTGCGATTATTATGCATTAGATTAGCCCAAAGAAGCCTGAGCATATAGGCTTTTTGTGCGTGAAGGAGTGTAATTATGAATTTTTTTCTATTGTTGAAAAAAGGGAACACTTCATCTGGAGTCGCAGCGTTAGGAAATGCAGGCCTTGCTATTATAAAAGGTCTTGCTGCTGCATTCAGTGGAAACGGTACGATGTTCGCATCTGCGATGCATTCTTTAGCAGATGCTGTGAACCAGGGGTTTGTTTTTCTAGGTAGTGCATTATCAGAAATGAAGCCATCTAAACGATTTCCACTCGGATTTGGTCGTGTTGTCAATATATTTTGTATGGTGGCAGTGATTGTGGTCACAATCATGGCTTATGAAACGGTAAAAGAGGGATGGCATCTTCTTCGTTATCCAACTGAATCCAGCAATTTTTTTCTTAATATTGCTGTTCTCGCTGTTTCTTTTTTGGTAGATGGATTTATTTTACTAAAAGCTATGAAAGAAATTTTAAAAGAAACGCAAGCGGAGAAGAGTAAGAATATATTTATTTCTGCTTTTAAACATGCTGGAAAAGCTTCGCCTGCCACGAGACTTGTTTTTTATGAGGATTTGGTCGCTACATCCGGAGCGCTACTAGCTATAGTTGGAATCATTCTTGCTCAATTATTTGGTATCTTACAGGCAGATGGTGCAATATCTATCCTTATTGGCTTTTTAATGTTTTTTGTTGCCTTTAGGGTAGGCTATGACAATATGATCGGACTAATTGGTGTTGCAGCTCCCGCTGATGTTGAGAAAAAGGTAGCTGATATAATTTTGAATGATAAAGATGTAGTTGATATTAACCAATTACGAGTGATTCAAGAAGGAAGACTGTTTCATATTGATAGTATTGTTGAATTAACTAAGGGCTTAACACTTGCAGATGCGGATGATATTAAATTCAGAGTGGAGGATCAATTACTTCGTGATGCAGATGTTGCGGACGTGGTGATTGGTATCATTGAAGATGATGGCATTATTCGATGGAAGTCATAATTGAAGGCAGATTATTTTTTTATAAGACCCATTATCACGGGTCTTATTTCACATTCTTTTTATTCCCTGACATGATATAAATAGGATTAGTGATGAAAAGGGAGAATAAAAAAATGAAAAAATTAGGAGTCTTTTATTTAGTATTCGGTCTGTTTATTTTGACCGCTTGCGGAAACAAAACTTTATCAACGAGCAATATACTGAAAAACGTTGAAAAAGCACATAATAAAATTGAATCTGTTGAAATTAAATTTACCGAAACGTATGAACCAAATGGTAATGATACAGGGATAGAACAATTTAATTATAAAAATAATGTCGGTGCGCTTACATATGACAATTTGGCTGTAACAATGTATAAAGATAGTGAAGAGTTTTTTCTACTCGTTAATGGTTGGGAAAATCCCCAAAATAAATCTATTTATGAATTGAAATTCGATAATCAAATGAATCAGCAACACAATCAAATATCTTATTTACAGCAATTCGATGACAAACTCTATCAGAAATTTGATATGGAATCTAATGAAGACGAGTATATTCTTACATACACTGGAGACAAAGAGGATCAATTGAAATTGGTTACGGGTATTGCAAAGGAATATAATGAGAGTTTAGGAATTATATTAGGTGAGGATGTGCAGTCTACTGATCTGACTGTCGAATTATTACATATAAAAGTTTGGATTGATAAGGATACAAATAGAATAAAGAAATTTCAGCAAGATATGGAGTACTCCCAATTTGTTGGAGGTAAAGAACGTAACTATAATCAAGGTGTGGTTTATGCGTATTCTAAATATAATAAAATGGATAAAATTAAAAAGCCAAACATTGCCACAAGTGATGGAGAGTAAACCACAAATTAGCATAGTTTGTGGTTGAGCAAAATAATTACTTTTCAATAACGTTCGATTTCCTGCAATTCGTATAGAAAAGATGTATACTTAGTAAGCGAAGAATGTGCATGTAGCGTAGAAAGGAAGTGTTTTTTTGAATATTATAGGACATACGGTTGAAGAACTTCATGATCCAACTGGAATATTGGTTGGAGATCGCTATGAATTTTTTCTTCAAATTGAGATACCAGAAGATGATGAATTGTATTCTGAACATGGTTTAGATTTAAGGATCATTTTGGCAGTAGATGAGAATGGTGCACGTATTAGTCAATATAATTTTGTTGAACAAGGTACCAATCGTATTCTCGAATTTGCTTTAGAAGAAGACGAAGAAAATATCGTGATTGATTATTGCAAACAACATATTTAATCTAAATTTATTGTTATGCAAAAGTTTATAACACATCTATACCTTGACAATTTTTGATATAATCGTCATAATATTATAAAATGATTGAACGGTGATGGAAGACTATTATGCGGACCTTTATGTGCTAGAGAGCGAAATTTATAAGCTGAAAGATTTCGCCACAATAAACCGCAGAACCTGCTTCTGGAGTCCCATGTTAACCCTTGGGCGCGTACTTCGGCGTTATGAAGCAAAGCGGGATGTCTTTACATCCAATAATGGTGGTACCGCGGAAGTTAAGCTCTTTCGTCCTTTAATACAGGATGAAAAGGGCTTTTTTTATTCCCAATAAAATACAAAAAAATGATAGTAAAAAATAAGTAGGAGCATGTAAAATGGAGAAGAAACGAATAGTTGTGAAAATCGGCAGTAGTTCCTTAACAAATGATAAGGGTGAAATCGACCAAGAGAAGTTATTTGATCATATTCGTGCTCTTGCTGCACTTCGTCAAGCAAATCATGAAGTAATATTAGTATCATCAGGTGCAGTGGCAGCAGGTTTTGCAAGACTTGGTTATTCATCAAGACCGGTAACGATTAAAGGAAAACAAGCTGCTGCGGCAGTCGGACAGAGTTTACTTATTCAATCCTATATTGAAAAATTCAGTGAATTCAATCTGATTCCGGCACAAATATTACTAACGCGAAATGACTTTTCTAATCGAGATAGGTATAGAAATGCATTTGCTACAATCATGGAACTTTTAGAACGGGGCATATTACCGATCATTAATGAAAATGACACTGTAGCTATTGAAGAATTAACATTCGGAGATAATGATATGCTTTCCGCGCTTGTTAGTGGCTTTATCCACGCAGATCAGCTAATTATTTTAACCGATATTAATGGTCTATATGATGCAAATCCGAGAACGAATCCGCTTGCCAAAAAGTTTGACTTGCTAGAGGATATTACGGATGAAATGATGGATGTCGCTGATGAAACAGGCTCAAAAGTAGGAACTGGTGGCATGAAGTCCAAATTAACGGCGGCTAAAACTGCACTTTCTCTAGGTGTTCCTGTTTTTATCGGTCGTGGTCAAGGCCAGGATAAATTGCTAAACATATTAAAAGGAAAAGGGGATGGTACATATATTTCTGACCCATCTCTTGGGACTATTAATACAAGTCGACAGTGGATTGCATTCCATTCAGAGTCAGCAGGAAGACTCTTTGTTGATCAAGGAGCGGAAGAAGCGATCTTATATAATGGCAGGAGCTTATTGCCTGCTGGCGTTTTTAAAGTGCAAGGGGCGTTTCATAAAGGTGATGTGGTAGAAGTCTTTGGAACCAAAGGCTTGTTAGGAAAAGGGGAGGTTAGTTGTTCCTCCGATGAATTAAAGAAAGTAATAGAAAAACGGAAAGATCAAAAGTGTACAGATTCTATCGTACCGTCTGTAGAAGTCATTCATCGAAATCGTTGGGTGCAAGCATAGAAAAGGTTTAAATAAAGCTTGAATGTGAGAAATTGGGGAGGTTTAGTAATGAGCGAAGTAAAAAATAAAGGCCAAGATGCAAAAGCAGCTAGTTATTTATTAACGGGAGTAACAACAGATGAAAAAAATAAAGCGTTGCAATTGATTGCAGAACAATTATTAGCAGATCAAATGATTATTTTAGAGGAAAATAAGAAGGACATTGAACGAGGAAGGGAAAATGGACTTCCAGAGGCTGTTCTTGACAGAATTATGTTAAATGAAACAAGGATTAAAGATATGGTCCACGCGATCCATTTACTTGTAGAACTGAAAGACCCGATTGGCGAATCCTTGGAAACAATCGAAAAAGAAAACGGCTTGCTCATCCAAAAAAGACGGGTGCCAATCGGTGTAATCGGGATGATTTACGAAGCTAGACCAAATGTCACCATTGATGCGGCAACACTATCATTAAAAACTGGGAATGCGGTCATATTAAGAGGGAGTTCCTCTGCACAGGCTTCGAATATGGCAATCGTTCAGTCGATTCATACAGCGCTTGAAAAAAGTGCGCTTCCAGTTAATGCAGTGCAATTAATCGAAGATACGAGCAGGGAAACAGCAAAAGAACTTTTTCAGTTAAACGATTATTTAGACGTTCTCATACCAAGGGGCGGAAAAAACTTAATCGAGACAGTCGTTCGTGAATCAACCGTTCCAGTTATTGAAACTGGCGCTGGTAATTGTCATATTTTCATAGATGAAACAGCTGAGCAAAAGATGGCAGAAGCAATTGTATTAAATGCGAAATTGCAACGCCCTTCTGTTTGTAATGCGATTGAGTCTATTGTCATTCACGAAAAGTGGTTTGAAAAATACGGTGTACCATTGTTAAAGAATCTTCAGAACCACAGCGTAGAAATATATGCAGATGAAGCTGTTTGTAAATCATTTGCAGATGCGAAATTAGCAACAGAAGAAGATTGGTATAATGAATATCTCGATTTATCTGTTAGTATTAAACTGGTTCATTCAGTGGAAGACGCGATTCACCATATAAACAAATATGGTTCAAAACATTCCGAAGCAATCATCACAAATAATGATCAGCATGCGAATTTATTTCTGCAAAATATAGATGCGACGACAGTTTATCATAATGCTTCAACTAGATTTACGGATGGATTTGAATTTGGCTATGGTGCCGAAATTGGCATAAGTACACAAAAGTTACATGCTAGGGGTCCTATGGGATTACATGCATTAACATCTAGCAAGTTCATTGTCCATGGGAACGGGCAAATTCGCAACTAGAAAAGCGTAAGGTAGTGTGGCAAGAGGTTCAAAATGCTTGTATTGCGCACACTGCCGCGCATAGTTCATCATTCATTTTATTTTCTTAATCTTTTAATAAAGGGGATAGCGTTTTGACAAATTATCAAATTGATGTTCAATTAAGTAAGAATAAAAAAGAAAAACCGGCTTTTGATCAACTTTCTTTCGGTACCGTTTTTACGGACCATATGTTTATCTTAGATTATACAGAAGGAAAAGGCTGGCATGATGCAAGGATCGTTCCATATCAACCAATTACTCTAGATCCGGCAGCGATCATTTTTCATTATGGGCAGACCGTTTTCGAAGGGTTGAAAGCATATGTAACGAAAGAGGATGAAATTGTATTATTCAGACCTGATCAAAATATGAAAAGGCTTAATAGATCTAATTCACGTTTATGCATGCCTGAATTAGACGAAGATTTAGCTATTGCTGGATTAAAAAAATTAATATCAATCGATAAAGAATGGGTGCCAAATGTCGCGGGTACATCGTTATATATTCGTCCATTTGTGATCGCTACAGAACCATATTTAGGTGTGGCACCGTCAAAAAAATATCGTTTTATGATTATTTTATCTCCAGTTGGGGCTTATTACAAAGAAGGTATTAACCCTGTTAAAATAGCTGTTGAACAAGACTATGTTCGTGCGGTAGCAGGTGGAACTGGTAATGCCAAAACGGCGGGGAACTATGCCGGGGCTCTCAAAGCACAAGAAGCAGCAGATAAAGAAGGCTATGCTCAAGTATTATGGCTAGATGGAAAAGAAAAGAAATACATTGAAGAAGTAGGAAGTATGAACGTTTTCTTCAAGATCAATGGCGAGGTCGTAACGCCAGCTTTAAATGGAAGTATTTTAGAAGGAATTACAAGGAAGTCAGTAATTGAGCTTTTAAATCATTGGAATATTCCTGTTGTAGAAAAGAAAATTTCAATGGAAGATATTTTTCGAGCGTACAATGATGGCTTGCTAGAAGAAGCATTTGGCACCGGTACGGCAGCAGTTATTTCACCAATAGGCGAATTGTTTTGGCAAGGAGAGAAACTGGTCATTAATAATGGAGAAACAGGTGCATTAGCAAAAAGAATATATGATTCATTGACTGGCATTCAAACAGGAGTAGCGGAAGATCCGTTTGGTTGGAGAATGAAGGTCGAATAAGAGGATCTTACTTAAAGAAGGTTAGGCTATCTCACATGGAGCCTGACCTTTTTTGTTGATATTCAGGCATATACATATACTATGCAATAGCTTATTCGACAGTTCTCGCTATACTATTACCTAATTAGTTATAAATAATAATACTTTAAAACTTGTAATGCACTATTTAAATCAAGTGACGTTTCAATAGCCATATATATTGCTATACCTGTTTAATATGAATACTCTGATAGAGATTCCTTTATTTTTGAATTGGACCTATGTAAGTGAAATTACTGCCTAAATAAAGACTTGTAAATATAAACGGAGAAGATAGTAAAGAATGGAGATCAATCCCGATAAAACAGATATGTTTAAAAATAAAATCAGAAAAATCGTTGACATGGAATATTTTATCATGTAATATGAATCTCAACTTAATAAATCAGATCTTATCCAGAGAGGTTGAGGGAATGGCCCTATGAATCCTCGGCAACAGACTCTAAAGTACTGTGCCAATTCCAAAAAGCGAAAGCTTAGTAGATAAGAAGAGAAAATGAACGTATTGATTGCCCTCTTCTTTATCATGCAGAAGAGGGTTTTTTATTCGATCATCTCCTAAATCTTGACTGGCGTTGTATCGCTGTTAAAAAGTTTGCATATTATTTATAAAGAAATATGATTATCATGCCAATTAGTCAACTAAAGGCATCTTTCTAATCGACCAAAGTGTCGATTAAAAAGATGCCTTTTTTGTATAAAATCAATGAGAAAGGAGTTATAAAGCTAAATCCCATATAACAAATTGGGTATATATTATAGGTTAGTCTGGGGAGTGCGTTCAATGAGTATTGGCATAATCGTAATGGGGCTTTTTATTGGATTTATGGTTGGCCTAACAGGTGTTGGAGGAGCAGCTTTGTTAACACCTATTTTAATTTTATTTGGAATTAGCCCATCTATCGCTGTAGGTACTGACCTAGCATATAATTCAATCACGAAATTATTCGGGTCTATTCAGCATTGGAGACAAAAGACCATTAATATGAAGTTAGTTAAGTACCTAGCAATCGGAAGTATTCCAAGTGCTATATGTGCTGTGGGAGTACTCCATCTATTTGATTCTTTTTTTCATAATCAAGAGCAAATAATTAAACATGCATTAGGATATACATTGATTTTGGTAGCATTAACTACACTGATTAAAACTTTTCAAAAAAATAAATTTGAATCAAAGCTACAAATGAAGCCTTTGCACGAAAAACGAAAATTGACGATTTTTATTGGGATAATATTAGGATTTATTGTTGGTTTAACCTCGATTGGATCAGGCTCCATGTTTGCTATTGCAATGCTTTATCTTTATCGGCTTAGACCATCAGAGTTAGTCGGAACCGATATCGCTCATGCCTTTTTGTTGGTCACAGCAGCTGGGCTGATGCACGCCGGAATCGGAAATGTTGATTACTTACTCATGTTAAACCTTTTGATGGGATCTATACCAGGAGTAATGATGGGCAGTACTTTATCATCTAAATTTCCTGCAAAACCGTTAAGGGCTATTATGGCTCTTATGATTTTAATTAGTGGATTTAAACTAATATAGTCATTCATCACTTAACGGATCACAATTGTAAAACATACTTTAGGAGGGAAGAACGATGACATTATCAACAAATATTGTATGGCATGAATCGGAAGTTTCAAAGGAGGATAGACAGGAATTAAAGCAACATAAAAGCGCTATTCTTTGGTTTACTGGACTTTCAGGATCAGGTAAATCAACGATTTCCACAGCATTAGAAAAAGAATTATATATACAAGGTTTTCACACATATCGATTAGATGGTGATAACGTACGACATGGTTTAAATAGAAATTTAGGATTTAGTCCTGAAGACCGAACGGAAAATATCCGGAGGATTGGAGAAGTATCGAAATTAATGGTGGATGCTGGATTATTTACATTAACAGCTTTCATTTCACCTTATCGTGAGGATCGCTCCTTAGTCCGTGATCTAGTGGATGCAGATGAGTTTATTGAGATATATGTCAAAGCAAGTCTAGAAACATGTGAGACACGAGATCCTAAAGGTTTATATAAAAAAGCCCGTTTAGGAGAAATAAAAGGATTCACAGGAATTGATGCACCATATGAAGAGCCTATAGTACCAGAAATTACACTCGATACAAATATATTAAGTATTGACGAATCAATCGAAATGATTGTGGAATTTCTGAAGGAGAAAGGTTATTTATAAAGAGAAAGTAAAGTATTTATTATAAAAATAGGAAAAAACAACTATAAATCACAGTTGACTCATAGGATTAATTATATTAATATTCGTTAATATACAAATAATTTTAAAAATGCGATTCGCTGACTATACAAAATAGAGGCGACTTTAATCCCATACTTGATTAAGGTTGCCTTTTTATAATGAAAATGGAGAGGAGGAAGGGAAAGGTGGAAAAATTAACGTACGAATTATGGACAGAAGATAAAGGCAATTTTGTCATCGATGAGGAATATAAAGGTGCGTTAAACGTATTGGAGTGGGCCTATAACGAGTATGATGATGAGCTCGTGTATGCATGTAGTTTTGGTATTGAAGGAATCGTATTGATAGATTTAATTTCAAAAATAAAACCAAATGCTAAAGTAGTATTTCTCGATACCGGACTTCATTTCCAAGAAACTTATGACTTAATCGAAGAAGTAAAGCAAAGATATCCTTCTCTTAAAATTGAAATGAAGAAACCAAATTTATCTGTGGCTGAACAAGCGGAAAAGTTCGGTGACAAGTTATGGGAGAGACAGCCAGATCGTTGTTGTCATATAAGAAAGGTCATCCCGCTGCGAGAAACATTAGGCGAGGCAACAGCTTGGTTATCTGGTCTTAGACGTGAACAATCACCGTCAAGAAAAAATACCAATTTTATAAATAAAGATGAAACATTTCATTCAGTCAAAGTTTGTCCGCTTATTCATTGGTCGTGGAAGGATATTTGGAACTATGTTGAAAAACATCAATTAAAGTACAATCCACTTCATGATCAAGGCTACCCAAGTATTGGATGCCAGCCATGTACTTTTCAAGGTGATATGACTACAGGCTCAAGATCTGGTCGTTGGGCAAACCAAACGAAAACAGAATGCGGGCTCCATCTTAAATAAAGGCTCTTTTCCAAGAGATTGTTGCTTTTAAAATAAAAACTGTTGAAGATTGAATGGAGAGAAAGCGCGAGACTCCTACGGAGCAGCCGGATAGGTGAGCCCCAAGCTTTACGCCGCAGAGGTCTCAACGCCCGCCCTGTGGAAAACAACCTATCCGCACTACTTGGTAAAAAGCAACAAAGTTTGCGAGACAGTCTAAATAAAAAAACAGGGGGAATATGACATGAGTTTAAGCAAACCACATGGTGGAACATTAATTAATCGCTGGAATCCTGATTATAAATATGACTTTATCAGAAATGCAATTGAGCTAGATGAAATGGCGCTCAGTGATCTAGAACTAATTGGGACGGGTGCGTATAGTCCATTGAACGGATTTCTTAACGAAGAAAATTATTATTCTGTATTAAAGAATATGAGGTTATCTACAGGTGAACCATGGACGATCCCGATTACTTTACCAATAACAGAAGAGAAAGCTAAAGCTATTAAAATTGGTAGTCTAGTGAAATTAATGAAAGATCAGTCCGTCTATGGGGTGTTGGAAGTATCAGATATATTTACACCAGACAAAGAAAAAGAAGCTGAATTCGTTTACCAAACGACGGAACGTGAACATCCTGGTGTCAAAAAGCTATTTGATCGACCGAATGTGTATGTCGGAGGAACGATAACGCTCACCAAGCGATTACCAACCAATCAGTTTTCGGAATATCAATTTGATCCAATTCAAACACGCAAGGAGTTTCAATCGTTAGGCTGGAACACTGTAGTCGGGTTTCAAACGAGAAATCCTGTCCATCGAGCCCATGAATACATTCAAAAATCAGCATTAGAAATTGTCGATGGCCTATTTTTGAATCCATTAGTTGGTGAAACGAAGAAAGATGACATCCCAGCAGATGTGCGCTTGAAAAGTTATAAAGTATTACTCGAAAACTATTATTCTAATGATCATGTATTTTTAGGTGTCTTTTCCGCAGCAATGCGTTATGCAGGACCGAGAGAAGCAGTTTTTCATGCGATGGTAAGAAAGAATTTTGGCTGCACACACTTTATTGTGGGGCGAGACCATGCAGGTGTAGGTAATTACTATGGCACATATGATGCACAGAAAATATTTAGTAACTTCACACAAGAAGAACTAGGCATTACTTTATTATTTTTTGAACATAGTTTTTATTGCAATAAATGCGGCAATATGGCAACACCGAAAACATGCCCTCATGACTCGAGCCACCATGAAATATTATCAGGCACGAAAGTGAGAGAGAAACTAAGAAATGGAGAAACGTTACCTACTACATTTAGCCGCCCAGAGGTTATTGAAGTATTGATTGCTGGTTTGCAAAAAGAAGCCGTTCAAGCATAGAAATGCTAAGGCGAGAGGGGAGAAGATGATGGGAACAGTATACATCGTAGGAGCGGGACCTGGGGATGTAGATTTAATTACAGTGAAAGGCGTTAAGTGTATTCAAAAAGCAGATATCATCTTGTATGATCGCTTAATTAATAAAGAATTATTGGAATACGCAAAACCGGGAGCTGAACTTATTTATTCTGGGAAGCTTCCCGGCTTTCACGCAAAAAAACAAGAGACAATTAATCACTTATTAGTAAAACATGCGCAAAAAGGTAAAATTGTTACCCGATTAAAAGGTGGAGATCCCTTTGTTTTTGGAAGAGGTGGCGAAGAAGCACAAGTACTAGCTGAACATGGAATTTCATTTGAGATTGTCCCTGGTATTACTTCTGGGATTGCAGCTCCCGCCTATGCAGGTATTCCAGTTACTCACCGAGATTATAGTTCCAGTTTTGCAGTGGTAACTGGTCATATGAAAGCTGGAAAAGATGATACTATTCGCTGGAAAAACCTAGCACAGGGAGTAGACACGTTGGCCATTTATATGGGAGTTGGAAATTTACCATATATTTGCGAACAATTGATAAACGGAGGACGTGCAGGAAATACACCTGTTGCTCTAGTTCACTGGGGAACAACGGAAAGGCAGCAAACAGTTACTGGAACGCTAACTACAATTGTAGAAATAGCGAAAAAAAGCGAAATAAAAAATCCAAGTATGATTATTGTCGGGGAAGTTGTTAAATTACGCAAAGAAATTCAGTGGTTTGAACAAACAAGCGTAACTCAGCAATTGGCATATGTATGATGCAGCAAAGGAGGGGGCTAGATGCAAGCGGTACTATACATTGGTCATGGCAGCCGAGTAAAAGCTGGGGTAAGGGAAGCGATTCACTTCATCGAAAAGGCCAAAGCGCACATTGATGTTTCCATTCAAGAAGTTTGTTTTTTAGAATTAGCAGAGCCAAATATTATGGAAGGTATTACACAGTGCGTGGAACGTGGTGCAACACAAATTGCCATTATTCCAATCCTATTATTAACTGCTGGGCACGCCAAAGAAGATATACCTAAAGAGATAGCGAAAGCGAAAATGGAATATCCCCAAATCAGATTTACGTATGGAGAAACATTTGGTATTCATCCGAAATTAATTGATAGTTTGTATGATCGAATACTCGAAAAAAATGTGGAAATTGCTAGTGATGCGATGATTTTACTTGTCGGTAGAGGAAGCAGTGATCCTCTTGTAAAACAGGATTTAAGTCAAATTGCAAATTGCTTAAAAGAAACATACCATTTTCAAAAAGTCGATGTTTGCTTTCTTTATGGAGCGAAACCCCATTTTGATGAAGCTTTAATAAAGCTTCAAAAAGCAAAACATAAACAGGTTTTTATTATTCCATATTTATTATTCTCTGGTTTATTAATGAATGGGATAGAAAAGAAAATCAGTCAAATCAAAGGGGAAAATCAACAGCTAATTCTATGTGAGACGCTAGGATACCATCCAAACTTTCAAACCGTCTTACTGGAACGAGTAAATGAATTGCTTGAAAAAACAGAGCTAGCAATATAGTTCATGAATTAGATAAAGTGACTTTGAAGTTGGCATTGGACAGTCGTACATAGGAAAATCGTTGATCTATATTTAAGTAGGAGCAATAGTAACTGTTAGCCCTTTTTATATGCCCAAAAACTCAGAGTCAAAGATCAGTAAAAAAGAAACTATAAAAGTTAATAAAAACGATCGAAAAGATTTCTTTGAAAGGATGGATGTTTACAATGGGAGGTCGCAAGCAAAATGCTGAACTTGCAATCGAAAATGTAAAAACACATCTTAGCACGATGAAATACGGCACCATTACATTAGTGATTCAAGACAGTTTAGTCGTTCAAATAGAAAAAAACGAAAAAATTAGATTGAAATAGTGAAGGTTATTATCGAGATGTGAGAATGTACAAAAAAATGAGTTTGTCATGTGAGGTGGATAGTGTTGCAACTTAAAGTAATAAATAGTCCTTTTAATGAGGAGCAAGTGGAGCTCCTCAATCGTGTCCTACCATCATTATCGGTTGGACAGCAACATTGGTTAAGCGGATATCTTACCGGTTATGAAAGTAATACATCAACTGAAGTCGCGCTTCTAAATCCGACAGCAGTAGCCGCAGAGACTAATCATGTAACTAAGGAAGTGACCGTGCTCTTCGGATCCCAAACCGGGAACTGCCAAGTATTATCTGAAGACATATCTAAACGGTTGGAAGGGCAAGGGTATACAGTAACCTTGTCCTCAATGAATGATTTCAAGGCAAACGATCTAAAAAAAGTATCTTATTTATTGATACTTGTTAGCACGCAAGGTGAGGGAGATCCGCCTGATACCGCTCTTCCGTTTTATGAATTTCTCCATAGTAGAAGGGCGCCTAAATTAGAGGAATTACAGTTTTCAGTCCTCTCATTAGGAGATAGTTCTTACGAATTATTCTGCCAAACTGGTAAACAATTTGACGCACGTCTTGAGGAATTAGGAGCAAAGCGTTTAAGTCCTCGGGTAGATTGCGATTTAGATTACGACGAACCTGCTGCTGAATGGTTTGAGGCAGTTACTCAAAGTTTAAATGAAAACATGGGAGAAGATGATTCACCCACATCTCTAACAACATCAAATACGTCAAGCTTAACTGTCGAACAGTCATCTTATTCTCGGACGAATCCATATAAGGCTGAGGTATTTGAAAATCTGAATTTAAATGGACGTGGATCAAATAAGGAGACGCGGCATCTAGAATTATCGCTAGAAGGTTCCAATCTAGCATTTGAGCCTGGAGATAGCTTGGGTATTTATCCTGAAAATGATGCTATTTTAGTAGACTCGCTCATCAAAGAAATGGGCTTGAATCCAGAAGATTCCGTGCCTATGAACAAAAATGGAGATGAACGCTCCCTCAGAGATGCACTTATAAATAATTATGAAATTACGGTTCTGACAAAGCCATTATTGCAGAAAATATCTGAGATCCATCCCCATAAGGATCTGGCAGAGCTTCTTCAGCCAGAAAATGAGCAAGCGCTTCGACAATATTTTATTGGGCGTGACCTATTAGATTTAGCGCGCGATTTTGCTCCTTGGGAAATAACTGCCAGTGAATTCGTGAAAAATTTACGCAAGTTACCGGCACGGCTTTATTCTATTGCCAGCAGTTATAAAGCAAACCCTGAAGAAGTTCATCTGACAATTGGTGCTGTGCGTTATGAAGCACATGGACGAAATCGCAATGGGGTTTGCTCTGTACAGTGTAGTGAACGTGTGGAGCCTGGGGATACACTATCCGTATATGTGCAAAAAAATGTAAACTTTAAGCTTCCTACTGATCCTAATGTACCGATCATTATGATTGGCCCAGGCACAGGTGTTGCACCATTTAGAGCCTTTCTCGAAGAAAGGGAAGAAATAGGAGCACAAGGGAAGAGTTGGCTCTTCTTCGGCGATCAACATTATGTCACAGATTTTCTTTATCAAATCGAATGGCAAAGATGGCTAAAAAGTGGAGTGTTAACGAATATGGATGTCGCTTTTTCTCGCGATACAGAAAATAAAGTTTATGTTCAGCACAGAATGATAGAAAAAAGAAAAGAACTATATCAATGGCTAATCGAAGGAGCCTATGTGTATATTTGCGGCGATGAAAAACATATGGCTAATGATGTTCATGCCACACTCATAGCCATCTTAGAGCAAGAAGGTGCGATGGAGGCAGAAGAAGCAGCTGATTTCCTTACTGAGTTGCAACAAGAGAAGCGTTATCAGCGAGATGTATATTAAGAAGAAGGGTGATAGCGAATTGTTAAAAAACAAACTTATTCCAACACAGGATGGACCACCAAGTGATGTGGAACGCATCAAGACGGAAAGTAATTATTTGAGAGGAACATTGGCGGAAACACTCGAAGATCAAATGAGTGCCGGAATTCCTGACGATGATAATCGTTTGATGAAATTCCATGGTAGCTATCTACAAGATGATAGAGATCTACGTAATGAGCGCCAAAAGCAGAAACTAGAACCAGCTTATCAATTCATGGTACGCGTACGGGCACCTGGAGGTGTAGTTACAGCTGATCAATGGATAGCGATGGATAAAATTGCACAAAAATATGCGAATGATAGTATACGACTGACTACTAGACAATCATTCCAAATGCATGGAATTTTAAAGTGGAGTATGAAGAAGAGCATTCAGGAAATAAATGATGCACTTTTAGATACCCTTGCTGCCTGTGGTGACGTAAATCGAAATGTTATGTGTAATCCAAATCCATATCAATCAGAAGTTCATTCAGAAGTTTATGAGTGGGCGCAAAAATTAAGCGAGCATCTTTCTCCTAAAACACGTGCCTATCATGAAATTTGGTTAGATGGTGAAAAAGTAATAAATAGCTTGGATAATCAGGAAGAAACAGAGCCTATTTATGGACCTGTATACCTTCCACGGAAATTTAAAATTGGTATTGCAGTTCCTCCATCTAACGATGTAGATGTTTTTTCGCAAGATCTAGGCTTAATTGCTATATTCGAAAATAAACATCTACTTGGATTTAATATCGCTGTAGGAGGCGGGATGGGGATGACCCATGGTGATACGAAAACCTACCCACAATTAGGACGAATTATTGGATTCTGTCCTGTTGAACGCATTATTGATGTCGCTGAAAAGATAGTCACTATTCAGCGTGATTTCGGAAACCGTTCTGTCAGAAAGAATGCTCGTTTTAAATATACGATTGATGCTAGAGGGCTAGATTGGTTAATTGGTGAGTTAAACGATCGACTTGGCTGGGAGTTACAGGAAGCACGGCCATACCATTTTGACCATAATGGTGATCGTTACGGCTGGGTGAAAGGAAATAATGAAAAATGGCATTTCACCCTTTTCATTCAAAATGGACGTATTCAAGATTGGGATGATTATAAACTCATGACAGGGCTGCGTGAAATTGCCAATGTTCATAAAGGTGATTTCCGACTTACCCCAAACCAAAACTTGATTATCGGTAATGTTTCGGATGAGCATAAAGATCAAATTGAAAGATTAATAGAGGAATATAAGCTGACAGATGGTAAATATCATTCAGCATTACGTAGAAATTCGATGGCATGTGTAGCATTCCCTACTTGTGGGTTGGCAATGGCGGAGTCAGAGCGTTACTTACCTTCTCTCTTAGATAAAATAGAGGTAATATTGGAGGAAGTTGGCCTTCGGGACGAGGAAATTGTCATTCGTATGTCAGGTTGCCCTAACGGATGTTCTAGACCATCGCTGGCCGAAATTGCCTTTATTGGTAAAGCTCCGGGAAAATATAATTTATACCTTGGGGCTGGTTTTGCAGGTGATCGTTTAAATAAGCTTTACCGTGAAAACATTGGGGAACAGGCCATTCTGGATGAATTAAAACCAATTATTCAACATTATGCAAAAGACAGACTGGATGGAGAACGATTCGGAGATTTTGTGATCCGTGCAGATTATGTTAAAGAAGTACAATCAGGTCTTGATTTTCATGATTAACTAGGGCGAACCGGGCAAAAAAGATGCCCGGTTTTTTGGGTAATGATCGTTGTTGGAAGGGGGATACGCGGGTTTGACTGCCGCCGTCTCCATAGTTAAATTTTATAGAGTTTCAATCTTATCTACCGGATACTATAATTTATAAGTGATAGGTTTAGCGTTTATTCCAAAAAAAGGAACAAATGAAACCTACAAAACGCGATTGTACCGATGAGCTGGTATGTTTTATTCCGTTGTTCCAATATTCATGATATTGTGCGTTTTTATTTAGTAAGGTTATCGATCTAATAGTTTTATCTAAATAACATTTGAATTCCCAGATTAATTCACACAGTAAATAACCACACAAAAAAGCTCAGAGTATTTTTGACTCTGAGCTTCACTATTGTATGAAAGTTATTCGGTTATTGCGTTCTTTCAAAAATCAAAACTACTTCATCTTTATACTAAATCAAGTTACTGGAGTAGGACGGAAATAGACAATCGATTACTCTTTGGTAATGTAAAGTTATTTCATATAATCTTCAACTAATTCATGGCATCTTTCTTCTGTAAGGTTTGCTAGCACAGCTACATATTCTAATTGTTCTGCCGTACCGCCTTTATATTTTAGCGATGCCTCTTTTGCAGTCTCATCTCTGTGCTTTATCCAGTTCCGTTGTTCTTCTTTCAATTGAACCATCTCTTCAGAAGGAAGTTGTTCTTTTAGTACTCCGTAGATTTCATTTAATAATGCATCCCAAAGATCATATCTATCTCCTTCCACCTTTTTCATAGCGTATGTTGAAGTATCATCTGAATACTTTTTTCGTATTTCTTCCACTGCTATTTCAGTATCATTTAATTTTTTGAGATACTCTTCCTTCAGACCAGCTGTAGTTTTAGCAGACGGGTCTTCTTCTTTTGTGGGTACATTGTTTGATGTATCCACTTTCTCGTTTGCATTATTATTGTCTACATCATTGGCATCTGTATCAGTGTTGTCGTTGCTTGAAGGATTTTCAGTTGAATCTACATTGGAAGAATCGTCGTTTGTGTTTTGAGTAGAGTTATCACTTTGTGATTGGTTGTCCACCGGGACACCTGACTCCTCAGATGAGTTTCCACAAGCAGCCAATGTAACAAATAGTACTGTTAACAATACCGTTAAAAATTTACGATTATTTTTCATTAAATGCTACCTTCTTTCTTTTGTAATCTAAATATGCTCTTTAACTTTTTCTATATTTATATATTAGCATAAATTTCCTATCCTTTTCCCCCTTATGCAATAGGAAACCTTGAAGACATGGAAACGGTTATTTCAGATTTATAGTATAAACGCTTACTTCCACAAGACTGATGGGGAAAAAGAAAAAACTTACCCATCTATCCTTGCTTCCAGTAGGAGTGTAAAATGCTACCAAACAATATCCTTCTGATAGATCTAATTATTATTAAAAAAATTAGCGTTACACTTGAATATTATTTGAGTGGATTATACTATAAATAGTGTGTTTAAAATATTCCATGGTTTTAATACGTCCATTCGTGTTACGCATTGTTAATAACGTGTTACGACATAAGATTCTCGGTCATTTAGGAAGGACTCCATAAAATTGGACAATATAGAGAGGGTATATCATTTATTGTTAGTTATAAGTCCAATTGGATTATTCGGAAATATATGTTTAGTAAGAACAATCATTGAGAGAGAAAGCAAAGTTGTGGAAACGAAATAGATTACTATGAAATGGATGGTAGAGATGAATAGACACCAGTCATATACCATTAAAAAGGTGCAAGTAGATAATAGTCATCAAGTAGTAGCATTCATGATGAAGATACGGAAAGAAATTTTCCCTATGTTATCCCAAGATCCACTTCCTACTGATCTTCTACACTTTGAACAACATTATATTCACCGGGAAAATGCAGTAGTGTATGCAGCCTTTTCTCCAGATGAAAAGGTGTTAGGAACAATCGGTATCCAGATATATGATGGAAGGTTTAGTCAGTTGAAGAAGTTCTATCATCAA
The DNA here is from genome assembly GCF_001591545.1 of Lederbergia lenta NBRC 16444. Lineage (GTDB taxonomy): Bacteria > Bacillota > Bacilli > Bacillales > Bacillaceae_C > Lederbergia > Lederbergia lenta. Next base: position 1,301,985 of record NZ_BCVC01000001.1, read on the forward strand.
ATTAACACGGCGGAAATTGTCAAATGCTATATTGATTCGAATTATAGACGATTAGGAATTGGGACAGCGTTATTTAATAAAGCCTTGGGTTTCTGTTGTGATGTTGGGTATCAAAAACTTTATTTACATACTCATCCATTTCTACCTGGAGCAATCCCATTTTGGAAAGCTAAAGGTTTTGAAGATAGGTTAGCTGAAGAGGACCTCATTTGGAATACTCTGCATATGGACATGAAATTATGATCAAGAATAGTTATCACTTTTTTAAATAAAGTGTAAATATATTCATCTTCAAACAAGAAGTTCCTTAAATCATATTCAAAACTTAAAATTGAGGGTGAAGTGAAATATACGGTAGAGAAACTTAGAAACAGAAAAAATTTTTACTCAGTGTGTTAACAAGAACAGGTATCTTAAGATGCTGTCTTTGTTAATTATAAATTAAAAAGCTATTGACGTTTTTTCAATATTTGCCTATAATGCATATAATCTATTTAATAATTGAAGACATAAATGAACAATCAGATATTAAGTACCGACCGGACAGCCGGAGATACTTCCTTTCTATAAGGGTGTATTTCCGGCTGTTTATTTATGTTCATTTGCAAATCGATTATTCAGTGTAGATATAATTGAATACAAATATTTTATTCTTATCAAGAGAGGTCGAGGGATTGGTCCAATGACGCCTCAGCAACCACCGTTATGCGGAAAGGTGCTACATCCAACGAGTTGAAAATCAACTTGGAAGATAAGAAGAAATCCTATAAATTTTTAGGGTCTTCTTCTTGTCGAGGAAGGCTCTTTTTGTTTAGCTAAAAGCCCATAAGAGGAGACAAAGGGGCTTTCTATCAATTGTAGAAGGGAAGAAGGATAATATGATATATCAACAGGAAACATTATTAGCCCAAATAGGAAATGAAAAACAGGAATCTGTAGGTGCGATCAATACGCCGTTATATTTGTCCACAGCTTTTCGTCATCAAGGAATTGGCATGAATAAAGGATATGATTATAGTAGAACAGGAAACCCCACACGGGATGTACTTGAAAAGGCAATTGCCCAGCAGGAAAAAGGAGATCGGGGTTTCGCTTGCAGTTCCGGCATGAGTGCCATCCAATTAGTGTTCTCATTATTTGAATATGGTGACCATATTATTGCTTCGCGCGATATATATGGAGGTTCCTATCGTTTATTTGAATGGTTAGAAAAAAAGTATAAGATTAGCTTTTCATATTGGCATGAGGAAACAGATGGAGAAATAGATCAACTAGTTCAAAGCAATACAAAGGCATTTTTTATAGAGACACCAACGAATCCACTAATGAAGGAAACAGATATAAGAAAGATAGCGAAAGTTGCTGAGAAACACCAGCTGTTACTTATAGTTGATAACACATTTTATACTCCATATATACAAAGGCCAATAGAACTTGGTGCACATATTGTCATTCATAGTGCAACAAAGTATTTAGGTGGGCACAATGATTTGCTTGCCGGTCTTGTTGTCTCAAGTGAAAAAGAAATAAGCGATCAATTGTTTTTATTTCATAATGCAGTTGGGGCAGTTTTAGCACCATTTGACTGTTGGCTTTTAATAAGAGGAATGAAAACACTCGCATTACGGATGAGACAACATGAAGAGAACGCACGGAAAATAACTAACTACTTACTAGAAAGTCCGTTTGTTGAGGAAGTTTTTTATCCAGGTAGAGGAGGAATGCTCAGTTTTAAAATTTTAAAAGAAGAATGGGTATCACCATTTTTAGAAACTATTCAGTTATTTACTTTTGCTGAAAGTTTAGGTGGGGTGGAAAGCCTAATCACCTATCCAACCACACAAACCCATGCAGATATTCCTGAAGAAATACGCAAAAAATATGGACTTTGTAATCGTCTTTTAAGGGTTTCAGTAGGGATTGAGCATACGGATGATTTAATCACTGATTTGGAAAATACATTTCAGAAATGTGAAAAGGGAGTAGCCATTAACTAAATCGCTCCCATTTCTCGTGGGTTCAGTACAAGCAGGAACTCAATAAGTAGAATGGATGACATATCACTGACGCCCCCTATATAATAGAGATGAGCAGCTATTGAATGTAATGGTAGCTCATTAACCCATATTACAGGAGGCTGAATATGTCGTACATTTATATAAAGAAAATGAGCGCATACGCTGATAATAAGCACCGATTCCCGAAAAATAACATAGGTTTTTTAATATTAAAATGAATACATTAAAAGAAATTCCAGATCATATAACTGAATATTTAGATGTATTATTTGTAGGGTTTAACCCAAGCATTCGTTCTAGTGAAACTGGGCATCATTATGCGAATCCAACAAACCGTTTTTGGACAATTTTACATAAAGCAGGGATTACAGATAGGAAGTACCATCCCTCAGAGGATAGTAAACTACTAGACCTTGGCTATGGTTTCACAAATATTGTCCCACGACCAACGAAAAATGCGCAAGAAATTACAAAGGATGAATATCGCATAGGAAAAGAGCAATTGAAATTAAAAATCTCCTTCTCTAAACCAAAAATTGTTTGTTTTGTCGGAAAAGGAGTGTATCAGCAATTTAGTGGAATAAAGAATATCCCATGGGGAAAACAACAAAAATCGATCGTACCTGGAACGCTAGACTTTGTGGCACCTTCAACAAGTGGACTTGTTAGAATGAAAATAGATGAAATAACCGAGATTTATAGTGAATTACCAAAACTTATTTCTACTTTGTAAGTGATTACGTCCTTCATGTTAGATTGATAGGAGGAATAAATGACTAACTTAAATACTGGTGATATTATTTTTGTGGTGTTATTTTTTGTTTTCTTGGCGTTATTCATTAGAAACTGGTCAAACAAAGGGAAAAGCTACAGAAAACACGGATATTGAACGTAAGTTGGATGAGATAATAGATTTATTAGAGAAAAAGGATAGGGATAAAATGGAATGAAGAAAGATTAGCGTAACAGAAACAACTTGTTTTTAACTTGTGTGCATTACAAAAATCAAAATCAATTTCTTTGTGATATACTTACAAAGGAATTGATTTTTTCTTAAGTAAATGAGGTAGCTATATGCGTAAATGGAATCTAAAATATTTAAAAAGCTCTGGAATTACTCCTTATATATGGAGTGTTTTTAGCATTTTACCGTTTTATTTTATCTTTCAATCTTCTTCAACCATTGCAATTATTGTTGGGCTCGTTCTAACTATCTGTTTTTTCATTTCTTTCCGATTTGCTTTCGCTTCAACAAGATGGCCTGTCTATTTATGGACAGGTATATTGATTGCGATTTCAATTACAATGACGATCATTTTTCAATTTGTTTATTTTTCCTTTTATATTGCGTATTATAATGGAAATATCAAAAATCGAGCGGCTTTCTTAACGTTATATATTATTCATTTGGTTTTTACGACACTTTCCATAAATTATCTTGTATTGTTGCAAAGTGATCTATTTTTACAACAATTACCCTTTATTATTATCGTGTGGATCGGCGTTATTTTACTACCATTTAATCTGTATAATCGAAAAAAGCAAGATCGTCTAGAAGAACAGTTAGAACATGCAAATATTAAAATTTCGGAATTAGTGAAACAAGAAGAGCGACAAAGAATCGCAAGGGATTTGCACGATACATTAGGTCAAAAACTCTCCCTCATTGGCTTGAAAAGTGATTTGGCACGAAAGTTAATTTACAAAGATCCAGAACAAGCAAAAAGTGAATTAAAAGATGTTCAACAAACTGCTAGAACAGCTTTAAATGAAGTGAGGAAAATGGTATCGCAAATGCGAGGAATTAGATTAAAAGAAGAAATTATTCGTGTAAGGCAAATACTTAAGGCGGCACAAATTGAGTTTCGAGGCGAGCGAGAAATACATACGAGCAATATATCTTTATTTCTAGAAAATCTTTTAAGTATGTGTATGAAAGAGGCAGTGACAAATGTCGTTAAACATAGTCAAGCGACATTTTGCCAAGTGACAGTCGAGCAGACAAAGAATGAAATTTGTATTACTGTTACAGATGATGGGGTTGGCATCACTGAAAATGATGGGCCTGTAGAAGGCAGTGGATTAGCAGGGATAAAAGAAAGACTCGAATTTGTGAATGGTAACCTCGATATCGTTGTAAACAATGGAACTACCATTATGATGAGGGTACCGAGTGTTGTAAAGGAGGAACAAAATTGATTCGAATTGTCATTGCTGAGGATCAGCAAATGATGTTAGGTGCGTTAGGCTCACTACTTAATTTGGAAGATGATATAGAGGTTGTTGGACAGGCTAGCAACGGAAAAGAAGCTGTATCTCTTGTCAATAAATATCAACCTGACATTTGTATTATGGATATTGAAATGCCAGAAAAAAGTGGACTTGAAGCTGCTGAAGAATTAAAAAGAAGCGATTGTAAGGTCATTATTTTAACAACATTTGCTCGTTCAGGTTATTTTCAGAGAGCGATTAAAGCAGGTGTAAGAGCATATCTACTTAAAGATAGTCCAAGTGATGAATTAGCCAACACGATTCGTAGTGTAATGGCGGGCAGGCGTATTTATGCTCCAGAATTGATGGATGACGTGTACAGTGAGGAAAATCCTTTGACAGAGAGGGAAAGAGCTGTGCTTGAACTAATAGCTGATGGGAAAAACACTAAAGAAATTGCTACTCAACTTAATATTAAAGCTGGAACGGTTCGGAACTATATTTCTCAAATAATGGATAAGTTACATGTTACGAATCGGATTGAAGCTATTACACAATCTAGAAAAAAAGGTTGGTTTAAATAAGCAAAAACACCAAGGAGGAACTTTCAACTTGGTGTTTTTGTATTAGAAGTTTAGAATTATTACATATTTTCAACTACAAAAATAGCTGATTTTTTACTATGGAGCATTTAGATTAACTCTTCGCTACGTTCATTGTATTTGTCGTTTATTCATTTCTTCATTCACTATAAACGCAAGATCATCGTTTCCAAATAGAGATAAAACACCTAATAATGTTTCATCAGCGATTGCTCCAGCTTCCGCTTTTGGGACAGTCAGTTCAAGTGCTTCTCGTAGTGCTGGATTGGAGCCTTGATCAGGATGTGCGCGTAAATATATTGCTTCCGGATCCAGCTCATTGTTAATACACCACTGAGCGAAGACAAGAATCATCATATTTTCTTCTTGTCGATAGTTTTCAATTATTTTATCTTCTAACATTTTATGATCCATCATTAACTCTCCTTTTATACAGCCTAACCTCATTATAATATAAATATCATCACAAAAGTTTGTATCAATAAGAAGAAGTTTGTATCTTTCGGCATGAAGTTGGTTCATAATGGGAAAATAGTATATATCAGAACAAAAGTGCAAGCGTCTTGGTCATCGACGAACAGAGTGGAGGAACTTCTGTACGAGATAAAGGAAATCACGATAAGCCCAAAGGCGAATCGATGTTGACTAATCGTAGGGAGAAGTTCTGAAGTCTGCTAGTCGATAGGCGTTGGAGCTAGACTCTCTGAAAAAACTTATGCTTTCTATTTAAATTAAAAAGGAGTCGATCACATGGAAAAAATCGAAGTAGGCGAGATATTCACAATTAGTGAAGATGAAGAACAAGAACATGAAGTAGAGGTATTAGCAACGACTGCAATGGATGGAACAGAATATGCAGCCGTTAGCTTTGTTGAAGACCTGCAACAGGAAAATGATGAAGAAATTGATGTATTCTTTCTCAAAGTAGATCAAGAGGGAGACTTAGCAGCCATTGAAAGCGACGAAGAATTCGAAAAAGTTACCGCAGCCTTTGAAGAAATGCTAGTCGACGAAGAAATCAATTAACATAGAAAAGCGAAAAGTCCTAGTTAGCTACGTACAAACTAGGCCCGCATGACGCGGGTCCCTCGACGTTGCCACAGGACGTGGCGACTTTAGTTGAGGAACCTTATTACTTATTAATACGAGATAAAGGAAACACGGTAAGCCTAAAGGGCGAGTCGATGTTGACTTATCGTAGGAAGCATCCCGAAGTTTGCTAGTTCCTGAGCTTCTGTAGCTAGACAACATAGAAAAGCGAAAGACGTTAAGGAGTCAAGCCGGCAAGAAGGTGGATTTAACCTTCTTGCCGGCTTGACCTGTTATCTTTCACATTTTTTGAAATAATACTATATTTTACTTGCATTAATAAATATACATGCTATGATATGTATGAATATTCACACTAGGGGTGTCTTAATAAGACTGAGATTGAACGGCCGTTCTAAACCCTTTGAACCTGATCTGGTTAATACTGGCGTAGGGAAGTGGTAAAAGGTTGAACAACGATTGTTAATGATCAACCCCCCACTTAAAATTTATTTTAGTGGGGGTTATTTTATTTAAATTGAATATGAAATCTATTATCTACTAGGGGCGCCTTATGGCTGAGAAGTAACCCTTTGAACCTGATCTAGTTTGTACTAGCGTAGGGAAGTAGTTTGGATGAATGACGAGTTTTGATTCGTATTCACTAAACCACTTTCCGAACGAGAAAAGTGGTTTTTTTACGTTTTAATTATATTTCAAACAGGGGGAATAAAGATGACACTTATTAAAACAAAAAAATTCACTGATAGATTATTTGAAAATGTACAACCTATTTGGGAAAAAAATCATCATCATCCATTCGTACAAGAGATTGGAAAAGGCACTTTAAATAGAGAAAAGTTTATTTATTATATGAAACAAGATTATGTTTATTTAATTGATTATTCTAAGCTTTTTGCTGTAGGGGTATTGAAAGCGCAAGATTTACAAACGATGGAAAGGTTTTCGCAAATCTTACATGAGACATTGCATTTTGAAATGGAATTGCATCGGAAATTCGCAGAAGAATTCGGTATTACACGGGAAGAACTTGCTGCAACAAAGCCAACTCCAGTCAATATTGCTTATACAAGATATATGTTAAATGTGGCGCAAAACGGTAGTTTGGCGGAGGTTGTAGCTTGTTTGCTCCCATGTGCATGGGATTATTGGGAGATTGGTAAATTATTGAGAAAACAATATGGCAATCAAATCGAAACAAATCCTTATGCAAAATGGATAGAAACATACGATTCCGAAACATTTGGCGATGGGGCTAAATGGTTAATTAAACTGATGGATCAGCTTGCGGAAGGAAAACCAGAACGAGAGCTTGCTGTCCTGGAGGAACATTTCCAAATGACTTCTAAATATGAATATTTATTTTGGGATATGAATTATCACAAGCAAGATTGGCCGATTTAAGTGTAAGCAGGTGAAAAGATGACACTCCTATTAAAGAATGTTTCCTACTCATATACAAATAAAGCGAAACAAAAACACAAAGTAATATCTGAATTAAATTTAACGGTAAATAAAGGTGAATTTGTTACATTAATTGGAAAAAGCGGAACCGGTAAAAGTACCATTTTAAAGTTAATCACTGGTCTATTAACGCAAGATGAAGGAGAAATAGGTATAAATGGTCAAGCAATCTCGCTGGGGGATGTTGGTTACATGCCCCAGCGGGATCTCCTGCTCCCTTGGCGAACCATTATCGATAACATTATGCTTGGTACTGAAATTCAAAAAAATACTCACGTTACACTGGAAGAAGTGAGGACTTGGCTTGATCGTGTTGGCTTACTCGCTTATGAAAATGCCCTTCCTAATCAATTATCTGGAGGAATGAGGCAACGCGCAGCTTTTTTGCGCGCAATGTTAACTGGTAAAGATGTGATGTTGTTGGATGAACCATTTGGTGCGCTTGATGCATTAACGAAAAAAGAAATGCAAACATGGCTATTATCGATATGGCAAGAGCTAGATAAAACGATCCTTTTTATTACGCACGATTTGGAAGAAGCTTGTTTTTTAAGTGATCGGATTATTTTATTACATCCACATAAATCATTAGAAGAAATACTAGTAGAATTGCCACGGCCTCGAGCAAAAGAGTTGCTGTATTCATCAGCACTTATATCGCTACGACAGGAATTGGAGAAAAAGATTGCCTATGATACATGTGAAAAATTGGTTTAGAACGTACGCACTATTTATGCTAATGGCTGTATTGGTACTCTTGTTTATCGAATGGCTTGTTCACACGAAAGTCATTCCAGCTTTTATCATACCAGCGCCTTCTAGTGTAATAGTAATGATAATTACTCATTGGAAAGCTTTATTATTCGAACATCTTCGTGCGACGATGCTTGAGTTTTTAGTGGGATTTACCATTTCCCTTGTCTTTGGTATTTCGGTAGCGATCGCAATGTTTTATTCAAAAATAATAGAAAAAGTATTGTATCCAGCTGTATTAATTTCACAAATGATTCCGATTATTGCGTTGTCACCTATTTTCGTCCTTTGGTTTGGTTATACAATATGGAGCAAAGTTGCTGTTACTTTTCTCATCTCTTTTTTTCCAATTGTAGTTGGAACATATGATGGGCTTAAATCTAGTGAAAGTGAGTACAGCGAATTATTACGCTCTATGGGTGCAACTAGACGGCAGACTTTATTAAAATTACATATTCCGATGGCACTTCCATCCTTTTTCTCCGGCTTAAAATTAGCCATTGTTTTTGCCCTAGTTGGAGCGACGATTGGAGAATGGTTAGGAGCGAGTGAAGGCCTTGGTTATTACAGTCGGCGGATGTCCGGAAATTTAAATGCGGAAGGGGTTTTTGCTGCTATCACCATTCTTACTGTCCTTGGCATTTTATTATTCACACTTGTTTCATCGATTGAAAAGCGAGTATTACATTGGAAAAATGAAGCATGAGTTTGTATTTATCAAAAAATATATGGAGTTGGATATCAAATGATTAGAAACAAATGGATACACCGATTACTCATCATATCTGTTGTGTGCATGTTGGTTGGCTGTTCGCAAAATGCAAAAAGTAGTAATAGTGAAGGAGAGAGTGAGCTTGAAGATATTAGTATTATGCTTGATTGGTATCCGAATGCAGTACACTCAGCTATTTATGTTGCGGACGAAAAAGGCTTTTTTGCGGAAGAAGGACTTAATGTCGATATAGAAATGCCCGCAGATACAAATGATCCATTAAAGCTTGCTGCGACTGGAAAAGTTGATTTGGCTATTAGCTATCAAACAGAGGTATTAGTCGCAAAAGCGGAAGATATTCCTATCGTATCGGTGGCAACACTCGTAAGGCATTCATTAGATGGGATGATGTATAAACAAGCAAGTGGAATTACTAGACCGAAAGATTTAGAGGGAAAACTAGTTGGTTATCCATCATCATCGGTAAGTGAGGCTATCATTGCAACAATGGTAGAAAAAGACGGCGGGGATATAAGCAAAGTTAAATTTGCAGATGTAGGCTGGGATTTGATGCCTGCTTTGTCTACAGATCGCGTAGATGCGATTGTTGGTGCATATGTTAATCATGAGTTAGTCCTGCTCAATAAAGAAGGGTATGACGTAAAGGTAACGGATCCTTCTGAGTACGGTGTGCCAGATACATACGAGCTCATCGTCGTAACTGGAGAAAAAACACTAGAAAAGAAGCAAGCAGCGATTGAAAGATTTTGGCGTGCAGTCACCAAAGGACAGGAAACGGTAAAGAAAAATCCTGAAGAAGGACTACAAGTATTGTTAGATCATGAAAATGATAGTTTTCCTTTAGACGAAGAGGCGGAAATGGAAGGTTTACACATTTTATTACCCCTTATGGAGGAGGCAGATCTACCATTTGGTTTTCAAGAAGAAGCATCTTGGAAAAGTGTAGCAGATTGGCTATACGACATGAATATTATCACGGAACAAGTAGATACCGATGAACTCGTCAAAAATATTGTCCCAAAGCAAAACAATAATTAGAAGTACAGTTCGGTAGGGCATAAACAACTTCAATGAGAAAGGAATGAAAAAATGCAGAAAACAAAAAAGCTCACCGTTACTGCATTAATAGCGGCCATTACAACATTTACAAGTGGATTTATTTATATCCCTATAGGTTTCGCGAAAATATTTCCGATTCAGCATTTTGCTAGTGTGTTATCAGCGGTATTACTTGGGCCATGGTATGCACTTGCACAAGCACTTATCTCCTCCACACTAAGGAATATGCTTGGGACCGGTAGTCTTTTCGCCTATCCAGGCAGTATGATCGGCGCCTTATTTGCGGCATTTATGTATGCAAAAACAAAGAAATTAATTTACGCAGCGCTTGGTGAAGTGATCGGGACTGGCATACTAGGTGCGATGGCAACGTATCCGATCGCCATTTTAATATTAGGCAAAGAAGCAACGTTGCTTGGTCTCATTCCGGCATTTACGATCAGTTCTTTTACCGGAGCTTTATTGGGTTACGCGCTTCTTAAAGTAATGATGAAAAATAATGCGATAGGGGGAATATCTTTTGAAAACAGCACTAACAATCGCCGGATCTGATTCTGGTGGTGGAGCAGGAATTCAAGCAGACTTAAAAGCATTTGCAGCTCAGGGGGTATACGGGATGTCGGTAATCACTGCTATTACTGCCCAAAACACAACCGAAGTTCGCTCAGTACAAAACATAAAGACCTCCATCATTAAAGATCAAATCGAAGCGGTATTTGATGACATTCAAGTCGATGCCGTAAAAATTGGGATGCTTTCATCATCAGATACAGTGGAGATTATTGCTCAGGCCTTTGAAATATATAAACCTAGATTCATTGTTTTGGATCCTGTCATGGTGTCGAAGGCAGGTCATCATTTGCTACAGGAGGAAGCAATCTTAGCATTAAAAGATAAAATGATCCCGTTGGCTACAATCATTACTCCCAATATTCCTGAAGCGGAAGTTTTAACAAATAGCCAAATAAAGACAGAAGCCGATATGGAACATGCATGTATGAAGATGAGGGAGATGGGTGCGAAGTCAGTTTTATTGAAAGGCGGCCATCTAAACGGAGATCCAAATGATTTATATTTCGATGGGACGGACTTTTATTGGTTGAATGGAAAAAGAATTCATACCCAAAATACGCATGGGACCGGATGTACATTATCATCGGCGATTGCAGCAAATTTAGCAAAAGGTGCCGCATCGTTTGAAGCGATTCGCATGGCTAAAGACTATATCACTACTGCGATTGCACATAGTCTTGATATTGGTCACGGTCATGGACCAGTACATCATTTTTATGAATTATATAAGCATGCTAAACTATCATCTATTTAACAATAGAAATTAGAATTAATTTTTCCGTTTCGTGAATAAGGAGGATAATATACATGAATAAAGATGTGATCATCGGTTTATTTTCAAATATAAAAGGTCATGGGCCTCTTGTTCATCATCTGACAAACAATGTGACGATCAATGATTGTGCAAATGCCACTCTGGCAATAGGTGGATCACCTGTCATGTCAACGAGTATAGAGGAAGTTGCTGACATGGTTCAGCTAGCAGATGCGCTAGTGATTAATTTTGGAACAATTGATGATCAGATGTATGAGGCAATGGTTATAGCTGGTCAGGCTGCTAATACGAAAGGGATACCCGTCATATTTGATCCTGTTGGCGTTGGTGCAACTCCTTTTCGGACAGAAAGAGCTAGCAATTTCCTTAATAAAGTGAAAGTTAATATTATAAGAGGGAATGCGACGGAAGTATATGCTTTGATTGGTGGAAAAGCGATCACTCGTGGTGTAGATGCTGGAGAACTATCTATTTCAAAAGAGAAACTAGCTTTAGAAGCAGCAGATAAGTTACAAGCCGTAACCGTAATTAGTGGAGAAACCGATGTCATATCAAACGGGATAAGTAGTGTGCAAATAGAAAATGGCGATATTTGGTTAACGAGAATAACGGGAACCGGTTGTATGACAGCTTCATTGATAGCTTGCTTTGCAGGAATTACAGATGATTGGTTTTCAGCCGCTATTGCTGGAATGTCTGTTATGAGCTTAGCGGGAGAAAATGCTAAAAACTCGCTACAGGCTAATGATGGCATTGGAACTTACCGAAGTAAGCTAATGGATGAAATTTTTTTAATGAATGAAGCCGTTTGGGAGAAAGGTGTGCGTTTTAAATGAGGAATACATATGCTTTGAATTTGGTAACAGAGGAATCTGTCCCTTTAGAAAAATTACTCCCAATCATTGAAGAGGCTGTTAAAGGAGGGGTGACGATTGTCCAACTTCGTGAGAAAAGGAGTACAGGCAAATGCTTTTATGAAAAAGCAAAAAGTGTAAAAGCTTTGCTCGATCGCTATGATGTTCCACTCATTATTAATGACCGTGTTGATATTGCTTTAGCGGTTGGGGCAGCAGGTGTTCATGTTGGACAAGACGATCTCCCACTTGTAGCAATTAGAAAAATGTTACCATCATCGATGATAGTTGGAATATCAACTTCAACAATGGAAGAAGCGAAAGAAGCAGAAAAAAATGGAGCTTCATATATTGGCGTTGGCTCTGTTTTCACAACGAAATCAAAAGCAGATGCTTCATTACTGCCAAAAGGGGATTTAGAAAAAATTGCAGAAGCAGTGTCGATCCCAGTTGTAGCTATTGGTGGCATTGGACTTGATAATATGAAATTACTGCCAAATAATAAGATTGCAGGTGTAGCGGTCGTATCGGCGATCATGAAGTCAAAAAATCCTTACGATGCAGCAGTGGCGTTTCGGAAGTATTTAGAGTAAATCTAGATAACGTTGAAGGGAGATTAGATTTAGAGAGAGTGTCTGTTATAATTTATAATGTAGGGATTATAAATTTGATTGGTGGATAATATGCATGGATATATTAATTGAAAAATTGCAGATCACAGATGCTGAGGACTTGTATAAGTTTGAACTTACTAACAGAATTTTTTTCGAAGAAATGGTACCGACCCGTGGAGACGACTATTTTAAACCTGAAATTTTCAGAAAAAGGGTTGAAGAGTTACTAGATGAACAAGCTGAAGGAAGTTCATATTTCTATTTAATTAAGGATGAAAATGATTCTATTCTCGGAAGAATAAATCTAATTGATATTAATATATCTCAAAGAATCGGTTATCTAGGCTATAGAGTGGGGCAAGTACATACCGGAAAAGGTGTTGCAAATAAAGCCTTGAGTTTATTATTAGAAACAGTAATAGATCAAGACATCATGCAGATTAAAGCGAAAACAACAACTAATAACATAGCGTCCCAAAAAATATTAGAGAAAAACGGATTTCAGCATATCGAAACCAGTGATAAAGAATTTGAAATGAATGGCAAAAAATTAAGATTTGTTTATTATACATGGACGAATAAGGTTTCGACATGTTGAATAATCGGGTGTTAATGTACAACAAACATACCATAGAATAATCAAAAATTCTTATAATAAACTATTTTTCTTCGAAACTCAAGAATCCATTTTGCGCAATCTTTTGCAAAATGGATTCTTTGAATTTCTTGCGTATTTTTGATTTACAGGATCTTTCAAACCTTGTGATCTAGTTTATTGTTAGTTATCAATTTTAGAATATCATTAGGCGTTTCAAAGATATAATCTGCACCTTCAAATCCAGTTAATGTTTTTGCTCCCCAAAAAGCTAAACCAAAGTCGACTCCAGCTGATTGAGCACATGCCATATCGTATTTTGAATCGCCAATATAAATAGCTTCGTGCGCCTTACAACCTAACCTTTTTAATCCTAATTGCAAAGGCTCTGGATTTGGCTTATGTTTTTCTGTATCACAAGCACAAACAATAGATGAAAAATAATGATCAATATTTAATAAATAAAAACTATTATTCATCTCTGCGGCAGTTTGAGATGTTACGATTCCAGCTTTAGGAAGTTGAGCAATTACTTCGATAATATTCTCAAATAGAGGAACGTTTTTCATAAGTGGCTTTTCCTTTTCAAGCCATGATTCAAGTGTCGTTGGAATATCTGCTATATTTAATATCTCCAACGTTCTTAAACCTGGAATACCAACAGAAAAATGAAGTTCATCAATGCTTTTGTTAATACCTTTTTCCTTTAATGTTGCCTGTAAAGCGTAAAGCCCAATCATTTCAGAATCAATAATTGTTCCATCTAAATCAAAGATAAAAGTACGATACATAAAATCCATCCTCCCTATAATTTATCTTCTAATAATATGGTAGGGGATGAAATGGATTTCAGGTCAATAGCTAAATGGATAAACGATGAATTATATGATAAGGGATTTTCATTTTTTGTTTTGATTTGTTAACGGCTAGGTCAAAAGCTTGTTCGCCAACCTTAATTAACTGATGATCGATAGAAGAAAGGCCAAGTCCTATACCAATTGGTTGATTTTCTTGTCCTATAATAGCTACGTCTTTCGGTATTTCATAATCGATAGAGCGGGCATATTGATAAATACCACCAGCAACTTCATCGCCATTTGCGTATATGGCTGTTGGTCTCTCTCTTAAACTTAGAAGCTTTTGTCCAGCGTCATATCCATCATCCATACTATAACAATGCGATATGTGATAACCTGAATTGATTTCTCCGAAGATCTCCTTATAAGCACCTATCGTTTGTTGCGTGCTAATACTCTCTATACCCCTGGCTGTAGTAAAAGCTACGTTTACATGGCCTTTACTTTTGATATATTGAAAAACATCAAGGTAGGAAGCATATCTATCGATATAAGAGCAGCCTATGTCGGGATGGTCAGTATATTCACAAGAAACGACAGATCCGTAATTCGTATAAGGGATGATTTTCTCCCAATTATTTGATCTAGAGGTAATAATGATCCCATCAAGCAATTTATTTTTAAGCATAGCAAGATATTCTATTTCTTTCGCTTTATTATATTTAGTAGGCAGTACAGTAATAGAGTAATCTCTTTCTACAGACTTATTAAGCACACCATGTAACATTTGATCAAATGCTTGGTTATTATTATAAGGAATGATTACGCCAATCATTTTAGTTTCACCACGGATTAAATCGACTGCATTTTTATTGGGCGTATAGTTCATTTCATTCATTATTTTTTGAACTGCTGCTCTCTTTTCTTCTGATACATATTTATGATTGTTTAAAACCCTTGATACTGTCGAAACAGATACACCAGCCATCCTTGCTATATCACTAATATTTGCCATAGGAATCTCTCCCAATTTTTATATAGATTAAAAAGTTCTTTTATGTTTATAGATAAATTTTTCGTGATTACCTATTTATTTTAACACAGTAGCTTTTAACAAATGGAGTAAGGATAGTTTAAATGAACAAAAATAGGGTAAATAAAATTAAGGAGTTGATTATTGTGAATAACAATTATCAAAAGGAAGAAGAGTTAAATGATAAACAGCTTCGTGTAAAATTGGCAATAGAGAGAATGATTGCAGAGGGTGGTGCAGTTTCTGAAGGATGGACAGACTATCCGAGAAAAGTAGACAGTGGTACTCCACCGAATCGTCGTAACGAACAGGGAGAAACACATTAATATAAAACGAGTTTTCAGCCACTTCTATTATAGGAGTGGCTTTATTATGAGTTAAATATAGAGAAAAGTGGTTTGAAAACAGAAATAATATATTAAAAAGCTTATTCATCTCATTGATCCTTTTCTTATTTGAAGTATACCACTTACTTTATTCCTCTGATATGCCTCAGTAGTTCTGTTTGTGTTTCTTTTAAATTATACTTAATTGCTTCATTGTTCAAATCATCATCCAAATAAAAGGCAGCAAATGATTGATCCCTGTACCTTGGCACAACGTGCATATGAAAATGGTTTAATTCACTAAATATTCCTCCATTTTGGCATATTGTTATCCCATCCGGTTTATACAGTGCTTTTATAGCTCTTGAAATGAGCCTTGATGCCTGTATGATAGCATTTGCGGTATCCGCGTCTAGTTCGTCCATATCTTCCACATGCTCTTTCGGGAGTATCATCACATGGCCTTCATTAAATGGATCATGGTCTAAAATACAACAAACGAAATCGTTCTCATAAACCACATTAACTTGCGCATTTTTATTAGCTAAGTTACATCCTAAACATTCAGAATTAACGCACATAATACTCACCTTTCATTTAGCATTTTTTAATACCTCCATCTAATTGTACTATGGGAGGTAAATAATGTGCTGTTAGAAAATAGTAAACTAATATTAAAAAGTATTTTGATATTAAATAGAACCAAAATCAATTGTGAATCGTCTAGTTATCATATGCGCGATTGGGGGGAGATAGATGATCATCCGTTAATGTTGTGAGAGTTTTCCGAATAGAATATTGCAAAGTTCAGTACGATAAAACCAAATGCATAAAAGGAAGGAGGCGAAAGGAGTGATCAAACGTCGATTCATGAAATATTTTATACGGTCATTAGCTATTATTCTGTTATTATATGTGGGAATGGATGTTGAATTAATGTTATATAAATATCAAAATGAAACTGGAATAGTTGTACCTTATATGCTTTTTACTATTTTATTTCCTATTCTCGCAGGGATGGCCATTCATTTACCACGTATAGCAATCAATTTATTTCATAAAAATCGTTTTTCCTTTGACTGGGTTAAACTCTTTTCGACCAGTCTTCCGTTTCTTTTCATCTCATTTAGTTATTATATATTGAATACAACATTAACAACAAATATTCTTCCACATAGTTATAGGGTTAAACTTATGGAAACTCAAACAATAGTGACTATATCCGGTGTTATATTAGGATATATGATTTTGAATAGTTTTAAAAAAAGAGATGAATAGTTTTATTCCTTGCGTACAAAAAAATAAAAATACGATCGTAGATTATTATGCTCAATTAAAAAAGCAACCTCACCGCACGCCCCCCGGAAAGCGCCATCCTGAAGCGGAAATCAACGATGATTCCGCAGGGATAACTTTGTTCGGATTTCCTTTCATATGAGTTTCTCTACTATAAAATTAATTCATATAGCTAGACTACATAGAAAAGTAATCTAGCTATAATCTAAGTTTCATATTATCTCATTAGTTAACTCGCTCACTTACAACATTTTCTCCAATGCCATTTTCGCTTCCTTAGTCCTCTTCGTATCCACTGTAATCTGGTTCGGGACTCTTCCTTCCACAAGTGACTCGAGCACCCATGTTAAATGTGGTAAGTCAATCCGATTCATCGTTAAACAAGGGCACATATATGGATTTAACGAAACAATATCACGATCAGGATAATCTTTAATCAAGCGATTCACGAGATTCATTTCTGTACCAATTGCCCATTTAGAGCCAGGTGTAGAAGCAGCAATCGTATCGATAATATATTTCGTTGACCCAGCATCATCAGAGGCGTGCACTACTTCATACGTACATTCAGGGTGAACAAGAATTCGACGATCAGGTTCTTTCATACGCAAATTCTCAATATGCTTCGGTAAAAAATTCATATGAACAGAGCAATGTCCTTTCCACAAGATCACTTTCACATCATCAGCTGGGCAGTTTAGCTCTAACTGATTACGAATAGGATCCCAAATGGCCATTTCCTCTAATTTAATCCCCAGTTTTACCGTAGTATTCCTACCAAGATGTTGGTCAGGTAAAAATAGCAATCTTTCTTTTTGCGTCAAAGCCCAGCGCACCATTTTTTCCGCATTGGAAGACGTCACTGTTGCGCCACCATATCTGCCGACAAAGGCTTTAATCGCTGCCGTTGAATTCACATATGTCAGTGGAATAATTGTTTCTCCAAATACACGTTGTAACTCACTCCAAGCTCGCTCTGTCTGATCAATATCAGCCATATCTGCCATCGAGCAACCAGCACGCATATCAGGGAGCACCACTGCTTGTTTTTCCGTCGATAAAATATCAGCTGTTTCTGCCATGAAATGTACACCACAGAAGACGAGATAATCAGCGGATTGTTGTGCAGCCACTTGTGCTAATTGTAACGAATCCCCCGTTGCGTCAGCAAACTGAATCACTTCATCTTTCTGATAATGATGGCCGAGAATAAACAAACGGGAACCTAGCTTGGTTTTGGCTGCCCGTGCTCTTTCGTATAATTCATCCATATTTGCTTGCAAATAACTTTCGGGCATGGCATCGGTCAATATTAATTGTTCAAGCATTGTAGTCACTATACTTCCACCTCTTTCTGAGAAATCGATAGGTTTAAACTAATATCTAAACTTTTTACGGAATGTGTTAGCATGCCGAGTGAAATATAGTCAACGCCAGTTTGACCATATGCATATAACTCGTCGATTGTAATTCCTCCCGAAGCTTCTGTATGAATAAAATCAGGAACAAGCTGTACCCATTCTGAGATTGTTTCTGGAATTTGATTATCTAACATAATTACATGTGGTTTCGCTTCAATTGCTTCCAGCAGCTGTTCTTTCGTTTCTACTTCCACTTCGATTGCAGTCATATGGCCAACATGTTCTCTTACTGCTTTCACAGCTTCCAGAATCGAACCGGAAGCAGCAATATGGTTATCCTTTAACATCACAGCATCATATAAGCCATTGCGATGATTATAGCCACCTCCACAACGGACTGCATATTTCTCAAAGATACGTAGACCAGGAGTTGTTTTACGTGTATCAGTGATTTTGGTTGATGAACCTTCTAATGCTGTGACACATTGGCTTGTTAATGTGGCAATTCCACTCATGCGTTGCAATAAATTTAATAACACGCGCTCACCAGACAGCAATACACTTGTTGGCCCGCTAATCTCCGCAATAAGATCTCCAGCTTCAACCAAATCTCCATCTTGTTTTCCAAGCACCACCTTTATTCTCGGATCAAGGAGCCCATAGCCAAATGATAGAAGGGAGAGCCCACTAATTACACCAGCTTCCTTCACTCGAATCAACGCATTACTTTGTTGCGAAGGGGAGAATATTGTCGCAGATAGATCGCGATCCCCAATATCTTCAAGTAAAAAATGTTCCAACGTTTTCTTTATTTTGATTGAATTCATTTGACGGATACCTCTTTTTCTTGATAATTGTTTGTACGTCGATTAGTTTGATAGCAACCATCTTTACTAATAATGATTACTTTTCCACTCCATTTATCATCCGGATTTTCAACATCTGATCGATAATGAGCACCTCTGCTTTCTGTGCGTAATAAAGCAGATTGAGCAATTAAATAAGAACTTGTTAAAAAATGAGCAATCTTCAGCATAGGGAAAGCTAGATCGGAAAAATTGGTTGCTGATAATTGTTCAAAACTAGGTCTTAATCTATCTAGTAATCTTTCTAAACCAGCTTGATCACGGATGATACCCGCAAAAGTCGTCATCATTTTTTTCATTTCCTCAATGGAAGGAAGAGAAGATAGCGTTCGCTCTTGGAATGGTTCATCATTAACAATATGATAACTACTATTTATTTTTGATTGAATCATCTGCGCAGCCCGCTCGGCAAAAACGAGTGATTCTAGTAATGAATTACTTGCTAGTCGATTTGCGCCATGTACACCTGTACAAGCTGTTTCACCAATCGCATATAAATAAGGGATGCTCGTTTCACTCCACTCATTTGTCCGAATCCCACCCATATGAAAATGAGCGCCTGGTCGTACCGGAATATTTTCTGTGAGCGGATCAATGGAATGGTGAAGACAGTTTCGATAAATCGTTGGGAACTTATCACTGAACCCTGTGATTGATTGAGCATTTAAAAACACTTTTTTCTGCTTTTGATAATTTTCTTCAATGGCACGTGCGACAATGTCACGGGGAGCAAGCTCTAATGATGGATGAACGCCTTCCATGATCCGTCTGCCATCTTCATCGATCAGCAGGGCACCTTCCCCACGTACTGCTTCAGAAATTAACCCTTCTGATTTTCCGCTAAGCTGTAGTATCGTAGGATGAAATTGCACGAATTCTAAATCAGCAAGTAAAGCTCCCGCATGGTAAGCAAGTGAAATGCCATCTCCTGATGCGATAACAGCATTTGACGTATTTTCATATAACTGACCAATTCCACCAGTTGCTAAAACAATATGCTTTCCATAAATACGTGACTTTTTTCTAACAGAATCTAACACGATAACACCAGCACACTTACCATCAATCATGATTAACTCTACAACTACCAGATTTGTGAGAAGTGACAATTTGTCATCTGTTTTCGCTTCCAAAAAATCCATGATACCTTTACCTGTTGCATCTCCACCTGCATGCAGAATTCTTCGTTTTGAATGTGCAGCTTCTTGGCCGAAAGACCAATTCCCAAATGGATCACGATCAAATAACAAACCTTCCTCGATCAACGCTTGCACAGATTTTGATCCTTCCGTCACGAGTAGATTCACTCGGTCGATATCTGCATGTGCATTAGCTGCTGCAATGGTGTCTTCGAAATGGGACACGGGATGATCGTCAGGAGCAATAGCGGCTGCAATCCCACCTTGGGCGATAATGGAATTACTAACATGTTTTTCCTTGGTGATACATGCAATACTCATCGATGCTGGAAGTCTGTGTGCTAGCATTTTCCCCGCAATTCCACCACCGACAATGATTACATCAAATAATTTTACAGAAAAATCCTTCATGGTTTACACCTTACTTTACATATGACTTTACATACATCTTGACACTATTAATACCATATAGTTACACTTAAAACAAGATATTTTTTTAGCAGGAGGGAGTTTGAGATGATTTATTTGGATTACGCTGCCACCACGCCACCTCGTCAGGAAACGTTGTTAGCTTATACAGAAGCAGCTCATAAATGTTGGGGAAATACGCAGAGTTTACATGATGTAGGTACGAATGCACATGATTTATTCCAATCATGTCGTCAGATGATCGCGAGTCTGATTGGAGCTCGTCAAGAAGGGATATATTTTACGGGAAATGCATCTGAAGCGAATCAATTGGGGATTCGTTCAGTACTTAGAGGAAGACCGATGCACCTAAAGGAAATTGTGACCATAAAAATGGAACATGCTTCTGTGTTAAACACAATGAATGAACTGGAGAAGGAAGGATACTTTATTCATTATCTCCCAGTAGATGAAAAAGGGATCGTTTCTGTTGAACAATATAAAAAAATAGTAAACAGGGAGACGGCACTTGTCGTCATTCAGTATGTTAATTCTGAAATGGGTGCTATACAACCAATACAAACACTTGCTAATTGGGCAAAGTCGGTTGGCGTTCCTTTTCACTGTGATGCGGTTCAAGCGCTTGGTAAATTACCAATTCATGTAGAGGAAATGAACGTGACATCAGCAGTCTTCTCCGCGCATAAATGCTTTGGACCAAAGGGAGTAGGGGTTGCGTATGTTGATCCATCTGTACATTGGCAAGCTCTATATGAAGGGACGACACACCAATCAAGTTTTCGGGCAGGTACGGTAGATGTGCCAAGTATAGCGGCGGCAACAATCGCTTGTAAACTGGCAGTCGAAGAACAAGAAACATCTTACATGCATGCAAAAAGAATAGAACAATATATAGAGGAACGCATGAGCACATTAGAATATCCACTTCAATTGACAGGTAAAAAGGAAGAAAGATCACCATTTATATACGGATTTTTGCTACCTAATATCGAAGGACAATGGATGATGCTTGAATGTAATCGGGAACAAATTGCGATATCAACAGGCACAGCGTGTAAGATAGGATTTGGGGAAGCTGCATCTGCAATGGCGGCTATTGGTTATGAGGCAGACGACACAAGACGATTTATTAGAATATCTATACATAAACAGACTACCACTTCAGAAATTGACGAATTTTTTGCTGTTTTAAGCCGTTCTCTACAAACTTCTTCCATTGACAGGTTGGCACTTGAAGCTTGCGAAAATATTTAATGTCTGGTGTTCAAGCATTGTCTTTAATGAAAAATAATTAAACCGGTTGTTTCATTATCCTTATTCTAGTAGTATAATAATTAAATTGTATTTTTTTGAAATGAGGATTATAAAAATGAAAAAATCGATATATGGTTTAACGAAAGATCAACTGACGGAATTTTTGTTAGAACAAGGTCAGAAAAAATACCGCGCTGATCAACTTTGGGACTGGCTATATAAAAAACGTGTAACAAACTTTTCCGAAATGAAAAATATTAATAAAGAGTGTTTGCAAATATTAGAAGACCATTTTGTTATTCAAACTTTGGAGCAATCTGTAAAGCAAGAGTCTGAAGATGGTACCATTAAATTTTTATTCAAAATGCAAGATGGTAATTTGATTGAAACAGTGTTAATGAGCTTTAATTATGGTCTATCCGTCTGTGTGACGACACAAGTAGGTTGTAATATCGGATGTAGTTTCTGTGCAAGTGGATTACTGAAAAAGAACCGCGATTTAAATGGCGGTGAAATTGTAGAACAAATTATGAAGGTACAACAGCATCTCGATGAAAGAGGAGATGGAGAGCGGGTAAGTAATATAGTCGTAATGGGAATTGGAGAACCATTCGACAATTACGATAACTTGATGAATTTTCTACGCGTCGTGAACGATCCGAAAGGACTGGCTATTGGTGCAAGACATATTACCGTATCAACGAGCGGTATCGTACCAAAAATGTACAAATTCGCTGATGAAGATATGCGTATTAATTTAGCCCTATCTTTACATGCTCCAAACGATGAGCTGCGCACGAAAGTGATGAAAATCAACAGAGCCTATCCGATCGCTAAATTAATGGAAGCAGTTGATTATTACACTGAAAAGACAAATCGACGAATTACGATTGAATATATTTTATTAAAAGATGTGAACGATCATGTAGAAGAGGCACAGCAACTTGCTAAACTTCTCCATAAGAGACGACATCTTGCTTATGTAAACTTGATTCCTTATAATCCAGTTGATGAACATGGACAATACCAAAGAAGTGAAAAAAATGCGATTCTCGCGTTTTACGATACCTTAATGAAAAAAGGCATCCACTGTGGTGTTCGTCATGAACAAGGAACAGATATTGATGCTGCTTGTGGTCAGCTTAGAAGTAAGCAAATCAAGAAAACAAAAGCAGTCTAATACGCACTTAGAACCGTATCTATTCATGTAGGTACGGTTTTTTATATGTTTTTAAACTAATATTATATTTTAAAAATAAAATGAACTTTTTATCGCAGTCAAGACTCTTATAGGGGAGAGAGGTGGAGGCATGAATGTAATTCGATTAGTGAAAAAGGCAAAAAGGGGAAATAAAGAAGCATTATTACAATTAATTATGGCTGAAAAAGATGCCTATTATAAGCTTGCTTTCACCTATATGGGTAATTCGCATGATGCGCTGGATGTGATGGAGGAAATGGTTGTTATTGTATATGAGAAGATTAATCAACTAAAGAGAGAAGAGGCTTTTTATAGTTGGAGTAAAACTATTTTGGTAAATCGGTGCAAAACCTTGCTTCGTAAGCAAAAAAAGCTTGTGTTATTAGATGATTGGGGGAGTGAAGCAGATCAGGGGTTGATGAGTGATCCTTATATTAATAGTGACCAACGAATGGATATCCAGGCATTATTAGTACACGTAAATGAGCATCAAAAAGAAGCAATTTCATTAAAGTACTTTCATGATCTTGATTATCAAACGATCGCAAATATAACAAATGTTTCGATCGGGACCGTAAAATCTAGGATCTTTCAAGGTTTGAGAAAGCTAAGAGTTCATTATACGAGAGGTGATGTTAATGAATAACATCGAGAAACGATTAATGGAAGAGAAAAAACGCATAGACGCCATTACAGCACCAGAAGAATTAGAGGATAGATTAAGGAGTGCACTAAATAGTACTTCTCCAAGTAGAACGAAACGAATTACACCAATGTGGAAGTTAGCAGTGATCGCTCTATTTTTTATAGTCGTTGTTGGCTATCAATATAACGCGCTCGCCTTTTATGGCAAGAAACTACTTGGATTTGATGAAGTAATCCATGGTACTTTAAAAGAACTAAATGACCAAGGGATGGGGCAAATTGTAGAAAAAAAGGTGGAGCTAGAAGACGGAACGGATCTGATCATAAACGGAATAATGACAGATGCGAATCAATTGGTGACGTATTACACTTTAACGAATCCAAATGGGATAGTAGATGATGTTGGAGAGCTTTTTAACCCATCAAGAATTACTAGTTTTTTGACAAACTCACATAAGGAAAGTGGCTCGTATGTAATAAATGAGGATCATACGGAGGTAAAAGGTACAATGTCTTTTGAGCCCGTTAATCCATTTTCGAAGAAATTAACAATACACCTTTGGCAAAATGAACAAGACAATCAAGTTATAGAAGAAAGTATTTCAATCCCTTATAACCCAAACAAAGCAATGCAAACGGAGATTAAGCAGTCGATCAAAAAGACATTACAAGTGGACAAAGGAAAGATTACATTCAAATCAATTATAGCAACACCAACGATGACAAAAATTGAAGGATCACTAAATGTGGAGAACTTTGATAGAGTCAATTTAGCGTTATATGGCATAGAACTGATTGCAAATGGCGTACCAATTGAAATCACAGGTAGCAGTGCGCAATCCTCACTTAGAGGGAGAACATTTGATATCCGCTATGATGCATTACCTGAAAAGTTAACATCACTAGAGTTAGTGATGAAAGAATTTGCCGGATATCAGATGCTAGAGGAAAGAATTTCTCTTAGCTCTATTGACTATAAGCAAATGAAACTTGCTGGAAAAGAAGTATGGGTGAAAGATGTGTCAACAACTTCACAAGGAGTGGAAATAACAATCGCAACAGATGATGATGTGATGCTTGATGGTGTTTCCTTAGAATCAAAAGACAAATTAATTCCTTTAAAAACAACTGTGAACGAAAACTATATAAGCCAAGAGGATGGGAGGGAGATGAAAGAACGAACTTTGTTATTTGACACAAAAATAGAACCTGAATATCTAGTAATAGAAGGCATGCACTATATGAAAGCATATAATAATGTCATTAACATCCCGCTTGATTAGTAAACATGTCTAATTAGTAACATTTCTTTCTTGAAATTAGAAATGCGAAATTTCATATTTTATTAGTTTTCCGAATCTTACTGCTCGCCATGCGGTAAGGTTCGGAAAACCTATTCTTTCCAATGCAATTATAAAAAACTGTAGACGACCCATTTATTCAAGTCTATCTACAGTCTGGAAGCACTCATCACTGGAGTGCTTTTCTTAAAAGAAATATTATGAGAATCTAGATTTAGTTCACACCATTTTCTCTTTGGAATTCAATCATGAATTCACTAAGCGCCTTACATGCTTCATACGGAACGGCATTATACGTAGATGCACGACAACCACCAACAGAACGATGGCCGTTCAGACCGACAAAGCCTGCTTCTTTTGCTTCAGATAAAAATTTCTTTTCTAAATCTTCGCTCGGAAGATTAAAAGTAATATTCATAAGAGAACGGCTAGCATGTTCTGCATGGCCTACATAAAAACCATTACTATTGTCAATCGCATCATAAATCAACTTCGCTTTTTCTTCATTACGTTGCGCAACAGCTTCTAATCCACCAGTTTCCTCGATCCAACGAAGCACTTCACCAAGCATATAGATGCCAAAAGTTGGAGGAGTATTGTATAAAGAGTTACTCTTTACTTGAGTACCATATTTCAACATCGTCGGTAGTTTCCCATTTGCTTTTTCTAGTAAATCTTTACGAATGATAACAAGTGTTACACCTGATGGACCTAGATTCTTTTGTGCACCTGCATAAATCATCGCAAATTTACTGACATCAACTGATTTGGACATAATATCACTGGACATATCAGCAATTAGTGGAATGTCAGCTGTATCAGGGAATTCCTGCCATTGTGTTCCGTAAATGGTATTGTTTGAAGTTACATGAATGTATGCGTCACTATCATTATATTGCAGTTCATTTAACTCAGGAATACGGCAATACTTCGCTTCTTTTGTGCTAGCCACTTCATATGGTTCTCCAAATAACTTTGCCTCGGTAATAGCTTTTTCTGACCAAGATCCCGTCATGACATAACCAGCTTTTTGCCCAGGTTGTAAAAAATTCATTGGAATCATTGAGAATTGAAGGCTTGCACCTCCTTGCAAAAATAGCACTTCATAGTTTTCTGGAATTGCGAATAAATCCTTTAAACGCTTAATTGCTTCATTATGTACAGCTTCATAGGCCGGGCTTCTGTGACTCAATTCCATAACAGACATACCAGTTTCTCTAAAGTCAACTAATTCCTGTTGAGCTTTTTCAAGAACGGCTAATGGAAGTGCTGAAGGACCAGCATTAAAATTGTATGTACGTTGAATAGTATGTTTCAAACTGCTCACTCCCGTATTTACTTTTCATATGAATTATACACCGAATACACAGTTTTGTGTTAATATTCCCAGTCTTTTTTAATAATCTACAGTCTACATAGTTATAAAATACATAGAGGAATGTTAAACCTTAGAAAACGGAGGAATCAAATTAAAGAAACTGTAGACAAATCATCATTATTTTTAACAATTCTATCAATAAAGTAGCTAATTTGTCTTTTTTAAATTCCCAGTTATTAATGAAATTACAGCACAAATAGAAATAATTATGGCAAGTATAAGGTATGCGGCACCTTCAAACCCTCTGACTACTGACAAACCTACATAAAACAAACCGACTGCAGCGAGTAAAGTAAGAATTCCAGGTGAATTCATAAGAAATTTTGGCTGATGGAACTTTACTAACAACCTAGTTAGTACTATAGTGACTATTCCAATAATTAACCCTATACCAATAGGTACATACAACATCATCTGATCCACTCCTACAGTCATTTTTTATATAGTAGCACGGAAGGTTGAGTTCCGCTCCAAGTACTTACTTTCCGCGGAATGATTAAATCCACCGTCTTACAATAGATCCATATTAGTCCAGTCCTTAGATGACTTCAAGATTATTTCAAATGAATATAGCTTAATTATAATACTTAATAGCTCTTTGAGCGTGACTCCAAACGAAGAATGGGATTAAATAGTCTATTTGTTGAACTATTTTTTGTTTCTTAAAGTAAATTTTATTCGTGATAGGGAAATACTTTCAATTAAGCTAGAAAGAATCAGTAAGTATGTGATTATACCAGTTGGAAAATTTTTCACATCATACATGACATTTATCATGGTTTGCCCATGACAGCTATGTCTATAAAAGCGTCTTTTTTTTCTATATCATTATGATTACAAAGTTTAGAAAGGAAGCATGCAATATGAAAAAACAAGAGGCAAGAGCCTTAAGAAAAGAAATCGCTCCTTATGAAAAATCTAATACGAAAAATAGTGTTCGCCAAGTAATCAATACATTTGTACCTTTTATTCTACTATGGATACTCGCTTATCAAAGTTTGTCCATTTCTTACTTTATAGCGTTACCTCTATGCATCATTAATGCTGGATTTTTAGTGCGTATTTTCATTATTTTTCATGATTGCACTCACGGATCCTTTTTTAAAAATCGTCGTGTAAATCAAATCCTCGGTACGATAAGTGGGGTATTAACTTTATTTCCTTATGAACAATGGAAAAGAAGCCACTCGATTCATCATGCAACAAGTAGTAATTTAGATAAACGCGGAACTGGCGATGTTTGGGTTATGACGATTGATGAATATATTGAAGCAACACCTTTCCGTAGATTATCATATCGCATATATAGGAACCCATTTGTGATGTTTGGTATTGGACCAATCTATGCTTTCCTCATCACTAACCGTTTTAACGTAAAAGATGCACGAAAAAAAGAACGTAATAACACATATTTAACGAATGTATTAATAGTCGGTATAGCTGCATTGCTTTGTTGGACAATAGGTTGGCAAGCATTTTTATTAATACAATTCCCTATCTTCTTTATTTCTGGGTCACTTGGAATATGGTTATTCTATGTACAACATCAGTTTGAGGATTCTTATTTTGAAAACCAAGAAGAATGGGATTATGTAAAAGCGGCAATGGATGGCAGTTCATACTATAAATTGCCAAAAGTATTGCAGTGGCTTACTGGTAATATTGGTTTCCATCATATTCACCATTTGAGTCCAAGAGTGCCTAACTATTATTTGGAAGAAGTTCATAATAATAATCTTCCTTTACAGGATGTACAAACGATCACTATTAAAACTAGCTTACGTTCGCTCCATTTCCGTTTATGGGATGAACAGAATAAAAACTTCGTTGGTTTTAAAGATATCAAGTCACTTACGCAACATCGAAAAGTAGTACGCTCAAGCTAAGATACAAAACTCCTTTGTCTAAGAAATCTTAAGGACAAGGAGTTTTGCTTTTCAGTTAAGTGACCTAAACAATAATACATGAAATGTAAGAAGGAGGTACTTAATTGATTCGAATCGTCATCGCTGAAAAGCAACCGATGATGTTAGGAGCCTTAGGTTCACTAATTAACTTGGAAGAAGATATGGTTGTAGTTGGTAAGGCGAGCAATGGAGAGGAGGCTATTTCTCTTATTCAACAACTCCAACCAGATATATGTATTATTGATAATGAGATGCATAATAAAAGTGCAATGGAAGTTGCGGAAGAATTGAATGGACAAAGCTGCAAAATCATTATTTTAACCACATTTGCACGTTCGGGCTTTGTTCAACAAGCGAAAAAGGTCAATGTGAAAGGCTATTTCTTGAAGGACAATCCGAGTCAGGAATTAGCTAATTCTATTCGTCTTATACACAGTGGATCTCTCATATTTGCCCCTGAACCAACTAATGGAGAAAACCAAGAGACCATACCTAATGATCCAAAATTAGAAGTGATGACAAATAAGAGAAATGTACTAAGAAGTTCTGATAAATCGAAGTATATCCGTAACTATTTTTCGCTCCTGCTTGATAAAATAGAAATACCGAACCGTAAAAAAATGCTCAAACAATCACATAAAAAGGACTGGTTCAAATAAGTTTATTTCGCTCGGCTGTCGTGAATGTCACGGCAGTTTTTTTGTATTCTACATCGAAAAGTAGTTGGGCTACGACCGCCAGTATGTTGCTTTCCGCGGCCAGAAAGATCACTTCAATCGCCCCAGTATACCTTGGATGATGGCTAGTAACCGGATGCTAACAGCTAGTAATAGGAAGAGACAGCTAATTTTTCTTCTAAAGACATCTTTTCTTGCCTGATAAAATAGTAAATGCATGGATATGAAAGTAGAGATGGTTGATGCAGATTAAAACTTAGTATCCAAGAAAGGAAAATGTTGATATCAGCTTGTAAGTAAATAATTTCCATAGATAGACGGTTCTACATAGCTCATCGCTTTATTCATGGACAACATGCCCAATTTTATTTTGATCATACAATGACGTTAGGCATTTAATAAATGTCCATAAGGAGGGAAATATGGGTTACTATATCCCTGTAGAGCCTAATGTAAATATTTATGTTGAAGATATCAAGCCTTATCATAGTAATAAAACGATTTTATTTATCCATGGATGGCCAGTTAATCACAATATGTTTGAATATCAGCTTAATCAACTCCCGAAAATGGGTTACCGCTGTATTGCGCTAGATTTACGCGGATACGGAAAATCAGATCATCCTTGGGAAGGTTATTCGTATGATCGTTTAGCTGATGATATTAGAATGGTGATAGATACTCTTGGTTTAGAGAATATCATTCTAGCGGGTTTTTCAATGGGTGGTGCAATATCCATACGGTATATGGTCCGTCACGCGGGACATAAAGTTGCTAAATTAGCCCTTATTAGTGCGGCAGCACCAGTTTTTACAAAACGCGCAGATTTTCTGTATGGTCTAGAAAGAGACGAGGTAAATAAATTAATAAAAACTACTTATACAGATCGTCCCAAAATGCTAGCAAATTTCGGTGATATCTTTTTTGAGCGTTATTTAACAGAGGAATTCAAAGAGTGGTTCCGCGGACTAGGAATTAATGCATCTGGTCATGCAACTGCTATGGGCTTAGTCTCCCTGCGCGATGAAGATCTACGAAATGACTTAACAAAAATTCAAGTACCAACAAATATCTTCCATGGTAAACAAGATAAAATTTGTCCGTTTGTACTTGCTGAGTTCATGCATGCTGGGATCAGAGACTCGAAACTCATCCCGTTTACATTCAGTGGCCATGGTCTATTTTACGACGAATTGGAAAAATTCAACAAAGAACTTATCCAGTTTATCGGTTAGATTGTTTCCTATACTTACTTACGGTATAGGTTTTTTATCATTAATCACGACCGTTTTGTATAAAAATACAATTGGAAGTATTTTATTACAAAAAATACGAGGTTTATACAAACGAAATTGTATAATAATCGAAACATACTTGTTTATCTAAAAAAACAAGACATGTAAATACAAGCGTAAAATCAAAGACTTAATAAGCAATCTAAGATATACTTGTTTAAAGAAATAACAACGGGCTTAATCGTTAGGAGGATTTAAAGAATGTTAAATAAGCAAATGAAACAATATATTGTAGAAACTATAGAAGAGCAACAAAATCTACATAATAAAAAAATGGAATTATATAAAGAAGAAAAGGATTACGTGGTGAAACATCAATTACTATCTGCTGATAACATTGACAAAGTTACATTAATAGAGAAAGATGCTAGTTCACGTTTTATAGACGCATATATCGAACGCTGTGATAAAGAGACGGAAGATTTAATTGCAAAAGCAGCTCCCGATTTTCTAAATCAACCTATCACATATTTAAAAACAAATAGGAATGAATTTGTATATTTAGAATCTAAATGGTTTGATATTATTGATGTTGATGCAATTTCCATAGAGGCTGATGATGTATTTGAAATATATACTGTCATGCTTGGTTTGAAATGTCAGAAGAAATATGCTGGTTTGTTAAAATCCTATTTAGAACAAAATTTACATGGTGAGGAAGAAGCGAAATTTAATATTTTATTTAATCAGGATGATGGGTTGTGGAATGTAAATTTTTCATTGGACTATATCAATGGGTATTCTGAAGAATTATCGATAGGAGAGGCCTATCGTTTAATATATCAATTTTTATTTAAATTAGGGGAAACCATAGAAGAAAAATAGAGATGCTTTCTATATGTTGAACATAAAGCAGCTTCACAACCACTGGTTGGAGCGCTTTTTCTTTTGGAGGGAATATATTGGAAAATCAAAACCGTTTACCGGTGTTTATTTATACCTATAGTTGTCATGAAGATGAAAAAGATTTATGTCAGCTGGAGATGCGTGCCTTTTTTGGCGTTGATTCTAATACAAATGTATTAAAAAGTTCGAAAAAGGTTGATCCAAGTAGAAGTCCATTCATGAAACAACGGATTGAAATAATGTATGAAGGGGAGAGCCTACAAGCTATATTAGATCAAGTAAAGGAAATTAACTTAAATGATTCCACATTCAAAGTAACCAGTCTCAATAATAATGATCTTGATGCTTCCAAAAGACTTGGTCATGAACAGAGACGGCAAATTGAGCGGGACATTGGTTTACAAATTGAAGGGGAACCTGATTTTAAACAACCAGATAATCATTTTGGTATATTAGTGTTTAATGAATATTGGTATTTTGGAAAATATGTGAAAAGTGAACCAGTCTGGTTGCATCATGTAAAAAAACCGCGCAGTTATTCTACTGCATTAAGCACACGTGTTGCTAGAGCAGTTGCTAATATTGCAGTACCGGACCCAACTGGCGTACGTGCAATTGACCCATGTTGCGGAATTGGTACAGTATTAGTAGAAGCTTTATCGATGAATATCAATATTGTTGGCCGTGACATTAATCCCCTTGTTGCCATAGGCTCAAGGGAAAACATTGCTCATTTTGGCCTTGATGGAGATGTCACTTTAGGTCCTATTTCAGACGTTACAACGGATTATGATGTTGCTATTATTGATATGCCTTACAATTTATTTACTCACATCACGCCGGATGAACAACTTGCAATTTTACAACATGCGCGTCGCTTTGCAAAAAAGGTTGTAATCATCACAATTGAAACGATTGATCAAATGTTGGCAGAAGCTGGCTTTAAAATGATGGATCGTTGCGTTGCGAAAAAAGGATCATTTTCTAGGCAAGTTCTTGTTTGCATGTAATCACTTAATGAACAAATGGGCCAACCACATCAAATGAGGTTGGTCTATTTATGCCGAGATACCCTTTATGTTTTACAATTTTTTTTAGTAAGTTAAATGCTATTCAGAATATAAACATAAAGAGGAGTTTGATTAATTGAACGAACATCCTTTAAGTTTGACTATATAATCGAATAACTAGTATATTTGATTATATAGTCGAATTTATTTGTGCAACAATGAGTTTTTAAATTAAAACATGATGGAGGAGTATATGACAACTTATCCGGTCTCAGTTTTTATCATGGATGTAAGTAATTCTTCTAAAGAGAATATGGGAGGAGAACTAAGTAATTATCTTCAACAATTAGAAAAAACGATATCTTTATGGACGAAAGATATTAGAACGACGAAAGTCATTCACCGTTCTGGAGACGAATTAGTCGTTATTAGTAGTGGCTACGCAACTGCTTACACACTTGCATTTTATATAAGTCGTGTATGGAAATTCAACAATCACAAACCATATTTTGGTTTGTCATTTGGCGACATTCAAAATGAGGTACATACGCTTAATATAGAAACATGGATTCACCCATTGATGAAACAAGCAAGACATGCTAATGATTTATTGAAACAAAAGGGCCAAAATAGGTCACAATTTAACTTTGCGCTAGATCAATTTTATGCTACTAATTACTCTGAGAATAACTACCATTTATACAGATCAGAATTTGAATTACTGATAAATACCATTCTAACATTACAACAACATCACATAAATCAACAAACAAATATTCAATCGCTCGTCTGTTCATTGTTTTTAATTTTGCAACAGCAAAATAAAGTTGGGGATTACATTGGCAGATCTGCCTCTACTATCTCAAGTCATATGAAAAAAGGGAATTGTGAAGAGATTATTGCTGCTTTCAATAATATAGTGCAAGTAATGGATTCCCTTCAAACGAATCTAGATAGCTTTTCAGACATCAAACCACAAACAGCCAATGATCATTTACAAAATAATATTAAATCGACAATAAACAAGCATATCCATGACTATTTTGTAATTAATAAATAGAGGTAGGAGGGAATCAATGCTTTTATTATTGCTCATTATTGCACATTTAATAGCAGACTTCTGGCTACAAACAGATGAAATGGTGAAAAATAAGTTAAAAAGAATAAAAAGACATTTACTGCATCACTTTTTCACAACAGCTTTAGTATTAACTATCTTCTGGGGTTATTACTATCAATTTTCAAACATGGTTGGTTATTTTATTTTACCTTTATGCTTTATTATCGTGACACATTTTATTATTGATGTAACGAAAATAAAACTGCTCGACACGATAAAAGTTACAAACGAAGATAACTTAAGAAAGTTAGGATTTTTCTTATTAGATCAGGTGCTACATATTATCATGCTTATCATCACAGGTATGACTTTCTTTCATTTAAAAGCTAGTACGTTACAGAAGTGGCTTCTACAATTATTAGGTGAAAATGACGCAATTAGATTAAATACTATAAATGCGCTGCTTTTTATTCTTATTATCTATATTTTAGCTACGAGTGTTAGCGGACATATAATTAAATTAATATTAGGATCATTGCCATCACAACTTGCAAATTTTGAAGGGCAATTCTCATTAAAAAATAAATTAACAGAAGTGGAGAATGGAAAAACACGAGTTAAGCATGATTTTAGTGGTGAATATCATTATATTACATATGCTAATCCGCTCCTTTCCCGTGGAAAGCTAATTGGCTATATAGAGAGATTATTAGTTATCTTATTAACGACTGTCGGTGCGTACCCTGCAATCGCTTTTATTGTAACTGCCAAATCGATTGCACGTTTTAAACAGTTAGACGATCGAAATTGGGCGGAATACTTTTTGTTGGGGACATTGTCCTCTATGTTTTTAGGAACATTACTTGGTTTTTTGCTAAAGTTAATGATTATTGGATAATAAAGTAAGGGGAGAATGCTAGTTGAATTTCTTAGGTGATACCAATGGGGAAGTAACGAAATGAGCTATCGTAATGAAAATAGTTCAAAATACGATATACTAAAAATCATAACGTTATAAAAAGTAAGGGATCTAACTAGATTAGAATAATTTAAGTAAAGGTGAGATTATAGTAATGAAAATAGAAAAACCAAAAATACCAGAAGATTTAGCATCGGCAAACTTTCAGGAAATATATTATCAAGAAGAACCATATCTTATGAATTGTATAATCGCTAATTGTACGATTGACAGAGAGAAAATGGATAAAATTGAGTTTTCAAAAGTAATTTTTAAAAATGTAACTTTTAACGAAGTGTCTTTTAGAAATATCGAGCTAACAGATGTTATTTTTGATAATTGCGATTTATCGAATGTTGATTTTATGGGGGGCAGCATTCATAAAGTCGAATTCAAGTCTTCAAAGATATTAGGTATTAATCTCTCAGAAGCGAGTTTAGTAAATGTTTCGTTTAACCAATGTAATTTAAATTTAAGTTCATTTGGTTTCGCTAGTTTAAAGCAAGTCATGTTTGCCGACTGCTCACTCCAAAATGCTGATTTTTACCAATGTAAATTCAAAAAGGTACAGTACCAACGAAGTGATTTAAATGATGTGAATTTTTCACAAACATCTCTCAAAGGGATAGATATTAGTAGCACTTCATTTCAAAGCCTTAGCGTGTCGCTAGAAGATTTAAACGGATGCGAAGTTTCTACTGAACAAGCCATCGGATTTGCTAGAATGTTAGGATTGAAAATAAAAGAATAATAAATACCTAGCGAAGTAGGGTGACGTCATTGTTTGTTGTTTTTTTGAAGCACGTCGAATTTTTCTACAAAAAATAGTTAAAATATCTTTTTGAACCCTTAAATGCTATATGTGTACTTGAACCTCATGTAATCTTACATAGGGCTACTTCGAGAAAGGATCTGCGGGAGACATGCTAATCTTTTAGGCTAAGCGGGGTTCTTATAGCTGGATACTTATCAAAAGTATCCAGCTATAAAAATAGAAAGGAGCAGGGACAATGTCATTTCCATTTGATTGTATTACCAACTTTATTTTCTATGAAACGGAAATTGTTTCAGCAGATGTGATTCTAGTTCCTGGCGCGAGCCAACCTCAACTAATGGAAAAAGCAGCTTCTTTGTATCAACTGGGATTAGCGCCATACATACTGCCATCTGGTGGAGCAACGCCACGTATAGAAAATACTGAATGGGAATTCTTACGAAATATTGGCATTGCGAAAGGAGTACCTGCAGAAGCCATTTTAAAGGGAAATAAAGCGCAAAACACTTTTGAAAATGCACGGTTTTCGTTAGAAGTCCTAGAGGAAACAGGAATACAGCCTAGTAAAGTTATATTAGTCTGTAAAACAAGTCATGCTCGTCGAGCCCTATTAACTTATCAAACGGTATTCCCGAAAGAAACGGTGTTTTTCGTTTCTCCTGTGATAGATAGTACTGGGATAACTAAAGAAAACTGGTTTTTATCTGACGACGGGGTAAAGCGAATAATGACTGAAGTGGAGAAAATCGGTAAATATTTTGGGCGTCATATTCCAAATTGGATTAAATAAAACATTGAATATATCTCTAAAGCAATTAATGAAAAAATATAAAGGACAGATTACGTTCAATTCATCACAAAAACAAAATCTTTATAATATATTAATAGTAGATATTTAAATCTATTAATATTTGTATGTATTATGATATGCTTATAAATGAGACAGAAAAGCTGTGACGTCTATGCAGAAGCGCCTACATCCTTTCTGCCAATATAGAGAGTGAGGAAGGTTAGAATGAGCAACAGAGGAAATAAAACAGACGTCATCTTAATTGGCGCTGGAATCATGAGTGCAACTTTGGGTACATTCCTTAAAGAGTTAGTACCTGATTGGGAAATTAAAGTGTTTGAAAAGCTTGAAAATGCAGGAGAAGAAAGCTCAAACGAATGGAATAATGCAGGAACAGGCCATGCGGCACTTTGTGAGCTTAATTACACAACTGAAAAACCGGACGGATCTATCGATATTAGCAAAGCTATTAAAATTAATGAACAGTTTCAACTTTCAACACAGTTTTGGTCCTATCTTGTAAACCATGAGCTGATAAAAAATCCAGAGGACTTTATCAGACCATTACCTCATATGAGTATGGTACAAGGAGATAAAAATGTGGCTTTTTTGAAGAAACGTTTTGAAGCGCTGTCAAACAATCCTCTGTTTCAAGGGATGGAATTTTCTGATGCTCCAGCAAAATTGATGGAATGGATTCCACTTATTATGCAAGGTCGTCCATCAAATGAAGTGATTGCGGCTACAAAAATTGACTCTGGAACGGATGTCAATTTTAGTGCCTTAACGCATATGTTGTTTGATCACTTACAAAATAAAAACGTTGATATCAAATATAAACATAGTGTTGATAATATGAAACGTGCTAGTGACGGCTCTTGGGAATTAAAAGTGCATAATATCGAAAGCGGTAGCATCGAACATCATAATGCAAAATTCGTTTTTATTGGGGGCGGAGGTGGAAGCCTGCATTTACTGCAAAAGTCTGGAATTCCAGAAGGGAAACACATTGGCGGATTTCCAGTAAGCGGCATTTTTATGGCGTGTAATAATCCGGAAATTATTGCGCAACATCATGCAAAGGTATACGGAAAAGCTAAAGTTGGTGCTCCACCAATGTCTGTTCCACATCTTGATACACGATATATCGATAATAAAAAATCATTGCTATTTGGCCCATTTGCCGGCTTTTCACCGAAGTTCTTAAAAACAGGTTCAATGTTCGATTTATTAACTTCCGTCAAGCCACATAATGTCTTAACTATGTTGGCGGCAGGTGTGAAAGAAATGTCATTAACAAAATACCTGATCCAGCAAGTTATGTTAACGAAAGAACAACGCATGGAAGAATTACGAGAGTTTATCCCCAACGCTAAGAGCGAGGATTGGGATTTAGTAGTAGCTGGCCAGCGTGTCCAAGTTATCAAAGATACTGTTGAAGGCGGCAAAGGAACACTTCAATTTGGTACGGAAGTAGTTAGTGCCGCTGACGGATCGATTGCAGCATTACTAGGAGCTTCTCCAGGTGCATCCACTGCTGTTCACGTTATGTTAGAGGTAATAAATAAGTGTTTCCCACAACATATGATAGATTGGGAACCAAAAATTAAAGAAATGATTCCTTCTTATGGCGTATCACTAATGGAAAATCCAGAACTTCTGCACGAAATTCATACTTTAACCGCGGAGACACTTGCTTTACGCGAAAAAGAGCTGGTCTATAGTTAATTTCTGGATGTGAGCAAACGATTACAGTAAGGGATTCTCGGATAATATGGAGAAATAAACAATCTTAATAGAATATAATCTTTAGCTATACTTTACAAAACAAAAAATGATGGAGCTAGGTTAGTCTCCACCATTTTTTGTTGTTTTTAAGTAATTACTTACAAGGTAACTGGAAGTTCTTTTACCCCTCTAACAATCATGCCTGATCTCCACTCAAGGTCATTTTTATCTATATTTAATTTAATATTTGGGTAACGTTGGATGAGACTATTAATCGCGATCTCACCTTCTAAACGAGCAAGGGGCGCACCTAAACAGGCGTGAATACCTTTTCCAAATGCTAAATGTCTACTTTTACCCCGAGTAATATCGAATACATCTGGATCTTTAAATTGATTTGGATCATGGTTCGCTGAATTAAGGACAACAATCACTAAATCGCCTTTACTTATTGATTTTCCTTTAAACTCAAAGCTTTCAGCTGCCCAGCGAGAAGTACTAAATTCAACTGGATCATTGAAGCGTAGCGCTTCTTCAATAGCAGTGTGTATTAATTCAGGTTGATTTTTTAGTAACGCAAGCTGGCGTGGATGTTCTAATAATGCCATTACAGCATTGCCAATTAAGTTAACTGTTGTTTCGTGTCCTGCGATAATTAATAATGTTACGACGCCATATAATTCTTGTTCTGTTAGTTGATCCCCTTTTTCTTCAGCAATAATTAATTGGCTGATCAAACCATTTCCTGGGTTCTCTCGGACATACGCAAATCTCTTTTGGAGGTATTGTACAAAGTCATTCATATGTTGTTGAACTTTTTCATCATACCCACCATTTGGATCTTCAATGATCGAATTAGACCAAATACGAAACTTATCACGATCATCTGTAGGAATTCCAAGCATTTCACAAATAACAATAATCGGTAAAGGGAAAGCAAATTCATCAATGAGATTCACATTTTTCTTCCCAGCTATTTCCTCTAGCAGCTCATCGGTAATCTCTTGGATTCTATCTCTCATCCCAGCAATTAATTGTGGGGTAAAAGCTTTTGAAACAAGCCCTCTTAATCTCTTATGATCTGGTGGGTCTGCGAAAAGCATGTTTTTACTAAATAGATCGGCATTTTCCATATCTTCCTCATAAAATTTTGTAAAATCTTTGATAAATCTTTGTTCTTTCAAAGCCGCGACCGCATCTTCATATCTTGTGATCATCCATGCATATTGACCATCTGGAAGCAGTACATAGGGGACAGGATCTTCCTCTCTTAATTTAGTATAAACAGGATATGGATTTTGTGTAAACGCTTTCGTAAATAAGGTTTCTGTATTTTTTTCATTTTGATTCATTTGAATACCCCTTTCCAAAAGCCATTCGACCTTCTTCTAAATAATAGTACCACATATTTCTTAATATTTGCTTAATAGATTAACACTATATTTAAAGACTACAGTTTAATAGCAAGAAGAAAGAGCGCCTATAAAGCATAAAAAAAGGAAAATTCTATTATTTTACTCTATACGGAAAGAACTTCTGGTACAATAAATAGCATACTAGGGCAAGTTTTTCAAAGTTGTTCTTTAGAAAAATAATGATATAAATATGACCTTGAAATATGAAAGGATTCTTTCTTTTTCCCCTTGCGGAAATGAACATAAGTTATGCAACCGTAATTATACGAATAATAGGTCTATAGAAAAATCCTTTGATATTATGATTTATACTAGGAGGGATAAACCCTAAGGAAGAATGATAACAGCTTTAAACTTAATAGAAAAAAGTTGGTATGGCTATATTGAGAAAAAACGGAATATTAGAATACAAAACGATTACGAATTTTTGAAAAGGGGAAAATTAGGATGGGTATGGAATTAGGCTGCAATTATTCTGAAGAACTTCTAGCATTAATTAACCAAAAACATATAGATGTGGATTGGATAAAGCTATCTAGAGAAGATAAAGTGTGGGAAGAACTTCCATTTGCACGACCGATAAAGCCTGTACATCTGCACATATTACCAAATGCTGGACAACCAAATTTAGATAAATTGAATTGGGATGATATTAATAGAGCAATTGAAGCATGTGGTGCACCACATATTGCTATCCATCTATCATCTCTTCCAAGGTATTGGATAAATGAAGCTGTCTCAAAAGAAGAAATATTAGAATCTTTAGTCAAAGGAGTGACATATTGTAAAGAACAAATCTCTGTTGATTTATTAATTGAAAATGTACCTTACTATGATTTTAAGGGAACCTTAAGACCTGCGACAGATCCAGAGGTAATTGAGCAAGTTTGTCAACAGGTTGGAGTTGGATTTATGTTAGATTTGGCGCATTTGCGCGTAGCTGCGTGGCATCGGAATGAAGATCTAAATGAATATCTTTTTGCTATGCCGCTTCATCAAGTCCGTGAAATCCACGTAAGTGGACCAGCCATGTTTCCAGGTGTTGGATTAAGAGATAGGCATTTAGAAATGCAAGAAATAGACTATGATTTACTTAAACTTACACTGCAACACACACATGCAAAATATTTAACACTTGAATATGGAGGAACAGGTCCTAAAATGGAATGGCGCAGTGATAAAACCACTTTGAAAAATCAGTTATTACAGTTACGTAAGATCATTCAGAATAGCATAGAGAATATATATTAAACCTCGTTGAAAATTGGTTATTTGGAAAAAACGCAAAAAATTAACAAATACTGTTTAAATGATAAACTATAACCTTTCTAAATTGAGTTTAAATGAAACAGAAGAGCAGCTTGACCGTGGAGGTGTTTATTTGAGTTTTAAAATGTCTATTTCAATTAAAGGGGTCATTATAATAGATGACAATGTTTTATTACTCAAAAATGAAAGAGATGAATGGGAGTTACCGGGCGGCAGGCTAGAAAAAAATGAGCAACCGGAAATTTGTGTGCAAAGAGAAACGGAAGAAGAACTAGGAATAAAATGTGAAGTGATAAACATGATTGATTCTTGGGTATATGAAGTTTTTGCAGGGAAATTTGTATTTATAGTCACTTATTTTCTCTATTGTAATGATTTATCAAAAATAAAAATTAGCGAAGAACATGTTGCTTATAAATGGTTTCATTTAGACGAAATCGAAAATATATTTATGCCTAAAGGATATAAGCAATCGATCAACAAAGCGCAACAATTGATGAAAGAATCAATATAATACAAAGAAAGATAACGATGCAATAAAAATTTTCGTTCAATTGCCATAATTACTTTCTAAGGGTTGACATTTTATATAAAAAGATTTAATGTATTAGAAAATATAGACAATAGCATGGAGAAGGATCAAGATAGAATAAATTATCGGACAGAGACTAATACGGCGCTGAGAGTATTAGGGTAATCTTCTATCAACTCACCTTTTAGCTGATTTTCTGAATGAACAGTAAGAAAATCCGTTTGACCTGCGTTAAGGGCATGAAACTGAGACTTTTTTATAACTTATAAAAAAGTGAATTAGGGTGGTACCACGTTGGAAATAAGACTCCTATCGTCCCTTGTATCTATATACAAGGGGGCGATAGGAGTTTTTTTATTTCAAAAATCAAAGGAGGAATAAAAATGAGGAAAATCCATATGTTTGATACAACTCTGCGGGATGGGGAACAATCTCCAGGGGTCCATCTAACAATTGAAGAGAAGGTGGAAATCGCTTTACAGCTAGAAAAACTAGGAATCGATCGAATTGAAGCTGGATTTCCAGCATCCTCTCCGGGAGAAATTCAAAATGTGCAAGCTATATCGAAAGCAGTGCGTAACACGAGTATTGCCGTTTTGGCTAGAGCACATAAAAATGATATAGAAGCCGCAAGAACGGCATTAAAAGGTGCTGCAACACCTTGTCTGCATATTGTCCTTGCGACTTCACCCATACACCGAAAATATAAACTAAATATGACAAAAGATCAAGTGATTGAAACAGCGGAAATGGCGATTAAATTCGGGAAAAACTTTTTTTCGGAAATTGAATTTTCATTGGAAGATGCAAGCAGAACAGAGTTTGATTTCATGTACGAAGTCGTTGATCGTGCAATTCAGGCGGGGGCAACTGTGATTAATCTCCCAGATACGGTTGGATACGCCTCTCCCGAAACATTTGGAGATATGTTTAGGAAAGTAAGAGAAAACGTGCCACGCGTTGATAATATACTATTGAGTACACATTGTCATAATGATCTTGGCATGGCTACAGCAAATACGATGGCAGCCATTCATGCCGGTGTAGACCAGATTGAAGGAACAATCAATGGCATCGGAGAAAGAGCAGGAAATACAGCAATTGAAGAAATTGCTCTTACACTTGAAACAAGACAGGATATTTACCAAGCTAAATCGAATATCGTGTTAAATGAGATATATCATACAAGTAAACTTGTAAGCCATTATACTGGAATGGCAGTACAAGCGAATAAAGCAATAGTTGGAGATCATGCATTTGCTCATGAATCTGGCATTCATCAAGATGGCATGCTGAAAGAGTCTTCCACATATGAAATTATTAAGCCGGAAACGGTTGGCATTTCGACAAGTACGATTGTCCTTGGAAAACACTCTGGGCGCCATGCACTAAAAAAGAAGTTGGAACATTTAGGTTATCATTTAACAGAAGGAGAACTAGCAAATGCTTTTGAGCATTTTAAAATGGTAATTGA
The DNA here is from genome assembly GCF_001591545.1 of Lederbergia lenta NBRC 16444. Taxonomy (GTDB): domain Bacteria; phylum Bacillota; class Bacilli; order Bacillales; family Bacillaceae_C; genus Lederbergia; species Lederbergia lenta. Next base: position 1,344,048 of record NZ_BCVC01000001.1, read on the forward strand.
TAAAAAGAAATATGTGATCGATGATGATATTCATCTATTAATAAATAAGGATTTTATAAATATGCAACATCGTTATGAATTGACTGATCTAGCGATAGCTTATCCAAACGAACATGCTGAAGTAACGATTGAGCTTATGGATGAAAAGCAAAATCGCACACGAAACACTACAGAAGGAAACGGAGTAATTGATGCACTTTTTAATGGGATTGAAAAGTTAATAGGGGATCAATTTCAACTACAAGATTATTCTATACGCTCAAAAAACATTGGAAAAGATGCGGTTGGAGAGGTAACGGTAAAGGTTGAAAAAGATGGCCATTCCTATTCAGGAAGAGGGATGGATACTGATATTATTAAAGCGAGTGCCAAGGCCTACCTAACAGCCATAAATCAAATATTACAAAAGGATAAGCAAGAAGAAAAAACAAATAGTTTTTCATTTATAAACTAATGTAACGCCTCTATAACCACGATCTAAAAGGGACGTAGTTATAGAGGTTTATTCATATACAATTGGAAAGGAAGGGATATATTGTTCTTTCTTATCATTTTCATAGCAATACCTTTCGTAGGCATGTTATGGTTTCTAAATCTTATTTCACTGTTGAAAAATCTAAAAGCTGAAAGAAGTACCAATAACAATACAATCATGGGAGCAGTATTAAGTTTTATCTTTGTCTTTTTGTTTATGTATGGTCTCGTGGGTATTTATTAATATAATCATATGGACCCAATTTAGGATGATTAAATGAAAAAACTTTTAATGTTATTATTTTTTGTTTTTAATCCATCGGTGTTTTAAAAAGAACGGATAGTTTCTTATCATCATGCTTTTACCCCAATGACGCGAATTCTTTTATAGTCAGCTATCCAATTACCGTCTTTATATAAGATGTCTATTAAATTTTTTTCAGCATTTCTTATAATTTTGTCCTTACTATCTTCGTCCACATGTTTAAGTATATCCATACAAAACATCTCAATCCAATTACTTAATCCATGATCACCATCTAACTGGGTTGGTCTATCATAGTGTTGCGCAAAGGTAACCTTAAATCCTACTGCCTCCATTAAGCTTGAATATTCACCAATGCTTGGAAAATACCAAGGGAATTGTTCCTCTTTGAACTCAAGATCCAGTCTTTTAAATTGCTTCCTAATTTCATCTGTTATTGATTGCACATTTCCTTTTCCGCCAAATTCTGCGATAAATCGTCCACCTGGCTTTAAGCTATTAAAAATGCAATGAAGCGCTTGTTTTGGCTGTTTGATCCAATGAATTGCGGCATTGGAAAATACCGCATCAAATTCATGATCATAGCTTAGTACTGTTGCATCGCAAACAGAAAATTTAATATTTGGATACTTTTTTCTTGCTTGAGTGACCATATGATCGGATTTGTCTACACCGATAATATCTGTTTTAAGGTCATATAACTTTTTAGCCAAATCACCTGTACCACAGCCAAGATCAAGGATTCTTTCTCCTTGTTTCGGATCTAATAATTCCACCAATGTATCTCCATACATCGAAACAAATGAATGTTTTATATCATATAATTGAGCATTCCACGTGTCTTTCCTCAATTGCTTTTGTTGTTTATTCAACTAAATCTCCCTCATCCCTTTGTATTTAATAATTTCAAAATGTACTGTATATTCCGGTTAATTAGATTATAATTGATGCAAGTAATAAAGAAAATTAACAAAAAATGAGTTAATTGATAACTGTCTGTTATTACAAGGGGAGGAAATGAGATGGATATAAAATGGTTAAAAACATTTATTATTGCAGCGAAATATGAAAATTTCCGCAAAACGGCAGAAGAGCTTTTTCTAACACAGCCCGCAATCACAAAACATATAAAGAGACTAGAAGATGATCTTCATATTCATTTATTTGATAGAGTAGGGAAAACAGTCACTCTAACATCAGCTGGTCATCATTTTCTTCCATATGCCAAAAATATAATTGCAAAATATGAACAAGGGCTAGAGGACTTTGAATTATGGAAACAAGGATATAATCGTAAATTAGTTATTGCAACAGCACCACAAATTGCCTCATCTATCTTGCCATCTATTTTGCGATTTTTTATGGAGAAAAACCCTCATATAGAGGTCATTATTAATGTACTTAAATCATATGAAATAGGAGAGGAGGTTAATGCGGGAAGGGCAGATCTTGGCTTAACAAGAATAAGACCGATACAAACAAATATAAATTGCAATATTGTACATGAGGAGCCAGTCATTTTAGTTGGACCAAATGTAGATCTGATAGGGGATAGGCTTGATGAATCTAACGTATTAAAAAAATATAGATTAATTACCCATAACCATCCTGACTACTGGGATACACTACTCGGAGATATAAAAAAACATTACCCGAATGTGCGAACAATGGTGGTCAACCAAATGGAAATTACAAAAAAATTTATAGAAGAGGGTCTTGGAATATCTTACATACCATCCACAATGGTTAGAGATGAAATTAGAAAGAATCAACTAATGGAAATAAGACCAGGTAGAATTATTCCACCTACATCCTCCACTTATGTTTTAACAAAAGTGGAAACGAAAGAAGCAAGTACATTTATAGAATTTTTTAAAGAGGCGATTAAGATTCTTTAGCTAATGAACGAAGAATATGGTTATATTAAGCGCCTCATCCTTATCTATTTTGAGTGATATAGATTATACTTCTATAAAATTGCTGATTGCTTTTAGATTATCGATGACATATTTAGGCCGAATATTATTTTCGATCGCTTTTGCCGTTCGATTATAGTAACAAAAATCTAATCCAGCGTTTACTGCACCATGATAATCATCAATCAATGAATCCCCAATAAATAAAGCTTCTGTATGGTTTATGTTTAATCGTTTTAAAGCTTCATCAAATATTTTTTTGTCTGGTTTCCAATGCCCGACCTCATCCGAAATAACCAACGTATCAAAGTAGTGGTCGATTCCACCTGCTGCGAGTCTACCTCTTTGTGCTTCGCCTATGCCGTTAGAGATAATCGCTAAACTGTATCTGCCGTGAAGCTGAGATAACAAATCCTTTGCATAATCTTCAAAATCACAGGCTTTACAAAAAGTATCCCAATACAAATTAGCTAATATCATGGATGCAGAGGTATCTAGTTTAAGCTCTTTTAACGTATCTCGAAAAGAATATTCCAGCATTTGATAGATACTATAGCCAGCATTTTTTCTTGCATTCCAATAAGACATATTGTTTTTACTAAAGAGCTTCCAAAAAGTATCCCAGATAAATGCCTCATTTTGGATTAATCCGTGTTCTTTTACTGTGTGTTGCATGGATTTTAATTCACTAACAGAATAATTTAATAAGGTATTGTCCAAATCGAAAATAATTGCTTTGTAGTTCATGGGTCACTTCCTTATATTTACTAGTTGCCTGTATATATTATTCTACTAATAAGGTTAGCTTTCCTCCTAGTTGATATGCTATTTCCTTCATTTTGAATTAACGGATACTGGAAATCGAGTCATTTTTTAACTATCAAGTTGATTTGTTTTAGGACTATATTTGTAGTTTCTCAGTAAAATAAATACGACACTTAATAGCAAAGATGGAAATCCTATACAGATAATATATGATGTATCTGACTCTGCAATAAATAATCCGCCAACAGTAGCACCAATCATTGTTCCTAAGTTAGCAGATGTTAAAAATAAACCATTTGCAAAATTAGGAGTCTCGGGAGCTAGAGACATAATCCAATATTAGCTCCTATACCTGTAAATATTCGCCACATTAAAGTAAGGCTGCCATAGCCAAGGTAAACTGACCAAATAAGAATAATATGATATAAATGGTTCACAAGGCAAATGGGAAAACTACTACGGATATATTTGCGTTTTTAGTAAGTAATTTCCCTGCCAAAGCATTTCCAATTGCCTCTAAATATATCATTCAAGCAATGGATCTATTAAATGTTCCGTTGATCTGTTCAAGGCATGCCATCAAACAGACCTTTTCTAAAAATCATTTTGCGGATCGGTTTGGTGAAAGTTTTGATAAGTTAAACGTTGTAACTACCTATAATCTTGCATATAATGCTGCTATCATAGTTGAGAGGGCATTGGCTATGCAATAACCCTTGATAAAATAGTAAATACGTCTAGTAATAGTAATCTTTGTTTTAGACCGCTAAAAGACTTGAATCTGGCTTAAATATTGTTTGGAAAAAGCAACAGTTTTTTCCGCTGCTGCTGGGCTATTTTTGAAAAAACTTAAGACCGAATTTTCAAATGCTTTATAAGGTATGTAGGTTTTCAAAAACAATTGTTCAAAGAGTCGCTAGCGTGTTATCTAAGTTGTTGAGCACTAAATCAACACGTCCAAATCAGGCAACTGCCCACTAACGGTACCCAAGACTTCTTTGTGAATTTTTAGCTTATAGTACACATGAGGTAGTTTTCAATTAATGAGTAAAATTTATATGATGAGGAGTAGGCTACTGATGATTAATGCTATTCTATTTGATTTAGATGGAACTTTATTAGACCGAGATAAATCAGTACAGTTATTCATAGATAACCAATATGAACGATTGAATAATTATATAGGCCATATACCAAAGGAAAAATATACTCAAAGATTCACAGAACTTGATAATCATGGATATGTTTGGAAAGATAAAGTTTATCAACAATTAGTCATGGAATTTGATATTAAAAAGCTGAATTGGGAGGAATTACTTCTAGATTATGTAAATGAATTTAAGCATGATTGTGTTCCATTTCCCCATCTTCACAGTATGCTAGAAGAATTGAGTAATAATAAGTTTATTTTAGGGATAATTACAAATGGGTATGGGCAGTTTCAAATGGATAATATAAAGGCATTAGGCATTGAACAATACTTTCAAGCTATCTTGATCTCTGAATGGGAAAAAATAAAGAAACCTGATCCGCAAATATTTACTAGAGCATTGAAGCAGTTGAATGCACTACCAAATCAAAGTGTATTTGTAGGAGATCATCCGGTAAATGATTGTAAAGCATCCCAAATTGTTGGAATGAAGAGTATTTGGAAAAAGAACTTACAGTGGAATAAAGTTGATGCAAATTTTATAGTCGAAGATTTAGCTGAGATACCACCTATCATAAATAAAATGGGGTAGGGTTAACTTATTGGAATTATTAAATGGTAGACAATATTATATCTGAAAAAATCGATTTCCTGCTGTATAGGAATCGATTTTTTTATTTAACTAAATACTGAGTAAAAAACTATTGATAATATTTAGAGTCTATTGACCTTTTTCAAACTTTTAGTTATTATGTTAGCTGTATAACCAACGTTTATTAATAACGTTCTTTAAATACCTAACAAAGAGTGGATGTGTTTATATATTGAATGTTTCAGATTATTTTTGGAATGCTTCAATAGAAGAGCTTAAAAAGGGATATATTCAAAAGTCTGATTCATATATGTGCCTACTATGTGGCGAGAAAATAGAAAAAGGAATTATTTATACTCATGAGGATGTTCTTTATGAAGCTGAAAGATACATGCGAATTCATATCGAAGTTACCCATCTATCGGTATTCGAATATTTAATCGGACTTGATAAGAAATTGACAGGAATTACTGATCATCAGAATCATCTCCTACGACTATTTTATCAGGGGAAAAGTGATAAGGAAGTCCAAGAGGAAACTGGCGTCGGAAGTACCTCTACAATTAGGCATCACCGTTTTGCCTTAAAAGAGAAAGAACGTCAAGCAAAGACCTTTTTAACAATGATGGAATTATTAAAAGAAAAAGACCAGTATGCGCCAGCTTTTATAGCCCCTCACAAAACAGCCCGAATGGTGGATGATCGATATAATATTACAGCAGAAGAACAAGAGGAGATCATTCAAAAATTCTTTCCTGAAGAGCTAAATGGAAGTTTAAGGAGTTTTCCTCCGAAGGAAAAGCAAAGACTTGTTATCCTTCGAGAAGTTACAAAGAAGTTAGAAAATGAACGTACTTATGATGAGAAGGAATTAAATCATATCTTGAAAGATATCTATGAGGACTATGCTTTAATCAGAAGATATTTAATCGAATATGGATTGATTGATCGTAAAGTAGACGGGAGCCGATATTGGCTGAAAAAATAATGAAAGTAGGGAACAAAATGGATCGTAAAAAACAACTAAAGCAACTTTATAAAGAAATAACAGTTGAGGCTGGAGTATATCAAATTAAAAATAATGAAAATGGAAAAGTATTTATCGGAAGTACTCCAAATCTAAAAACATTAAACGGTGTAAAATTCAGCCTTGAAAACGACACTCATATGAATAAAGCACTTCAAGCTGATTGGCACCAATTAGGAAAGGGTGCTTTCAATTTTGATATATTAGAAATCCTAAAAAAGCAAGATGATCCATATTTTAATGAAAAGGAAGCGTTGCTTGAGCTAGAGAAGAAATGGTTAAATCAGCTTCAACCATATGGAGAACAAGGATATAATAAAGTAAAGGAATAGATTAATGTACAGAGATAATATAGTTGAATAATTTACAATTAAGACGTCTAAACCCTAATAAAGTTGTTAAAAAACGCCAGTCATGTTGTTCAACGAAATTTTCTGCATATATTACCGAAAGCTCGTTTACTGGGGAATAGATGGGTTTCTGGTGAGAAATTGTATGTAAATGATGAAAATATTGACAAGGCATTAAGAGTAACGTTAACCAAGAACTTAAAAAATGATAATAATGAAGATAAGGACATAAGATCTTTGTTAGTTCCTTCTCGCAAAATTAAAACAAGTAGATAAAGTTGGAAATTAAATTTATTTCAAGAATCTAAAAGCATACAATTATTTTCCGCAAAAGGCTATCTTGCCGAAAAGTATGTTAAAATTGCCTTAATTAAAGTCCGATGGAAAGGGAGTGCTAATATGGGCATAGTCCCAGAAATTGTGCGTATCTTGCTTCCCATGATAATAGTGGGAGGGATTGCAGTATTTGTTGTTTTTAGAATGAAGCATAAATATAAGAAAGGCACACTGGGTAAGAAAAAGTCAAAAGGTGCTCAAAATTTATTGGATAGTTTGATACCATTTGGAATGATGATTGGTTCTGCTGTTGCTGTACTTCTTAGCATAATTTTCTCGCTTTCCCTTCTAACATCAATTGTTTTTGGAGCTGGGTTAGGTATGTTATTTGGATACTTTGCTTATGAAATTTATAGCAAAAAAGCAGAAAGTTATTAGTAAATAACTTTCTTCCAGAATTGAGTGCTATTGTTAAGTTAACCTTAGATTCTTATACGACTATATTGTTATATTTTGAGGACAGTGAAAGTATTATATCGAAAATTAAACTAGTATATTTTAACCCCGTTCTAAATTTAGGTCGGGGTTATGCTTGTTTTAGATTTGAAAATTAAGTAACTTTATTGTTTTTTAATATCATACCTATCATTAAGGTCAAAGAAACGAAGCGCAGCATTTCCCTAGCTTTTTTTATTTCTTTACTTTTGAAATTGTCATCCCATCACCAATTGGGATAAGTAAAGATTCTAGTTGAGGATGATTAGCCACCGTTTCATTGAATTTTTTCATTGCTTCAGTATAACGTTTAGGTTTAATCTCTACATCTGCAACACTACCTCTAGCGAGCACGTTATCAGTAACGATTATGGCTCCAGGTTCTGCCAGTTTTATACAGTGATTAAGATAGTTTCCATAATTATCTTTATCAGCATCAATAAAGAAAAAATCAAACCGCTCATTTTCACCAACCAGTTTTTCGAGACTAAGCAAAGCTGTTCCAGTAATATATGTTACTTGATCGCCAAAACCAGCTTTAGATAGATTGCTATGTGCTAGCTTTGCATATTTCTCCTCTAATTCAAGGGAAGTTAAATTACCTGTTTTATCGAATCCTCTAGCTAGGCAAATTCCACTATAGCCGCCTAAAGCTCCTATTTCAAGAACATTTTTAGCTCCTGAAATGGATACAAGCATGGTCAGTAGTTTTCCGGAAGAGGGTGATACTGATATAGAAGGCATACCATTATCTTTTATGGACAAGATGACTTCCTCCAAAATATCATCTTGGCTAGTAAATACGGAATCGATATAATTGTTAATTTGTTTCATTCAAATCCATTCCTTTCTCACTATTATCTATAGAATCTTTATCGTCCAAAACAGATTTCTTCATTTTTTCTATTATCTTATTAGGCTGTTCTTTTGTTTCATGTTCTTGTATTTCAAATAATTGAACAAATTCGTTGATTACCATATCGAGGGCTTTTAATTCACCAACTAAAATTTGCTTAATAGATTGAAACTCTGGTTCATCTAACTGTTGCTTAATGGTGGCACGCTTTAGGTTCATTATCTCCAAAAAAGCAATGGCTCTTCCACGGCGAAATGTTTTTGCCCCACGCATTGCAGAAACATCTTTTGTCTTATGACGCCCGCCATGATGATGTCTTTCTTTCTTTATTTCCCTAAAATCTTCATTTTTCATTATAGCTCTCCTATCCGATGTATACATCAGTATACATCTCGAAGTAATACTTATTGTATACGATAGTATACAAATCGTCAATGTAGATGGGGGAATACCGTTAGTAAAATTTCTACAACCGAGGTAAGCACAATGTACCATCTGGATGTTTCTCTTATCTAACACAGTCTAAAGCACGCTGAAATTATTAAGTCATACAAGTTTTTGTTGGCATAAAATATTTTCAAAAGAAAAGATAATATGAGTAAAATGCCCATCAATATTTATTCCTTTCCATCATTATATATAGAGTAGTTGAATCTTACTTTAGGGGCGGGTGAACATGGCGAAAAGATACCGTGGCAAGACTTTATACAGGTTTCCATCTAAAGGGCGGGGGGAATGCCCCTTATGCGCCAGAAAAAGAATCAAGTTATTATATTCCCATCAAACAGATACAAATAAAACCATTCAAGTATGTAAAAATTGCCGAAATAAATAGGCTTTTCAAGGTTCAACGCTAGGTGAAAAGTAAAGAAAATAAAGTAAAAAGAGCCTATCCATTTTTGGCATAAGCTCTCTTACCTGTTTAATTTCCTTTTGTCTAGACACTATTCAATAGGTGATAGTTCATTTTCTGTGACCCACTTATGATTTTTCACTTCGTCTCCATCATTAGTTGAAGTGTAATCAACCATATATACGGTTGTTTCTTCAGCAGAATCAATCACACCCGTTGCACCTTCCATTCCTTTCATATGGGATGCCTCAATGGTCACTTCTGTTCCAGATTCTAAAGGTGCTTCACCTGCATCTTTTATTTCTTCATGGATAACCCATTTGTGATCTTTCACTGGTTCTCCACCGTTTGTTGGAGTATATGAAATAGAGTAAGCAGTAGTGTCATACGCCCCAACAATGGTTGCCTCAGCACCTTTCATCCCTTCCATATGATCTGTTTCAATAATTGCATGGGTACCAATATCGTATGTAGGGTGTTCTGCAATCTTTAATTTCTCTGGGACTTCTCCTGAACTTGAATGTTCCATATTTGCGTGAGAATCGGAATCCATATTTGTATTTTCGTTTTGCTCCGCTTGATTGTCAGTTGTTTCCTTCTTAGGATCCTTTTCTTCATTGTCAGCTGTACAAGCAGTTAACATAAGTACCGCCAATAGAGAAAAAATAGTTCTTATTATTTTTTTATTTTTCATCATTATCCTCCTTCATTTTCAATTACTTTTGTCTGGCTAAAGAAAATCTATTTTAATGCTAACTCTTAAATGTTGTCCAGAAAATCCATTTATTTCAGATCTTCGAAACAAGAATTGTAATCACAATACAATATATCCTGTAATAAGATTTCCTAAACATTCATCAATTTCTTACCCCAGCCAGATCGTAAATAGTAATAAATAAAGAAAAGCTTGCTATAAGTATACTGATTATTTAAAATTAACTAAAATGATTAATATGAAGTATAGTGTTTAGTTTCAAGCAAAATAAGAATGAAAAGAGGGTGAACCTATGCATTTTATTTTGATATTTGGACCTCAAGCAGTTGGTAAAATGACCGTTGGGCAGGAACTAGAAAAAATAACAGACTTGAAACTTTTTCATAATCATATGACGATCGAATTAGTTGAACCTTTTTTCGGCTATGGAACAGAGGCTGGCAGCAGACTAGTACAATTATTTCGTCAAAAAATATTCGAGGAGGTAGCTAAAAGTAATTTATACGGTTTAATTTTTACATATGTATGGGCTTTTGACCAGCAAGAGGACTGGGATTATGTAGAGAAAGTATGTAAAATATTCGAGGAAAAGGGTGGAACTATTTATTTCGTTGAACTTGAAGCGGATATAGGAAAAAGACTTGAACGTAATACTAGCCCTCTTAGGCTTGAACATAAGCCATCAAAAAGAAATATAGATTGGTCAGAAAATGAATTGAAAAAGTCTATGGAAAAATATAGATTGAACTCGGAGGAAGGAGAAATCATAAAGAAAAACTATATTAAAATAAATAATTCAAATGTGCGAGCAGATGAAGTAGCTCAAATGATTAAGGTGAAGTTTCAATTATAGGAATTTAAAAAGAGAGGTGTTTTTATGAGTAATCAACTCTATTTAACAAAGCCAACTGTCGATCTAAAAATGGAATACCTCTCTTTTTATAATGAGTGGGTAGCCAGTGGGGAGAACATGATACCTTGGGTTATTGAAAAAGATCCATCAAACTTCAAGGGATTTGTGAAGTATTTAATCGATAATGAAAATGGTGTGAATCTTCCAAAAGGCTGGGTGTCTGATTCAACTTATTGGTTATTAAATGAAGAAAGAAGATTAATTGGCGCTGTAAATATACGTCACCATTTAACAGATTTATTGTTAAAGCGCGGCGGGCATATTGGTTACGGTATTCGACCTTCTGATAGAAGAAAAGGTTATGCCACGAAGCTCCTAGCATTATCTATTGATAAAGCGAAAGAATTAGGGATAAGAAAGATACTTGTTGTTTGCGATAAAGATAATATTGGTTCTTTAAAAACCATTATTAAAAATAACGGTTTTCCAGATACAGATTTTATAGAGGGAGATGGGAATATTATAAAAAGATTCTGGATAGAATAATGCAGATTTAATGTGAGCTTTGAAATAGCAAAGAGCTGATTTTTAAGCCCTTTACTATTATTCGACTATATGTCTGGGATAAACAATACTTTGGCTTTACAAGTATTCTCAATAATAGAGACAGAATTTTCTTCTCGTTTTTGATAATCAGTAATCCCTTATAGGAGAAAATCATTCTTCAATATGCGAATTGAAATACCATGAAATGAAAGGGTAGTATTAAACAAATACATTTAACCATCACTCCCACATCTATCAATCTTATTAATATATGATAATAGATTATACGGAGCCAGTGTGTTCAGTGGGTACTTCCATTTCTACATCTGATCTTGTGATCCATAAAATAAAGAACGAGAAAACAGCAAGTGCCAAACACATCCAAAAAACTTGACGATACCCTGCAATCTGGGCAATAAAACCACCTCCCAAACTTCCCGCTAACCTACCAATCGTGGATCCATTATAATAGATAGTCGTAGCCAACCCCGGTGAATGTGGCAGCCGTTCCGTGAAATAACTTAGTCCATTCCCCATGACAATAGCTACAAATGTTGCCTGTAGAAGCTGTGCTGGGATTAACTGTAAAGGATGTGTCGATATACTTAAAATAATGTAATAGATTACTGAGATAATGCAACCATAAATCATTAAAGTATGATTCGATACCTTTTTTCCTAACGAACCTAATATAAGCATAATAGGAATTTCTAAACCAGCACAAATACTAACTACCAGTCCGACATCCCTATACGTCCCATTCAGTTCATTAACAATAAATAACGGTGTAATGATCAAATGAACGGTATTGATGACAAACAGAAAGAAAAAGGCGATAAGTGGCAATCTAATTTGCCTGTTTTTGAACCACGAATTATCTGAAATCTTTTTCTTTTTGGTATTGCTTTGAGCTATTTTTGGTTTATGTAAAAATAGGAAGACAAGAGATGAAATTGTAAGATAAATGGCGGAAGTAGCAAGAAAGATTCCTTTGTATCCTGCAAGTGCTAAAATGAATGTCCCAAATAATGGTCCCAACAGAAATCCGAGAGAAACAAGAGAACGCAATGTAGAGATCGCAAAAGTCTTATCTATGGATTTACTGGCATGTGCCGATTCATGTGCGGAGGCATAGATTTGTGGCATGACAGGTGCAGCTAATCCATTAAACACGGTGACGAAAATCAGCAAAATAAAGAAGTTATGAAACAAAAGATACGCCGCATACCCTAGAGCAGCTGAAAGCGCAGCAATAATAATAATCCATTTGCGATCCATCCCGTTATCAGAATGTTTAGCGATGAGCGAGTTCACGACTACGCCGCTTAAGGAACTAATTGCCATGAAAACGCCAAAGGCACCTGCACTCATACCAAAATCATCTGTTAAAAACAATGGTAAATAAGGGGATGTAATAGAAATTCCCATACCGATCAGCAACAAACAAATGACAAATAAACTATATCCTTTTATTGCAAACAAATTTTTAAATCGAGTAAACAACATTTATCCTCCTTAGAAGAACTCATAAATAGTTTTTAAGAAGATTGCTCTTTTATAAACCAGTAAACATAGAAATATCGTGTTTAATATCTGTATCTCTATGTTTACTTATTTAACCTTTATACAAAAGCAACATTCACAAGTTTAAACAACTTCTTGGTTTAGTTAAAACCACTAATCGGATGCGGTACATATAGTTCTTCAAGGATAGCAACTTCTTCAGGTGTTAACATAATCGATAGAGCAGCAACTGCATCTTCAAGATGATTCATTTTTGTGGTACCTACAATAGGGGCTGTTACGGGATCTTTTTGTAACAACCACGCAAGTGCAATTTGAGATCGCGGGACACCGTGTTTTTCTGCAATTGTTGTAACTCTTTCTACGACCAATCGATCCACATTAGCGGTCGCATCGTATTTAGCTTTCTGAGCTTGATCGGTTTCGGAGCGATGAGTTGATTCCTCCCATTTACGCGTCAATCGCCCTGAGGCAAGTGGGCTATATGGAATCACACCGATTTTTTCTTCCTTACAAAGTGGCAACATCTCCCGCTCCTCTTCACGATATAAGAGATTTAGATGATTCTGCATCGATACAAATCGAGTCCATCCATGTTTCTCAGCTACATGCAATGCCTTTTGAAACTGCCATGCATACATGGCGGAAGCCCCGATATATCTCGCTTTTCCTGCCTTAACAACATCATGAAGAGCTTCCATTGTCTCTTCAATGGGAGTATTGTAATCCCAACGGTGGATCTGATACAGATCGACATAATCTGTTCCCAATCTCTTAAGGCTCTTATCAATTTCACTCATAATCGCTTTTCTGGAAAGACCAGCACCATTTGGACCATCATGCATACGGAAATGAACCTTCGTCGCAAGAACAATTTCATCACGATTGGCATAATCCTTTAGGACCCGACCAACTATTTCTTCACTTGTTCCATCTGAATATACATTTGCCGTATCAAAAAAGTTGATGCCATACTCTAGTGCTTTTTTAATAATTGGACGAGTTTGTTCTTCATTAAGCACCCATGGGTGAACCCAGCGTTCGGCTACACCAAAGCTCATACAGCCAATACAAAGTCGAGACACATCCAAGCCTGTATTTCCAAGTTTCACATATTCCATTTATTCTAACCTCACTTTTTAATAGAAGTAATGTAGCAAAAAATTGATTATACTTTAAAGAAAAAATGAAACATTTATCCCTATCCCGAAAATTATCGCAACTAAAGGGTACATGATTAAAAGCTTGCTAGTAAAATAGTGTAGATAATATGTACTATAGATCCGGGAAGAGGGGCTAAGTAAACAAATGCTAATTAAATTATGTGATCAGATTAAGAAAACCCCCACCCCCTTTATGTTGTAAATAATCCAATATCCAAACTTAATAGTGATACTGCGTCAACTTGTTTTAGAGGGAAGAGATTTATTTTCCAATTGGGATAGTACTCTGTTTTTCAACAATCGTATGACAAAAACAGAATAAAGCAACAAAGAAAAAATGACCGACACGGCACTGACAGTGAATAACGCCTGATAGCTCATGTATTGAGAGACCCACCCTAGCGCGATTGCTCCTAACCCGATGCCAAGATCGGTAGCAGTCGTAAAAGAGGCATTAGCTACGCCTGTTCGCGCCGGATGAACAAGGCGTATTGTTGCAGCTTGAAGAGCTGGCTGGGCTGAACCAAAACCAATACCAATACCAATACCATACAATGCCGCTGATACAAGTACACCAAACAATCCGGTTGAAAAGCTTAAAGCTATCAACGCTAATACTGTAATCACAAGGCCTGGTACAATGACAAATGTCTCACTAAACTGGTCTGAAAGTTTTCCAGCTAGGGGACGGACCAAAACAAGTGTTGCTGCGTAGACAAGATAGAATGCGTCAGAATTGACTTGTATCGATTCAGCGAATAGCGGTATAAAAGTGGTAATGCCACCATAAGCAATAAACAAGAAAAAAACTGATATCGTGACAGGTAAGACTGATTTTTCGAAAAATTCAATTCTCCTTGTGCCAGGTTGTGGTTGAAAAGGCATTTTCGCCCCTAACGTCAATAGCAGCGCCATTGCAGAGAGGCCTGTGGCCACAAGAAACAGGGCATGGTATGATAAGGTCCCTGAAACCCAGATACCGAATATTGGGCCAATTGCCATCGCTAAGGTCATCGCCATTCCAGACCATCCTAAACCTTCTCCTCGATGTTTCAAAGGGATCATATCTGTAATTGCCGTCAGGATGGATGTTGTGGTAACCCCCCAACTCATCCCGTGCAATGCTCTAAGCGCCATCAAAATAACGATCCCACCAACCCATTCATACATATACATCGCTATAGCAAAGAATAGGAGTCCCCATATGATAAACGGACGCCTACCGAAACGATCCAATAGGCCACCGATAATCGGGCGAAGAATTACTGCAGATAGCATAAATGTACCCATAGCTAGCCCGACCTGTGATTCATTTCCTCCAAGTTGCTTAATATATAGCGGCAATGTCGGATACAACATATAAAATCCTGTAAATAGGAAAAACATTCCGACAGTCATGAGAATAAAGGACTTTGTCCATAGGCGTTCCAATTTCCATTCCTCCTTAGGTGAGAAGATCTTTTATATTCCTAGTACTTTTGGAACAATCATACGTGAAAGATATAGCTTTATTATGCAGGTATAAAAATGACAGCGCTATCTCATTCGTCCCAAATGATTGCCTAATCCTCTCACAACACTTACTTAACTTATAAATTTGCATTATAATGAATCTACAAGCTAGAAAAAGGAGGAGGATTGTATGTCTAAGCAAATATATAAGCAGCAGAATGATCTCGCCAAGCTAATAGAGCGTTTTTCCGTGCAAGATAGTGTTCTTGAAACTGCTATTCCATCTCTATTTTTAATACATAAACCTAATATTACTGTACCAACTTACGGGGTTCAAAAGCCTTCCTTATGCATTGTCGTTCAAGGTGCGAAAGAAGTTTTGTTAGCACAGGAACGCTTTTTATATGGTCCTGGTGATTATCTTGTTGCATCCGTTGACTTGCCTGTTACTGGCCAAGTCATCGAAGCATCTACTAACGATCCGTATTTGTGTTTCAAGCTTGAATTTACGCCAAATCAAATCTTAGAGGTTTTAAGTGATTCTAAAATTGATATTGTTCCTAAAGAAAATGTGAAACGAGCAATGTTTGTCAGCTCCATAGAGTTACCTATCTTGGAAGCGGTAATTAGATTAATTCGTTTACTTGAGAATCCTGAAGATATACCGGTACTTGCGCCGTTATTTACTAAGGAGATTATTTATAGAGTTTTGCAGGGGCAACATGGGGCTACTCTAGAACAAATGGCAATAGAAGGAAGCTATACATACCGAATCAGAGATGTGATAAAACAAATCAAAAATAACTATGATAGATCTATTCGTATTGAGGAACTTGCAGAAATAGCCAATATGAGTGTTTCTTCGCTTCATCGGCATTTTAAAGAAGTAACCGCTATGAGTCCTATTCAGTTCCAAAAACACTTCAGACTGCGAGAAGCACGGCGTCTATTATTATCCGAGTCAACAGATGCCACCGATGTTGCATTTCGAGTAGGTTATGAAAGTCCTTCTCAATTTAGTCGCGAATATTCCCGGATGTTTGGATTACCACCTCGAGAAGATATAAAGCGCTTAAGAGAGAAATATGACCAAAGTATAAACGCATAAAGTTCTTTTTTTACAAGAGCACTCAGCATAAGTTTATAACAGATATCCTTTTAACGTTTAATTGGCTACAATATGTCGATGTTACAAAATTGTTCCATTAATAAAGCCGTAGGGGCTTTAAATGAAGATTTTTCGACTTTGTTGATGATGCGTAGGTATTGGTACAAAATAATTTCTTAAGAGGTTGCGTTAATGAAGGGAACAAAAGAAAAGCAGTATTTATATTTCGTATTGTTCATTCTAGTATTTGCAGTATCAGGATGTAAGCCAAGTTCTAATCTAGAATCTTATGGAGAAAAATATTTAAGAATAGCAGTGATTGGAGAACCCCCAGAGGCAACAGGAAAACAAGTAAGATTTACGGAAATTTCATTAGATAAAATGACCACTGAAGATTTAAAGTTATTTGATGCAGTCTTTATTACAAAAGAGAATCTTTCTGAAGCCGCCGAAAGCCAATATACGGATATTTACTTAAATTCAACCACTCCATTCTTTTTCATTTCAACTATTAGTCATATTCCATTTACAATGAAAAATACAAAGTACGATAAGATTTGGAATTGGACTCCTGGTAATAGTTATGCTGTTGGCATTCTTACATCACAAGAGGATTATACATTGAATAGTTGGGGATATGGTTTGCAAAATGATAAAAAAACGGATAAACATATAGATGACATGTATGCAAGGATTTTCGAGACAATTGATGAACTAAAGCATTAAATAGGTTAGAAGTTTATAGACAATCAACACATGCTAATGAATAAATATGTGGCTCACTATATGTCGAGAAGGTTAAACACCTTATAAAATGATTAGTGAAGAAATCTGTATTACTGAATGGAGGTATTTTATGAATCCTATATTTAATCAAATTGGTACTGTTTTTGTTCCGGTAAGTAATATTGAAAAGGCCCGTGATTGGTATTGTGACATACTTGGTCTTCCTGCTGATGACGAAATCCTATTTGGTCATTTGTTTATAGTTCCAATGCATGGAACCGGGCTTGTATTAGATAGTAAAATTTATTCCAAGAATAATATATTCACGGCTCCAGCGTTTCAATTTCTTACGGATAATATAGAAAGGGCATACACTTATATGGAGGGGAAAAAGGTAGAATTAACTACAGGAATTGAGCATAATCAGTGGTTCAATTTTAAAGATGCTGATGGCAATCTGTTAATGGTGTGTAAGTGTTAATAAATAATGTTTATGACTAAGTTTAAATGACAAAAGGGGTAACTTGCAATAAGGCTTCTGAATTTTAATGCTTTTTATCCAAAGCTAACATTTTTTTCGGTTATTTAAGCCTTTTTATAGCCAATATAAATAAAATAACCATTGTTATTTTTAGCGTTAAGATATACAGGAGGAAGAGTATAAATGGATTTGCATATAAGTAGAAGTGTGAGTAAGGACTGGAAGAATCATATTAATAATCAACTTTATGAATATAACTTAAAACATTTTCCGATAGATTTAAGAGGCAGATACGAAGAAGTGAACTTATTCCTTAGAGATGAAAATGGCACTGTAAGAGGGGGCATTCTAGGTGAGATCTGTTGGAACTGGTTAGAGATTCATACCTTAATGATTGATGAGGATATACGTAAATTGGGTTATGGTAGCAAACTATTATCCAAAATAGAACAGATAGCTCTTGAAAAAGACTGCGACTTCATAAAGGTTGACACATTAAGTTTCCAAGCGCTCAATTTTTATAAAAGCCACGGTTACACCGTGTTTGGTAGTCTTGATAATGTCGGTCGAGATTACCAGCATTACTACCTGAAAAAGAATTTGAATATTTAAAAGACAAGGAGTTTGATATGATTGTCCATTCATTTAAATCTCTTAGTTATTTACTCACATCATCCAGAAAAGTCCGTTTCCTTCTATAAAAATCTTGGACTTGAATTTAATCTTGAAAAACACGGAAATGGACCCGAGCATTATGCTTGTGAACTCGGAAACCTTGTTTTTGAAATATATCCATTACTGGGAGAGACAGTTGATAGAGCGATGAGAATCGGGTTTAATATTACCAATCTAGATGAAGTAATCGAGAAGATTCGTTCTATAAATGGGTTAATTATAACTGAACCAACTATTAATCCTTGGGGAAGTCGGGCAGTTATTCAGGATCCTGATGGTCATAAAGTGGAATTGATCGAAAATAGAGACTAATTGTTATCTTATAAAGAATGATGTCCTTATTAGAGATATTTACTCTGCATATCAACAAGGAGGCGAAGAGTAAGTGAATTTAAAAGCAATAAATGGACAGTCCATTTATTTAAATCAGTTGGAGCTTACCCTTAATAGTATTCCTAAAAAGCAATTAACACGGCTAATTGGAATAGATGGTTGTGGAGGATCCGGTAAGACTACTTTTGCAGAAAAAGTGAAAGCTGAATTTACTAATCAACCATTGTTCATATGGATGACTTTTATTTTCCCTTCACTCAAATGATTGATTTTGATCTAACAAAAAAAGATAGGGGCAGATTTTGATTGGAAAAGACTACTAGATCAAGTGTTACAACCAATCATTATTGATAGGGAGGGGCATTTTCAGAAATATGATTGGGAAACAGATCGTTTATCAGAATGGCAAACTGTTCCTATGGGCGGTGCTGTTATTATTGAAGGAGTTTATTCCATTCGTAATGAATTGGCTGATCTATACGATTTTAAAATATGGATGGATTGTCCAAGAGAAACACGTCTATTAAGAGGGCTTGCACGGGACGGAGATAATTCCCTTGAAATTTGGGAAAATAATTGGATGGTTAAAGAGGACATATATGTTAAAAACCATCGGCCGAATGAAATCGCAGATATTATTATTGATGGAACAAAATAAAATAATTTTTTACAGAAAGGAGGATGTTTCTATGGCGAGAAAAATAAGCACTGAAAGATTATTCTTCGAGAAATAAAAGAAGATGATTGGTTTGCTGTTCATAAATATGCGTCACAATCAGTAGTTTGCCAATATCAACCATGGGGACCGAATACAGAGAATGAATCAAAAAGATTTGTACAACAAATTATTGCTGATGCAAACAAGGACATAAGAACCCGTTTTGTTTTTGCAATAATTGAGAAAGAAACTGAAAGAATGATCGGCTCAAGTGAGCTTAAAGTAAAAGATACTATAAACAGATCAGGAGCGATAGCGTACATTGTAAACCCAGACTATTGGGGAAAGGGAATCGCTACCGAAGTCGCTAAACTTTTAATTCATATTGGTTTCAAAGATTTTCACCTTCATCGAATCTATGCTATGTGTGACTCAAGAAATATCGCTTCATCAAAGGTTTTAGAAAAAGTCGGTATGACGAAGGATGGGTACATGCGTGAAAATTTATTCATAAAAAATGGGTGGCGCGATTCACTTTTATACAGTATCTTAGATCGAGAGTATTCCCAATACCCCAAATAGATATATTATTACTTTTCAAATGTTAAGTGAAATTAAAAAAATAGATGAATGTAATGAAATGACTATAAATGGGATTATGCAGGAATATAAGCAAGCTTAAGTAGTTTAGCGAGATTTGGTATTAAAGGTGGAAGCCTTAAAATTGAATATTTGAAATAAGACAACGAAACCAGGGGTTATTTGATGAGTAAATTAATTAACTATTATAATCAATTTGATGAATGGGGAAGACTTGATAGGGAACCGATTGAATTTCAAGTAAATTGGCATTATATAAAAAAATACATGCCAAGAATAGGGTGTGTGCTAGATAATGGAGCGGGACCTGGAAAATATTCTATGCAGCTTGCTAAAGAAGGCTATAAAGTAACGTTAACAGATTTAACGCCAAAACTAGTTGAAATTGCAAAAATTAAAGTAATAGAATTTGGTTTAGAGGAACAATTTGAAGGTTTATATGCAGCGGATGCTAGAGAGCTTAAAATGATTAAAGATGAACAGTTTGACGGAGCGTTGATGTTAGGGCCAATGTATCATTTACAGGTAGAGCAAGATCGTATTAAAGCAGTTAAAGAATTGTATAGAGTTACAAAAAAGAATGGAATTGTATTTGTTGCCTTTATGCCAAGAGTTAGACATATCTTTACATCACTTCTATCTCCCGAAAATTGGAAGCCAAATGATAATATGGATAACATTATCCAATTTGCCAAATCAGGTTGTTTTAATCATGCAGATGAAGGTCGTTTCACAAATGCGTACTATTTTAATATTGAAGATATTAATCCGTTTATGGAAACACAAGGATTTGAAAGTCTCCAATTAATAAGTTCAAATGTAGGATCTATATTAAACAATGATAGCTGGAATTACTGGAGAGAAAAAGGCGAACAAGAAATAGAAAAAATAATAGATTTAATAAAAGAAAAAGCCACAGATCCCTATGTCCTTGGAATGTCGTCACACTTACTTTATATTGGAAGGAAAAAGTAAATATAATAGCAGGGACGATTCTACTTCATTTTCCCTATTTAGGGAAGGGAACCACACCTTCTAGAAATTGGTTATCTCCAGTATTTACAAATATAATTTCTGGTTTACAGGATTAACTAGGCTTTAAAAATCTTTTCTTTATTTAAAAGTGTTGTTATAATTGTTAAATCAGTGTGTGTGGGGGGATATTGGTTTCGTTTTACTGGACCAAAAATATATGTCGCATGATACGTCTACCATCTGAAATTTTAATTCCACAAATAATTTCTTCAAACCGATTGGTTTTATAAAAATCAATCGGTTTTTCTATACCATGACGTTGTATTTTCAGCCCTTTTTTCTAATGGGGCTTTAATTTCTCTACCCAAAGGAGTGTCCCTTGTGAAAAATACTTTGCTAAGTTTATCTGGTGTTATAGTGATTGCTTTAATTATTGCTACAGTAATTTATGAACGAAGTTCCAATGAAGTCACATATCCGCACCTAGTACAGCTAAATAATGTACTGGATAAACAAAAATCACAAAATGAACCAGAACGGCCACAGTCGGAACAGCTACACCCGATTAATATGAATGATACCATTTCCTACACTTTGCAAAATAACGAGCTAAACATCACGTATAATAAGGGAAAAGATTGGATTAAGGCTCCAATTACAAAGGATCAATTATTTGCAGGCGAATATAACGGGGATAAACAGGAACTGATTGAAAATAGCTATATTCTTACAGAGGATCGAGCTGCATTTTTATATTTGAATGAAGAGAGGATTTTATTAACGTATTCCCTTGATCAAGGGAATACGTGGGAAGAGGCAGTGGTTACAGAACCATTTCCATCCATGCGTTTTAGAAAAGTAGATTTTCTAACTGATCATTTTGGATATGCCATTATTACTGGTGACCGAACCATGTCACAGGAGTCTTCCCATGTTTTTTTAACACAGGATGGTGGATTGAGTTGGAACGAAACAAATACCTCAGGGGTAACGAGATTAATTTCAGATGGTGGATTTTTAGATGAATCAACTGGTTTTTTGTCCTTTGGAACAATTAATCCTGAGAAGCCGGATCTATATGTAACCCAAGATGCCGGAAGTACTTGGAGTGAAGCAACTATTATTCTTCCAGAAAATTATAATGAGATCTTTGTTTCTGCAGAAATTCCAGAAAAAGAGGGAAACCATTTAGCAATTTTAGTTAATCAAGGTCCTAACGGTGACTATGAAGGTGGAAAAGTGAAAGGTAAATTTATTTCAAAAGACAACGGTACAACATGGGAGTTTTTAAAGGAGGTACAGCCAAATGAAACAGAGTAGCTATAAACTAACTAAAATAATTGGCTGTATTCTATTCTTTTTAGCAATGGGATCTTTTGGTTTACAAATGGGATATTTATTCATCCATGAAAGATTCCAGGTAGAGTACATTGACAATCGGTTATTTTACATAATAAATATTTTCTGTGTTATTTGTTTATTACTAGCAGTCTTGGCCTTGATTAGATTGACTAAACACTTTAAATTAATTGGTTCAGGTATTGTAGTTGTGTTTATTACTGTTCAAGTTGTAATGCTTATTGCCAGTCACCAGGAAATCAGAAACAAAACAAGTATATCGCCTGATTCGAAGCATGTCTTATCTATAAAAGAAAATCTAGCAACCGGAGATGCTATGTACTATAGATCATATTATGGTATTTTAGCTCGTCCAAAAGAGAAATTACCACTTAATGCAATTGGTGAATTTAAAGTGAAATGGTTAGCTAATGATGTTGCAGCTGTTACATATAAAGCAGTCGATAATACTATTCAGCAATACATTGGTACCTATGGAGACCGTAGTAGTGGCGGCTCTTATTATAATGTGGGCCCAGAAATCCAAGGAATATGGCAAAGTAATAACATGGAGGTGTTAAGTGACACAGAAGGGATTACTGTGACTGAAAATGCTGTAAGTGAGTTATTTGAATGGGAGAATATTCATCAATTCGGTACGCTTGCTGTTGTTTTAAAGAAAAATAACGAAGCCATTTGGACGATATCATTAAATGAAAATTTTGAGATTGATTCAGCGAATGCTGGACCTCCTGTTGGAAGTATAAGTTTATATAAAGCGACATTGGAAAATAATCAGCCAAAAACACTGCATTATAAAGATTCTAAATAGAGTATTTCGATAAAGACTAATAGCATTCTATTTATGTAGTATTAGTTAAAAATCCTAGATATATATTGAGAAATAATATAGTTAAAAGATGTTACTGATTTATAACTCCCATGGCTTCGGAAAGAGTTTGCCGATGGAAATCTTATAGCAGTTTAGTATTCTGTTGGTGGTCATGAATTCTGGATAACCCAAAATACAATTATGATATTAAAGTAAGGAAAAACTTTTTGCAGAGGAGACAAAACAATGGAAATATATCAAGCTTCAATTGAAGATTTAGATGGAGTATCAAATTTATTTAATCTGTATCGGATGTTTTATCAACAACCATCTGATTTAGAAGGCGCTAATATATACATAAAAAAACGGATAGAAAGCAAAGAATCTGTAATATTTGTTGCAGTAGACAATCAAAAGTATGTAGGATTTACTCAACTTTATCCAACATTTTCATCCATATCTATGAAAAGAGCTTGGATATTAAATGACTTATATGTAGATACACAAGCAAGAAAACATGGAGTAGGAAAACTGCTCTTACAAAAAGCAAAAGATTACGCTACTGAAACAGGCGCCAATAGTATTAGTTTAAGTACAGCATTAGATAATCTTTCTGCCCAAAGGCTATATGAAAAAAATGGATTTATGAAGGATATACAATTTCATCATTATGAGTTGAGTCTTTAATAATTTCAGGAAATCAAATGAAATATAGGATTACTCCGTGTTGCTTGCTACTTTATTTATATTTAACTCATGGAAATAGGCGGAGTTGAAAATACACTAGAAGAAACTTATAGATCAGTAGATATTTTAGCTGAAATTATCGCGGAGGTAATGTGAAGTGGCAACTAATTTAACTTATTAAGAAATATTAACAATGAGCAGCTGAATGAAAACAATTCATTCAGCTGCTCATTGTTTTTAATTAAAATCACAGTGTTTTAATGGGATTAACTTTGTTTTGTGTTTTACTTTATAGACTAGCCAAACGATAAGAAAAAGTGGTAAGCCGATATATGAAACAAATAGATTATTCCAATCGAACTCGCCGTCAACAAATGATTGAAAGTTTTGGCCTAAAATAATGAAGATACATAAAATCAAAGCTAATAAAGGACCAAAAGGAAACCATTTTGCACGGTATGGAAGCTTATTTATATCACCGCCTTGAGCGATATAAGCTCTTCGGAAGCGATAATGACTAATTGCAATGCCTAACCACGTAACAAATCCTGCCATTCCAGATGCATTTAGCAACCAAATATATACGACACCATCTCCGAAGAAAGTAGATAAGAATGCAAGGGAACCAACTAGCGTTGTTACAATTAAAGCATTAACTGGCACACCTCTTTTATCCAATTTACCTAAGAATTTTGGCGCTTTTCCGTCGCGTGCTAAGTCCCAAAGCATCCGAGTCGAGGCATACATACCAGAGTTACCCGCAGATAATACAGCGGTTAAAATGATCGCGTTCATAACAGATGCAGCAAAAGCAAATCCTGCTCGCTCAAAAACGAGTGTGAACGGGCTGACGGAAATCGACTCACTTAATAAACGTTCATCCGTATACGGTAAGACCATTCCAATAACAAAAATCGCTAAAATATAAAAAAGTAGGATTCGCCAAAATACAGAGTTAATCGCTTTCGGGATTGTTTTTTCTGGATTTTCTGTCTCACCTGCGGCAACTCCAAGTAATTCTGTACCTTGGAAGGAGAAGCCTGCGGCCATGAAAACTCCAAGGATTGCAAAGAAACCACCATTAAACGGTGCGTCATCAATCGTAAAATTCGAAAAACCGATTTTTTCCCCACCCATAATACCCAAAATCATTAAAAATCCAGTAATAATAAAGATAATAACCGTTACAACTTTAATTAGTGAGAACCAAAATTCAGCTTCTCCAAAGCCTTTAACAGACAAATAATTGAAGCCAAACATAATAAATAGTGCTAATGCACTCCATATGAACGAAGGGCTATCAGGGAACCAGAATTTCATAATCAACACGACTGCAGCAAGTTCAGCAGCAATCGTAATTGCCCAGTTATACCAATAATTCCACCCGATAGCAAAACCAAATGCCGGGTCAACGAATTTCGTAGCATACTCCTTAAATGAACCAGCTACAGGCATATACGCAGCCATTTCTGCTAGGCTTGTCATTAAGAAGTAAACCATAATACCAACAGCTGCATAGGCAAGCAAGGCTCCTCCTGGGCCCGCTGTATGAATCGCTCCTCCACTTGCTAAGAATATTCCTGTTCCAATTGATCCCCCAAGAGAAATCATCGTCAAGTGGCGGGCTTTCAGTTTTCTTTTTAATTGAGTTGGATTGGAAGATGTTGTAGTAGCCAAAGTTGTACACTCCTTTTGATAATAGAAGGCTTAAACATTTTTCAGACAAATAAAAACAGCCAATCGAAAAAGATCGACGGCTGTTTGATAAGTCGTTTAATCCTTCCGAAGATAGCCCTCCACGTCATATAACATAACGTGACAGTAATGTTCCTGTTCGAATACATCACCAGCATAGATACACAATGATAGATCCATGCTTCGGCAGCTTATCCTTTCAAACGAGGTCATCAATTTCATTGCATCTCACCCGTTCTACTCTTAAAAGCCGCAGCCTCTATCCCATCGGTGAATGGGAATATAAAATTAACATTAGAAGTATAACAAATTGTAGTTCTGGATTCAATGGTTAACTTTGGTTCTTTCATCAGAGTGAATGATATAGCGATAACAATGTAGAGAAAACAAAGAAGTAATTTGATCCTTGCATACCAGGATCTGAAGATTCGCTGTGTTGGATAGTTAGAAAATGTGTTGCGAGCTGGATTGTAATAGAGAGGTATTTATTTTTTCATAGCGAATAATGAAGGTAGAAAGAAATTATTCAAACATAATCATGAGTAAGTAGTTGTTTTAATGGATAATAGATGCCAAGCAAGGTACATATCATTGGCTGCAATAGATATTTTTCCTAAATAAGATAAATAAAATGATAGAAGGGATTTTTTTTATGAGCACACCTAAACATATTGTTGCTGTATCAGCTTATGTAACTAACAGTAAAAATGAAGTTTTGTTAGTCAAAACTCATTGGCGTTCGGATACATGGGAACTTCCAGGAGGGCAAGTGGAGGAAGGGGAACCACCAAGTAAAGCAGTGCAAAGAGAATTTTTCGAAGAAACAGGTATTATCATTGATCCAGTAGGAGTTACAGGGGTGTACTATAACACGACCAAAGGAATTGTAAGTATCGTCTTTTCTGCGAAATATGTTAGTGGTGAGGTCAAGATTCAACCGGAAGAAATTAAAGAAGCTTGTTTTGTAGAACTAAATGAAGAAAACATAGACATGTATATCACTCGTCCTCATATGAGATCACGTACTTTAGATGCAATGAGAAAAAAATCTCTTGCTCCTTATGAATCTTGGGAAGTTGGAACATTTACTTTACTAGAAAGGTTAGAATAAAAGGAGATAAAATGGACTACATAAAACATATAAGATCTATCATCGGTCAAGAGAAAATAATCATGGTTGTTGCAGGTTCCTTTGTATTTGATAAGGAAAATCGGTTACTTTTACAATGTCGTTCTGATACTGCAAGTTGGGGTCTTCCAGGTGGATTTATGGAATTAGATGAAACGGTTCATGATACAGCTAGAAGAGAAGTTTATGAAGAAACAGGTCTTCACCTAGGAAAAATGGATTTATTCGGGATTTATTCAGGACCAAATTATGACAAGACTTTTCCTAACGGAGACGAAGTTTCAATGGTTCAAGTCATATTTACGTGTAATGAATTTTCTGGTGAATTAGTAAAACAAAATGAAGAGTCGTTAAAAAATAAGTTTTTCTCATTAGACAAACTACCTAATAATCTATTTATAGATCATAAGGTTTTTTTCGCAGATTTCCTGTCACAAAAAGAAAGGCCGATTATAGGTTAATAATTACCACAATCAACTTTCAGATGATTTATTAAGCAGGATGATCAATAAAAAAGAAAGGATTTATTTATGAAAATAAAAGTATTGTTAGACACGGATATCGGTGGTGACCTCGATGATGCCTTATGCTTAGCATATCTCCTTAATCAGCCTTCATGTGAATTAGTGGAATAACGACAGGAGGTGGACAAGTGGAAAATAGAGCGATGGTAGCCGATGCCATTTGTAAGGTCGCAGGTAGAAATATTCCCATTTAAGCTGGAGCTGACAAGCAATTGCTACCTAGCAATATATATCCAACTCCTGGCGGGGCAGTCAAACTGTCAAATTGGGATCATATAACTCTGATTTTCAAAAATATCAAGCTGTTGATTTTATGCGTAAGACTATCCGTCAACACCCGCATGAAATTTCGCTTTTAGCCATTGGTCATTTAACGAATATTGAAATGCTATTTCTGATTGATCCGGAAATCCCAAAGCTAATGAAAGAGCTATATATTATGAGTGGTGTATTTTCAGATAAACTGGAAATTAGTATAGACATGCCCATGGCTAACTGGAATGCATGGTTAGATCCTCATGCAGCTGCCATTGTTTATGATTCGAATGTTCCCATTATTAAAACCTTTGGACTGAATGTTACGACTAAACTTGTGCTTCATAGGAAAGAGAAAATAGATCTTTTTGTACTAAAATCATGAAAGCAGTTGAAAATTTTGGTTCACCATGGTTAGAACAGAACGATATGACCTTTCACGACCTACTAGCTGGCGCTTGCTTATTTGAGCCTAAACTTTGTGAATTTCAAAGAGGCTATATTGATGTTGAAGTTAAAAACGTAATTGTGAAATCGCAACTATAGTAAATCGAAAGTCTTTCTTTGAACATTACTTTTCAATCGTCTGTAGATAGATTATTAAATGGATATGCGCAAATGAAAGTTAATTTTTAGGAGGATTTATATGACAAGCGATTTTTATTGCGATGAAGTATTAAGTGGTAAAACACCTGTAAAAACAGTAATGGAGACGGAAAATATTTTAGCTTATTATCATACCAGACCTTTCTATCCAGTCCATATTGTTGCTATCCCAAAGAAACATATCCCATCTTTATTATCACTGGAAGAAAGTGAAAACGATTTACTACTTGAATTAATGGAGGTAATAAAATTGGTAGCTCTAAAAGTAACTTCAGAAAATGGGGCGTGTAGAGTAATTACAAACTTAGGTGAATACCAAGAGTCCAAACATCTCCATTGGCATATAGTATCTGGAAAACCCTTAAAGTAAGATTTACGAGATTTAATACGTTTGAAGAGGATCTAGATTAGGAATCCAAAGCATATCGAACTTTCGTGGTTAAGTGAAAATAAGTATGGTTGTGGCAAGTGTGTCTTTAGAATAAAGTTTCTTAAAATTATTCAAATTAATTTTCATTTAATCACATATAAGTAGATTCTATCTTGAATCAAAATAGTAATCCGGAGCTAAAAGCATTGTGTTTATTATAGATACGTAGGACAGTTTTAGAATCAGCATAACAAGCGTTTTTATAATAGTAGAGACGCTTGTTTTTTGAACATAAAAAATAAAATCGGATGATACATATCTTATCGATTGAATAAAATGATAAAGGATTAACGAATGCGAATATCGAAATCATTACTAAACACTACTTGTCAGCGAGAGGATGTGCATGATGATGGCCAAATCAGAGAATGATGGGATAAATATGAGATTTTCCAATCGCACTTTAAGGATGATAAAAATAGCAGAGTTAGAAGCACAAAAAATGAACTCACATGTCTTTCCTATTCATTTATTGCTAGGTTCACTTTCTGAGAAAACAGGGGTATGTGCCGAACTCTATATTAATTATCCAAATCTTTATGATTTTTTAAAGGAAAGGATCGACAAAATACATTTCGAGAGAGAAGAAAAAGGCATTCATTGTCATCCTTTTAGCATGAAAGTTTCTTTGACGACTATGAGAGTGTTAGAACATGCCAATAAACAAATGATGCAATTTAGGCAGGTTTATATCAATGAAGGTTTATTGGTGAAAGCAATTCTAGATATAAATGACCCTATGATAGATTCACTTTTGGAAGGAGTAGATGTTTCAAGGTTAATTGAAATCACATCATCTCCAAGAGATATGGCTGTATCACTGAAGAATTATTCTTTTCCAAGCATTACTGCAGATAAAGTGATTTATAGAAAAGCAGAAATAAGCGATGCCGTATCTTTGTTACTTTTTGTAGAAATCGAATTTGGAAACAGATGGTTAGATGCTATTAAGCATGGACTTCAAGAAGATAAGATACCCATTTATATTGCTATCGACAATGGAGTGATTGTGGGCTTTGCTTGCTTTGATGTAGTTCGCGGAAAAAAAGGATTATTTGGCCCAATGGGTACATCCCTATCCAACCGTCTTCAAGGAGTTGGCTATACTTTGCTGCATTACTGTTTAAATGATATGAAAGAAATAGGCTATGAGTATTCAATTATTGGAGAGGCTGGCCCTCTTGAATTTTATGAAAAAGCCTGTAATGCAGTTGTTATTCCTATATCTTTAGGGACTCCTAATTGATAGATAAGAAATATCATTTTTTATAAAAGTAGCAATTTTGTCATTCATCTAGATGTATGAATGGGCATGTGAGGTGAAACGTTTGAGCGTTGAAGAAGAAATTAAGCTAGTAATTGGAGCTGGTGAATATAATAACAATCCAAGTTGGATACATACACAGGAAAAAGATCTCGATTTATTAGATGAGGACACCTGGAAAAATAAATTTGATAACAATTCAATTACAGCTATTGTAGCGGAACACATATGGGAACATCTTACATATGAGGATGGAATCGAAGCTGCTAAAATTTGCTATAAATTTTTAAAACCGTCTGGTTACATTCGTTGTGCAGTGCCAGATGCATTTTTCCCAAACGAAACATATCAAAAAACTGTTAGGGTAGGTGGACCCAGGCCTAAAGACCATCCTGCTGCAAGTCATAAAATAGTATATCAGTATAAAACTTTATCGAAAATGTTTAAAGCGGCTAAGTTTGAAATTAATTTACTTGAATATTGTGATGAAGATGGCAAATTTCATACTAATGAATGGAATGGTGAAGATGGAGTTATTTTTCGCTCGAAAAAATATGATCCAAGAAATCAAGGAGATCAACTTGTATTTACATCATTAATAATTGATGCGATCAAACGTTAAATTAATAAAGTACATTTCTATCATTTTAGATTGGAATTGCCGGGTGTATTACCTCTAATATATAATTTATTAACCATGATGCTTCTAAGTGGATTATTATATGCATTTTTTTTAGTGACGAAGGGCATACATACAGTGTGCCTTTTTGTAATTGTCTAATGGATAGCTTAATTGTCAAAAAAGAGAGGTATTTAGTGGTTCATAACGAATATTTATAATATTAAGTATAACTAAGTGATCATCTGGCTTTTAGATAGGAGGAGGAAATGTTAAAAGTGATTGATTTTACAAAAAACTTGTTCGCTGATGTGTTTGTTTCCATACGTGGTTTTATGTATGGATTTTTGGTGGTTAGTCTGGGTATTGGTGTTATCGGTGTTATTCTTTACCTATTTTTAACAATAAGGAACTTATTTTTGTGATCTTGCTTATTAACAGAATTTAGGTTTTATCAAAAAAGTTCCTTCATATGCTGGATAATTATATATCCTTTAGACAAACGATCCAAGATCAACGCACAATACAAAAGAAACTAAAGTACAATTTTCACATAGTAATGTCCCTAATATCTAGAGATGGAGCTATTATTCTATAATAAGTGAAGGTGATTAAATGGATAAACATCTTTTTCTGTTTGGAGGCGGTCCTCCATTCACTTTAAACATGGCAAAACAATTTGTAAAACTATCATTAAAAATGAATGGACCTGTTTCCATTTTATTTGTAGAAAGGGATGGTTGGGAACAATATATGCCTAGATATACGCAAGCATTAGTAGATTTAGGTTTAAATGAATTCCATTATCTCCCTCTTCCTTCTACGCCCATTGAAAAAGTAAAGACCTGTTTAAAAAATAGTTCCGGTATCATTATTGGGGGTGGGAATACGAATTTTTATGCTGATTACATTGTTGAAACCTCTATTTCCGACTCAATAATAGAAAGCTATGAGTTAGGCATCCCCATTGCGGGATTTTCAGCGGGTGCGTTAATAAGTCCAGAACATTGTATTATTTCTCCTAAAGATAATGAAGAAACTGAATTTCAATGCAGAAAAGGTTTGGGATTAATATCTAATGTGTTGATTGCTGTTCACTTTACTCAATGGAATGATGAAATTCATTTAAGACAAGCCGTGAGTAAATTCAGTCAACATATAAACTATGGTATAGATGAAGATGCTTGTATTTATTTTCTAAATGCTTATCTTGAGGTTATGGAAGGTAATGGCATTTATAGTTTGGAACATGGCATCTTACAAAGATTAAATTAAATATATTGCATTTATTCTTTGATATAGAGAAAAGAGGGGCTATGTAAGATGATTCATGCTATGGGATTATTTGAAGAACCATTCTATTCGATAAAATCGGGTAGGAAAACAGTAGAAGTACGATTGAATGATGAAAAAAGAAGAAAAATAGGCCTTGGAGATATTATTCAATTTACTATTTTACCTAAAAAAAATGAAATTCTAAATGTAGAGGTTATAGAATTGCGTAAATATCCTACCTTCGAAGAAATGTACAAAGATATTCCTTATGACTGTTTTGATACTCATAATGACTCAATAAACGAAATGGTCGAGCAAACATATGAAATATATTCACCCGAACAAGAAAAAGATTGGGGGACATTAGCCATCACAATTAAACTAATTTGATTTTTAAGACAAATCAAAAGGTGCACGTATATATATATACTAATACAACATTAATGGAGGATTTTCATGAGATATAAAGGAGCTTCCGTTTATGATGATAATGAATTTTTTAAAGACTATTTAAAAAGAAGAAATAGAAAGGAAAGCCCAAACAATATTATCGAAAAGCCTGTATTAATGGAGTTAATAGGTGATGTTAAAGAAGAAAAAGTATTGGACCTAGGTTGCGGAGACGCTATATTTGGGTTGGAATTAATCAAGCAAGGTTGCGACTTTTACGAGGGCGTGGAAGGGTCCCTAAATATGGTTGAGAAAGCAATAAGCACATTAAAAAACAGTAATAGCAAAATCAATCATTGCTCAATAGAGACATGGAATTTCCCGGATGAAGAATATGATAAAGTGGTTTCTCGATTAGCAATACACTATATAGAGGAACTAAGGCCTGTGTTTAAACAGGTGTATGAGAGCTTAAAGATAAATGGACAATTCATTTTTAGTGTCCAACATCCAATTTTAACCGCTTCGGTAAAGAGTGCAAACAATTCATCCTTACGAACAGATTGGATTGTGGATGACTATTTCCATACCGGGAAACGCGTAGAACCTTGGATTGATAAAGAAGTCATTAAATATCATCGAACGATAGAGGAGTACTTTCTATTATTGAAAAGCGCAGGATTCAAAATAGACGAAATTCGTGAATGCCAACCACGTGCGGAAAACTTCCAAAATAATGAAGAGTATATAAGACGTATGAGAATTCCGCTATTTTTATTATTTTCGTGTACCAAGTAAATGAGGATTATTCAATCTTTCACCACAGCACTGGTAGGATATATACTTTGAGAAAGCTAAGATATACATTAATTTAACACAATGAGGGGGAACTTTTTATGTTTATCGTTAATGTTGAAGCAGCTGTCTTTAGAAAGGATAAGTGGTTAATAATTAAGCGAAGTATGAAAGAGGAACATGCTGGAGGACTTCTTTCACTTGTCGGAGGGACAGTAGAGAAAGAAGGAAACTCAAAAGATATATTGGAGAGAACAGTAAAAAGGGAACTGTTTGAAGAAGTAGGTGTAATCGTAAAGGAAAATATAATATTTATTAGAAACACTTCATTTGTTTCGGACAAAGGAAACGAAGTAATTGATATTGTTTTCCTTTGTGAATTCGACGAAGGGGAACCTTTTACTAAAAGTCCTGATGAAGTAGATGCAGTATATTGGATGACAGCTAATGAAATATATGATCATTCCATGGCTCCAATCTGGCTAAAAGAAAGTATCCAAGTAGCAGAGACATTACTCAGTAAATAGTTCTTTTAAGCTATGGATAAAGAGTTTCTAAGAATTTTGGAAACTGAGTGGAAGCACCAATAAAGATTATTAAGAACCAAATAGAAATTTCTGGGACTACATAAAAAATGGAGAATATTATGCAGATAAGAAAATTACAT
The DNA here is from genome assembly GCF_001591545.1 of Lederbergia lenta NBRC 16444. Classification (GTDB taxonomy): domain Bacteria; phylum Bacillota; class Bacilli; order Bacillales; family Bacillaceae_C; genus Lederbergia; species Lederbergia lenta. The sequence goes on from NZ_BCVC01000001.1 coordinate 1,377,382, forward strand.
ATGGAAGAGCACCCTCCAATAAATTTGCTGTTATTAGCTGATCCTTCTGAAAAGCTAGTAAGTGAATACATGGTAAGAGGAGAATGCTTTGTCGCTGTAGACAATAAACAAACGGTCGGAGTGTACGTTTTACTACCAACTAGACCTGCAACAGTAGAATTAGTGAATATTGCCGTTGCAGAGTGTCACCATGGAAAAGGAATAGGGAGACAGTTGGTAATGGATGCGATTAAAAATGCGCGGCTAAATGGATTTAAAACAATCGAGGTAGGTACAGGCAATTCGAGTATTGGGCAACTAGCTCTATATCAAAAATGTGGATTTAGAATTATTGGTATAGACAGAGACTTTTTTATTAAGCATTACACTGAAGAAATATTTGAAAACGAGATACAGTGTCGCGATATGGTTCGTTTGTCTTTTGATTTATAAAGACATTAAATTGAGTCCGGTGCTATCCGTTGTAATACAAGAGTAAAATAAGACGGTGGTGAAATAATGGAAATTAGACTTTTAAGTCAACAGGATGCAGAAGCTTATCTTACAATTAGACTACTAGGGTTGCAAAATACACCTGACTCATTTGCCTCAAGCTATAATGAAGAAAAAGAGCAAACGGCTACAAAGTATGAATCAAGGTTCCAATCTAGAGATTCGTATACTTTCGGCGCTTTTGAAAATAATCAACTTGTTGGAGTTGTAACCTTAGTCACAGAAAGATTAATGAAATTAAAACATCGAGCAAGTATCGTATCTATGTATGTCTCTCCTGATAAACGTGGTATAGGAATTGGGAAAAATTTAATATTAGCTGCGATAAAAAAGGCTAGAGACTTGAAAAGCGTAGAACAAATAAATTTAAGTGTCGTTACAACAAATGAATCAGCTAAAAATCTATATTATTCATTAGGTTTTAAAGTATTCGGGATAGAGAGAAAGGCATTGAAGCTCGGAAATACATATTGGGATGAAGAGCATATGGTTTTGTTTATCTAAACTACGGTTATGATGCAACATATAAAATTATCAGGGGTAGATAATAAAAAAACTAACATTCATTCTTTATGATTTGTTAGCTTGCATGTCAAAGCTTTCTTCCGTTTTACCACATGCCATTATTTTTTTGTACTCAAGTCTAAAGGCATACCTTCATTCGCTATTGAAGAATTCTCAGGATTTGTTGATTAATATCCATCCAGTGGGACCACTAACTATGAGTTGGAGGAGACCTGTTGAAAACAAAGAATAATGGATTTGAATTTATAGAATTTATTACTATAAAAGAAATAGAGTTATATAATTATCTACACTTAGCTGGTTCTTATGCAGTCATAAAATGTGATGGGAAATATCTTCTTTGCTATAACATTTACAGAAAACAATGGGAATTACCTGCCGGGCGAAGAGAAGCTAATGAAAGCCCGAAAGAATGTGCAAAAAGAGAGCTTTTCGAAGAAACCGGACAAATAGTAAATGATTTAGAGTTTAAGGGTTTATTAAAACTAAGAAATAAAATAAACGGAACGATCAAATATAATCCTGTTTATTTCTGGAATATTGATCAATTAGATCCTTTTTTTAAAAATGAGGAAACTTCAGAAATAAAGCTTTGGAATTTAGGTGAAGAAATAGGTCATAGTTATATTGATGAAATCGATGTAAGGGTCGTAGAATATATGTATAAACTAAATAGCAAAAGTATGGAGGAGTAGGAGGAGGCATCATGGCCCCTAATTGTGTTTTTTGTAATCCGGAAATAGAACCAAAGCAAAAAATCATTTTCAGTAATCAATATTGCATGTTTTTACAGTTAGATAAAGCCGAATTGCAAGGTAGACAATTAGAAGGTTCTGGTCTAATTGTCCCCAAAAAACATAGAGAAACCGTGTTTGATTTAACACAAGAAGAATGGAACGCAACATACACCCTTCTCAAGGATGTGAAAGAATACTTAGATGATAAACATCAGCCACAGGGATATAATCTTGGGTGGAATTGTGGTGAAGTTGGTGGACAGCATATTTTCCATGCCCATTTTCACGTTTTACCGCGTTTTGTGGATGAACCGCTGGCAGGTAAAGGGATTAGATATATGTTTAAAAGCTCAAATAATAATAGAACGAACTAGAAATTTACAAAAACTGAGTTGCAGCTATTACAGACTTCAATTTCTGTAACTTTTAGGAGAGTAAGATGGAAACCGTATTATTTATGATAAGACATGCACAATCTCCATTTGTTTTTGGAAAAGAAAGAACAAGAAAACTATCGGAACAAGGCGAGCACGATGCAAAAGCAATTACAGAGATTATGCGCAAGGTAAAAGTGGATATAATCGTTTCGAGCCCATATTCCCGAGCGATCCAAACGATAGAAAATATTGCAATAGAAAAAAGGTTGAAAATGCAGTTTTTTGAAGAACTAAAAGAAAGGCCGATAAAAGGTGAGTATAAACTCCCGAAAAAGGATTTATTAAAAGCCATTAAGAAATCCTATGATGACAAAGATTATTGTTTACCAGGTGGAGAAACTATGCGGCAAGCCCAAGAGCGTGCCCTTCCTGTTATTAGCCAATTGCTAAATGAATATAAAGGAAAAAACATTATTATCGGCACGCACGGAAATATAATGACTATTATTATGAATTATTTTGATCAGCAGTATGGTTATAAATTCTGGAAAGGCACTAGTAAACCTGATATATACAAGTTATCTTTTAATGAAAATAAATTAAGTGATGTGGAGAGATTATGGGAGCCAACTCATTTTACACAGGATTAAGCCTGCTCAAACCGAATCCCATGATGTTATAAGCATCATGGGATTTAGTCTAAAAGCAACATAAAATCTATGTTGCTTTTTTATTTTACAATCGCTTATATTATGTATGCTAGAAAAAAGGTTATGCTATTTTCTTAACGCCTTTTCAATTTGTGTTTTCAATTCAGTTGCAGATCATTCTGTAGGATATAAATACAGTAGGCACCATTTTCACATATCTGCTAATCCCCCGCAGTTATATCCAGGCAACTCTTATTTCTCATCGTACAGCACTTTTCATTAAGTAGAAGTTAATTATCAAAGTCTAAATAAAAGCGGTACTTACTACCAACATAAAAGCACTCTGTATATTCATAGAAATCCTCAGTTTTTTGAGAGGTAAAGCGCACGCGCTTAAGAATTGGATCACTTTCTTTTACTTTTAGTAACTTTTTCAGTTCTTTTGTTGCAGATACTGCTTCAATATATTCTCTTTCTTGGTTGACAACAATACCTAAACTACGTAAATAGTCATAAAAGGAACCGTAATAATCCCGGGATTTTAAGGAATACTCTTTTTTATAAGCTAAATACGTTTTGAAATATGCAAAGACATCATTTCCATCTCCACGAACTCGTTTCAGAATCAATATCTCTTCTCCTACTTTAATATTGAGGAACTTTGCTAGTCTTTGATCGGCATGTGAATGCTCGACTTCTGCAAAAACAGTCATCGCATTTTTCCCTTGTTCCTGTAATTCTTGGGTAAACCCTTTGACAATTGTCGCGTATTCATCTTTGTTTAGTGTCATTGCTTTTACAAATGTTCCTTTTGCACGCTCCCGATATAATAAGTTTTCTCGCACCAATTCATCGATCGCTTTTCTGACGGTAATGCGGCTAACGTGATAATATTCACACAGTTCCATTTCGGTAGGAATGCGTTGACTTTCTTTCCATTTCTCTGTTTGAATATTTAAACGTAATTGGTCAGCTATTTGCGCATAGAGTGGATAGGCTGTATCGTTATTAAGCATTATTTCCCTCCTTCCATATTCTCTTTGTTATGACATTATAACATGAAGATGATAACCCTATGATTGCTTATTGATATAACAATAGCTCATAAACGTTGATTTAAGCGCCTTTTATAAAGACATTTTAGTTAGATTAGTCATGCTATAATCAGCATAGATATTCAATAAACAGAAGGAGTTTGTATGATGTATAATTTTCGTCCCGAAATAAAGATAGAAAATGCTTCCAAGGCTTGTTATGGTTATTCAGAAATTAATGCAGAGCTAAAAAGTAGAATTGGTGCATTACAATCTAATGTTATAACAATAGAATGTTATCCGACATTGAATGAAGAAGAATTGCTTAATAAGTTGATTACACCTTTAAATCCAACCTTAATAATTAATGCGCTCGAATTATTTTATGATGTTAAAACGATCAATAAAATGATAGAAAGAAATATAACGGATGATCGTATTTTCGGTTTAATGAGCCATCATTCATTCGAAGATTTTATCGATAGACAACAGAAGCAAGCTTTAGATCAGAAGATTAAACAGGTGCATACAATTGGTGGGAGAGTAGTCATATACGGTGTTGGTGCCAGTTTAGTATACCCAGCAGATCTATTAATCTATGCGGATTTAACAAGATGGGAAGTACAAACAAGATACCGTTCAGGAACATATAGCAATTGGCAGGCAGATAATGCTGGTGAGGATTCTTTACGAATGATTAAAAGAGGCTATTTTTTTGAGTGGCGTGTAGCTGATAAATTAAAAAAGGAGATCTTTAGCAAGATTGATTACTTTTTAGATACGCACATAGAGGGAGAGCCAAAGTTAATCGATGGAAAAAGTTATCAAGCGGCAATGGGCCAAATTGCAAAACAGCCCTTTTCTTTGGTCCCATTCTTTGACCCGGGTATTTGGGGTGGCCACTGGATGCAAGAAAAATTTAATTTTCGAAAAGATGAGATAAATTTAGCTTGGAGTTTTAATGGAGTGCCAGAAGAGAATAGTTTAATTTTAAATTTTGATGAGATAAAAATGGAAGTACCTGCTAATAATCTAGTATTTAGTCAACCGCTCGCATTGCTAGGTGAAAGAGTATATGGACGTTTCGGTGCAGAGTTTCCGATCCGCTTTAATTTTCTTGATACAATTGGTGGCTCCAATTTAAGTTTACAAGTTCATCCTAAAACGGATTATGTTCAAGATGTATTTGGAGCAAATTATACACAAGATGAAAGTTATTACATACTTGAAGCAGCTGATCAAGCGAAAATTTACTTAGGTGTGAAAAATGGGGTCAGCAAGGCACAGTTAATGACTGAATTAACAAAAGCAGCAAATGGGGAAGGTTCTTTCCCAGATAAAGAGTTGATTTATCAACAAGAAGTAAAAAAACATGATCATTATTCGATCCCAGGCGGAACGATTCATTCCAGTGGCGCTAATGCGGTCGTTTTAGAAATTAGTTCTACACCAAATCGTTTTACATTTAAATTATGGGATTGGGACCGCGTCGATTTGGACGGATTGCCAAGACCCGTCCATTTAATTCATGGTGAACAAAATATTGATATCACAAGAGATGAGGATTGGGTGAAAAGAGAACTGGTCAATCCATTTGAAGTCATTAATAAAGGTCCAGGTTGGCAAGAAGAACGAACAGGTTTGCATGAATTGGAGTTTATTGAAACAAGACGCCATACTTTTTCCGTACCTGTCATACATGAAAGCCATGGCAGTGTGAATGTTTTTAATCTTGTGGAGGGAGAAGAAGCGATTGTTGAAAGTGTGGATGATTCATTCGCGCCTTTTGTCGTTCATTATGCGCAAACCTTCATTATCCCGGAGCAAATCAAAACATATAAAATTAGCCCATATGGTACAAGTATCGGCAAGACGATTATGACGATTAAAGCATTTGTACGTTAAAAAGGAGGGGGCAATTGTTGTTCAAACGATACTACCTATGTTTAGATGTTGGCGGTACTGAAATTAAGGTGAATATCTTAAATAAGCAAAAACAACCTTTTTACACAGAAAATATTTGCTATGAATCAAAAGCTAGGCTGGATCAACATAGTATCCTCCAACATTTTAAAACGATCATTACAGAACATCTCCAAATCATGAATGAAAATGGGGCACAATTATTAGGGATTGGCGTTGCTTTTCCAGGTCCTTTTGATTACGAAAACGGCATTAGTTTGATGCGAGGCATTAGGAAGTATGATGCAATCTATCAAGTCAATTTAAAAGAATGCATAAGGCAGTGGATCATTAAGTTAGGCTTTCAAACTACCACACCAATCATCTTTGAAAATGATGCGACTAGTTTTGCTAAAGGAGAATATTATTACGGTGTAGCAAAAGGACAGAATAAAGCGATGTTCATCACATTAGGCACTGGATGTGGTTCTACATTTATGGAGGATCAGCGTATTGTCAAAAATAAATATGGCTTAAATGAAGCAGGCATGGTCTATGATACGCCTTTTTTAGGAGGGACCATGGATGAATGTCTGTCAGCAAAGGGATTAATGGAAATTGCCAAAGCTAATAATGTAACGAATGTAGATGGCTATCACCTCTTTGTAGCTGCTGAAAATAGGGATGTGAGAGCACAACGGGTTTTCAGCCAATTTGGCACACAAATAGCGCAAGGTCTTCGTCCATTTATGCTGTCTTTTGCACCAGATATACTAGTGTTTGGTGGTCAAATCAGCCAGAGTTTAAAATGGATGATTAATAGTATGCAAGAACAGCTCACTAAAAGTGGTATAATACCGCCCCACATTTGTGCCTCACGTAATACTAGTTTAGCAACATTAACAGGTTTGGTTCAAACATTAGAAAAAATACAGGAGTGTTGATTATGACAAAAAAGTGGAAAATTTATTTAATACATCATTCGCATACGGATATTGGCTATACGGAACGCCAAGAGAAAATTGAGCGTTTTCATGTCGATTATATTAAAAAAGTCATTCGTATTTTAGATGACATAACAGCGGGGAAAAAGCCTGAATGGGAAGGCTATAAATATACTTGTGAAAACTATTGGCAAGTGGAACAGTTTTTGAAGAATAGTACGATAGAAGAGCAAGAGAAATTTGAGCATTATGTGCATAAAGGCTTAATTGATATATCTTTAACTTATTTAAATTTAACGGAGTTAGTGGACATGGATGTTTTAGCTAAAAAGTTAAGTGATGGCCGCAACTATGCTAATGAGAAACAAATGAAACTAAACTCCGCAATGACTGCTGATATTAATGGCTATTCTTGGGGTTATGCTGAGGCAATGTATCAAAATGGGATTACAAACTTCTTTTCTTGTTTACATACACATCACGGCATGTTTCCTTTATATAAAAAACAAACACCATTCTTTTGGGAAACACCAAATGGGAATAAAGTTTTAGTATGGAATGGTGATCACTACCAACTTGGCAATGAATTTATGTTACTACCTAATACGAATATTTCTTACCAAATTCGTGACGAGTTTAGTGGAGATTGGGATACAGATCAATTTGAAGTTACGGAAGAAAGGGTCTTTAGATATGTTAAAAATCTGGAAATGGAAGGGTATCCATACGCATTTGTCCCAGCAATGATTTCTGGTGTGATGACTGACAATGCCCCGCCGAATCCGAGAATGATGGAAATTATCCATCGTTTTAATGAGAAACATGGCGAGCAAATTGAGTTTGAAGTGGTCACTTTAAATCAATTCTTTGAGATTTTACGCAATGAAACAATTGATATACCTACTTATGCTGGTGATTGGCCTGATTGGTGGGCTGACGGAGTCGGTTCGACACCTGCCCCAACGAAAATTTATCGCGATGCGCAACGAAAATATCAATTATCGAAGAAACTAGATCCTAATGGGCAACTAGGTAATCCAATATATTTAGCAGACGCTGAGCATCAATTGATGATGTATGCGGAACATACTTGGGGCTATTCTTCTTCAGTGGGTGAACCTTGGAATACGTTAGTGAATGATTTAGATTATCGTAAAGGTGCCTATGCGGTAAACGCAAACTCACTTATTTCAAGAAATTTAGATGAGGTATTGGCTAATTTAGGCGAAGAATCATTACAGGCTGATCGTGAGAAGTATTTTAAGGTTATTAACCCGCATGAGCGCCCTGTGACTGATTATACGAAGGTTCATATTAAGCACTGGGAAGATGTAGATGGCGAATATTTTCATTTCAAAAAAGACGGATTTATTGAGGTCGTAGATTGTCAAACGAACGAAATTCTAGCATCCCAAGTTGTGATGGTGCCTGGTGGAAATGATATCGAATTTAAGATTTCATTAGCTGCTAAACAAGATCGCTTAGTTAAAGTTCGCCAAATAATGGATAAACCAGCTGGTGGAACAGAATCTAACCATGCCTATCGCGGAAATGATGGTGTATCGGATTTAGCTCCGTATCCTGGTTACGAGCGACCGACGAATCATCATATTGTTGAAACAGATCATTACCGGATTACTTTTAATGATACGACAGGAATTGAACAAATGATTGCTAAAGCAACAGGTAAGAACTTGATCCACCCTCATGCAGTACATGCCCCTTTTACAGGTGTATATGAGAAAACACCAATTACTACAGATGCATGCCAAGAACGACGTAGAATGGGAAGAAATCGTAAAGGCCGTATCACAGAACGTGATGTTGCCAAATTGGTTGCAATTGATCAAATCGCTGATGGCGCGCTGTACACGACAATTAAGATGGAGTTTGCCTTAGAAGGTACCAATATGTATGTGGTTATGTTAAGGGTTTATAAACAATTGCCAAAAATTGCTGTAACTGTTCGGATTCAGAAACAAAATGAGTGGGCACCAGAAAACTTATACCTTCCACTGCCTTTTGGTGATGGGGAGAATCACGAACTATATGCAGAGAAAACAGGATCTGTCTTTAGACCGGCGATTGACCAAATTCCTGGAAGTAATATTGACTTTTATTTATTACAAAATGGCATGATCTTTAAAAATAAAGACCAAGATTTGCTGGTCGCTCTCAAAGATAATCCATTAGTTACGCTTGGAACTTTAGCACATCACGAGATTGAATTAAGCAATGAACAGACAAAGATAAAAAATAAAGACCTTGTGTATTCATGGGTGATGAATAACTTCTGGGAAACGAATTTCAAAGTTGATTTATCTGGTTTTTATGAGTTCGACTATCAGTTATATCTCTCAGGAGACAATGAAGCACCAGAAGCATTGATCGAGAAATGTCAGGAATTAAATGAAGGCTTGGTTGCCTTTGCATATAATCCGCAAGAAAATGAGATTGGCTAAGAGGTGAAATAGATAATGAAAAAGAAATTACATGTAGTCTTTAAAACGCACTTAGATATTGGCTTTACTGATCTTGCAGAAAGAGTAACAACCCAATATTTAGATGATTTTATTCCTCGGGCTTTAGCCATTGGAGAAGCATTACCAACAAAATTTGTTTGGACTACAGGGTCATGGCTGATTGATTATTACCTTAACCATCCAGAGGTGGCGAAAGAAGATAAAGCAAGAATGGAACAAGCGATCAAAAATGGTACCATTAAGTGGCATGGCTTACCTGTGACGACACATACAGAACTGATGGACCGCCGTTTGTTTGAGTATGGTTTGTCGATTTCCAAGGAACTCGATTTGACATATAAGCAACAAACAATTGCAGCGAAAATGACGGATGTGCCAGGCCATTCGATTGCGATTATTCCATTAATGGCGGAGGCGGGTTTGAAGTATTTACACATTGGCGTGAATGCGAGCTCTGCGATTCCAAATGTACCGGAGATGTTTGTTTGGCGCGCGAAAGATGGGTCGGAAATCGTTGTCCATTATGCACAGGATTATGGGGAAACATTCATGCGTGATGGATGGCAAGATATGCTCTATTTTGCCCATAGCCATGATAACCAAGGGCCACCTAAAGATACTGCGGAAGTGACAGCACTTTTTGCTAAATTAGTAGAAGAATACCCTGATGTAGAGGTAGTTGCATCTAGCCTAGATGAGTTTGCGACAGCGGCATGGGCGAAAAAAGATACATTACCAGTGATTGAAGAAGAAATAGCTGATAGTTGGATTCATGGCGTTTCTTCTGATCCGAAGAAAATCGCGGATTATAAAATCCTATTAGATTTACGTGATAGCTGGATAGATAGTGGTGCAATGGTAATCGATAGCCAAGAGTACAAAGATTTCTCAGAGCAATTAATGTTAATTGCAGAACATACTTGGGGTGGTAATGGCAATGTCTTTTTACCCGATTATCGGAATTACCGGATAGCGGATTTTAAAGCGGCGAGAGCCAAAGATAAAATTACCTTTAATCATGATCGCACTACGATGGATTTTGCTGATTTGATGTCTCTCATTAGTACAAATATCGAGAGTCAATCAGACGCGAATCGGAGGTCATACCGTTTATATGAAGCGTCATGGCAAGAACAAAGAGACTACTTGCATAAGGCGATCGCAGCTTTAAATGAGGAGCGTCGTCAAGAAGCGCTGGAAGCAGTGGACAGCAAACGCTCAGCAATTACACCTTTAGAAACGAGCATAGAAGCTGTAATACCTGGTAAAACGTATCAATTTGCAGGTTTTAGCCTTGCATTTTCGACAACCGGGGGCATGAATAAGTTAGAAGTGAATGGGCATCGCTTACTAAAAGATGGTAAAGAATTTGGTAAACTATCTTATGAACGTTTTGATTTTGCGAACTATAGTAATTTTTTAAGTAAGTACAGTCGTTTAACGCGTTGGACATCTAGTTGGGCTTTAGTCGATTTTGCGAAACGTGGAATCGAGGCTTATCAGGAGATTAGACATGAAGTATTAATGCCATCGATTGCAAGGTCGAGCATGAAGCAGCTAGCTGATGTGGTTGATGTCGAATTTGACTTAGTTTTTACAGCTTACGAGCAAGCACAGTGGGGCGTACCTAAACAAATAAGACTGACATATCAAATCGATTTAATCCGCAAAGAAATTGTTGGAAGTCTAAAATGGAATAGTAAAGAAGCGAACCGCATGCCAGAAGCATATTGGTTAGAGACTAGTTTGACTGTTGCTAATCCGTACCGCTGGCAAATGGCGAAATTAAATGAAAAACTTTCCCCATATGATGTGGTAGAGAATGGAAATCGCAATATGCATGCTTTGACAAAAGAAGGGCTAACTTATCAAGGTATTGAAGGGAACCTATCTATCCAGAGCTTTGATGCACCTGTATTTTCTTTTGGTCGTCGGGGATTACTCCTTTTTGACAATCAACAACCATCATTAAATGACGGAATTTATGTAAATCTCTTTAACAACACGTGGGGGACGAATTTTCCAGCGTGGTTTGAGGACGATATGCTTTTCCGTTTTGGTGCAAAATTAGCTTGTGATAAGAATTGACTATTATATAAGGCCGGGAAACAGCGTAATAAGAAGTTCAATAGAAATCTTTCCTTCTATGAATTTTCCATTGGCGGTACAATTAAAATGTTTGATATGAAAAAAAGAAAATTACATTTTAATGAGGAAACCCCATTCGATTTATATTCTGAGATGAAATACTAAATGAATATAGAAGAGAACAATATTATTATCAGCATACACGGAAATATGATGACAATCATAATGAATGAAAATGATCAGCAGTATGGCTATGATTTTGGAAAAATGTACATGTAAACTATTATCTTTTTACGAAAATAAATGAAGTGATGTGGGGAGGTTAGGGGGTCAACTCATCATACATATAATTAAATCCGGCCAAACTAAATACCATGATGTAATAAGCATCATGGTATTTAGTCTATAATCGAAATAAAATTTGCGTTAGCTTCTTATTCTACAATCGCTTATATTATGTATTCTAGAAAATTAACACATAGGTTATGCTATTTTGCTAACGCTTCTTCGATTTGTGTTTTCAATTCGGTTGCAGATAATTCTGTAGGATATTGAAATTCCTTATTATTGATAAATACAGTAGGCACCATTTTCACATTTCTGCTGATCGCCTCTGTAGTTACATTCAGACTAATTTCGGTATTTTTCGGTTCTTCTTTTAATTGATATTTTTGCACTAATAGATTTTTGATTTCTTGATTGTTCAACTGATCCCATTGCCCTTGAGTCTCAAATAAATCCCTTAATATTTCTTTTACTCGCGAAGGGTTCTCATAATCTAGGAACAGATTAACTAGTGTTCCGTTTAAAAGCATCTCTCTTGGCTTATCATAATGCTTTACAATAAATTCAACTTGGCCATTTTCTAAGTAATCTTTTAACACCACTTCTGCAACCCCATAAAATGTAGCGCAATAAGGACAAGTTAAATTTAAGAACACTTCAACCTTTACCGCAGCGTCCTTCTTTCCAAAACTGAACTGTCTATTCTTTATCTGATCTGTCATTTTACTCACTCGCTTTCCAAAGTTTCACCATATTTTTTAATCATAACAATCCCTACCTAAATAATCAACTTTATAGTTATTATGTATTCTATTTTAAGTCTAATCTCTAAATTAATTGTAAATAACAACAGAAGTATTTTAAATATTGATTTCTGAATGACACGAGAATATTGCAGACCAATATCATACATTTAGTGCTTTCCTATATAACACCATGCACTTAATGGCTGACAAATGATAAGCGTTTGTTATAGGATAGTGATGATGGATTGGATGGGCAAAACCTTAGGAAAAAAACTCCATAAATAAGGAAGTGTTAAACGTGAAGTTAGAAATGGTTATGCAGGAGCTTGAAGCCCTCGGCAAGGAACGAACTAAAAAAATATACTTATCTAATGGTGCACACGAGCCGCTTTTTGGCGTGGCTACTGGCGCTATGAAACCAATCTCAAAGAAAATAAAAATAAATCAGGCTTTAGCTGATGAGCTTTATGCCACAGGGAACTACGATGCAATGTACTTTGCAGGCATTATTGCAGATCCAAAAGCAATGACTGAGTCGGATTTTGATCGTTGGATGGAATCCGCATATTTTTATATGCTATCTGATTATGTCGTTGCAGTAACTTTAGCGGAAGCAGATATTGCACAAGAAGTTGCTGATAAATGGATTGGATGCGGTGAAGAGCTAAGGATGTCTGCGGGTTGGAGTTGCTACTGCTGGCTTTTAGGTAATCGCAAGGACCTTGAGTTTTCTGAAATTAAGATTGCCAATATGCTTGAAATGGTTAAAAACACAATTCACGATTCTCCCGAACGAACAAAAGCCTCAATGAATAATTTTCTATACACCGTAGGGATTTCATATTTGCCGCTTCATGAAAAGGCAGTTGAGACTGCAAAGGCAATAGGTACAGTAGAAATTAAAAGGGACAAGAAAAAAAACAGTTTCCTAAACGCTTACGACAGTATTCAAAAAGAAGTCGATAGAGGGAGGCTAGGTTTCAAAAGAAAATATGTAAGATGTTAATAATTATCAACATCACGTAATAATCCTCATTTAATGAGAGTGTTGATCCGAGAAGGATTGACACTCTTTTTGGTGTAGTTATTGATCTAAGTCACTTTAACAGAACTTGGTTTTGATAAATCAAATATTAACTAATATATCCTTTAAAGAATTGAAGAAGATACTTTTGAACTTAGTTTAAAGAAATGCTTCCAAACTAGGAGCTCTTCGGGTAAAATATGGTAAATCATATACAAGTATTATCCATTAATACCTTTTTAATAATCCATGAATCTTATTACTTTCATTAGAAATAGATATTAGAGGAGGTTGATTATGGGTGTATACAGCAAAGTATACTCGTCAGTTTTAAGAAAAAATTTTATGTTATTGATTATTGCTTCATTTTTACTTATCGTTATGTTCGCATTTTGGATAGGGGTCCCGTTTTTCGTGTTAGGGAATTTCCTTTTTGATTTAAATATACCAAATTACTTAAAACTTTTTTTTATAACAGTTTTTGTTGGTATGTTATTTACATCATTTTTCATTCCAATCAATTGGAAAGTTGCCTATGAGATTGGAGGTATAAAACAACAAAGTAAAGTGAAAGTATTTAGTTATTTGCAAGCGTTATTTATATTAATAAGCAGTTCCATATTTTATTTATTGTTTAGTATTCTTTTATAAAAGAGGGATTCAACTTCCATAAGGACTAATGAATTATCGGAGATATTAAATGGCTATGTGAGGAGATTTATATGAAAGTTAAATATTAGTGCAGTTGCATTAATATTTATTAATCCTCCATAATATTAGCGATATAATTAATGAGAATCTTGTTAGAAGAGGTGAGCTGAGATGAGTAAAGTTGAGCTGAGTAAAGTTGAGCTGAGTAAAAAGTTAGATTTAGAGAGAATTATTTTTATAGGAAGAACTTTTGAAGAATATTTAGATATGTTTTCTCTTTCAGTAGAGAAGCTTGAAGGAAAGAAAATACTTGATTGTCCTGCAGGAGCATGTTCATTTACTGCATCCGGCAACAAGATAGGGCTAGATATAACAGCATGTGATATTGCTTATTATCATTCGGTAGAAGATCTCGAGATGAAAGGTCTACAAGATATTGAACATGCGATGGAACATATAGAAAAAGTAAAGGATAATTATGTTTGGGATTACTTCAATGATATAGACGATCTTAGAGGACATCGCTTGCATGCGTTAAAAGATTGTTCTAATAATAGAAAGGAAATAAGTGAAAGATATATTCCCGTTACTTTACCTACATTACCGTTTAAAGATAATGAATTTGATATTATTTTTTCGGCACATTTTCTCTTTATGTACGCTGATCGACTAGATTATCAATTTCATATGAAAACACTAAATGAGTTATTAAGGGTTTCTAGTGATGAGATTTGTATTTTCCCTTTAGTAGATCTTGAAGGAAAGCGATATGAACATTTAGATGAATTAATCCTTTATCTCACAGATAAAGGATGTACAGTTGAAGAGGTTAAAGTTGGGTATGAATTTCAAGTCAACGCTGATTCCATGTTGAAAATAAAAAAGTGTAACTGAAAGAGGATGTTCCTGTTATCCTTCTTTCTCTTAAATTAAACTTATCATGGGCAGGAGGCGGGTATAGATAGGGTTGTTAAACTCAGAAGACCTGTTCCAAAGAGAAAACGATGGTGTTTTCTCTATTTGGCAATAACAGCGGTATAAAAATAGATCGACTTCAGGAGACACATATGGAAATTACTTTGATTAGACATGGCAGATCTACCTTAACAATAAATAACCGGATTAATAGTGAAGGATTTAAGAATTGGATTGAAGATTATGATAGGAATGGAGTGTTTGAAGAGCGATCCTATCCTTCAGAAACGCTTGAAAAAATAGCAACCACGAATGTCGTCATTTCAAGTGATTTGAAAAGAGCGATCGAATCGGCCAAGTTTTTAAAGCCACATACTAAAACGATTTCCAAACCATTATTTCGTGAGACTGAGTTACCAATTCCGTTAACAAATGTAATGATAATTAAATTACATCCACAGATATGGGCCGTTATATTTAGGTGCCTATGGTTCTTTGGCTATTCTAAGCAGTGTGAATCTTTTGGTAAAGCCAAACAAAGAGCTAAAACAGCGGCAGAACAATTAGTGGCATATGCAAAGGAATATAACTCAGTCGCTTTAATTGGACATGGATTTTTTAATCTTTTGATAGCAAAGGAACTGCAAAAAATGGGCTGGAAAGGTAAAAGAAAAACAGGTTCTACACATTGGAATGCTACTTCATACTCTTTTTCAGCTAACGAATAACAAGTAGATTGGTTTCATTTTAAATCTTTATAGACGTGGGAGGACCATATGACGATTTTAATAAACAAAAGTGGGCATGTTTTTCTTGATTTTCTAATTGTAGAGGAAAATGAAATAATGAACTATGTAGCAGATGCACCACTAACTCATTCTCTAGTAGTAGTTAAATATCAAGAAAAATTCCTGATCATGTTCAATAAATGGAGAAAACATTGGGAACTTGCTGGCGGCATGATAGATGAGGGAGAAACGCCTAGGCAATGTGCTGTAAGAGAACTATTTGAGGAAACGAATCAAAGGATTGATGATATACGTTTTAAAGGATTAATGAAGTTACAATTAAAACCAGATGATAGAATGGAATACGGCGCATTATTTATTGGTGATATCAAGGAGTTAAGACCTTTTGAAGAAAATGAAGAGACTGAACAAATTATATTTTGGGATCAAAAAACTGACATTGGCTATATAGACGAAATTGATGAAAAGCTACTAGAGTATTATTAATGGACTTCATCTTATGAGTTAACCACACTTTATATTTCGACTGGACATGTGGAGTGATAATGATTTCCTTTTTCTGAATAGTAGGAACTCAGTCTGTAAATGGAGGGATTTTTATGGGAGCTGAAGTAGCAAAGGATAGAGCGACATTACAAAATTCAAGTATTATCGATGCACGGACACTTGAAAATTCGCATAAGAGATTGGCAGAGGTTATCAAACCGGGGATGACCGTCCTTGATGTAGGTTGTGGAACGGGAGCAATCACATCTGGGATTGCAGAAGTTGTCGGTCCAAGGGGTCGCGTCATCGGAATAGATAATAATCAAGATTTAATATTAAAAGCACGTCACTTGTACAAAGATAATCCTATCATTTCTTTTGAGATTGGTGATATTTATCAATTACCCTATCAAAATGAATTTGATATAGTTACTTCTGCAAGGGTCCTTCAATGGTTATCTAGACCCAAAGCAGCTTTACAGCAAATGGTGCAAGCTGTCAAAAATAATGGCAGCGTTTTAATTCTTGATTATAATCATACTAAAATATCTTGGGAACCGGAGATCCCTAAAACAATGCAAGATTTCTATGATGACTTTTTACGATGGCGCTCAGATGCGGGGATGGATAATGAAATAGCTGATCATCTTCCGGATATGTTTAGTGAGTTGGGACTTTCAGATATAAAAACAACGAAGCAAAGTGAATACACTAAACATACTGATACTAATTTCCAAACCCAAATTACAATCTGGGCAGATGTCGCTGCAATCAAAGGTATTCAAATGGTTAACGATGGATTTATCAGTGAAGGTCAAAGGTCACAGGCTGAAAAGGATTTTCGTAAATGGATAAATACTTCGGCTGAATCCCAAACAATGTATTTATTAGCGGTAGAAGGAAAGAAGAGTAAGCAATAATATTAGGTTAGATAATAATACACTAAAGGATCTTATATTATGGTATTTTTAAGATTAATTAATCCCTGCTAATTGATCATTTGGAATCGGGAGAGACCTAGTAGGGACCTCTCCCTGAGTACCTATATTCGTACCAATCTTCTATAAAATCAACATTAGAAATTCTTCGTCTATTAACCCCGTCAGAGCATTCTTTTAACAAGATACTATTTCCTTTACATCTCTAGAATCCACACCATTACATCCTAATTTTAAATTAGAAAATACATTTTTGGGAGTTAATAACATTAATGTAGTATATAATACAATTAGAATATTTTTCCAAGGAGACCTACTATGGAATTAATCACTGGCAAAGTAATAATCATCTCTATTTTTCTGTTGGTTGTCACTATGATTGAGACACTAGCTTATTCTACGAGGATATCGGGAGCTAGAGTAAAATTAATTGCAACAGCATTATCATTATTTAGTACGCTCGTTATTATTTCAAGATTCTCTACTATGATCCAGCAACCATTAACAGCAAAACTTATCGCGGAGGCACCTGACTCTCAAAAATTAATTTTCATCGAAGAACAATACAGAATTCTAATTGGTGTTACGTCGATCGGTGTATTTTTGGGCATTCTTTTATTTCCTACGTTCATCAATATCTTTTCTAGAGCCATTGTACAATTATCGAACGAACGTGGATCAGTTGTTGCCTTATTTATACATCAATTTAATTTAAATGGGATCAAAAAAGTAATAAATTGTTTTAAGCTACCTAGGTTATCATACTTAAAAGGAATCACATTTCAAACAATCCCTAAACGACTTTTTGTTATTAATGTCATTATTTCTGCTGTCTTTACAGTTGGGGTACTATCTTCTATATATGCTTCTATATTAGTTCCGAACGATTATGCTCAAGCAGCTTTAATGTCATCTGGTATCATCAATGGCATTGCTACTATATTATTAACCTTGTTTATTGATCCAAAAGCATCCGTATTAGCTGATAGAGTTGTAAAAAAGCAAAGTAAGTATATTTATTTAAAAAGCTATTCTTTGACGATGATTAGTTCAAAATTAGTTGGCACAATGATGGCACAACTCTTATTTCTTCCAGCAGCATATTATGTCGCCTGGTTCGCCGAGTGGATTTAATCTTAGTACTATCAAATACAATAGATGGGAACAACAATATTTGCACGACTTATAATAACTGGAAGTGTCTCAGTAAAATGCTTCATCATAAAAACATATAAGGGTGATGAAATGAATCTGTCTCCTACGATAAAAGGGGAAAAAATTCTACTTAGGAAGCCGATAGAAAATGATTTGAATGACTTTTTCAAATGTGGAAGAAATAAAGAACTCACCAGAATGTATGGCGGGGACACGCACGATTTGCAACCGCTGACAATGAAGGATGCAAGAATATTCATAGAAAATATATTATCAAATAAACTTGAGTGGTGTGTGGAATATGCGGGTCGCTGCATTGGTCAAGCACGATTAACGGTCAGTGAAGATGATTACCGAGCAAGATACGCTGTCGGACTGTTTGATCCCTCCGTGTGGGGAATAGGTTTAGGGACTGAAATTACGCAATTAGTATTGCAATATGCTTTTGAAGAATTACAGTTACATAGAGTGGATCTAAGGGTTTTAGCATACAATCACAGGGCCATCGCTTGTTATGAGAAATGCGGATTTGTAAAAGAAGGTGTTGAAAGAGAAGGGGCTTATATTGAGGATAAATTTGAAACAGATGTGATGATGAGTATTTTAGATAGAGAATACCATGTTTTACGAGATAATTTTGTACGTATGGATGTGACAAATTGACAGGTCGATTAGTAGTAATGTATCCAGGTAGGCTGATCTGAATATAATCAAATGACGGGGGGATTGAAATTGTTATACCATTTTAGCGAGGACCCAAGTATCGCAATATTTAAACCTAGACCATCAAAAGCATTTCCAGAACTTTCCCCGGTTGTATGCGATTGATAAAGAACATTCCGCTCATTATTATTTTCCTCGGGATTGTCCTAGAGAAAAGCAGAATGGACGGATGAGAAAGATGAAGATAGATTCTTTTCCGTTTCAAATGTAGATAAAATTATAGTTATGGAAAATCAATGGATAGAACGAATTCGCGATACTAAATTATACATTTTTTAAAGAGACATTTGAATTATTTTTAGAAGCTAAAACTGCTGGCTACTATATATCATATAAGGAAATTACTCCAGAAAAACTAGAGCTAGTTAACGGTTTAATCGAGAAAATTTTAAGTGAGAAGGTAGAATTGAGATTCACTCCAGATTTATATTCTATGCCCCAGACTGATAAGGATCCCAGTAACTTTATATGAAAATGTTCGAATGAGAAATATTTAAAAACCAATACATTCACAAGGGAGATACACGATGAAAATCAGTCAATCAAAGGATTATCAATTAATTGCTAAGTTGAATAAACAGGTGCATGATCTGCATTCTACATTATATCCTTCATACTTCAAGGAATATAATTATGAGGAGATAAAAGATGTTTTTAAAGAGTGTATGAAAAATAAAAGCTTTATTTTCTTACTAGTAGAAGATAATGATGTAGCAGTTGGTTATGCCTGGATTGGGATAAGAGATTACACAGAAGATGCCTTTAAAAAGGCGTATAATTCTGTCTATGTACATCAGATAAGCATAGATGAAACAAAGCAACACAAAGGCTATGGCTCTCGTCTAATGGAAGAAGTATATGCGATTGCTAAAAATAATGGAATTGATCTAATTGAATTAGATTATTGGTTTGACAACAATGTAGCTAAAGAGTTTTATCAAAAACAAGGGTTTTCACCATACCGAGAATTTGTATACAAAAAAGTTTAATAACTTTACATATCAGTACAGTACAGGGGGGAGTAATTCTGAATATTTTAGTTCTAATGATTTTATTATTATCATTAATAGCATCCACACTAACCTCTCTCTGGATAATAAGAAAGCTAGGAAATAAATGGATTGGAATGTTCGTTGTTTTTTGTATAAACACAGTTTTATTAGTAATAGCAGTGGTGATCTTACTCCGAATAGACAGCCAGACATTCCATAAAGAGACAGATGGATTATTGGGCAGTTTAGGGGTTGTGGTATTAATATTTTTTATTCCAGTTATTACTTTTATCAATTACCATATCCATGAATTTATTAGTAGATCAGAAAGGTAGAATTACTAATAATGATTTCTCGTTAACTGTTGGTACAGTTTATCGAACCCCATAAATAAAGGAGAAGGGCCGATTATGGATACAGATAAAAATATAGCGATTATTACCGATATTCATGGTAATAGTTCGGCATTAAAAGCAATGTTAACCGAATTGGATAAAGAGAAGCAAATCGATCACATTTATTGTTTAGGTGACTTAATCGGTATTGGTCATGAAACGAATAGTGTACTTGAGTTAATATTTTCGAGAAAAGATATATCTGTTGTTATGGGAAATCATGATAAGGCAGTGGTAAATATAATCGAAGGAAACGATCCAGCCAGTATAGGAGAAGAAAAGGAACATCATAAATGGATTGCGTCTTGATTAGACACTAAATTTATTTCTCCATTATCACAAATACCAAAGAGCATCTATGCTAATTACAATGGTCGGAATTTTCTGTTTGTCCACTACCATCTAAACGAACAAGGTGAATATTTACCAATAGATTATCAACCGAGTGCACAAAAGCTTGATGCAATATACCAAAAGTCTGATGCTGATATCGTTTGTTTTGGGCACCATCATGTGATCCATCATTTTAAGTCGAAAGAGCGACTTTATCTTAATCCAAGCTCTTTAGGTTGCCATCACAATCCATTGGCACCTTTCACTATAATAAAAATTGGAGGAAATGGTAGTATTAACGTTTCTTTCAATGAAGTGCCCTATAATAATAAGGAATTTCTACTTGCTTATCAGAAACTGAATATACCCTCCCAAGATTTTATTTTAAAAGTATTTTATGGGAACCAACATTTGGATGATACATCAAACTAATGTGGAAATAACAAGGAGTTGCTGGAATGAAAACGAAAGCGAATCATCCATTTATCTACTTTTTCATAGAGCCTAATGTAGTCTTTGTTTATAATATTAAAACACAGAATTATTTAACCGCATCTGAGTTAGTTTCAGTCGGAGAATGGGAAACATTTGAATTAAATCACGAGGATGAGTTTGCTAGATTTGATCACGAAGAAAGCAAACCACTTGAAGGTAGAGTCTACTTAATGAAACAGGATGATAGAAACATTATGTTAAAAGAAATTAATAAGCAAATTCAAAAACATCGCAATTTATCCAACATTAATAAAGAATTATCTAAATCATTCCATATCGTTTCCTCAGAATCTGCAGCTGGTTCTTTAAAAGTGGGACTAGATCAACCTAAAAACGTCATTGCTTTTCCAGACCTCTTTTCGATTGGACCGATGTGGAAGCTAGAGGAAAAAGTGGGGCAAACATTTAGATATGAATGGTTATTTGAAAATATTAATTCAAGTGAAAATGATGATGAATATGAAAATAAATTTACGAATGCGCTGCTAGAAATAGAGGGTATACCAGATCAAGTTCCAATTTATATTTGGTATGCTAATAACGCTGATGAGCAATCAGGTGTTCATTTTATCGTCCATTTATTGCGAGATAGGGCTAATGATATTTTTCTTCTTCACTCCACGGATCTATATAGTACATATATAAGTCGCAAAGATGATGCTCAATCTGTGTTCTATACGAGTCAGATTAGACCCAAAAATTTAAAATATATTTTCGAAAGATTCAAACCATTGATTCCACTATCTACTAAGGATCGAATTCAAATGCAAAGAAAATGGCGAACACTAGGTCAATCAAAAAAAATCTTACGTTTATGGTGTAATGAAGATTTAATCAGTGTGCCTGAAGTTCACTATGACCCACTTATCGTAAATACATTGAAACAGTTGCATAACGAGCAAGTAAACAAAGACTTTATTAAGGCTGGAAGAGTGATTGGCGAAATAGTAATTCAAATGGATGGAATGATTAGTGATTTCTTTTTGGAATATCGGATTAGGCATTTGATTTATAGTGGGGTATTTGAGTTAAAAGGAATACCGAAATCAATGAAGCATTATAGCGTAAAACTGCGTTCATAATTGATTCAATTATTTAAAGAGCGTTCATAAGTGTTACTTACTTGCTGATTCATAACATAATGGGGTGATTAGAATGGGAAAAACGAATAGATTAAAGCCAATAGAAGCTGCCAAAAGTTTTATTTTATACAATTATCCAAATTGCCAAGGTGCACTATTAGCTGGAAGCGTTGTTAGGGGTGAAGCAACAGAAACTTCTGATCTTGATATTGTTATATTTGATCAAAGTCTTGATTCTTCTTACCGAGAGTCTTTCATTGAGTTTGGTTGGCCAATAGAGATATTTGTCCATAATCTGACTTCTTATAAACACTTTTTTGAGATGGATTGTAAAGTAGCAAAACCCTCGATGCCGAGAATGGTCTCCGAAGGGATTGTCTTAATAGATGACGGTATTATCGACTCAATAAGAGAAGAAGCGAATGATATCTTGATGAAAGGTCCTGAAAAATGGTCACAAGAAACAATTAAAACGAAGCAATATTTTATTTCTGATGCATTGGATGATTTTTTAGGTAGTAATAATCGAGCGGAAGATATATGTATTGCTAGCACACTGGCCGAGTTGGTTCATGAATTTGTGTTAAGGACGAATGGCCAGTGGATCGGTGCATCAAAGTGGATCATCCGTGCTTTAAAACAATTTGATGAGAACTTTACCGAGGCGTTTGTGGAAGCTTTTGAGGATTTTTATAGAACAGGGAATAAAAACAAAATAGTTAAATTAATAGATGAGGTTTTAGACCCGTATGGTGGACGGCTTTTTGCAGGATTTTCGCTAGGTAAAAATTAAACTGTCGCGTAAAAGAATTTTACAAGGAGTGGAGCGTATTGACTATCAAAGAACAACGGATAGAATTGTACAATTTACTTGGAGATTTACCTTCAAAGTCGCAACCAATTTCCGCAAAAAAGCTAAAGGAAGAAGCATTACCTCACTATATACAGGAAGATTGGTTGCTCGATTTAAATGGTGTGGAATCGGTTCCTGCCTATTTTATAAAACTATTAAAAGGGGAGCCTCCTTTTCCAACCATTCTATTTAATCATTCACACGGGGGAAATTATGAACTTGGTAAGGATGAACTAATTAAAGGCAATCATTATTTGCAAAACCCTCCGTATGCAGAGCAATTAGCAAAATTAGGATATGCTGTTCTCTGTACAGATGCTTGGGGATTTGGTAAAAGAAGAGGAAGAACAGAAACGGAGCTTTTTAAAGAAATGCTCTGGAAGGGTCAAGTATTATGGGGAAATATGGTGTATGACAATTTACGCGCTATTGATTATTTATCATCTCGCTCGGATGTGGATTCAGATCGAATTGGTACGATGGGTATTTCTATGGGCAGTACCATGTCGTGGTGGCTGGCAGCTTTAGAGACTAGAATTAAAGTATGCATTGATTTATGTGGTTTATGCGATTTTCATACATTAATAGAAAGTCAAGGATTAGACGGCCATGGTATCTATTATTTTGTACCAAATCTCCTTAATCATTTTACAACCTCAGATATTAACTCACTGATTGCGCCGCGTCCTCATTTGAGCCTTGCAGGTAATTATGATCGTTTAACGCCTGCCAAAGGATTGGATATTATTGATGAGCAACTAAAAAAAGTTTATCAGGAACAAAATGTATCTGAGGCATGGCAGTTAAAGCGTTATAATATTGGACACTTTGAAACGGAAGATATGAGATACGAAATCATCTCATTTTTGCAGAAGTGGTTATAGAGAGGAATAAGGAGGAGTTTCGTTTGGGGTATGTTGAAGAACTAAGAAAAATAGTTGGCCATAGACCATTAATATTTGTAGATGCTGTCACAATT
This sequence comes from Lederbergia lenta NBRC 16444, assembly GCF_001591545.1. Taxonomy (GTDB): domain Bacteria; phylum Bacillota; class Bacilli; order Bacillales; family Bacillaceae_C; genus Lederbergia; species Lederbergia lenta. Next base: position 1,401,415 of record NZ_BCVC01000001.1, read on the forward strand.
ATTGTGGACGAATGTGGGAGGATTTTATTACAGCAACGTAAGTTGCAAAGCGGGAGGTCTTTGAAGAAACTGGCTTGAAAATTGATGATCTCCAATTAATTAATGTTTATTCTGGTGCAGAAAACTATATAAAAGCTGAAAATGGCGATGAATTTTATGTAGTTACAATTGCATATTTTTCTAAAAATGTAAAAGGTAATTTATTGGTAGATACATCAGAATCTTTAACATTTGAGTTTTTTTATCCCGATCAATTACCTAATAATATTGTAAAAAGCCATAAAAAGATTCTTGATGAATTTCTGAAGAATCATTATACACGCGAAAGGATATAAATCTATGAAGGAAAGACAAGGATGCGATTGTAATACCTTTATGAGAATTATGTAGGAGATGATGTAAAATGTCCGTTTCACTTATTTTCTCAATAGGCATATTGATTGTTTTACCAGCTGTATTTATTTTCGTTCTATGGAAAGCAGCTTTTAAAAGCAAGGCGGAATGGTTGTTAGATGCAGTAACTACTACTGTAATAGTTGTTTGGATATTTCAATCAGGAAATTGGAGTTGGGTCGGCTACTATTTCCGTTTTCTTGTATTAGCATTATTTGTTATAGCACTGCTTAATTCTTGGAAAAAGGTACGTAAATTACCTTTCAAAATAAAATATAAAATCAATCAAAAAGTTACACTTGGTGTTAATATATTCCTTCTTTTAATATTCAGTATTTATAATATATTTATCATTTCCAGTTATACAACTGATGAAGCAACAATTGAATTATCTTTTCCTCTTCAAGATGGGACCTACTATATCGGGCAAGGTGGAAATCATGTACAAATGAACTATCATCAGGCATATCCTGCTCAAAAATATGCTTTGGATATTCTGAAATTAAATAAATTTGGCACACGCGCAAATGGTCTTTATCCAAAAGAACTTAGAAAATATCATATTTACGAAGATGACCTGCATAGTCCCTGTAACGGGAAAGTTGTTGAAGTGCAAAATGAGTTACCTGATTTAACACCACCAGAAGCTGATTCGGAAAATCCAACAGGTAATTATGTCGCTTTATCATGTGAAAATACAGATGCGATTATTTATTTAGCGCATATGCAAAATGGTAGTGTAACAGTAAACCAAGATGCGATAGTAAATGTAGGACAAAAAATAGGAAAAGTAGGTAATTCGGGAAATACAAGTGAACCCCATTTGCATATTCATGCTGAAAAAGATGGGGTAGGTATACCTATTCAATTTAATAATAGGTTTCTTGTGAGAAACAGTTTGGTACGTTAACAATTGAGTATAATGATGAGCTAGGAACTATATTCTTAGTAATGTTCATTTTTCGATAGGCTATAAACCTAGAAAGTGATATTATCTCACTGTAAACAGAGCATCTTTTCATTCTACTGATTACTCTGTTTTCCATGATACAAATATATAATGGAGGCTAAGTATGTTAGAGATTAAAAAGCTTAATAAAGTTATCATCCGCACAGGACAGTTAAATGATGCAAAAACTGTTTAGATATTCAAAGAGCAGTTATATTAGAAAATGAATTTATGATAACAGTTACAGAAGAATTCAACAAGTCTATCGATCAACAAAGAAAATGGATACAAAAAATTTTAGAGAATGAAAGAGAAACGATCATAGTGGCAGAGACGAATAGTATAGTTGTTGGCTGGTTGATATTCCAATCACAAAACCGAAAGAGACTGCTTCACACTGGTTCATTAGGAATAATGATCCATAAAGATTTTAGAGATTTAGGTATTGGAAAAATGCTTATTAATGAACTATTGAATTGGGCAGAGTTGAACCCATTGATTGAGAAGGTATGCTTAGGAGTACTCGCAACGAACCATAGAGCGATAGCTTTATACAAAAGTATGGGATTTATTGAAGAAGGACGCAAAGTGAAAGCAATTAAGCTAAATACAAATGAATATGTTGATGACATCCTCATGTATAAGATGGTTTAAACATATTCATCTGAACGGTGCTTGTACATAACATATATGCAGGTTGTTTCTATTAGAACCAAGGAGGTTTCTTGTGATCAATGATATCGATTATTTACGCTTCGGAAGTGAGAAACAAAAACGAGCGTATAACGCAATATATGATTTAGGAATAATGAATGATTTATCTGACTATACGCCAGTCCTTTGTGGCACGATTCCGATTGAAGTTGATATTGAAAGTTCTGACTTAGATATTATTATGGAAGTAAATAATTTCAAGAAATTTGAGACTAGAATCAATGCTCTATACAATGGTAAAAAAGATTTTTTACTTAAAAGTACGATTATTAGAAACATACCAATCATAAAAGCAAATTTTATATTTGAAGGATTTGAATTTGAATTATTTGGTCAAGCTCAACCTGTACAACAACAATATGCTTATTTACATATGATAATAGAACAAACATTACTGAAGCAGTTCCCAACATTAAAAGAAGAAGTTATAAGACTGAAGCAACAAGGCTTTAAAACAGAACCTGCTTTTTGTAATATATTAGGTCTAAAAGGAGATCCTTACGAGAGACTAATTGAATTCGGAAAAGAGAAAGGGATTATAGTTTAACATATGTGATTAAACTAAATGACTAGTGTCATATACTTTGAACGGAAGTGAAACAATTGAATAAAGCGGAGATTATTTTTCAAACAGAACAATTTGTTCAACAAGAATTAAAAGAGGAACCCAGTGGTCATGACTGGTGGCATATTTATAGAGTAACTAAAATGGCTAAAAAGATTGCGAAACAAGAAAACGCAAATATGTTTATTTGTGAAATGGCGGCGTTGCTCCATGATATTGCTGATGAGAAATTGAATGTAATTGAAGCAACAGGTATTGCAAAGGTAAGAAATTGGTTATTGGAATTAAAAGTAGACGAGGTATCGAAAACGAAAATTATCGAAATAATCTCAACCATGTCATTTAAAGGTGGCGGGCAACCACCTATGAAAACCTTAGAAGGACAAATTGTTCAAGATGCAGACCGCCTAGATGCAATGGGTGCTATCGGTATTGCTAGAACTTTCGTATATTCTGGATCTAAAGGTCAAATTATATATGACCCAACTATTAAATCGAGAGAGTATATGACTAAGGAAGAATATCGAGATGGAATGACAACAGCAATTAATCACTTCTACGAGAAGTTATTAAAACTGAAAGGGATTATGAATACGAATTATGCTAAAAAATTAGCGGAAAGAAAACATTTATTTATGGAAGATTATCTAGAAACGTTTCTAAGTGAATGGGATGGAGAATAATGATTTAAGAATTAATTTTAGTTTAGTTAATTTAAGTATTATAGATTTTCTATACTGAAAAGGTGATGGATAGAACACTTTAATCTCAGAAACACTGGGTTGGCTCATCGTGATCTTTGGATGGATAATCTATTATTTAAAGGAAATAAAATAACTGCCATTTTAGATTTTGATAGATTGAAATATGACTATCCACAACTAGATATAGCAAGAGCAATTTTATCTGGCGCCTTGAATGAAAAAGGATTTGATGTTACCCTTGCTGTTACTTTTATGAATGGTTATATTGAAACATATTTATTATCGAAAGATTACTTAGTAAATGCTCTAAGATTGCTATGGTATATGGAAAGTACATGTTGATACATTCAGATATGAATCTAAATATCAGACCACCAGCACGTTTCTTTGAAGAAATGATTTGGTTAGCTGAAAATCTAAATAAACTAAAATCCATATGAGGAAATATATAATAAACTTCTTCACTCATCATCCAAAGATTAGTGATTATATTTGTACTAACATAACTCCAAAGGGAACGTATGTGTGATATAATGAAGTATGTAATAGCATAGGGTAACTCAAGGGTGGTTGGCTCACTCCCACAAGAAAGGGGGTGGTGCCGATGTCAGTATTCGAGGCGTTAATGTTTGCGGTAGCTTTTGCAAGCTTAATCATAACGGTTCTGGCATTTAACCAAAAAAAATAACCCATCCTTGAGTTAACGGCTCGTAGGGATGGGTTATTCCTGCTCTATGGAAGCTGATCCCCCTTGAAGGGAACCTGCTATTGCTTAAACCGTTTGGTGTTGACGCACCAAACGGTCTTTTTAATATAATCTTTAACTACGTACATTATACACTTAAATTACTGAATTTACAATGTTTTTAGCTATCAGATAGATCACTGATTTTCATTTTCATAAGATTAGATGTCTTTTGTCATTATGATTGAGTCCAGAAAATGTGACTTTTTAACCTGATCATGCTTAATGGTAAGAGCTTTTTAATAACTAGTAATTTAGCAATTGAATAAAATAACTGAAATGGTAAAATAGTAAATAAACTATACGAAAAGAGGTTGTAATGACTGATAAAGTGTATGTTAGCATGAAATTGATTAAGTAAGCTATTCATTAGACCAAGAGCGATTAAACAAAAGATATACTTTATCTACTTAAGAAATAGTTTGTTAAATAGACGAACTGGAATTAGAGATTGTGCCAAGTTTACAAAAAATCTCTTGCTAATTTTCATGTAAAATAAAGATTCAAAAGGCTAATCATAAAAGCAAAACATAATTAGCGATTTGATCGAGATTGTAATATACCATTATATCCACCGTTTCAAAGTAGAAGAATTATCTATTTTACATGGCTCTTTTCTAAGGATTTGTTACTTTTAGGGTGATTGGAGAGAAAGCGCTACACTTATGCGGAGCGGGGCAGTTGAGTGCCCATAGGCTTTTACGCCGAGTTGGCTCACGGTTAGCCAACAACCTATCCGCACTACTTGATAAAAAGCAAGAAAGTTTGCGAGAACAGCGATTTACATAAACTTTCTAGGGAAGTGTCAGAAGTATGAAACCCATTTACTTTGGCTTACTCCTAGCATTTTCGGGAATTATTATTTCATTCTTAATAATAGATTGGAATTTTATTTACATCATATCTGGAACCGTAAGTTTATTAGCAATTATACTTGCTAGTTTATCTATCGGGGCATTAGCTGATGGTGAAAGATCCCGAGTAAAGCATCAATCGGAAAATGAGACAGATAGAAAAAGACAATTGAGTTCCACGACTAAAATCCTGCTTGTTGGCTTACCAAATATATTAATAGCAGCTTTTGCATACGTTTTATTAAAAGTATTTAGCTAGAGCCGTATACCTAATAATGATGAAATAGTTTTTATAAGAAAAGACGAAAAGAAAGAGGGGACTAAAATGCTGAAAGGTTTATTTATATTAGATGACTTTAATCTAATTTACGGAAGTGTCCATGAAGAAATAAAGAAGTACATCGACGTTTACGCAGAACCACAAACAAAAGAATCAATTCAACAAAATCCCGCATTGTTGGCCGATACAGAAGTTATTTTTTCTGGATGGGGCTGTCCTGTTTTGGATGATAATCTATTGATGGCTGCCCCACATTTGAAAGCGCTTTTTTATGGAGCAGGTTCCATCAAACACATCACGACAGATGCATTTTGGGAAAGAGGCATTCCTATTACTAGTGCTTTTGCGGCAAATGCAGTACCAGTTGTCGAGTATACACTTTCGCAAATTTTATTTTCATTAAAACAAGGCTGGTCATATGTTCTCAAGACAAAAAAAGAGCAAAAACATATAAAAAAAATGGAGGTTCCTGGGGCCTATCATTCAACCGTTGGAATTGTATCGCTTGGTATGATTGGACGAAAAGTGTGTGAGATACTAAAGCAATTTGATGTTCATGTTATTGCCTACGATCCCTTCGTTTCAAAAGAGGATGCTGAGAAGTTACAAGTAGAGCTATGTTCACTGGAAGAACTCTTCCAGCGTTCAGATGTTGTGTCACTTCATACACCATGGATAAAAGAAACCGTTGGACTAATCAATGGTGAACTTATTTCCTTAATGAAACACAATGCTACATTGATTAATACATCAAGGGGAGCAGTAGTAAATGAGCAAGAAATGATTGAGGTATTAAAGCTACGTTCGGATCTTTTTGCAGTTTTGGATGTTACCTATCCTGAACCACCAATAGACGGATCACCACTCTTCACTATGGATAATGTTATTTTAACACCTCACATCGCAGGCTCATTGTCACAAGAATGCCAACGGATGGGGGAGTATATGCTGGATGAATTAAAACTTTATTTGCAAGGTAAACCTTTGCAATGGGAGATCACCAGGGAAAAGGCATTAATAATGGCATAATAAGCATTCGTTTATTTAAAATGGAACCTATTCGATTGTGAATAGGTTCCATTTTAGAATGTAATAGTTTTTTAAATTGATATTTTATGTTTGACTGGAAATGGTTCCGGTTTCTCACAAGTGCTTTGCATATGATAAAAGGCACCGCTTTCAGAAGAATCGTGAAATCCATGCATCGCTTCCAACACATGATATGCGAGTTGCCCATTTGCACGGTGAGGCGTTCCATTTTGAATCGCATTTGCCATATCCGCAACACCGATGCCACGGCTATTCTCATCATAGTTATGTGTTAATGGAATATCGATAAACTCTTTTTCATCGCGTTTACGCAGTTTCACAGACCCTCCAAATGTATTTGGATCAGGGACAAGCAATGTACCTTCACTGCCATAAATCTCTATTGGAGGGAGGGTAGAGCCACCGAATGCATCGAAGCTTGTTGTAATTGTTCCTATGGCCCCAGAATCAAAATCAAGTGTGCCAGATATGTGCGTGGCTGTAGAGACATTAATTTTCGTTCCAGCTTTTGGTTCACTCAGAATGGTTCGTTCCGGGTAACTAATTCTTGCTAGACCGGATAATCTCTTAATTGGACCTAATAACGCAATCAAAGCCGTTAAATAATAAGGGCCCATATCAAACATTGGTCCACCACCTACATCATAATAGAAGGCAGGGTCTGGGTGCCAATGTTCATGTCCACGACCAATCATAAACGCAGAGGCACCAATTGGTACACCAATTTCTCCGCTTTCTATTAAATGAAGGGCAGTTTGGATCCCGGCTCCTAAAAATGTATCCGGGGCACTGCCGACGAGTAAACCATTTTTTTGAGCCACATCAAGTATTGATTTACCTTCCTCACGTGTAACTGCTAGTGGTTTTTCTACATATACATGTTTTCCCGCTTCAAGAACTTGAATACATACTTCAGCATGCGCCTTTGGAATTGTTAAATTAATGATAAGGTCGATGTTTGGATCAGCAAGTATTTCTTTAACTGTATATGCTTGTGAAAGTTGATACTTTTCCGCTTGAGCACGAGCCCTGTTTACATCTAAATCAGCACAGGCAACAAGTTCAAGATGATCAAAGCTTGGGATATTTTGCATATAGATAGAACTAATATTTCCACAACCGATAATACCAATTTTGATTTTACTCATATTCTTCCTCCTTCGTAGTTATTGGCTATCTCCCATACCTGTATATACCGGCTCATTTTTATTTGTGGAATTTGTTTGATATAGTGTTTTTCCTTCTGCTGCCCATAAAAAGCCTTTTCTCATCATGTGAGATACCTCTTGCATAGCTACAATATTTGCTACATGGCCTAGTGAATTATAAAATACACGTCCAAGCCCCCAACGTTTCGTCCAAGCAACTGGCATATCAACGGATCCGTTCGTAGAATGCGGCCCACTAACTACAGGAAAACGAGTTGTCGCAAGTATTTCAACAGCAGGATCTACGTGCAAATAATATTGCTCGCTAACTACTTTGAAATCGTCCATATCTTCAAAAAGAGTACTAGAAGAATGTTTAAAATTAACCATATACTCGACACCATCATTACCTGGATGAGCGACCCAATTTCCTCCAGTCATAAACTGCCAATCTACATTTTTACGAAAAGAATCACACATACCACCATGACAACCTGCTAAGCCAACGCCACTTATTACTGCTTGGGAAATATTATTCACATATTTCTGTTCGATTTCACCCATTGTCCAGTGGGGGACAATTAAATCAAGTGACTTCAGCTTCTCAACATCTGCATATGCATCAAGTGAATCTGCTACTTCTACATCAAAGTTTTCATCTTTAAGGATATCTTGGAAAATGGACGCTACTTTTTCTGGTTCATGACCATCCCAACCACCTTGTACAATTAGCGCTTTTTTCGTCATAAAATACACTCTCCTTTTATTATATTAAAGGTCAGATATTTGAATCCATTGGCGTTTTTCTATAGATAAATCAACTGCTTCAAGAACTTGCTGGCATTTTACCCCATCAACAAAATTAGGAACCGGCTGACGATCCTCACGGAAAGCATCCATCAGCTCAACAAATGAGTGGATAAAAGTATGTTCATAGCCAATCGTATGTCCAGCTGGCCACCAAGCCTCTGAATAAGCATGTGCCGCATCCGTTGCTAACACACGACGGAAACCTTGGACATCTTCTTTATCATCTGTAAAATACACTTGCAATTCATTCATGCGTTCAAAATCAAAAATCACACTACCCTTACTTCCGTTAATTTCAAAGGAGTTTGTACTACGATGACCCGCAGCAAAACGGGTTGCTTCAAAGCTCCCAAGCGCACCATTTGAAAATCTAGCTAAAAATAATGTGGCATCATCGACAGTAACAGGTCCTTTTTCAGAACTTTTACTACTAGTTGCCGATAATCCAGTCATTTCTTCTGGAATCGGTCTTTCTTTTATAAACGTTTCGCTCATGCCAATTACTTCCGTCATATCGCCGACAAGGTAATGGGCCATATCAATAAGATGCGCACCTAAATCGCCATGCGATCCAGAACCTGCAACCTCTTTTTGTAGTCTCCAAACGAGAGGGAAGTCCGGATCCATGATCCAATCTTGTAAAAACCAAGCACGAAAATGATAAATGTCTCCTAATCTACCTTCATCGATCAATTTTTTCGCCAACATGACAGCAGGGGCAAAGCGATAATTAAAACCAACCATATGTTTTACACCAGCAGCTTCTACAGCAGCCAACATTTCTCTAGAATCATCAAGTGTAAGCGCTAACGGTTTCTCGCAAAAAATATGCTTTCCTGCTTTTGCAGCCTCCATCGCAATTTCTTTATGTGCATCACTCGGTGCATTGATATCAATTAAATCAATATCATCACGCTTTAATAGCTCTTTCCAATCAGTCGTATGTTCTTCCCAACCAAACTGGGAAGCAGCTTCTGCAACAGCTTCTGGATTTCTTCCACATATTACTTTCATTTCTGGTCTAATACTTTTAGGGAAAAACATAGGCAGATCACGATACGCGTGACTATGTGCCTTGCCCATAAACTTATAACCAATCATTCCAATATTAATAGAATTCATTTTCTCATCTCCTTTTTTACTTGAATAGATGCTCGTTCTATCAAGGTAACAGGTAGTCTTTCTTGAAGGACTACTGATTTTCCATTGAGCTCATTTAACACTTTTTCTGCGGCCATTTCGCCCATTTCAAGAAGGGGAACCTGTACAGACGTTAATTGAGGTTGAACCATGCTAGCAACATCAGAATTATCATAGCCGATGAGTGCATAGTCTTCGCCAACGTGATATCCATGCTTACTTAAGCCTTGCATTAAACCAATTGCCATCCGATCATTACCAGAAAAAATGGCATCAATATTAGACATAAGGGGTGCAATCTCTGTAGATAATTGTATCCCGCTAGTACGGCTGTAGTTCCCTTGAAATACCAACTCCGATGGTGGTTCAATACCAACATTTAAATAGGCATCTCTATAGCCTTTTAATCGTTCCATACTGTTAGAATATTCTAGAGGCCCATTGATAAAAGCGATTCGTTTAAATCCTTTTTCAAGTAGGAGGGACACCGCTTGAAAACTACCTTCAGTATGTTTAGCATCTACGGAATGAAACGGGTAACCTTCGTATGTTTGATTTACTAAACAATATGGAAGTTTTAATTCATGAAGTCTTTCAATCTCTTTTATTTCTTGCTCATCATTTTTTGCTCCAAGAATAATACACCCATCAATTTTTTGCGAACGGAAAAGCTGAACATAATCTTTTGGTTCATGGGGAGATTGAAACATGACGAGTAAGTTGTATTGACACTTTCCAAGCTGAATACCAATGCCACTTAATATACCAGAAAAATAATGGGTGGATAACAAATGAACTTTAGGTAAATAAGGTATAATCACACCAATGTTTCCGCTTTTTCCAGTAGCAAAGCTTTGAGCAAGTGCGTTAGGTTGATAATTGAGTGTTTTAGCCGCTTTCAACACTTTTTGTTTCGTTTCTTCACGGATTGGTCCGACATTATTGAATACACGAGATATTGTCGCCTCGGACACGCCGGCTAATTTTGCTACATCTTTTCGCTTAGCTAAAGAGATCCCCTCCAATACTTTATGTACACGTGTACATCTTCCCAAATAATCGATATATTGTCAATACGAATTGGTAATTATTACACAATTCTTTAAAGTGAGTATAATCGAGAGTAAAATTGTTTATTTTACAAAAAAATACATAGTTTACTATAATTATATGATATGATAAAGTCCGTTATATTCGCACTTATCCGACAACTATTAAAAGGAGGCTGAATATGAATAAGAAATTTTGGTTACAGGGTAATTATTTTCGTAGAAACTTTATTATCATACTTTTAATAACATCCATTCCAGGAATGATTATTGGCGGAGCGATATATTGGTTTGGTGCCGAGAAAATTGAACACGAACTGCAGATACTCCATCAAAAGCATGTGAATCAGCAAGCTAAACATTTAAATAGTCAGCTCCAAGAGTTGGAAGTGAATATAGCTCACTTAGGATTTGACCCAGAATTAACTAGTGATTTAAATGAAATCAACTTTATAAAAGAATTCTCAAAGACCCATAATCTTACACAATCTGTTTTCATGTTACAAGAAAGCAATCCTTTGATAGCTAAGGCTTATCTATACGTAGATGCAGAACAGAAAACTCTATTTAACCCGGAATATAATCCATTGACCAATATGAAAGAAACAGAACAATTACAATCGCTTCTTTCTAATAAGAGAGGTATTTATTGGCGAGAACTTCCCGAAACCTTATCCAAAGAAAAAGGAAAATCAAGCTTAGAATTTGGCTTAATTCATAATATTCCATCGGGACAATCTAATAATGTACTTATTGTAAAACTTGAATCTAATAAAATCACCCAACTTGTCAAGGAATTAAATCCATATAATGAAGGTGCTGCTTTTCTTGTGGAAAACGACCATCTTATAGCGGCGACGAATAGTATGCAAGATTTTCGATACGAACAAGATTTACATGCTAAAATTTTAGAACAAAAAGAGCCCAGAGGATCTTTCATGTATGAATGGAATGGGAGCAATTATTCTGTTTCATTTGGTGAGATGAAAAGAGTTAATGCAGAATGGAGTTATATTTCCATTTCACCTATGACTGCCATCGTTAAACCAATTATTGTTTTATCTAAGATAATTATTCTTATTAGTGTCAGTGGTTTTATTTTATCTATTATTATTACTTGGGTTGCTACTAGAAAAATATATAGTCCATTAGAAAAATTAATGAAAGCGCTATCTATATTTGAAGATAAAAAATCATCCACCAGGAAGACAAATGAATTCAAACTGATTGAGGATAAGTGGCATGAGCTGGCCGAAAACAGTCAACAGCTACAAAATCAGCTACTTACTCATATCCCTGCATTGAAAAATGGTTTTTTGATGCAGCTAACTCAGGGGCATTTAGAGGAATACTCAGAGCGAGACTTGTATAAACGAATGAAAGGATACGGATGGGAGATTGAAAATCCTTCCTTTTTATTTATAGATATCCAGTTAACAGGTGTGCAGCATATTAAAGGAAGCTTTTCACAAAGTGAGGATAGCACCATCTCATTTGTTGCTTCTAATGTTATTAAAGAATTGGCAGAAGAACAGTTTGTTCATATTCAAATGATGGATTTTCATGATTTATCATTTGGCATCCTCATCATAGAGGAGAAGAGATTTTCTACAAATGAATCTTTAATGCAATTTGCAAATATTGTAACGCAAGCGATCAATGAGATATTAAATTTACAAGTCACTGTGACTATTGGCGATCGGACAAGCAAAATAAAAGAAATACCTACAATATACGAAAAAGTTAAGCATGGTAAGCGTCTACGTTACTTTAATGATAAAAATCAAGTGATTCATTTACCGGAAGAAGAAAAATCAAATCTGCTCAAAGGAATATATTATCCGTTCACAATAGAAAAGAAATTAATTCAGTCGATTCGTATGGAACAAACAGAAGACTTCGAAGAGCTCATACAAAAATTCATGCTGGAATTAATAGCAAATGAATCAAAGGAAATAAATATTCAACAAGGGGTTATTCATTTGTTTAATTCATTTCAAGGGGAAATCATGCAATCGGGCTTTCATCCTTTAGAAATTTACGATGGAGAGGATATCATGCAAAAGTTAATGCAACATAGAGAACCTAGTAGTATCATTCATTGTTTTATGGAAGATGTAATCAGACCTTTCATGATCAAACTGCAAGGAAGACAAAATCATGAAAGGAAAAAATTAGTTGAGCAGGTTATTGCTAAAATTCAGGAAAGTTATATGGAAGATATCTCACTTGAAATGTATGCTGACCAGATAAATACAAATCCGTATACGCTTAGTAAAACATTTAAGGAAATTGTAGGGATTAATTTTATTGATTATTTAACTGATTTGCGAATAGAAAAAGCTAAACAACTTCTATCCACAACAGATGAAAAAATAAGTGACATTTCTGAGAAGGTTGGATACAGACATAGTTATTTCAATCGAATCTTTAAAAAACAGGTGGGAGTGACCCCAAGTCAATACCGACAAACTCAAAGAATGAACGAAATGCAAAAAAGTACAATTGCAGGAAAATAAATATAAAACTAACATCGTAGATACACATGATGTTAGTTTTTTTAGGAGGTGGAAATATGAATGTTAACAGATTTCAGCTAAGAGAATGTCCTTATGCCAATCCATTATCATCTGTAAGTTTTCATATCCATGAAATATTTAGAAAGGAGTTGCAGTAGCAAATGAATGGCTTAACAGGAAAATTATATCGTGCTTCAGAATTCATAATGAATATGGCATATCTTAATATCCTTTGGATAGGATCTACACTGCTAGGTGGCATTGTATTTGGATGGGCACCTAGCACGGTAGCACTTTTTACTGTTATTAGAAAATGGATCATGAAGGATGCTAATCTCTCTATCTATAGAACATATAAAGAAGCATTTAAAAAGGAGTTTCTAAAAGCGAATGGATTAGGCCTTATCATGGCGGCGGTTGGTTTAATATTGACGATAAATATACAATATTTTGTAAATCAAGTAGGAATCCTATTCTTTACTTTAAAATTTTTTACTTTCTTTATCGTTATTATTTATTTAGCCACAGCCCTAATCTTGTTTCCTCTTTATGTACAGTATGAATTACCTTTTTTCCAGTATTTGAACAAGGCGGTCATGATAGGCTTCGTAAAGCCCATATGGACTTTGATTTTAATTGCCGGTTTTTTTGTAACGTCTTTTATCTTATTAACTTTACCAGGAGTCATCCCATTCTTTGGTGTAAGTTTATGTAGCTACATACTTATGGCAATTGCTTTTCAAACTTTTCATAGCTATGAAAAGTCAATGAAATCAGCTGAGCATTTCATTGAGCACTCTGTATAAATAACCGAAGCAGACAACCACTTAGTATACAGGGATAAGAATAGATCTAGGCAAAAAATAAATAACAGCTAATCCAATGCGCTGTCATAGATGGGGTGAGGAATTTGAGTAAGGGGAAAAAATGGCCAAGTGAAATAAAATCATATAAAGACTCACTAACAGGCGTAAATATTACGCAGTTAACAGATCATATGGCACATAGTTTTCATTTGTATTTTACGAATAATGGTTGGTATGACGACGAAAATAAAATGCTTATTGTATCAGACAGGGATAATCAAACAAATTTATTTAGTGTTGATCTATTAAATGGTGAACTGATTCAATTGACAGATTTAGACACAAGTATGACGCACGGATTACAAAGTACGTTTATTAATCCGGTGAAACCAGAGGTATATTTCACGGTCGGCGATTCAATCATTGCTCTCAATCTGAAAACATACGAGGAAAAGGTAATTTTTACTAGTCCAGATGCTTTTAACTTTAGCAATCTTAGTTGTACAGCTGATGGGAAACATCTTTGTTTTGGATTGACTGAGGATATGAGCTCTCACATTCCAACCAATTTATCGGGTGGTTATATTGGTTTTGAAGAGATGGAGGCCGCCAAACCATATTGTCAAATCCACTTATTACATTTAAATGACGGAATGAATGAAATTATTCATGAGGACAACCGATGGATTGGGCATGTTAATGCATCGCCAACAGTTCCCCATCTTATTACATTTTGTCATGAGGGACCATGGAGCCATATTGATCACCGGATTTGGTTAATGGACCTTCATACACGGAAAAAGTGGAAGATCAGAGAAGGTAAAGTAAATGAATACGCAGGACATGAATATTGGCTCGCCAATGGCACGCATATTGGTTATCACGGTTATACAGATTCACTAGAAATTGAACAAGGAAAATTTTTCGGCACAATCAAGTATGACAATAGTGAATGTGATGAATATAAGTTTCCATATCAAAATATGCATATTCATTCTAATGAAAGAGACCTTATCGTCGGAGATGGTCAACAATCAAGTGCCTATGGAGCAAACAATAAAGACTACATATTTTTATGGGAAAAATCAGCTGGCCAATTGAAAGGTCCATTAATTTTATGTAGACATCGATGTAGCTTTCATGTTCAAAAGACGCATGTCCATCCAAGATTTAGTCCTGATGGTAAAAAATTATTATTTACAAGTGATCAAAGTGGTTATGGTCAAGTTTACATGGTGGAGGTACCTGATTTAAAAGAGCTTCCACATGCTAAGTAAAATAAAATGAATAACATTCCTTTTTACTGGTGAAAACAACAATCGGCCTCCTTTTATTATTTTAGTAGATTGATCTCAAAAAAATGTGATTATACAAGAAAATGCTAAAACCTGCCTTAAACATTGTTTTATCAAGTGTTTGTGGGGACAATTTTTTCCCATTGCAGGAAAGTATCCAGTATTCTAAATTTAGGGTAAGTTGTTGAAGTTTCATTTTAAGCAATGAACTTTCGAAAACAGCTAAAACGAAATAAGGGGGAAGTTACATGCAAGAAAGAAAGACACCTTTTAGTAAAAAGCTAAGTATGGGAATATTATCTACCTTGCTTGTTACATCAATGGCAGCTTGTTCTGGTAAAGGAGAAAAAACGGGTAGCACTGCAGATGGTGAAGGTTATAAGAACAAAATTTCAATTATGACGACGGCCTATCAACCTGAACCGCCAACAAAAAACAGTCCAGCTTTAAAAGAGCTCGAGAAATTTACAGATACTGACATTGACGTAACATGGGTATTAAATGAGTACTCGGAAAAAGTGAATATTACTTTGGCGTCTGGCGATCTTCCTAATATTCTTATGATAGAAGGAAAACCTCCAAGCTTTGTAAGTGCAGTTCGTGATGGCGCATTTTGGGAATTAGGGCCCTATTTAAAAGATTACCCAAATTTAAGCCAAGCGAATGAAATTGTATTACAAAATAGTATGATTGATGGGAAAATATATGGTATTTATCGCGGGCGACCACTTGGAAGAAATGGTGTGACTATTAGGAAAGATTGGCTTGAGAATTTAGGATTAGACATGCCAAAAACAATAGACGAATTTTACAATGTTTTGAAAGCCTTTACAAATGATGATCCTGATGGTAACGGAAAAGATGACACCTATGGAATGGTCATTTCAAAATATGCAGGTCCGTTAGATATTATGCAAATTTGGTTTGGCGCCCCGAACAAGTGGGGAGAAGATGGTGATGGTAAATTACAACCAGATTTTATGACGAATGAATACAGGGAAGCATTAACATTTTTTAAGAAAATATATGATGAAGGTTTAATTAATGAAGACTTTGCTGTAATGGATCCTGTTAAATGGGGAGATCCGTTACTGAATGGACAAACGGGTGTCATTGTAGATGTACTTGATCGGGCTCACCGCACACAAGAAGAAATGATGAAGGCGAATACAGATTTGGAAGATCCTATTGGTGTATTAGGTGCCCCAGCTGGACCAAAAGGAGAACGTACTTTGCCGACGCTAGGTTATGCAGGAATGCTCACGATCCCTAAAACAAGCGTGAAAACAGAAGAAGAGTTACAACGTGTGTTAGCTTTTATTGATAAATTAAGCGAATCCGAAGCACAAAATTTAGCATATAACGGCGTTGAAGGTACTCACTATGAATTAAAAGACGGTGAATTAATCTCTTTGTCCGCCGATAATAAGTCCATGCAAAATGAATACACGGACTTAAATCAGTTCCAAACTGGAATTCCAGAGGACCGCTTTTATAAACCAACCATGTCAGTTTTACGTGAAGAAGAAGATGCGCTTATGAAAGAAAATGAAAATATTGTAGTACCTGATCCAGCCGCATCACTTATTTCGGATGTCTATGCAACAAAAGGCCAACAGCTCGATAATATCATCCAAGATGCTCGCATTAAGTTTATTGTTGGTCAAATTGATGAAAAAGGCGTTGATGAAGCTATCAAGCTTTGGATGAATAGCGGAGGTAAGGAATATATTGAAGAAATAAATCAATTATATGAGGACACAAAATGAAATATGAGTTAGAGCAGGTATACAACCTGCTCTAATAATTTTGATAGAAAGGGAGGGGGAGTCCAATTGAGAGGTAGCAAAGAACCGCAAATAGAAGGAAATCTACAAATGTCCCCTAACATACAGTCAACAGAAAAAGTAAGTGTACTTGCACGTCTAAAACGCGATCGGTGGCTGTATCTTTTATTATTACCCGGTTTATTATACTTTATTGTTTTTAAATATCTTTCAATGTGGGGAATCGTCATCGCATTTCAGAACTATTCTCCTTTTCTAGGAGTACTACAAAGCAAATGGGTTGGATTTGATCATTTTATTAACTTCTTTCAAAATCCAGATTTTATGAGATTGCTTCGCAATACTTTTATATTCGCCGTATTGGATCTGGTCTTCTTTTTTCCGGCTCCTATTATACTGGCTTTAATGCTAAATGAACTAAGAAAACAAATATATAAGCGAACCGTTCAAACACTTATCTATGTACCGCATTTTATGTCATGGGTAATAATCGCAAGTATTACGTATATATTTTTTACAACGAGCGGGGGAGCTATAAACGAACTTGTATCAACATTTACTGGTAAGGAAATTAACTTTCTAGCATCTAATACTTGGTTTAGACCTTTGATCATGTTACAGATTATTTGGAAAGAAACCGGTTGGGGAACAATAATCTTTTTAGCCGCTCTTTCGTCAGTCGACCCTGAACAATATGATGCTGCTATTGTTGATGGGGCTGGGCGCTTTAGAAGATTATGGCACGTTACATTGCCTGCTGTCAGAAGTGTCATTGTTATATTGCTGATTTTACGTCTTGGAAATTTTCTCGATACTGGATTTCAGCAAATTTATTTGATGACGAATTCCTTAAATAGAGAAGTTGCAGATGTATTTGATACTTATGTTTATTTTGTTGGTATCACGCAAGGGGCATTCAGTTATAGTACAGCTGTCGGTTTATTTAAATCTATAGTTGGAATTGTGTTGGTTTTAGGAGCCAATAAACTAGCTAAAAAGTTGGGACAAGAAGGGATTTTTTAAGGAAAAACAATGTAAAGGAGGCGTATTTTATGTCCTTAGATAAGTTACATAATACTCCCGCTGGAAGGGTGTTTGATGTTTTTAATATCACCATCCTTGGGATTATTGGAATTCTGACGGTTTTGCCTTTTGCATACATTATAGCCGGCTCATTTGCGACTGAAGCAGAATTAGCGAGAAGAAGTTTTTTTATCTTTCCAGAAATTTTCTCTTTGGATGCTTATAAATATATTTTTTCAACGACTACATTTATAAGAAGTTTACTCGTTTCGATTTTCATTACAATAGTAGGTACCATTGTGTGCTTAATTTTCACTTTTTCCATGGCATATCCACTAGCAAGAAAGCATCTATTAGGAAGAAACTTTTTCTTGAATATGGTGATCTTTTCCATGCTCTTTGGCGGTGGAATGATCCCGACGTATTTAGTAGTGAAGAATCTTGGATTGCTAGATTCCTATTGGGCATTAATATTACCATTGGCTATCAATCCATTTAATTTAATTATTGTAAAAACCTTTTTTCAAAATATTCCTTTTGAACTTGAGGAATCGGCAAAAATGGATGGAGCAACGGAATTCGATGTTTTTTGGAGGATCATGCTACCACTTTCAACACCGGTTTTGGCTACTTTTGCATTGTTTTATGCAGTCGCTATCTGGAACGACTTTTTCAGTGCCTTATTATATATTAATGATCATACAAAGTTGCCAGTACAAGTATTACTTCAACAAATTATTATACTGTCACAATCTTTAGGAGCTGATGCAACATCTATGGGCGGTGATTATGTAGAGCCTCCTGATCAATCATTGAAGCTTGCTGTAGTTGTTGTTGCAACAATTCCCATTTTGGTAGTTTATCCATTTTTGCAGAAGCATTTTGCGAAAGGGATGCTATTGGGTTCAGTAAAAGGTTAATAATGAGGAAGGAGACATAAAGTGATGAAAAAGATACAAGTATATTTAGCTGGTGACTCTACGGTTCAAACATATGAGAAGGATGAATCACCACAGGCGGGGTGGGGTCAATACATCGATCAATATTGTAAGCGTAATATCATTTTTCATAATCATGCAATCGGAGGTAGAAGCACGAAGACTTTTGTAGAGGAATCGCGGTTAGATGCAATTTTAGAAGAGATTAGCGCTAATGATTATTTGCTTATTCAAATGGGGCATAATGATTCTTCGATCAATCGACCTGAACGTTATACAGAACCAAGCACTACGTATAAACAATATTTAAGACTGTATATTGATGGTGCACGAAAGAAGCATGCAATCCCTATTCTTATTACACCGGTCGGTAGGTTGCATGTCGTGCACGGGAAATTTATAAATGATTTTCCAAACTATTGTCAGGCAATGAAGGAAGTAGCCGAAGAAAAAAATGTTCCGTTAATCGATTTAAATTATATTAGTCTAAATTATTTTACTTCGATTGGTTATGAAGCAGCAGAGAAGTTATTTATGATTTCTGTGGACGGGGAGGATTGTACACATTATACGGAAGCTGGCGCGGAAAAAGTGGCAGAAATGGTCGCAAAAGAGCTAATGGAAATGATAAGTGAAGAAGAGAATTTTTAAAAATAGAGTAAATCTCACTTATTTGCTTTAAAAAAACAATATAACGGGTATTAATATAAAGCTAGGGTCTGCTAGCTTTTTTCTCATTTTATTGAATTTTCCTATCCAAAGTTATTCTAAGGTCATTCTTATCCATTACTCTAATTTTATAATATGATAAATATAAGCTTTTCCTAAAAGGGGGATTAAAATGAAATATATCATTATCGGTGGGGACGCAGCAGGCATGAGTGCTGCTATGGAAATTATCCGAAACGATAAGGACGCTGAAATACTAACACTTGAAAAAGGCGGAGTTTATTCCTACGGTCAATGTGGTCTCCCCTACACTATTAGTGGGATTATTCCTTCAACAGATGCACTTATCGCTAGAAGTGTCGATACATTTCGAAATAAATATGGTATTGATGCAATGATATATCACGAAGTAAATAAGTTAGATCCAGAGAAAAAAGTTGTACACGCTACGAATGTTTTAACGGAAGAAAAGTTCAAGTATGAATATGATAAATTATTAGTTGCAACTGGAGCAAGTCCACATATCCCAGATTGGAAAGGAATAGACCTAAAACATGTACATTCGTTAAAAACCATACCAGATGCCCATAAAATAATGAATGATATGGGTAAAGATATAAATGATATCACCATAGTTGGCGGTGGATATATCGGCTTGGAAATGGCAGAAAGTTTCAAAATGATGGATAAACATGTACGGATTATTCAACGGGGCAAACATCTGGCAAATATATTTGATGAAGATATGGCATTACTTATCCACGAAGAAGCTTCTAAACAAGGAATTGAAGTAGTCATTAATGAGAATGTACTAGCAATCAACGGCGAACAAATAGTTGAGTCAATACAAACGGATTGCAATGTGTATAAGACGGATCTTGTTTTAATTGCTACTGGCATCACGCCAAACACGAATTTTTTAAAAGATACGGGCATTATCTTTAATGCTAAAAATGCAATTCAAGTAAATCGGCATATGGAAACGAGTATAAAAGATATTTATGCGGCAGGAGATTGTGCTGTTCACTATCATATAGTGAAAGAAAAAGATGATTACATCCCGCTTGGGACCACTGCAAATAAGCAAGGAAGAATTGCAGGTTTCAATATGGTAGGTGTTCAAAGGCCCTTCTCCGGAATTACCGGTTCATCTATTATCAAATTTATGAATGTATCTTTAGGCAAGACAGGACTTTCTGAAAAAGAAGCACAATCATTAAACTTACCATACGAAATGATAAAATTGGAAACAAATAATATTGCTGGGTATTATCCAGGGGGAAAATCTATTCTTATTAAGTTAATTTATCGAAATGATAATCATCAATTACTTGGTGGACAAGTAATTGGAGAGGAAGGGGTGGATAAGCGGATTGATGTCTTATCTACCGCTCTTTTTAACCGTATGACAATGAGAGATCTAGAGGACCTTGATCTTTGTTATGCACCTCCTTATAACAGTACATGGGACCCAATCCAGCAGGCAGCTAGAAGACATTCTTGGAGGTGAGCTAGTTTCAGCAAGGCATCAATCAGTTGTGGGCATCTATCCTAGCTGATTGATGTCAACAAAAAAGATAAAACACTTGAAAATATGTATGAAAGCGATTGACACGGTGGTTAAATAATGGTATTATCTTCCTTCTGATTGCCAAATAAAGGAGAGAAAATACTTGATTACTATTGAAGGTTTAAATAAGTCTTTCAAAGTTGCCAAGCGCTCCACTGGGTTGATGAATTCAGTGAAAGCGCTATTTCACCGTGAGCATACGATTGTTCAAGCATTGGATGATATCTCTTTTTCTATTGAACCAGGGGAAATTGTCGGCTACATCGGTCCAAACGGGGCTGGAAAGTCCACAACAATCAAAGTCATGAGTGGAATTTTGGTCCCCGATAGTGGAAGTTGCACCATTATGGGATACACTCCTTGGAAGGAGCGAGTATCATATGTCAAAAATATTGGCGTCGTTTTTGGACAACGTTCTCAGTTGTGGTGGGATGTACCTGTTATTGATTCTTTTGAGCTTCTTCGCGACATTTATAAAATTCCTCACGATGAGTACAAAGCCAATATCAACCTGCTCGTCGAAACACTTGATCTACAAACGCTTATTTACACACCTGTACGTCAGCTAAGCCTAGGTCAGCGAATGAGGTGTGAAATCGCAGCGTCACTTTTACATAGTCCGAGTGTCTTATTTTTAGATGAGCCAACCATTGGACTTGACGCCCTTTCAAAAATTGCCGTGCGACAGTTCATAAAAACCATTAATAAGGAAAAAGGAGTTACAGTCATTCTTACTACGCATGATATGAATGATATCGAAGCCCTCGCTGACAGGGTTCTTTTAATCGGTAAGGGGCGTTTACTGTATGATGGCAAGTTAGAGGCACTTCGGAAAAAATATGGTTCACATAAAATAATTACGGTAGATTACCGAGAAAGTATAAAGTCATTCGACGTTTACGGAGTTACAGTTCATTCTCAAACTTCAGAAAGAGCGGTTCTTAGCATAAATACGGAAAAAGTAATGATAGCAGAAGTGATCTCTCAAATTTCTAGACTGGTAGAATTGCTTGATGTCTCTATCGAAGCACAACCAATCGAAGAGATTATCGTCCAGCTTTATAAGGAGTACCAAATATGAATCCATATATCTCTGTGTTAAAACTGCGACTTCTTAATGGTATGCAATATCGTGCCGCTGCATTTGCCGGCGTAGCTACACAGTTTTTTTGGGGATTTATGTATATTATGATTTTTGAGGCATTTTATCAACATGCCATCCAAACACCGCCTATTTCATTTCAAGCATTGGTTACATATATTTGGCTACAACAAGCATTCCTTGCGTTCATTATGCTGTGGTTCCGTGACAATGAATTATTTGACCTGATTACTAGTGGAAATATCGCATATGAACTTTGCAGACCTTGTGGAATTTATGGTTTCTGGTATGCAAAACTATTAGCACAACGGCTATCGAGTGCCATCCTTCGCAGCTTTCCAATTCTAATCATTGCTTTTTTACTACCGCAGCCATATAGAATGACCTTACCATTAAATGTAACAACCTTTCTCTTATTTTTAACATCTATGATTCTAGGATTATTGCTCCTAGTTGCTATTTCTATGTTCATTTATATTTCAGTCTTTATTACGATGTCTCCAGTTGGATCATTGCTTGTTTTTGGGGTAATTGGGGAGTTTTTTGCCGGTTTAACGATTCCGATCCCGTTTATGCCTATATGGCTGCAAAATATCGCTTATATGCTACCTTTTCGATTAACAGCAGATTTTCCATTTCGCGTTTACTCAGGACATATTCCACAAAATGAAGCGATCATCGGAATACTAGCTCAACTTATTTGGCTGGTCGTCCTAGTGTTACTCGGAAGATTTGCTTTTAATAAGGCATTAAGAAGAGTAGTTGTACAGGGAGGGTGAACAGTTTGAGTCTCTATTTTAAATATCTCCAAATTTTATTTAAATCTCAAATGCAGTATAGAACATCATTTTTACTTCTATCATTTGGTCAGTTTTTCATCCCGCTTTCCGTTTTCGCTGGATTATATTTCTTATTTGAGCGTTTTGGACAGATTAAAGGGTGGAGTTTTTTCGAGGTTGCACTTTGCTTTGCCGTCATTCATATGGCTTTTTCGATTAGTGAGTGCTTTGCTCGTGGGTTCGATGCCTTCTCCAGTCTTGTTAGAGATGGGAATTTTGACCGCCTGCTTGTGCGTCCAAGGAATACGATTATTCAAGTAATGGGTTCACAATTTGAGTTTACAAGGTTTGGCAGACTAATTCAAAGTATCATTGTTTTAATTTGGGCATTAAGTAATTTGCCAATTGAATGGGGTATCATTAAAGCTAGTATTCTCATACTGATGATTATTAGTGGAGTATTTATATTTACTGGGATTTTCATCCTTGCTGCGACGATGTGCTTTTGGACGATCCAAGGCCTTGAAGTAGTAAATATATTTACAGATGGTGGAAGGGAGATGGCACAATACCCTTTAAATATTTATCATAAATGGGTAGCAAAGTTTTTTACATTTATCATACCCTTTGGCACTGTTAATTACCTACCGTTAATGTATTTATTAGATAAAAACGAGGGGAATTCCATTGTATATATGATGGCACCCATAGCTGGGATTATATTTATTCTTCCTTGTTTACTAGTTTGGAGATTTGGTGTGAAACACTATCGGTCAACAGGGTCATAAATTAGCTTTGACGTATTGATTAACCTAATTGCTATATAAACATAAAAAAGTAATCCATTTAAGTGGATTACTTTTTGAGTACCGAACCTCGGAACTGTATTGTTTCTATTGGGAGACAATCATAATCATACTATGAGTAGACCTTTAAAAACTCATTTTTCCGATGATTTGATCGCTTTTCTATGTTTTTAATGTTTACCGGTCACTGAAGGAATACCGGCCGTTGCGAGCAACTTACTAGCCGTCAATCAACATTTACTGGCTATGAAAAATTGTTTACAAGCCGTTGTCGATTAATACTGGCCATCACTGTTCGTTAGTAGCTTTCTTGTAATATCATGATGATTAACCTAGGCTTTAATCATGTTATATCTTGATTCTTTTTCTTCCTTTTCACTTTAAAATAAATCACTGCTCCAATAATAAGCAATAACAAAATAACTGGTATGTTTCCAATTATTAATACGGTCAATCCTGAAATAGCAGATAGAATAAAGTTCGTACTAGTAACAAGTTGCTTTTTAGTTTTTTCCCAAGTATTTAAGTTTTTATTGTCTATCCCAGGAACAACCACGCGACTTTCCTGCATTGATATGTTAATTGTGGAATAAGAAGTTTGGTTTTCTAGATACTTGATCTGTCCAACAAGCACTTCCATTTCTTCCTGTACTTTAGATAGGTCATCGGAAATTTTTAATAAATCTTCCGTTTTTTCTGCCTTTTCCATGAAATTAAGTAATCTTTCTTCTACAACCCGTTTCGACTTTAATCTAGACTCGAGATCAACATATTGCTCAGTGACATCCAGTCCAGTCACATTCCTCTCTAAAACTTTAGTTGCTTCGCCTTCCGCGTCTTTTAAAAAAGGCTGAAAATGTTTTTCTGGAATTCGCACTGTGATCATACCATTCATAGCATCCTCATTTTCCCGATATACATTTGACTCCACGATGTATCCACCATAATCATTCACCTTTTTTTCAAACGAATGCAAGGATTGCTCAATATTTTCTACATTTAGATGCAACTGTGCTTGATGAATAATCTTTCTGTCAGATGTGACTACATCCAGTTTTTTATCGACGGCATTTTCTGTGTCAGAAACCATTTCTTCTACATCCATTTCCGTTTGTATAGCCACTTCACCAGAACTTTGAGAATACTCATCCATTTTAGCATTTTCACTCGAATTCTTTGTACTACATGCTGACAATAGAACGAAAAAGCATAAAACTAATAAAAGCTTATTTCCCTTTCCCATCAGAACGCCCCCTATCTGTTAAATATGTAGACGTATCCCATTTAAAAAGGTTACATAGGATTAAAATATATATTTCAATTATTAGTTATTTAAACTCAATTTTATTAAAAGAAGGGGAGAGTTAACGAGAAAAGCCCGCTATTGACATTAGCGCAAACCAAAGTGCTAATTAGAATAATAGGCGTTATACGCTTGCTAATTTGATAAAAAAATGTTACATTTGGACTACAAATTTTTGAACGGAGGATTTTATTAAAATGGTATGTATCAAATTCTGGTTTAATTTAACTTTGCTTGGCTAATTGAATAGCTTTGAAAGTCTCTACTTGTGTGTGGAGTTAACGGAATTGGTCTGCCTTTTTAAGAGAAATCCAAATAATAAAAGGGAGAGAGACTACTCTCTTATTAAAATATCATTGACAGAGTTGCTCGTGTGAATGTATTTCAATATTTTTCCTATTATATGCATACTCCTTTTCGTCTACTTTTTAACACAAGCTAGAAATTGTGATTAAAAAATGATTTAGACAGAAGGGGTTTTTTGTATATGAAAGATAATATTAACGAACCAAAGAAATATGAATATTTGGCCGATAATCCTGACTTTAAGGTTTTACCAATTATGCTTTCACTCATTATTGGTGCTTTTTTTGCGATATTAAATGAAACGCTATTGAATATTGCCCTTATTACACTAATGGATGAATTTTCAATATCTTTAACAACTGTGCAATGGATGGCAACAGGATTTATGCTTGTGATGGGAGTAGTTATTCCCATATCTGCTTTGTTATTGCAATGGTTTACTACCCGCCAATTATTTTTAAGCACTATGATCGTTTTCACTATTGGGACGATAATAAGTGCTATTGCACCTAATTTCCCTATATTATTAGTAGGGCGTTTAACACAGGCTGTTGGAACAGGTTTATTAATGCCAATTATATTTAATGTGTTTCTATTGATTTTTCCGCCGCATAAGCGTGGGAAAATTATGGGATTAATAGGTCTTGTAATCATGTTCGCACCTGCTATTGGACCAACGCTTTCTGGGATTATTGTTGAATATTTAGGATGGCGCTATTTATTTATTACAGTTATTCCTTTTGCTTTATTTTCTATTGCATTTGCTTACAAATATTTAATTAATGTTTCAGAAGTCACAAAGCCAAAGATTGACATATTATCAATTACATTCTCTACTATTGGTTTTGGCTCGATTGTATACGGCTTTAGTGCCGTAGGGGAAAGTGCAGATGGATTTCTTAGTCCCAATGTTGCTATTGCGATAATCGTTGGAGTTATAGGGATTGTTTTATTTTCATTTAGACAACTAAAACTAGATGAACCAATAATGGATTTAAGGGTTTTTAAATATCCCATGTTTACTCATGCGGTTTTAATGTTCTTAATTATTATCATGACAATGTTTGCTTCGGAAATTATTTTACCGATATATATGCAAGGGCCATTAGCTTTAACTGCTGCAACTGCCGGTCTCATTCTATTGCCGGGAAGTATTTTAAATGGAATTATGTCACCATTTATGGGCCATCTTTTTGATAAATTCGGTCCAAGATTATTAATGATTCCAGCAACAATTGTATTAAGTGGGACGATGTTCATGATGAGTAGACTAACTGCTGATACATCCTTATGGGTTGTCATACTTGGATACGTGCTTATCATGCTAACTGTTTCAGCTATTATGATGCCTGCAGAAACAAACGGATTAAATCAATTGCCTAAACGATTGTATCCACATGGCACGGCAGTGATGTCGACATTACAGCCTGTTGCGGGCGCAATTGGTGTTTCTGTTTTTATCAGTATAATGAATGCGAGACAGCTCCATTTTTTACAAAACGCAGATAATCCTAAAGACCCAGCAACAATAAGTGAAGCAATGGTGGCAGGTGTTGAACTTGTATATTTTATCTCTTTTGCCATATCTATTGTAGCAGTGATCTTAGCATTTACTGTATACCGTGCAGAGCCAAAAGAGGATGATCTACCACAAAAAGAAGGGGAATAACCCTATTAGATACAATAAAAACGTCATCCAATTTTTAATGGATGACGTTTTTTATTTCAAAAGATAGGAAGGGGGATGGGTATTATTTTTTGAAGAGTGTTGGAAAGCATTTACCAAGATACAATGATCCATCCATCTTCTTGATAAACTACATAGCCTTCATATTCACTTAATTCAACATATACTTCTTCACCTGTTTTCAAAACTTGATCAATATTCTTAGGCAAATTGTTAAATTCCTCCATTCCTCCTATTGCAAATGCTTCGGAAAGTATGTGTACATGATCCACACTCGCTGCTTTAATGCCTGTGCTCATTCGAAAAATTGGCGTTCCATCTTTTACTATTGCAAATTGACCGCTATTTGGGATGGCATACAGATTTGCATCACTGTCTTGTGCTATCTTACTTAGATCTGCAAATTTTTCTTCTTCCATGATATTTTCAAATCGTTCGCCATCGATAATTATCTCGTTTTCAGCTTGTTTACTATTCCTGTTTATTAAATGTTGAGTTTCTCCAGCGTTGATTTCACTCACTTTATTACTATTTTCGGTTGCGTTTGCTCTACTTTGTGATCCATCGTAATGAAATGCTCCCGCCGCTATTAAGAATAAAGACATTAGAATAATCGCATAAAATTTATTTTTCATTTTTACCACCCTTTCAGATGCTTGTATATAATAGACGTTTAACTAATAGAAAAAGTTTCATATATTTCAAAGTAAATTCAATTATTACAAATCCATTACAATAAACATAGAGTTTAAATATTTAATATGTGGCGTTTCATTAATCTTTGCCCGCAAATTATGCTGTTCAAACATTTTATTTCATTATAATGTACCTGTAATACCTATATTTCTATGGATACAATTTTGTTATATATAGAAACGAGCCCAACATGTTTTAGATTTCTTTGGCTCATCCAAGAATAAATAGAAATAGCATTGTTACATTATTTTGCAACGTTTCTATTCTCTCAATCGACTTTATTATGAAACGGAGGGGATAATCAAAAATGGATATCGTTAAATTAGTAAAAAAGGCCCGAAAAGGGAATGATGAAGCCTTTGAACAATTGATCGGTACTGTTCGTGAGAAATTGTATAGAACAGCCTATTCATATGTTAGAAATGAACAGGATGCGCTTGATATTTATCAGGACACAATTTATAAAGCTTATACATCATTGAAAACACTGAAAAAGCCAGAGAGTTTCTCTAGCTGGATTACAAAAATGCTTGTTTTTAAGTCTATTGATTTTATACGAAAGGATGCCCGATATTTTACAACGGATGATGAAGATATTTTTACAAAGATAATATCCAGCGAAGACATCGAGTCCATCGCAATCTCAATGGATTTATCTGAAGCCTTCAAATTCTTAGATTCCAAATACAAAACAGTTATATTGCTTAGGTATTATCATGATTTATCTATAAAAGAAATTGCCTCGATCTTGAATTACCCGGAAGGAACGGTAAAATCTCACTTAAATAGAGCGAAGAAAGAACTAAGACCGATTTTAAAGGAGGGCTATATGCATGAATAAAGAAAAGTTTAACGATTCAATTGATCAGATTGAAATACCTTTAGACAAGTTACTCGCACGGGAGAAGGCAGCTATATTCCAGGCAAAGAAAAAGAGAAGGACCAGCAGAACCATGAAACAGTCTATACTGATTGCTTGTGGTTTATGTATTAGCATACTCGGCTCAGGATTTGTTTCTACTGGGATGGCAGAAGCTTTATCAAATATACCGATCATAGGGTCAATCTACCAGGATTTTGGTGAAATAGCCTCAGATAACATCAAACGCGATCAACTAACTACTGTAATAGATAAACAGGATAGTCATGGCGGTTTAACGATGACAGTTAAAGAAGCCGTTTATGATGGTGGACGATTAATCGTTACAGTTGTATATACGGGAGAAAAAGAGC
Source organism: Lederbergia lenta NBRC 16444 (assembly GCF_001591545.1). Lineage (GTDB taxonomy): Bacteria > Bacillota > Bacilli > Bacillales > Bacillaceae_C > Lederbergia > Lederbergia lenta. The sequence goes on from NZ_BCVC01000001.1 coordinate 1,430,335, forward strand.
TATCACTAAATGAAGAAGCGGTCGGATATAATTATGTGCATATTAATGGAATGCCCTTCAAAACCGCAATAAGTTCCACAGGGCAAGATGATCTTAATTCCAAAACAATAATAGAACATCATCAATTCACATTAACTAATTATGATGAATTCGGGGATAATATAGAGGTTTCTATTCATGGTGAAGATCTATTCGGTTATAAAGGGAAATGGAAGGTTGCTTTCCCACTAGAAAAAATAAAAGGTGATATTCGAGAGTTTTATCCTGAGGTAAAAACCGAGAAAGTTGCAGAAGGTTATCGTATAACAGCCGACAGAGTAACGTTCTCACCGCTTTCAACAAGAATAGACTTATTGATCGATTATCCCGCTGAAATGGATGAAAATGATACATGGCCATGGTTCGATTTCTACGCGATCGATGATCAAGGTAATACATTTGATGGGATAAAAATTCAAGGTGGAATGGCAAATAATAACGGCCGCCATATGATCCTTACCCTGCCGCCAATGGATACGATTCCTCAGTCGTTTACACTTGTCCCAAGAGACATAGATAATGAAGGCTATAGGCAAGAGATAAAAGAATTAGAACTAATTGTTCCTTTAGCGGAAAGTAAATAGGCCATTTTTTTGAAAAAGCGCTCGGAATAGTACCCGGCGCTTTTTCAGTCATTTATTTTTATTGATTAAAGATTAACAGTGAATAATACATCATTTAATACCGAATTTTCCATTGATCCCCTTACTTAGTTTATTAATTTAGGATTTTACTTCCATATTGCGCCGATCATATTATAATTGGAGTAATTAGTCATTTACATAGAGCTAAGGCGGTATGTAATGAAATGTCTTGGATTTAATCTACTATTCATTTGCTTGTATTGTTTTCCTTTTGTATATTTCTCGATGTATCAAGATTTCTCGAATGGTTCCATGATCGGATATCTCCTTATGGTGATCTCTACCTCAATAATCGCTTTCTTTGCTAAATACACAAAAAATACAATTGCTATTATTCTAGGAAATATTATCTCCATGGATATATCATTTTATTTCCTTACTAAAATGCAAGGTAATGAGCCTTGGGCTGGTTATTTTAAACCACTAACACCACTCCACTTACTCATATTGGTCAGCTGTTTAAATATCATACCTCAATTTATTACTATGCTACTTGCTAAAAAGGCATTATTAGCTGGAAAGTAATGGTGACTTCCTTGAAGTCACCATTTTTGTATGCATATTTATTTAATAATACAAAATAAGCGAAACAAAATATTAGATCCATTCGTGTAAGAAGAAGAGATAGATGAAGGAGAGAGAACAAATGTATAAAGTGAAAATAGAAGGATTACATAAATCATATCGTAATTTTGAAGCTTTAAACAATATTAATCTACATATTGAAACAGGTCTTTTTGGCCTACTTGGGCCAAATGGGGCAGGTAAGACGACTTTAATGAAAATTCTTAGTACGATTCTTCCGTTTAAAGTTGGAGATGTAACGATCTATGACTTTGATTTGTTAAAGGAAGGGGACAAAGTTCGCAAAATACTTGGCTATTTACCACAAGATTTCCATGCACCAGGACAATTAACTGGTAGAGAATTTTTACATTATGTTGCCTCAATGAAAGGTGTTATGGATAAAAAAAATAGGGTAACTCAGATTGAAAAAACACTAGATGAGGTGAATCTACTCGCACATGCTGATAAAAAAATTAAAAGTTATTCAGGAGGAATGAAAAGGAGAATTGGTATTGCACAAGCACTGCTTGGTCATCCAAAATTACTTATCCTTGATGAGCCGACTGCAGGGCTGGATCCATCGGAACGAATACGCTTCCGTAATGTAATTGAAAGACTAAGTAAAGATTATTCCATTATTTTATCGACCCATATTATAAGTGACATCGAATCAAGCTGTGAAAGATTAGCGGTTTTGAATAATGGCAGGTTACTGTTTCAAGGGACAACCGCTAGCCTAGCACAAAAAGCAGCCAATTATGTCTGGGAGTTTCAAGTACCATATGCTAATTACGATATAGTCGAAAAAGAACACTTAATTATTTCAAGCAGAAGGGAAGCAGGGAATGCTGTTTTTCGGATTATTGCAAAAGAATCTCCGCATGAAAATGCAAAGTTGATCAAGCCTTCGACTGAGGATGCTTATATGGCCTTAATCAATGGAGTGATAATATGAACATGACTAAACTTATATTCCGTTATGAGTTGCTACAATTATTCCGTAATAAATTTTTAGCAATTCCGCTTTTTATTAATCTACTTTGTTGGGGATATATCATTATATCTTATGAAATACAACCCATTCATTATGAAGAGCGAGCTGCTGCTTTTTATCAAGGATTTATGTGGTTGTTATTATTGAATCTATTAATGATCGGCTTGTTTGCAGTATATATGGCAGATAAAGATCGGGAAAATAAATTTGAATCTTTAATTGTTACGTACCAAGTGAAAAATGCAGAATGGATCATTGGAAAATGGCTGGTCACTCAAACGTACGCGCTTGGCATCACACTCATCACTTTACTTGTTCAAATAAGTTGGCTTTTGCTTGGGAAAATATCTTTTGGAGATTTAGTTAAAAACGTCCTCTATGTATTTGTTCAAATGGAAGGCGGATTAATTTTACTTATTTCTCTTGGTTTCTTATTTGGTATTCTATTGAAAAATATGTTTGCTTATATTTTTATTCCGGCTATTTTGTTACTAACTTTAGGACTTCCGTTTGATTATACCGGGGTCGCATTAACATTTGATAATCCGAGAGTACACTTATTGACGCCATTTGATTATATGTTTATTCAATCTCCTTATGAAAGTATATGGGGAATCGATCGGGTATTTGGAACCACGATATTGCACCAATTCATCGTTTTATTACTCGGGGGCATTTTTATACTTGTAACTATTTTATTATTTCGCTCTAACCGAAGGGTACAAAGAGAAAAAAAGATTATCCCCGTATTGATTGCCACACTACTTATACCGACAATTATATTAAGTGGAATTCGCTATGTGCAATATGATCAGGCATTTAAACAATATGTCACAACAGGGGAACATTATGTAACTGGATTTGAGGGTCGGGATGAAAAGGGATTAGCTGAATGGGAATGGGAAAATTCATATTATGATACATATTTGGACAATACAAAATATGAGTTTTCAGTGGAGCAGATGAATTTATCGGCTCTACTGAAAACAGACAATTCAATTAAGGTCAGGAGTCAATTAACGATTAAGCATAATGGTGATGCTCCCGTTAAAGATGTATATCTTACATTACAACAGGCATTAAATGTGACGGAATGCTCAAGTAAATCAGTTATGACTTGTTCACGCGAAAGTGATTTTGTCATTGTCCATTTTGATCAGATGATTGAGCCAGGTGAACAGTTTAATGTAAACTTGGCTTATAATGGAAGTGTTTTACAATATCGTGATGAAGGCTACGTGGAGCATTCTTTCATTCAGAATCATAGAGTGTATCTTCCAAAAGAAGCAGGATGGTATCCACTCATCGGAAAACGCCAATTAGTGATTGCGCGAGAGCATAATAACAATTATGTCCAATTCGAACTAAGAAATGCTAGGTTGGTTGAGGATTATCCTACGGAATTCACAGTTGAAATTATGAACGAAGATAGTAACATACCACTTGCTTTGACGATACCAGAAGTAGAAGCTGGCATATACAGCGGTACCTCTCTATATGGTTTGTCGTTAGTTGGTGGGAATTTGGAGGAAGTAAAGGTTGGTCAAACTCGGATAGTTGGTCATCCAGAAATTCTTAACGGTGCTAAAAATGCAGTTAAAAAGAATCAACAAGCCTGGAAATTTATTGAGGATTGGCTGGATATCCCTATGACACCGTCAGTCATTTATATTTTGAATGATGAACATTATTATCTTACACGTTCTACACCTAGTCAGGAATTTCTTATTTGGCATGCTGAAGGTCTTGAATATGTGGATGATTCAATTATTGCGTATGAGATAGTTGAATACTTAACGAATGAATATGCAAGTTGGGAGAATGAAGACGTACGATTATTGGGATTAGCGATGGAATGGTCGATAACAAGTCATTTACATGAAATGGTTGGTTTAAAGAATTGGTATGTATCTACATGGGGGATACCAAGTGAAGTTAGTGAAGTTCCTGAGCCTATCGATGTATTAAATGGTTATGAAGATAGAAGTAAAGAAGAGTTTAACACAGTAGTTAAGTTTCTTTATACACAATATAAGCAATTGGATGACAAGAGCATATTTGACATGGAAGCTGCTTTGCAAAAATACGAAGGAGTAACAAACGAATGAATGGATTAAGGATCAGACTAAAACTAATACTAAAACTTTGGTTTCGCTCCCTATATGCCATTGTCACCATGCTCTTCATTCCAATCGCTGCGTATATCATTTATTCTTCCCAATCTTATACGATCGAGGATTTAACAAGTGTGATTTATGAAAGAGCAGCCCCGTTATGGTTGATCTTCATATTGCAATGGTGCTTATCCGTTGATTTTGATTCAAAGTTTTATCTACAAGTAATGACATATCCATTTTCTAGATGGAAATTCACGATGGAAAGAATTCTGTTTGCAGCGGTTATTTTTATCGGCTTATTAAGTGTGGTAACACTCGTTTTGACACCGACCATGGGAGTTTTTGTATGGAAAAGTTTAGTGTTTACAGTTCCAGTTTACATGGCAATTATTGGATTTGTTGTTGCCGGTACTATGATTGGAGCACATTCAGTTGGCGGTTTATTGGCTGGGATTCTATTTTGGATGTGTTCTGAATTTGGCGGTATATTTTTAGGCGATCTAAATGTAATTTTAATTAAATATGGCAGTGTGTATACGTTTGTCCATGGCGAGAGTGGTTTTTTTGCGATAGAAAATCATTGGATTCTATATAATCGCTTGTTTTATATCGGAATTGGCGGGCTACTTACCGGATTAGCTCTGTTACAATACATGCGAAAAACTGCTTAGAAATGTGGAGGGAATGGAATGCAAGACGAAGATTATATGCGCCAATTGTCATGTGGTAATGACTCGGCATTAGATATACTTGTTTTCCGATATCATAAACCTCTATATGGTTATGTGTATCGTTTACTACAGGATGAAAAACTTGCTGAAGATATCGTCCAGGATACTTTTCTGAAAATCTATCAACAAGGGAGAAAAGGCTATACTCCAGATCATTTTAAACCGTGGATGTACAAAATAGCGACAAATAGTTGTAAAGATTATTGGAAAAAATCCTCAACAAAGCGAGAGTTTTTTACGGATAAGAATATGCAAGATGGGCAGATTTATCATATTATCGATCGCCAATTGGAAAGACAATGGATGATTGATTCTTTAAACCAATTGTCCATAGATTATCAAACAGTTCTTTATTTACGTTTTTATCAAGATTTGACATATGCGGAAATCGCTTTGACATTAGATATTCCCATCAATACTGTAAAAACCCGTATTGCCCGTGGATTAAAACAGCTTGAGGGCGTGTTGATTGAGGATGAGAGAAAAGGAGTGGGGGCAAATGAGTAAAAAACAAGAGTTAGCGGGATTAGAAAATGAGTGGAAAGAACGTTTTGATCGATTTACTGCCCCAGAGCCAACGAGAGAAAATACAATAGATTTAATTCAAAAAATAAAAGAAGTAGAAGAGATTAAGCCTATTGATATAAGGACTGAGTTGGAAACCGCTCAAACTACACAAACGATAAAGGAAAAAGTGACAAATGCGTTTTTATCCCAATGGAATTTTTATGGGAGTACTAGTTGGTTACTGACTGGTGTTATCATGCTCATCTTAACGATTACGATTAGTCAAAATACACAAAATGAAATGACTGGTTTTTTAGCTTGGATTAAATGGATTAGTCTTATTATGATTGCTGTCATGGGCTATGCATTTCGGTCTAAAAACGAAGGGAATCAGATCATTGAAACATTAAGTTACTATCCTTTGATCCAGCAAATGTTTACACGATTTATTTTTGTGATGGGATTACAATTAATAATTACTTTGCCATTGAGTTTTTTTATCCTTGGAAATACTAACTCCTATTTGTATTTAATTGGTGCATTTACACCACTATTCTTCTTTGGTGTGATTGGTTTTATTAGTACGATGTGGTTTGGACAAAAGACTGGAGTTATCCTGACAGTATTTGTGTGGTCTACACAAATTTTATTCGACAAGCAATTCCAATACATTTCTTTGTTTCAATTGCCTGAAAATGATTATTTTTTATTCATAAATGCTTGCATATTCACTGTTTCTATACTCTTATTAAGTAGCATTCTAGTAAAACAACGTTTGCTGAGGAAAAATTAATGAAGATTACGGTAAAAGAAGTCACATATGTGAAAGAAAAAACGAAAATTATCAATCAGCTTAATTGCACATTAACAGCTGGCATTACGTATATTCTTGGAAAAAATGGAGCGGGAAAAAGCTCACTTCTAAAACTGCTCTCGACTGGATTATATCCCGATAATGGAGAGATCAATTATTCTACATTGATTAGTGACAATGAGATAGGAAAATATCGAAAGCAGTTAAGCATAGATGAAGTAAGAACAATGATTGGATTCATGCCTCAGCATTTCAAAGGTCACTCAGAAATGAGCGTCATAAGGTATTTAACCTATATAGCGTATCATAAAGGAATACCTCATAAGCTAGTTAAATCGACAGTTGAGGGATGGTTACAAGAATCAAATTTAACTAAATATAGAAGACGGAAACTCAGTAAACTATCAGGAGGACAATTACAAAAGGTAGGACTGATTCAAGCACTCATAAACCAACCGAGAATTTGCATACTTGATGAACCATTTGAAGGATTGGATACTAAAGAAAGATTATTTTTCAAACGCAAACTACAAAGACTTTCCTTTCATAGCGTCGTGATCATTAGTACACATATACTAGAAGATATAGAGCAATCGGAAGATGTAAACTTACTCTATATGGACAATGGGGGGTTACTTTTTTATGGAGGGACGACTAAGCTTGATCTAATAAAAGAAAAATTGAATTTCATAACTGAATAGTTTCAGTTTTTTAAGTTGATAAAGGGAGGACAAAATGCGATTTTATATGGATGCTGGTGATACTAATTTGATCGGAGTGGCCAATGCCGAGCAGTACAAGTCGTTTGTAGATGAAGATTGGGAGTTAGATATACTACTGAAACATTTTAATGATGAAATGAAAAATGGACATATTTTGGTGTGCCAGATGACTGAAGAAGGCATTGAACATTCATGGAACGTCGAAGTGAAAATAGGTACAAATACAGTAGAACATAAATGCTTTAGACGAACGGAAGGCTATATAAAAGTAACCGATAATCAATTATATTTAGTTGATTATGACTGTCTTACGATGGCAGCACAATTCGAAAGTGATAAAGTACCTGATAAAAATTGTTCCCGTTATAAAATTGATATTGAAAATGGCATATACAAAGTTACTATTGTTCAATATTATAATGTAGATAAAGATGAATATGTTGGAACGAGCGACAAAGATATGTTGCTTCATTTTACAAAAGTAGCTGAATTCCAACAATCAATTAATCATGTTTTATGGGGTAATTATCATTGATAACAAAAAACTGTCTACTATGTTCGTTTAGGATATAAGGTTATACTTCCCTAAGATAGAAAACTCCGCTAACTTTATAAACTAGTTTTGTTGCTCTTATTTTTACTAATCCATCATTTAATCATAAATAAAAATGAAACTACCCTTAACTAGCAGGGCCTTAAAGGGTGGTTTTTAATATATGTATTAATCTAAGGGATACTGTATTAAGCTCACAATTCATAAATTGGCTCTTTAGATGATTTCACTTAAAATAGTAATATTACATCGACTTTTCATTTTAAAGGAGACTTATCATTTTGAAAGCTACATGTGTTACGTTTTACGAGTTTGGGAGTCCTGAAAATGTATTGAAAGTGGAAAACAAAAGCATTCAGCAACCTATGAATGGGGAGGTCCTTGTGCGAATGACGATGCGTCCAATCAACCCATCTGACTTATTACCGATTTTTGGCACGTATTCTCATCGTATTTCTTTGCCTTCCATACCTGGCTATGAAGGGGTTGGTGTTGTTGAAGAAATAGGACCTTTCGTTTCTCATGACCTAATTGGCAGGCGCGTTCTTCCTTTACGCGGAGAAGGAACGTGGCAAGAATTTGTGAGAACATCTGCAAATCTGGCTGTTCCTATACCTCATTCTATTAGGGATGAAACTGCGGCACAATTATATATCAATCCGCTAACTGCATGGCTGACTTGTACAGACGTTTTAGCACTTAAACCAGAAGATATATTATTAGTAAATGCCGGCGGCTCTGCAATTGGCAGGATCTTTGCCCAACTATCTAATATTCTCGGATTTCGACTTATTGCTGTGACAAGAAATAATGTACATACTAAAGAGCTACTCCAATTAGGGGCTTCAGATGTAATAAATACATCAGATACATCCTTACATTCCATGGTAATGGAATTAACAGAAGGACGTGGAGCGAACGCCGCCATTGACTCTGTGGGCGGAGTAGAGGGCACAGAGTTAGCTTTTTGCCTTCAACCTGATGGTATTATATTAACTATTGGGCTTTTATCAGGTCAACCTATAAATTGGGCAAAAATTTCTAAACAAACAAAAGTAAAAGTCAAAATGTTTCATTTAAGGCATTGGAATCAACAAGTATCCGTGGAAAAATGGCAAGAAACTTTTGACTATATATTCACTTTACTAAACAATAAAAAACTAAGGCTTATGATCCCTAATTCTCATTATGCTTTATCAGAGGTTCATGAAGCTATTCGTTTTGTTGAATCCTCTAGCGGAAACAAAGGGAAAACTCTTTTATTCAGTTAATAGAGACGTTGTTGTATGTCATACAACTTTGTTAATTAAACTGTATTGAGGAAAAAAGTGTTGTATAATTTTACTATATTGATCAACTTAGGAGGATTTAAATGGAATATAGCGGAAATGGTTTATTTGCTCTATTTGCTTTTATACCTATCATTTTATATTTAGCCATTCTTGGTTTTGGCATTTATTTTGTAATTAAAGTAATTAAATTTATAAATGCAAAGACAATATCTGATCGAGAAAGAAATGCCAAGCTCGATGAGTTAATTCAAGTTATCAGTAAAAATAAAAATGACGAATAAAATTAATCATGATGAAAAAAGTATTCTTGGATATGCGGAGGTGCAATCTTTGCTTCATAATGAAATGACGAAACGCATGCAAATAGAACATCCAATTATTCAAGCTCCGATGGCCGGGGGCATAACGACTGCGAAATTAGTGGCTGCTGTATCAAATAGTGGTGGCTTAGGATCGATTGGAGCAGGGTATTTAACCCCTGCCCAGTTGCGTAAACAAATCAAGGAAGTAAAACAACTAACAACGAGAAACTTTGGAGTAAATCTATTTATCCCGAATGAATGTAAAGTTTCAAAGGACCAAATTACAATTGCTAATAATGTGCTGCAACCCATTCGTGACAAATTAAACGTTCAACAAGATAAATTGGAAATGCCTACTTTTAGCCGTATGTCTGAACTATTTAACGAACAAATAAAAATAGTGATTGAAGAAAAAGTTCCTATTTGCTCCTTTACCTTTGGTATTCCTACCAAAGAAGTAATTGCCGAATTAAAACAAAACCAAATTATTTTAATAGGAACTGCTACAACTGTGCGTGAAGCAATGGAAATCGAAAGGATCGGAATGGATATTGTTGTCGGTCAAGGTAGTGAGGCTGGCGGACATCGTGGGAATTTTATCAATAATTTTCAAGAAGGTTTAATTGGGCTCATGTCACTTATTCCACAAGTTGTTGACAATGTAAGTATACCAGTAATTGCTGCAGGTGGAATTATGGATGGTAGAGGTTTAATGGCCTCTCTCTGCCTAGGAGCGAAAGGTGTACAAATGGGTACTGCTTTTTTAGCTTGTATAGAGAGTGGAGCACATCCGTTACATAAAGAAGCTATCCTTCAAGCTAGTGAAGAGCAAACTGTTTTAACTCGAACCTTCTCTGGAAAATGGGCTAGAGGGATTAAAAATAACTTTATTGAAGAAATGCAGGAGCACGAACTGAATTTACCTGATTTCCCAGTTCAAAATACACTTACACAATCTATAAGAAAAGCTTCTTCCTCACAAAATAATCAAGATTTTATGTCGCTTTGGTCTGGACAAAGTCCAAGATTGGCTAAAAATCAATCCGTTGAAACATTCATGAATAGCATCATAACGGATGCAACTAAATTACGACTTACTTGAATTACATAATAAAAGAACAACACTTTCTAAAAGTAATGTTGTTCTTCCATTCACTTTCCCTGTTCTCTAAAAATCCGAACAATATACTGAGTTTATCAAAGATAAATCCGTTTTCGATTCCGCTTATTGTTAAGATACTTGAATAAATCTCCGTCCCTATAGATCCTTTCATACATTATATTATTATGAAAGGATCTTGCTGTTCATCATATTCCGCTCTATCCTCATCCACAAAATACCTTTATAATAAAAAAGATTCAAATGTCTCAATTATGGACATGTTGATTAGGTAGAAACAATCTTAGTTAAGGAAAAGGTGTTTGCTATATGAGTTTATTAACTGTAGAAAATTTAAGTCACGGCTTTGGAGACCGCGTGATTTTTGAAGACGTGTCTTTTCGATTATTGCAAGGAGAACATATTGGGTTGATTGGTGCGAACGGAGAAGGAAAGTCTACGTTCATGAATATTATTACGCGTAAATTAGAGCCCGATGCAGGAACAGTCAGTTGGTCCAAGCGAGTGCGAGTCGGCTATTTGGATCAGCATGTTGAATTAAAACAGGGAATGAGCATCCGTGATGTACTTCGGACAGCGTTTCAATATTTATATGACAAAGAAGCGGAAATGAATGCACTCTTTGCGAAGATGGCTGAGGTTGATGCGGATGAACTGGAAGTACTCCTTGAAGAGACAGGTCAAATACAAGATGACTTATCACATAATGATTTTTACATTCTCGATTCAAAAGTAGAAGAAGTAGCGAACGGACTCGGATTGGATGAATTCGGCCTTGACCGAGATGTTCATGATTTGAGCGGAGGTCAGCGGACAAAGGTTTTGCTAGGGAAGTTGTTGCTGGAGAAACCAGACATTTTGCTACTTGATGAGCCAACAAACTATTTGGATGTCGAGCATATCAATTGGTTGCGCAATTATTTACAGAATTACGCAAATGCGTTCATTTTGATATCCCATGATATTCCATTCTTGAATAGCGTTGTTCAACTTATTTATCATATGGAGAATCAAGAGATCACCCGTTATGCTGGGGATTATAATGAATTTTTGCGTGTGCATGAGATGAAAAAGCAACAGTTGGAGGCTGCCTTCAAGAAACAGCAAAAGGAAATTGCCCATCTTAAAGACTTTGTGGCCCGCAATAAAGCGAATGCGGCTACGAGTAAAATGGCCATGTCCCGCCAGAAGAAGCTAGATAAGATGGAAGTTATTGAATTAGATGCAGAAAAACCGAAGCCACAATTCAATTTCAAACAAGCACGAACACCAGGAAGATTTCTGTTCCAAACGAAAGGGCTCGTCATCGGTTATGATGAAGCTTTGTCTAAAGAGCTAGACTTAACAATGGAACGCGGACAGAAAATCGCCTTATCAGGTGCAAACGGAATCGGAAAAACAACACTTTTGAAAAGTATACTTGGGGAAATCCCCGCACTTTCCGGTTCTGTTGAACATGGAGAACATCTAGAAATCGGATATTTCGAACAGGAAGCGAAAGAAGACAACAATCGTACATGCTTGGAGGAAATTTGGGAAGCCTTCCCCCACTTTACACAATATGAAGTGCGTGCTGCGTTAGCTCGATGTGGATTGACGACTAAGCACATTGAAAGCAAAGTAAAAGTATTAAGTGGTGGTGAACGGGCAAAAGTTCGTTTATGTAAATTAATCAATCGCGAAACAAATCTGCTCGTTCTTGACGAACCGACGAATCACCTTGATAAAGAAGCGAAGGATGAGTTAAAACGCGCCTTAATAGAATACAATGGTAGCGTTCTGCTGATTTCTCATGAACCTGATTTTTATGAAAGTGTTGTAACAGACGTTTGGAACGGCGAGAGTTGGACGACAAAGGTGTTTTAATAGGAAAGTAATGAAAGACTTATGTGACAGAACGTCATATTATAGAACTGTTACATTAAGATCCGTAAAAATATTGTAATTCAGTTAGTAAATAGAAAAAGATTGAGATTAAATTTGTATAGAATAATTGATATTCATAAATTTGGTGAATTCTTCGCTATATATTTCAGATTTTAAATGATATGCCATGAACGCAGTTTAGTTCATGGCTATTTTTTGTCGTTACAAAAGAGGAGAATATTTATTCCATTTAGCATACTCTGAAAAAAATCGCTTTTTAAAATATCGTGTTATCGTTCAAAAAGAGAGGTGGTGTAGGGGCACTAAGCTGGACAAGGAGAGAAGTTATTGTAACATTATGCGATGACATCCATTATATCATGTCTGTTGAAATTTCTATTGTGTCCCCTGAAATACAGCAATACATAAAAGGGGAATAACTTTGAATATTATTAATGTTCTAAGCCTTTTCATTCAATTATAGAAAATGTTATAATTCAACAAATATTCACATCTTCGTTCTAAATCACCTTGAATTTGTTTCCCAAAAGAAATAACCTTGTTAATGAGCGATGAATTGATTCGGATAGAAAAGGAGGATGTATCATGTTACCAATTGAACGCCGACAACAAATACTAACATGGTTACAACAAGAAGAATCGTTGCGTATTGCTGAAATTAGCAATAGATTAAATGTATCAGAAATGACCGTCTATCGTGATTTAAAACCATTAATTGATGAGAAGAAGATATTAAAGACATCTAATGGAATTACTCTTTCAGTAGAAAGTTATGCTTCTACCAACACTTGCTCTTATTGTTATAAGCCTACAAATTCTCGGTTATCTGTTCAACTTATTAAGAACAACCAACAAGTAGAGAATACATGTTGTGCTCATTGTGGTTTATTACGTTATCAAGATATCGCAGAGGAAGTTGCGCAAATCATCTGTCAAGATTTTTTAAAAGACACTACCATTAGTGCCAAAATGGCAACGTTTCTTTTGAATGCAGATCTCTCGCTTAATTGCTGTCAACCACAGGTTATACCTTTTGATTCTTTGCAGCAAGCGGAAAAATTCCAAAAAGGATTCGGTGGGAATATATATAGCTTTGAAGAAGCAATGAGTGCAATACATAAGGAAATGAATGGCCAAACCCATTGTCATTCAAAAATGTAATAGCAATCAATATGGAAAATACTCCTCTAATAACAGGGTGAATTATATGACCTGTTTTTAATAAAAATATCTTATAGAAGTGGGGAAGGAAACTTATGAAAAAAAGTATTTGGATATTCATGCTAGCGTTCGGATTGGTTGTGCTTTCCGCATGTAATGGTAACAAGGTAGAGGAACTAGAGCTACCTGAGATGTTAGATGTACAGCTAGAAGTACCTGAAACTGTAGACGTAAATGAAAAGATTGCTATGAAAGCAATAGTAACTCAAGGGGAAGAAAAAGTTGCGGATGCAAATGAAGTAGAGTTCGAGATTTGGGAAGACGGTAAAAAAGAAGAATCTAGTATGATTGAAGCTAAAAATAACGATGATGGTACATACGAGGCGGAAACGACATTTGAACATGATGGTGTTTTCACAGTTCAAGTCCATGTAACAGCAAGAGGGCTTCACACAATGCCGAAAAAAGAAGTAACTGTAGGGACAGGCGCAGCCCACGAGGAAGATCATGAAGAAGGACATGATGATCATGATCACGGCCAACATGCAGATGGATTCGGGATGCACTTTATGGAACCGGAGAATGTAAAAGCTGAAAAAGAAGTAGCATTTACTGTCCATTTACAAAATGAAGAGACACCTTTAGAGAAAGCTCGTGTTCGCTTTGAAATTTGGAATGATGATATTTCTGAAAAACACGACTGGGTAGATGCAGAAGAAGTTAGCCCTGGTGAATATACAACTAAGCATATTTTTAAAGAGCCTGGTACTTACTCAGTACAAATTCATGTCACGAATGACGATGGTTTACATGAACATGAAGAACATGAAATTGAAGTAAAAAACTAAAGTTAAACAGTTAAATGACAGTCTAGAAAACTCCCAGTTCCTATGATAAAACTGGGAGTTTTTACATTTTCCATTGAAATTTTCCTTATATTCTGGAGAGGATGGGGGCGAAGTCATATGCAAATTTCCAAATACCTTTTATGGAAAATGCAGTTCATCCATATTAATAAATGAGGAATTTTCTAATGGTGAGAAATAGTGTATGAATTACCCCTTATTTAGACTTGAACAATTTAATAGGCTTGTCCCAAAATGGTATAGAAGATGATAATTACAGGTCAACTTTTACACCTATATATTATATTATCTAAGTTTATAAAAATACGCTGTAACTTTTTTAAAAATAAACAGTCTAATCATTAAAAGGACGGTGAAGGTTTTGAAGAAATTAATCATTCCACTTCTGATAACTAGTATTCTCGTAGTTATTGGAGGTTGTGGAACAAAAAAGGATAGTGATAGTTTGGATATTTCAGACAAGGTAGCTTTTGGTAAAGATGATTATAAAGAGATTATTTCCTCTAATAACGAATTAGGCTTTAAATTATTGGAGGGAGTGCCAGCAGATGAAAATAATAATATATTTATTTCGCCGACAAGTTTGTTGATGGCATTATCTATGATCTATAACGGGGCTGAGGGCCTAACGAAGGAAGAGATCGCAGAGGCTATGCAGACGAAAGATATCAATGTAAATGAACTAAATAAAGCGAACGCATCATTAATGAGTAGGCTCCATAGCGATTCAGACAAAATTAGTTTGGATATTGCCAACTCGATTTGGTTAAATAAGAATTATCATTTCAAAGATAAGTTCGCTCAACATACAAAGGATTATTTCGATGCAGAAATACAGGAAATTGATATTACGAATAGTAACTCCTCTAAATTGATAAATGACTGGGTTAAAAAGGCGACGAACGAAAAGATTGAAGAAATTGTTGAGGCCCCTTTAGATCCTAATTTAGTGGCAATGCTCATTAACGCCATTTACTTTAAAGGTACTTGGAAATATGAATTTGATAGAGCTAAGACAGAGAAAGGTACGTTTACGCTAGCAGATGAAACAAAAAAGGATGTATCATTTATGACGCTGAGTAAAAAACTATCTTATTTGGAAAATGAAAAATTTCAAGCAGTTATTCTTCCATACAGTGACGGAGAGATGAGTATGAGTGTGTTTCTTCCAAAAGAAAACGTTGGTTTAGAAGCACTTGAGAAAACACTTTCGAATAAAAATTGGAAAGATTGGCATATGGAATTCCAGAAAAAAGAAGGGACAGTCACCCTCCCTAAATTTCAATTAGAATACGAAGTTCTTCTAAATGAATCCTTGAAAAGCCTAGGCATGAAGAAGGCGTTTGAAAAAGATGCAGATTTCACGAAAATGATTAAAGAAGAGGATCCATTATGGATTAATGATGTGAAGCAAAAAACATTTATTGAGGTGAATGAGGCAGGTACAGAAGCGGCTGCAGTAACGTCTATAGATGTAAAGACAACTTCAGCATCCATTGATGAGCCGTTTTTTATGGAAGTTAACCGACCATTTTTCCTAGCTATCACCGATGATGAAACAGGGGCAATTTTGTTTATGGGCTCCATTTCCAATCCACAGTAGATGATAGAAAGCTAGCGGAAGTTTACGTTGTTCCCATCTGATTAATATTGGAATCTGCCTGAGTCATCAAGTAAATGATAGCGACAATACCTTTAATGGAAATGTAGCACTTAGATGTCATAAAAAGTAACTCTCCATCTAATAATGCCTTCAAAGGGTTTAAATTGTTAATCTAAGGCATGAGTAAATCAATTAACAAGCACGAGGTACCCTCACCCACTAGATATTCGTGATAAACTGCTTATAAATGAATAATATAACTTTATCCGGTCATTATAATACTTGCTGTTATATTGATATTAGGGAGTCGAGGATACAAGTTTCAGTAATTATATTATCTTTGTACCAACTCCTTAAGTCTCTTTAACAGTTATGTTTCAATATGCCACAATAACGATATTTAGATGACAACGGAGGGAATAAGATGGTAAAAGACTCGGAAGTACACAAAGAGAAAAGAAATGGTGCTGGTAAACGACCAGATGAACAAAAACAAAAAAAGGGTAAATCAAATGCTCGAGGTACTAGGAGTTAAATAATTAGGATTATGCAATTTTATGGTCCTTTCCTAACTTGAGTGACAATAAATTTGTTTAAAAGTAACAAGGCAGTTTTTTTGCTTTGTTACTTTTTATATTTGGTGTATGTTAATCAACCTAAGAAATTGAATTTAGTTATTTATGTTAAAATGAAATAAATAAGAGATATTTTAAAAATGAAAATCTCTTTAAGGAGTAAAATCGGTGTGCAAGAAATGGCAAGACATAGTCGCGAAGCCTTCTTTTACTGCTTGCAGGGAAAATTAAAAAGGTGCGCTACTAGATGTAAATCTATTCTATTAATCTAGTTGGGTACACGTAGGATGCTTGTTATATTTCGATATTTGTTACTACCCCATGTATTACTCATTCATGGATTGTGTAAGGTAAATAAAGTGTACCGCTAGCCTTAGCAATAGGTGTAGTTCTCACGTAGTTGTCATTTCTGTTATAATGAATAACCCACTATGCATGTGGGGGCAGATTATACTCCGATCAGAATAATACATAGAATTTGGGGCGAGAATATGGATTTGATTAGTAAATGGCTTTTAAAATTTGAATTAAATGCTAACTTAGTTAAATATCTTTCCATTTTTATTATGATCCTTTTTATAGCATTCGTCTGTATTGTAGCGAATTTTATTACCAAAAAGGTAGTCATAAGAATTATCACTCATATTGTGAGAAAGAATAATTTCCAGTGGGGGAATATTATTGTAGAAAGGAAAGTTTTTCGTAAACTATCCCATGTTGTTCCCGCAATCATTATTTTTCAATTTGCTTCTACCTTTACAACCTTTGAATATTTGATACAAAAAGGTGCAACCATCTATATTATTTTAACGGGTTTAATGGTTTTTAATAGCTTATTGGATGCGATTAATGATATTTATCAAACCCACGACATATCTAAAATTAAGCCTATTAAAGGATATCTCCAAGTCGTTAAAATTATTGTAATTACTTTTGGAATTATATTTGTCATCGCGATATTAATGGATGAGAGCCCACTTATTCTTTTAAGTGGAATTGGTGCTCTCTCGGCCGTTTTCATGTTGATCTTTAAAGATTCGTTATTGGGACTTGTTGCTGGTGTTCAATTATCCAATAACGATATGGTTCGGGTTGGTGACTGGATTGAAATCCCTAAATATGGAGCGGATGGAGACGTCATAGATATCTCTCTTAATACTGTAAAAGTGCAAAACTTTGATAAAACTATTACGATGGTTCCAAGCTATGCCCTTATATCCGATTCCTTTAAAAATTGGCGAGGAATGCAAACTTCTGGAGGGCGTCGGATAAAGCGGTCCTTATTTATTGATACAAACAGTATTTCATTTTGTACCGAAGAGATGATAGAAAGATTCAATAGTATTGATTATCTAACAGACTATATAACAAAAAAAGAGCGTGAAATTGAAGAGTACAATATACAGCATGAAATAAATCGTAGCATTACTGTCAATGGAAGGGCGCTAACAAACATTGGGGTATTTAGAGAATATATCCGTAATTATTTAAAAAATCATTCAGGGATTAATCAAGACATGAGCTTAATGGTAAGACAATTGGCGCCAAGTGAAAACGGATTGCCTATAGAGATATATGCATTTTCAAATGATATAAGGTGGGCAGTGTATGAATCAATCCAAGGGGATATCTTTGACCATCTATTTGCCGTAGCACCACAGTTTGGACTTAGATTATTTCAAAATCCGACTGGACATGATTTAAAAACATTGATGAGTGAATCAAATGAGAATATTCCGTTAAAGGAAAGGGAACAATAAAGTGGGGCTTTCCCAAAAACCGAAGTAAGTGGAAAAACATTCGTTTTATCACTTACTTTTTTATGATTCTCATTAAAAATCGTTAAGATGGTAAATATGTGTATCAGTGTTGACAGTTTGCCGAAGTTTTTTCACAAGTTACACGAATCTGAAGGATTACTCTAATGAATAGCTTACCAATTACGATTTACACATAATGTAAAGACTTGGATTTAGAAAAGTCATAATTAACTCTTAACTATCGCAGTTATCTTGTTCGTGAGATAATGCTCTAAGAATGTGAGGTTGGTTAGGATGAAATTTCAAGATTTTCATTTAAGTAAGGAGATTACTCGGGCGCTAGATGGGCTTGGCTATGCTTCAGCAACAGAGGTTCAAGAAAAAGTGATGGCTGATGCGCTGAATAAAAGAGATTTAATTGTGAAATCACAGACAGGAAGTGGGAAAACAGCAGCGTTTGGCATTCCTATTTGTGAAATGGTGCGTTGGGATGAGAATAAGCCTCAGGCGCTTATTTTAACACCGACACGTGAACTTGCTGATCAGGTGAAAGAAGATATTACGAACATTGGTCGTTTTAAGCGAATTAAAGCTGCTGCTGTTTATGGCAAGCATCCATTTGCTTATCAAAAGGAAGAATTGAAGCAAAAATGTCACGTAGTTGTAGGAACACCTGGGCGTGTATTTGATCATATAAAGCGCGGAACGCTTGCCATTGAACAAATCGAATACTTAGTGCTTGATGAAGCAGATGAAATGCTAAGAATGGGATTTATCGATCAAGTGGAAGCGATTATCAATCAATTACCGAAACAGAGAACGACGATGCTTTTTTCTGCAACCATACCAGAAAACATCAAGAAACTATGTTTAAAATACATGCAAAATCCGAAAAATATTGAGATTGCATCAACAATCACATTAACTGATAAAATTGATCATTCTCTTATAGTGGTAGAGGAACAGCGAAAATTTGCTTTGTTGCGCGATATGACCATTGTTGAAAATCCGGATAGCTGTATCATATTTTGTCGCACGAAAGATCAGGTGGATCAAGTAACGGATCAACTTGAAAAACTTAATTACACATGCGATAAATTACATGGTGGTATGTTGCAAGAAGACCGATTCGCCGTTATGAATGAATTTAAGCGAGGCGAGTTTCGCTATTTAGTTGCTACGGATGTCGCAGCTAGAGGAATTGATATTGATAGTATTACTCATGTTATCAATTATGATATACCGCTAGAGAATGAAAGTTATGTACACAGGGTAGGGAGAACAGGACGAGCAGGTAATAGAGGAAAAGCGATTTTGTTCGTTACACCTTACGAGGATAAGTTCCTTGCGGAAATCGAATCATACATCGGTTTTGAGATCCAACGTCGGAACACACCTACGCAGAAATCGGTTGACGCTGCGATGGATGCATTTGTTGAAAAGTTAGAAAGACGTCCTGAGTTGAAACAAAATAAAAATGTAATGGTGAATAAAGATATACTGAAACTATATTTTAACGGTGGTAAAAAGAAAAAACTGCGCGCTGTCGATTTTGTAGGCACGATCACTAGCATTCCTGGTATAACTGCAGAAGATATTGGAATCATTAAAATTCAAGACGCCATGACTTATGTTGATATCCTCAATGGCAAGGGTGGACTTGTTATGAATAAAATGAAAACAAAAACGGTGAAGGGTAAGTTATTAAAGGTGCACATAGCGAAGAAATGATAGCTAAACTATTTACCGAGCGGAGATTGGTCCATTGCCAGTCTCCTATTCTTTTAAAAAAAACACCACCTTTGGCAAGGCGGTGTTTCATTATGACTCTATTGTGCTTACTTCCCTTATGGCAACCATATCTTGTGGTTCCAACGATTTTAATCTACGATTACAAATGTATAGTGCGAATGCTGTGATCGCCTCTGCTATCGGGAAAGCTAACCAAATAAAATCTGTGCCAAAAGCGGTTGGTAATAACCATAGCAAAGGTAAAAATATTACGATACTTCGCGCGATGATTATAATCGTCGATAATTTGATCTTTCGAATCGCTTGATAATATTCGGCATAAATTAAGTTATAAGCTAAAAACAAATAACCGATAAAATACAATGATATACCCTTTAATAGGTAGGAAGAGACATCTTCTGATTGCACGCCGAATAATGACACGATAAAATCTCCATACAGCCAACCTACAATTAAGATCAATAGCCCTAAAACGATTCCCGTATTAATTGCTAACTTTAAAAAGGCTTTTAACCTATCCATTAAATTTGCACCGTAATGAAAACTGACAATTGGTTGCAATGCAGCTCCAATACTAATAAATAACATTAAAAATACGACATGGAGGTAATTGACGACCGCATAGGCAGTTACACCATTTTCACCTACAAAATGCATAAAGGTAATATTATAAGCGATCACTATAATTGCAGCTGAACTTTCCACAATAAAGCTAGGGCTACCTATTTTTAAAATATCACTCACAATTGAATAATCAAACTTCACCCGTATAAACTTTAATACACTTTCTTTACGTAGAAAATGAGATAAAAGCACAAGTAATCCAATAGCAGTTGAAAGTGCAGTAGCATATGCGACACCAGTAACACCTAGTTTATATACAAAAATAAACAAATAATTAAATATGATATTTAATATAGAAGTGACGATCAAACCAAGCATTGCTAAATTGGGATTGCCATCATTTCTGATAAAAATACTTAGTACATTTTCAACTACATATAAAATACCAAATAATAATATAATATGCAGATAATCCGATACATATGGTAATATTTGTTCATTTGCACCAAATAAATATGCCAGCTCCGTTTGTTTCCATAATCCTAAAATGATTAAAACTCCGACAATGCATACAACAAGTATGAATGATTGAGTAAAGATCGATCTTGCTTTTTGAATATTATTTTCACCTATAGAAATGGAGTATAATGTTGCGCCACCCATACCGATCCATAAAGAAATCGAAAGGAGGATCGAAAAAATGGGCACGGCAATATTAATTCCAGCAAGTGCATCCGGACCGATTCCATTGCTAACAAAAATCCCATCGACCAATATATTGATTGCCATAAGCAGCATACCTAATACAGATGGGATCAAATAGGATATAAACAATTTTTTAGTTGGCATATTTCTTAATTTCATTGTTGCTTCGTTCATATGATTCACCTAATTTAATTTTTATCTATTTTTTTAACCATTATCTTTTCATTGTTAATATCTGACTCTCCAGTTAACTGAAAGCCAAATTTCTCATACAAATGAAGGGCGGCTTGATTATTCTCAACGATACTTAAATATATCTGCTTACATGAAAATTCTTTCGTTAATTTTTTTATCATCGCATCAAGCATAAGCTTACCAAAACCACGGCCTTGATGCTTTGTATCAATTAGAAATCTGTCCAGCCACACCCTGCCATTTTCTTGTGGGAAAGATCCATACATTGCAAATCCAACTAAAGTCTTATTGGCATAAAGACCAACAGGTTTATAATTTGCACACTCTTTTGCCTCTTTTAAACATTGCTCCGTTGTTTCTACAAATGATGTTTGTGTTTCTTCCACAGTTAAATGTAAAATATCTTGCACATCTTCATTCGTTACATCTAAAATTTCTATATTCATTACACTTTTCCTTTCAATTTAACAAAAACTCGAGCTATGATCATTTTTGCCTGCCATTAGACGTCTCATAATGGTATATTTATATCCTAAGGTATACGGTAACCAGATAGTCAAGGAGGAAATAGCAAATGGGTAGTCATTTACGAAAATACTTTACGACAGGTGAATTTGCGAAATTATGCAATGTAAAGAAGCAAACACTTTTTCATTATGATGAGATCGGACTACTATCACCTGAATATAAGAGTGAAAACGGTTATCGATATTATTCTTATCAACAGTTTGACGTCTTTACAGTTATTGAACTGTTAAAGGAAGTTGATATGCCTTTGAAAGAAATAAAATCCTTTCTGAACAATAGATCTCCCAAAGAATTGATTGAGCTATTCAAAGAAAAATCAATAGAAATTGAACGAAAAATGGATAATCTAGCGAGAATACAAAAGATCATTGATACGAAAATTTCTTTAACTGAGAGGGCTTTAGCAATTGACGACACACAAATTAACATAGAGATACAGGAAGCAGAACAATTAGTAATAAGTGATTCGATTTTAAATTGCTCCGATCGAGAATTTTTAAAATTGGTTTCTGAGTTCATTGCATTCTGTGACGCCAATCAATTATATGTCGGTTATCCAATTGGTGGCATTTTGAGTAAAGAAAAACTGCTTCAAGGAGACTACGAAAACTATTCCTTTTTATATACAAAAATTGTTGATGATCCTGGGAATATTCCCGTATATATAAAACCAAAAGGATTATATGTTATTGCTTACCATAAAGGAAGTTATAAAAAAATATTTAAAACGTACGAAAAAATCTTAAACTTTATTGAAGCTAATCAACTAAAGATCAAAGGCGATTCATATGAGGAGTATGTGTTAGATGAGATTTCCGTTAACGGTTATGATAATTATGTAACACAAATTGCAATAGAGGTGGTTACAATTTAAGTTGCCTTACCGTGCATTTTTATCTATTGTTATTTCATATACATTTGCCAAATTATTTTTCAAGAAAGCATTTTGTCTTTATTTGTATTCATTAGTACTGCGTTAACATTATTAATGTATTCCTATCGTTATGAGACAGAAATCATCCATTAATATTATTTGAAATTTTTCTATAAGCTTGTGCACCATGAAAAAACGATAAGGAAAAGTGACACTAGTGGATAATAGCTAGTCATAGTAGCGAATGGAGGCTAGCACATATAAGGAGGGGATACCTATGCAAAGATCTTATGTCATTGGTTTAGAAGGCGGGGGCACGAAAACTCGTGTAATGCTTACTGATTTACAGGGAAGAGTATTAAGTTATCAGGAGGCTGGTAGTGCACATCCTAATAAAGACCCACATGCAAAGCAACATATTCAAGAAGTCGTTTTGGGAGCGATAAAAGAAGCTAATGTGGAAAGGGATCAAGCGCAGTATTTTGTTGCAGGGCTTCCTGGTTATGAACAAAGGCAAGATCTAGAATGGGCAAACCCATTAACTGAAATTCCTGGACTATCATGTCCTAGATTAATAGTTAATGATTCTGAAGTTGGGCATGCTGGCGCCTTCTTATTTGAACCAGGTATTATGGCCATATCTGGGACGGGCTCTAATGTGATGGGCCGCACGGAGGATGAAAGAATCCTATTTAACGGTTCTTTTGGTCACTATGCTCGCACAGCGGCCCGCTTTTTGTCTTACGATGCTGTCTATCAAATATTGGCCGGTCAGATAAAGCATGAAGACCAGCCACTAAAAAAGAAAGTCATGCAATTTTGGAATGTGAAAACTAGCCATGAATTTCGTGGACGTGCTTCCCAACAATTTATTGAAAATCGAATGGAGCGTGATCGCCAATTTGGCTTAATGGCTCCGCTATTAACGGAAGCGGCACTTGAAAATGTGCCTTTAGCAAAAAAAGTTTGTGATGAGGCAGTTCACTCGTTAGAAATTGGAATCAGATTGTTAGGGGGTTCCTTTGAGGCAGAAATAGTAAAGGTTTGCTATATTGGTAGCGTTATCCGCAGCACATACATTCGGCAACATTTAACGGAAAAACTGCAAAAGAACGCTAATAAAAAATATCAAGTGGTAGAACCATCATTATCTCCTGTAGCAGGGGCAATAGTAATGGCCCTGAAACAATGTGAAATAAAAATTGAAAATAAGCTACTTATACATTTATTACAACATCCACAGTCACGTATAAACTGATGGATATATAACAGTTCCGACGATGAGACCTGTATTCGATTTCCAAACTTCTAATAAAAAGGCATCACATAAGTAATTTAATCTTATGTGATGCCTTTTTATCTTGGTAAACAATTGGTATTAAAAACTTATCAACACTTACAGGGCTTTCTTTCTGTTGCTTTCCTTGGTAAAGTGGTAGCATCATTAAACGACATTTCCAAGTTATTATTTTAACCTTTTAGGGCCGTACTTTTAAATGATGTAAGGAATATTAGATAAATAAGCAAGGAGCATGTTAGCGTGAATCCTAACTGAATAAGCGTATTTGTATTACCGACAAATCTGTACATAATTAGCCCTCCACACCCCATAATTATTCCCGATAAAATTACTTTTACAAATTCCATTAGATTTAGATGAAATCCAATTAATCTAGAAATAGTAGAAAAATGTAGTAATGTCCCTAATACGACACCTACATTCATTGCAATAGCAACTCCTTTAATCCCAAATGTAGGGTTTGAAGTTAAGAAAAATATAATCGGAAGGGTAATAACAGAAGAAACTAAGTTATTTAGCATAACTGCCTTTGCTTTTCCTAATCCAATAAGTGCTGCCTGTAAGGGAGCATGGAAATAATGTAAAAGGAAAAAAGGAGCCATGATTTTCACAAAAATAGCTGCTTCAGGTGATTTATATATCAACGTAGTTAATGGTTCAGCAAAAAGATAAATAATAATGGTCCAAGGTACACCGACGATTAAACCAACCCAAATTGCCTGCTGGATACTTTTATGAATGAGCATATGATCATTTTTCTCATGCGCTTCACTTATAGCCGGCACTAAAGGAACAGATAGTGAATGAGTGATAAATCCCGGAAGCAAAATTAAAGGGGCTGCATAGCCAAGCAAGATCCCAAATTGTTTAGTAGCGATGGCGGTTTCCACACCAGCAAGGGCTAAACTTTGCGTAATAAGAACTGGCATGGCCATTCCAATGATTGATAGTATTATTCCATCACCAGTTGTAGGAAGCCCTGTTTTCAGTAAATCTCTAAATATTCCTTTTCCATTTCTGGCATGCTTTATGAACGAATGTCGTAATGTGAAACGTTTATCTTTTTCCCATTTGAACAACAGTAAAATATAAAGTAATGAAAAGATCTCTCCAATCACACTACCTAACACTGCCCCCGCTGCGGCAAATTCAATACCATAAGGAATAAGCCATTTAACTAATATGAAAATAAATCCAATTGTAATTACCTGTTCAAAAACTTGAGAGGAAGCTATCGGTGTCATGTTCTGTTTTCCACGAAAGTATCCTTTGATGACAGCAGAAATGGCGATAATAGGCACCATAGGGATAACTGCAAGAAAAGAATAATAGGCTCGCTTGTCCGTTAATAAAATGCCAGACAAAAAGTTGGCACAAAAAAATGCCCCAATCATGATGACGATACTTAACAAAATAATTGTCGTTAATGAAATGATAAGGATTTTTTTGACACGCAGTTTATCTCCCCTTATTTCAGCTTCTGCCACGAGTTTAGCTATTGCCAAAGGAAGACCCAAGGTAGTTAATGTAAATAATAGACCGATAATTGGCATAGCCATCATCATTAAACCGACGCCTTCAGGGCCAAGAATATTGGCCAACATGATCCCGTTGCCAAACCCTAATAATTTTGTAATAAAAGCCGCTACAGTTAAAATAATCGTACCTTTAATAAGGCTCTGTTTTGTCATATTTTCCATCCTTTAACTTGTCTTAATAAATATGTATGCAAGGACCTTGAGTAATTTGTATAATTTCTCCTTTTCCTTACAAAATGTAGATCGTGTAAATTTACCCGTTGATCAATGTATACATAAAAACGCTCAAATAATAAGAATAATGGTAAGATTAATAAAAAACAGGTTGTGGTTATATGAATGACGTTATATTTGAAGCAGTGAATATAAGTAAGAAAATCGATGGATATCTGATTTTAGAAAATATCACTTTTCAGATTGAAGAGTTTAGTGCTTTAGCTATTCGTGGTAAAAATGGGTCAGGGAAAAGCACTTTATTGAAAATACTAGCTGGAATTTATGAACCAACGAGCGGAAAGATCATCAGACACAATAAAAAAATTGCCTATGTGCCAGAGCATTTCCCAGTAAATTTGCGATTTAAATTAAAGGAATACTTATTTTTAATCGCATCCGTTTATGGCTTTTCTAAGTCGCAGAGTAAATCTATGCTAACGGAATATATTCAAATGTTTGAATTGGAGCCCTTTCTGAATACACCACTCAAACAATGTTCAAAAGGTACAAAGCAAAAGGTTAATCTCATCCAGGCCCTTGTCATGAAGCCAGATATTCTTCTTTTGGACGAGCCACTTACTGGGTTAGATACCGCTTCCCAGCATACACTCATTCAAATTATAGAAAAGCTTTTTAAAAAAGTAACCATCATTTTCACCACACACGAAGAGCTGATGATCGAAAAACTTGCGAATCAAATTTTAGATGTGGAAACTGGAGAAATCTCTTTAAATACTAAACAAAGAAAAAGATTCATAAAAATATTATTTAATGATAAGGAGATATTTAAAGAAATGGATTTGCTTAACGCTCGTTATAAGGGAAGTACTGCTTACCTAACGGTGGATGCTTCTTTAAGTGATCAATTATTAATAGAATTATTAAATAAAAAATGTACTGTATTAGAAGTCAGAGAAATGAGGGAAGTATGAGCGGGTTCACACGTTACCAATTCATCAGTTATATTCGGTCTTTGAAGATAGTCCCTCCGTTAACAGTGTTTGGCGCTTGGGTCATTATCTTTTATACCTACAAGGGAGTTCCGATTTTAAGTAGTTATGCTGTTACAAGCCTTGCCATTTATTTAGTAATGACTTGGGTTACAATAGGGATTTTTTCCATTGAGGGAGAAACGGAGAAACATTTACTATTTGTCCAATTGGGTAGCAAACATCATTATTTATGGGGGAAGTGGGCTATTTGTTTAATTATTTCATCCTTCTTCATGTTGTTTGCCATTGTTTATCCTGTATTGATGAATAATTTTAAAGAAACGATCCAACCGATACACTTTGGCTTGTCCATCTATAGCCATTTCTTCCTAGCTATATTCGGTATTATAGTAGGTTCTTTTTTCTCTATTACTTCCTTTGCTTCTACAAAGTATACTTGGCTATTAGCAATGTTGGTGGTAACGATATCTATTTCATACGAAGGTATAGTGGAAAAAGTAGCGCTATTTAAATGGATACTACTCTTATTTCCACCAGTAGTGCATGTGATAAAATATTTAAGTGGTAATGATGCAGTAACTATTAAGTTAGATTTTTGGCTAATTGCTTCCTTTGCATTTGTATATACGATTATTAGTTTTATTGTAGTTTCCAAAATGTTTTTACAAAAGGAAAAATAAATCCAGTAATCCCTTTAGTTTAGAATATTCGTGATTAGAAGCATATTACTATAGAGAATTGGAAGAGGGATACAATTGCGATTATTTACATATAAAAATCCTTACTATAGGGGAAGTACAAAATCTATAGAAATCTTGGATGAGGAGCAAAATAGGGTTGGATACTTACAAAGAAAACATCGTGGTTTTTTCCAAAAAACGATAGATTTTGTAATGAATTCTTCATTTATCATTGATGTTTATACATATGGGTTCAAGAACGATTTATATTGTGAAATTAGTGAGCAGGTGGATAAGCGATCTTTATTCAAATCCATATGGAAAGGCAATTCAAATAACTTAGGAAACTTTATGTTATTTGACAAGACTAAAATCACCACCCATCCAAGGATGGAATTACACACTGATCAAGGGGATAAATTTAGTATCAAAAAAGATTTTGCTGTTAAAAGTGTTTTTATCGTAAATGAATCTGACAGGGTTATAGCAGAAATTAGTTATGATAATCCGATCCCACCACAATTAATTGCAATTCAACAAAAGTCTTCCGATCTTCATGTTTTTGATATCGCAGCGTTGTACTATTTGCTTAATATTAAGTATTAGAACAAAATCATTTTTTTAGCAAAAGAAATTAAACGAGGCTGTCATAGACTCTTAAATACTATATTGTGGGAACTAGATTGATAATAGTGAAAGGCGTGAGACTATACATGATAACGGAACAGTGTGATACCGACCACAGTTATCACCAACCGCCCGCGGTAAGAGAGAGCTTATAACGCGAAATAACGCTATGCTCAAAAAATAGAAGAGGGGCTGTCCAATAGATTAACTACAACATCTTCTTGGAAAGCCCCTGTTTAATACCATAACTAACTAAAATTCTTCATATATAGCGGGGTCTTGACCTTTCATTCTTCCATCAGAACGAGTTAATTCTGCCATCAAACTCATTTCTGTTTCATCTAATGCAAAGTCGAAAATAGATATATTTTCAAGTTGTCGTGCGGAAGAGGAGGATTTAGGTATGGAAATGGCTCCGAGTTGATAATGCCAACGTAGAATAATTTGTGAAATCGTTTTGTTGTGCTGGTCGGCAATTTTTTTAATCGTTTCATTTTGTAAAACTTCATTTGCTCGAGCTAATGGACTCCAAGATTCTGTCATAATGTTATTCTCTTCATGCCACTTTCTCTGTTGAGCTTGATTGAAAAATGGGTGTAATTCTATTTGGTTTATGCTTGGAATAGCACCAGTTACCTTTTCTAAACGCTCTATATGTTCAGGTAAGAAATTACAAACACCAATGGAACGAATGAGCCCCCATTTTTTAGCATCAATTAACGCTTGCCAAGCTTCCACATAGTGATCTTGTTTAGGGTTAGGCCAATGAATAAGATATAAATCATAATAGTCTAGATTTGCGCGATATAAGGATTCTTGAATGGTTGTAACAGCTTTATCATAAGTTTGATAGCGACCTGGTAATTTAGATGTAATTCTTAATTTTTCCCTTGGGATAGAACTGCGTCGAACGGCTTCACCTACCGTTCCTTCATTTTCATAATTATATGCAGTATCGATTAGTCGATAGCCGATGTCAATTGCATGATGAATAGCATTGGCACCATTATTTCCATTCAGGCCATATGTACCTAATCCTATAACTGGCAAAGTTAAACCATCATTAAGTGTGATCTTTGGAATTGATTTCCCCATTATTAGCCACTCCTTTCAATAATAATTTAAGCGTATCACATCTATCATAATCATTGCATGGATTTGATTTGATTTATCTGAACATTATTAAAGTTAGTATTGGTCTTTAAATGTGATTGCCCAGTTAGAGGGACGTTGAAGGGCTTAGCAGGGTATCTCAAAGCGATCAAAGCAATAAGGAACTATATAACATCTACTTAAAAGAATGATACCTAGGCAATTCAGATTAGTAGTGCTAGTAAAGGTATTAAAGGGAGGATAGATATTACTTTTATCAACTGGATAGAAAATGATTAAAAAGAAGAGAAGGGGTGGCTGAAATTTATAATTAGGGTAAATAAATAAGCTGCCTATTCGCACAGGCAGCTTACCCATTTACTATATATACTTTTTCAACATTTCCTTCGTCTTTGAATCTGCAAAACTTGCTTCCACACTATTAAAGTATATTTGTTTATAATCTTCAAAACTGATATCAAATTCCTTATATAGGATCTTGCATTCATTCACCATATTTGTATCTGAGACTGTTCTGTTATCCGTATTAATTGTTACTTTTATACCTTTCTTGTGAAATTGATAGATAGGATGTTCTCGAAAATTATTCACCGCTTTCGTTTGAACATTGCTTGTCGGACACATTTCTAGGACAATTTGTTGCTCTTTTACGATTCTATAAGCTTCCTCACAGTTTTTAATAAATACTCCATGTCCAATTCGTTCGGCACCTAAAAGGGTAACGGCTTCTAGTACATTTTGGCCAATTCCGGTTTCACCAGCATGAATGGTTACCCGATAACCATACTGTTTAGCTAATTTAATAGGTTCTATGAAGTTTCTAGAAAATCCTTCCTCTTCAGATGCACATAAGTCTATTGCGACAACTCCCTGACCAAGAAACTTTTTCCCTTTTTCTACGACTTCAAAAGCACTAGCAACTGACATCGTTCTCATACATGACAGTATTAAATTTCCTTTTATATCAAATCGATCTTCGGCATCCTTCATGCCATCTAAGACACTTTGAATGATTTCTTCTACATCTAATCCTTGTTTAGTATGAAGGAGAGGAGCAAACCTAATCTCCATATATTTCACATTTTCCTCTGCCGCATCCTGAAGAAGTTCGAAAGCAATTCTTCTTAGATTTTCCTTTGACTGCATCACCAAATTAGGGATAGAAAATTTCTCCAAATATTGATCCAGTGATTCACATTCTAAAGGAGCGATAAGTTCATCACGGATTCCATCTATCTCAAAAGAGGGGATGTTGATGTTTTCCTTCCTAGCGATGTCCACTATAGTTTCCGGTTTAAGGCTGCCATCTAAATGGCAATGAAGTTCTATTTTTGGTAATGTTGTAAAATTCATCATAACCTCCTGGTCTGTATTAACTCATAAGTAAAAAGATAAAAAATCCTGATTACGAAGAAAATACATATACATGTACCTTCTTCGTAATCAGGATTTTATGGTTCCTGGTAGAGACCCCCAAACCGTATTATTGGGGTTATACGAAAAAAATCTATCATTTTCTACATATGATAATTAAGTTTATTTTTATTGTCAAGTAATCTATTCTATAAAGCTAATTATAATCCATGCCTTATTAGGGGCTAAACAAACAACCCTAAATGAGTAAAAGAGTTGCCGAAAAAAACAGCAACTCTTCGTTCATTACGTAAATTGTCATATTTATTTTGTACAATCCTATACTTGGAATTCGAATTGTTTGGAATAAAGCTGTGCAAACGCACCATTTCGGGCAAGTAAAGCATCGTGTGTACCTTGTTCTATTATGCCATCCTCCGTTAACACAATAATCCGCTCCGCATTGCGGATAGTGGAAAGGCGATGAGCAATCACAATCGTTGTACGCCCTTTCGCTAATAATTCTAGCGATTCTTTAACAATGCTTTCACTTTCGTTATCTAGCGCACTCGTTGCTTCATCTAAGATGAGTATGGCTGGATTCTTTAAGAATACACGAGCGATACTTAGACGTTGTTTTTGACCACCAGAAAGTGTGACACCTCGTTGCCCAATCTCAGACTGATAGCCATTTGGCAGCTTCATGATAAAGTTATGGGCGTTGGCATGTTGGGCGGCAGCGATGACTTCCTTTTCGCTAGCAATTGGATTTCCATAACAGATATTTTCCATCACCGTTCCAACAAAAAGGTAAACATCTTGCTGTACAATACCTATTGTTTTTCTTAATGACTGAAGCTCAATATCGCGAACATTGATCCCGTCTAGTAATACATTCCCTTTCGTCACATCATAAAAGCGGGGGATGAGCGAGCACAAGGTAGTTTTTCCCGCACCGGACGGACCAACTAAAGCAATGTACTCTCCCTGTTGTATGTGAAGAGACATGTCTACGAAGACATTATCTAAATGCTCTTCGTAACGGAAGGTAACGTCTTTAAACTCAATTTCACCACGTACCTCGGATAAGTCGAGGGCATCTGGTTTATTTTCGATCGCCGGCTTTAGATTCATGATTTCCATAAATCGCTGAAAGCCAGTGATTCCTTCTTGAAATTGCGTACTCATATGAGTCAATTTCTGTATTGGTTCAATCATAAAATTGATATACAGTAAAAAAGTAATTAAATCTGCTAAATCTAGCGTTTTATTAACGATACTAGCGCTACCGAAAATTACCACAGTAATCGTAATTAATTGAATAAACGTTTCAGCGCCATTATAAAAATATGCTTCTGCCTTATAGGTTTTCTTTCGACTATCAAGAAAACGATCATTTTCTCGGTTAAACTTATCCATCTCTATTTGCTCGTTGGCAAAAGATTTTACTACACGGATTCCCGATAGACTATCCTCAACCTGTGCATTTATGTCCCCGATTCGTTCTTTGTTCCTTCTTAACGTCTTGTTCAATATTTTGTTAAAATACAACGCAAACACACCTAAGATAGGTAAAAAACAGAATACTGCGATAGTCAACGGCGCATTAATCAATAACAAAATAATAAACGCTCCAATAAAACGGACGAAATATTTGACGTAATCCTCTGGACCATGGTGGTATAGCTCTGAAAGCAATAGCAAATCATTTGTTATTCTCGACATTAGCTTACCGGTTTTTTCCTTATCATAAAAGCTAAAAGAAAGCTTTTGCATATGCGCAAACAACTCGCTACGCATATCACTCTCCATACGGACACCGATTTCGTGGCCTTTGTAGTCAACAAAGTAGTTTCCGGTATTCTGAACTACAACTAAAAACAGCATAAATCCACCAATCCAGTATACTTCACTTAGCGCAGAGGATAAATCTCCTGCCAAGACTTCTTTCGTAATATACCGAACGAGCAAAGGAAATATTAAAGTCACAGTAGATACAATTAAAGCGCATGCCAATACCGAAAGAAACAATGATAAATATGGTCTATAATAGGAGAAAAATCTTTTTACTGGAAAATGCATATGTTACCCCTTTGTAGTGTTATTTAAATATACACATATAAGGGATAGATCTTTTATAAATTATAAATGAATTTCCCCCTTATATGTTTGTGCAGTTTGAGTTTTCATGTTTTTCATGCAAATTGCCTCCTTGTTTTGTGATAACTTCATTGTAAACGTTTTCCTTAGGAAGTAAATAATATGATTCTATTACTTCATTGATAGTTCGCCATATTCATTATGTAAAAACTTTTTGGGGAAGGTGGGAGAGGATTGATACTTATAACTTTAAATTATTGAACTGCTTGATTTGTCAAAAAAAACACCGCTTGATTTCCAAACGATGTTTTTTTGTATCCTTTGTTATTTAATACCTAGACGCATACGATAGCTAAAAAGGACTTCTTGAGGTTTGCCATCGAAAGCTTCCTCTACTTGATTACTAAATTTAGTAACCAATGAAAGAAGTTCATCTGCGCCTAATTTTAATGCGGTTTGAAGACCACCCTGACTTAGAGCAATGTTTGAATATCTGTTCGCATCACATAATTCCCAATGATGAAAGACGATTTCCTTAGAAAAAGAAAACAAACCTGATTGTCTAATTTGTTGTAGGTGTTGTTCCTTGTTCCATTTGTATGCCTGTTTTTCTTCTGACGATAATTGATTTACACGAGCATCAGCAAGTGCAATTAGTTGTCTATAACTTTCTTCCACATCTTTGTTAAATGTCGGCGGCCAGTCACAATCGTAAGCGGCGAAAACCCCACCTGGCTGCAGTACTCGGGCAAATTCTTTTAGAGTCAACTGCGGATCCATCCAGTGAAAAGATTGAGAACAAGTAATAATATCGGCGGTAGCAGATTCGAACGGCAGCTGATGGGACAAACCATTCTCAAATCGAAGTGTAGTTGGTTTCTGCTGTGCCTGCCAATTGGCAATGGCGACTTGACGCATATCATCGTTTGGTTCGATACCAATTATTTCATCAGCATGACCTAACCATATGAAAGAAGAGAGACCTGTTCCACATCCTACATCCACAAGTTTTTGCGGCTTATCCGATAAATATCTGGTCAAAATCCGAATGACCTCATTTGGTGGAGTAGGACGATTTTCGTCATAGAGCATACTAAAACCAGCAAAGCGTTCCACATTATTAATACGAATATCCTTAGCCATGATTTTCCTCCACTAGCATTATTTGAATGTCATTTGCATTTTTCGGTATTATTATACCATTAACTTCTATTTCCAAAGCGAAAAACAGTACTACATTTTCATCTTTTGATTTTCCTTTTCACTTATGTAGACATGACCTCGTTCCCTTGAAAAACAATTTTCCAGAATTAATGATAAAATGATTCCCATTAATAATCCATTGCTAATCAGTGGACGAATAAAGCCTGGGATTGATTCAAAGTAAGTGGGAGGGAGAGTCATAATAATAATCCCAACAAATAAAGGAATAGCTGAACGATAGATATTAGTCGTATTCAATTCAATCTGACGAAAAAATTGTAAAGATGAATGTAATAATTGTAGGTAAGCAACAAACAAAACAGCACTACCAACGCTTAACGGCAATTTAGAAAAGAATTGCCCGATCGCTGGAACCATTCCCATAATTACAAACATACACCCACCTAAAATAAGCGGTAGCCTTTCAACAATCCGTGTTTGACTTAAAAAGCCAATGGAGGCGACATATGGCGCATAGGGAACCATTCCAAATAGCCCGGCAATCATTACGAAAAAACCACTTATTGTAATGGTACGTTTATATTGGCCGTTGGTAGTTTTCGAATGGTACATACCGTCTGTTCCTTTTAGCGCCCCAAAGGTATTAGCCAAATTCAATAGTCCGGTTAGTATAGCGGTAATAATGATACCTATATTCCATGCAGGTGCACCGAGCGGGAAGAGGCTCACACTGATACT
Source organism: Lederbergia lenta NBRC 16444 (assembly GCF_001591545.1). GTDB lineage: Bacteria > Bacillota > Bacilli > Bacillales > Bacillaceae_C > Lederbergia > Lederbergia lenta. The sequence goes on from NZ_BCVC01000001.1 coordinate 1,464,989, forward strand.
TGTCATTTCTCCGGTCGTGGTTTTTTGCTCAAAAATGAGAACATATAAAATCCACCCGATTATAATTCCTAGTAAAAGAGCATACCTTCTAATTTTCGGTGATGCTTTTATGCTTATTATAATAACGATGGCAGCAATAGTTGCTGATAGTAAAAAAATAGGTATATCAATTTGTGCTGTTTCTGATTGCGTTCCAAAAGGAATACCAAGCATTCCTTTTAAAAAGATGGAGATTATCTGACAGCCGAATAAAAACATAAACACCCCCATGACACCCTCACTAAAAAGCTTAGATACATATTTTCCTAGGCCACTTAAACCAATAATAACAGTGAGGATCCCGGACATAATAATGCCAACAGCAAGACTGCCTCCAAGGGTACCTAGTGAGATGCCTTGTGCAGAAGCAGAATAGCTAAGGCTTAAAATAACTCCCCACCAAAGCCCTGATTGTCCCTCCATGATAGATCGCTTATGACCAAACAATGTTTGAACAATACACGCCAAACCTGTTACAATAAACGACAATTGAACAAGTATAATAATTTGACCTTCGGATAATTGGAAAGCTGCTCCAACCGTAATAGGAATAACAACGGTATTTGTGAAAATAAAAAATAGCCATTGCAAGCCGGCGAACCAGTTATTTATCTTTATTAGTTCATACATAAAAATAATCAATCCTTTCATGTCACAAATTACGCTATATGGTGAAATTCCACTATACATATTAATAAAGTATGATACTACATAATCCCTAAATGGAACATTTTCATAAAAGTGAATAGTAGTAAGGAGGTAATAGAAGATCAAAGAATGATAGTATGTCTTATACAATAGTAAGAGATTATCTTTTAACTCATTGTAAAGAGATTTATTACCAAGTCAAGGATAGATAAATAGAGGTACTTAAAGTATTTTTCTAATATAACAAAATAGATGAAACGCGATTAATGCTGGAGGGAACTTATTCATCTTATTGCCAATGCAATACCGCATGCCATTTGTATTGTATTTAAGACCTTAGGAATAAATCAAAAAGAATATTATACTGGTTTTGATATTCTAAGTTTCATGAAAATATCCATTCAATAAATAGAAAAGTTACTGTGTTATCAAAAAATCACAAGCTGGAATACAGTTATTTTACGTCGTTTAAATACAGAAAACACTATGTGCTAAATGCACAATAATAAATATACTCTCGCTCATCATAACAGAGAAAACTTTAACACATCACGGGAGGTAATAAGGAAAAAGAAGGAATAAAACAGGCGAGGACTAACATTTATGCTATAGTGTTATTAGCACAATATGTAAGTAGATCATTAAGGGGAGGGGATTATCATAACAGAGAAGCAAAGGGAAAGTACAGGTTTTCTAATTAAGCAGCGAGCATTTATAAAGCTATACCTCATCACAAATATTGAAAATGGTAGATGGTACGGAATGAAATTGCTTGACGAATTAAGAAAGGAATTTAAACCCTACGGTTATGAACCACAGCACCCAGAGATTTATCGAGCATTACATGAACTACTTGAGCAAGGCATATTAAAAAGAGGTAAAATCAAAAAAGAAGGAAGTAAGTATCAAGAGATTGCCGTTTATTTTATTAGAGATACCGAAAAAGCGAGCGCTTACAAAAAACTAATAAAACATGACCTTGATCGCGGCCATCAGCTAATTAAAAAAGCACTCACAGATAATTATAAATAATTATAACTACTTTAATTTTGATAGCTAAAAACCAAAATTTAGAAACTACCAGTTCGAGAGATAAACTTATTTGAAAGTAAAGTAATGCGCTGTATAGACACGTTAACGATGTAAACTAACTGCGAACAAGCGCTGAATACATTAGCAAGCATTGTTCGAAATAATTCAAAGATAGAGTAATAAACAAAGCCAACTTTCTCGATTTAACCCTTGAAAACTTGGCTATTTTATATCGTAATTTCCCTATTAATATTAATATTAATGTTAAATACTTGCCCGAAGGAACTCTTGTTCGTATAATTAAATAATAAGAGAATTATATAGAATCAAAAGAAGAAAATACGTAAATTATGAAAATAAGAATGGAGGTGAATGTTATTGGCCAGAAAACCAGGTATGACGGATGAAGCGATTATAACAATGTACAAAAGTGGTATGCCTTTTAAAGAAATGGAAGTAATCGTGGGGTTATCTGACCGTGCGATTCGAAATGTTTTGTATAAGCACGGCGTACCGATGAACCGAGAACAATACTCTGGGCAACCTAGAAAAAATAAAGTGAATGAGCGTTACTTTAAAATATGGACCCATGATATGGCTTGGGTGTTAGGTCTATTTATAACAGATGGACATGTAAATAAAAAATTTCATAGCATCTCATTTTCCCAAAAAGATGAAAGGATCCTTAAGTTAATCGCGAAATATATGGAAGCGGATTATATATTGGCTCCTATTGGCCCAACTAGATCAACACCAACATTAATCATTAATTCAAAGAAATTGAAAAAGGACCTTGAAAACCTAGGAATATATCCAAATAAATCTTTAACAGTTCCTTTTCCCAACGTTCCACAAGAGTTTTTATCATCTTTTGTTAGGGGAGTTATTGATGGGGATGGCTGGGTACAAAAAACAGGGTATGTTATGAATGTTACTTCCGGTAGTCAAAACTTCGCAGAAGGCCTTTTATCGGTATTCCAATCATGGGAATTACGTTCTGAAATCTCAACAACTATCAATCAGGCAGCAAATCCAATCTATCGTGTATGGGTAAAAGGTAAATATGATCTTCCAAAACTTGCAAAGATTATATATAATGATGCAGAAAATGATAATTTTATTTTTCATAAGAAGCAACGTATGTCACAACGAATAGATTATTAATAACGCGTTATTAGAAGGAGCATTTTATCTATGTGGAAATTGGTGAATGGAAAGTTAATCCAAACTACAGACGTTTCAAGGGTTAAATTTAGAACAAATATTAGTTCATCTATTTTAGAATCATTAAAAATAACAGCTGAAGAAAATGATACTCACATTAATTATTTAATTGAAAGTGGATTGAAAACTGTTTTAGCGCAAAATGTTATCTCATTTAATAAAAAGTTAAGGCCTAAAGATCGCATTCAATACAAAACAACTTATGACAAGGAATTACTAGAGAATGTAAAGGATTTTGCAAAAAACAACCATTTATTTATTAATGACGTTATTGAATATAGCGTACAATTTATCGATATAGAAAATAGTAAAAATAGTAGCTACAAGCACAGGGTAGAGTAATATAAATGTTATATTACTCTACCTCGTACAACGCCCCCTACATAATATAAATTATCGGAAGTTATAACAAATGACAAAATACAGTCTCATTATCCAAGTATACTATTAACATTGAGACAGAATTTGTTTTTTAGCGGTAAAACAAATTTTAACCTTTTTATTCGTACTTGTTTTTTATCTTATAACTTTTAATGCATCAAATTTCTACAATGAATTTCTTGATTAGTTTCTTTATCTCAATCAGCTGCTACTTAAAACTGTTTTCATTTAACCTGATAATATAAACTTCAATTAATCATTTTTATCCATATTTTGAACATGTGCTTTTTATTTATTATTATTTCTTCACATTGACTGCGAAATATCCGTCATTTCAACACGCATTCTAATGTTTATGTATTAGTTTATGAATAATCATTCTCCCCTTCTTAAGAATTTTCCACTATATGTAACTACAACCTTGTTATTGAGACAAAAAACAAGAGCACGGGAAGTTCCCATGCTCTTAAGGTGATTATACCATTACTTTACAAATATCATTTGTAAACTCAACTGGATCGTTGATCGGCAAACCTTCAATTAATAACGCCTGATTGAACAATAAATGTGTATATAATGTTAATTTTTCTTTATCTTTTTCGAAAGCATCTTTTAATGATTGGAATACTTCATGATCTGTATTAATCTCTAATACCTTCTCAGCTTGAATATTCTGGTTATCAGGCATTGAGTTAAGTACTTTTTCCATCTCAATCGTTACTTCTCCATCTGAAGAGAAACATACTGGATGGGATCTTAATCTTTTGGATGGTCTAACAACCTTTACTTTATCCGATAAAGTGTTCGTCATAAATTCAAAAAGTTCTTTGTTTTCCTTTTCGACGACTTCTGCTTCTTGCTCATCTTCCTTCGTATCAATGCCCAAGTCGCTACTTGAAACTGATTTAAATTCTTTCTCTTTATAAGTCATTAGCATTTTGATTGCAAATTCATCAATCTCGTCTGTAAAGTATAGTAATTCATAGCCTTTTTCAGAAACAAGCTCTGTTTGTGGTAGTTTCTCTATTCTTTCATTCGATTCACCAGAAGCATAATAAATATATTTTTGCTCTTCAGGCATTCTTGAGATATACTCCTCCAATGTAACAAGCTTCTTTTCTTTAGAAGAGTAAAACATTAATAAATCCTGTAAAGTCTCCTTATTAGCCCCATAATCACTATAAACGCCATATTTTAGCTGTCTGCCAAAGGATTCATAAAAAGTGATATACTTTTCCCGATCATTTTTCAGCATATTCTGCAATTCACTTTTGATTTTTTTATTAATATTATTGGCGATTCGCTTTAATTGTCGATCATGCTGTAAAATTTCCCTTGATATGTTTAACGATAAATCTTGTGAATCGACCATTCCTTTTACAAAGCTAAAATAATCTGGAAGAAGATCAGAGCATTTACTCATTATCAACACGCCGTTGGAATACAATTCCAATCCCTTTTCATATTCCTTTGAATAGTAATCAAATGGCGTTTTTTCAGGAATATATAAAATAGCATGGTAGCTGATTGCTCCATCAACGCTAGTATGTATATGTGCTAGCGGCTTATCAAAGCCATAATGCTTCTCTGTATAAAAATTTTCATAATCTTTATCTGTTAGCTCACTTTTATTCTTTTTCCAAATTGGGATCATGCTATTAATTATTTTTTCTTCTGTATACTCCTCATACTCATCTTCGCTGCCTTCTTTTAGTTTTCTTTCTGTTACATCCATTTTAATCGGATAGCGAATGAAATCGGAATACTTTTTGATAATCGATTGTAGACGATATTCTTCTAAATACTCGTCGTACTGATCTTCTTCGGTATTTTCTTTTATTTTCAAGATAATTTCCGTACCGACATTTTCCTTCTCATATGGCTCTATGGTATATCCATCTGCTCCAGAGGATTTCCATTTATAAGCTACATCACTTCCCAACGCTTTACTTATAACTGTAACCTCGTCAGCTACCATAAATGCCGAATAAAAACCAACACCAAATTGACCAATAATTTCATGCTCGTCTTTCAGTTCATTTTCATTTTTAAACGCCAAAGATCCACTCTTAGCAATAATTCCAAGATTGGTTTCTAGCTCTTCTTTGGTCATTCCAATACCAGTATCCAGCATATGAATCGTTCTATTTTCCTTATCGGCTTCAATTTTGATGAAGTAATTGCCTTGGTCGAAGCTTAACGAATCATCTGTTAACGCTTTGTAATAAATTTTGTCAATCGCATCACTCGCGTTGGAAATTAACTCCCTGAGGAATATTTCTCGTTGTGAATAGATAGAGTTAATCATCATTTCCAACAATCTTTTCGATTCTGCCTTAAATAACTTTTTCTCCATTTTTACTTCCCCTTTCAAACCATTTTTTATGTATATAACTTTATTCTAGCACTCTATCTTCCTGAGTGCTAATCAATAATTAAATACCATATATTTAATTATTTGTCAATATACTAGGAGCAAATGGCTTATAAGTAGGCATTCCTATAGTATACCTTTTACTGCCATTCCAAACTCATATAGAAAATAGCCCGCAAAGCCTATTAAAATAATTCCAGCAATGATAGATACCCATTTTATCATTGCGCGATTCATGACTTTTCTTGTTACTGAAATAATTGTTAAAAGGCCAATATCGTGAATAAGAATACCAACTAAAATACCTGTCCCAACTATAAGAAAATTTGATGGTTGAGCTGCGTCATACGAATCAGAGAGTACAGCTCCAAAAACGGAAACCCAAAATACAAGATTTCCTGGTGAAACAGCTACAAGTAAACCGTTACGATATGAGGTCAAAAATGATTTATTTGATTTTTCACCATCCATTGTAATGTCTTGTTCTGAGTTTTTGATAGAATCATAACCCAAGAAAGCTAAAAACCCAGCACCAATAAGCCACATCGGTATTTGAATAAATGGGATTGCAAGTACAGAAGCCAGTCCCATATATAAGGCAATAATTAATAGGAGGTCTACTGTCATTCCACCTAAACCAACAGACCATCCATGCATAAATCCCTTTTTTAAACCTTGCTTCGTCATTTCAACTGTAATCGCTCCAACAGGCATAGCAATGGCCAGACCCGCTAAAACATATGTAAAAAATAATCCCAAAAATATTCCCCGCTTTCAAATTTTGTGTCTTTCTTCATCTGCTTACATATATATTAGCACATAAAATACATAAAGATGCATATAGTTTAATTATTATGCACATTTGTTATTATCCGTATTACTTTATAATCTGCTTATCTGTGACTGCTCCTTCTCTTACAATACATCCGCTATTCTCACTTGAATATAAAAGAGTTACCAATCATTTGTAGATAACAGGAATAGCTAACATATGAAATAGAAAAGACCCAGAAATCGGAAAGGTTTATTTTCACGAGATCAAGGTCATATTAACGATTTATGGTCATTAATTGAATATATATTGGTCGCAATTCTTGCATTATTTTTGGTTAATGGTGTCTTTTGCATATTCGTAAACATAACGTACTTGTTAATCATTCCAAGACTTAGATTCGCACCTTTTTGCATTAAATCCGTTAATACTAAACTATCCTCTACTGTTTGAAATTGTTTTATTCTCTCCTCATCCTTCATTAATTGGTGGATTATTTCAAGTTGTGGAAAGGCATATTAATTGTTCTATCATATCGTTTCCCCTACTATCATATTGGATATTTCTATTTTACCAAATTAACAGGGGGTACACATTAAAAAGAATAATAGGCACTGTTTTTTGCAATAAAGCACACCTACGCTAATTTCATACACAATAGAAAACAATGTTACACTACCCTATACACCGACAAGATAATAACATATATTAAATTAAGGTGATGAGGATATGAAAACAAAAATGTATATTAACAATGAGAAGTTATTAGCGGGAATTACTATGAAAGACGCAGGCGAACCTGAATATAATAATATGGCTCTTCATGCTTGTGAAGTACCTAGTCATGTCATTGACAATCGGAAGAAATTAGCTACTTCCTTGAAATGTGAACTGGATAACTTCGTTTGTTCCAACCAAACACATAGCTCTAATTTTCATCATGTGACGCTTGGTGATAAAGGACGAGGCTCTAAACGAATGGACGACGCTATTGCCGATACAGACGCACTGTATACGTATGAGCCCAACCTGTTGCTATGCAGTTTTTCTGCGGACTGTGTCCCAGTTATTTTTCATAACGAAGTGACTGGCCTCATTGGTGTGATTCATTCCGGATGGCAAGGTACAGTTAAGGAAATTTCTTTGAAAGTTTTTGAACATTTAATACAAGTTGAAAAATGTAGCCCGAGTGATATATATATACAAATTGGCGCTGCTCTTAGCCAAGAAAAATTTGAAGTAGATGAAGACGTATATGTGAAGTTCAAACAACTCGGTTATGCAGATGATTTTATCTACTTCAATGAACAAACCCATAAATATCACATTGATAATCAGCAGACAGTCAAAAAACAATGTGAGTTAGCAGGTATTCCGAGGAATCAAATTAAAATAGATCAAACATGTACGTATTTTAGTCCCGATGGATTCTCCTATCGTCAAGATAAAAAAAGTGGTAGACACCTTAATTTCATTATGAAAAAAGGTAATTATCCGCTAGAAAAATGAAAGGTCAAGATCCGCTATATAAAAAGCACATCAACTTTATACATTGATGTGCTTTTTATTATGATAGAATCAAAGTGATGTCCATATATGAATGTCATCACCACTTCACGTTTAATCGCATAAATCAAAACGATAGAAACCTTTTACTTTTATTGAAAATCTTCCGTTCGGGTATTAGACCTCAATCGGTACTAAACCAAACTCATCTTCTCCATATTTTTTTATCATTTTTTCTTTAAACTCTTCAAAAGATAAGTGAAAGTTATCCGTTGGAGTTCCTAATAAACAGCGAAAAACGCCATCCTCATAAGTGATCAAATAACTCTTCTCTTGACTTGTATTTTCGGAATAAAATTCATTTGTATATTCGCCAAGCTGGTCAATAGTCATTTGACTTTTTAAAAAAATGGGTAGATCGACGCTAACCTATATAACAATTCGCTTGACCTTCACTTTACATCCACCCCACACTAAATTAAATCGCTTTCAAACCGTTCGAACTTCAGCAATATGATCCAATTCCGCAATACAGGGCGTAGAACGGCAATTAGCGAAAAAATGGAACTTCTTTCACACCTACCATACGTGCGTACATAAAAAGTTGTCCTTTATGGTGGATTTCGTGATCATACATTGCAGTTAGATATCTTTTTTTCGGCCCCTGCAGTTTCGGGTGCGATGAATTATTTTCAGTTTCTAAGTCTGCATCAGTCAATGATTCATATGTAGCCTTCGTTTTTTCCGTAAAGTCCTTTACAACTTTGCGCACATCCCTCATCGTCTTACATTCGGTGACGTCTGGTGAAGCAAATTCTTCAGTCTTAACCATTGTAACGAACACATCATTCCATCCAGCAACATGCAATGCGAGTTCGCCAAGTGTCATAGCTCCTTCCCACGGTTTGAAATCAATATGTTTGTCATCAATGAGTTCCAGTAATTCTTCCAGTACATTTCGATGTTGTAACCATTCATTCATCATTTGCTTTGCTTGCCCCAAATTAATTCCTCCCTTATTAGGTCTTCCATCTACACTAAAAAAACTCATTTTAACATTATTCTTTTGGGCCAACCCAATTGCTGCTCCCAAAAGAGCATTCATGACAAATATCACAAATACAAAAAACAATCCCGCAATTACCCAGATCCTAGTGATGCGCCAAAAATTAGAAAGAGAGTGCGTTTCTCACTCATATTTTATCCCCCTCTTCCTCGTTTTCGTTAAGGTTGATTGAAGGACAATCCCTCATTATTTCATGAACCAATTGTTCGTAATTTCTACTCTCAAATACAATGTGATCAAATTCACATCCCTTCAATTTAAGCATGACGACTTCATTTTCATTATGATAGGCCAAAAAGTATTTCTCATCTTCAATCATAAATATTCCAGCTTTATAGCCAAATGTCGTGATGCCTGTTCTCTTAATAGCCGCTGTCCATGAAAAATGAAATTTTCCCACCCGAATTTCTTCAATTGAGGTGTAAGGTATTTTGATCTCTCTCCTCAAAGTTAAAGCTGCTGTCCATCCCGAAATATTCAGTAGTAACTCACGATCACCTGCCACAACTTGAAAACTCATCTTGAATCCCCTCCAATTTACACAGCCAATCTTCCATGGATTATTTAACCAATAATCCGATTAAAGAAATCACATGGAAGGCAATTCCTCCGTCATCCATGGATAAAAAGTAGGTTGTTGCGGTAAATACCCAATAAATTTACGCATTTGTTCATGGCGTTTACCTTTAAGCAAGATTTTCCCATCTGTAAGTAAAATCATTTTAATAATCGTTATTTTGCCTGTTCCGTTGGGACCGAGAAGAACCACACATTCTCCTTGATTAATATGAAAATCGATATTTTGAACGACTTCATGATCTCCGTAGCTTTTTTGAAGTAGGTGTATCTGAGCGTTGCCTCCTTCCTAAGACAAAATACAAAATGGGGCCGATTATGTTAATCAATATAATAATCGCACCCAAAACCATTTATAATCAGCAATAAATCCCATAATGCCACAGAAAAATAAGCGCAGATGTAAAATTAAGATAGGCAAAGTAACGGTAACCAAGCTTCCATTTCATCAATTCCAATGTGATAACCATAATGCATGTGTTGCCCCCTTACCCTTTTGGTGATTTTTGCGGAATAAACATACTCCCAAAAATTCGAGTGGTTCGTTCAGGAGTTAACTGGTTATTAAACGCCTTCTCAATCGCCTGTTGAATGGACTGGGTAAGCTCCTGAAATTCTTCATCTGACAGATGCAAAGGTACATACGCATAGCTAAATCCTTCTTGCTCGTACTTTTCAGGGGGCGTATTAGCCAAATAAGATGTCGCTAATTGAAGTAAATTACCGTGAAATACGGAAAAATGACGGATATGGTCTTCCTGTGAGATCGTTTCAATTTCGCTTTCAGGAATTTGCAAGTTATCTATTTTGACTGAGAATTTTCGTTCTTCTGTCCCTTTCACCTTTTGCGTTTCAATGACTTCAATAAGGTTTGCTTCGAGTAAAATATTTATATGACGATATAACGTAGCTTGAGGAACATCTCCAAGTATCTCTCCAAGTTGAGCTATCGTCAGTGGTTTGTTTAGCAACAATTGCTGTACAATTCGCATCCGCACGGGATGAAGAAGTAAATCGGCTTTTCCTTTCATTGAATTCCTCTCCAGTGTATTATCATTCTATAAAATGATAATACAATATCCAAACCATACTGTCAATGTTGGTTCGGAATAAGATTTGTTCAAATATCCCACAAACATTATTAAACTCCTCTGTAAAATGAACCAAAAACTTACGGTTTACCTCTTTATTCATGCCGTAATTTCCTTAATGCTGAATATGCTTCCATTTCTATTCCGAATCATCAGATTCCTAATTAAAGGAGATCGTATCATGCACTTCTTCATATCTTTTTAACCAAATTGCACAACGTATATTTAAGTAAACTTCTCTTTCCTTGTCACCTTTTCCCTGCACAATTACGAGGTTTTCTATGAGTTTACTATCACCGACGCGACGGCTTCTGGAATAAAATTCCTTGAAGGTGCTCTGTTTCATGCTTAGTAAGGAACATTCATTGGAATTCGCATACCTAACCTTGGTTCTTTTACATTTGCAGCTGGATTTTTTAATAAAACCTTCTTCATATCTCCATTTAAACAGCAACCTAATAAATCGTAAGCTATAATAAAGTACATCCATTTATAATAGCGAAAATACAAGTAAGGTGCCTATCCTAATTCGTTAAAAGCGCCCGTTTGCGTAAGAACGTTTACGGGATATTTGACATTCTTTACATATCCCTAATCACTAAGTATAATAGACCTGTAAAGTCGATTTCAATGAGCATATCAATTTAATTATAAGAGGTGAATTTTGTGAGTGCGGTAGTTTCTAAATAAGAAAACATTATAGGAAATAAGAAAGTTTTAACAACAGGGGATTTCAGTTATTTTCACCCCCTTATTTTGTTATGGACTTATTTCCACTTATGAAGATACCTACCATACTTTACAAACAAGTGCATCACTTCATGATTAGAACTATCGTTATTGATGGTTTTATTTATGTATTTTACTTTTGCATTGTAAACGTAAGCTGCGGTGGATTCCGCAGCTTTTTTACATCTATATCCAACTCATTGAAATTTTGTCGTTAGGTTTCTTCATTGCTGATCTAATAATCACATGGAGGAGAATGAAAACATGAATGAAAGTACTTTTGAAAAATTACAGTACAACGAACTAAAAGAGATCATAAAATCTTATTGCGCTAGCGGACTTGGCAAACAACTATTTGATAAATTAATTCCAAGTTCTGACTTAAAAGTAGTCAAACATCGATTAACCGAAACATCTGAAGCACGTGCCATTCTGGATGCAGGAGGAAACGTACCTTTTATGGGTATGTCCAACATTGAACATACTATTGACAAATTGGAAAAGGGCATAATTTTAGCCCCATCAGAGCTTTTAAGTATTTCCGATTTTTTAAGAGGTTGCCGAAGAATTAAAGTTTTCATGTCCGGTAAAGAATTTTTTGCACCGACTTTATCGTCCTATGCCAATTCCATGACAGAATTCATAGCGGTAGAAGAGGAAATTAACTTCTCTATAAAAAATAATCAGGTTGACTCGGACGCCAGTAAAGAACTCAAACGTGTTCGTCATCATATCCAAACAACTGAACAAAAAGTAAAGGAACGATTAAATAAATTTCTAAACAGTAGCACAAATAAAAATTATATTCAGGAATTCATCATTAGTATCAAAAATGATCGCTATACAATACCAATAAAATCCTCATACAAAAATCAAGTACAGGGAACTATAATTGAAATATCATCTAAAGGTTCGACAGTCTTTATGGAACCAAGTATAGCGGGAAAATTAAGTGATGAATTAGCAACATTAAAATCCGAAGAGGCAATGTTGGAATATCAAATTCTAGCTACTTTAACAGGGCTAGTGACTGAAAATCTTCAAGATATTAATATTAATATTGAGCTTATTTCCCAGTACGATCTTATTTTTGCTAAAGCTAAATATAGCAAAAATGTGGATGGAATGGAGCCAAACATAAATGATAATGGGAATATAAAATTAATAAATTGCAAGCATCCATTACTATCAGGTCATGTTATACCACTGCAGTTTCAGATAGGGAGCAGTTATCGTAGCTTAATCATAACCGGACCAAATGCTGGGGGAAAAACAATAGTGTTGAAGACAATTGGCCTTGTTACTTTGGCAACGATGTCTGGGTTCCATATTACCGCTTCGAAAGGAACCGAAATTGCAGTATTTGAGCGCATGTTTGTTGATATTGGTGACAATCAGAGTTTAGAAAATGCACTAAGCACGTTCTCTTCTCACATGAAGAACTTATCAGAGATACTTCGATCGGTAAACAACAATACCCTGTTACTATTTGACGAGATTGGCAGTGGGACAGAACCAAATGAAGGAGCAGCATTAGCAATCTCCCTCTTAGAAGAGTTTTATCTTAAAGGATGTATTACCGTTGCAACAACGCATTATGGAGAAATAAAACGTTTTTCCGAAATGCATAGTGACTTTATGAACGCTGCTATGCAATTTAATCAAGAAACATTAGAACCATTATTTAAACTTCTCATCGGGCAGTCTGGGGACAGTAATGCTTTATGGATCTCTAGAAAAATGAATGTACCGGAAAATGTTTTAAAAAGAGCAGAAGATTATATGGAAAATAAAGAATATCGCTTAGAACGGTTAAATGAAAGCAAAATCCTAAGACCAAAAACAGCGGTTGATAAAGTTAAAAATAATATCGACTATCAAAAAGGAGACCGCGTAAAACTGCTTGACCACGATGACTTTGGAATAGTGTATAAAGAAAAGGACAACTATTATAACGTTACTGTGTATTATCAAAATCAATTTATTGAAGTAAACGAAAAACGCTTGGTACTAGAGTTAAAAGCTGAAGAGTTATATCCAAAGGGCTATGACTTAGACACTTTATTCATTGATTATAATACTAGAAAACTAAATCATGATATAGAGCGAGGATCGAAAAAAGCACTTCGTAAAATCCAACAAGAAATTCGAAATAATAATAATTAAAGTAAAAAAGATTCCCACTTTCGTTCGAAGGTGAGAATCTTTTTTACTTTGCACCCGTTTGTTGGGTTGTATTAATCAATTCTTTTAAGATCAGCTTCCCTTATCGAATCACCAGTAATTTCAAAGGAGTATACCGTGTTTGTTGTTAATTCAAGTGTAATTTTCTTTAATGGGATTTTATTTTCATCTTTATCTATTGCATAAATTCAAATGTTTTTTGTCTTCCAAGTCAAAGTCTTCTTGGCGGCCTAAAGCAGTAAGCTTGTCACTAAGCTTACTTCACTATACACACCAAATAACCCAGCACCTTGATAAAGCATGCTGGGCTTTTTCGATATGATTTAAATTAAATAACGCCTCGGTGTACCACAATGTTTCAAAACATTATAACGCGGAATATGAGAATCATACTGTATATAGATTGGTGCATCTAGTAACCAAGGAACATGCTTGTAGAGCGCTAAATCACCTTTAATAATGTTTTGAATCATTTCAGGAAGATTATCATTCAAAACATTATAGCGATTTAATGCGACCATTTCATCATGCTCACTACCGCTTATATATACTTTTCCAGTTAGCATATATTCTCCGAGTTTTGGTCTCCATTCAGCAGTAAGAATATCTTCGCTTCGTACATTTCCTACGTTCATGGCATATTTTGTATCGATTATCAATATACGAGACTCATCTGTTTCCATGTTTGACAATGTATATTTTCTTCCATCAACAGGTCCATATTCCGTTACAGGTGGCATTAATTTCACAGTAATTAAGTAGGATCGCAGCTTTTCCATTTTGCAGGTCCTCCTTTATGTTGTTTACTGTACTATATGGAAAATGCCTACATATGGTGAACCTTACTGCTTGTTATTCTTGCATTAATGCGACCATGATTGCTTTTTGCACATGAAGACGATTTTCTGCTTCCTCGAATACGAATGATTGTGGACCATCTATGACCTCGGCAGTTACCTCTTCGCCACGTTTTGCAGGGAGACAATGAAGAAATATTGCTTCTTGATCTGCATGGCTCAAAAGCTCACTGTTCACCTGATATGGTTGAAATGCTTCCAATCTTACCGCTTCTTCCTCTTCCCAGCCCATACTCGTCCAAACATCTGTATAGACTGCATCAGCATTAGCAACTGCCTCTTGTGCATGATGCGTAACTTCAATGGTCGCCCCCGTTTCTTTGGCGATCTCCTTCGCTTTTTCAACAATAACTGCCTTAGGTTCATAACCTTTTGGTGTAGCGACTGAACAGTTTACTCCTGTTTTAGCACAAGCAAGAATAAGTGAATGGGCAACATTATTGCCATCACCAACATAAGCAAGTTTTTTCCCGGAAAGTGTGCCTTTTTCTTCATACAAGGTCATTAAATCAGCAAGAGCCTGACAAGGATGATAATCATCCGTTAATCCGTTAATAACAGGAACGGAGGAATTAGCTGCTAATTCCTCAACAGATTCGTGACTATAGGCACGAATCATAATACCATCTACATAGCGAGATAATACCTTTGCCGTGTCTTCTACAGTTTCTCCTCTCCCGATTTGAATGTCATCACGACTGAGAAAAAGTGCATGACCTCCCAATTGATACATACCAACCTCGAAGGAAACGCGCGTTCTTGTAGATGATTTTTCGAAGATCATCCCGAGTGTCTTACCTTTTAATATATGGTGGGATTCGCCTTTCTTTTGCTTTTCTTTCAAATCTATTGCTAGGTCCAAAATATCCATTACCTCATCAGTTGTAAGATCCATTAGAGTTAATAAATGTTTACCTTTCAAACTTTCTTTGATCGTTGTCATTAGATCACCTTTTCCTTTCCTATTGATTCTTCTTGCCACTCTTGAAGTGATTTTGGACCAACTATCTGTTGGCTACATGCAGCTAAATACTTTTCTAATGTCTCTATTTCTGTGATAACAATGAATTGGCCGGCTGATGCTGCCATTCTCTTTTCTTCCGCTGCTTTTGATTGGGATAAGCTTACAATGATGGAACCTCTGTTTTCCTTGATCCATTGTGAAAATGAATGATCATCAAGATTCGTTGTAACTGTTGCACCATATGAATCAAGAAGACCGATTAATTGTGATAATTCTTTTTCCTCAGCGTCTAGATAAATATGAAGCTTTTCATTGAAATTAGATTGACTATTCCACTTAACTGCTTTACTTAAAGCCTCAACCACATTAGAACCAAATGCGATTAATTCTCCAGTCGATTTCATTTCAGGAGTGAGCACGGGATCCACGCCGTCTAATTTACCGGTTGAAAAAACAGGATTTTTCACTGCATAATATGTTTGTTTCGCTTGTTGCTGTGTAGTTAGTATAGCACCAGTTAATATTTTGACACATTCATCAATTAAATTATTCCCAGTAATCTTACTGATAATAGGTACTGTTCGAGATGCCCTAGGATTTACCTCTAATACATATACCTGTTCATTGTAAATGACAAACTGCACATTAAAGATTCCTTTAAAAGCTAGCTTTCTAGCAATTTTCTCTGAGTATACATGCGCGTCTTTCATAAACTTATCTGAAATCGAAATCGGTGGAGTAATAGCCATACTATCTCCAGAATGAACACCAGCTTTTTCAATATGTTCGAAATATCCCGGAATGCTTATTTCTTCTCCATCTGAAAGCACATCAATCTCCATTTCTGTACCTCTGTAATAGGCATCAACTAATACTGGAAATTCGATTTGCTGCAAGCTTGCTCGCAATTCATTTTCATCATGAATGACGATCATGCCTTGCCCACCGATTACATACGAAGGTCTAAGTAAAAGCGGAAAACCAATATCATTCATTTTCTCAAATAAATCTTGTTCGTTTTCTGCTGTCACACCAGGAATATGCGGGATGTTAAGCTCTTGGAGAAGTGCATAAAATCGCTCACGATCTTCTACTATATCAATTTGATCTTGGGTAATCCCTAATAATGGCACACCATGATCTTCTAAATCTTTTGCTAGATTAATCGCCGTTTGTCCGCCAAACTGAACAATGACACCATCTGGGTTTTCATGTTCCAACACATTCAGCACATCTTCCGCTCGCAATGGTTCAAAGTATAGTTTATCAGCAATTTGAAAGTCGGTACTTACCGTTCCAGGATTATTATTGATTAAAATCGTTTCGTAGCCCGCTTTTTTCAAAGCAAGTACCCCTTGAACAGTACAAAAATCAAACTCAATTCCTTGCCCAATTCGAACTGGACCCGAACCAATGATCGCGATTCTTTTCTTTTTATTTTGTTTAACCGTATCCCCTTCGCCTTTCCAAGTGGAATAAAAATACGGAGTTTCAGCTGGAAACTCTCCAGCACATGAATCTACCATATTGTATACAGGTATAATATTATGCTCTTTCCGTTTATTTCGAACTTGGATTAATTCAGCATTCCAGATCTTTGCTAACCATTCGTCAGAAAAGCCTTTTATTTTAAGCTGAGTAAGGAATTCCGGACTCACTGTTTCGATCTTTTCCTGCTTTGCCAGATTCTCACATTCAATTAAATCCGCTAAGCATGCTAGGAAAAACATATTTATTTTTGTTGTTTCGTGGATTTTTTCGGAGGATGTACCTCTTCTCATTAACTCTAATATCGCAAAGAAACGCATATCATCAGGTAAGCTTAATGATTCCCACAGTTGCGCTTCATCATAGGTGGAGATGCCTTTCCATTCCAAACCAATCGTTTGCATTTCCAATGATCTAATCGCTTTCTGAAATGCTGCAGGTAGATGGCTTTCAATTGCCATTATCTCACCTGTCGCTTTCATTTGCGTGCTCAGCTTGCGATCTGCTTGTGGAAACTTATCAAATGGCCAGCGTGGCATTTTTACTACAGTGTAATCCATAACAGGCTCAAAGCTTGCAAACGTTGTACCAGTAACTGGATTGATTAATTCATGCAGTAAATATCCCATGCTCAGTTTAGCAGCAATTTTTGCAATTGGATAACCAGCTGCTTTCGAAGCAAGTGCAGATGAACGACTTAATCTTGGATTCACTTCAATTAAGTAATATTGAGAGCTATGAGGGTCTTGGGCAAATTGAATATTACAGCCACCGATTATTTTTAAAGCTCGAATAATTTTTACCGCAGATGTGTATAAGGCTTCATATTCTTTATCATTTAATGTTTGCTGAGGTGCTATGACGATTGAATCACCTGTATGTACACCGACAGGATCAAAATTTTCCATGTTGCAAATAGTAATACATGTATCATTCTCATCTCTCATCATTTCGAATTCTAATTCTTTAAACCCAGCAATGCTCTTCTCAATTAAACATTGTGTAATTGGGCTGGCATCAAGCCCCTTTTTTACAACTGAAATTAATGCTTCTTCTGTGGATACGATGCCTCCGCCTCCACCTCCAAGTGTGTATGCGGGTCGAACAATAACCGGATAACCTGTTGTTTTTGCAAATGTAACTGCTTCTTCAACCGTGTGGATGATTTCACTGTCAGGTACAGGTTCACCAAGTTCATGCATTAATGACCTAAACGCTTCCCTATCTTCCCCTTGAATAATCGACTCAGGTGTCGTCCCTAACACTGTTACATCATATTTATCTAGAACGCCAAGCTGATATAATTCAACCGTTAAATTAAGCCCTGTTTGACCACCAACTGTACCAAGAATCCCATCTGGACGCTCTTTTTTAATTATTTCCGTTACGCTTTCTGTTGTTAGTGGTTCAAAATAGACAGTATCAGCAAATTGTTCATCTGTCATAATGGTTGCTGGATTATTATTTAATAAAATTACTTTGCAGCCCTCTTCTTTAAGTGCCATACAAGCTTGTGTACCTGCATAGTCAAATTCCGCTGCTTGCCCGATTACAATAGGGCCGGAACCTATTACTAAAACTTTATTTATGTCTTTTCGCTTAGGCATATAACTTAACTCCTTTTTGCTGATCCAGTTGATGAAAGAAAGAATGGAGCATCATTGTTTCAAGTTTCACATTTTTCCCATTGGGATGAAATTGATAAGTGACAATTTGGTATTGGTCATGAACAAGGCCATCCACGGTCCCATCTTGTATGGATTTGAATGATATAGAAAAACCAGTATCTTTTAGGCTTTGTTCATCCACTGCATAACCATGATTTTGCACGGATAAAAATACTTGATTGGTTGCTGTATGAATAATTGGTTGTTTAAAACTTCTATGACCACGAGCTAACTTTTCAACTGTGGCACCAAACGTACTAGCAAGTATTTGATGACCTAATCCGAATCCGATCGTTGGGTATTTTTCCGCTATTTTTCGATACTCTGAATGATTTTGTTTCCATACTTCCGGATTACCAGGACCTCCAGAAAAAATAACGCCGTCCGGGTCCAATGCCACTATCTCATTAGCAGGCATCTCTGGGGCAACAATCGTTAATTTGTAATTCTCCGCTATTAACCAGTTTATTAACGACTTTTTCACTCCAAAATCGATGATCACCATATGCTTACTACCTGACTGATTCATCTTTTTATTTGTGTTTACAGCAATTGGTGTAGATGGAGTGGGATCAACAACTTTTAGCTGTTCGTTTGCTACCATCTTAGCTGGCATTTCGCCCCCCGCACGCAATCGTTTCATGATGGCTCGCGTATCCGTATTCGTTAATACTGGTATGTTCTGTTGCATGCATAATCCCGCAATCGTATGATTATCTATATTATTTAGCGGTAATGTTTGTTGAGTGATTACTCCAACCGCTTGAATGTGATCACTTTCAAATTTATTTGTATCCGTACTACTGTTTAGTATCCCTGGATACGTAGAGAGGACAATTTTCCCCTTAACAGCAGGGTCTGTTAAGAATTCAAGAAAATTACCCATTCCAGTATAGTGAATAACCTCTCCATAACTCTTATTGATTTCTCCGTACCAATCGCCGTTAAATATTTCTCCAGTTGCGAGTTTTAAGGAACCTTGCATTATCTTTCATCTCCTATCTACGTATTTTTATTTTCACTCGTGCATTTTTATACACTGAATACAAAAAAATATATTATACTAATTGTTTTTGTTCTATTAAAGTATTAGCCAAAATTTCTAGTGCTTCATTTATTTCTTCGTACGTTACTGTTAATGGAGGGAGTAATCTAATGACATTTGGTCCAGCAGTTATTACTAATAGGCCATTTTGTCTTAATTGAGTTACTATATCACTTACTTCTTTACTGAATTCGCATCCAATCATTAAACCTTTATGTCGGGTGCCTTTAAATTCCGGGACCTTAGCAAACATATCATCAAGCTTCTCAGAAAGATAATTCCCTTTTTCCTCTACTTCAGCTAGAAAATCAGCATTCATTATAATATCCAATGTTGCATTTGCCGCAGACATGGCTAATGGGTTTCCACCAAAAGTAGATCCGTGACTTCCAGGATTAAAAGCAGATTTAACTTTTTCTGTACCAATCATAGCAGCTGTCGGAAATCCATTCCCTAATCCTTTAGCTGAAGTGATGATATCAGGTGAAATATTATAATGCTGATATCCAAATGCTTTACCTGTACGCCCTATTCCTGTTTGTACCTCATCAATAATCAATAAAGCACCTTTTTCCTTACAAAGCTTTTCTATCCCTTGTAAAAAGTCTTCATTTGCAGGGTTTACTCCACCTTCACCCTGGATGACTTCCAGCATGACTGCAGCTGTTTCATGATCGAGTTCTTTTTCTAATGCTTGCAAATCATTAAATGGCAAATGGATAAACGATTCAAGCATCGGACCAAAACCTGCTTTAATTTTATCCTGGCCAGTGGCTGCCATCGTTCCAAATGTTCTTCCGTGAAAGGATTTGTTGAACGTAATTATTTTGGACTTTCCTGTATATTTACGGGCAAGTTTTATCGCTGCTTCATTCGCTTCTGCTCCACTATTACAAAAGAATACAGCTGCTCCCATAGAAGATTGAACAAGCTTTTCAGCTACTTTTTCTTGTAAAGAATGTGTAAATAAATTGGATGTATGCCAAAGTTGCTTTAATTGTGTTTCTGTAGCTGCTACAACACTCGGATTACAATGGCCAACATTACATACTCCTATTCCAGATGTGAAATCTAGGTATTCCTTCTCTTCCGAGTCATACACTTTCGTACCATTTCCAGAGATTATTTCGATATCCCATCTTGCATAGTTTTCAAATAATTTGCTCATGAGTTTCGCTGACCTCCACTTCTTTTCGAATAATGGTGCCTACCATATCAGTACCTTCTATGAGTGGCTTTTTTCCGCTCACGATTACCGCTTCAGTCATTCCACCTTCCAATCCATGGATAGCAGCCATGACTTTCGGTATCATTCCACCTGAAATCGTTCCTTCATCTATTAAAGCTAAGATTTCTTTATTTGTTACATCTTTAATCATATTTCCATTTTTTAATACCCCTGGAACATCTGTTACAAACAATAGCTTTTGTGCATCTAATGCGACCGCAATTTCACCAGCAGCTGTATCTGCATTGATATTATAGCAATCCACACCATCTATTCCAGAAGCAATCGGCGATATGACAGGTACTAAGCCAATTGTTATTAATTTGTGAATCACATCTTTATTAATCGTTTTTATCTCCCCTACAAAACCTAAATTACTCAGGTCTTTCGCCTCAGCATACAGGAGACCACTGTCCGCGCCATTAATTCCAATCGATGCGATCCCTTGCATTTGTAAATGACGGACAAGCTTATTTGAGATAGATCCTGAAAGAACCATTTCTACTACATTCATCACTTCATCTGTTGTTTTTCGCAGACCGTTCACAAATTCGGATTTTATATTCATTTTATCGAGCATGGAATTAATAGCTGGCCCACCGCCATGAACAATAACAGGTTGATACCCAAGTGCTTGTAAGTTTTTAATACTTTCATAGAACTCATCTGTTAGGGAATCAATCATACTCCCGCCACATTTAATAACGATGATTTTACCCATTATTTTATCCCCCTTTCTCCATATATTCCGTTATGTTCTGTAACTAGCATTTATTCGCACATAATCATACGTCAAATCGCAACCCCAAGCTTTTCCTGTACCGGAACCACAGTTTAAATGTATATTAATAATAACTTTATCATTATTTAAATACTTAGTTAGTTCTGTTTCTACATAATTAGTAGGCTCGCTGTGTAATAATAATGTATGAGCTCCCAAAGCTATATCGATTTTATTTGGGTCGAGCTTTACTCCACTTTTACCAACAGCCATCATCACTCTGCCCCAGTTAGGATCAGATCCGAAGACCATCGTTTTAACAAGATCGGAACCTACAACTGATTTAGCAACCATCCCTGCTTCCTCATCTGTATAAGCGCCAGTTACTTGTACTTCAATTAGCTTTGTTGCACCTTCTCCGTCTCTCGCAATCATGACAGCTAAATCTTCACACACTTGCTTTAATAAGTGGATAAAGTTTTCCCATTCATGATGCTCTGGAGTAAGTGAATCATTTCCAGCCATCCCGCTAGCCATTACTAGTACCATATCGTTTGTTGATGTATCGCCGTCGACTGTAATACGATTGAACGTTTCATCTGTGATTTCTTTTAATGCGGTTCGCAAATATTCATTTGCAATATTGGCATCTGTTGTCACAAACCCTAGCATTGTAGCCATATTTGGTGCAATCATTCCTGATCCTTTAGCAGAACCGGCCATCGTCACTGTAACACCATCTATTTCTACTTCATAACAAGTGGATTTCATCATTGTGTCAGTCGTCAAAATGGATTCGTTAAAAGACAATGCTGCTTCCGAACTTTTTTCTGGGACAAGTTGGGATATGCCAGGAGTAATTTTATCCATTGGCATATTTTCACCAATAATACCTGTAGATGCCACTGCAACATAATTATTTTTAATCGAAAAATGCTTTGCGACCGTATCTCTCATTGTGTATGCATCAAGCATTCCTTGACTACCTGTACAAGCATTCGCATTACCGCTATTAATCACCACTGCTTGGATTTTCCCTTCCGAGGAAATACTCTCTTTCGTGACTGTTAAGGGAGCTGCAATAATTTGATTTAGCGTGTATACTGCTGCTGCTTCAGCAGGTACGTCACAAAGTATGACACCTAAGTCTTTACGTTTACGCTTCACCTTTGTATGAATGCCTGCTGCAGTAAAGCCAATTGGTGAAATGATGCTACCTTCTTTATTTTTTATTAACTTTTGTTTATATTCCAATTGCATATTTTTCACTCCTTTAAAATTAAGGATATATAGGACTAAATGATAATCCAGTAGTTTCTTCAAACCCTAACAATATATTAGCATTTTGAATCGCTTGGCCTGCTGCACCCTTCATCAAATTATCGATCACGGAAACAATTGTGACCCTACCCGTTCGTTTATCGATACTTAATCCAATGTCGCAATAGTTAGACCCGGCTACTTCTTTTGTTGCTGGAAATTTTCCTGGATCTCTCAATCTTACAAAAGCTTCATTTTCATAAAACTCGCGATATAACTGGAATAATTGATCTTCTGACAATGTTTCGTTTAAGGATACATAAATTGTTGCCATAATCCCCCTTGTCATTGGAACAAGATGTGTGTGGAATGTAATAGGTGAAGTAAAGCCCCATTGTTGTAGCATTTGCTCTATTTCAGGTATATGTTGATGTTGATTCACTTTATAAATCTTTAAATTTTCATTTAATTCATTATAGATGGTATCAAAATTAGCAGCTTGCCCTGCACCAGAAACACCAGATTTCGCATCAATAATGATAGAATCCTCTTTTATTAGCTGTGCTTTTGCTAGGGGAGCAAGCCCGAGTAATGAAGCAGTGGGATAACAGCCGGGATTAGAAATAAATTTAGTATCCTTTAAGACTTTGCGGTTTAATTCGGGAATACAATATACCGCTTGATCCACCCACTCTTTTGGCGCTGCTTTTTTCTTGTACCAATTTTCATATTCATCAGACTTCTCAAGGCGGAAATCTCCTGATAAATCGACCACAGTACAACCAGCTTCCAAAAGTTGTGGAGCTAGGGTAGATGCAATACCAGTTGGAACTGCTAAAAATACAATATCCGTTTGTTGTGCCATTTTACTAGGATTGATTTCTTCCAACTTAAGTGGAAAATTCGTTTGTAGATGTGGATAATGTTCCGTGATGTTTTCTCCATTTTTGCTAGAACTATATATGGACGTAACCTTAATATATGGATGTGTATGCAAAATCCGAAGCAGTTCAGCTCCACCATAACCTGTTGCACCAACAACTCCTGCTTTCATTACATTCACTCCTGTTTTTTATTAATCAGTTTTTCGAAAAAATACATTTAAATACGTAATGTTGCATAATTAAGGTGAAATATGTGATGTTTTCTATTATACGTTGAATAAAAATAAATTCAACAGTATATTTATAATTTTTTCAAAAAAAAGAAAGCCCTTTTTAAAAACAAGGGCTTTCGTATAAAAAGCTGTGAATATCTCTATTTTAATCTACTCTACATTTCTTCTTAACAGTACTGCTTCACCACTGACCGTTTCATCAAAAACAAATGATCCATTTGAATAGCGATCAGTAAATCTAAAGGAGCTAGGAGAAATTTGTTCTTCCTTTCCTTTTGTCGTCACTATTGTAAAATTCACTTCATTATCAATCACTTTCATCCCGATCACTCTATGTGGATTTTTCTTTAACTCTCTAAGCATGACAACACCACGTTTATTGCGAGTTCCTTTTTCGAACTCGGACATTTTCATTTTTTTGACTGCTCCACGTTGCGTGGCAATAAAAATAGCTGCATTTTCGCTAGACGCAAAGACTTCCCCGTTCACAACATAGTCATCATCTTTTAAATTGATTCCTTTTACACCTGCTGCTCTTACGCCGACAAGACCAATTTCTTCTTCCGGAAACCATAAACCATATCCTGTATGTGTTGCAAGAAATATATCTAGGTTTCCATCTGTCAAGTGTACGTCGACTAATGTATCATTTTTTCGTAAATTAACTGCGACAAGTGGACGCGAGTAGCGTTGCACTTTATATAATGAAAGTTCGGTTTTTTTGATCATACCTTGTTTCGTAATAAATAACAGATTAGCATTTTGTTCGAAATCAGTAATCGGGAGGGCTTTAATCACTTCTTCATCACTAGCAATAGGAAGTAAACTAGCAATATGCTGACCTAAATCCTTCCAGCGAATTTCAGGGAGCTCATGTACAGGGAAATACAAGAAGTTCCCTTTATTCGTGAATAACAGGAGGGTATTCGTTGTATTTATTTCTGTTTGAAGTAGCAATTGATCCGATTCTTTCATTGCTAAATCCTGTCCATTTGAGGCTGAGAACGATCTTATACTTGTCCGCTTAATATAGCCTTCTTTCGTAACTGTTACAATCACATCTTCACTTGGGATCATTACTTCAAGATTGATCTTAATCTCTGAGATTTTATCTTCAATGATTGTACGACGTTCATCATTATACTTTTTCTTTACTACCTTTAATTCTTTTTTGATGAGACCGAATAATTTGCTTTCGCTTTCTAAAATAGCTGTCAAAGTAGCAATTGTTTGAGCAAGTTCATCTGCCTCTGCTTGCAAAGCAGTAATATCTGTATTCGTTAATCGATAAAGCTGTAAAGATACAATTGCTTCTGCTTGCGCTTCTGTAAATTGAAATGCTTGGATTAGATTATCTTTTGCATTACGTTTATCTTTCGAAGCACGTATAGTCGCAATGACTTCATCCAAGATAGAGAGAGCTTTCATTAAACCTTCAACGATATGCTGTCTTTCTATCGCTTTTTCCAAATCATAGCGTGAGCGATTCGTAACAATTTCTTTTTGATGAGCGATGTATGCATCAAGAAGATCCATTAATCCCATTAGCTTCGGTCTTTTATTTTCAATGGCCACCATATTGAAATTATAGGTTACTTGTAAATCACTATTTTTAAATAAATAGTTAAGAATGCTTTCTGTATCGGCTTCTTTCTTTAATTCAACAACGATACGCATTCCTGTTCTATCTGTTTCATCTCTTACTTCAGCGATACTTTCCAGCTTACGGTCTAATCTAAATTCATCTATTCGCTTTACAAGATTTGCTTTATTTACGTCATATGGTATTTCCGTAATAACAATTTGCTGTCGACCGCCGCGCATTGTCTCTATTTCAGTCTTACCCCTGACTACCATTCTTCCTTTACCTGTTTCATACGCTTTTTTAATACCGTCTACTCCCTGTATGATTCCGCCCGTAGGAAAATCAGGTCCTTTTATGACAGTCATAATTTTATCCACCGTACAATTAGGATGGTCAATTCGCATCATTACTGCATCAATTACTTCGCCAATTTGGTGAGGAGGTATATCGGTAGCATAACCGGCTGATATACCTGTCGATCCATTTACAAGTAAGTTGGGAAATCTTGCAGGTAGGACTGTAGGTTCAGATGAGGTGTCATCAAAATTTGGAATGAAGTCAACAGTATTTTTTTCAATATCACGTAATAATTCAGAAGCGACTTGCGATAGTCTCGCTTCTGTATATCTCATCGCCGCTGGGGGATCTCCATCTACACTCCCGTTATTACCATGCATTTCAACGAGCATTTTTCGTCCTTTCCACGACTGACTCATTCTTACCATCGCATCATAGACCGATGTATCACCATGAGGATGATAATTTCCGATTACATTTCCGACGGTTTTTGCTGATTTTCTAAATCCTTTTTCAGCCGTATTACCTTCTGTATGCATCGCAAATAAAATCCTACGTTGAACAGGCTTTAAACCGTCTCTCGCATCTGGTAAAGCACGTTCTTGAATAATATATTTACTATAGCGACCAAAGCGATCACTAATGACATCTTCAAGCGGTAAATCTTGAAAAATTTCTTGTTCGCTCATAAGAACTTATTTCCTCCCCTCGGTGATCAAATGTTCATTCTCTAATATACTTTGATCCTCTTCCATACCAAATTGAACATTGCCTTCAATCCATTTTCTTCGTGGTTCTACTTTATCACCCATTAATGTAGTTACCCTTTTTTCCGCTCGTGCAGAATCATCAATTAATACTCGAATAAGCGTTCTTGTCTCAGGATTCATCGTTGTTTCCCATAGCTGATCTGCATTCATCTCACCAAGACCTTTATAACGTTGGAGCATGTAGCCTTTACCAACTTTTTTTGTCACACCATCTAATTCATCATCTGTCCAAGCATATTCAATCACTTCTTTTTTTCCACTTCCCTTACTCACTTTATACAGGGGTGGCAAAGCAATGAATATTTTACCTGCTTCAAGTAATGGCTTCATATAGCGGTAAAAGAAGGTAAGTAATAGAACTTGAATGTGAGCTCCATCCGTATCCGCATCAGTCATAATGACAATCTTGTCATAATTTATATCTTCAATGGAAAAATCAGTTCCAACTCCTGCACCTATCGTGTGAATAATTGTATTGATTTCTTCGTTTTTGAAAATATCTTGAAGCTTTGCCTTTTCCGTATTGATGACCTTACCTCTTAGTGGCAGGACAGCTTGAAAACGGCGATCGCGTCCTTGTTTTGCTGATCCTCCCGCTGAATCACCTTCCACTAAATACAATTCATTTTTTTCTGGATTTCTTGATTGTGCAGGTGTCAGTTTCCCAGACAAAAGTGCATCTGACTTCCTTCGGTTTTTCCCACTTCTTGCTGCTTCTCGAGCTTTCCGGGCTGCTTCTCGAGCTTGCGATGCCTTAACCGCTTTTTTTACAAGCAATGTGCTGACAGCATGGTTTTCAGCTAAAAAATATGCCAAATGCTCTGATACTACAGTGTCAACAGCTGAACGGGCTTCACTTGTCCCTAGCTTTCCTTTCGTTTGCCCTTCAAATTGAAGCATTTTTTCAGGAATTCTTACGGATACAATTGCGGCAAGTCCCTCTCTTATATCTGAACCTTCAAGGTTTTTATCCTTTTCTTTTAATAATCCAGTTCTGCGTGCATGTTCATTAAAGATTCTAGTCATCGCTGTTCTGGCGCCTATCTCATGCGTACCGCCATCTTTCGTGCGCACATTATTAACAAAAGAAAGCATATTTTCCGAATAACCATCATTAAATTGGAAAGCAAATTCAACCTCAATTTCATTCGTTTTTCCTTCCAATGAGGCTACAGGGTGTAACACATCTTTTTCCCCGTTTAAATATTCTACGAATGCTTCAATACCATTTTCATAGCAAAAAACTTCTTGCACATCATTTCGTAGATCATTCAATTCAATTTTTAATCCTTTTAACAGAAAAGCAGATTCCCGTAAACGCTCACTTAAGGAATCATAATTATAAACTAATGCACTAAAAATGGTAGGGTCTGGTTTAAAATGAATTTTTGTACCTGTTTGCTTTGTCTTGCCGATCTTTTCAAGTGTTGTTTTCGGTTTCCCGCCGTTATGAAACTTTTGCTCATAAATAAAACCATTTTTTTTAACGGTAACTGTTAACCATTCCGATAATGCATTAACAACCGAAGCACCAACACCATGTAATCCACCGCTCGTTTTATAGCCACCTTGGCCAAACTTTCCACCAGCATGTAAAACAGTCAAAATAACTTCAGTAGTTGGTTTTCCAGATGCATGCATTCCTGTAGGCATACCTCTTCCACTATCTTCTACACTTATACTATTATCTTTGTGAATGCTAATTATAATTTCATCGCCATGTCCAGCTAGCGCTTCATCAACGGAATTATCGACAATTTCATAAACAAGGTGATGTAGACCTCTTGAATCTGTTGAACCAATATACATCCCTGGTCGTTTTCTAACCGCGTCTAATCCTTCTAAAATTTGGATGGATTCATCATTATACTCAAATTCTATTTTATTTTCTGTCACTCATATTCCCCTTTCAACAAGAGGCATAGCGCCCCGGCAAACAAACGTTCGTTCGTATGATTATATCATAAGTATATTATACATGTATTATCTATTTTATATCTCAGACGCTAGTTTTGGCAAATCGACATTTTTCTATTACTCTCTAGAATAAATAATGGGCAAAAAAAAGCAAACGCAGCGTAGCGCTTGCCTTTTTTGTTATTTTGTTAAAGCATGTTCCACTTTGATACAGCGATCCATAATGACGGTGTAGCCTTTTTCTTTTAAAAATTCGTAAGCTTCCTCATTTTCCACTCCAAGTTGTGCCCAAAATACATCGGCATTAATTTCTGCAAATTCCTTGGCAATTTCGGGTAAAAATTCAGAACGTCTAAATACATTCACGATATCAATATGGCCTTCTATATCTTTCAATGATGCTACAGCCTTTACTCCAAATACTTCAGATACTTGTGGATTAACAGGTATGATCTCGTAACCGACATTTTTCATCGCTTCTGAAACGGAATAAGAAGTACGATCCGGGTTATTACTTAAACCGACAACAGCAATTCTCTTTGCTTTTTTTAATATTTGACCAATTTCTTTACGGTCCGGATTGACAATCGACATAAAAAAACTACCTCCTATAGACTTCCTTTGTCTCCCTATCGTAAAACAGGATGAAGTTTGTTGCAACTAATGGTAATTATTATTTTGAAACTTAGATAAAAATATTTTTTCTTTTACAGAATCTTCATGGTACAATCAATGAACAGGATTCACGCAAAGGAGTTAAAGATATGTTATATGCACTTATATTTATATTAGCTTATTTATTGGGGTCAATACCATCTGGGTTAATTGTTGGCAAGTTATTTTACGGAAAAGATATTAGAGAACATGGAAGTGGCAATCTTGGCGCTACGAATACTTTTAGAACATTAGGTATGAAAGCTGGAATAGCTGTTACTCTCGCGGACATACTGAAAGGAACTTTAGCCACATGTCTACCATTCCTATTCGGCTTTGATATACATGAGCTTCACCCTCTACTAGTCGGTATATTTGCAGTGATAGGTCATATGTTCCCTATTTTCGCTGGCTTTAGGGGTGGAAAAGCAGTAGCAACGTCTGCTGGCATTTTGCTTGGCTTTGCACCTGTTTTGTTTTTAGTAGTTATCGGTGTATTCTTTATTAGTCTAAAATTATCTAAATATGTATCATTATCGTCGATCATCGCAGGAATTTCTGCTTTTATTTATAGTCTCATATTTGGTGATTGGCCGTTAATAGCTGTTGTATCGGCTTTAGCCTTTTTCGTTATCTACCGACACCGAGCTAATATACAGCGAATTAGAAATAAAACTGAACCCAAAGTGCATTGGATTTAATCATATAAACGGCACATCAAGTTGACTAACCCCCCACCTTATTTCCTTAGGCGGAGAACTAGATGGGGGGTGTTAGTCCGTCGCATTCCAATTTATAAATACAAAGTTTAAAAATATTTAACAGAAAAGAATGAGTACTTATGAAATTGTCTAAATTACATTATGGAATAGTTGTTACCGTTATTCTGTTGGCTTCCATTGCAGCTATATTATTTTTTCAAAAGAAACAAATTCCCCAATCACAAAGTTCAATTTCTATACACCAAAACAAATTACTGAATGTTGTGACGAAAAGTTTTTATTCGGAAGCAACCATTGCTGGAATTGGCGATATTTTAATTCATGATACTGTGTATGAAGATGCAAAGACAGATACTGGTTATGATTTTACTCCAGCTCTTTTGCCCGTTCAGTCATTACTTCAAAAACCTGATTTTCTTATTGCAAATCAAGAATCTATCCCTGGAGGAACTGAAATCGGGATATCCACGTATCCCTCATTTAATAGCCCACAGGAAATCATTGATGCTTTAATGAAAGCTGGCGTCGATATGGTGACGACCGCCAACAATCATTCTCTTGATAGAGGAGAGCGTGCCATTCTAAGTGCGATTGATTATTATGAAAAGAAAAATCTACCTTACACTGGAACATTTAAAAGCCCAGATGATAAAGCCAATATACGTATCGTTACTGTAAACGGTATCCGAATAGCCGTTCTTGCGTACGCGACTCATTTTAACGGGATAAACATTCCCGAAGGAAAGGACTATCTTGTTAGTGTACTCGATCCAAAGCAAGTCCACGCTGATATGGAAAAAGCGAAATCAAAATCCGACCTAATTGTATTGGCATTACACTGGGGAGATGAATATATACGACAACCAAATGATATCCAAAAAGAGCTAGCATCAGAGTTTATACAGGGAGGAGCCGATATCATATTGGGACATCATCCTCATGTGTTGCAACCGATGGAATGGATTGAAAAGCCTGACGGAAAACAGGGATTAGTCATTTACTCCCTAGGTAATTTTTTATCTGGGCAAATAAGGGACTATAAAGATATTGGCGGGATGATAGAGATCAAGATAAAGAAGGAACTGAATGGTGGCGACACAACAACTACCATTCAGGAAGCAAAGCTTCACCCAACTTTTACATCAAGTACTAATAATAAAAATTACCGTGTGTATCCATTGGATGAAGCAAATAATAAAGGATTGACTACTCATAGTTATCAAGAAATAAATGAATTCTTTCATGTACCAAAATAATCAATTAGGCTGGGCCGAATAATTACGGCCCAGCCTTTATATTTGTTAGAAAAACGATGGAACACTAGGTTTATGGATAACTTTAAAAAAGGATTTACTCGTTTTTGTTTATATTATTTATATTCATATGATGGGCCATCTGTCTTTTCATCATAATCTACGAACAGATCATATTTATCGAAATACCAT
This sequence comes from Lederbergia lenta NBRC 16444, assembly GCF_001591545.1. Lineage (GTDB taxonomy): Bacteria > Bacillota > Bacilli > Bacillales > Bacillaceae_C > Lederbergia > Lederbergia lenta. Next base: position 1,496,348 of record NZ_BCVC01000001.1, read on the forward strand.
GTATCTCTTTCCTCAACAAAATAAATGACTCCATCCTGCTCGTGACTTACACCCACCTCCATTGGCTCTTCCTTATTGACTCCTAAGGAAAACCCTTCTTGGATTGGACTAGAGCCTCCATACCGTACATAAAAACGAACAAAATCACCTTTTTTCAACAACATTTCATCCTTAAACCATTCTAAAGCTTTATCTGTTAATGTGATATTCATTTTCTCACAGCTCCTTTGTTTTTCTATCTAGGTTGTGTTTTTAGAGAAGATAAAGACTCCAATTGCTTAATCAGACCTTCTTTAGTTAGGATTTCTACTTGTTTTTCTCCAAGTAAATCGAAATGGGAGTAACCATCTTGACGATCATGAATCCATTCACGTTTTAATCCATGTTTTTGTCCCCATGCTATAAGCTTTTGCTGATCTTTGCAGCCTACTTTTGTTACTGTGTTTACACCTGGAAAACGTTCATCAATCCAGTAATGGGTTAAAAAGGAAATTCCCCCTTGATCAATCGCATTCTTCCATTCTGTTAATTCTTTTCGTGATATTCCAAAAGCCATCTGACTAATCCTTTTCGTTTGATTGTGTTATTATTTTTTTAGCTTTTTCATACGCTTCATGCCATCTAGGATGTGTTTTTCTAAGTGATACAGGACGGAAACTGTCTTTTTTCACGCAGACATGTTTTGTATAGCCATTGACAGCCAACTTGCCTTCGCCAGTAAAGACTTCATAGCCATATGTAACCCTTAATCCATCGTAATTTTCTATCCAAGTTTTTATCGTTATAGTATCACCGTATTTTGCTGGATAATTATATGTAACATGCACATCAATCACTGGGGCTAGTATGCCATCCTTTTCCATTTCAGCATAATTAAAACCCAGTTCTTCAATTAGCTTCGTTCGGCCAATTTCCATCCACACTAAATAATTTGCATGGTAGACAATTCCCATTTGATCTGTTTCCGCATACCGTACTTCTATTTTAGCTTCAGTAATTAACATTGTTCTGCCGCCTTATCTCTCTAAATTATCTTCATCTTAACATTTATTGGTTGTCTTCAGAAAGGAAAAGACCTTGAACTACAATTTACCCTTTATTGCTTAGTAAAAAACAAAAAGTCGGCTTCAGCCGACTCTTTATTATTGATATTTATTATTTTCCGCTTCTGCTTCATCTTTCATTTCTGCTTGCATACTCTCAATACTAGCTTGACGTCTTTTATTCTTAGCCTTGACTTGCTGTATATCTTCGCCATCTGAGAATTGAATCGTCTCTTCAGCCTCTTCCATATTTTCTATTGTATTTTGCACCATTTCCTGTAGCTTTTCTACATTATCGCTACGATCATCTGGTTTTGGTTTATTATGTTCCATTTTCGTCATCCTCTCTGATGGTAGTCTATGTTGTAGTTATTCACCTTTTGTCTGGATCACGATCGGTTCATTGTCTGTTTTATTGGCCATTTGTTTCCCTTTATTGCTTTTTGAGGCATATTCCTTCTCCCCAAGATGGTCTGGAGTAAAGTTTTGTTGGCTTTTTTTCGGATTACTCACTTTTCATCCCTCCTTCTATAACATTATTACCCGGAAAGAGGGATTTATGAAAAAATATTAGGCATTACGTGTGCGCTTTTCTTCAAGTTTGTCTTCAATTTTTTCCAGTGCTTCTGCATCATTTAAAAGTGCTTGTCTATTTTCTTGAACTAAATCAGTAAATGATTTTTTTCCAGGTCTTCTCATCAGTATTCCTCCTTATTATTGTCCTACTTATAGTATTGGCATAAACTTATACAATTAAACCAAATTTTCTAACTTTTTAATGTTTAATATGTGAATCCAATTGCATGTGGAATATTGCCTAATTCAGCAGGCAACTACCGGCTTACTTCATGTTTCATTCTTCCTTCGATAAGTCATCCTCGGCTTTTCTCTTAGGCTTCACAGTTTTCCCTTTATCTCTTTTCTCGACTAAATATGATATGTTCTGTGGCAACTGCGAGGCACTCGCAACTAGCGGGCTCAGTTTGTATGTTGCTAAACGGATACTTTTGCTTTTCTATAAAAAAACACTTTACTGCAATATGCAGCAAAGTGTCCCTTTTAATTAATCGACAAGCTTTCCACGTAAAACCATTGGCAAAATTCCGCCATTACGATAATAGTCGATTTCTACATCTGAGTCGAAACGAACTAGTACTTCGAACTCTTTTTTATTACCATCTTCGTCAGTTGCAGTAACTTTTACGATATCACGAGGTTTGATCGTTTCATCAATGTGTACATTTAATACTTCTTTGCCAGTCAATCCAAGCACATCGGCATTTTCGCCTTTTTTGAATTGTAATGGAAGAACACCCATCAATGCAAGATTCGAACGGTGAATCCGCTCAAAGCTTTCTGCAATAACCGTTTTAATGCCTAACAAAGTTGTACCTTTTGCTGCCCAGTCACGTGAAGAGCCCATTCCATAATCTTTACCTGCAAGTACTACTAGATCCGTATTATCTTCTTTATAGCGCATGCAAGTATCATAAATTGAACTTACTTCTCCAGTTGGCCAGTACGTAGAAAAACCACCTTCAGTACCAGGAGCAATCTGGTTACGAATTCGAATATTGGCGAATGTTCCACGCATCATTACTTCATGATTTCCTCGACGAGAACCATATGAGTTAAAGTCACGTGGCTGTACGCCATTTTCTAGTAAATATTTCCCGGCTGGTGTATCCTTACCAATCGCACCTGCTGGAGAAATATGGTCTGTTGTAACTGAATCGCCAAACTTACCAACAATACGTAATCCTGATAAAGGTTTAACTGTATCAAGTTCCGTTGATAAATTTTCGAAAAATGGCGGGTTTTGAATATATGTTGAATCATTATCCCAAGTATATAATGGTTCATTACTCGTTTTAATATCATTCCAACGTTTATTATCATCAAATACATGCTCATATTCTTTTCTAAACAACTCAGGTGTAACAGTTTTAGAAACAACTTCTACAATTTCTTCTTTAGTAGGCCAAATATCTTTCATAAATACATCATTACCATCTTGGTCCTTACCAAGTGGTTCATTATTTAAGTCAATATCCACTGTTCCAGCTAGTGCATATGCTACAACTAATGGAGGAGATGCAAGATAATTTCCTCTTACTAGTGGATGGATTCTTCCTTCGAAATTTCGGTTACCTGAAAGAATGGATGTAACGAGTAAATCACTCTTCGTAATAGCTGCTTCTATTTCTTCTTTTAATGGACCAGAGTTCCCTATACATGTTGTACAGCCATATCCAACTAGATCAAAGCCAAGTTTAGATAAATATTGCATCAAGCCTGAGTCGCGTAAATAACCAGTAACAACTTTTGAGCCTGGTGCTAAAGATGTTTTCACATACTTAGGAACTTCAAGACCTTTTTCGACTGCTTTTTGAGCCAATAATCCAGCACCCAACATTACGTATGGATTAGAAGTATTTGTACAGCTAGTAATTGCTGCAATAGCTAAAGCTCCAGTTTTCATCGTTGCTTCGTCACCATTATTAAATTTAACCGTTACTTCTTTTGTAATTTCAGCAGGCTCTAGTCCAAAACCTTGGTTCCCTACAGGTGCTTGCATCGCTTCTTTGAAAGACTTTTGCATCTGTGATAGTGGAATTAAGTCTTGAGGACGTTTTGGTCCTGATAAATTGGCTTCAATTTCAGATAGGTTAATTTCAACGATATCTTTATAAACAGGATCTTCTTTATCTGTTGTAAAGAACATATCGTTTTCTTTTAGGTATACTTCTACTAACTTAATTTGCTCTTCACTACGACCTGTCAATCGCAAATAATTCAATGCTTCATCATCGACAGGGAAAAATCCACATGTTGCTCCATATTCAGGGGCCATGTTAGCAATCGTTGCTCTATCTGCAAGTGGTAAACTCGCAACACCCTCACCATAGAACTCAACGAATTTGCCTACAACGCCATGCGCACGTAGCACTTGTGTTACTTTTAAAGCTAAGTCAGTTGCTGTAGCAGCATTTGGTAGTTCTCCAGTTAGTTTCACACCAACCACTTCTGGGATTGGAAAATAAGATGGCTGTCCAAGCATACCAGCTTCCGCTTCAATTCCACCAACACCCCAGCCCAATACACCAATTCCATTAATCATCGTTGTATGGGAATCTGTTCCAACAAGTGTATCTGGATACGCTTCATAATCACCTGATGGTGTCTCAATCGCATGTACAACGTTCGCCAAGTATTCTAAGTTTACTTGGTGGACGATTCCTGTAGCAGGAGGTACAGCACGATAATTATCGAATGCTTTTTGTGCCCAACTCAAAAATTGGTAACGCTCCGCATTTCGTTCAAATTCATAATCCATATTAATTTGCAATGCAGATGGCGTGCCGTACGTGTCTACTTGTACAGAGTGGTCAATAACGAGATCCACCGGAATCTCAGGATTAATTTTCTCTGCATTTCCACCTAGATCTGCCATCGCTTTTCTAAGGGAAGCAAGATCTACTACAGCAGGAACCCCAGTGAAATCTTGCAGAATAACACGAGATGGTTTAAATGGAACTTCTCCATCTACCACTTCGTCTGTAGCCCATTTGGCTAGATTTTCAACATGTTCTTTTGTAATAACGCGTCCGTCCATTTGACGTAGGACTGATTCCAGTAATACTTTAATTGAATAAGGCAAGTTTGAAACTTTCGCCACACCAGCTTCTTCCAAAGCTGCCAAGCGATAATAATGATAACGTTTACCGCTGACATCAAAAGAAGTCCGTGCATTAAAAACATCTGTTTTAGATTGTGTCATGCCAATCCCCCTCTTTTACTCTTCATAACTATTCATTTTGATTAGACAAATCAATCAATCTCACAATTCATTTTATAACAAGAAACGACATAAGTAAATAACGAGAAAGTTATGGTTTTTAATAAGAAAAACTTATTAACCGGATTTAGTCTAAACAATTAAAATTCCACATTTAATCATACCAAATAAAACGTATAAAGAAAATATATAGGTTTTATTGTCGTTTATTTTCAGATAATAATACCTGATTATCTTTTTGTTGCTCGAAATCCTGCCGCTTCAGCTTCTTCCTTACTACAAAACCACATTTCCGGATTCACTTAATCATAATATTGACCTGATGGAAGATGATAAATTTTTTCCTGATTTTTATTTATATTTCCTTTGATTTGACAATCATTTGTCAGATTTCCTATCTTTTTTTCCTTTGTTTCTGCTGTAGCAAACCCTTTATCATGTGCATAGTTTTCAATAGACCAAATACCAATTTCATTTGAGCGAGCAATCTCTTGCACTTCTTCAAACTCATCTACATATTTAATATCTGGTGGAAAAATAGCCACACGTGCTAACCCTTTTTATTTAAGTTCAATTCATCTAGCCAAATGTATGCAAGCAGTCTCCCTTATTTATCTCTTTCTGACACATCAAGCTCAAACATAACCTCTTTGCCAGTTAAATGCTCATCAGTAAATTCAGTTGCTTCTCGCCCAAAGGGCTGTACTCCAAGACGTGAATGTTTTGTTTCCGAAGTATCAATTAAAATCAACCTTACTTTTTCAATATCTCCATTTTGCTTCTTACCTCGATTGAGTCACCATTCACCGTACGCATAACCGTGGCGCTTAGATTATTTTCTTTACTTGAATGATTAGCAAAGGAACATCCTAATAATAAAACAATTAAGCAAATGTATATAAGTAAAAATTTTTTCTCCAACCTTTTTTACATTTCCTCTTTTATATAAATGGATTTTTTAGCGAGGAAAGAGCCAGCTTTAAAAAAATGTTTATCCTTAAGCATATCCGGTAATAATACTAGCAGGCAAGAAAATTAAGAAATTCAAAAGGAGATGGATATAAATGGGTTTTATATTATATCTAATCGTAGGTGGAATAATTGGATGGCTAGCGGGATTGATTTTAGGTAAAGATATCCCTGGTGGCATTATTGGTAACATTATCGCAGGTATCATTGGTGCTTGGATAGGTGGAGCTGTGTTCGGAAATTGGGGACCAGATATTGCTGGTATCGCTATTATACCAGCTTTAATCGGTGCATTAGTATTAGTATTTATACTAAGTCTCATTTTGGGGTCTATGGCAAAAGGACGTAGAAACAGTTAAGCCTAAAATAGCATAATCTAATCTGAAAAAAACGGGAGCAGCGCTTCCGTTTTTTTTTAGTTCAATAAATCTTTATAAATGTTAGCATAATAAAGTACATCGTCTACATACTTATCACTATGGTTGTAAGCATATACAGCTGATTTTAAATCACCATCTGCCGCTCCATACTTGGATAAAAAGTTTGCCGCACTAAAAATAGCATCTTCGATATCATAAGGGTCTGCTATACCATCCCCATTTGCATCAACACCATATCCGCCATATTTTTCAATAACAACAGGATCTAATTTTTCTTCTTCCGGTATTTCCCCTTGTCCTAGTCCCTCACAGGTCGGGTGTGTCCAACCAACAAAAGTGCAAGGCATAAATTGTAAGTGACCTTCCGCTCCTGCCGGGGATAGTAACGGGTCCATTGTAGAAAAAATAGTTTCCACTCGATGATGTGCTGCTAATAAATAGGCAGGAACGCCATATTCTTTCTCCGCCGCTTCGTAAATAGGGATAAACTCCGCAGGAATAGTAGATTGTTTTACTTGCTGTTTAATATCAGTGCTGCTATATATGGCAATACTAATAAAAATAATAATTGGGATAAAGAACATGAGCAAAACAAGACGCTTTCTGGATGATTGAGAACCATTTGTAGTCGGTCTTTTTTTGCTTGTTTTTTTCATATAAACCTCCTCCTTGCACCAAAAAACCGCCGGTATCGCATCCGGTGGTCATTTTCATCATTTGATGAAGAATTAATTACGTAAATGCTTTATTGCTTGATGTAGGTGTGCAAAAGTTTTCATCTTAGAAAAGTCTAATCCAAGACTAATGCTAGTTTGAGCTATTTCCGGTCTAATACCAGTGATAATCATTTCTATTCCCAGTAAATTATAAGTCTCCCCTAATTGAAAAATTTGATTCGCCACCATTGTATCAATTACCGGTACACCAGACAAATCGAGAATGACATTTTCTAAATGCATATGACTAGCTTTCTGAAGACTATGTTCCATTAATTTAGATGCCCTATATGTATCAATCTCTCCGACAAGTGGAATAATTCCAAGTCCTTCGTCTACTTTGATTACAGGTGTACCCAATTCAAGAATAATTTCTTGTTGGGAAGAAAAAACATGCTCGTATTCATGAATATATTCTCTCGTAACAAGTTGTGTCGCTTCATCAAATTTTTTACTAATGATTTTTACCCAGCTTATTACCATTTTCCCAGATATAGCATGATTATCTATAAAGCGTTCAATATATGAATAATAAATACTCCTGAAAATAGAAAAATTAACGATCACATCATACAATGGTGTTGCTGTTTGCGATCGACTAGCTGCAATGGCATCCGCCCAATCTTTAAGATATGCCTCTTCGCCAACTAAGCTTTCCGTTACTGCCCGGTTAAATTTATAGTTCATTTCTCTCATTTTCTCAAATGTTTCTGAGTTTTTTGGTTCCGCGTATACCCCGACACCACTTGAGTAAATATTATCAAACAATTCGGTAGTCATGTTTGATATATTTTCACTCATAAATTGATGTAATTGTTGTTCAATTTTTTCCATTTCTTTGCTCCTTTAGCTTCTTCAATTCTATAAATAATATGATATACATCTAGTATGGAAAATTTCCATACATTTCGCAAGCATTAATGTATGAAATGAACATAAATAAAACACCACGAATTACGATCGCGGTGTTCCTCCAACTGTAAATAACTTTTATTCTTCTAAGAACAGAATAATCTTGCCTTCATTTAATTCTTCAATATAATTATCTGCCGAGTGTTCATCCAATCCTAGATTAGTAAACATCTTTTTTAATTCTTCATAACTTCCGCCAGAAAATGTAGAGGCTAAAGGTCCAGCGGCTATATAAGGACCTACACCAGGAGTTGCCATTCCAGGAACGTATAGTCCGCCGCCAATGCCTGCTAAAAAGCCTCCAATAATTCCGAATGCTCCTTCGTTTACAGGTTCCATCTCTTCCACATCTGTTTTCTCATGAATATATTCGGTTTTTTCTTCATCTCTTGCCATAACGGAAAAATGATTTGGATCTAAGCCGTCTGCCTGATATTGTTTAATTGCATTAATTACTTCTCGCTCACTATCAAAAACACCTATCACTTTTGCAGCCATCATGATCCCTCCTCTATACGATATAGATTACCCAATTTTATTTTCTTCGAAACAAAAGTACCTCCTTTACTTTTTATTTATTTTTTTACAATCTTCCTTAATGATTTGTTATTTCAACCATTTCTTCCGCATTAGTCGTCAAATAACCCCTTTCCCTACATAATTGCTTTCAAGTTACACATACTGTTCATTAGTACGTCTTACTACCAATGAGGGATAGATATATGTCGATTTGGAAACGAAAAAACAGCAAGAGAATAATGGAAAAAGCACCGAGTAAAATGTTAACTGAGCAAGATCATAAAGAAATCAACGGAGATTTGGAAGATTCATTAGTCTTTATAAACGATTTATTGGGAGATAATGAAGATTTCATCATTAGGAAATTTAACATATTTGGGAAGCATCAAGCTGCCATATTCTATATTTCAAATTTAGTTGATCAAACTGTGATCAATAATGATCTTTTAAAACCGCTTATGGTTTCACCAGACCTTGAAGAATTAGAAGAAATAAATAACAACATTATTACAGTTCTATTAAACGAAGTGCTTTATCATAGCGAAGCGCGAATTGAAACAGATCTGACGAAACTTGTGGAAGCAATATTAGCCGGTGAGACAGTCATTGTCATTCATCATGCACAACATGCTCTTCATATCGATACACGCTATGTAGAAAAAAGAGCAGTGACACAACCGGAAACAGAGCAAGTGATCATCGGCCCAAGAGAAGGATTTATTGAACGCCTAGGCACAAATATTGGTTTGTTACGGTATAGACTACCAACTGCTGATTTTTGCGTAAAAACAATGAAAATCGGACGGCTTACTAAATCAAAAGTAGCTATCTGTTACATGAAAGGCATTACAAATCAAGCCTTGGTCGATGAAGTAGAAAAACGCCTATCAAAGATTGATATGGATGCCATACTTGATGTCGGTTATCTGGAACAGTTTATTGAAGATAACCATTTTTCTCCTTTTCCTCAAACGCTATTAACTGAACGTCCAGATAGTGCAGTCGGAAATTTAATTGAAGGTAGAGTGGCCGTTCTAGTCGACGGATCACCATTTGCTTTACTTGTGCCTGTTGTTTTTAATCAGTTCTATCAGGCAACAGAAGATTACTCCACTCGTTTTTTACTCGGAAGTTTTACAAGATTGGTCCGTATGTTTGCGCTCGTATTCTCCTTGATCATCCCATCTTTATACGTTTCGTTTATCTCTTTTAATCCCGAATTGCTCCCTACTGAATTTGCAGTTGCAGTTGCTGGAGGCCGAGCGGGTGTCCCTTTCCCTGCTGTTATTGAAGTTTTAATAATGGAGGGTGCTATGGAGATATTGAGGGAAGCGACCGTTCGCCTGCCTAAGCAAATTGGCGGTGCTTTATCAATCGTAGGGGTTTTAGTCATCGGGGATGCTGCAGTATCAGCTGGACTTGCTAGCCCTATTACAGTTGTCGTAATCGCGATCACAACGATTGGATCATTCGCAACCCCTGTTTACAATGCCTCATTTGCTTTGCGAATGTTACGTTTCCCACTTGCAATACTTGCAGGAATCTTTGGTCTTTACGGTGTGATGTTAGGTATCATATTAATATTTAATCACATGCTCTCTTTAAAATCATTTGGTGTTCCATATATGAGCCCCATTTCTCCTGGTGATGCTCAAGGGATAAAAGATGTAGTAGTCAGATTTCCTTTTAGATGGATGCCGAGAAGACCCGCCTTTCTCCATCCTGCCGACAATATCCGTGTTGGGACAAATAAAGATATAAAAACTACGAACAACAATCCATTGGATCAAGCAATTGATAACACTGAGCGATGGGAGGCACAAGACGATGACACAACTTCGAGAAATAACACTCGTGCAGACGACGACCATACTCATTAGCACGATTATCGGAGTTGGAGTATTACGGCTACCGCTAATTGCTGTTCGAGCTGCTGATACTGGAGCTCCCTTTATTACATTTTTAGCGGTTATCATTTCTTTTATTGGATTATGGGCGATTACTAAACTCGGAATACAATTTCCTAACCAATCCATTATTCATTACAGCGAAAAAATCTTAGGGAAATGGTTAGGCCGGCTGTATGGCTGGATGATTATTATATTCTTTTTAGCTTTAACAGGATTCACTTCAAGAGAATTTGGCGCTGTAGTGGTTACCGCTGTGTTAAAAGAAACCCCCCTTGAAGTTACTGTCATTGTCATGCTTTTCTTGGCTGCCATTTTTACTCGGGACAATATAAATACATTTGCCTATATTCATAATTTTTACGTTCCTATCATTTTGGTACCAGTATTGATTATTGTGGCAGTTTCATTAAAAAATGCCGATCCTTTATACTTACAACCTATTTTCGTAAGTGAATCAACCGGAATGCTCCTCAATGGAACGCTAACTATAGCTGCCTTGTTTCAAGGTGCATTTATTATGACAATCATCATCCCTTTTATGCAAAAGCCTAAAAAAGCAATGAAAGCAACTATTTGGGGAATCTTCATATCTGGAGCATTATATATAATGATTGTTATAGCAACGCTTGCAGTTTTTGGTCCAGAAGAAATGAAAAAGACTATGTGGCCAACGCTAGAACTCGCAAGAGCGACTTCTTTACCTGGAAACATTTTACAGCGCCTAGATGTTGTGTTTTTAGCGGTTTGGGTAACAGCAGTTTTTACAACAATTTTTTCCAGTTATATGTTTAGTGTGCAAGCATTAAAACAAATATTTCGCTTGCAAGACCATAAATTGTTTTCATATTTTTTATTACCGATTGTTTTTGTGATTGCTATGCTCCCCGAAAATACGCTTCAGATGTACCAGATTATTGGTTTTGTAGGGAAAATTGGACTTCTAATTACAATCGTGTCCCCTTTTTTGTTATTAATTATAGCTAAACTTCGCAAATTAACCGTGAAGAAAGGGGAAGATTGAAATGCTTAGCAAATCGCTTGGTTCGCTATGTGTTATATTGTTGACCATTCCTTTCTTATCTGGCTGTTGGGATAGTTTAGATATTGAAAAAAGAGCAACAGTGCTAGGTCTAGCTATTGATAAAATCGACTCAGATAGTCTAAATGAGGATCATATCACCCACTTTCCTAATACCTTACCTAACTCGGATCAAGAGATGATTCGTTTGACTGCTCAGATCTCTGTACCAGGACGGATTCCCCTAGGACCTCAATCTGGCGGTGGAGGTGGGGAACAAGAACCAGTCTGGGTAGTTACAGCAAACGGTCATACACTTGAGGATGCATTATTGAATTTACAGCAAGAGTTAGCAGATGAGCTATTTTTAGGGCATTTAAGAATTATTGTCATTAGTGAGGAATTAGCAAAAGAAGGCATCGAACGATTTAATGATTATTTACGCAGACAACCTGAAGTTCGGCGAACGGCATGGATGGCCGTATCCCAAGAGGAAGCAGCAAAATATATGGAGGTAGCACCAAAATTGGAACGTGTGCCAACATTGTATCTTACATATATGGTAAAAAATGCAGTCGATTTAGGCAAATTTCCAAAAGGCGACATTGGAATATTTTGGAGGAGCCTTTCGAGTAAAGGTCAAGACGCTTATCTTCCTTACTTGAAAATAAAGGGATCTCAAAATATTGAAATGAAGGGACTTTCTTTTTTTAAGGACGATAAGATGAAAGGAATAATTGACCCTATTGAAATAGGTAGTTACATGTCAGTCCTTGGATATTCAGAAGGTGGATATGGAGCATTCATTAAAGTCCCCGGTACCGAGGAAAGTGTATTAGTACGGGCTGTAAGAAGGAAATCAAGAATGAAGTCAACAATAAAAAATGGTAAACCAGTCATCCGAATAAAAATACAATATGAAAGTGAAATTGTGGAAAACGAAAACGATACAATAAAGTTGGATAATTCTAAACTACTGCGACAAATAGAAAAAAAGGCAACAAAAGATGTAACTAATTCTCTTAATAATCTAATTCGAAAAATGCAGGAGGAAGAATCTGATATCTTCGGTTTCGGTGAACAAATTCGAGCTAAACATCCAACGTATTGGCGTAAGAAAATCAAATCAAAGGAAAATTGGCGGAAAGTTTATAAAGATTTAGAGGTTCATGTAGACATGAACACACATATACGACAAGTCGGCATGAAAGCGAAATAAAGAATAAAAAGGAGTCGCCTATATGTTAGATATTGGATATCTATATTATATAATCGGGCTCATGATCGTTACGGGCATGTTCATGTTAATCCTAGATGTGAAAAGATATAAAAAGGATAAAATGAATAAAGAGCATAAGTTTGCAAAATTTTTAGGATGGATGTATGTGGTTTTGGCAAGTACCCTGTTTCTTGGTAACTGGGTATATCAGAAGTGGCTTTGGTGATTATCCTAAGTTTATGCTTTTCTCAGGGCTAGACATTGTGAAAATTAAACTTAAAAAAATCCGGCTGCTTAAGCCGGATTTTTTTAATCTAATATAGTTACTTTTACAGTCTGTACACCGAAGTTTGTTGCATCTGAGCTTGATGGCATAAATATATCTATTTTATTTCCTTTAATTGCTCCCCCTACATCACCTGCAACAGCATTCCCATATCCTTCTACATGAACTTTTGTTCCAAGTGGTATTACTGTAGGATCAACCGCAATTATTTTTTGTTCTGGGTTAGCACGTAAATCTTGTCCGGTCGCTGTTACGCCTGAACATCCATTACAGTATGCAGTATAAGCGGTAGCTGTAACAGTCATTTCCTTGCCCTCTACTGCCTGTTGAGTTGAAGCTGGTGCTTTCTCATCAGCACTGTCACTCTTTACATTTGATGCCGGTGCAGTTTCAGGTTGAGCCTTAGGTGTATTATTTTCACTTTGTAGGATCAATTGATCACCTGGATGAATCACATCTGAAGCTAGCTGGTTTACCTGTTTTAAATCTGTGACAGAAATACCAGAATTTTTCGCTATACCCCAAAGCGTATCACCTGTAGTTACTGTATATTTTTCATTTTCCTTATTTTCATCTATGATTAGATTTTGTTCAGGTAATATCAAATCTGAAGTTAGCTCATTTAATGTACGTAATTGTTCAACATTTGAGCCCTGTTCTTGCGAAATGCTCCATAACGTGTCACCTGGTTGGACCTCATATGTAGACGCGGACGCTCCCCCAGCCATTAAACCTGTAAAAGTTGCTACCGTCGCAATAGCAGTGATTGTTTTTCTCATTAATATCCTCCTTTTTTGTTAGCAGTGATAAACTAACAATGTCTAGACTAACAGAAGGATGTTGCAATGGAATATCAATGAGATGTTCATCTAATTACAAATTTATTTCAGTGATTCGAGAATTGAAATTTAGGATTAATATACTATCTCATTACATATAGTATATATTCATCCTTTATTTTGGACAGTAATTGCAAGGTTTTCCTTACTTGCTCGTAGTGTAAATATGATAACTAGCAGAAAAAAACAGCTGGAAATTTGAAATAAATGTCCAATTCCTACAAAGTTAGCGAGACCGCCAAATATTAGTCCACTCATTCCTATTCCAAGGTCAATAGCTGAATAAAACATTCCGTTCGCTACACCTCTTCGTAATTTAGGAGTTTTGGCAAGTACCCACGCTTGTAGTGCAGGGATTAAGGATCCATAACCAATCCCAAAGAAAATACCCGCAAAGACAATACCTACCCATGAATTAGAATAAGATAAAACCCACATTGCAATGAAAGTAAATAAAGAACAATAGATCACTAATGCTTTCGGTCCGTTTCGATCAAACCATCTACCAGTAATTGGCCGAATCACGGTAGCCATCACCGCATTAACTAAATAAAAAAGAAATATTTGCTTAATATCTTTCTCTTCTGCAAAAATAACGATAAATGTCACAATTGTTCCATAGCCAAAAGTAGCTAATAAAGTTACAAGAGCAGGATACCAACTAGATTTTTCAATAAGCGAACCAAGAAAAGAAAACTTCACATCATCGCGAGACAAATTCTTCACAGCCTCAGGGGTTTGATACTTAATGATTGATAATAAAATAAATGCTATCGTCCCTAGTATCGCAGAAATAATAATGATAACGGAAAAATTATAGTTTTGATAAATATAAATACCCAAACTTGGTGCAATAATCATCCCAATTGTTATAGATAGACCAAAATACCCCATACCCTCTCCAAGTCTAGAGTTAGGCACTACATCCACTGCGGCCGTTCCATTTACAGTTGTCGACCACCCCCACATAACGCCATGCAACATACGAATGAGTAATAGAAGCATAACTATTTGTGTAAGCGGATAAATAATGGTCATCATTAATAAAGCGGCTGCCCCGATTAATACAAGACTTTTTCTGGAGCTAAACTCCAATAAATAACCAATAAATGGTCTTATGATTACTGCTCCAACCGAGAACATTGCTGTAATAAGCCCAATTTCAAATCCAGAAGCCCCTAATGACTTCACATATGGCGGTAATGTTGGAATCAACATTTGGAAACTCATAAACACGAACAAGTTCGCGATAACAATCATTGTAAATGATTTTGTCCAAAGCCGTTCATTCGTTTGTTTTATTCCTTGCAAAGACTTCACCTACACTTCCTCCATCATATCTAATACTCACTACATGTGAACTTATATATTACTTAAAGATATAGCGAAAGAATGAAAAAAACAAGCAAACTAGTTCGGAACTCGGAATTTTATCGTAGGATCATTATTTACAAAACTAACTAGCTAATTTACTAGTGAATGATGGCTGCTTATATCAATTTCATTTCAACCTTGCACACCCTTTTTAGGTTGTACATATATTAAAGGCAAGGAGGTGTATTTTATGTCTAAAGATGTTGTATTGTATCTTGCAAGTATTTTATCAGCTTACGCAATCCTTGGGTTAATCGTTTACGTTCCAGGATTAATAACCGCCGCATCGCCCCTCTTACTAACTGGGATTGTCATCGTTGTCATCGTCGTATTACTGTTTGCAGCAGCGATCATTTTAAAGGCATTGTCGCAGCTTTTAGGATCATTTAGACCTTAGAACGCTAACACTTATAATAAACTGCACTCTAAACAGATAGTAAGACCTCTAGGTCAGACTATCTGTTTTTTAACTCCTTGGCTTCAATTCACAAACTAATACTTAAAAGTGTTTTTATAGCTACTAAAGTCCATTTTCCAAGATATAAATAAACAGCCCTTACACCATCAACATGACAGTGTTCCTAGAAAAGTTCAATTGTTGATACGTCTGTTTTTATATTATAAACAACAGCTTTACAAAATTATTCTTTATATAAATTGTTCTTTCTTACTATATTTTTGCTATTGCAATATTGGCCAGATTGCGGTGAATTAAGTGATCGTCAGTTTATCAACCTTCGCTTTTCGTATTTTCGTCAAATATTTCCTCCATTCTTTGATACAACGTATGCTATGGTTAGGTTAATAAAGGGGTGAGTGGAGTGGGGACGACATTTATTGCCGTAATGCTGGCTGGAGTCATGTTTATTTTGTTTACTGCCGCCATCGTCGGTTTTATTTTATATAATAGAAATCAAAATAAGAAATAAAAAAATACGGTTCAGCCTGCTTAATCAGCTTGGATGAGCCGTATTTTCATTTTAAAATGTTCTTTTCCACTTTTTGATCAACAATATATTCATTGCAGCAGAAGCAATAGTAATCGCAATGAACATAATGCCAATCAATGGGTAGCCCAAACGAAACCCGAAATACGTGAATACTCCTAAACCGAGTGTAATAAACCAACCAAAAGCAAGTGTTGCTATGAAATAGGTTTTCTCCAATTATTTCACCATCCTTATAAGCCCATTTCACTATCCATCAGCCTTAACCTGTAAAATGAAACGCGGTTTTACTGCCATATTGGTTTGCTGTTACTTCCAGACGGGCATCAATTCTTTCCTTTAATTCCGGGACATGAGAAATGATTCCAACAAGTCGTCCACTGCTTTGAATATCCATTAATGCTTCAATTGCGTGATCTAAAGATTCAGGATCTAACGTGCCAAACCCTTCATCAATGAACATTGTTTCTAGGGAAACTCCCCCTGCATGTTGTTGCACGATGTCTGCCAAACCTAATGCTAATGAAAGCGCCGCTTTAAAACTTTCGCCCCCGGAAAGTGTTTTTACATGTCGATCTTGACCAGTATATTGATCAAAAATAAGCAGTTCAAGACCACTTTGTACATTTCCTTTTGAACGATCCGTTTTTCTTAGTAGTTGATAGCGCCCACTAGTCATTTTTGTCAATCTCGAGTTAGCTGCTTCTAAAATACCATCTAGAAATGATGCAAGGACAAATCTTTCAAATGTCAGTCTATACGTATTTTGACCACGGGTAATATCTGATAAATGGCCAACTAAATCATATTCTTCCTCTAAAGCCTTCATTTCCTCATTTATATTTTTAACCATATGGGCTATTTCTTCGTTCCGCTTAACCTGCATAATCAAATGCGCATGTTGATCGCCCAATAAAGTTAAATATTGTTCTGCCTTTTCCAAAGACTTCTTTAATAGATTAAGATCTGGCTTTTCCATCCCTTGCAATCTTTCTTCATAATCTTTAAGCCTATCGGAAATGGATCTATATTCTTCATAATAGGCACGAATCGCATTTTCTATTTTTTTAATTTCTATCGGCTCTAATTTTGCTGCATGATACACTTTATAAGTTTCAAATGCTTCCTTTTCAAGTTGATTTAAAAAGTTATTACGTTCAATATCCATCGCTTTTTCTTTTTCTTTCATATGAATTTCTAAATTGGTTATGGTTCCCGACAATCTCGCTAAGTTCTCACTAATCATTACATGATCTCTTCTCGCTGTATCTAAAGCTTCTTGTAATACCCGCTTCTCTTTTTCTAATTTTACGACCTCTTTATCAAACTGTTCTTTTCCCCTCATATTTTCGGGGATTTTACTACTAAGCGTGTGGATAATGGTTGCCGCTCCTGTATATTGAATGGATAATTGCTTTTCAACATCTAACATATCATTTAGCTTATTATTCTGCTTTTCCAGCTCCACTTCACATGTAGAAATTTGCGCATTCAATTCAGGGATTTTCTGCACTTTGGCGTTTGCCTCTAACAAAAACTGTGCTGTTTCTTTATGTTTCTTTTCATAATCTTGGATAAACATATCCATATTTTCAATTGTAAATCCCGGGACCAATTGAGTTAAGTCGTCTACAAGCTTCTGAGTATTCTCTTGATGAAATTCCGATTCTGTTTTTACCTTCATCCATGAACGTTCCGCTTCCAACAATTCTTGGTCACTTTTGGATACTGCGAGTTTCGCTATTTTGACATCATCGGCTGATTGATCTGACTCTGTTACCCTAGCCAAATCTGGATGATGGTTTGAGCCACAAACTGGACATGCTTTCCCGTCTTCGAGATGTTGCGCTAAATGACCTGCTTGTCCTTTAAGCCAACTATCTTCTATTTTTTCCAGCGTTCTGTGAGCATCCTCTGATATTTCTTTTGCCTTTTCAAATAACTTCGTTTTTAATTTAAATTCACTATGTAAATCTGTTTTCTTTTTCAAAGCTGTCGATACTGTAAGTAATTGTTTCTTCACGGATTCCACTTGACTCAATTTATTTTCATTTTGAAAAGCCAACATTTGAGCTTGTTCAAAGTCTTTCAATAACTTTCTTTGCTTTTCAGATCTATCTTTCAACTGAGATAAGTTCTCTTTTACATGAAGAATACTCTTTTGATAATCTTCTTTTTTCACTTGAATCTGTTCAAGTTCTGCTTGTTTTTGCGAAAATGAATACACATCTTCACGCATATTAATGAGTCTTGAGAGGTCATTATCTAATTGATCTCTTTGTTCTTGTTTTTCCTCTTCTTTCCGCAACCGAGCTTCAGACATATCTAACTTTTTCTTTTCTTCATTATAGTGATTCATATCTGTTTCAAGTCTAGCCTTATAGCTATCTAACTCTTTTTTTAAACGTTGACATAGCTGTTCTTGATGTTGCAAATTGGCTGCTTTATGGGCTAGCTCAACGCTGGATTTCATTTCCTCTATTTCTTTTTCTCTCGCCTTTAACTCATTGTGTTTGTGAGATAATTGCTCGCGAATGGCCATTTGCTTCATCACATCTTCTGCGGCATCTGCTTTACGCTTTGCTTCATCTCGGACTATTTTCTGTTCGTTCATTTTCTTAGTAAATTCATTTACATCTGACTGTAATGTTTTTTGGACTTCCTCTAACAGAGATAACACAGCTGTCACATTTAATATTTCTTCCTCTAATTCCAATTCTAAGTGTGTATTTTTATTGGTAGAGATTCCTTTTAGAAGTCGAGTTCTTTCTGTCATTCCAAGCTCTACTTCTTTTTTTAACAAACTAGCCTTTTCCCTCAATTTGTCTTCAATTTGCTTATACAACTCCGTATGGAATAAACGTTGGAGGATTACTTCTTTATCTCTACTATCTGATGTAAGCAATTTTCTAAAGTCCCCTTGGGGAATCATTAAAATTTGCCTGAATTGGTTAGCATCAAGCTGGATGATTTCTTTAATCTTTTCATCCGTTTCCCTTACATTCGCCGCAATTAACTTTTGCGTTCCATCTTCATCAAGCATATACATTTCCGCTTTTGCATTGACCGTTGTATAGCCATCCCCACGTGCTTTCTTTTTCTCCTGCTGCGGAGACCGACATATATAATAAACCTGATTCCGTAGAGAAAATTCCAGTGATACTTCCGTCAATAAATCATCCTCCGCAAATTGACTGCGCAAATCTGGCCCCATTCTACCTTCTCCACTAGCCCTTCCATAAATAGCAAAACTAATTCCATCAAAGATCGTCGTTTTTCCGGCACCAGTTTTTCCGGAAATAACGAACATTGTTCTATTACCGAGTTGCGAAAAGTCGATTACTTCTTTACCTGCGTATGGCCCGAATGCTTGCATCGTCAATTTTATGGGCTTCATTTGTTCACCCCCTGCTTCACATGATCAATCATTTCTGCTATTAAATGGTGCTTTTTATCTGTAAATTCTCTTGTAGTCATCTCACCATAAAATTCTTTAAATAGTTCTAGTTCTGATTTTCTCTCATTACTAGAGAAGAATTCGTATTTTTTTCTTAAATCTGTTTGATCAATTTTCTTTTCCAAATGCAATATATTAGGATAAACTTCCCTTAATTTATTTACAGGGTCTATTAACGCTCCTTCATCAAGAAGCACTACTTTTAAATAATCATCTAACTTTTGACTTTGATAAAAGCTAGGATCGAGTAATTCATCGATAAATCCAGTGATTTCTCTCATATCTTGCTCCGGTTGTAATATTCTTTCCTCGATTTCAAAAAATCCATTATTATTCATTTCAATAATCGAGACACTCTTTCTTTGATTCACTTCTGAAAATGAGTATTTCATTAATGAGCCAGAATAACGGATTTTCTCATGACGGATAGCATCAGGGCTATGCAAATGACCTAAAGCAGTGTATGAAAAGGGTGCAAAATTATCAGCAGACACACATCCGCTTCCTCCTACAGATAAAGTGCGCTCTGAATCACTCGTTTTCCCGCCCAATACAAATGCATGGCCAACAAAAACATTAGGTTCATTAGGATTTAATGTAGCTTCTATCTCGTTTACGATCCGTTTCATCGCATCATCATGGGATGTAACTGTTCGATCATCGAACCATTCTCGAATAATACCAGGCTCTGCGTATGGTATTAAATAAAAATTCACTCCATTTAATTGAACCGGTTTAAAACAATCCTCCATTTTGCCATGGATATGTAAATCACTATGTCGATACCATGAAGAACCAAAAGAAAGTCGCTCTGCACTATCATGATTACCTGATATAGCTAGAATAGGTGTTTGGAGTTCCACATTAATTTTATAAAGTGTTTCTTCTAATAGTTCCACCGCATCCGTCGACGGTACAGAACGATCATATAAATCGCCTGCTATAATAACAGCATCAGGCTTCTCTTCCTCTACTAACGTTACAAACTGATGAAGTAGAGACCTTTGTTCATTTGTCATGTACACTCCATGAACAAGTTTGCCTAAATGCCAATCAGCAGTATGAATAAATTTCATTAAGTTCACCCCGTCTATGTATCTATTATTCTTATTATAGCAAATGGATTCCTTTCAATCTAAAAAAACTAACGAGCGTCGAAGCTTCCAGAAATAAATTGGTTTTTTGCTTCTATTTCTCTATCCGATTTTCACAAAAAAATAGCCTGCAGTAATAACTACAGACTAATTTTTATATTCATTTCACTCTTTCCATCCGCCCAGGTAAGCTTTGAATGGATTGTATAACAGCCTCAAGTTTCGTTTCAATTCGATACAATAAATAAAACGTCACGACTACTGGAAAACCTACTTCGCTTATGAACGGTAAAATTTGCTCCACATTTCTCACACCTTTCGAAAGTGATAAGGACTTGTCCCTACGAGACAAGCCCTTATCTATTTAATTAATTTCTAATTCAGTTACACTTCTTTCAATTAAACGAGCACCTTTATAAGACTCATAGGAATCACCGTTACTATCGGTAAAGACATTGGCAGAAATCATACTTTCCATCGCCGTTTTCACTTGCTCAGCATCAAGCTGATCTTGAGGATTATCAATAGATATCCTAGCTGTTTTTCCTTCAGCTGTTTCAAAAATTAGCTCCAGCGTTTTCATAATATCACCTCATCTTTTTGTATGATTCAATAACTTATTCATCAATATTAAAACTATCATTCTTTTCTATCTCCCATAACGGGTGCATAGATAGTGATCCAATCGCCTGTGCAGCCTGATATAACTCATCATTGCTAGCATTCCGACGCACATTGTTAAATGTCTTGCTTTTGTAAACAGGTTTATTCTCACTGTCCAATCCATAATCAAAAACAAGTTTAAGCTTTGTCCCTTTCAAGTATGGCTTCAGCCATGTTGCTCACCTCCTTTCACCTTCTTTATAGACGTGACATCCATTTTTAGACACCCCAATTATTAAAATGTGAAAATGAAGACAATCTAGTGAACTTAGTAAGTTAATAATCTTAGACGTACTGCCGTATACTTGTCAGTAGCTTTTCAAATTGGCTATAATAGATATTAATGATCTACGGTTATTTATTAGGGGTGAGAGATATGCTAGATGGTTGGTTTTTATGGTTTATATTATTTTGGGTAGTAGTACTCATATCACTATTTGCAATCGGTGGCTTTTTCATGTTCAGAAAGTTTTTAAAGAAACTCCCTAAACAAGATGGGAAATCCGATATGGATTGGGAAGAGTTTTACGTTGAAAAATCAAAACGTTTATGGACACCTGAACAAGATCATTTGCTAGACGAACTAGTAAGCCCAGTACCGGAACTTTTCCGTGATGTGGCTAGACAGAAAATAGCTGGAAAAATAGGTGAACTTGCACTTAAAGAAAGAGTGAAAAAAATTGAGTTAGATTTGGTAATCAGAGGTTATATTATCGCTACACCAAAGCGTGACCATAAGTTTCTTCGCAAAAAACTCGATCAATTAAATATTGATGTTGCACCTTATGAACATTTATTTGAATAACTCCCACATCAGATTGGGAGTTTCTTTGTTTCTTTACGGGAAGGATGATCCATATGAAGTATTTAGCTGTTGGCTTAGGAGGAATGGTTGGTAGTGTGTTACGGTATTTTGTCGGAAATATCACTTTAAATCTGATGAATGTCCCCATTGGAACATTTCTTGTTAATTTAATCGGTTCTTTATTACTAGGATTGTTAACTGGTTTGACTACGCAAACGAATAAAATCTCACCTATAATTACTGTTTGCATCGGTACTGGTATGATTGGTTCTTTTACAACTTTTTCTACTTTTAGCACAGAAATAGTTATGCTATTTCAAAACGAACATTATTTTCTCGCACTAATCTATGTTTCAAGTAGTATTTTATTGGGTTTATTATTAGCATTCTACGGTTATTATTTGGGAGCAAAACCGTCAAGTAATAGAGGGGTGCGTTCATGACAATCTTTCTAATTGCAATTGGTGGTTTTTTAGGGGCTATTTCACGTTACTGGACTGCAAATATGTTTCGCGCATTCACTAAACTGCCTACCTATTCGGCAACCTTAACTGTTAATTTAATCGGCTCTTTCCTGCTTGGAATCGTCCTAGCTTTGCATCTACATGCAGAAACGAAACTTTTTTTTGGTATTGGCTTTTTAGGTTCATTTACTACCTTTTCTACATTCGTGGTAGAAAATATGACCTTGGCAAAAGAGAATAATTGGAGAAATGTAATTATGTACATACTGATAAGTGTAATAGGTGGAGTTATTTTAGCGTTTATCGGAATGATCATAGGCAAGCTTTTATTGAATATGTGAAAAAGCAGCATCTCAACATAGAGTTGCTGCTTTTGTGTGTTCGTTTTTAATTATGTATTTTCTTAAGTGATCATTCCTAAAATCCTTGGAAATCACCGAAGAAAGTAGAAAACAGGCTAATAATTAATGTTAATCCATCAAAAAAGAGGAGTACACCCATTAATATCATAATGGTCCCACCAATTTTCATAATTTTAACATTATGCTTACGAATCCAATTCATTCTACTAATAAAGAATGACAAAATGAAGAATGGGATAGCGAAACCTATAGCGTAAGCTGACATATATATTACGCCTGATCCAGGATTTGCTGCTGCTAAACCTAATACTGCCATAAGAATAGGTCCGGTACACGGTGTCCAGCCAGCCGCAAAAGCCATTCCTATAAGGATGGAACCAATAAATCCAGCTGGACGATTTTTAAATTCGAACTTCCGCTCTTTCATTAGAAATTCGGGTGACAAAAGACCAACGACAATCAATCCAAATAACACAATAAATATGGCCCCAATTTGTCGGATTAAACTTTGATAATCTTGAAATAGATTTCCTATAAAAGATGACCCAAACCCTAATGCAATGAAGATACTGGAAAAACCTATTAGGAAATAGAGCGTATGAAGCATACTACGTCGCTTAAACATCGCATTTTCATTTTTTAGATCAGAAACAGACATTCCGGTAATATATGACAAGAATGCTGGGTACAACGGTAGCACACACGGTGATATGAAGCTTAAGAATCCAGCACCAAGTGCTAAAAATAAATTTATATCTCCTGTCATTTATCACAACTCCTGTATCGTTTGACTCCATTCTATCAAAAATAGAGAGAGAAGACGCGTGTTACAGATGTGAATCTTTTGTGGCGAGTAGAAAATAGGCATATTAAGTAAATATAGGGTTAGTCTTCCCTCTATTTCGCGGACGCAAAGCATATTTTCTAGACCTAATGTTTATTCGCAAAAGAGTATAGGTAGAATTTCGCCATGCACGTTTGCAAGTACATGAAAATTATTAATATGCTGTATACACTCTAAATAAAGCAAACCTTCTTCTCGTTCAAAAGGCACCCCCTACTGGCCACTCAATTTCGCCATAACTACTTATTGATAAGCAGAAGCTTCATTCTTAAAATGATCTGTGCTAATTTCAAAGTTTTTATTTATTGGTTCAAGTGCTCCTATTAACTTATCGTATCGAGGATTAGAATATGGAATGATCTGTATTTGTTCCACTACATAACCGCTTGATAGAAAAAGTTGAATAATCTCTTTTCGAGTAATAAAGCGATAATGTGTTTTATCTAACAAACTGCATCGGTATAGGTCCATATTCCAACCAATAATCCTTAAATAATAGATATATGTCCTATATGTGTAATACTAGCTAACACGCAACCCACGATATAATATTGGTTTGATCTTATTAAGTACCTCTGTAGGATTAATTAAGTGTTCAAGAACATCCCCAAAATGGAACCAGCATGGCGATAATAAACATTCTCTTCCGTTATCTTTGAAAAATCTGTTATTTTTATTCCGAATTAGCTTATACATTGGTAGATAAAGAGTGCTGATAAATGTTTCGGCTATTCTAATAGGTATAAAGTTTGCTTTTTTATATAGAACGGAAGAAGATTAGCTATAAATCATGGCAAGATTAACAGTGAAATGGTATTATTGTCATAGATACTAATTACTGGAGGGTTTGTTTTGAAATTAATTAAATTCGCAAAGTTTTTATCAGTTAGTGCATTATCAGCAATGCTCCTTACTGCATGTGGTGGGGAAAGTGATATTTCAACTAAAGAGAAATCTGATGATACAGCACAAATACAAAAAGAGGATAACAAAAAAGAGCCTAAAGTTGGTACCCGTTCGAATCCTATAAAGATAAATGAAATTGCCTCAATTGATACTGTCACTTATGATGAAGAATCGAATGAATATAAAACTAAAGTTGACCTGTCTGTTGAAGAAGTTGTTCGCGGAGCAGAAGCACAGCAAAAATTAAAAGAAATGAATGAATTTAATGAAAAAGCTCCTGAAGGTTATGAATGGCTGTTAGTTAATGCGAAGGTTAAGGTTGTAGAATCCGAAACTGAAGATTATCCTTTTACGATTGATGGGATTATGAACTTTAAATTTGTAAGCGAAAGTGGAGATATATACAGTGGTGACATTATTGGAACTACTGATCCTGACTTTTCCTTTGAAATGTATAAAGGGAATGAAAAAGAAGGTTATATATCTGGGCTAGTTAAGGCTGGAGAAGAAGCCAAAATGGAATATGACTCTTGGGTAGGTAATAAAGTTTTCTTCAATTTAAAATAAAGTTGACAAATTAGCCTTTCCATTTACTAAGGAGAGGCTTTTTCCATAAAGTTTATTATATGGTGTAACTCTTTTCTTAATTCATCCACAAACATTATCTCCCTATAGCACAAACTGAAATTTAATTATAAAACTAAGAAGAAAATAGGATCTCATATACACTGGATACCGTGCAAACAAGTAATGAAATGATTTCTTTTCAAACTTAATGTTTCAAAAAAGTTCTCTAACTATGTCCTAAAACTCTTTAGTGTTCATTAAATCCTCAAGAGTACATTATTGTTTGCATAAACTACTACAATTTTATAGTCATAGAGGTGCTGTTCGCTTCTTATTTTTGTATCTACAATTGTTGATATGCTTCATTTAACAAGTAACCAATTGTTTCATCATCACTGTGGAATCCCACGTGACGAGTTAAGTTTATTAACTTAAGTGCCTTTCCGTTTGGCATGTCGATAACATTCGTGTTACTTGATTCAGATACATTCCTTACTTTCCTTACTTTCCTTACTTCGTTTATTTCTTTATACTTCTTATTCTCTTGCTTGGCTAACAACATAGCATCTTTCGCTGAGCCTACCTTTTTTCTAGCCCAATGAGCTGCTATTTTCTCTATATAGTTTTTGTTTAAATTCATATTCGTTTTTAATAAAACATAGTGCAATAATACATTCAAAACTGAACATGGCAATTTTTGCTGTATTAAAATGTTTTCTATTATTTGTACATCTTGAGAAGATGGTTCTGCACCATCGCTTATATCTCGCAATACCTGGACAGGCGAATTATTTTCGAAATATAAGACTAATTCGTCCTGTCTATTCTTTGGACGCTTAGTCCTCTCTTCTTGATTATTTTCTGTCTTTTCTGAGGAGAACTAACTGATTGATTTGCTTGTGAAAACTTTAAGTACCTCCTACATTCCTTCCTTAATGTATCTATGTTACTTATCAGATTCCGTAAGAAAAGCATTAACAGGTTGTTTCATTGAATTGAATCAATACCGTATAAAAAGGCCAATGTTTTTAATACATCTGTTACTCTTGCTGTATATGCAATTCGGGAAATGAAGGTTTGTGTCTCTATCATTAATATATCAATATTAAATACTGTATATAAATTCTGTTCGACGTTTGTTTATCCATAAGGAATCTCCTTTTCTTCCGTTTTATGAACACCCTCCTTTGTCGAAACTTGTCAATTCTAATTATACAAAAATGAAATAATAGTTATGATATAAGCCGTAATTTTTTATCTATAATTCGCTACTTACTGACCAACTACATTTTACTTTAATTCCATTAAAGCCACCTTTGACTGAAGAAAATATTTATAATTCTATTTAAGTAAGTATAGATCTTATTTTCAATACCCCTACATCAACTGATGTCTCTATATAACCAATTATCTGATTAAACGTAAAAACATTAAGCTCTTCATTTAAAACTTCCTTATCATAATCCATATCACCTAATACATAAGGAACCAATTTTTTAATTTCTTTGGTCTTAACCTCTTCCAAGTCTATAATTGCAGGAAAATGACTAAACGTGTTTCTCAATTCTTCTGTAATACCATAGTGTTCTAATAATCTTCCATTTAATAATCGAAAATCATTATGGTATAACTTATATAATCCTTCATCAGCTACCATCCTGTTCCTTAGCCAAGATAGATTAAAACCTCTTAGCCATATATCATCAGCAATTAAATGTGCAAAATATCCCAATATATAATAATTATTGCTTTCTACTTGCGAACTATATTTATGTAAAAATCCTTTATAATCAACACATCTAGAATAATCTTGTACTTCACCTACAAAGAAATGTGATAAGTTTTTTTCTTCATGTGAAAAAACAGCGTCAGGAGCTACGCTTCCAAGTAAAAATGATGTTTTGTCCTCTATGGATAAAGCTACTGCAATTTTATTACCAATAAT
This sequence comes from Lederbergia lenta NBRC 16444, assembly GCF_001591545.1. Classification (GTDB taxonomy): domain Bacteria; phylum Bacillota; class Bacilli; order Bacillales; family Bacillaceae_C; genus Lederbergia; species Lederbergia lenta. The sequence continues at coordinate 1,523,386 of NZ_BCVC01000001.1, forward strand.
TGAGTGCATTATTCTCGAACCCATTATTCTTCACCCTTTCATCGTTTTTTCAACAATCTGAAAAGTTATGATAACATGAGTTTATCATAGCTAGTTTTTATTGAGAACAGGCAACACTCAATAACCATCTAGCTAACAGTTGGGTGGGCATTTCAGTGCTTGATTTGGATTAGAGATTGAAACCTTGTAAAGATAATAACAACAAAAAATCACCTCCCTAATTGATTTTTCATCAGAGAAGTGACTTTTTGTAAATGCGTATAGGAAAATCAATCAAATAAAGAAATATCGACGGGATTTTCCACTAAATCCCCCTTCAACCTCAATGATAGCGCAAATCCTTATTTCATTTGTTTGTTCATTGCCTGCATCATTTGATTGATTTTCTTTTGCGATGGTTTTTGTCCCATTTGCATCATCATCATTTTTAGCATTTGTTCATTAATTGGTGGATTTTTCTTTAAATATGTCATCATATATTTACGGGCAACGAAAAACCCTAACGCAACACCAGCAAGTAGTGCAAGTACACCCGTTAAAATGAATTGCCAAAGCATATTGAATTTCCTCCTTCATGTTGTCTACAGTTCAGTTTATTAAACCCCAATATATTATACAATAATCCACCATTATTTCATACAAACTTCCTCTCTTTAACAGCTTTAATCCATCCATATCGATTATTTTCGATATCTACAGCTAAAAATCGACCATCAAATTTGCGTAATACTTCAAAGAAAACCGATTCTGACTCAAAATCCCCGAGCGCATGAAGTTCAAGGCAACGCTTTCCGATAAGCAACTCCGCTCGTTTATCCGCTTTAGGGGCACCTATATAATAAGTTTTCCCTTTAATTTTCATTTCTCTTTTTTGAACAGAAGAAGACAAATGATGATGAAGTTCTAAATACGGTAAAGGTTTAGTTATAAATTGAATTTGTTTCTTTATAATTTCTTGTAGTTCACCTTGGACTTTACATTTAGCAGCAAACAACTCATAGAATTTAATTTCCCGACCATAAAAATAATCTGCAACTTCATCTTCTATTAAATAAATGAAATAAGTGCGCATTGATTTCACTCCTTAGCCGGCTTTTCTATCATTAATAGGAATATTTTTAACTATTATAGGCATTCTAGGATATTTGATAGTTACTCACTCTTTACATTTATACTTCTATAAACAATTCATAATTCCTTTATTTTTTCAAAAAAAAGAGAACCGAATGTCGGTTCTCTTCTTAATAATTAATTTTTAAAGCATTGCTTTTATACGAGCAACAACATTATCAACAGTAAAACCGAATTCTTCCGCAATTTTTTCTCCTGGTGCAGATGCGCCAAAGCGATCAATTGCTAGAATTTCCCCTTCATCTCCTGTGTATCTTTCCCAACCAAATGGAGATGCCATTTCTATCGCTAAACGCTTTTTAACTGTTTTTGGTATAACAGATTCTTTATATTCTTTTGATTGCTCTTCGAATTTGTCCCATGAAGGCATACTAACAACTGAAACATGGATATCTTCTTTTGCCAAAGCTGCTTGTGCTTCTACCGCTAGACTTACTTCAGAACCTGTAGCCAAGATAAGCGCGTCTGCAGAATCAGTAGTTGCAGAAGATACAACATAAGCACCTTTATTTACACCTTGTTTTGCATTTTCTGCAGTACCAGGTAATGTCGGTAAGTTTTGACGGGATAATATTAGCGCAGTTGGTTTATGTTTTGATTCCATTGCAGCTTGCCAAGCAGCAGCTGTTTCATTGCCGTCTGCTGGTCTAATAATAGATAATCCTGGCATCGCTCGCAATGATGCAAGTTGTTCAATTGGTTCATGTGTAGGTCCATCTTCTCCCACTGCAATACTGTCATGAGTAAATACATATGTGACTGGAAGCTCCATTAAAGCAGCAAGTCTAACAGCTGGGCGCAGGTAATCAGAGAAAACAAAGAATGTTCCGCCGAATACTTTTAATCCTCCATGAAGGGCAATACCATTCATAGCCGCAGCCATCCCAAATTCCCTTACACCGAACCAGATATTTCTTCCCGCGTAGTTATCAGCACCGTAATCTGATTGTCCAGAAATCATCGTTTTATTAGAGCTAGCAAGGTCTGCTGCTCCTCCGACAAGAGATGGCAAGTTTTTAGCAATATCGTTCATTACTTCACTACTAGAAGCTCTCGTAGCTAAGCTCGAACCGGTTTCATAGACCGTTATGTCTTTATCCCATCCTTCAGGTAGCTCTCCAGCAATTGCTTGCTCAAGTTGTGCTGCTAACTCAGGATTTTCAGCTTTATATCTTGAGAATAATTCTTCCCACTCAGCTTCTGTTTGTTTTCCTTTATTTACAATTGTTTCTTCAAATACATCATACACTTCAGATGGTACATAAAAATCATCTTCATAAGTCCATTCGTAGTACTCTTTGGCAAGCTTCATTTCTGCTTCACCAAGAGGTGCACCATGTGCATCTGACTTACCTGCTTTATTAGGTGCGCCATAACCAATTACAGTTTTCACTTCAATTAAAGTCGGCTTGGAACTTTCTTGTTTAGCAGCTTCAATTGCTTTTGCTATTTCTTCAAGATTATTTCCATCTTCTACTCTTAGATAATGCCAGCCATATGCTTCGAAGCGACCTGCAACGTTTTCAGAAAACGATTTATCAAGTTCGCCATCGAGGGTAATATCGTTTGAATCATACAACATGATGAGTTTTCCTAGTTGCAAGTGAGCTGCAAGTGATACTGCTTCTGAAGCTACACCTTCCATTAAATCCCCATCACCGCAAAGTGCATATGTATAGTGATCAACAACTTCTAAATTATTTTTATTATAAACTTCAGCTAAATGACGTTCAGCCATTGCCATACCTACAGCCATACCAATACCTTGTCCAAGAGGACCGGTTGTTGCTTCGACTCCAGGAGTAAAACCATATTCAGGATGACCAGGTGTTCTGCTTCCCCACTGGCGGAAATTTTTGATATCTTCCATTTCCACTCCGTATCCTGACAAATGAAGCAAGCTATAAAGCAACATAGAGCCATGACCAGCAGATAAAACAAAGCGATCTCGGTTAAACCAAGCTGGGTTTTTAGGGTTATGGTTCATAAAACGAGTCCAAAGGGTATAAGCCATAGGTGCAGCACCCATCGGTAATCCTGGATGGCCAGAATTGGATCTTTCAATTGCATCAATAGATAAAGTTCTGATTGTATTTACTGCTAATTGATCTACCTTTTCAAACATTTCCATCAACCTTTCTTTCCTTTTACTATCTCTATAATAGTGTTAATTGGCTGAATTAACAACCTTTTTAAATTCTCTTGAATCTGTTTATAAATGGTAAGTGGAAATACACCCTTAGTTTGTATGGCTTTCAAACTAATTACTTTTTAAAATTTTTTTCTAATTTAACAAAAAAACCGGATTTTCCGGTTTTTAATGTAATCTTTTATTCTCCTGAATTTTCTTCAGTTTATCGGGAGTGACATCATCACCTTCTGCATCGTATACTCGTACGTTTTCAATTGTTTGAGTCATCGTTGCGCGAAAAGCTTGTAAATATTCCGCCCTTAGCGTAGTTTGTTCCTTTGCCTCAGCCTCTGTTAACTTTTGCTCCTTAGCTTTTTTTGCTAATTCATTGATTCTTGCCATTTTTTCTTTTGGCAACATATTAAAAACTCCTTTTTCAGCAATTTCAGATTTAATAGCCTTTGTAAAATCAAGTTAGTGTAAATATACTAAAAAAAAAGATAGACATCAAATCATCTATCTTCTTAAGCATTATCTATGGTTTCAACATTTTCTGATTCCTTCACATACTCTTGAAATCTTCTATGTACAGTAGCTTTTGATACTTCGTATCCAAAACCTCTCATTGTTGCAGCAATTTCTGCAAAAGTGAGTCCATTGTTTCGAAAGCGAATTATTTCTTCCAACGGAATCTCTTTCCGTTCTCGACCATCAATATTACCTTTGTTTTTCAAATTTCTTTCTGGTCGATATCCTCGCGCCACAGCTCTTTTCATGCCTTTTTTAATTTTAAAATTATGGAGCTTACGCTGATGCTCTTCTACCATACTAATGATGTCTAGAACCATTGAGTCTGTTTCAGACAGCTCTAGTTCCCCTTGATGAGAAAAGCTATATAATTTCACCTTTGCTTTCATTATGCAATGAAGCAAGGCAATTCTTGCGTTCCCTCTCCCGAGTCTAGTTTCATCCTGTATGAGAATCGCATCTATGTTTTCTTTTTGAATCTTTTCTAACATCAACAATACACCTGGTCGATCTAAATCATAGCCACTCGACTGATCACAGATAACCGAATCTATTTCAAGTTTCCAATTGTGTGCTGCTTCTATAAGCTCTTCCTCTTGTCGTTTAAGCGATGTTTCTTGCGTCTCTTTATCCGTACTAACACGACAATAAATAATTGCTTTCATTACAATCCACTTCCTTACTCTGTCTGCATTACAAAATGCCTTTCACTATCATCAAATTTATTTAAAGGTGTGGGAATCATTAATTGCTCTCCACTTTTCAATAATTTATGCGTTAATTGGTTTTCTTTCTCCAAAATTTTAACGAACTCACCAGTTGATACGCCCAGACTATGGGCATATTTTTCTGAGATTGACCAAAGTGATTCTCCATCTTTTACAGTAATAATAACATACTCATCTGAATTGCTATTCGTATTAAATATAAAATAAAGTCCCATACCCAAAGTTATGATAAATAAAATAATAATAAAAGAATATTTTTTCCAAATAAGATTCATCCTGATATGCCCCCGATTCCGAATGTTTGTTCTGTTTGTTAACAACAGTATAAAACGAACACTTGTTTGAAGTCAAGTCATTATTCGAACTTATGTTTGTACACTATTAACTTCCGTGATATAATGCATATAAGATTAATATAAAGTATTGGAGCGTGAAAACTATGTTGAAAATATCGAAAAGACAACAAGATATTCTTGATTTCATCAAATTAGAGGTTAAGTCTAAAGGATACCCGCCATCTGTTCGTGAAATTGGAGAAGCAGTTGGACTTGCCTCTAGCTCAACAGTTCATGGACATTTGTCTAGACTTGAAAGCAAAGGGTTTATTAGAAGAGACCCTACTAAACCACGAGCAATCGAAATTATAAAAATGGAAGAAGATCTTATTCCACAACAAAATACGGTTAATGTCCCGCTCGTAGGTAAAGTTACGGCCGGTCTTCCTATATCGGCCATTGAAAATATAGAAGAATATTTCCCTCTTCCAGAACAGCTTGTCCCTGCTGACGATCATGTGTTTATGCTAGAGATCGTTGGTGAAAGCATGATCGAGGCTGGTATTTTAAACGGTGACTATGTTATTGTTCGCCAGCAACAAACAGCGAATAATGGTGAAATTGTTGTTGCAATGACAGAAGAAAATGAAGCTACGGTGAAAAGATTTTTCAAAGAAAAAGACTATTTTCGACTACAACCAGAAAACTCCAATATGGAACCGATTATTTTACGTGAAGTCTCCATTCTTGGTAAAGTTGTTGGTTTATACCGACAAGTTATCCATTAAAAAGTGGATAGAGCCTTTACATCTCCTGTCATGTTAAGGCTCTATTTATTTTTACTAGCTTCGACTGAATCCTCCCAATAGTAATCACTTATCACTTCTGCTAGCGCATCTACCGTCCGGTTTAATTCCTCAAGATTATTATCAACGCCGCCAATTTCAATTAACAAACCTTTTTCAGCCAAATCTTGATTATATACCCCATTGTTTCCATCTATTTTCGGCTTTGCCATAACCCCTCTTGAAAGTCCTGGATATTTTTCTTGTAAATTCTTATGAAGTTTTCCTGCAAACTCTAGATTTTTTGCATAATGAGGATTACCTTCACCAATTACAAAAATGGTTTTTGCATATTTTTGGTCTTTAATTGTAGCCGTTGTAACCTTTTTCCTTTGTGAATCTCGATGAATATCAAAGACCAACTCAACATTTTTATTTTGATTAATAGCTTCTGTAACTAATTCTCGAGATACAGCATAAGACTGATAATATTTCATATTTCTTTGTAAAAGTAATGCTTCCACATCCGTTGTATCTACTAATGTTTTTATTCCTTTTTCTCCTAGCTTTTCTCCCAATCTTTTTCCAAGTAAAGTCACATTTTTATCTTTGCTTGATGATTGGTTACCTTCTAACAACGGAATATAAGATTCCCTAGTATGTGTATGATAGATATAAGCAACATAGTCCTTCGTTTGATTTTTTGTCTCCTGCTTTATCTCTTCCTTTGGCTCCTCCGCAGGTTTTTCACTTTCGCTTTCTTTACCAAAATCTTTTGGAGGTGGAGATTCAATCGGCAGATTAGTAAAATCAGTACCATCACCAGCAATCAGTATTTTAGGGCTCGCTGCATATAAACCTGGGATTTCACTAATTAGAAATGTTTTCATATCATTTAAGTTAATATTCGTTAGTAATGCGAAGGCATCTTTACCGAATGACCGTTTCGGAGTATGTGGCAAAACAGTTTGGAGTGAATGGTTTTCCAGAGACATGATATATAGGAATGATTTCGTACGTGAATCATCATTCCCAATAAAGGACAAATAGCTAATTTTTAAACTAGAAAATGCAATGATTGATATTAAGCAAAAAATAGCAACTATGAACAATGTTGATCTTGTAACAATTTTTAACATCGGCTTCAATCCTTAGTAAGAATGTAGTTACTATTCATTTATATGAAACATATAATAGACTATGAGTAATTTTCTATAAAAGTTTTGCTAGAGTTAATGAATCCTTCGCCCATACAAAAAAACCTCTATAAAAGTTTATAGAGGACAATCGTTGATACAATTCTACTAAGATATGAAAAAAGAATGATAGATATTACCAGTATGACTAATGCAAGACTATAGCACTTCTATCAGTCAGTAACCGTATCTTTAATAATTAAATAAATGCTACGCAGGTGCTCTTCTGTTCACCGGCTTTGAATTTTTGCAACATTAATAGAATGGTTGACCTTTTTACTGATCTTACTAATATCAATGGAAAAATAAACTGCACTGTAATGATAAGTCGCATAAAAATAGAGATGCCATAGTAGTAAAACTTTTAACATCTCTAACCATGTTCATATTCAATTTATTTTTTTATAAATGTATGTATCAATCTATTTACTTCATCTGGTTGATCAAGATTTGTCGCATGTTGTGCTTGTTTAATAATTTCCAACTCTGATTTTTTTATTTTTTCATGCATAACTTCCTGTTGCCTTCTTATCATTGTATCATTTTCACCTTGCATGATCAGGGTAGGACATTCAATATTCTGTAATTCATTCTCACTTTCCATCCGAGATATGGCATCCCATAAACGAAGCCACACCTTATGAGGTATCCTAGAAACTACTTCTTCAATATATTGTTTATTGTTAGAATTGAACTTTGATAATGCTCTCCCTTGCCATTCCCCCAAAGTCTTCATAGATATAAAGCGATTCGACAATCGGTTTATCGGCATAAAAAGCTTTTCAAACCAATTAAATGTATTAGTATATGGTGTACCTATTAATATTAAGGAGCTTACTCGCTCTGGAAAACGAGCAGCTGCTTGAAGCGATATATGCCCTCCCATCGATAATCCACATAAATGTGCTTTTTCTATCTCCAACTGATCTAATAACATCATCAAATCCTTTGAAAAATCATTGGAATCCACTTTTCCATCAGGTAATGTTGATTTCCCGTGCCCTCGTACGTCCCAAGTAATCGTTTGATAACTTTTTGAAAAATATCTTATTTGGGGTTGCCATTGTGCATGGTCCCAAGAGGCACCGTGGGTAAAAACAATCGTTTCACCTTCTCCTACAACTTCATAATAAATTTGACTGTTCGTTTGTATAAGTAAAGACATCGCATCTCCTTTTAACACTAATAAATGTACAACCGCGCTAAGATAAATCCCGTAGCGACAACAAAGATTGGAGCAAATGCTACTATGGAGACGAACTTTTTTCATATTTACTTAAATTTGCGTAAGTATATACACAAGAGGCTCTGAACGTTCTTTCGTACCAAAAAAGTATAAATTATTCGCGAGAAAGAGCTCGTAATATCGATGTTTCGAAGGCTCTTGATTGCCTTTTAGACCAATTATCATTTGTGGTGGGGCATCCTGTACAATATCAAATGTAAAGCCCTCCCATATTTGCATTAGAAAAAACATTGGAACAGTCGTCTTATACATACCTGGTGCTTCGTCATCCAATAACCAGTTTGGCTGGCCACCTATTTTATTTTCTCCTTTACTTGCACCACTAGTAGATACCAGATTCCATCGCTTAAATTGAATCTTTTCCTTATAATTTTTTCTATAAGTCCCTTCATTAGTATCAAAAACAATAATTTTGAAATTTCTTTGATATGAGTCTAAAAATCCTTCCGGAATGTTCGCACTTAGTAGTGCTACTTGAAGCATTTCCGGAATAAGATAATCTTCATATGCACAAGAAGTACATGCAAACACTGCCATCGAGAAACCTTGCCAAACATGGTCCTCTGGAAATGCTACTTGGAAAAAGAAGGTTTGTTCCGCGCCGCATAATTCACAGACAGGCATTTCTATTGAAGCGGGTATGCATGGCTGACCACCAATAAAAGATGAATCAACTTCCTTTTGTTCTTGATTGGACTGGTCTAACTTTAATAAATAACTAGATTCCATTATATTCATCTCCAGTACAGCATTTTAGACTAGTTTACCTATTCCTAGTATCTTCTGAAAATAATAAATACCAATACCACTTCTCCTTGCCAAAATAACCTTCTAACTTGTTCAATGTAATTTATGGATTTGGGAAAACTCTCGTAATTGTATCCCCATCGATCCTTACTTGATATAGAATTTCGTATGGTCTAGTTGAACCGGTATGATATTTAGGAACAACACGAACAAAAACATCTTTGCCAGCTCGAACTTCGTCTGCGACTAATCCTTCAAATTGCCTAAATCTTCCCCTGTTGATGTTTAAGCTTTGCGGAAATATATTTCCAGAATTCCTTGATCCAAGACCACCTAGATTATTACCAATTCCATGACCTGCATCGTCTGTTTGTTTTCCAAGCGTCCTAGCGTATCGTCTAGAAGCTGCATTAGTAATTGTTCCGGTTCCGAGATGACGCTTTTCTATTTTAGCAAAAACAGATCGTAGCTCTCCTTTAGTTCCGTGCGTCGTTCGGTATGTTAATCCACCTACAGTGGTAAATTCATGTCTTGTAAATCCATTTGCTGTTTTTAATACTTTTCCTGCGACCATTTTCCCAAATGGAAACCGACTAAACCCGATTGTAAAGACTGCTGCAGCTGCATATTCAGGTGTCAGTAATCTTTTAGGGTTCCTAATTATGTCTGCTATTTGTTGGCCGCTAGCTGTAACACCCATGCCCATCGAGACAGCACCGATGGCTGACCAGACTCCGAGAAAGGGAACGGATAAGGCAAATGCGCCTGCAATAATTGCTCCTTTTTCCCATCCAGATAGACCGTTCCACCAGTTTTGCAAACTATCAAATAAACACGCAAAACAAGCATCTTGGCCCGGACTACTAAATAAACTATCATATCCTAATAAAATAAGGGTGATCAAAATAGTTATTGTTACAACGGTTAACATTTTGGAATATTTAAGTGTGTTCTCATTTAATTCAGGTAGACGTTTCTTTGCTTCCTTATTTCCATGTATTACTGTATAACCTAGTTCTCTTCGTTCACGATAAAAATACAATAAGTAACCATATCGCTGCCTATCCTTTATTAGCGCTACAATCAAATTCCAACATTCGGTAATAGGGTTTATTACTTTTTCTGATTTTAATTTGGGAATTTCGTCTCTGATACGATTCAATTCCCAATAATCGATACATAAAGCAGTAATAAGCATAATTAGAAAAAGTGGTTTTTCAGCATAACCACTTCCTAGCACTTCATGAATTCCACTGAGCCATTTTGGTGCCTGATAATTAGCGTTCCACAACGCATGATCGAAAATGGCAAGGAATAAAAGTAAGCTAGGGAAAATGAAGACATAATTCAGCCATCTATCTCTATATCTTAAGGCTACGCCAATCCCCATTGCGATTAAAGCTGTCAGTAAAGCATGCCCAGATGTCATTCTTGTAGGTAAAAAACTCTCCTCAAAATAGCCCGGAAACAACGTGAATATATCCCAATGAAGAACTTTGCCCCCAAGAAAAGTAACTCCATAATTACTCCCTGTGATTAACCGACGGGTCACTTCTTCTAAAAATTGAAAACCCGCTCCCGAGGACGCCCCAATGAGAGCATAATCACTTAAACTTAAAGATGATGCTCTGCGTGATAACAATAGGTATACACCAAGCGGAATTAATTTCGATATTTCTTCTACAATAGGCGTTAAAATAGCTTGACTCCACCCATCAGAAGTCAGCCCTCCAAAAATAGAAGTAATTGTAATAACGATAACTGAATTCAGAGGCACTATTAGCCAAGCGCCCGCCAAAAAGAAGTATGTATATTGCTTCCAGGACAATGTCTTGCTGCGACATAGTAGCCAAAATTGAAAAATTACATAAAAAGACCAAAAAAACTGAACGAATATTTTTCGGGAGTCCTCCATGAAGATCAAACTTAAAATGAAGATAATTAAAGAAATCCAGGAAAAAATCGTATAAATGAGTGTTATCATTGGATGCTTATGGATGAACGCTTGAAAGAATGTACTAGTACGTTCTAATTTTTCTCTAAATATTAATCTGACATTTTCCATCCTACTCGTCATACTTCATCGCTCCAATACAAGGACTTGATAAGTAGATTCTTGGATTTGTTGACGAAAAAATGATTATCCCATTACGGTTTCATCCTATACCTTATTGCTCCTAATTTAAATAGGGCGAATTATCCAAATAATATTCGTTTCCCTTGGTTGACGATTTACACAATATTACTTAATTTTCGATTCATTAAAGGATTTTAGAGGTATAAAAAAGAACTGGTAAGAGAGGCGATTCAAAAAATTCCCAAATGATAAAAGAGGATTTCTTCGTTGCGCGGTTTTACCGGTCCACACGTAGCAGTAGAACGGATGTTTTGTAAGTCGATTGACTCACATCCTTTGCAGGTACAACCACCTAAACCTTCAACTCCTTTTTCTAATTTGGCAACTTTTTGTTTTCGCACTTATTAAAGAATGTTTTAAAAAGGAGAGCCAAGATATGCATCCATTACAATTAAAACTAAAACCACTGTTAAGCGACTTTGTAAAAAACGGTCCAGCAGGATGTGCATGTTCTGTCACACATCGAGGGAATACAATATTTGAAGATTTTGTTGGACTAGCAGACACCGACACGAAAAAAGCAATCACATCTGATACAATTTATCGAATTTACTCGATGACAAAAGTCGTTACATGTACTGCTGCGCTTATGTTGTATGAGAGAGGATTATTTTTACTAAATGATGCTCTAGAGGAATATTTACCAGAGTTCAAAGATCCACAAGTTTATCGAATAAATGATCGTGGTGAAATTTATATTTCACCCGCTACAAGGTCAATTACTGTAAAAGATCTCTTTACAATGACCTCCGGTTTAACCTATCCTGGAGACGCGAATGAAACAGAACGTCATGTAGCAAAAGCTATGGAGATATTAGAACAGAATAACGCACTTGGTGAAAAAATGACTATAAGAACAATGTCCGAATCATTAGCTTCTATTCCTTTAGCTTTTGACCCAGGTACACAATGGCATTATGGTTTGAGTCATGATGTTCTAGGAGCCCTTATTGAAGTAATATCTGGTAAGAGCTTCGGACAATTTTTGAAAAGTGAGATTTTTGATCCTTTAAATATGAATGACACGTTTTTTCGCATACCGGAGGATAAGCGAGGTCGCCTTTGTAGCTTTTACTCGCTTGGTGAAGATGGCAGCTTAACAAAGAATACTGAAATGGACGTACATATTCAACCTAATGCAGCTTTTGAAAGTGGTGGTGGTGGATTGCTATCCACTTTATATGATTATAGCCGATTTGCTCATATGTTAGCGAATGGTGGAGAATTGGATGGGGAACGGATAATAGGACGGAAAACGATTGAACTTATGGCTACGAATCACCTCACAACAGCTAACAACCAAAATCTCAATTGGAATTACCTCTCAGGGTATGGGTATGGTTTAGGAGTCCGAGTAATGGTTGATCCAGCATTAGGTGGAAGTAATAGTTCAGTAGGTGAGTTTGGATGGTCAGGATTATTAGGCACCTGGGTATTAATAGATCCAAAAGAAAAATTGTCTGCTGTTTATATGCAACAAATGCTGCCTAATTTCGAATCTTATCATCAACCGAGATTACGCTCAGTTATTTATGGAGCGATTTGAAAAAATGAATTATCCGTTACCCCTTCTTGGATGAAAAGTACCATCAGCAAAATATAGTCAAAAAGCACATCAACCCTTACATTGATGTGCTTTCCTATTTCATAGAAAGAGACTTCTCGCCTACTAATGAAATGATTTATCTTCCCATTAGTCTCTGTATTAATGATTCGATTTCTATTGATTTTCATCATAAGCTGATCCAATCCCAACTACCATCTTTATCCTCATCTATTATATCTATATCAAATCAAATGCACTTTATAATACATTCTTTATCAAGGCATTTTTGACATTTTATATTGGTCAACATAACAAAGGGACTTAAGTTTTATTTACTATTTAGCTCTTTTAATGATTCTAGAACATGATTTAGGAAGTTTTCAATCTGCCCCATATTCTCTTCATTTAATTTATGCTTAAATTTTAAGTCAATCCTATTCAAGTATGTTGATGACTCTTGTTCATGTATGAAGCTCAGCGTTTGTGTTAAATCTATGTCATCTTCCCAAATAGCGTAGATTGTTTTTTCAATCTGTTCACACTGCTCAGCTACGTTGTGAACACGCTTGTTAAAGCGCAATAAAAGAGAGCAGCCTGGATTTTTCTCAGGTATCTCTAATATCTCATCTGCTAAGTCATTCAAGGAAGCCTTTATTACAATTTCTGCTGTCACATTAGGCTGATCCACCAAGATAAATTCAATTGCAAAATCCCTAGCCATAATGGAAAAATCCATTCTATCCACCCGATTTAGAATCGTTATTTTGTGAGCTAAATTGTCTAGATCATATACATGATTTTCAAATGCCACTTTTAGATTTTCAAAAATTGTTGGATCATACATTTTGATACCTCCCATTTATTTATTATAAGCATAGGAGTTTTCGTTTGTTAGATAAAAATTACAAGGAATACCTACTTTAATTCACATTATCAGCTATGACCTCTAGCTACGAAAAGAGAATGTTTCAATTTGTGATAATAAGCACTTCTACAGTTCGTCTTTTTCCTTCTTTTTAGATATCGAATGGATACCCTTATTGAACCTGCTTAATCCATTTTCAAAAATAGATTAAGCTAGATTTTCATTCAGTAAATTTAAATTTTAGTTTTATAAAAAGGTTGAATAATTTCCCCTATATTGATTAACAATTGACCGTTAATAGAATAACTAGAATAGAGAGCAACATTCAAATTATTTCTTCAAATCTAAAACGCTCTTTAATTAATACACTCTTGTTTCTCGAAAGGCTAAAATCCTTGGAAATCTCCAAATATCGGTGCTAATAATGAATTGATAAGTGATAATTTATCCAAAAACAAAACAATTCCCATTACTATCATTATTCCTCCGCCGATTTTCATTACAGAACCACTGTATTTTTTTACCCAAGTAAATTTAGTAATGAAAAATGCCATAAAAAGAAAAGGAAGGCTAAAACCTAAAACATAAGCTGCCATATACCAAAGCCCCTGTGATGGATTTGCACCTACAAGTGCTAATGTTGCTGCTAAAATTGGACCCATACAAGGTGTCCAGCCTATTGCAAAAGCTAATCCAATTAGTACTGAACCTAAATATCCAGCTGGTTTATTTTTAATATGTAACTTATGCTCCTTCATCAAAAATTTTGGTTGTATTAGCCCGATAGTTATTAATCCAAAGACCACCATTAAAATAGCACCAATTTGTCGAACCAAATCTCCGTATTGAAAATACCAAGTCTCTAATAAAGTCGAACTTCCAACTGTTCCGAAACCAATCACTAAATAAATTATCGAAAATCCAAACAAAAAGAAAATTGTATGCAAAATCGCTTTGCGCTGTCCTTTTAATTCACCCATTTGTATTTCCACTACACTCATTCCTGTAATATATGATAAAAATGCAGGATAAAGTGGAAATACACATGGCGATATAAAAGTTAATGCTCCTGCGCCGAATGCAAGTATAATTGAAATGTCCGCCATCAACGCCCCCCAAACAAATGGAATCTTTGTGATTTTAATATAATATATCACAAAAGAATCTCTTGTGATTCGGCTTACTCATAGTCATTTTGGGTGATGTAGTTGTATCTTTTTCCCTCGATTACCACCGGCTTGGTATTGATTTTCATGACGTAAAATGTAAGTTCGGCCTTCAATCTTAATGACTGTCGGGAGACCTTTCTTACGTTTGATAACAGTTATTTCTGCAAGTAATTTGTCTAGCAAAAAGATCCCTCGCTTTATAAAGTTAGAAGCAATACAACTAGTGTGGAGGCATTTCCATCCAATTCTGTGTTGTGACTCCGTTTTAATGAATTCCCTTATAGCCCGGTTGATTATGGGTGCTAAATTGATTGCAAGATGGTTTCTATTCTGTGACCTGCACATTGCAAGCGAAATACCGCCCTTACCCTAGCTATGCGTTATTACATTTACATTCAGTTTACCACCTCTTTACCCTACATACGTTAATTGTTTGTTGTCACGAAACACTTGGTTAATAGTTCCTCCACCGAGACACTCTTCTCCTTGATAGAAGACAACTGCCTGTCCAGGCGTTATGGCACGAATCGGTTCGTGGAACTTGACTTTAACTTTGGAATCACCCAACCGTTCTACCGTTACCTTATTATCAGGTTGGCGATAACGAAATTTGGCCGTGCACTCAAATGTATCAGGCATATCTCCCTTTGAAATCCAACTTACATGGTCGGATATAATGCAGTCTGAATAGAGCATTTCATGATGAAAGCCCTGTTCAACATATAGAACATTTCTTTCCATATCCTTTCCAATTACAAACCAAGGATCGCCGTTTCCCCCGATACCCAATCCGTGCCTTTGTCCGATTGTATAGTACATCAATCCATCATGTTGTCCGACAACTACGCCTTCAAATGTTTCCATATTTCCTTTTTGAGCAGGTAAATAACCACTTAAGAATTCTTTAAAATTTCGTTCACCAATAAAGCATATGCCTGTACTGTCTTTTTTGGATGCGGTCACCAAGTGAGATTTCGCAGCTAATTCCCTTACTTTTGGTTTTTCCATATCGCCTATCGGGAACAATACCTTACTTAACTGCTCTTCTGTTAATTGATTTAGGAAATAAGTCTGATCCTTATTTTCATCTTTCCCTCTCAACATGTGAACATTTCCATTTTCTCTGACGACTCGCGCATAATGTCCTGTAGCGACATAATCCGCTCCAAGGCTCATAGCATGATCTAAAAATGCCTTGAACTTGATCTCCTTATTGCATATTACGTCAGGATTCGGTGTTTTTCCCGACTTATATTCTTCCAAGAAATAGATGAATACCTTGTCCCAATACTGCTTCTCGAAATTCACGGCATAATAGGGAATGTCCAATTGACTGCAGACGCGTATTACGTCCTGGTAGTCTTCCGTAGCCGCACAAACACCAAATTCATCTGTATCATCCCAGTTCTTCATGAATATTCCGATTACGTCATAGCCTTGCTCTTTTAGAACGAGTGCTGCCACAGAAGAATCGACTCCTCCCGACATCCCTACGATTACACGTGTGTCTTTTGGTGCTTTCTCCATTTCAATTCATCCTATCTTTTCATCAATACTTCCTTTGAATATATTTCTTGTGCTAGAAAAACCACCAATATAAGCAGCTCTTGTTCCCCATAATGCGGCATCAAATTCATGAGCGCGTCTTGATCCAAACTCTGAGACGGGTTGATCTCTTACGACTTGTTTGATTCGAGAAGCTTTGGACGCAATAAGGGTTTGATAGTTTACGATATTCAGCAAAGGTGTCTCAATGAGTTGCGCTTCGACTAATGGTGCTTCCACACGAGGAATTGGTTCATTGCCAAATACAATTTCTCCTTCTTTCATCGCTCGAACAGTACCTGTAAAGCGTACCGTTCGCAAACAATCAATATAGTCTTCTCGATAGCCAAGGTCTGTTAAATACCCCAAATCACTTTTAGAAAAGTGGAATGATTGAAGATATTCAATCATTCTTTCCAGTCCAACAAAGATTGCATACCCATTTCCAAATGGTAATTTACGAAAATACAAATCGAATACAGCTTTTTTGGTATGAATATTATCTTCCCAATAGGCTTCAGCCATATTGATTTGGTACAAGTCCATATGAAGAGCAAAGCTATCATCCATATACTTGTTCATAATCATTTCCTCCTAAACTAACAAAATACAGCTAGGCTTGCTCAAGTTTAATAGGTTTTATGAATTCGTTTCATTACTTCTACATAGGAGATCTTTAGCAAAGTCGACAAGTTGTTGTGCTTCTTCGGTCCGAAGAAATTGTACATCTAAAGCATCGGGGCCTAGACGGAACCGATCCAGTGCATCAGCATCTTTGAAAATCTGATACAGCAGCACCGCCCTTTCATCTAAGCTAGACGACTTTTTAATCTCTGATAAACCAAGCGAATCATCCTGATCGTGGTAATAGGTGATGTAATAGGTTTGCTCATCATATGACAAATCGTGGTTACGACAATAATCTTTGTAGTACTCAGCCGCACGACTACCATGTCCTCTATCAATCCCATCATCGAGGCGACGGGAATCATGGAAAACAGCTGCCAT
This sequence comes from Lederbergia lenta NBRC 16444, assembly GCF_001591545.1. GTDB lineage: Bacteria > Bacillota > Bacilli > Bacillales > Bacillaceae_C > Lederbergia > Lederbergia lenta. The sequence goes on from NZ_BCVC01000001.1 coordinate 1,540,423, forward strand.
GGCGAGTGCGTCCTTTTCCTCTTCACTTAGGTTTTTTCGATGTGCGATGAGAAGAGCCAGAAGTAGCACGCGCGCGCAATGGGATTTCGTATGCCATTCACTCTCAGGAAGCCAAAACTCAACGTTTTGTTCCATGAATGCATACCATCGTTCATAAAGCTCTTTGATTGGTTGGCAGATAGGATCATTCAGAACGTTCGCTAAAAACATCATCTATTTCCTCCTCTTTTTCAAATAAACAGCTTATTTCATCTCCACCAATTGCTGTAACACTTTCGCGATATCCCCATCAATACCAATAGACTTGGCTGCAATTGCATCTGGAATATAAAGCTCCCTCCCCTTGTTAAGGGTAATATAGGTAGCATGTATCTCCGCATTGGTTAACTTCATCAACGGAGCTTTGATTAATTGATTTCTTGCACCTACACCTAATTCCAGCAAGACTAATTTTTTACCATATGCATTTTCGATAAAATCTTGATAAGCCTGATAGCTCCTTTGCCAAGACTCATCTCTTAGAAAATTCCGATCAACTTCAATATGGACTTGCATTGGACCACCACAATTTGGACATGTAGGAATAAGGTCCAAAGGCACTTTTCCATTCTCTTGCTGTTCTGCCATTTTGCTTAGTACTTCATCGCCAGGATAAATTTGATCACAGCAACCATGTGAGCATTGCAGATTTCGGCAATTGCCTTCTATTTCGAAGAGACGTTCCATTGGAAATCCTGCCTGACTAAAATGATCATCTATATTAGAGGTGACTACAAAAAAGTTTTTATCTTTTACAAGTTCATGAAGATTTTTCATTACTGGACTGGCTTCATCCCTATATAGGAAGTAGTTGTACATCCGGCTGAAAAATGCCCACTTTTCTTCTTCGGAAGGAAAGGGGAAAAAACATCCCTGTATGATGCTACGAAAACCATAATTTTCACGAAAATCTCCAAAAATCTCTAGAAAGTCCTCGTTTTCCGCAAAGATATGGATGCCTTCCGAAATGGAAAGGCCGTTACTTGCACCAATAATAATTCCGTCAGCCTCTTCTATTTTTGTTAAAATCTTATTATATTTCTCTTCCATATGCTCTCCATCCTTATCAGATAATGATTCAAAACCAGGTCATACAATACTTATGCGAAATCTGCATTTATCCTCTTCCTATTTCTTGTCAAACCGCACCTTGTTTCCTTTCTTTTTGCTGTTCAGTCAGAACATTACTCAGTACTGTTGCTATATCTTCATGAACAGCAAGTCCCTTATTCTTCAATTCTTGCGGCAGCAATGCATCCTTTGGATTGATGGTGATATAGTAAGCATCCGGCCAAGTGTAAGTCATGTTCCAGAAAGGTTCTTTAATGAACATCGGAGTCATTTGACCAACACCCAATTCTAGAAAGAGAATTTTCTTATTTTGATTTTCCAGAAGAAATGTACGATATTTATGATGCTCATCTCTATATTTCTCGCCTTCCAAAAATACGAAGGAACGAACCCATAATTCCATAGGACCGCCACATTCCGGGCACTTTGGAACCATGTCGGACGGAATCTTCGTTCCATCGATGTGGGCACATAATTCCTTTGCCTGTTCCGCATAAGGATAAATACCATCGTGGCAAGGGCCACTACACTGTAAATAAGTCCAGTTACCTTGAATAGCGCTCACTTTTTCCTCTGGGAACACCTGTAAAAATTGGGTGTCTTGATTTGTAGTAAGAATATAATAATTTTTATCTTTTATTATTTCATATAAATCCTTATATGGCTGACCGATAGGGACTTCCGTGACAAAGTTTATTAAAGTGGCAAGATATGCCCACCGTTCTTCTTCCGTGCGGAATTTATAATAAAATCCTCCAAAGATGCTATCAATCCCATATTTTTCAGCAAACACATTAAAATGCTCCCGAAAATTCTCATCATCGAGATACCAGTTATATCCACCAGCTGCAGACATGCCGGCAGCACCACCAACTACAATCGCATCAGCTTCTTCAATCTTTTCTAGTATTGTGCCTATAATGTTTTGATATTGTTGTGTTAACATATTTTGACCCCCTAATGATATTTTGTTCGCGTATATAGCACCCTCTTAATATTTTTGAAATCTAGAGGTCTTTATTCAGCTGACCCCTCTTTCACTTGGGTTCTAATGCATTATATAGTGAGTATCAATCCGCGGACAAGTATGCGCTTTTTCTGCACATACTATCCAATATGATAGTGTTAATATTAATGGTAGGCATTCGACTAAATCAATTACATTAGAAACCTTTTTAAAATCGGTATATTCCGCTGGCGTCTCGTTGATCCTTATTTGTCTTTACGTTCAAAGTGTCTTTAAATACACGGGCAATGTCCTCATTAATTGTGATTCCTTTTTCCTCTATCTTTCTAGGAATTATCGCATCCTTAGGGTTAATACTAATGTAGTAAGCTCTTGGCAAACTATAAGTCATCTCCCAGAATGGCTCTTTAATAAACTTCGGAGTCATTGTGCCTACACCTAATTCCAAAAATAGAATCCTTTTATATTTGTTTCTCATCATAAATACTTGGTATTTATTTAATTCGCTTTTAAAAGTGCTTCCTTCTAAGAATTGAGGGGAACGAACCCATGGTTCCATGAACCGCCCACACTTTGGACATTTTGGTATCAAGTCTGGAGATATTCTAGTTCCCTCTATTTTTGCGTATATTATCTCTATTTGCTCTTTATTTAGATAAACCTGATCATGGCAAGGTTCGCTGCATTGAAAATAGCGCCAATCTCCTTGAATCAAGGAAACCCTCTTTTCAGGAAAAGCCTTTGAAAACTGTGCATCTTGATTTGTAGTAATAATAAAATAATCTTTTTCTTGGATTAGTTGAAGTAAATCAAGGTAGGTCTGACCGACTTTGGAATCATATACGAACTTGATTAAGGTAGCGATATAGGCCCAGCGTTCTTCTCTAGTTATAAAACGATAATAAAAGCCGTAAAAAATACTTTCAATATTATATTTTTCTGCGAATTTCCCAAAGTGATTCAAAAAGGTTTCGTCAGTCCGATACCAGTTGAATCCGGCAGCGGCAGACATGCCAGCAGCACCACCAACCAGAATTGCATCAGCTTCCTCGATTTTCTGAAGTAATATTCCTATATTGTCTTGATATAGTTGATCAAACATACTCTATATTTCCTCCTGTTAATATGGCTAAAAAAAATTTAAGCAATATATGCCCTTCTCAAATACCCAATAGTAAAATCTAGAGATGGAATATATTTTTATGTTTTGAAACCTGCTTTACTTGAATCTAAATATATTATATAGTTGGTATAATCGAACAAACAAGTATGCAGTTTTTAGACGCATACTATCCAGGAGGATAGTGTAATTATGAAAACATCCAAAGTTAGTGTCGCCGATAACGAAGAAACTTTTTTTGGCTACACCCTTTCTATTATCAACGGTAAATGGAAACTGCTCATCATTTACTATTTATCAAAACATGGTGACGTGCGTTACAACGAACTTCAGCGTATGATCGGTAAAATAACCTATAGAACACTCAGTTCCACATTAAAGGAAATGGAAAGTGATGGCTTAGTTCATCGTGAAGAATACCCTCAAATTCCCCCAAAGGTGGAATATAGCCTTACTGAAAAGGGACAAACCCTTTGGCCTATTATTCAGGAAATGTGCCAATGGGGAGAGCATAATAATGAAAAATAATGGTTGCTTTCGCATAGATTGTGGTTTTTCCACAGACCAGCTCAACCTTGATATAATCCGATTTACGGAGAGGGTTTAGTGTGCGAGAAAATGTATATGAAGAGTTCATTGAATTAATCACAATAAATTGTCTTATTTGAAGCTATAAAACTAGATTTACCTCCAGAAGTTTACCAAGAAATCGATCATTGGTTTCACTGGCTTGCATGAGTTAAGCACTTAGCAATAGATAAATGGGTGGAATATATTGATTTCAGCGTGTCAAAAAGCTAACTACAATTTGGTCATGATGATAAAAAGTTGAACATTTAGATGACAAAAAAACGCTCAGAGTTGCACTGCACCTCAATTATTAGACATCTTCTAACAATTGAGGTGCAGTTCATTTATTACTCTAAGCGTTATAAATTTATTAAAGCCTCTGTTTGTTGAGTACTGTTTTACCGCTTCTCCTTAAGTATGATTACAATATTGAAATCATTATGATTCTTTAAGAACCCAAGGTGTTTCTGTTTCAAAATCAATCTGAAGAGCTGGTCTGGGAAATGCGGCGGGAACAAACTGTAAATCGTTTGAAAAAGCAAAAGTGAAATGACCAATTTCCACTACATTTTCATCATTCCAACTGTGAGAGTTAACAGGTTTTCCCTTAATTATTTTGCCGACGATATGGTAGCAACCACTGTATAATTGCAGCCCCTTTTTATTGGTCCCCAATTCTGATAATTGAACACACTTAGTAGGATTAATACCGAAACTATTAAAAAAATCCAACTCTACATTTGATAAAGATTTCATACCTTCGTAAAAGTTCAAACAATCTAAGCATTGGCATAATTCCCAATCATTATTGTATTGTTTTTTTGTTGCTTCGATATCTACTTCTATTATCCAATTATGGATTTCAACTTTTTGAATCAATTTCACCACTCCCTGAACTTATTCACAAGGACAATGCTAGATTACTAAGTTATTAAGGAATCATACCCTTTGATAGAATATGTGCCCCATAAAAAGTAAATTATTCCCTTCTTTCTTAAAAATAACACTTTTTATAAAAAGGGCAAAATAAACAAAGGTTCCGAAGGCTCCTTTGTCTCTACACAAAAAGGTATAAAACTTCAATTAATATGAGGGGTTATACCTTTTTTGCAGTTTTTGACCTGATAGAAAAACAACTAGTTTATATTATATAGCAGTTAGCGGATTCTGTTGTTTAATCTCCTGAATCGATAGATGTACAGCATAATTCCCATACTCAAGAATTTTATCCAGAAAAAGATTCAAATGTTCCTGGGAGTTAACTTTTAGTTTTAAATGATAACAGCCTTCTCCCGATACTCGGTGAACTTCCACTACCTCTTTCCATTCATTCATTAATCGTATAAACGAATCATGGTTTGCTGTTTTCATATAAATAATGACAAACGCCGTATACGTAAGCCCTACTTTCATTTCATCAACTAGTAGAGAGTAGGCTTTAATGACACCATTATCCTCTAGTTTTTTTATCCGATTCCCTACCGCTTGTCCCGTCATATGAATTTGTTCACCTAAGTCTTTCCATTGAATACGTGAGTTTTCGGATAATAACCGAAGGATCTGAAAATCAATATTATCAAGTTCCATAATTAATTCCTTTCACCATGAAATTGTTTGGGAGTAAAGTGTTTCGTCAACTTATCGATAAAAAGCATTATACGATATATGATTATAGTGTACCAAAATACTTTGAACGAGGTGGAGAATTATGAGCACAGCTCTAATTATTGTAGATATTCAAAATGACTATTTTAAAAATGGAAGGATGGAATTAGTTAATCCAGATAAAGCGGCTACTAATGCTGCAAAAGTTCTTGATTGGTTTAGGCAGAACAACAAAGAAAATATTTTTCATGTCCAGCATATTGCAGCTGATCCAGCATTAGGATTCTTTCTTCCGGATACAAAGGGCGCCGAAATACATGAAACTGTTCAACCTTTGGAAAACGAAATTATGATCATCAAACATTTCCCTAACAGCTTCTTAGAGACTGATTTGGAAAGCAAATTAAAAGAAAAAGGAATAACCAAGGTAATCGTTGTCGGTATGATGACACATATGTGTATTGATGCAACAGTCAGAGCTGCAGTGGATTTAGGATATGAAACTACACTTATTGAAGATGCATGTGCGACTCGAGACATGTCTTATGAAGGTAAGACCGTTACAGCTGAGCAAGTCCATTATGCATTTGTTAGCGCACTTAATGGTATGTACTGCGATGTAAAATCGACTGAAGATTTCCTGCAACAAAACTAACAAAATTCACAAGAACAAAAAAAATGTAAAAGGCATTTGTAAATGATCTTATTTTCAAATGCTTTTTTTTTCGTTTTCTAGAAACATTCATCGAATATTAGCCGGATAACTCTCATTCTTTTTTCTTTAAGTCATCTTTAGTAGGCAAACGTCTTAAGTTTATCGCAATATTTTACCAAATTAAATTGTCTAACATTGAGGAAATGAAATGACTTTTGGTAATTCTATCCTTTGTTTCAACAATCTCTTTAAACTGCAGTGACCACAATTCCCCAAGAAATATATTACTTTATGGAAATTCTAGGATATTATTCAATTGAAATCACTTCAAATTGTTCCTTACTCCAGAAACTTCCATATAGTTTAAATAAAGTAACTATGCGAACTTATTTCAAGAAACTTTCCCTTTGGCTTCAAAAGCAACTTTCGCTTTTTCTATAAAATTCCAAGTTCAAATCCTCTTTTTGCACTTTCTATTGCTTCTAGTGCAAATTGAACATGATCTTCTATCGTGCCCACGGACAAAACATTTACAGATAGTGAGTAATGTTAAACCCATTATCAAAAATTGCTGCAAAAATTTAAAGTTAGTTCATCTACGAGTAACTTTCTACTTTCTATCATAAAAGCGAGTGAAGCTATATAATAGGTGGTTGTTAAAGATACGATAAGCTCATTTGGATTTCGCACCATTCCAAACAGCCTTCACATCTGTTTTCATTCACCCATTTCTACATTTATTCATTAACATAGTAACTGATATGTAAACTGTAGAGTAAAACAATCAAGAAAGCAGTTTACTCTACGGATGATAGTTATCACTCTTCTAATCTGACTTTTTGTTTACATAAAGCGTTTAGTACAACTGACACGGAACTAAATGTCAATGCGGCATCCGCAAACCAAGGGTCGAATATCCTGATTGCAGCGATTGAAATACTAAGTGTATCTTAGCCCATTATCCAAATAAGTTTTTGTTTAACGACACATACTGATTGCATCGTCCATACTGTTTTAAATCCTCGCGAATGATCATGATCATCACATTGGCCGTTTCCATTGCTACATCAGCCCCTGTACTGATGGCCATCCTACGATAAAACACGCGAGGGGGTATTTAAAATTCCAAAAATAATTACTATTATTCCTAAAACTACTCCAACATACCCAACACGGTATATAAAGTGTTAATTTTAAAGGGAAAAACCGTCTCCCTTCACTACACATGTTAGTAAATTTCATGCGTTCGAGAAGAGCCCATACCAGGGTATTTCATTATATAATTCCCGGTAAAGTCACCCAGAAAGTATTGCTCGTACTAGTCGTATCAATTCCAATTTCACCTTGATGGTGTCGTTCGATAATTTCCTTTGAGATCGCAAGTCCTAATCCCGAACCTCCAGTCATGCGGCTTCGGGAAGAATCAAGTCGGTAAAACCGGCTAAATACTTTTTCTCTTTCTATTTCCGGTATTGGTTTGCTTGGTCCTGTAACCGAAATACAGTAATCCTTTCCTCGCTTCTCTCCTGCCAATAAAATTGGCCCGTCTCCCTCATAATAGCGAATAGCATTTTCCAGCAAATTGCTAATGACCTGTTGTATTCCCACGACATGGATATCTACCTTTCCTGATTCAATCTCTAGTAGTATCGGAATATTCTTTTGTTCCAAAGTCCTTTCAAACATCGCAACGCATTGATTCAGTATAGGTTTGATTTCATATGTTTCTTTTTCAACAATCGATTGGACTGACAGGTAATCCCATTCTTTTAATTGTTCAAGTTGTTCAAGCATTTGAGACAATCGGTTTGATTCTTGATGTAGGGATGCGAAAAGTACCTGATCTCCTATAATATCTCCATCTTTCAATGCTAGCAGATAACCATTTAAATTCGATAAGGGGGTTCTTATTTCATGTGATATGTCTGTAACAAGTCTGTTCCGATGTTGTTCATTCATTTGTAACTGAGCAATTAGCCCGTTGTACTGTATAGCCAACTGACCGATTTCATCATCTTGATATACTTCTACTGGTTCTGGAGAATGACCAAGCTTCAACTCTTTGGTAGATTGTATCAAACCTCGGATCGGTTGAATAAAACGTTTAATAAAATAAAAGTGTAGAACACTACCAATAAAAGCAGCCATAATCATTAAGATCCATAGGTAACTAAGCAGGGTACGATTAAATCGCTGTTGCCGGGGTGTATCCAAATTCCCTACTTCTACCGCTAAAAAGCATGCAGTACTATAAATAGCCCAACCACTTATGGCAGTTACCATCACAACAACTAAAATATTTAAAAACGTTAAACGCCATAGAAATCCGATTGGTATGAAGCGGACAAAAAAGTTATATATTCGAGACAAACTTGTACCCCATTCCCCTAACAGTTTGGACACGCTTTGGTTTCGATGGATATACTTCAATTTTTTCACGAAGTTTTTTTATATGCGCGTCAATGGTACGGTCCATCACACTTCTTTCCATGCTAGGGTGAATTTGCCCGATAAGTTGCTCACGTGACAATACGATATCTGGATTCTGCATGAAGTAATACAATAGATTAAACTCATATTTTGTTAGTTTTATAGCTTTTCCGTAAAGTAAGACTTCTCCTTTTCTTGGCATGATACATAACCCCTCGTAGACAATTTTTTGACAAAACTGTTCAGTTCGCCGTAATACAGCCTCCATTTGAGCGATAAGTTCATTTGGATCAAATGGTTTTGTTAGATAGGCATCTGCTCCTAATCTTAAACCACAAATTTTATCCTCAATTCGTACTTTTGCTGAAAGCATGATAACCGAAACCTCATTATGCTTTTGCTCACGAATCCAAGTGCAAAATTCTTCGCCACTAACCTTTGGAAGCATGAGGTCCAATATGATTAAACAAGGTTGATGTTCTAGAAAAACCACTTTCGCTTCTTCTCCATCACTTGCTTCCACAACATCATATCCATTTTTCTTTAAATAGATGAGTATGAGATTTCGAATCATTTTATCATCTTCGACAACCATAATCCTTTGTTTCATAGGAATCACCTCTATTCTTAGTTTATACAATAGAAGAGTCCTATTGCATCATTTCAAACTGCTGTACCATGAAATCATAATTCATTGCACCCATCATTACAAATTGGATGCGCCCATTCGAATCAATCATATAGGTTGTAGGGTACGCCAAAACTTGAAATTCTTTTGAGACAGCTGATTCGTTATCCAAAGGTATTTTTAACGACAGGTTTAATTCGTCAACAAATTTAGGAACATTTTTTGAACTCGATTCCGTTTCAGATAAATTCACAGCTAATACTTGTACATCTTTATTATCTTGGAACTTTTGCATATCAGGCATCTCGGCGCGACATGGCGGACACCATGTTGCCCAAAAATTTAGCATGACTCGTTTACCTCTATAATCCGACAACTTCACTACCTCTCCGTCTAGAGTAGTAAGTTCAAAATCAGGAGCAAGCTCACCTTTACGAATTCCTGGATTACTATATTCACTAATTTCTCCTGAATTATATATTTGCTCCGAGGTTGCACTACCATATTCCCGAGCAGCTTTTTCATTTGAAGCGGCTAATAACTCATAAGTTGTCCAACCAACTAACCCTATGACTATGACAATAAATACTACATTCTTCATTCCTCACTACCCCCTTCACCCTAATTTTTCGAACCATGTATCCTGCACTAACTTTAGTAAAAACTCGGTGATCCGTGGCATCTGGCCAGTTAATAAGATAAACCCCATAATGATCATAATCAAAGCGCCTGTTTTCATAATTACTAGACTATGTTGAGTAATCCACTTGGTTGATCCTAGGAAAAATGTTAAGAGAAGAAATGGCAATGCAAACCCAACTACATACATGACCGTATATATGATTCCTTGACCCGGATTACTAGCTGCCAAAAATAAAATTGAACCGAAGATAGGCCCAATACAAGGTGTCCACCCAGCTGCAAAACCCATGCCCACAAAAAAAGTGCCTAAATATCCTACTGGTCTTTTTGAAGATTGAAAACGTCTTTCCTTCATTAATACTGATAAATTAATCCACCCTCCGACGAAAAGACCCATGAAGATAATGAACACTCCGGCTAAACGTTGAATAAAGAGCCCTGTATCACCAACTAATAGTGTTTGAATAAACTGCCCTAAATAGGAAGCTCCAATGCCTAAGCTAATAAAAACAAGGGATACACCTAGCAAAAAAAATATTGAATGACTTAATAATTTACTCCGTATTTTAATATCATGATTTCCTTGCAGTTCCTTAACACTGATTCCAGTAACATAAGATAAGTACGCAGGAAAAATTGGTAACACACAAGGCGATAAAAATGATATTGTCCCTGCTCCTAACGCCAAAAACATTCCTATTACTAACATCGTATCTGTCTCAATCCCACCCACTTATGCCACCCTCCTTCTTTTTCCGAAAAACAATTAATAGACAACATATTATGAGAAGTAAAACCAAAAACCATGATGCCATTGTATAACCAAATACCATTGTGATTGGCATCACAACTGTCAATCCTAAACTTCCCACACTCCATCCAAGGAATATCAATAGATTCAACCAATAAATAGATACATACTCACGTAAAACTACAAATGCTACATTTAATAAAGCGATTAAACCCATATATCGGATTGAATAAGTATTGTCATTCCAAATAATTTGCATAAATTCATACACAAATGAGGAGATTAAAAATATATGTGTAAAGGTCGTTAAAAATGGAAGTATATCTATTCTTCCACGTTTAGATTGAATCATGATTGTTATTACACTCAATAGAATAGCTAAGTAAAATGCATATGCGTCACTCGGATAAGACAATATGGCCAACGGATCTGCTATAAAGACCGAAAAGTTTAATAAGATTTTCCCAAGCCAAATAAAAATAATAAAGTTTGTCAGTTGACCCACTATTTCTTCCACATAGATTTTCTTTTTTTCTTTTGCTAAATCACTTAATAAGTAGTATGTGAGAGATCCCACACTGAAACTTAAAATGATAATACCGATTGACGATTGTATACTCGACATTCCCACACTCAAACCTCCAGATAAAGATTGCTCAATGTCTATGTTACGAAAGGTTTATGAAAGTTTGATGAAAATGGATAATCATTCAATTTAAATGGCTTCATCAAAAAAGACGACTGGAATAAATTTTCCAGAGTCGTCTATTATTATTGATTAACTATATTGAATCATTTCTCCAAACCAATATTATTGCTTTAATTCTGTTATTCCACTGGTTTTTTTCCAACAAATTGAATGACATGTGACAGTCCATTATGGAGTTCTCCCTCATGACGGACAACCTCTCCCATGAAAAAGTGAATGATCTGCCAATCGGCAAAGTTTTGCAAAAACTCTTCCGGTGTATATAAAAAATTCAGATCTTTCGGTCCACCACTCTTATAAGGGATTTGGTAATGTGAATACACCTCTGTCAGATAATAACCACCTGGCTTTACGGCTTCCTTAATACCTTGAAGTGTTCTTTTTCGAAGTTCTACTGGAAAGTGCCCAAAGATACATACAATTTCATCCCATTTGGCTTTACTCCAGTTAGCTTCCTTTAAATCAACCAGTTCAGTCGATACCACTACCCCTCTTTCTTCTGCGAGCTTGTTTATTTTTGCGAGCCCTGATTCTGCGTAATCCCATGCTGTGACGTTCATTCCTTGCTCAGCTAAATAAACTGCATTACGACCTTCCCCTTCAGCGATAGCCAAAACGTCACCGGTTACTTTTATTTCCTTCTGAAATTCCGTCAAGAATGCATTTGCTTCCTTACCATAAACGTAATTCTCTGTTTGAAAGCGGGTATGCCAATGATTCATCTATTTATCATCCTTTCTTTGTAATTTCTGAATCTCTAATTGCAAAGTGACATGATTGGAACTAATTTCTTACTTTATAAGGTAAATTAACCGAAATTAGTTATGGAGCTTTATCCAATGCCTATAAACCCTGATCATTTACAGAGCGCTGATTTAATTCATTTGCATTTGATATTAATCTAACTTTTCAACCATCATGTTATAAATTTTGCTTATTTTTTCATGCAAAGATTGCATATGAACAAATCGAGCTTCCCTTATAACTTCCTTACCATCTACAAATAATAGCAGTACCGGTACAGTAAAAATCGAAAAGCGTCCTGCTATTTCTTCGAGATCATCGGCATTTATATGACCTAGCTGTATTAGTGGGAATTCTTCCAGCAAATCTATCAACTGAGGCAGTATAACATGACATACTCCACAATTAGTTCTTGATACATATAAAAAACTAAATTGATGATCCCTGATAAATTTTTCTACCGAGTCAAGCGATGTTAATGTAATCATAAATTCTCCTTATCCTTTCATTTTCATTCAAAATTATAATTTAACTATTTGCCGTCACAAATATTAACAAAGTTAAAATTCTATAACTGCATCAATTCCACTTTGAGACATATGGGTGGAACACAATTTCCCAATGAATATGCAAATACCTATATTATTGTATTTAAAAATCCATATTTACAATAGATATTGACACCGCTAACCGCATATTGATTTGGCCTATCTTCCATTTCATGATGTTTCTCTACATTTAGATCAAGCCCCTCTTATTTATTTAGAAAATTTCTGGTAGGCATTTATATCTTCCATTTTTAATCCTTACCTTTAAGTAACTTAAAGTATGGAACATTAAATTAATTAAAGTCTTCTCCTTTGTTTTCCAGTCTGCGAAATCACTTTCAATAATAAGCTTAATATGATTTGCCACATCTTCATATCAAAGACATATGAATCAATAGGCTCATGCTAAAAAAAGGTGCCTGTCCTCGGCGATGTGAATCAATTATTTCGAAATTTTAATAGGTTGTCCAGAATTTACTTCTTTTGGACAACCCTTTATTCATTGTGCTTTATTTGATTGTTCAATATAAGTATCCATCTGATAAAGATCCAGAAGCCTTATTTTTGGATCCATGACAAGGCCGTGTCTTCAGTCTTCTAATAGCAACTTCGCTTTGATTATATGTAACTGATGCGCTTTCTAAATAAGAGCTAAAGTAGTGAAAAAGATATATTTCCCTGGGATTTTTTTCGATGTGCACTAAATAGAAATTTATAACTGCAACTTCTTCCGATATATTTATTTTTCAATTGCCTTACAAATTAAGTATAGATTAGAGTTATTCGAATAGGTTCATGATTGAAAGATTCATAAAACGCTCTCTTCAAAAGTTTCCCTATAATTGGTTAGTCTAGCCCAATACTAAGTCCGTTTCGCAAAAGTGAAATCGATTGTAATGTTCGGGTTTATCAAGGTGAGTGCATAATACCTATATCAGATTTATGATGGAATTTTTAGAAAGATAGTCACAAACAAATGAAGTAGGGATTGCTGATGCAAATTTTCTCGTTAAAATAATAAAATCGATGTATATAGCAAGATGATGCATGAACTATTTGAATACAAAGTCGTTCTTTTATATTTTTAGTTCTAGTAATATAATATTTCTGCAACAAAAATAACACGAAAAACATTTTCCGTGTTATTTTTCACTTGTAAATCCAGTGCCACAGATTAGTTTACTACTGATTAGCACATTTTGATAATCAAAAGCCTATCTACGAGTAAATTCATATTTATAACTGTAAAGAAATATTCATCTCTCCAATTGCTTATTTAGTTTCTAGCCACAAATAATATATGTCACTATTTTGTCTAGTTAAAATTAAGTTTATGAGCTACCATTCTGCAATGGTGCCATCCTTATGCCTCCACACAGGGTTTTTCCAACTATGACCAACTTGCGCCTGTTTTCTTACAAACTCTTCATCCACACTAATTCCCAACCCAGGTTTGTCCAATATTTTTACGTAGCCATCTTTATATTCGAAAACAGAATGATCTGCGAGATAGTCTAATAAATCATTACCTTCATTATAATGAATCCCTAAGCTCTGTTCTTGAATAAAAACATTGTGTGCTGTAGCATCCACTTGTAAACAAGCAGCTAACGCAATAGGACCTAATGGACAATGTGGAGCAACCGCAACATCATATGCTTCTGCCAACGCGAAGATTTTTTTACATTCTGTTATGCCACCCGCATGCGAAAGATCCGGTTGAATAATATCCACATAGCCATCAGATAATAATTTTTTAAAATCCCAACGAGAGTACATGCGCTCCCCGGTCGCAATTGGAATTGTAGTTGCATGTGCAATCTCACGCAGTGCTTCATTATTCTCAGCTAACACGGGCTCTTCAATAAACATCGGACGAAATTGTTCAAGCTCTTTAGCTAAAACTTTAGCCATCGGTTTATGAACACGGCCATGGAAGTCTATGCCAATCCCAAAATCAATTCCAACTGCGGTTCGCACTGCAGCGACTCTTTCAAGTACTTCATCAATCTTCTTATGTGAATCAATATATTGTAATTCTTCTGTCCCATTCATTTTAATAGCTGTGAAACCAGCATCTGCCTTCTCATTAGCCTCTTTAGCTACATCAATTGGCCGATCACCACCAATCCAAGAGTAAACACGAACAGAATCGCGACATGCCCCACCTAACAAATCAGAAATGGGGGCATTGTAAAATTTCCCTTTAATATCCCACAACGCTTGGTCAATTCCAGCAATGGCACTCATTAATATCGGGCCACCACGATAGAAGCCAGAACGATAAAGAGTTTGCCAATGATCTTCAATTCTCATAGGATCTTTACCAATTAAATAGTCACTAAGCTCCTCGACTGCCGCTTTTACTGTATGGGCTCTTCCTTCCACAATAGGCTCGCCCCATCCAACAATACCCTCATCCGTTTCTATTTTTAAAAACAACCAGCGTGGTGGAACGATAAAACATTCCATATTTGTGATTTTCATAGTCATCCCTCTCCCCCTAAATACATTCTTGCAAACCCCAGAATCTTGCTGATTGAAAATTTAGTTAATAGATTTCACAGATTACGAACGACTGAAATGAATTGTTCTGCTTTGTCTGTTAACCCTGCTAAATACTTTTCAGTAACTGGTTCTTCTGAGTTCACCAGTGAGCCCCCAATACCACAGCCAATCGCACCTGCTCTAATAAAGGACTGGATATTCCCTAAATTTACACCGCCAGTGGGTAACAACGGGATTTGTGACAATGGTCCAAGTATATCTTTAATATAATCTGATCCTAATGAAGCAGGAAAAACCTTGACTATATCGGCTCCGTGTTCAAATGCAGTCAAAATTTCGGTTGGTGTAAATGCACCTGGAATGCTTAAAGCTCCGTACCTTTTCGTGCACTTAATCGTTTCAAGGTTTACCGTTGGAGATAAAATGAATTTTGCACCTGCTAAAATAGCAGCACGTGCAGTTTCCGGATCCAGCACAGTACCTGCTCCAACTATTATGTCATCTCCAAGTTCACTCGTTAGCTCTTCAATTACTGTTAGTGCTTTAGGTGAATTCATCGTAATTTCAATTATTCGTACACCACCATCACGCAAAGCTTTAGACACTTTTAATACATCAGCTGGAGGTAGATTTCTTATGATCGCTATCAATTTTTGATCTTGAATGGCCGAAAGTGTATCCATCATCTATTCTTCCTTTCCAATATAATCGCATCATCGTTTAACATCTTCATTATTAGTGGTATGCATGAGTTTTTCTAAACCTGCTCTATCAGGTAAACCTTCCACATCTCCATTAACTGTTGCAACGATTGCTCCTATTGCACAAGCTCTAGCAACAGCTTCTTGAATTGGTAACTGTTCCAGTATTCCCGAAAGAAAACCTGTAGCAAATCCATCACCCGCACCTACAGGGTCAACAACCCTTTTTATGTTTAAGGCAGGGACATGACCACTCTCTTCATTCGTTGAATAATATGCGCCATTTTCCCCTAATTTAACGACAACAGTCTCTGCTCCCAAATCGTGAAATGATTTTGCAATCTCTTTTTCATTTCTTTTATCAAATAAAAATTCCCCTTCAGCAATACCAGGCAGAACAATATTAGACTTTTCGGCTATGGATACTATTGCCTTTTTCGCTAAATCATCAGACCATAATTTCCGCCGGATATTCGGGTCTAATACAATTTTCACACCATTACGCTCCGCTATTTTAATTGATTGGAATATCATCTCACGGCATGATTCACTTAAAGCAGGTGTGATGCCTGTAATATATAAGTATTTTGATTTTTTTATATAATTCTCATTCAGATCTTTGGGCCCCATCAAACTTGCGGCTGAATGTTGCCGATAATAATAGATTTGTACATCGCTTTCATTTATCATCTCTTTGAAAAAGATTCCAGTCGGGGCACCTGTCGTTTTCTTCACCTGAGTAACATCTACCCCTTCCCCCCGAACAAAAGAAAGAATAGAGGCACCAAACTCATCCTGCCCTAATTGACTAATCCATCCTACACGATGACCTAGCTTTGCAAGACCAATCAATGTGTTTGTTTCTGCTCCCGCAATCCTGCTAGTGAATTGATTAGCATACCTCATTTGACCATTCGTTTCCGGTGTAAATAAAACCATAGATTCCCCAATACTAATAACATCCATTCTCTCACTTCCAATCTAGTAAAATAAGATAAATGAGTAATCACCTAAAATCCGGATAGGGAGCTTTCTAGAAAAGAACTCCCTGAGTAACCGTAAATCAAATAATTGTTAGAGCGCTACTCATCTGTGTAATAAAGATCGGACTTTAAATATTCCTAGTAACTCACCAATAGTTAATGAAGTTTCTGGCTGGAACTGATTACTTTTCATATAATCTATTAGTTGAAAAAATAAATGATGAGCCTCAGGCCGCTTCATTGTTTGTCTGTTTGCCAGATTAAATGAAGAAACAAAAAGCTTTCCTCTTCCTACCTTCACTTCGTATGCATATGCTAGATGTTTGGCACGATTGAAATTATCAATTACTTCTACAATCGGCTTTACTTGTGGAATAAGATCCATACCAAGAGCTATTGTATTATTAACTAGATGGTACCAGTGCCAGTCAGAGAACCCATCATGTGGTATGTTACTCAGCGCTGGATGGGGATGAATGATCATGCCCATCGTCGTACCGTTTTGTTCAGGAAACCAGACATAGTTCCAGAATATCGGCAAGTATTTAGTGTGGATCTCATCATGCTGGCGACCTTCCTGGGCCATTAACCAGACCGATCCACCATCAACTAAATATTGAAGAACATCTCTTGACAGTTGATCTGTAATAACCAAATCCACTTCTTTGTCCTCTTTAAAACTAAGATGATCAATGCCAATTGTTTCTTCATTCCGAGCCCCATAAAGAACAGTGCTTAGTGAATCAATATTCGTCCAAATTCGCTCTTGATTTTCAGGTAGCTTATGTCGTGGAAAAGTCCAGAAATCCCATTCATTTGTAGATATTACCTCGTTGATTATAATTGAAGCGCTTAATTTCAACTTGCGGCCAACTCCATTCGGAATTCGCACACGTACCTTTAAGAGTTCTAAAAGTCCATCACCTGGAACAATCGTTATATGTTCTTTCCCTTCTTCTACTGGTTGGTTTTCTTCTTCTAATTTCCAAGATAGTACTGCGGAAGTTGCTTCCTCACCAAAATGAGAAACTTCCAAATCCGCAGATAATATTTCACCATTGAAGTATGTCCGCTTATTCGTTCTCATTAACAATACTGTTTGCTCATTAAATTGCCGGAATGCAACTGGATCAATTATATTTTTAGCATCCCAAAACACATCTAATATCCCCACAGTAGCATGCCCCTGGCCTGGAAAATCGCGAATATCTAATAACTGAATGCCTGAAAGCCCTTTTGTTCTTCTTGCTTTTTCCATTGTTTCCTTTAACGAGCGAACTAAATGTGCACCTGTAGCTTCAATAAATGCATCTACTCGACCTTCCATCTTTTTAGCAGAAAGAGTTTCGTTTATTGACTCCAACCAATGCGGTTTGATAATCCCTTCATATTTTTTAACTTCTTCTGGGCGAACATACATAGTAAATTGACCATGCTCATGGGCAATTAATGGCTTATTCTCCAATCTTGTGACTTCTCCGTAGTCAAGCGATGTATCGGGCAGGGCTGAATGCTCGCTATTATAAGGAGGATGCCAGTTAAGTGTTGGAGTAAAATAATCTCCTTCACGATCATGTGCAGGTATTTCACCAAAACCCGTATTATCTGTATACAAACGGGTATCATCTAGTTCTCTTGCATACTTAACTAATTCATTTAATTGAGGATGTCCTTCTGCACCTATTAATTCATTCCCCATTGATAGCATGACAAATGATGGATGAGTATGTAGATTTTCAATCATACGCTTAAGTTCCCGTTTTAAAAATGCATGTGTTTCCTGATTTGCATCCTGATTTCTATAGATGTATTGTCTGCTCCAATGAGGTAATTCCGTTTGAACTAGCATACCTTCTTGATCCGCTGCCTCCCAAAATGGTTCCGGTGGATTCCACCCATGCAAACGAACATGATTGAACCCATAGCTTTTCACAATTTTGAACTGTTTTCTACAATGACTAACATCCCATACCGGATACCCCGTTTGTGGAAAAATACAACAATCTACATAACCCGCTAAAAAGGTAGCCTTACCATTCAACATAATATGTTGACCCTTTGTCTGAATTGTTCTTAATCCAAATTTAATGTACTTTCTATCGTATACTTCCTCTTTATACATTAAGATCAATTCTACTTCATATAAATATGGATTTTGCGGAGACCAAAGATTCGCATTGTCTCCGAGTTGGAGAGTAATAGATTGTTCTCTAACGATATTTTTTTCTGTGTCATTAACTTTCAGATTTGCATATTCAGTAGCAACTAGCCCACCGTTCGAATCATTCACCTTTGCAACGAGAGACCAATTTCTTAGATCTTTGCATCCTTCTCGGTCTACCATCACATCAAAAGTGACACTCTTTTGAACAGTATCAGATTGAACCTTGACATCCTTCATGGAGTAGGGTAATTCTGCCTTTATTTCAATCCCTCCAGTAATTCCTCCCCAATTAGTAGCTGTATGGTATGAATGAATATGACTTTCATGTAGAGAGTAATTCATCCTGTTATCTACACGGATTACAAATCGATGCTTCTTTCCTGCTTGAACAAATGAAGTGATATTGAATGGGTGGGAACTAACGAGACTTTCACCTTTTCCTACAAACTTCCCATCTATCCATAATTCGGTTAACCAACGTACCCCTCTTAAAATTAGGGACATTTTATGGTTATCAAACGCTACTGGTATATTTACTTCTTTCATATACCAGCCCACCCCTTCGTATTCTCTATCCTTCTTCCAAGTACCGATTGGTTGGTGGGATGATCGCATACCGTATCCCTGTTCCTCCCAAGAACTTGTTCCATTAATTACATTATCCGGAAATTCAGTTGTATGCTGATGCCATTTCATATTATCTTCTGGGTCCAGTGAAAAATGCCAATCCTCATTTAATTTCAAAACTTCCTTTTGTTCTTTCAAATTTTGAGATAACATACTCTATTCCTCCCGTTTTTTAATAGATGAATATGTTTTTATGTCTGCAATCTTTCACGAGTTACCCAATAGACTATTTCCTTCACTTAATAAGGACCTTTTAAAAATATCGAACATTCAATTTCAACTCAACCATATAAGGCAACTGCCTCTAGCATATTTCTGAATTGTATAATCGTGCGGACACCCCTCCATCTATCACTATATTTTCACCCGTTATCATAAAAGAGTCGTCTGATGATAGATAAACTGCCAGTTTACCAATATCCTTAGGTGTACAAATCCTTCCTAGTGCATGCAATTGCTTCACTTCCTTACTGATAAGGTCTTTATTTTCTTTTTCTAAAAGCCATTGATTATAATGAGGTGTATCAGTAAACCCCGGACAAATAGAGTTCACTCTAATTCCATGCTCCCCCAAACTAAGAGCCATACTTTTTGTCATGGCATTAATCCCCCCTTTTGCGGCCGCATATATTTCCGAATTGGGAAGAGTTGAGATGGCATGATTGGAAGAAATATTTATTATTGCCCCCTGCTTTTGCTTTTTCATATGAGGCAAAGCATATTTGCTACATAAGAACGGCCCCCTTAAGTCGATGTTAATTAATTTATCCCAATCGCTTATGGTTGCTTCCTCAAGTGGTTTAAATAAAGTAATGCCCGCATTATTTACTAATGTATTTATCTTTCCAAACATGCGCATCGTTTCTTGAATCATGTTTTTGATACTCTCTTCTGATGTGATATCTGTTTGAATAAAGGCTACGTTGCCTCCTTGATCTCGTAACTCTTTTTCCGTAAGTTTTCCTTCCTCATATTCTTTAGTTGCAATGATAACTGTCGCACCTTGATCAATAAAACACTCAGCAATTCCTTTTCCAATTCCTCGGCCTGCGCCGGTTACAATCGTGACTTGACCATCAAGACGCCTCATAGGATATCACCCCATTTCTATTTTTAAGATTGAACAGCCCCACTAGTTAAACCGGATATAAAATGCTTTGATGCTAATATAAAAGCACGTACTAAAAAACAAATAAGTTTATCTTTTGCTTCTTCACAGGTATCCCTTCTTTTGACAACGCTTTCATTCATATTTTCATTATAGTAAGGTGACCTTAATAAAGTCAAACTATTTTTTCACTCGTTTGAATTGATTGAATTATCTTTATTCCCCACCCTGTGGATTAGTGCTATTATTTCAAAGGTATATCGAACAATATGTGTTCTTTTCCGTGATTTCGAAATATTGTTATTATACTATTCCTTATATATAATAAACTTAGTTTATAAAATACCTAAATATATATGACCATGTTATAAGGAGTAATAATAAATGATTAATAGTTCTCGAAAAGTTAGCAAGGACTTAATGAAACATTTAAACCAAAAAATAATTATGAAAATCTTAAAGGAAAATGGAACCGCTTCTAAATCTGAGTTATCCAAGATCACTGGGTTAACAATCCCTGGAGTTACCGACATCGTTAATGAACTGGAAAAATACCACCTAATAAAAAATGTTGGAGAATCGCGTATTAAAAGAGGAAGATTTCCGACATTGTTTGAATTAAATAAAGAATCGTTTAAAGTAATTGGCATAACGATTCGATCTGAATCGATTAGAATCGGATTATTTAATATGTTAGGTGAAATGGTATACTTCTCAGAGAATAATTTACCTAAAGATACTTCTCCTGAACACACTTTGGAATATGTTGCTAAACTAACATTTCAATTACTTAAAGAATCAAATACGAATATAACAGAAATTAACGGTATAGGCCTTGGCATGCATGGTATAGTAGATCCTATAAATGGAATTTCTATCTATCCCCCTCATTTTAATTGGAGAAACATACCGATAAAAAAAATACTGGAAGAGAAAACAGATTTGCCTGTTATAGTGGATAATGACTGTAATTCATTAGCCTTAGCTGAATATTGGTTTGGGAAAGGTGAAGGGTTGAATTCTTTTATTATCTTAAATATCGATTATGGAATTGGAGCAAGTATAATGATCGATGGAAAGTTATTTCATGGGAGTGATTTTGGAGCAGGTCAGATTGGTCATACGATTGTTCATGATAACGGTTCACGATGTACTTGCGGCAATTATGGATGTTTAGAAACTATCTCCAGTGAATTGTCCATTATTGAACATATTATCGTTAAAATTAAAATGGGGTTTCCTAGCAGCATTACAGAAATGGAGAAAAACCCCGATAAGATTACCCTAGATCATTTATATTTAGCGGCTGAACAAAATGATCAGCTCGCTGTAACTACTTTAGAAATCGCTGCGCGCTATTTAGGTATCGGTATTTCTACACTCGTAAATGTTTTTAACCCAGAAAAAGTGATTGTTACAGGTGGTATATTGCGCGGGGGCGATGTTGTAATGCGTCCATTAAACGAATCTTTTAATAATCACGCTTTGATAACTAATGTAGCTAAATTAGAAATTACAGAATCTAGACTTGGTAGAAAAGCTGATGTTCTTGGGGCTGCAACATTATGGATTAATGAACTATTTAAAGGCGAGTTGTCTTTAGCTGAAATAAGAAATAATATTCCCGAAATTGAACCTTAAGCTATTCCAAGTGCTATTATTATCTGTCTAACTTTTATAGAGATACTAAGTATGAAGGTCAGGCATTACTTTTAGCTCAAAATGGAAGGAGTATAATATGAAGAAATTATTATGGAATTTTAAAGTTCCTAGAATTAGAATGCCCGTTATTTCTAATGGACTTATTTATGGTGATTCATTATTCGTATCTATTTGTTATGAAAAGTCAGGGTTCTATGAGAGTAAGTTATTAAGTATAGATCTAAATGATCAATCTAACAAAATTATACTAGAAATCCCACATTTACTCAGAGACTCCGGCATTATCGAACACGATAAACTATATATCACATCATTTGATGGGAACGTATACTGCATTGACATTTATACTCAAAATATCCTTTGGAAATATAGTACAGACCCTAGCAGGAACCTTAACCCAAATATCAATATTAGAGGCAATCATCTGATCTTTACGGAAATGCATGGCCAAGGGAAATTTACGTATTGCATTGATAAAAACTCCGGTGAAGAAGTATGGAAGTTTCAAAGTGATAAGCATGTGGCTTCCAATATACTCATTAAGGAAAATCTTGTTTTCCACGGTTCAAGTGACGCCTTTTATTGCTTGGACTTACAGAGCGGCCGTCTCAAATGGGGTTTCGGAAAAGACCTTTATAGTTATTCATGCGCCTTTATTTTAGATGATGCGGTTGCCGTTTGCTCAGCAAATGGGACTTTATATATTTTAAATATACATAGCGGAGATTTATTAGCTTCATTAGATACGTTGGGTGCCATTTATCGGAAACCATTTATTCAAGGTAACAGAATCTATATTGGGAATGAAAACGGACTGTTCGCGTGCTACGAATATCAAGAGGTTAATAAGAATTTAGTTAAGATATGGAGTTTCAATGCGAATGAGATAATTTCTTCCCCTGCGATAACTAGGGATCAATCTATTCTATTTGGAACTGCCGATCGTGTTGTATATCAATTATGTCTTGAGACAGGAGCTTTATTAAACAAGCGAAAGTTAAAGAATGCCGCTGTAGATATTCTCATACACAATAATACACTCCTTATTCTAAGCGATAGAGGACAAGTAGATTGCTTAGAAATGACAGACCTTTCAAGCGTCTAATCGATAGTATCTTAATAGAAAAATATTATCTCGAAAAAAGAGATTTTTCCATCTGCTTTTTTCGAGATAATATATATATAACGTTAACCTTATTAGGATATTTATTAGTTATAAAGGTTTGAGTTATTGATATTGCTGGATGTAATCGATGATTGCCTGTCTGTCAGGCGGATTGATGTTTATAGGAATTGCATTAAATTCATAAAACTTCAACTCTTTTACTTCAGATATTTCTCCGATTAGATTGCCGCTAAACTCCTTACAAATATATGTAGATGTCACATTATAAACTTCATCACCATGGGGGTACTTATAATAGAATTCTTCCCCCGAATAAATTTTAAATAGATGAAGTTCTTCAGCAATTATTCCGGTTTCCTCTTTTAATTCACGCGTCGCTGCAAATTCTAATTTTTCTCCTAACTCTAGGGAACCTCCAGGAAGTCCCCAGCATTGATTGTCTGTTCTTAATTGGAGCAACATTTGATTATTGTTATTTACGACAATCACATTTGCCCCTAACATCAATAACGGTCTTGAACCAACCATCTTTCTTAACTCCGCCATATACCCCATCGCATCCACCCTTTTAATAGCCTTGCTTTATATTTCCACATGACTATTCCCATTGTATAGCTAGACATCTAAGTTTATAAATACTCTTATAGAAACCAAATAGTATTTCTATCCACCCATCAAACAAATTGTCATTTTTGATTAATTTGTTTAATCTTTTCAAGATCTACTTTTGGTTTTCTTTCTTCTGTGAGTAGTCCATTAATTTCTTGCTGTACATCTGTGATTTGGGTGTAGCAAAAGCCACTAACATATGCTGTATCCTTAATAGCTTGGGTAATAGATTCATAGCGATGCAGGAATTCTTCTTCATTGTCCACCTGATTACCATATCCCCAGCCTTCCTCACTATTAAATGCGATACCACCATACTCACTTATAATAATTGGTTGGCCATCGTATGAATAGTTTTTTGCCATAGCATGCTTGGAATTATTGAAGGCAATATCATTATTAATAACTCTCTCTTTATCGGCATAGCGCTTAGAAAATTCGTCGCCATACTCGACATAATCATGGAGCGTAATAATATCCGATATTGTATGCTCCCATCCATCATTTACGATAACCGGTCTCATGCTATCAATCGATTTAGTAAGATGGTAGATAGCTTCAGTAAATTTCTGTTGCTTCACATCTGTGTATATATTCTTTACTCCCCAAGATTCATTAAACGGTGTCCAAGTAATGATACATGGATGATTATAGTGTTGTTTTACGACTTCTATCCATTCTTCAGTAAAGTTTTGCACCGACTCATCCGAATACTCATATGTTGCAGCCATTTCTGACCAAACGAGAAGCCCCTTTTTATCTGCCCAGTACAGGAAACGTTGATCTTCAACCTTCATATGTTTTCTAACTCCGTTAAATCCCATCTCCAGCGTTTTATCAATATCTTCAATGATTGCCGCCTCTGAAGGTGGGGTTAAATGGCTATCCTTCCAATACCCTTGATCCAAAAGCAAACGTTGATATATTGGAACATTATTCAGTAGAACATTACCATTTTCAATTGATATCTTTCTCATCCCAAAATATGATTGTACTTGATCAAGTATTTCATTTTCTTTGTAAAGCGTAAATTCTACGTCATATAGATGAGGTTCTCCTGGACTCCAATGCATTATTTTCCAATGAAAATTTTCACTCGCTAGATTCATTTTTATATGATGGTTTTGACGATCAATATTAAAGGTGATTTCCTTAATCCGCTGATTATTGAAGGAAATCGTTGTTTGCAGTGTAAGATCGGAATGAATAATCCCTTCTGAAAATGTATAGTCGAATTCTACTGATTCTGTATCAATATCAGGTGTTATTTTTACCGATTCGAGATTTTCCTCATTTAAAAACTCCAGCCATACAGTTTGCCATATACCTGTCGTTTGAACATACCAACAACCAAAATTTTCATTTGTCCATCTTTGTTTTCCTCTCGGTTGGAAACAACTATAACTATCTTCATTTTTAACGACAATATTTAGCCCATTGCTTTCATCAAGATAATTTGTGATATCAAAAGAAAACGCGACCTGGCCACCTTTATGTTTCCCCACAAATCTACCATTCACCCAAAGCTTTGTAATATAGTCAGCCGCTTGAAAATGTAAAACAATTCTTTTATCTCCAAATTCTTTAGGCACTGTAACAAACTTCTGATACCAAATATTCGGATAAAACTTCTCTTCTTCTATTCCACTAGATTTTGTTTCGTATGTAAAAGGAACGTTAATTTTCTGTTCAAAACTTGTGGAATTATACCAACGCTCTTTTTCCCCTATATTATTTTTGTCAAAAGTAAAATTCCACTCACCATTCAAATTCATCCAGTCTGCTCTTTCAAAATGTGGTCTTGGATATTCTTTTCTTGGTATCTCTTTGTTTGTCATTGGTTTCATTCTCCTTTGATTATCTTTTACTATTGTAATTATAAAATTTATTAAATATTACTCACCCTCTTGTAATGAGGATGATGGTTCAAAATGCACAGGTAAACGCTTACAAACGTTTACTATTTAAAAGTAATATATCGAGATTCTGCATTTTGTAACTTCAAGAAAAAATTATCATAGATTCACCCTACTCTCATCGTGACTATAAATTGAATTTTATTCCAGCGAACAATAAAGTTATATACTACATTTAGTATAAAATATGTTAATTCAGCAATAAACCGCAAAGTATACTTAGTATAAAAACTAATTAGTAAATTAATTTAAATACTTAAATACACCCATCTCCATCATCAAGTTCTAGTGTTACAGGAATAAAGATTCTTTTAGGCTTGTATTCATTAAATATCTGTTCTATTAACAATTCGACCGTTCGTCTACTGCATTCCTTAATATTCTGGCGAATATGGGGTATCGAGATTCCAGGATGATCAAATGTAATTAGTTCTATCTCCCGATCACTCTCCTTTTTTATAGCATTTATAGCTACATAGGTATACTGTGCCAATTCTGCATTCATTGTAAAAATCGCGGTAATAGCGGGTTTGCCCTGCAGAAACTCTTTTATAAGTGATGGCGTTTTATCTCTACCAATCTCGTTAAATGGTAAGAGCAGCCATGAATTCTTGTCCACTAATAAATTCTTTTGCAAAAATGCTTCTTCGAATCCTTTTACTCTTTCATTTGTAACTGTGTTCGTAATAAGTGGGGTTACTAATCCTATATGTCTATGATCTTTATTTAATAAATATGAAATTGCTTCCATTGTACCTTTTACATTTTCCGAAGATACACTATAGGAGCGAATATTTTCTAGATATCTGTCTATTAAAACGATCGGAAATTTATCAAGCGTTAAGCGAAGAATCGTCTCATTATATGATTCTTTTTCTGTAGGAAATATGATAAGACCTATTGCTCCTGCGTCCTGAAACATTTCTATCGCATCCGTCTCCTGAAACTGAGATTCCCGCGTAATTTTCACCATTAAGTTAAATCCTTTTTTCGACACATATTCTTCTATAAAATTAACAAACTCTTGTTCAATTCTAGTTTTCATACTCGGTAAAATTAATCCGATAATACCTTTCGATTTATTTACTTGAATATTACATGAGCTTAACAATTCGCTCTCATCAATAAAAGTGCCTTTCCCTTTTATTCTTCGAACGACTCCTTCTTCTGCTAGTCTATTAAGTGCATTCTTCGTTGTAATCTGACTTACATGAAATTGGTCCATTAATTCTTTTTCAGATGGAACTCGATCTCCCAAACGCAAATAACCTGACTGAATTTGTTCTTTAATATGACTTATTATTTGTTGATACAAAGGTTCATTTGTCATAACAAGTCTCCTTATATCATTTTTATACTAACTAACCTAATTTGGAAGTTTCTACTCCTATATAGTTAAGCTCTTATCTTATACTAACAGGATATACTAATAATTCATTTTCCTCCAGAGCCAGATACTATCTCTAGCAGGAAGTGTCATAGTGAAACGACAACAGGGTATTTCTTCCCCTCCAAAGGAGTACATTACAGCAATATTAAATTTAATCGCTTAGATATGACCACATAGAGCGATCATAAAGTAATAAATTTACTTATAACCAAAAAGGCTTCGGAAATTATCCAAAGCCTTTTCATCTTATAGTCATTTATGTTAAAACCTTATTCATGCTACCACTCTTATAACCAATTAAATCTAGTGTAATATATTTATAACCAAAATCTTGCAGTCTTTTAGATATTCGTTCGCGATGATCCAAAACGATCTGCATATCACCTAGCTCCACTTCTATCCTTGCAACATCTTCATGTGTTCTTACTCGTACTTGCCGAATATCAAGTGACTTTAAGAAAGCCTCTGCTTTTTCAACTTTAGTTAACTTTTCTATTGTAATTTTTTCCCCATATGCAATCCGAGAAGATAAGCAAGCAAAAGATGGTTTATCCCAAGTCGGTAAATCCCTTTCACGTGAAAGCTCCCTGATTTCTTCCTTATAGAGATTAGCCTCAAGCAATGGACCTCGCACACCTTGCTCTTTTGCTGCTTGCATACCCGGCCGATATTCACTTAAATCATCTGCAATTACCCCATACACTACATTTTCAAAGCCCTTTTCCTGCATAATAGGAATTAAATGATCAAACAGACTACTTCTACAAAAATAACAACGATTTTTATCATTTTCTGTGTATCCTGGGATAGCCAATTCTGAAGTCTCGATCACTTGATGTTGAACACCAATTAATTGCGCCAATTCTTTTGCTTCTATCAATTCACTCGTTGGATAAGTTTCAGAATCCGCTGTCACAGCTAACACATTTTCCGTCCCTAAAGTATCCATCGCAGCTTTTAATAAAAATGTACTGTCAACTCCTCCAGAAAAAGCCACAACTACCTTTTCCATTTCTTGAAGAATGGAAGTTAATTTTTCATATTTGTCTTGGACCATGGTCCTACCTCCTCCCGTAAGATTGGTAACTTAGATCCTATTGAGCATATTCTTAAACAAATAAACTTAGAATTAAAACAAATCCAAGACCACATACAGAGATAAGTGTTTCAAGCACTGTCCAAGTCCCAAATGTTTCTTTCATCGTTAAGCCAAATGACTCTTTCACGATCCAGAAACCAGTATCATTTACATGCGAAGCAATAATACTACCTGCACCTGTTGCTAACACCATTAATTCTACGTTTACACCTGTACCCGCCATCAGTGGTATAACCAATCCAGCCGTAGTTAAAGCAGCCACTGTTGCAGAACCTTGAGCCACTCTCATTAAAGCAGCGATAAGCCATGCCAAGATTAGTGGAGAGATTGTACTACCTTCGAATAGTTGAGCAACACTATCACCAACCCCACCATCAATCAATACTTGCTTTAATGATCCTCCTGCACCAAGAATTAATAACATCATCCCGATTGCCGCAATTGAACTTTCCGCTGATTTCATTAACTGTTTCATTGGAATTTTTCTTGCAGTTCCCATTGTGATTAACGCAAGTAGTACAGATAACAACATAACTGTAGTCGGAGCACCAATCAATGCAATGAGGTCAAAGAACCAATTACCTGATATACCTTTTGCATCTTCCACTAAAGCAATAATTGTTGAAAGAGCCATTAAAATAACTGGGAATAATGCCGTAAATGCACTAATACCAAATCCTGGTGTATCTTCTAATTTAAATTGCTTTGCATCACCTAAAGATGTAATACTTCCAGCAGTTTCTTTATTAAATGCGGATGGTACTATTTTTCTTGCTACGATTGCAAATAAAGGTCCAGCTATAATCACTGTTGGAACAGCAATGATCAAGCCATATAGTAATACTAACCCTACGTTTGCTCCATATTGTTGAGCAATTACTGTAGGACCTGGATGTGGCGGCAAAAATGCATGTGTGACGGATAATGCCGTAGCCATTGGTAAACCCAACCACAAAAATGAGATTTTCAATTGTTTAGAAATTTGATATACGATCGGAATTAATAATACAAGACCTACTTCAAAAAACAATGCAATACCAAGAATAAATCCAGCAGCAACAACTGCCCATTGAATTCTCTTTTCGCCAAACTTATCTATCAATGTCATGGCAATACGCTGAGCTCCACCTGCATCAGCAATTAACTTACCTAGGATTGCTCCTAGTCCAAAGACTAATGCAATTCCCCCTAATGTATTACCCATTCCAGCCTGAACCGTGTTTACGATTTCATTTATAGGCATCCCTAATGCAAATGCAATAAGAAACGAAACCACTACAAGTGAAATAAAAGTATTTAGATTAAATTTCATGATTAAAACGAGCAAAACTATAATGCCTAAAGTTACTATTACTAATGGCATGGCTTTCATTCTCCCTTATGTGTGTATTTTCTTCGATGCACTTCCTTTAACCTTTTGGCTATTAAGCTTACCAACGAGTTACATCAAATTCATTTAATATCTTTGCACATTTATTTAATCAAATTCAATAACTGCTTTTCGAACTAATTGAGGATTTTCTTCAATAAATGCGAATGCCTCTTTTACTTTATCTAATGGAAATGTATGAGTAACTAATCCATTATGGGTTAATTTCTTTTCATTTATAAGTTCCACGACTTTACCAAATTGATTTGTTTGTAGTCTTGAGCCTGTAATCGTTAATTCCTTTTTCGTAATTGGCATTTGAGCAATCGATGACGGTGTTGCATTAAATCCTAGTAAAACTACGTTACCTGCAACAGAAGCAACATTTACACTTAATTCAAATGTTTGTGGTAAACCTACTGCATCAATAACAACATTTGCTCCTTCATCATTCGTTATTTCATTAATTTTACTTTCTACATCCACTTCAGATGGATTGATTGTATAGTCTGCTCCATTTTCTTTCGCAAATGTCAATCTTTCGTTTGTGAAGTCTGAAATAATAACTGTTGCTCCACGAAGTTTTGCCATTTTTAATACAGTAATACCAATTGGTCCAGCACCTTGGATAAATACAGTTTGTCCTTCTTGAACATTGCCTCTCCATGTAGCTTGAGCACCAATCGTATATGGTTCAGCCATTACTGCTTCATTCCAATCAATTTCAGAATCTACCTTATGAACTTGTCTTTCTGAAAGTACGGCAAACTCTCTCATTCCTCCATCTTCATGCACACCAAACACAGAAACCTCTTTGCACACATTAGGTCTTCCGTTTTTACATGCATAACATTCCCCACAGTAACTGATCGGCTCAATTACTACATGGTCACCAACAGCTACTTTGCTCACACTTGAACCGATTTCAACAATTTTCCCAGCTACTTCATGCCCTACAATTCTTGGGTATGTTGCAAGCGGATTCGTACCGTGATAAATATGCATATCAGAGCCGCAAATCCCTACTCTTTTTATTTTTATTTTTACCTCATTCGCTTGTTCAAGTTGCGGTTCTGGTACATCGATTATTTCTATTATATTTGCCTCTGGAATTCTCACTGCTTTCATCTTGTCCACTCCTCATAAATTTTTTTATTATTCATGTATTCATTATCCTTACGTAAAATAAATGGATAAATCTTTCGCGATCTTTTCATACTTCTCATATATTTTCTTATACTCTTGATGATTATCTATATTAGGTTGAATGACTTTCTCGATAGGCATATGGTTCTTAATCGCTTCAAAAGAATCAACTTTTTTAATCCCTACTAAAGCGGTCCACGCCGCTCCCCATGCCGCATTATGATGAGTATCGGAAAGATGAATGTCTTTTCCAAATACATCAGCCATTATTTGCACCCATAGTGGAGATTGTGATAATCCACCATTCACACTAATCTTTTTAGGTGGACCTGCTACCGCTTCCAACGATTTTCCAATCTGATAAATATTAAATGTGATCCCCTCAAGGACAGCTCGAACTAGGTATTCCTTTTTATGTCCAATGCTTAATCCATAGAAATTACCTTTTGCTCGTTGATTCCATAATGGGGCTCTTTCTCCATTTACATATGGAAGAAAAATAATCCCATCAGCGCCAACTTCCACTTGCTCTGCTCCAGCAACGAGTTCATCATGCGTTCCTTCGAACTCAATTAACTCTTTAAACCATTGTAAAGCGATTCCACCGTTGTTTGTCGGCCCACCTACAATCGAGGTATCATCCGTAAACGCATACGTAAATGTTTCCAATCGTTCATTCACATTCGTTCCTTTTATAAATTGCCTAATCGCTCCACTCGTTCCTACAGAAACATTCACTTCACCTGGAGAAATGGCTCCACTTCCAAGATTTGCGAGTTGTCCATCAGCTGAACCAAGAACGAACGGTACTGAGGTAGAAATCCCCATTTCTTTAGCGATATCTGCTCGGATATTTATTAATACTTCCGTCGGAGGAGCTATTTTCGAAAGTTGAGTTCTCTTGATTCCGGCAATTTCTAATACCTCATCGTCCCAGTCTAAAGTTTTTATATTCATTAACCCTGTAGAGGAAGCCATTGCATAATCAATCACCCGTTCGCCAAACCATTTTTGCAATAAAAATTCTTTCATTGTCATAAAATAGGCCGCATTTTGATATGCTCCAAATTGATTTTCACGCATCCATAGTAATTTCACAAAAGGCGTCATTGGATGAATGGGTGTACCCGTTTTCAAAAAGATTTCTTTTCCATTTCTTCGCATGATCTTTTCAGCTTGCTCGCTACTTCTCCCGTCAGACCAAATGATCATTTCTGATAAAGGCTCGTAGTTTTCATTCGTACAAATAAGTGAATGCATCGCACAAGAAATACCGATAGTGAGTAATTCATCCTCTTGTACATTCCCTTTTTTCGTCACATCTCTGATCGCAAGTACAGAAGAACGTTCGATTTCCAACGGATTTTGCTCAGCCCATTCTGGATAGGGATAATAAGTAGTAATCATTTTTTCTGCTTCAGCAATTAATTTACCGTTCATATCAAAAATAACCGCTTTGACACTCGTTGTCCCTATATCAAGCCCAATTACCAATTCTCTTTTCATCATTTCATCTTCCTTTACAATATATCGCAAGTTTATTACATTGAAATGAGTTAACATGTTTTAACAATCTTTATACCTAAGTTGTCTGCGTCATGACTCCGCTTTCAGTCCGGACACGAAAACAGTATGCGGTTTCATGACAATCAGGACTAACGTATCATTTGATTGCAAAACACCTGTATATTAATTTCATTCTAAATAATATGCTTTAGGATTGTCTTTATACTAAACTAACAATTAACTAGAATTGATTATAATCCTTTCACTGTTTGTCATTTTTTAAAATTAATTTAGTAAGTGATAAACAAATTCATATAGAAAGTGGTACTTTTTCTATAATTAAAATAAATACCATAGCAGCGCTTTCTTAATACTGATATGTGAAATGTTACATATTACATTTTAAGAATACAATCTTTTCGGTTAGTCGTCAATCCTTTTTTAAAATAATTTTTTCATCTATTAAATTTGAATTTATTCGGTTTTCTTTTCTCTCTAATAAATATATAATTATTAATATTCATATAAAAAAGCATTACTTAAATTAAGTGTGACATGTCTCATGCTACAATTGTCTATCTTATTACGTAAGTAACATGAATGTACTATTCTAAATACAAAGGAGTTATATCAACGTGGCTAGAATTGAAACTTCCCTTTTAACACAGCAGGTTTACGAAGTACTTCGCGGTAAAATTATTGGCCGAGAATATACACCTGGTAACAAATTAGATATTCATAAATTAGCGGATGAATTTGGTGTAAGTCGTTCCCCAGTAAAAGACGCAATTAATCAACTTGTCCACGATGGACTAATTGAAATCATCCCTCGTAAAGGTACGTATGTAACCGAATTAAATTTTACCGAGTTCATAGAATTACTCGATGCTCGTTTAATGATAGAAGTATGGGCTGCACAACAAATAATGGATAGTGTATCCGCTGACAAAGTGGAAGAATGGGGTCAGATTGTGCAAGAAATGGATGCCTTACTAAAAGTCAGCCCTTTTCCTTTTGAGATGTATAGCAAATTAGATATGGAATTCCATACAACTTTGATTGAGTGGTCAGCAAATAAAAAAATCAAAGAAATATATTCCTCGTTAAATACACATGTTTCTTTATCTCGGATTGTCCACTCAACTTCACTAAAGAGTACGATAAAAAGACATAAGGATCATTGGCTTTTATATGAAGCAATGAAACATCATGATTTACCTACTTTTTTAGGTACCTTAACTTTACACATTGAAAGTTTGAAAAAAGAAGCTAAACTTCAATGGGATGAAGTAATGAAATAATAATCCTTCTTAAAAATAACTTGAAATACAAACTGGCAGGTTGTCGAAAAAATAAAAATAGGCTGCCAGTTTATATTTCACTGAGTGGATATGTATACATTCGGATATTTAAGAATAAACTATAATGAAGGGTTTTTATAGTGCTGCAACACAAGACCTAGCGACTTTAGTTCTTTTCCTTCAATTGACAAAAGTTTTGATTCCTCAGAAAAAATGCAAATCTTTTTTCACTTTTGCGTTCATTATACTTTTTTATAGGTATATAATCCTGTATAATAAATATGTATTTAGTAGGAGGTTGTGCAAATGCCTGAGACAGATGAAATTATAATATTTATTAGGGAAATGGGCCGTTTATTTGATGAATATTACCGTTCACCAGATCATTTAAAATCTGCTATTTTAGAGGATATTTTTCTTCTTGGTAACGTTATTAGGAAGCCTGATTAAAATATTTTATAATATTTAAAAGGTTGTTACATGTACAAGTTTCCCGGTTAGTTTGTCGGGTCAAAAGTAACATAACTTCAACTGTGGTTTATGATCTTCTTACATTTTTCAAGTTTTTAGATCTTATTAACGCCTATCCGTTAACAGTCATTTCTCTTTTCATCACCTTTTTTTGGGTGCGATTACATCTACCTCATAGAAAGCATGCTATTCTTCCTAGAGTAACTCCTCAGTTTATAATCTTCCATTTTGCATTTTGCTGCTCATTCCCGAGACTTACAATAATTATCCTGGACTAAATGACTTTTAGAATGAATCTAAATCCATCTGCCATCTTTTTATTACTTCCATTTTTCGTACATAATTAGTATCGGCATCTTCCTTTAAAATAAAAATTCTAGTTTGTCTTTGCATTCGCTTCATTTAATGAATACAACTATTTATTGGTATGTCCGCTTCTCCCTAGCTCGTTTCACCACAATTAGCATAAACTGTATTAACCTATAGAAAGGTGGTGGCATATATGGGATTCTTCGGCGGTGGTTGTGGTGGCTATGGCGGCGGCTATAATAGCGGCGGTGGCGGCTACAGTGGCGGTAATTCTTTCGCGTTAATTGTTGTGCTTTTCATTCTACTCATTATCGTTGGTGCAGCGTATATTTATTAATAATGAGTGGACTTCACTCCGATTTTCGAATCATAAAAACTAGATTTATCCTAATATGCATGCAGGATAAGTCTAAAAGAGCGCCTAAACGGGCGCTTTTTTAGATTCCACGTTTGGCTTCATCGTACTTATTATTGTTCCCTCTTCACTTATTCTTAAGTCCCATAGCCCTTTATTTAACTAAAAATAAAATCCGCTATTTTAAAATTACATCTAGAATCTAAAAAGGCGCTTATATTTTATAATGTAAATAGTTTAAATTCCTATTTTCCGTTACTTAAACTATGTGTCAGCGGCATCCCCTACTATATTTCCACTGTAAAAAGCGACCTATCCATGAGTGAACAGATCGCATTGCATACAATCTAGTCTATAGCTGTCTATTTTTTCTTTCTTACTTGACTTCCTTATTGAATATTAATAACATTCAAATAATAAAACTAGAAATCACTATGGGTCATCTTCATACGTCGAAAAAACAAGATTAAAGACAATTCACAAAAAGTGAAAGCCAATACCGATAATATAAATAATTCTTTTTTTAGAGGTTGTGTAAACTAAGAAAAGAGATATATTAATTCACTTTACACTACTGGATATAAACATTGAGGCATCTTGCTTTATAAAAATACGATTTCCATGATGGAATGTCTTAATTTCAACGGATTGAAATCCAACTTTGGATAATCCTTTTTTCAGTTCTTCATGAGAAAAACCATTATGAACTTTCGGATGGTATATTTTATCGTTTTTGTCAAAATCAACAATAATTAGCCTACCACCATCATTTAAAACGTTGAACAATTCTCGTAAGATTTTTTGAGTATCGGGAATATGTAGAAGGACTAGTGACATTAAAACGATGTCAGCCTTAAGTTCAGGAGTTTCTTCAGTAAAATCTGAGCAAAGTACTTGTGAGTTGGTGATTCCTTTTTGGGAAATTTTAGCTTTCGCAACCTCCAACATTTGTTTGGATGAATCCACCAATAAAATAGACTTTAATAAATCTGATAATTCTAAACTAATTAAACCAGTACCACTCCCATAGTCAATTAAAGATTTTGATTTACTATCTAGTAATTCTGTTCTTACTTCCTTAACTATCACTTTAGCTAATTCAATTCTTTCTTCTGTATCATATTTTTTGGCCATCTGTTCAAATACATTATTCTCCATATTCACTCTCCTATTTATTAAAATAAAAGCTACATAGTCGTAGTAATGTCTTCTTTCATTAAAGTACCTTATAGGCATAAGTCTTATCTATTTCCTTCCAACGAATCAACAAATTGTTTTGCTTCAAGAAGAGACATCCCAGTTTCTTCTCTTACATACTTTACAGTTTTAATATTGCCTACTGTCTCTAATTTCTCCCTTGCTTTGGCGATCCATTCATCCTTATTGCCATTCATTTTTAGTTTCCTGTTCTGCTTCTCCAGAAACTGGATTTTCTTATATTGACCAATAATAATGAATAAAAACGCCAGACTAAGAATAACGAAGCTTATAAAAAGTAAATCCATTTTCTATTCAAACCTCCATTCTACATTCACTATCTTACTAAGATACTTCCCCTACAACTCAATAATCAATATTAATTTAATACGTGAAATCAAATTTTTCCATAAATGAAATAAAACTCTAACTATTTCGCAATCTAGGCATTGATTGCCGTTCTTGTTTTTATGTTCAGATATTTCGCGAAGGACGGTTCCATTCAAACTTGATACAGTAAGGGTATCAATTAAATTCCTGAAATTCAATTATTAGCAACTAACTTTAACCAGAGCTAATTATTATGATCGCACAATCTTCCCCATCTCTTTTCCCTTTGCTAATCCGAAAACTCCCCTCCCATACTCGCATTCCGCCATTCAAGTTAAAATAAAAATTCTGCCCTACATTTTTACACTTTCACACGTTATTTCGGAATATAATTAAATCTTTCGAGAGTAGAGAGAAGAAAAGCCAATGTGGTCCTCACCTTTTCAACTAAGTTGATTTCTTACCTATATAATATTCTAAAATGCCATTTCGAAAGAGCCACCTAAAGCAATAGAAAAAGCTGTTAAGATATCCAATTTGGGTTTTAAAGTTACATTTTCGATTGAATTTATTATGAAAAATAATAGAAAATACAATAAGAACTCGGTGAAAAATTGCTTCAACTACTCCATAAATAGTAACAATGACACTGAGTTCATATTATATTCTAAAAATTACCTACTTTCTTGGTAAGTACCCATTCTAATTTCCGAATCATCTAACAACCTTCCACCAACTTCAACAGCCTCGCTAATCATATTTTAGGTAAGTAATTCATTAGATTCAAACGCTGCCCTTTTAAAAAGGTTTTGATTAAAAAATTCTTACTTCTTATTATTCTTAGATTGCTCTTCTAACCATTTCGCCCTAGATACCAATCCCCATAGTCCGAATCCTGCCAAAATAATTATAAAAACAAGGTATATCCAAGTCATTTTGGACTCCTTTCATTGTCGTAGTTTTTTTACTCTATTATCATATATCCAATTAATTAAAAGGAGTATTCTGAACATTAATTAGTCATTTATAACTGACTGGATATGATAAATGCCTAAAATAAGCTTTTTAACATTAATAAAATAAAGTCTTCCGAATGAACCTCATTTTAAAGAAGTCTTATAAAATCTTAGCCACAAAACTAATTGTGCCAGTAAAAACTATAATGCGAATGTTGAACGTAGCATAAATATTTATAAAAAGATTCATCTAAAATAACATATGCTCGTTTTGCACCTAAGCTTTTGGTGCAATAAAGAAAAATATTGTTATAGTTTTAGTAAAGTACCTTTAGTTAAACAAGAATCGTTCTTCTATTAGAAACTTTCGACAAAATTCATCCACTACCATTGGAATAGTTCTAGCTAACTCATTGTGTTCATTAACATTTTTAGATAGAAATGCGAAATTTCGAATGATCGCCCATATGAAGAACGCTTCTAACAACTCACAATACTCTCCTTGCAAACTTCTTTCCTTTTGATAATAAGTTATTAATTTCTTCCTGTTGTTTGGGATTAGATGCAAAAATGTTTCAGCAATATCAAATAAGTAAAATCCGAAACCACATGATGAAAAATCAATAATCGCAGGCTTCCCCTGGTTAAACACATAGTTACTCTCATGAATATCTGAATGAATAATTCCCCATGTATTACAGTTTTTATCCTGCGAATTAATCACCGTTGCTATTTTATCAGTAGCCTCCTTTAATATTCTATAGTGATCAAAAGACATAACATTTGATGGCAAACTTTGTTTTAATTGATTTAGTGAACTTAAAAGATTTTCAGTATTGTAGTAAGGCCTTTCAAATATTTCGGGGGCATTCCAAGCAACCGAATGTCCATGAAGGGTAACCATTAATCGGGCTAATTTTTCTAGCTCACTATCAGTTGGTTGTCTATTCAATATTTCTCCTTCAATCCAAACTTGCAAGGTCCAGTAAGATTGTTTACCTGTTTTTTCGTGAATTACTTTTGTTGTAAATTGATTGTTAATATTCCTTACTGGCATTTGAACTTTTAAGGTAGTATTTGCTTCTAACGCTTCAATCCATAGCATTTCAGATTCAATAACACTTTTCGCATGAGTATCCGTATGACGTTTAAGTAAGTATTTTTCTTTATTAACAGTCTCAATAGAAAATGTTACATTCTCACTTTTCCCTAAGTATGTTACTTTATTTATACCCTTTAAATCGTAATATTTAATTAATTCTTTCTCGATTGTTTTTGCATTGGGTATTTCACTATTCATTTGCTTCCCCCTAATACCATTTCTTCTTACTATTATATTTCGCTGTTTTGTTTATTAATCCCTTTTACATATTTTGGTCTAACTATCTGTACTTTCTCAAGTAGCTAAATGAAGTGTAAATAAATCACTAAGTAGCTACAAGTGATTCAAGAGATATAATTCTATGAAAAAAAGCCGATCTCTTATAAAGATCGGATAAGAATAATTTGTATGACGTGAGATTGATTCTTACCTCTCTCCCACTTTTTTTAGTACCTTTACATCAACCACATGGTTAAAAATAGCAATAAAATATAGTACGAATAACATGATCGTTGGTGTATAGCAATTGATCAGGGGCAATGCTCTATTGCCATTTTTCAACAGAATAAAAACTCACCTAATGAATTATTATAAATCCATTTTTGGTGGTTCTTCAAGCCACCCTTTAGACATCATGAGAATAACCCCATTCCGTTGGTATTGAAACAAGTCTTTAGCAACGATCGCATTATGGGTCTGCAAATCATTACGTAAACTAAACCCAGCACTGAAGCCACCACTCCCGAGAGAAAGCCCACCTAAAAGGTAATTACAGAACATCATCAGCTTATCAGAAAAAGGCGCAATTGTTGAACTTGTAACGGTGCCCCCTGGTGTGGTAGGTGGTTGAATATTATTCTCAAGAAGGATACTTGAGGTCTCACTTATAATTTCCTTAGAAAGCTCTTTTCCTTTCGAAAAATATTTCTTCACATCTTTATCTTTGGTCGTTTGAATGAAACCTGCTAGCAATTGCATACCTGTAATATTTGTCTCAATTGTATGGTACATATAGCCGAACTCTACAGTGTTCAGTGCTCGCTTTTCTCCAAGTATATTGCTTCCTTTTGTATAATCTATATCTGTAATATAATCAATCGTTTCAGGCATGTTAACGTAGGGTGGACGAGTAAAAAGGTTCTCTTCTAAAAGATACTGTGTGAAGCGACCATAAAATATTTCTGTTATTTCAGTAATATCCCTGTAAAGTTTTATAATATCTTGACGATATGACATTGTTAAATGCAGGACGTACATCCCCATGCTGATTTGTTTTAGTATTCGACAGAACATAATATCAAAACCATTGTCCCATAGATTGGGTGCATCTAGATT
Organism: Lederbergia lenta NBRC 16444; assembly: GCF_001591545.1. Taxonomy (GTDB): domain Bacteria; phylum Bacillota; class Bacilli; order Bacillales; family Bacillaceae_C; genus Lederbergia; species Lederbergia lenta. The sequence continues at coordinate 1,580,172 of NZ_BCVC01000001.1, forward strand.
AACATCCCTTTTGGTAAACCCTTCAGGAATTACCGCCCCTTCATTTTCAAACATCGTTTTCATTTCAATGATTTTTGGATGAAGTTGATCTCTTAATTCTGACATAAGATCCTTAGCCTTTTGATCATCAGATTTCTCTATAAAGTACTCCAATATTAGTAAAATCATTGATTTCTTATGGTATGTCATCCAAAGTGCACCTAGTTCAGAAGAACTCATTTTAGGTTTTTCAGGCATTTAGACTATTCCTTCCTTGTACTTACTTTAAACCTAATGGTTTTATACTAAAATATAGTGTGTGGATTTTTAAAAGATTTATTCACAGACCAACTCTCTGAACTAATAAAAAAATATATTGGACAATTAGTGCTCTTTTATAAAGGTAAGTTTTTCAAATGTAAAAAAGCGAAAAACGCAAAAGTATTTTTACAACTTTCAGATTTTTGTTAATATAAAATATTAAGAATGCCTCCTTTAGTTTAGGTTCAATATTTTACAAACTGTCCCTCTCATATCTTTTTTTATTCCATGGGGGGAAGAAGGCAGTAAGCAGTTGAATTGAAAAAAAATAATTGTTATGTACATTAAACTTTTTATAGAGCTACAAGTACGTTTATCTATTAAGAAATGAAAATAATAAAGAAACTACTGAACAGTCATTCAAAAGCTAAATGGAACCTATGTATGGTTAACAAAACCATCCAATTCATCCACTGATGAAATTTCATTAGGATGGAATAGCAGTGACTATCCAAAAAATAGAAGCTTACAGTAAGTTTAGGGTTATTCTATAACCAGTGGGGATGTTGGGAAACAAGCCCCACTGATTAAGGTTTCACTTAATTCCAGTTGTAGAAATGCCTTCTACTAGATACTTTTGAAAAAATAAAAAGATCATAAAGGTTGGCACTAAGGATAAGAAGGACATTGCAAATAACGGCCCCCATGCTGTTACAGAGTTGGGATCAGAGAACAGCCTTAACCCCAGCGAAACAGTAAATAGGTTAGGGTCATTTAAATAGATTAAAGGAGTCATGAAGTCATCCCATGTCCAGTAGAATGAAAAAATCGCAACAGTCGCTAATGCTGGCTTCGTCAAAGGAAGAATAATCCGCCAGAAAAGACCGAATGTACTACAACCATCAATGATTGCGGCCTCATCTAATTCTCGCGGAATTCCTTTAATAAACTGTATCATTAAAAAGATAAAAAACGGGGTACCACCGATAAATGCAGGAACAATCAGTGGATAGTATGTATTAACCCACCCCAGTTTATGAAACAAAATGTATTGAGGAATTAATGTCACCTGACTTGGCAGCAAAAGGGTTGCGATAAGACAAACAAATAATATTGATTTAAAGCGGAATTTTAAGCGGGCAAAGCCAAAGGATACTAATGCAGATGAAAATAAGGTACCTATCAACACTAACATGGTGACAAATGCCGAGTTTTTAAAAAATGTGGTAAATGTGATATTGCCAAAACCTTGCCATCCTAGCAAATAGTTTTTCCATTCTAAAACAGAAGGTATTAAGGAAGCGGAATTTTTAAATATCTCTGCCTCCGGTTTTAACGAACTAACAATCGTCCAGAGGATCGGATAAACCATCACTAAACCAAAACCGATGATAAAAAAATGAAAGCAAAAACTACGAATATTGATTTTCATATTTATTTGCCTCCCTCAGATTCATAGTACACCCACGCTGATGAGGACCGGAATACGATTGCTGTAAATGCGGCGACAATTAGTAATAAAATCCAAGCCATCGCAGAGGCATAGCCCATCTGAAAATGAGTAAAACCTTTTTCGTATAAATACACAGCATAGAATAATGTACTATCAAGTGGTCCGCCAGATGTGATTAAAAAGCTTTGCGTAAAAGTCATAAATCCACTTACCATTTGCATAATGAGATTAAAGAAAATAACCGGGGTCAGCATTGGCATCGTAATGCGAAAAAACTGACTAATTTTACTCGCACCATCCACGGCTGCCGCTTCATATAATTCGGATGGAATTTGTTTTAATCCTGCTAAGAAAATCAGCATTGGTGAGCCAAATTGCCAGACAACGAGAATAATTAATGTTGATAAGGCAAAATTGGGATCGGCAATATAGTTTGTTCCCTCTATCCCAATATAACTAAGCAAGCCATTAATCGCCCCATCCAGACCAAATAATTGCTTCCACATGACAGCAACTGCAACACTGCCTCCGATGATCGAAGGTACATAATAAACGGTACGGTAAATACCAACGCCACGATAATTTTTCACAAAAAGTATGGCAATAAATAAAGCGAACGCAAGCTTTAAGGGTACAGAAATAAATACAAACGTAAACGTAACTTTAAGGGATGTCCAAAACCGATCATCATTTACAAACATATTGATATAGTTATCGAGGCCAACCCAAGTTGGCGACGATAACAAATCATAATTTGTAAATGATAGGTATAGAGAAGCAATCATCGGACCGATAACAAATGCTAAGAAACCAAGTAACCATGGAGAAATAAATGCAAATGCGATCAATTCCTTCTTCAGGTTCTTTTTCCTTGAATTCGCACTGTTTTTTTCGGGTAATACTTGTTTATAAACAACAGAAGACGTTTCTGTTCTCATTGACTCAGCACCTACCTCTCGAATAACAATCTTTGTTATTTGTTTTTTTCTAAAATCGCAGTCCCTTCCGTACGGAATTTTTTAGCCGCTTCTTCAGGTGTAATTTTTCCGTAATTAAGTTCCTCTGCGATACGATCACTCAATGCACTTACCTCAGCTGCTCCGACAGGTTCTGGAGGATAAATATCACTCGAATAGTTCTCTACCAATTCGACATATTCAAACATTTCGAGTGCTGCTGGTCCTAATGATGGCTTTAAATGATCACGAACTTTAGATGAAATAGGCACGCCTCGTTCAGCCGCAAGAATTTCATTTGCTTCTACATCATTTGTAACGAAATCAATCCATTTAGCTGCAGCTTCCGTTTGTTTAGACTGCGTAGATATCGAGAAAAATTGACCTGGTTTTAAATATAATCCTTTTTCTCCACCTGGGAGGTCAGGGAATACAGCTAATTTCAAATCACGCCCTGCGGATTCTTGAAGTGCTACAACTTGGTTACTATGAAACCAAATATTTGGTGCCTTTTCCTGCACAATTAATTCATCCTCCAACCCTTTAATCGTTGTCGTTACTTTCGGTGGTGCCGCTATCTCTTCTTTTACTAACTTGTCCCAATAAGTATAAAAGTCTATTGCTAATTGGTCATCATCATAGCCAAGACCAGTGCCTTCCTCATTATAAAGTTCTTTGCCATGCTGCCGTAAATAATAATTAAGATACATTAGTCCATTGTATGCTCCGCCAATGCCATATTTATTATCTCCAAGACCTGCTTTTAACTTTTTCGAGATATCGATATAATCATCCCACGTATAACCCGGATCTAATGCAGATGGATTTACCCCTGCTACTTCAAGCATATCTGGATCATATGCGATGCCCGGTGCATTCGTTCCGATATTAACCGCAACCAGTTTGTCATCATAATAACCACCATTAATATATAATTCACCTACATCATCGAGATTGATGACGCCAGAGTCAACAAAAGGAGTTAAATCTAGTAATAAATCACGATCAACATATTCCACCATACGTGCATAATCCATTTGGATCACATCAGGAAGATTTTTACCAGCTGCAGCTGTGGCTAACTTTTCCCAATAACCTTCCCAACCTGTAAACTCAGCAGTCACCTTAATATCCGGATTTTTCTCTTCAAATAACTTAATTGCTGCTTGAGTTTTATCATGTCGATCTTGAGAACCCCACCAGGCAATCCTCAAATTGGTTTTCCCGTTCTTTGTCTCCTTTACAGAACTTTCATTGGCTTTATTAGTGCTACAACCTACCATCAACCCAGCTAGTATCAGGAGTATTATTGAAATGGTTAAGAATTTCTGATTTAATAATTTCATATACTTCTCCCCCCTATAATCTCATTTTAGTGAAACTGGAAATTGGTACCCTCCTTAACAGTCAATGATAACGTTTACACAAATATATGAAACCTTACCAAAATATATCTCTCTTAGAGGCAATTTTAACTGAAAATCTAGTTATTTTTTTATCCCTGTATTATATAAAGTAAGTAACAACAATTGTAATAGAATTCTGAATTGCCCTCATCACTTTACTTGGTGTGATATTTAGCAGCTAAAATTACCCCTAGTTGCTTTTACCTTATTGGAAATAGGTATTGCTCAGTTACTGAATATCCAAAAAGACCACCTTCATAAGGTGATCTTTGTATTCTATGGATTGAAGGGATACATATTATTTCATCCACTTTAACTCAATATAATTGCTAACAACCCTAATTATGTATAATATTCTCTGAAAGGTTCAGATATCATTCTCATACTATTCTGCTTAGTACTTGATCCTCCTCTGGTAACTCTTATAAATTTAAAATAAATCCATTAATCGAAAAAATTCATATGTGATTTTTCTCGCTTATAATAATCTATTCTATTTTGTAATGTACCTGTATGAAACTCAAATTTATGACCATCTGGGTCGATAAAATAAATAGATTTCTTATCTCTATCATCTCTTGAACGACCTGATATGATGTTTACATTCAAATCTTTTAGTTTCTCGCACATGTTATCAAATTCAGCTGCATCTATTGAAAATGCTATGTGTGTGTAAGATTGGCTTATTTCGTTACGAGGTATATCTTTCTCTTCATTAAGAGCAAGCCACATACCATTTAAATCAAAATAGGCAGTGCTTCTACCTTTTACTAACAAATTGGCTTCAAATATATTTTTGTAAAAATCAATAGAGTTTTCTAAATTAGAAACTGAAAATAAAAAATGATTAATACCTTTTACCGGCATATCTTTATCACCTCATTATATTAATAATCTTTTTTAAAATTTAACCTACTCTTTGGCATAAGAGAAAATGCATTACTATTGTTCCAATAAAACGCCCTTTAGTTTATCAACTACTTAAAAACTATCCTTGTATATGCTTTAGGAAGTTCTATCTGCATTGTAAAAAGTAGCAGATTAACGTCTCTAATAATGATTAAACTTTCTAACCTTTCATCGCTAAGATAGATTCCTACATTACCTCTGATATATCTTGCTGAATGATGTCTTCTTTATATACTTCATTTTTTATTCTTGAATCGTTCTATCCAAACATAGTGATCATTTTGGGGAATATCAACAATTATTCTATTATCTTTTTTCTCTTCTGCTTTATTACTAATTCCTGCAGTGAAAGTATCGGTTTCCGCTGAATATGCCTCATTTTCACTATTTGGTGCGCCGATGTCTATTGAATCTTTTACATACCAATATAAGTCATTATTCACTATATTCGCTACAAACCACTTTGTTTTATTTTCTACTTCAGCTTCGAAAACGTAAAAACCCTGTTTTTCATTATAAGATGCAGTATTCAAAACTTTAGTGATTTTAAAAGTATTTTCTTTAGAGTCAAATTTTTCTAAAGCCTCTTCAGGTGTTTCTGCAATAATAAGGCCACAAGCAACAAGAAATAAACTTAATAAGATTATCAGTGGTTTTTTCATATAACTTCTCCTTTCAAAGTCATTCCATCGTAATAAGTTAAATTTTTTACAAGGCTCTTTAGTTAATGACGATCAAACCATTAAAATCGTTCCTACTTTTATTATCTTAATATTAATTTTTTAAAGTTTGGTTTACATACAGCAGTTATAGGCACTGAAAAAGGACCTTCGGCTGGGAAGATCCATTTAGCTGCTTGTTTAATTAAAACGTCCTATAATAGAATAAAAACTTCGTCCATTTTCTTGATGGGTTTGTATAAAATATAAAGGCAAAAAACCAGCTACACTTACCGCTACTTTGCATGACGGTTAGAAGGCTTATAGTATTGTACTTTGCCTATTCCACGGGGATCCAAATGTCTATTTCTTAAAGTAACGCGGGCCAGTTTATTGAAAAAAGTTCAGATAGGCTTTATGATTAAGGTTTGAAACATCCTTTATATAAAATTAGGTGCATGGTAATCAATTTGTTAATGGTTTAGATACATATAAATCAAAAAAATCCAAACTTGCGGTACCTTACGAAAAAAAAAGTTAAGCCATTTAAATACAAAGAGGCTGGGGCATAAACTAAAGCGCCCTTGCACAAAGCTTCTGTAACTGCACCCTTTAGTCAAGGGGTGGACTGTATTGCGGTAATTCCTCAAACTCTATATTCACAACTTGTGGTTCCCTTCCTTGCATTGTAAGGATGACGAAAGCTTCATAATCATTTTTCCATTCCACAGATATGTCAGCTGGTATTTTTGTTTTCATAATACTTTTATTATCGTAATTAATTCTAATGGTAGGATCGGGAAAATTATCTTTTCTTATAATCTCTATAGCGTTTATATTATTAGGTGAATAGCTGACTTTTAACCGGGTTTCTTCAGAATATGAAAAATATAACCAAGCTGGTACGAAAAAAATAAAATCCCTAAAACAATCCAAATAAAACAGCCAATTTTAGTTAAGAACTTAGCTTTTTCTACGTCTACATTGCCATTGTCATTCCAATCCATTTTATTTTCCTTTCTATTTGTTGCACTCTTTATAACTTTTCTACAATAAGATAGATTTCAAAATTGCCTTCAATATATCACACTGAGCTTATATACATACTCTCTCTTATGCTTTATCTTTTTTACAGTCTCATTCACGATGAAGCAATCTGCTCCAATTAGTGTACATATTTATTCGATCATCGTGTCCGTCCATAGAAGTAAGTGAATACTATTCAGCAAACTCATAATCAATAAACTGATTGTCAAGAAGTCAAATGCCGTCTGTATAATTATACTCATTGCCAATTCAATGGTTGAGAACTTTTTCATTACCTCTTAGTATTGTGCAATTACCTTAAATAGAAACCTGAATAAGTTTGACATACGAAAGGACACGTAAAATTTCCGCAAAAAGAAACAAGTATATTACTTGTATTCCTTTTGCGATTTCATTAATCCGCCCCATTCGCTACATAAACTAACATTACTTCTTTACTGATACCGTAAATGCTCTACATAGATATAACAAAAGTTTAAAGAGCTAATAGAACAGAAAAAAATTAAATAATAATCCCAAAGAACTAATGGTAAAAACCCAACCCCCACGATATACAAAACCCTCAGCGGGAAAACCAAAGTAATGATACCCATTATTATCGATTTGATAACCAATATTAGGTATAAAAGCAGAAACAACAGTTGAAATGAGACTAAAAAGATATAACATCTTTTTAGTGGAGGCCATTTTGTTTTTGGGGCTTAATAAGCTAACTAATAGGAATACAGTTAAGCCAAAGAGTAATAATAAATTCATCATTTCGATCTCTCCGTAGATTAAATTTTACTATAAGTAACCAAAATATTTTATTGAAGTATTCTGCTTCGTTAGTTCAATGAAATAGAGTTGTAACTAATGTATTCATTATAATAATATATTCTTTTTGGTTACTCCAAAACCTTATTCAATTATTAGCTCTGCAATCCTCTCTCCTGCTGGTAGAGTAAATAAGACGCAGTAATAAATACTCCCTTTTTTACTCTTTCACCATCTCATGCTTCAGGGAACCTCTACAACTCTGTTAGCTAACTTCAAACCTAGTTTCTCTCTAACTTCTCTGAAGGTACTTACTACTAAACTTTCGCCTAGCTCAACGTTACCATCTAGTGGAATAAATCCTTTGAAATTATCGTGTTGTCTATCAAGAGGTAAAACCTTGTCTTTGGTTTTGGATAATGCATGCAGTCCATATTTTTCAATTTATGGCTTACTCATAATTCTTCACCTCCATACTTTTATGTATTTTTACTATATTTAGTATTTCTAATTGAAATAAACTGCCTTATTTGAAAAAATATCTTCCCTTAATGCTAAACGTAGCTGTTAGTTTAATAACTAGCAGTTATCTTCTACTTCTAACTTTTAATAGCTTTTCTTGTATTTCTTTTAACTTCTATTTCCTTTCTATAATGTCTGAATGATACTCAGAATAGAAAGTAAAGTAGTAAATGATTGGTGTTTATATCTAGATACAGCATATGATAATGTTTAAATTCATAAAAATTCCACTGTTTTGACCAATTGAATACCATTAAAATTATATAGTTAAAATAACGCTTTTTAAGACATAATAGATTTATATATCTCTCCTATCATTCCTTCCATCTGATGAACACCTAATTCTGCATTTGTCATGATAACTGCACCTTTTTCTAAGTATGGAAATGCTACCACCATACATTGAAAGCCTACTCCCCAACCGAGTGATGTTATTTCTAATTCTCTTTCAGAGCTTTCAAGAAACACACCTAGTCCAGTCCAACTTTTACCTATTTGCGGTGTTATCATTTCTTTTGCTAAACTTTCTGATATGCCAATTTTACTTTCTCCTTTTAGAGCATTCAGTAACTCAAGAACTAATCTAGCTAAATCTAAAGAAGTTGTCCATAATCCCGAAGCAGCTGGGTAAGGATATATCGGATACTTTCCGTCTACCAATTCACCGTTTTTGTTATGACCACAAGAGAACTCTTTTTTATCCACCTCTAACATTGTTGTACTTAAATGGCTATTTTCCATTCTTAATGGCTTAAATATTAACTCATTCACCACTTGATAAAACGGTTTTTCAGTAATATCTTCGATTAATTGCTGAACAACACAAAAACCTGCATCTGAATAGTTAAATGCACTCCCCGGTTCACACTGTAGTTTAATAGAAACCTTACAGTAAGGAGTTTCCCCCTCTAATAATTCAAACATCGTAGGAATTCCTGTTTTTGAATTTAGCTCGGAAAAACTACCTTCCGGATCTATAATTCCAGATTGATGACTAAGCAAGCTTCTTAATGTAACGCTTTCACTTTTAGTTAACTCATTTTCTGGTACTTTCCACGACACAAGTCTTTTATTTATATCCTCATCTAAATCAAGAAGTCCTTCATCTATTAGCTTCATAGCAATCATTCCTGTTAGGAACTTGCTAATGGAACACGCACTAAAAATAGAATTTTCATTTACCTTTCTATCGCTTTCTACCTCTAGTGAACCGTAATTTACTGTTCCGCTAATTTGACCGTTCTCAATCAATGCAATACTTAAACCCGGCACATTATAATAGTTCATTCGCTCTTCAATGTTGATATTTTTTAAATTCATATTTATCCCCTTAAAATAGTGATATCAAGTAAAGTTTTAACCTTGCAAAATCGATGTTTTATAATTTAAATTTATAGTATGAAATTTTTTATTATTGATACATTTTCTTCAAGAAATAAAGCATTTTTCTCCATTCCACGCCGTTTGCACCAACCTATACTATTGAAGGCATCTGTAAATTGATAAAAAGGTAACACCTCTTCTAAATCAATTAATGTTCTGATACTGTTATATCCTTCACGATACGACTCATACAAAGTAGTATCCAAACATAAAAAATCACGATACAGTTTCGTAAAATCCATTTCTGTTGAACCAAACCGAACACTTTCAAAATCTATAATTCCAGAAACTTTATTATTATCAACAATTATATTCGCAGGACGAAAATCCATATGTACAAAACTTGGGCCATCAGGAGGGGGTAATTGGTGTTTCATTTCCTCAAATTTTTCAATTGCTCGTTTATATAATTGTGGAGGCAAAACGTCCTCCACATCCTTAGCAAAACTATAAAATTGGTTTTCAATAAAATGAGACCAGTTCGTGTATTCATTTCGTATGCCGTTTAACACTTTTTCGGCAGGCGGATGAATTGTATGCATCTTCGCTTGAAGAACCCCAACTTGAAAAGCTACGGTTGGTGAACCCTTAGATGTTAACGGTTTCCCTTTTAATTCAGATAATAAAAAAGCACCAGGACAGTCCTCATCACCAGTCCAATACTCCAACATATCGGGAATAGAAACTCTTCCTTTTAATATTTCATAGGCTTCTAACTCTCGCTGGTACTTTAATTTTGTATAAGGGATTTTCAGAAAAACATTCTCACCACTAGACAAAGTACATTTATATACTGTTGAACTATGTGAATCTTCAACCTCGTTTATTGATTGTACCTGCAATCCAAATTGTTGAATGATACGATTTAACATTAACTTCCCCTCCTTTTATTCTAATCCCCGTTAATTAGTGGACTATCTTAACAATTACATTCACAGCTTTTCTTCAACAAATCTGTCCCTGTAGTTAATGAACGATAAAAAAGGCTACCGTAGCAACCTTTGTTATTAAAATCTTGTACCCTTACTTTAAGTACACTGTTTCACAATATTTACTACAAACTAAAATTAACATCTTAATTTTCTGCTCTGTTACGATACATATACAGTGTAATTGCAATATATATTTTCTTTACCTTCTAATACAGATGGTATTATTACCATGATTTCTTTAGAATATATTCCAGCTTTTTTGCTAGATGGAGTTAATGTAGTCTTCATATATTTATTGCTCAATTAAATGGTGATGACTAAAACCTGGTGTTTTTTTCAACAGCATGAGAAATGTGGAATGTACTCCATGTTTAATTCAATCGATATATTAGTTGAACAACGCCAGTAGAGTATTTTTTTGTGTCAACCATTTGTAGATTTATCCTCTTGTTTATGTCCATAAATAAACGTTTTCCTTCTCCCAAAATAACAGGGTGAACAGATAATCTAAATTCATCAACAAGTCCTAGTTCGATAAAAGTTGTAATAAGACTTCCTCCACCATAAAGCCAAATGTCTTTGCCATTTTGATTTTTTAATTTATTTACTTCTTCAATAATATTGTCATTAATGAAAGTTACTTTATTCTCAGTTCGTTTTTGTGTTCTTGAAAACACATATTTTTCTTTACTATGAACTGTTTCCCACATTTCTTTTTCAGCCTCGTTAGCGTCGTTTTGTGGAGTAAAATCCCCCCATAAATCGTAACTTTTTCTTCCATATAAAATAGTATCAATATCATTTAAAAATTGGTTAAAATTCATCTCAGCATCCATTATGCACCAATCGACTTCTCCGTTTTCCCCTTCGATAAAGCCATCTAAAGTAACCGCTAAATCTAAGATTATCCGTCTTGGTCTTACGTTATCAGACATAAATTCTTCCCCCTCTTGAAGACATTGTTCTGCCAAAATTTATTAAAAAAGTTACTATTGTTTATTAAACAAACCTGCACCTTTAGTAAAAAAGCGTCTCAAATTACTTCAAAAACGCACCCGATATTTGAAATATCTATTCACGTATATGATTGAGAGATAACTGATAAAGAAAGATATATTTATTACTTTTTCAGGTCTTTATAGAGCATAAAGGTAATTTTAATAAACACCTTTGTTTTACCAGTGATTGGTATTCCAAATGGAAGCAAACACCAAAATTGTTCCATTTCTTCCTTATCAAACAAATTAACTAGATACCAGTATCTTAGATCTTTTTTTACTGTGCATAGCAAACTCAGGGTCATTTAAACTTTTTAATTTCAAATTGAAATTCGCAGTAATATAAATTCAGAGTTGAAAAAAGAGCTTCTAAGCAGCTCAACAATCTTCAAGTATAACAAATAAATATCTTAAAACTAAGCCTTGAAAAACAATCGCAACTCCACCAAGAATTAGGTAGGTAGAATTTAGGTCTTTCGCTTCAACTTAATACAGAAACGCCCCGTTGATCATTGAACTGTCACGTTATCAAAAGGCACTGATTCACCATTTACTAGTACATCTATTACATCGTGTTCTGGATCTGTCGTTAAATAAAAAGTATTTTGCTTTACAACATCCTCTTGTAGATCGATTTCATTAAGCTTTATTGTTACAGTATCCCTTTGTGTTTCTAAATCAGTTTCTACATCTTCACTTGAATGAAAAATAATATAATAACCTTTTTCACCATCAGTGATGGATTGAAGTTTTAAATCGGAATCAACTTTGTCTTGCACATTATTAGGTACATTTTCAATTTTGCTAAAACTCAATGTTGATGAATTACAAGCCGATAAAATCGAAATTACCAAAAATACTAACACAAATATTCTCTTCAAACTTTTCACTCCTTCTGCCTTATATTACAAAAAAACTTTGCTACGTATTCAAGTAAACTGTCCTTTTATTGAATAAGAAAAGAGAGCTGAATATCAGCTCTACATTTTTACTAAAGCGCTCATTCGTTGAGGAGAAAAAAGAGATGGTTATTAAGCAATTGCGCCCATTTATTGAATAGCGGGAGTAACAGATACAATAAATAAATAATTACCCATATATATTAACATTAGCGTGCATAAACAAAAAATTCAGTGTTTCCTGCTTATTATCCATCCAAAGGAATATCTAATAACCATAGTTAGTGGTACTAAGGTTAAAATAACTGTCATTTGAACTATTGAAAAACCATATAAATAACTAAAAATAAAAATACCAATCACTGAAACCCAATAAAGTTGATATCTCCCTTTGCCAGCAAAAATTGTTGCTACCATTGCTACAATTAAGGAAAAAATTGCAATTACAGAAAAAATTAGAATCCTTTTCACCTTCCTTAGGCCGTTATATTTTCATCACTTTATAACTGCTTTATCATTTTCAATAACTGCAGCTAATTTAAAACAAGAATTATCTTGCAATCGTCTAATTTTCCCTATGAATTCATCTTATCTTAAATGTGGACGTAGTTGTTTGAAAGTGCTAAAAGTAGGCGTTGATTCCACAACAGATTTCATTATTTTTACACTTGATCGCATTATATTTATCCCCTTATTATTTTATAAATCCCCTTAATTAATTCGTTATTCTTGTACAACTAACCCCCCTCCTTAATTAAAACAAGAAAAAAGAGCTTCTAAGCAGCCTTCAGTTAAAGGGTAATTATTCACAATTCCTGTGTAGTATATATTCATTTGTTATTTTGAAATATCATAGAGTGGATATTCTTTTGGTTGCTTATTCTTTGCTAAAATAAGGTATATTCCAAGAATAAAAGTAATTAATAAAATGACACAAATTACCCAATACATCGAGGGATAGTTATATATTACTGTTGTAACTCCATTTAATGTTATTTTTTCTTCAAGAGGATAATAATGGGCTTCTATTTTTAGATATGTTAATATTGCCGAAAAACTAAGAAATATTCCTACTGCACGTTTCATCATTTCCACCTCTTTAAAACCACTATTATATATTCAGTTTAACATAAAAAGGTAATCTCTTTCCTACTAACCTGCCCCTTTAGTTAAAGTAAGATAATAAAAGGCTGTCGCAGCAACCTTTGTTATTGTACTTTGGCACCCTTACTTTAAGCACATTGTTTCACATTCTTTACTACAAACTAGAATTAACATCTTAATTTTCTGCTCTGTTACGATACATATACAGAGTAATTGCATTTAATATTATTGCCAATGAGAAGATTTTCTGGAACAAAATTCCATCAAAAATTAAGACAACATCATTTTAATGGGACGGTCAGGAGATAGAAAGAGGTGGGTCTCAAATGCCTTTAATGTTGCCACTCTCTTCTAATCCATCATAACTTTCTCAGTTGTCGCAATACTCAGGACTTTATGAGCTTACTTTAACCGAGATATCTTCTTCTGAATTAATCAATTTATAATAGAATTCTTCTTTTTGCATAAGCTCATCGTGCTTTCCTTTTTCCACGACTAAACCTTGATTTAATACAAAAATACAATCAGCATTCTTGATCGTTGATAATCTATGCGCAATAATAATCGTTGTTTGTCCTTTTCGAAATTGGTCAATATTGTCTTGTATTTCTCTCTCCGTTATCAAATCAAGAGCCGATGTTGACTCATCGAGGATTAATATTTCCGGTTTTCTTATTAAGGCTCTTGCTATGGCAATTCTTTGTCTTTGTCCACCTGACAAAGTAATTCCCCTTTCACCAATGACCGTGTCATATCCATCGGGCAAAGAAAGGATATAATCGTGAATAGCAGCTATTTGACAAACATGAACCAATTCATCCTTACTAAAATTGTCTAGTCCCATTAAAATGTTGTTGTGTATTGTATCAGGGTATAGATAAGGCTCTTGAAAAACAATGGCTACTCGGCGGGCCCAATCTGAACGATCAATGTCACAGAGTGTGTGTCCATTTACATTGATCGCTCCTGTTAATGGATCAAAAAAACGAATAAGAAGCTGTGCAATAGTAGACTTTCCACTGCCACTTGTCCCAACTATCGCTACTTTTTTTCCTATAGGTATATCCATGCTCAATCTTTGGAGAATATCATCAGTCTCCTTATCATATTTAAAACATATGTGATTTAATTGGAGTGTTTCTATTTTTTCATCGATTTTCATTGATCCATTTTCCCATGTTGGTCCATCCATTACACCACGAACACGCTCAAAGCTTGCCATTTTACTTGAAAAGTCCATGGTCATATTAAATAAGTTTTGAAAGGTAGTCACTAGTTGGTTACTAAATTGATATAAGATGACAAATATACCAATAGACATTTGCCCTTGTAGTACCAAATATCCGCCATATCCTAAGATAAATACCGTGATTCCCCATCGAATCGGTTCACTGCTTATTAGTTGCAGGTTAACTAATCTTCCTTCCTTCATGACTGTCTCAAAATACTTTTTGAAAAATCTATTATATATATTTGTCTCCCATTCAATTCGATGGTAAGCAATTACTTCTCTCGTTGATGATATGCCTTCTTCGATATGAACGATTAAGTCCGATCGAGTTTTTTGCACCTGCTTAGCTTGATTTTTTAATCTAACGGAAAAATAGCGACCTAACCACACATAAACAATACAGCAAAGAAGACTAACAAATAGAATAGTAGGGCTGCTAAAACCGACAATACAGAATAACACAAGAGCAGCTGCTAATTGTTGCAAGCCCCTTGGAATATCATCGGCAATCATAGCTCCCACTCTATCAATATCACTCACAATATAGTGAACATAAGAACCTGTGCGTTGCTTTTGCAGAGACAGAGCAGGAATTTTATACATATGGCGCATAAAATCCTGTACAATATGCTCCGTAATGGTTGCTTTCGTTATATGTATTGTATGAGGCCCGAACGTAAACAAGAGGGAGTACAAAATAAAAGCAAGAATCATGTAAAGCAGGACAAAGTACAATTGGTCATAATTATTAGCGATCAGTACATCGTCAATTAAACGTTGCTGCAAACCTATAATTAATAGATTTGAATAGGATTCAGCAATCATCAATATTGTTGCCAATACAAGTAACCACTTGTTTGGACGTATATAGGTTGTTAACCATTGCAAATTCCTTTTCATTTAAGCACCCTCTTGCTTTTGTCCAAGTGATAAGTGGTAAAAGGCCCCTTTTTGTTCCATTAATTCATCATAGCTCCCACTTTGCAATACTTTCCCATTTTCAATCAATGCGATGTTGTCATAGTCTTGAATTGTCGATAAACGATGTGCTACTGTTATCGTCGTCCGATCTTGCATCAGTCGTTGAAGAGCAGCTTGTACTTCTTTTTCACTAATTGTGTCAAGAGAAGCCGTTGCTTCATCAAGTAATATAATCGGTGGATTTTTTATAAACATTCTAGCGATGGAAATTCGCTGTTTTTGACCACCAGATAATTTTACTCCCCGTTCCCCAAGTAGTGTATCGTATCCTTGTGGTAAATTGGTAATAAAATCATGTGCAAAAGCTGCTTTTGCGGCAGTTATTACCTCATCTTTAGATGCACCTGGTTTCCCAAACAAAATATTATCTTGAACACTGGCTCCGAAAAGATAGGTCTCTTGAAAAACAAAGCCAAGGCTTTCTCTTAGATCTTTAAAGCTTAATTGCTGAATAGGTTGATGATCCAATAAAATTCTTCCATTTGTGGGATCATAGAAGCGCCCCAATAACTTTAATATCGTGGATTTCCCATTCCCGCTCGCTCCAACTAGGGCAACCTTTTGTCCAGCTTGTATCGATAAATTAAATTTGTTCAGGACATTGGGTCCGTCTACATAATGAAAAGAGACATCTTCAAAGATGATATTTCCCTGTACCTTATTTCTGGCTATAGTATGTTCTTCTTCTTGGACTTCAGGAGAGATTTTTATAAACTGATATAATTTCTCTGCTTGATCCATCAACACTCTTTGCTCTGTTATTGATGTTACAACAGAAGTAAGAATATGCATCGTTTGAAAATAATATAGGAGAAACGCTACAAAAGCGCCTGTCGACATATCACTATTTAACGTAAGATGCGAACCAATAAAAATAATGGCGATCCCGCCTATATAATAGGACAAGCGGCGATTGGTACCTCTCCAGAAAGCAAACCAATACGTTTTGATCATCATTTTATTTAACTGTTTATGTCTGTTTTTTATATTTGCCAGATCCCAAGACTCGGCCGCATTTGCACGTATATCATGAATCGAAGTAATACTTTCATATACTTTTTGGTTAAAACGGACACGTTCATCGCCCATTTTTTTGCCATACTGGGAGGCTTTTCTCTCAAGATAAGGACCAAATATGTAATATAGAAGTAAGCTTGGTACGATAATTAAGCTTAATTTCCAACTAATAGAAACCATAAGAGTGATAGAAATAATGGAAAATATAAAGTTATTAATCATCCACGGTAGTAGTTGCCTGTATAAATTTTGCAAAGAGGCTACCTCTGTATTCATTAAAGCAAGATTTTCTCCCACAGGATGTTTTTCAAAATAAGCAAATCCTAATTTTCTTAAATGTGAATAAATAGAAAATTGCATATCTCGTGAAGCTTTTTCTTGAAGTGAACGTTGGACAATATTACGTATTGCTGAAAAAGTAATGATCAAGACAACAAGAATAACGATGAAAAGCATCAACCAAATAAATTCATGCGTGTATGGTTGTGTAAGAAACTCATCAATAAAATATTGAATGATTTTCGGCATAATAAGTTGAGAGCCTGTAATGACTAAACCACATACTATGACGAGGGATAATTTTAACTTATACGGTTTTAAATAAGATATTGCCCAAAAGTAGACATTCAGCAAATTACATTTGTCATTATTAAATTTATTAAACAAATGAATAACCACCTCCCATGCTCTGAATTTCCTTGTGAATTTATACACATTACCCAAAAGTTTGTTCATTTAAATCTATTACCATTACCTTCTTTAATAATTAGGTTTTTTTATTTATGATTGACTATTTAGAAAAATTGACCTAATAACAATACGATCATTAAACAATGGCCATTCTCATTCTTTACAAGTGCTAAAATGGTAATTAAATGTTTTTACTGTTCATTCATCTATGAACACCACCAATTTAGTTCATTGCCAAATCAAATAAATTCCCTTGTATGTTCAGAATTTACTTTAAACATTCCTGTCATATTAGGTGAGTAATTTTTGAAATCATATTTTTCGTAAAACTCAGCTTTTCCTTTTGAGGCAAACAAACCTATAAATGCCTTATCTGGAGTATTGTCCTCCAAATATTTCGTAAGAGCTTTCATAATTTCTTTGCCAATACCTTTTCCTTGATATTCGGGATGAACCACTATGTCTTGAATATAAAAATAAATAGCACCATCCCCAACAATTCTTCCCATTCCTATGATACGATGATTATTTTTAACAATAACAGAATATGCAGAATTCCGTATTGAAGTTTCTGCAACATCAAAATTCATAAAATCTTTCCACCCAACGCTTGAACATAAATATATATATTCATCTAATGTGGGTCGTGTATTTGTTAAGATCTCATAGCTTCTTATCACATTCTTATCTCTTTTCTTAGCCAGGAGTTCGACTTATTACACAATATTTCAATTTATTTCAATAAGAACTCTAAGTAATACGCTCACATCAATTCAATTAAAGAGATGATCAGTAGAAACTTGAATGCAATGTTAGCTGATGCTAACAGCTTTCTTTGCTCACATCCTTAAGGTCCTCCTTACAATAACTTATAAGTTATTTCAGAAAACGCCTTACTAACAAACAACATTCTAAAAAAAGCATTATGTGGAAACCAAGAACAATTAAAACTAGCTCACACATATTTTCCCTTCTTCGATTGTTTCCAACAAAAATTTGTTAAATAAGGATAGAGTGTTTATGTTCGATCCTCATTCTGAAATGGTTCATTATTCGAAATTGTTCCTCCGTTAACTTCTCTTTGTCCCAATACATATGCATTAAGCTGTACTCAAATAACTCCTTCAATTTAATAAATAAAGGAAGCTTCTCTAACATCTCTGGAGATAATTCATTTTCCTTTCGATACCCCTCGATTATTGCGTTTGTTATAGCACGACCATAATCAACAATATTACCGTTCCCGGCAAACGTATACTCTAAAGCACTATAGATCGGAACTGCTAAATCGAATATAAAAAAATGTTTCTCACAATCTTGAAAATCAATCATAGTCAATTTCAAATCACTATCAACCAATATGTTTTCTAACCATAAATCACCATGTAACAAACCATAGGTTGAATAACTTTTTGGTAGGTTTGTTATTGTAGATAAAACATCATGTGCAATTTCTCTTATCGTACTTTCTTCTTTAGGAATATATTTAAGAAAATTATATTCTTCGTTATCATGCCAATCATTGATAAACTTAATTGCCTTATTGTCTTCATATTCCTTTGACAGACGATGTAATTTACCAATTTGACGGCCTAATTCTTTTAGTACACTGGCATTCCATTTGGTTTTAGGCAAGTGTATACCAGGAGCCGCTTTATATAAAACAGTCAAAAGTTCCGTATCGATTATTATCTTTTCTACTAATTTACCATTTAAAGATAATATTGTTGGCGATACACCAAATCCTTTATTATATAAATAGTTTGTATAAGAAACTTCTTCTAATTGTTCATCATAGGTTTTATAGTTAGTTATTCTAGCGAAGAAATTACCTTGCTTTGCAATACATCGATACATTTCATTTGTAACTGATTCAACTTTAATAAAATCTAATGGGTATATCTCATTTAACAAGTCTTGTATCTTTCGTTCCATATAGCTACTCTCCCATCAATATAGGTAAGGACATTTTTCTTTAAGATACCATTCTGGCAAAAGCTAAGAAGGACTAATACAACGTTTTATACTATCCTTATATACCTACTTACTTCATGTTCTATCGTTTAATCCACTTAAGTTATTTCTTCTTTCTTAAAGATCCCAACTAACAACATAACAAGACCTATCAATACAATTTAGTAACCGATGCCAATTGCCATCATTAACCTCCTAAATTTTTGATACTAGTGCAACCTCATCACAAAATACTCCTCCATAATGGTCCTTTTGTTTAATTTAGCACTAATTTGGGGTACTCTGCATCGCTATTTAAATAAATAAGTAAAATTCTTATATCGCACCCTTTTATTCACCACTAATTCCTACTAATGAGATTTTGATATTTCCAATATGTGACTTGCTTTATGAATTCCTTCCACTTTAGAGAAGCCACATTTTATATACAAATTTTCGGCAGCAAGGTTATTAGTAGATGATAGCCTAAGTGTTCGAAAATGCTTCCTTGCTTCATCAATTATTGTGTTTAAAAGTCTCTTTCCAACACCAGTACCTCTTTTCTGACGTAATACATATAGATGTCTCACTCGGCCTACATAAGGAAAACTAAGATATGGATCAATATTGAGCCCTCCAATTCCAATAACTTTATCTTCTATTTTCGCAACATAAAGTGCTTCACCATGTCTATCAAATTTGTTATACTCCGCCGCATATTCGTCCACTAATCTTTTTATAAATTTATATCCTTCAGATAAGCTGTCATCTATGAGTATATTCAATTCATATTGATCGAGCGATGTAACTCTTTCAATTATCATCGTATCTTTCCCTCTTATCCTATAAGTTTGTCAATCATTTATATATTCTAAAACAGCTTCCTTAGCCCGTATATTTAATATTGTTTCTTCACATTGTTATATATTTCTATTGCCTGTTCATAGATATCATTATTGGACTCAATTTGATAATTTGCATCTCCATCTCTTAGTTGAAAAACCCCCTGATCATCTACCACTAATACCCCTGAAATTTGGTCATTATAAATAAATGTTATCGTTATCGCCTTATCGTAATTAATTTCTTTGTTTGTTTGTCCAACATATTCTATTTGATTGTAAGCATTCACAAGTGATTGAGCGGTTTCTTTTTTCACTTTATTTTTCCCTTCGTACATACTCTGCCCAAAACCAATATCAAAATAATCTGCTTTAATTTGCTTTAAAGGGTTATTATCACATCCGCTTACAATTAAAAATACAATTTGTATAATAGAAAAAAACATTAGTTTTTTCAAAATTTCACTCCCAACGATCTGTACTGCTTCACAACCTTATATAAATATTTATGTATCTACAACTGCATTAGAATGAACCAGGGATTCTGCTTGATCAGATATATGAACAACCTCTACATTAAAACAATTAAAGTTCCATCTACCTATTGTCCACGTAAAAAAGGCGCATTGAATAAACACATATATGATTATTTGCATACCAACTCATTTCCAGTCATCACCTTTCAGACTTAAATCCCACTTTTTTTAATTAAATCCTTTGCTTAATTACACAACGCCTTTTAAGTTCTGTTCACGTCCACCATTTCGATTAACTCGTTGTAATACGAAACCTATAGGGTTGCTTATTACGTAAGATAATTTAGTAGTCTATCAAATGAATTAATCTCGTCATATGGTTTTATTACTGTATCATTTTTAATCATGTGAGGATTGAACCATATGCCATTTATATTTATATTTTGACAACCTCCAATATCCTTTTCCATATCATCACCAATGAATAATGCAGATTCCGCTGGCACTTCAAGCCTATTTAATGCCAATTCAAATATGCGTTTGTCGGGTTTACTAAATCCCACTTCTTCGGAAATAATGATTGTATCAAAATAACGATTTAGATTCGTATTAATTATTTTAGCTTTTTGTCTCTGGGTTGTGCCGTTTGTTATAATTGCAACTTTAACATGTCTCTTTATTGAATCGATAATATTTACTGTTTGTTGACTCACAGAAAAGCAATAAGGAAAATTAGTATTCCAAAAATCTTGTATGGAATGGGTTGGTATCCTATCATTGGGGGGAAATTCATCAAAAAATGGTTCCAAAACCTTCGTTTTATTATTATCACCGTAGCAACTTTTATCATATTCTTTGAATCTCTTCAGCATTTTACCTTTTGAAGGATATTCAACTTCTTTATAACAATTTGCCAAAATCAATGAAAATAGTTTATCTACTGCTTGATCCCTATCTAGTAAGGTATCATCTAAATCGAATAGCATTGCTTTACAACCTCTCAAATATTTTCACTCCTTTTCTGGGGTAGCATTAGATAAATGTAGTTATCTGACTGTCTCTCCTTCTCGCGTTGTATAAATAAATCCTAGTTTGCACTAAGCAAATTATTCAATTATATAGCTTATTTGCGGAAGATTGATTATATTGAAAATCCAATCAATTTAGTACAGCAAGTACAACTACGTATGGTTTGTTATCCTTAGTCATCTGTCACTTACCGAAACATTTTTAATTTATCACTCTGATTATTAATAATCCTTCTTATTACTATTAAATTCAGCATCTTCCTTATTAAACTAAACTGCGTCATAGTTCGATTAGAAAAAGAGCCGTCAATTAGCTCAGCTATCTTCAAGTAACATTTCTGTTCACTAAATAGATTCGGCTTTCCTTTTTTTAAAAATCCCCTTAAGCAAATCGAGTAACTAGAGATAAATACGTTCCCTTTTAAGGTGCAAAATTAAAATCGGCTCTCTATTTGTAGTACCTTTGATGTTTTTTAGTTGTCGTTATTTGCATGTGTATTTATGCATTATGGAAGGAATTGTTACTTTCCTTCAAACTTTAATTCTAAACACTGCTTAAAACAGCATCCTAAGCAACTTCTGAGGCAATAAGTCCTACTGTATTTGCGTTTAACTGTGGATTCTCAACTTCATTTGTTGACACCATAAATGAAATATCCCCATCATCTATAATGTGAAATGGGTAATTGGCTCTAGCCATTGAAGTATGAATTTGTTTTGATAATTGCCGAAGAGTACCAGCAGTTAACTTTTCATTGGTAATGACTATTGTCAATGTTGTATTTCCTGATTCCCCTTTGAAGGGGAATTTATCCAAACTCGATTGGATGTGATGTCTTATATTATTACTCCTATCAAAAAATCCTCGAACTACTTTTCCAGTTCTAACAATAATCGCCCCGTAGAATTAACAACATTTAAAGGTGACAATGAATCTGCTGATGGGTTGGAAAGAAAAGCAATTGTAACAAAACCCAATACAACTAGGAAGAATAAATTTATACCATGTAATAAAGAATGTTCACGAAATCACTCCTTGTTAAATCACTACCCTAATCCAGCCAGTAGAAATGTAATGTTTTACTGAACATATCGATGACAATGCGATGACACTCAACGAATTGATATAAACTACAATTTGCGCTAATTTCGATTTTTACTTTATATATGTTAATTCTATCTCTGCTTAGATTTAAAACTTTCCGTAATAACCAATATTTTAATAATCTTTTTCAGTCAAGTAGTTGGGTTAAATATCCAATATTGTATAAAATCAATATGCATAATAGGAGATAAATAAGTGTAGTAAAAATCGCTTTGAATCCTTCAAAAACTTCCATTCCAGAATAGCTTGGAATCCAAATAATAGAACAAAATAGAATATCCAATACCACTTCATAACGTTTGTTTCTCTTGTAATAACAAACGGTAGAGTACTAATACAAACAATGAGGATTATCCCTCTTCCCCATCGATCAATACGTTTGCCGGGAGTTTCAGAAATTTTTTCTTTTTTTACACCAAGGATTTTATTAATACCATTTTCTGATACAATTATTAAAATAAGAAGAGCAGCAACCACCCAAAATCCCATAAATCTCCCCCCTATTAGCCTTTATCATGCCTTAATGGAGAAACCTGCTCTGACCGGTTATTTACATTAATTAGAATGCCAAACTACTCAGTTCTATTTTTATCCTACTGATCAAATATTCAATAATTCTATATTGTCAGTCAGGTTTAATCATAACCATAGAGCGCAACAAAATCTATCTATGTTTTCATAATAAAATAATCTCAGGTAATACTATTACCTGAGGTGATACCTTTTGCTACGCAAAACTGTGCTACTATTCATTTTTGTATTTTCCTTTTTTAGCTTTTTGTTGGTGAATGCTACTAGTAGTAAATATATTGAAATCCTTGATATTGATAATAATAAGATAACAGAAAAAATCCCAATAAATCGGGTTGCACAATTAGAATCTGAAAAATTCATTCAAACAATAAATAATGTTGTTAAGAAATTCAAACCTATTCCAGACAATGGTTATATGATTAAAATCCCTTTAGAGCCATCTGTTCATTTAGAAAATGAATGGGTAAACACTCTCATTAATGAAGTGATCGTTATCATTCCTAAAGGGGAAGAACCTTATTTACTCTTATTTGATGACGAAAATAACACCTATTTTTTCTCCTTTAAGGCTTCCATCGAAAAATTGCTTAATAATTTTGACATTTCCATTTAGAAGAGCTTCTTTTGTTTGTTAAGTTTTTTCGTTATTGAGCTATTCTACCTCGTTTTACGAACCAATAATATAAAGAAAAACAAAGCTCTAAGTGATATACATTAATGGTTCTGATTAGGGATATTGAACCCGCAAATATAGCAACTGTGACAATCCCGAGCACAGCTAAGAAGAATAGATTAAACCATGTTGCTTTATTTGATAAAGAATTAATATACTTCAAAGATACCTACGAACGCTGTTAAATAAAACTATCAAATATATCCTTACTTCCTTGCTATTATAAGAAACCTTTTAGAATTTGTTCGAATGCCTTTTGGTGTGTTATTATTTTTTATAAAATCATTCAACACTTCTATATCATCTGTTTCTTTACCAAAGTTAGGTATGGTAGGGGTATGTTTAAGTAGAAAGATAAGATCTTCCGGTCTTTGATAATAGTCAGTAGCATCATATTCAAAAGTAGTAACTTCAGAAAAGCCTGCCTGTTTTAATTCTCGGACATATTTTGAAAGTAATGCTCCATTTTCTTCATTTAATTGTCCTCGTTTAAATGCCTCTTTTAAATTTATTTTATCCCCTTCCCCTACTTGTTGAGTAAAAAAGTATCCATCTTTTTTCAATACTTTAGCAACTTCTGTTGAACTAAAAGGTGCATGCCGACAAGTAACTACATCAAAAAGCTCTAGTGGAAATTGTAATTCGTCAGATGACATTTGGAAAAAGCGAACATTTGAACTATTAGACTCCTTTAGGTTAGTTTGAGCCATTTCTATCATTGCAGAAGATAAATCAATACCAATCAAGAATAGGAATGAGTGTGCGATACTTAATAAATTTTCTCCTCCACCAGTTCCAATATCAAGTAGTACATCAGAGGATTTAGATTTTTTCCTTATTTCTTCATTAAAATCCCACAAAACCCCTTCTAACATAACTTGTAATTTGCTGAAATCCCACCCGTTTGTTTTGCCAACCTTCTCATAAAAACTTTTATAATCTAATTCATTCATGTTATTTTCCGCCTTTCAATATATAACGGAACGCAATCTAGCACCTTGGCTTTGTATTTAGATTTTGAATTCCGCAACTATCTTAGTAAATATATTTTTTGAAAGAGTGGCAGAATTCTCCCTAAATGGCTAGTACGCGTTTTCGCCAAACCGAAAACTAATATTCATATCGATGGTTACTTACAGAGTCACACAGTTAGTTTCATAACTTCTATTCTTTCAATTTCAACAGTTGAGCGATAACATCTGAACTACCTGGCATTAGCAAAAGAAGCGCCAATATAATACATTGAATACCAGCAACAAATAAAAATATTACGATTTTAACTGACCAAGATACATTTTTCCATAATGCACCTGTAATAAGAAGTACAACACCTATAAGGAGTAATAACAAATAATAAAATCCCACTTCATCACCCCTTACCGTTATTTTGTATTGTTTAACTCTTTAGTTAAAAGAGGGTCTGTTAATGCATTTAATCTAACAATCGCTTTCACCTTATAAACTATAATTTGACCTCCTATTTTACGGCTATGTCTCAAAACCCAATAGTTGAGTAAGCATAGATCAACACAATATATTCTTTACAAAGATCGAGGACTATTAGGCATTGTATTAGCAAGAATGATGTATATGAGTAAATTAGCCGGTAAAAAGATAAATATTAGCCTTACTCCTAACGAAGATATACCAAAATACTCAGCAATGCCTCCACAGACTCCAAATAAAGCCTTATCTGCTGATGATTTTCTTAGTTTATTTTGCATAGCAATTCCTCTTTTCGTAAATTATTAAAAACATTCCCTTCTTGAACATACCTACCCCTGTAGTTCAATAAGAATGAAATATAGGTCATCTATCTTTTATAAATAGCTTCACTTTATTTCAAGCCTATATTCGTTAGTTTGAATAAAAAATTTATTTATTTCGAGGAGGTCGTCCTTAACAGGTTCCGTTTGTTTAATAATTTAATTATTTAATGCTTTAGCATTCATCTTTGTGTAGATTGTAATGATAATACTGCTTTCCATCCATTTCTACTATTCCTATAACGCTAAATCCACATTTTTTAATCACTTTATTTGAAGCTGTATTGTGTGGAAGAACTACGGCATTTAATTGTTTAACATCCGTATTTTCAAACAGATATTTTATCAATCCCTTTACCGCTTGTGTAGTAAAGCCTCGATTTTTGTATTGTGTTGAAATAGCATAAGCAATTTCTCTGTTCGGTTCACTTAGTTCCTCTTTAATTCCCGTATTACAAAAACCAATAAATTGACCAGTTGCCTTTAATATAATTCCCAGCTTTAAAAATTCCTCATTTATATGAGGAACAACAGCTAGAAACTCTTTATTACTAGGTATCTCATAATTTGTAACCCAATCTAATCTTTGCTCCCTTGTTGAACGCCAATCTGGTAA
Source organism: Lederbergia lenta NBRC 16444 (assembly GCF_001591545.1). Classification (GTDB taxonomy): domain Bacteria; phylum Bacillota; class Bacilli; order Bacillales; family Bacillaceae_C; genus Lederbergia; species Lederbergia lenta. The sequence continues at coordinate 1,606,348 of NZ_BCVC01000001.1, forward strand.
AAATGTATACACTTCAGGTTGCGAAGTAAGTTCATAAATAGCATCCACATCCTCTATTCTAAATTCTCTCAGTAAGACTTCCCCGCAGTCTATCGTAAATACATTGTTCACATATCTCTCCCTTTTCCTTTGTAAGGATTCTTATTATCTTCCCTAATATTGATAGATAATCGTATGAGTACTGGAACCCAACTCTTTTTTAATTTCATTCATCTACACCTTATTTATCTTCAAATCCTCTAAGAACCTAGTATGTGAAATCGCCTTCAATTATGTGTTTCATCTTATACTTTAATGTAGTAATAGATCTGTTACTTAAATATAAGTACAATAGCTCGCAAATTTATATCTAGATTACTATTTAATAAAAAAAAGGCCCTAGGTAAAGAGCCTTTTTGTATAGTTTATCTTTTAAACCCACCTTCTGAATGAATAACCTGACCTGTAATCCAATCTGCTTCATCACTCACAAGAAATTTAATGATTTTTGCAGCATCTTTCGGTTCACCTATTCTACCAAATGGAAACATCGGTTTTAATTGGGTTTTTATTTCCTTTGTCATCCATCCAGTGTCTGTAGGACCTGGGTTTATCGCATTAACTGTTATACCTAATGGGGCGAGTTCAGCTGCCAATGTTATAGTTAGTGCATCAACAGCTCCCTTTGTTGTTGCGTATGCTAACTCACCAGGCATTGGTCCTTGAAATTGACCTGAAGTAATATTGACTATTCTTCCACCAGATTTCTTATCGAAGCGTTGAGCGAATAGACTACTTAATAGCGTTGTCGCACGAACATTTACCTTGTAATGTTTATCTAATTCCTCGGCAGTCAAATTAGAAAAATCATTGTTCGTTGAGTATGCTGCATTATTAATTAAAATATCCGGATAGCCAAGTTTTTCTACGACATTTATAAGTAGTCGTTCTGGTGCATCTTCTTCCGTTAAATCTAACTCCATACTTGATACCTTAACCCCTCTTTGCATTAATTCTTCTTTTAATTTTGATGGCTCGTCTAATTTAATACTCCAAGGCATTTCTTTATCATATTCCGTCCAATAAGTAAAAAAGATGTGATAACCCGTTTCAGCCAACTCCTTACAAATAGCTGCTCCGATCCCTTTTAAACGGCTTACACCCGTAATAATTGCAATTTTATCTTTTAATTGGTTCATTATCATATTCCTCCAAATGAAGGACGCATAAATAAGGTCAATAGAAGATATATTTATCCCACTAAAAAGCCAGACAACAAACGATGTCCATTCTTTTAAGAGGGTTTTGATACCAAACAACGCAGTCCTTGAATGATTACAGACAGTTAAATAACCCTCATAAATGAGAGTGAAATTTTATCTTATCCTATTTCTAATCATTACAAGTTCATCCACATTTGAATCTTTATCCCCTTTCCATATATCTCCACTATGTTTATTCTAACAACAAAAGAAAGTTATCGCAAAATTAGATTTATATTTAATTTGATTTTATTCTTATTTAAGTAATGTTTCGCTAGTACACCATTTCATAATCAGAATGTTTACATTAATATCATTGCCAAGTTATCATCCGATTCACTTATGTAAACTTCCTTTTATTTTAGTATATTACCCTGTCAAAAATTCGGTACCGTAAAATCTATCTTCATGCATTCACACCCCATTGTATTACCATTCTCTATGTTACATTGATTATAGACAAATTAATTAGTAAAATTATATGTATATAATTATATTTTTGCTTAGCAAAACTAGTATTCTTGATCAACTTAGGTGATTGTAACCAATGAATTATACTTTTGTGTTCTACCACTGAATGAAAAAAACATCACTTGTTAGACAGTTTACCAATTTATAGCTTCTGTTTGTAAAAATATCTATGTGGAGTTGATACAAGATCACTTTACAAAATAATGACAAGCTTGTTGTATTTAATGGCGAGATAATCTATTTCTTAAAAGATCGCTATAGCTGTGTGCATTTAATCAAAAGAAAAACTGTTTCAGCAGCTCCATTTGAGAATTATATAAATTTTATTCAATCTCTAAAAAAAAGATGGAAGAATAAATTTATAAAAGCCTATATTATCGACTGTGACAAAATCCTTAAGCCTTATGTATGGAGTACTGGAAACCATATAACGGAGCAAAGTGAAAAAACATCACCCAATCACCAAAAATATTTAGATTTTCTTGAGAAAAACAGAAAAGATATAGCATTTATTGGACGATATAAGGCTATGCGAACGAAAGGTATGCACTTATGTACGAGAGGACACGAATGGTTCATACAACCTATCAAAGTTAAAAATGGAGAAACGTGTCCTAAATGTAAAAGAAAGAGTAAAGAATCACACGGAGCTAATCTTATTACGGACTTGCTCGAAGAAAAGAAAATTCAGTTTGTAAAAGAAATGTGCCTAGATCGTTTAGGAAGTGAAAAACGTCTTTATTTAGATTTTCTTGTATGTAAAAATCATTATCCACTGTTTGCGATTGAGTTCAATGGTAAACAACACTATTCCCCCCTTAGAAACGAATTTTTTGGTGGTCCTAAAGGTTTTGCAGAAAGAAAAAAACGGGACTGGATTAAGCGTAAAACGTGTTGGAATATTGGTTTACCTGTCGTGGATATCCCATATACCGAGTCAAAGGAACAAATCCAAGAAACAATGGATTATTTTCTTGATTTGTTCGAGGTCAATCATTAAGATAATGATTTTCCATATAAAGAGAAAAGACTAATAAAGACCATCTCCGCCCCGACATGTAATATAACAAACATCTTAATATAAACGATTCGTAATCTCATTGTAATTAACTGATAAACTCCTTGTGATAATCTTAAATTTAGATTCAAGATACACCTAAAGGAGTTATACATCATATGAGCATTAAAGCTTTACTTTGTAAGTTTTACAAGAAACATAAATATAATTACTTCACTGATAAGTGTGTAAGATGCGGAAAAACAAGAAAAATATCTTAAACTCAAAACCTGACGTATACTTATGTCAGGTTTTTAACTATATATTCAATTTTCAATAACCGTTTAGTTATTAAAAAGCTAATACCGAATTATCTCATACTATTTTGTTTGTGGTACTTTAATGATGTATGTTTCGGTAGCATGAATATCGAGCTGTACCTTATTGTATTCACACATCTTCCATTCAAATATTTTCTCCACTATCAAGTCCTCATATAAACAGTCCTACCAAGCGAAAGAAATGCCCAAAGGTTGATATTAATCATGCTAATGTTGAAATTACTTCATACCTAACTCCATCTCCATTATATTTTTGTTGCAAATGCAACGAAATAAGTTTAAATTATATATATTGCATTTTGTTGTATTTGCAACATTTTTAAAAAACTAAGGAGGCCAATATGAAGGAAATCCTTCGTGAAATTGGAATGATCGCAAGGGCATTAGATTCTATAAGTAATACAGAATTTAAGGAATATGATTTAACAAAAGGGCAGTATTTATATCTCGTGCGAATATGTGAAAACCATGGGATCATTCAAGAAAAGTTAGCTGAAATGATAAAAGTAGATCGTACAACCACGGCCCGTGCTATAAAAAAGCTTGAAATGAATGGATTTATCGAAAAGAAAAATGATGTAAATAACAAAAAGGTAAAAAAAATCTATCCAACAGAAAAAGGAAATAACGTTTATACTTTTATAAAAAAAGAAAATGACTATTCCAATACTGTTGCATTAAATGGTTTTTCTGAAAGAGATATAGATACCCTTTTCCAACTTCTTCAAAGAGTGAGATGGAATGTAGAAAAGGACTGGGAATTTGTAAAAAAAGGAAACAAAAGAATTTATTGATTATATAAAGGAGCGGCATATGTAAATGACTATAAAAATAAAAAAATGCAATTGTGAAGATTTAGAAAGGCTTCAAGAAATAAGTATAGAAACATTCAACGATACGTTTAAAGATCAGAATTCACCTGAGAATATGAATGCCTATTTGGAAAGAGCTTTAAACTTAAAACAATTAGAAAGTGAATTATCCAATATTTCTACGCAATTCTTTTTTATTTATTTTAATAATGAAGTATCCGGTTATTTAAAGGTCAATACCGATGATGCTCAGACTGAAGAAATGGGTGATGAATCACTTGAAATTGAGAGGATTTATATTAGGAACAAATTTCAAAAACAAGGGCTTGGTAAGTATCTACTAAATAAAGCGATAGAAATTGCTATGGAGCGTAATAAAAAGAAAATTTGGCTGGGTGTATGGGAGAAAAATGAAAATGCTATCACTTTTTATAAAAAAATGGGGTTTATTCATACTGGAGCCCATTCTTTTTATATGGGTGATGAAAAACAAATAGACTTTATCATGATCAAGTCAATTAATTAATTTTGAACAGCGGCTTATTATGTGTATGTCTTAAGGAACAGTGGACAGGTTGCTGAAAATGAACCTTGCAGTTTACCAAGAATCCCACTCTCAAATATTGAAGTATGAAACAATAGCAGTACATAATTGGAATGATATGTCCATCTAAATAGATGGACATTGCGAAGATAGAAGAATAAAATTCCATTCTTTAAATAATAATTCATATTCATAGAAATTAAGGAAAGGGTTCCACCAGAGCATTCTTTTAAGTGTTCAAAAGCTCACATCACTGCACTTTACGAACTCTTGGCTTGGGAAAGTCTACGCACGACTTCAAGCGCTGTATCTGTGATGCAGCGCGATTGACGATATAAATATCAATATTAGCCTGGGAAGGTGATCCACCTTTACATAGAGTATTACATCGATTTTTATCTAGCTAAAAAAAGGAGCCCAACCTCTTACTCAAATACTCATGGGCCGATGAAAGGTGAACAGGAATAACCCTAACCTTAAGGGTTACCACTATTCCTAGATCTTTCCTATGAAGCAGACGTATAATTCATTTTTTAGGTAAAAACTCTTTAACTTTCCATCTCATCCTGTAATAAGCATTATTGCCGTTATTGGCAAACCTAACATCATAACAAACGGTAAGGATCCTTTACATTCTTTAAATGTGGTAAAGTCTGATTTCAAAGCCACAAAAAAATCTAAGTTCATAAAAACGAGCAATCAAAAATATGCTACGCTATAATAATTCATTCATATCAACATCTCTTATGAATAAACGTATATATTAATCAAGGTTAATACTCAACCATAAACATTTATTAAGCGAGAGTGTCGATTACCTTTAATTTTGTTGGCAAAGATAATACAGGAATGATTTGCGGACTAACCGACATAAAGAGTACCCTTTCTAGAGTATTTCCATATGTTATTTCAATTTTTCCGACTGCATTTTCTCGTGAATTTTTTCTTCTATCTTTTCTACATGCTCTTCCTTAAAGTTGCGTTTTGGCGTTGGATGAAGCCATTGTATTTTCCCCTCATGGAAGACCCCTTTATATTCATTACCTTGAATAGTTAGTTTAAATATATGTGCCTCTTGGGGTTTATCATCAAACATTGGTTTAATTTCAAGATCTTCTGTTTCGTCCGCAATCCCATGCTCCTGCATAAGTTGGTAAATCTGAGTTTCAAGTGATTTTAATTGTTCCTCTCCAAGATCCTGTTTTGGATGTGGATTTAACCACTGAATTTCTCCTTTATGAAAATGTCCGGTATATTCATTCTCGTTTATAGAAAACTTAAATTGATGACGCTCATACGTACGCCCTTCAAATATCGGTTCTACCTCTAACTCATTTGGCTTCAATTCGAAATCATCTGCCACCGTAAGACCTCCAATTCAATCATTTATTATTGTTTTGTCCCTAATCTGGTTAGTTATACATTAATGAAACCTTTCAACTTAAAAGTACATCCTTTTTGATAGTATTATCCCATCCAGATTAACTGACCGATTACTAGGAGCTTACCCTTAAAAAATTCGGGTTAAACAAAATGGCTTTGGATAGGCTACATGCTTTTCACTTTAGAAATTTTTTTGCACTCTAAGTTAATATAAAAAAGCCCATTTTCCCACGTTAAATTGAGAAGTTGAGCTTTTCTAAGGGCCATTTTCTTGAATAACTAATACGATTTAAGTTAGATGATATTATGGAAGATCAAAGACTGCTAAAATCGGTGTACACGTATTGAGCAAGCACTACTCTTTTATAAACAAATACGAATTAACGGATTCTAGCCTTACGAAATCCATCGAATACATTGAATGCCGCAGATAAAATAAATATGATTATTACGCTTCCCACTAGCCATGTTTCAAATTGCGTAGCTGTTGTGTTGAATAAACCACTCATATACGTAATAAATTCTTGATTCATTAAATTCGGATTGCTAAATATGACAATGAATACAACTGTTGCGATAAGCTCAAGAGCAGTAGTAAAGATTGCCATTTTCTTCGTCCATTGCCTCTTTATTAATTTGTAGAGAGATAACCCAATTTCGATTGCAATGATAATGAGAACAATTGGCCAATAATGAAGTAAAACATCTTGATTTAAAGCTGGGATCACGAATTCGAGTCCATCTCCGCCGCCTTCATATATACCTACAAGATGATTTGCATAAAAATAAAGGGTTGCCCAAATCGCCGTCCACATTAAATAGCCAAATACTTCGAGCTTCGTTATCGCTTTTTTCTTAGGAATATAAGGAATGTTTTTCAAATCTTCAGGTGTCCATTTTTTAAGGCTTGTGGATAATGGCTGCTGGTCTTTTCCTTTATCAGTTCTTTCTATGATGGCGAAAACAAGCGTTAGCCAGAAAAAGGTGTGGATGCCTACCTCAATAATTTTCCATATACCAAAACCAATAATATCTAAAAACACATTAATTACTGTTTCTTCTGCAGGATACCCTATAAAATATTCTGCAATGACCGAGATCAGAGAAATAGTAGCAGCAATCGGCAAAATCATTTTTAATAAAGAGGCATATACATCAAAATAGCGCGGTCCAATTAGATGCATTGGTTGATCTCGATATCCACTAGCTAACGCTGCTGGATTCCCTAATTTTTCAAGAATTACATTTACATCTTCCTCATTGTAATCATCGGGCAGCATATCCTCAATGATCGACCGTAACTCGAGTGCAATATCATCACGATTTTTTTCAGGCAGCCTGCCAGTGACTTCCTGTATATAAACCTCAATTAAATTCATCTTCCTTCTCCCCTTTTAATAAACCATAAAGTTCTTCCGAATTTTTAATCCATTCTTTTTTTAACTGTAAAAAGATTTCCAAACCGTATTCACTTAAAACATAATACTTACGGGGTCTGCTTTCAGATGTATCCCAACTGCTCGTTACTAACTCCTGTTTTTCTAGTCGGCGAAGCAATGGATATAAGGTGCTTTGATCAATGTTAATGCCAGATTCCTCCATTAACTGAACAAGTGAATATCCATACTGGGGTGTTCGTAATTGACTTAAAACGGCTAATGTCAGCGTTCCTCTCCTAAGCTCTGTCGTTAATGAATTCAATAAATTACTCATTCACCCACCTCAATTTATATACTATATGATATACACTATATGGTTTATACTATGTATAATACACTATTGCGGTTACAATAACAATTGAATTAAAAACCCATATTAAAAAGCCCAATTCCTCGGTGTTTAAAGTGAGAAATGGAGCTTTAGTCATTACATAAAATGAAAATGTTACACCCGTAGACTAGAACAGGTATTTTTACTAATTGTAGAACATTTATCCCTTCGTTTTACTAACTGACAGCTTTGAACATTGCGGAGGTCTATACTTAAAGATACGTGCGAGACTTTTTATACAATTTTTCACAAACTAAAAAAGCCAACCGAAAATTATCGGTCAGCCTTTATAATTATTGATTTCCTTTTTTAACCCATTCTGCAACTTGCACTGTACGTTTTGCTTGATGTTTAACAGCTGCTTGAACATCTTCAATCATTTTACCATCTTGACCTACAGTTACACTTGTTCCATACGGGTTCCCCCCTGCTCCAAATAGAACTTGATCTGTATAACCAGGAGTTGCGATAATGGCTCCCCAGTGCATCATTGAAGTATATAATGACAAAAGAGTGGCCTCCTGTCCTCCATGTGGATTTTGTGCTGAAGTCATTGCACTTACAACTTTATTAACAGTTTTACCACTAGCCCAAAGCCCGCCTTGAATATCAAGAAACTGTTTCATTTGCGATGGCATGTTTCCAAATCGAGTTGGAACACTAAAGATTATTGCATCTGCCCATTCAAGATCTTCTGAAGTTGCAACTGGAACATCTTGCGTTGCTTCAACAGTAGCTTTCCATCCTTCATTTCCTTCAATAACGGATTTCGGTGCCAATTCATCTACTTTTAATACTTTCACTTCTGCGCCAGCTTCTTTGGCTCCTTCTTCCGCCCATTTCGATAATTGATAGTTTGTTCCACCCATGCTGTAAAAAACTACTGCTAATTTGACATTTGACATATGTTTATTCTCCTTTGATTTTTCAAATATTTTTCTAAAAAGTCCCATATACGACACCCTCTTTTTGTTTAGTTTGAACCACCTCCTTTAAATAAGTCAGATATTCTTTACTTTACGATTCTTATTATGCCTTGCAACATCGTTCAGTACGCAATATTTGAGGTGATTGTTTATAAAATTGATTCGCCGCGTTTTTAGGTAAGCCCCAGCTGTCCTATAAGAGATCAATGATTCACTTAATAACTAAAGTTATATTTTAATCATTAGTTAGTTTGGTTTTGAATCAAGAAAAAATCCATTTATTTTATTGCATTGTATATAACTTTTAAATAATTACCTCGATTCGGAAAGGTGGTGCTTTGGTTTAATTTTTTTAAATAAAACAACCCAATTATTTACTATAACTACTGCCCCTTTATCTTCAAATGCATAATAATTGCGGAAATCATGAATCCTGTTGCTAGGGATTTAATCCAATTCCCCGGAATAATGACTATTGCTGACAGTATTTAGAATCAAGTTTATAGACGGAAGCTATTATCATAGCCGAAATGCTCAAATCCATTCTTTAATCCTAATCTCTTTATTTCAATATAATCATTTAATTATTCTCTAATTAAAGATATTTAGCTAAAAAATAATATCTCTTCATGAGCACTTTCTAACTTTACTACTCAACTGAATAAGAATCAAGTTAAATACCTCGGATTAGAGATATTTTTTACGTAAAATCAGAGAATCTTACTTATCCAATTAAACTTGACAGATTACTATTTAAAGCCGATAGCCACTCTTCTTAAAAATCATATTCTTCGTCTTTTCTCATTCGAATGGCCTCGAATGCTTCAACTGTTAATACAGTATCTTCAACTAATCGTTCTAAACGGAAAAGGATATCATCATTCACAATTTCTTTACGCAAGAAATCTTTTTCTTCAATAAATACATAAATTGGAACGATGTGAGCTTTCATATAAGCTAAGATCGGTTTTAGTTGTTGCTCTACCATTAAATAATGCTTGGCTGATCCAGCTGTTACAATGCTACTAACGACTTTGTCACGGAAAGCATTAACTGGTAGTAAGTCGAAAATGTTTTTTAGTGTTGCCGGAATGGATGCTTGGAATGTTGGTGTCCCAATAATAATGGCATCTGCTGTCATTATTGTCTCTGTAATATATTTCGTATCTCCTTCATATTCAAAGTAATTACGCCCATCACTAAATTCCACTGTATATTCGGCTAAATCTAGAAGTGTTACTTCATGCTCTGGGTACTTTTGCTTAAGCATTTCTGCGGTTTTAAGCATAGCTGTTTTTGTCTTTGAACCGACGATAGATCCTGCTAGTGCTACAATTTTCATGTTATTCTCTCCTTTGGATAAAAGTTGTATGTTTTTAATTGCTAATAATGATATAGTTCAAGATAATTTCGATGTCAAAATAGCTATTTCGCCAAATAATTTTCTATTCATTTAATTGTTGTATCAAAGTCAATAGTCTCCCAGACATCCCATGAATATTCTCGGTCGAGTTATTAATTTCTTCAGTAACTGCAGCTTGTGATTGGATTTTATTACTCATATTATTAATACTTATAACAATACTTCGTACAGAAGAATTGATATCATCTAATATATTTTCGATTTGTCCAACCGCTTCAGAGGAATGAGAAGATAATTTTTGAACTTCTTGAGCGACCACGCTAAACCCTTTTCCATGCTCACCCGCACGAGCCGCTTCGATTGATGCATTTAAACCAAGTAGGTTCGTTTGATTTGAAATTTTTTTAATTAATTCTGCTACGGATTGTGTTAATTCGATGCTTTCTGTTGCTTGAGCAGCAGACTTCGATGTTACCTCTTGCTCATACGCTATTTCTGTTGCCTCATTTGATATGTCATTAATATTTTCAGCAAGTTCCCGGACAGAGTGTGTAAAATCGTTCATCTCTCTTTCGATTTTCTCATCGTATGCTTTCCGTTTGATCTCATGATTGATATCACGTAGAACTCCCGAGACAAGTGTTGGCTTCCCATCGTTATCACGAACTGTTTTTACCAACATGGTAAACCATCTATAATCCCCATTTTTTATTTTCATTCGAAATTTCATATCAAATTCTATTTCATTCGTATGATTATAAAGCTGAGACTTAAAGTTACTCTTTACGGTTTCTCTATTATCTTTTTCAACCAAATTCAACCATGAATCCATTTTTGGCTGAAACTCATCCCCTTCATACCCAAGTAGTCGCTTAAATTGTGGAGAGAACCATCCTTCTTGATTTTCCAAATTGCTCTCGGTCAACTCCATCCCCCATGCTCCTTCTAGGGTCGTAACACTAAATCCTAGAGACTTTTCAATTAGTTCTAAGCGAGATAATAGATTTTGTATTCTCATTGTGTTCATTTTATTTTTATGGATATTCACTAATGTGCCGACATTTCGGTACGGAACTCCTAGTTCATCTCGTAATGTTTCTGCTTTTGCACGAAACCATTCGATCGTTCCATCCTTCTTGATACCTTGATATTCTATATCATATGGTTTTCTTGTTTTACTAGAAAAATGCTCCTGATAAACGCTAGTTACATCATTAACCTCATCCGCTGCGATGGTGTTATACCAGCTTTCAAAAGTATTTGGAAAATCCCTTTCATCTTGATACCCTAGTGACTTTCTGAAAATTTGATTATAAACATTACTTTTAGCTGGAACACCATTTTCCATTTCCAAATCCCATGTTCCAATTCCATTAAGTTCTGTTACAATTTGATGTTTTTCATAAAGGTTCTCATATTTTGTTTGTAACGCACCTAATAATTCATTCATAGAATCTACTAATTTTTGTAACCCTCGATCTTCTGATTGAAATGATATTTGATAAGAATGAGAGTTTTCTCGCTGTGACTCTTGCTTGAGCTTTTCTATTTCACTTATCAAGTTGTTGACATCGTTATGCGTTTTTTTCTTAAACAAATCTCCAAGCCTCCTTTAGGGCGACCATGCGGCGGCGGGTATTCATTTTAAATCATAGATACACCGTTTTTCATAGCCATTTGTTTTTTCGATTCTACTTTTTGGCTGTATATTTTTTTATCGCTGGAATGATATCGTTCCCGATGATTTCGATATTTTTCATCACTTTCTCAAAAGGCACTCCACCAAAGTCAATCTGTGCCATAAAGCGCTGCATACCGTAAAGTTCATATTGGTAAAGCATTTTTTCGATTATTTGTTGTGTACTTCCAACCATTAATGCATCTCTTGTATCAGGCGCTTGAGCAAATTGCTGTTTAGGATAACCGCCACCGCGAATCGCTTGGAACCCACCATTGATATGTGGATACATACCTTGCAAGGCTTCTTTTGTTGTATCCGCTACATAGAATAGACTCGTTGTTGCAATTGGTAATGCTTTTGAATCAAATCCACTGCGTTCAGCAGCCTCACGGTATGCGTCAACGGATTCCTTAAAGTTGATTGCGGGCCCACCTAATGTAGTCAGCATCATTGGCATTCCCATTACACCTGCTTTAATAGCACTCGCAGGTGGCCCGCCGACTGCACGCCAAATGGGAATGGAGCCATTTTTGGGTTGAGGCAGTATATTTGCATTTTGTAACGGAGCACGGAATTCTCCTTGCCACGTCACATATTCTTCTTCATTTATTTTGTTAAGGAGCTCTAGTTTCTCTTCGAAAATTTCCTCATAGTCCTGTAAATCAACACCAAGTAAGTGATACGCACCAACACGAGAGCCACGGCCAGCAACGATTTCTGCGCGGCCATCTGAAATTAAATCGATTGTGGAAAAGTCCTCATACACACGTACAGGGTCTGCTACACTTAGTACCGTTGCAGAACTTGTAATTTTAATTTTACTTGTTGCTTGTGCGATGGCACCGAGAACTACGGTATGAGCTTGAGTTGTAAAGTATGTTTGATGACTTTCACCAACGCCAAATACATCAATACCAGCTTGTTCCGCTAGCTTGCTTGCCTCAATTAATTCATTTATTCGTTGTCCAGCTGAAATACGCTCACCTGTCATTGGGTTGGGAATATGGTCTCCTAAAGAGTACAGACCAAATTCCATGCCTTTTGATGGTTCGATACGATATTTTTCCATCATTCATCCTCCTCAATTGGTTGTAGTTTTTCTTCAATTTCAGCACGTCGATCTTCTAAAAAAGGTGGTAAATCTAATTTTTCTCCCAGTGTTTCGATATCACCGTCGATTGTAAAACCCGGTCCGTCCGTAGCAATTTCAAATAGAATACCATTTGATTCGCGGAAGTATAAGCTCTTAAAGTAGAAGCGATCCACAATACCTGATGAATGGAAGCCACGTGCTCGCACTTGTTCATCCCAATAGGCAAGCTCTATCTCGTCCTTCACACGAATCGCTAAGTGATGAATGCTGCCACGTCCTGGTTTTTCAGTAGGTCCATCTAAAGATTTCACAACGATTTCTCCAAACACTTGACCCTGAATCGTTTGAAAAATCGCTTCATCTTCCGTACGTGATACTTCTACATAGCCAAAAACTTGGGTAAGTGTACGCGCTAATTTATCGAGTCGGCGCACCGTCATTTCTACAGATCCCATCCCTTGAATTTGATGTTCTACTGGCACGCTTGACTTTTCCCACGTTTCCCAATGGGCCACTTTCTCACCGTTCGATACAAGCAGCACCATGCGCAGACCTTCAGAATCTTGAAAGTGAAGGGCTGGTTTATTGGTATACGTTGTGATGCCACTGTGTTGTACGCTGTACTTCTCAAAACGTGCTTTCCAATAGGTTAAACTCGCTTCTGTTGGTACAAGTAAACCGATTTGGGTGATTGCATTTGTGCCTCGGTATGTGCGCCCGACGAGTGGTATTTCAAAGAATGATAACTCTGTGCCGGGACTTCCTGTTCTATCTCCGTAAAATAAATGATACATCGACGGATCATCTTGGTTTACCGTCTTTTTCACACGCCGTAAACCAAGTACGTCACGATAAAAGCGGTTATTTTGCTTTGCGTTTTTTGTAATCATTGAAATATGATGATGTCCTGGGATTGTATACATAAGTTATTCCTCCTATTTATTGATTGACTAATCAAGTGAAGCGGTAAAAAAAATTACCTATTTGGCAATTTTTTTTCGCTGTTTTTTTGTACACGTGACATGAGCGAATACAGTATTTTTTGTTCTTCTTTAGATAAACACTCATCAAAGAATGAGGATTGGAACTCCAGCTGAGATTCAAATGCATTATCTAGTTTGTCATGTCCTTTATTCGTTAACGAGATGGTTTTCGTTTTCCAATCTTGCTTACGTTCAATGAGTCCTTCTTTTTCAAGGCGAGATAGCATACGCGAAATACCGCCTTGTGTCACTGTTACTTTCTCAGCTAGCTCACTCTGTGTTAATGGTTGGTATGTTGAGATTTGCATTAATACATCAAATTGTGCAGTTGTTAAATCAAATTGTTTTAAGAAATCATTTGATAGTAAATTACTTTGATGCGTGAACCGAGTAAGCCGCAACCATATTAACGATCCGCGGGTATTTTTTTGCATAATGTTTATCACTCCCTCTTACTATTATCACTTTACCACTCAACTGACTAAAATACAAGTGAAATATCTCAATTTCGAGATGTATTTTTAAAAATTAGGTTTTTCCCTTATTTTAATCCTCTTTCCAATTTCCTATTATGTTGAATAATACGTATGATAATACTTATTAGCAGTTACTGTTATTCCTTTTCATTGTAATTCATTAGAATTATGTCCTCCTTCCTTGAAATAAAGACGTTTTAAAAAAATGCAAAAAAATACTATCACTTAAATTTAAAATGACATTTCGTTATTACACCACTTAGTCATATAGTTAATTTACATGTTTAAGAATTAAGTCCATTGTTCTTAGTCTTGGTCCATTCGTGAGCAATCAAGCGTCTGTTTATTATTGTTTATACCTTCGACACTTGGAACTTGTACGTGTGTAATAGCGCCACTACGCTAAAGAATGACATGAGCGACCGCGAAGATGGAAAAGGTTTTTATGTTTTTAGTAAGTTAAACGAAAACCTTATTAACTACTAAGAATTATTGATACCATAGATCTTGACCATTCCCCAAGTTTTATTCCAAGCCTTTTTTCTAACTCGATTTTCGTAAACTTTCATTCTATCTTTTGTATCGTAAAATGGGGTTGGTCTTACTTCTAAATTTACAACATCGTTAATTCCCCAAGGAGCCGTTAATTTAATATCTTCGTTTTCATCTAATTTAACTCCTAAAGCTGTAACTGTCTCAGGAAATTTAGAAATTCCATCAATGGAGGATGAATAGGGAGACATATTACTTTTAATGTGCATCCTTGCTTGATTTTTTACTGACCAAGGGATATTAGGAACAATTGATTTTAATTTTTCTTCCATCTTTATTTCTTCTAATTCATCTACTATTTTCGAATCAAAGTAAATCACATCAATATCTGGTAATGGGGTTCTTGAACTAAAATTGTGTAACACATCCCATATTTTTGAACGAACAAATCCTGCACAAACCCACCAATCAGGTAAATTTAATGTTTTTACCGCTTTTAATAAATTCATCATCCATTCATCTTCTCTTATTGCTTTAATTATATCTTCCTCGTTTTTTATGATCACTACCACACCTACTTATAAATATTTTGTTTCTACATTCAGCTTTTCCTAATGGCCTCTTAAACTAAACTGTGTGATTAGTTATGTAAGATAAAAGAGCCATTAATTAGCTCAGCGATCTTAATCAGTTAGCTCACCAGGGGTTCCTTTGCAATCTTTTTAGATACGAGTCTATTACTATCTTGCTCGATAACATTATAAGAAAAGGACTGCCAAAACAGTCCCCACATTAACCTTTTGCACCCTTTAGTTAAATTAATGTATGCTAAAATAGGTATTTTTCTAATGCATGGCTTACTCCATCTTCATTGTTTGAAGTAGTTACTACATCAGCCTTTTCTTTCAGGTCATCAGGCGCATTTCCCATTGCAATACCTAATCCCGCAAATTCTAACATTTCTAAATCATTATAAAAATCCCCAATTGCAATAATCTCTGATTTATCCATGTTTAGTTTGTATAAGACTTGTTCTAAGGCACTTGCTTTATGAGCATTAGGATGAATGATGTCTTGGAAGAAACTATCGCTTGTTTTACGTAAGTTACTAAATTTTATATCCCTCCACCCATCGACTCTTTGTTGGTCATCAACAGTAAACTTCATAACTTTATCCGTTAGGCTTAGCACATCACTATGCATTATGGGAACTAGGTTAAACCTTTTATATAAATCTGTTTGATAGTTATCCAGTCTTTCAACATAAAAATCAAATGCTGTACAAACTGAAAACTGAATATCGTGTTTTCTGCAATATCTAACAATATCGGCTACTTCCTTAATATCGTAGGAAAACTCATGTATTATTTCTTTGTTATCTGTCCTTAGAGTAGTTGCTCCATTATGAGAAACAAGTATCCCTTCAATTCCTAATTCATCCAAAATAGGACGTGTTTGATTAAGGCTTCTTCCTGTAGAAATAACTACTTGAATCCCTGAATTATAAACTTTTTTGATAGTATCAATTGTCTTTTGAGTTAAAACTCCATCATCGTTTAACAATGTTCCATCAACATCTAAAGCTAATAATTTATAACTCAACTCTCCACCCCTTTATCGGTACAAGAATAGCTTTCGCGGTCAACTCTTTTTTTCCAAAAAGCCTCCGTAAATACAATAGGAACTACTGATATATATTTCACTTAATTATCTTTTTATGACTTCGGTAGTCCTCTTCATCAACCCTGTATGCTTAGTTCAATAAAATAAGAGACTTCAGTTAAAACACTCGTTAGAAGAAAAAGTAATCTAACGATAGTCCTTTATTCCACTTTCAAAAGCCTGGTTATCATTATTCTCATACCCATGCAATGCTTCTTGTAATGCGAATGTACTTTTATAAAACTTTACACGCTCACAAATTTGATTTCCATTAGGATACAGGTTAATACACATATCAAAAAAATCTTTACCATAACTGGATAGTATTCCAGCTAAGTCATACGCAGGATCTCCTAAACAAGAACTGCCAAAATCTATTATTCCCGAAATTCTATTTGTGTCTGGATTCCATAAAATATTAGATGCTCCGAAATCTCCATGAATAAGGGTTACTTCTAAATTGGAACATGCTTCCCTATCAAGAAAAGTCTTAAAGGATTTTGTTATTTCAATCTGGGCTTCCTTTCTGATATAAAGAAATAAGTTATTTTGAATTTTTTCATAAAGAATAGACATTTCTTCTTTGGGGTGACTAACTTTCAGCTTCAATTCGCTACTAGCTTTTTCTTCAGAAACAGAATGGATTTCTAAGAGAATAGAGACGAGTTGTGATGCTAATCCTTTGATCAACTCAACGCTTTTAACCCCCGCTAAATGTTCCCTCCACATAGGAACACCATCTATTCGATTGTAGCCAGTAAAGACTTTTCCAGTTTCCATCTCTTCAAAGGAGTGATAAATTGGATTAGGAATAGGAACAGAGATGATACTTTTAATGTATTTCAAAATTTCCGTCTCTCTCCTCAACCTTATTATCCCTTTTTTGTATTTCGGAAATCTAAATACCATAGTTTTGTTTACTACTAACACGTCATTATTTTGCCCTATGTCAATAGATTGAAAGTTCTCAATAGAAAGGTCAGGATAGACCTGTTGAATGGTTTCAATATAGTTTCTACTCATTTACCAATACCCTTTCCTTGTCTACTTTTTCAACTATACTACCTTGCTAGTAGACTAGGCTCAGCAAAAATAAGCTTTATCCAATCCACCCGTTAATTTAAATAGGAATTGGGATTTCACCTAAAATTCATTATGCCTAGTAGTGACCAAGTTGAATGCTGATTATTAACCATTAATACTTTTTCTGTTATTTCATCCTAATTTAACGCATATACAGCATATATCTTTACACTTTTCTTCAATACATTGCATCAATAGTTCAAAAGGCGACTGTTCCTTTTGAACTATCGCCCTTTTTCAAAAAATATTAACGCAAATTTATATCTCCAATCTGTATAAATTAGCAATCTTCCCTTCGTGTTTATTGTTATTTTTTATTTGAAATTCTTTAACAAATTTAAAACCATTTTTCTCTAACACTCTTCCGGAACTAGGATTGTCAACAAGACAGCAAGTCTCAAACTTTTTAAATTTCAATTCCTCAATGCCGAAATCAATCGCTTTGTGAACTGCTTTCGTTCCAATTCCTTTGTTCCAGAAATTAGGGGCCACCCAATAATCTATTGCACCTGTCCCTTCATCTTCTTTTCTAACCGAAATGCTTCCTGCAAATTCTTCATCGTACAAGATTGCAAATGGATAAAGGTTGCCTTTTTCTCTTTTTGCTTTAACGATTTTATACCACAGTCTTGCTCCATATTTTGGATATGGATGAGGTACATTCGTTGTATCAGCAATCTTTTCTTTCGACACATACTCTTGAACGAAAGGGATATCCTTTTCCTCAATCATTCTAATTCTCACTTGACCCATTATAGTACCTCCTACACATTTAATAGTTCTATAGAGTGTTTTTCTATCTTCCTAGGTAGGACAATAACGATTACTTCTACAAAGGGTTGCGTTAATCCTCCTTAACGTTAATTATGATATAATAAAAAAACGTCTAATCCCAGATGTACCAAGGTTTTAGACATTTTTATAACCAAGTTTATTAAAGCGTTAATTTGTATTTAGCGCACTTCTTCTATCCCCTTACATCCATTGATCATATATCACTTTTCTTGCCTGGTGATATAAACGTGCATACAACTGTGTTTGATGTGGACCGTTATGTCCTAATAGGACTTGTATACATTCTAACGGCATGCCTTTCATTGCTAAGTGTGCAGCAAACGTATGACGTAAGGTATGTGGGGTCATGTAAATACCAAGCTTTTTGGAATAGGTTGTAAATTTATTTTGGACGGTCCGAGTACACATGAAACCTGTCTTTGTAGTATTGACAAAAACAAACGGTAAGTTATCTCCACGTTCATCTAAATAGGTTTTTAAGTGTGCCTCACATTCTCGTGTAAATAATACGATACGCTCTTTTTTACGTTTCCCTTTTGGTATTGTTATCATGCGTTCCTGCCAATTAATATCCTCTATTTTCATTTCCACTAACTCCTTAATGCGTACACCAGTTGCATAAAGCATTTCAATAACAGCTCTTTGCTCTAGCTTTCCCTTTACTAATTGACGCAATTGAAACAGTTCATCTCTTTGCAAATAGAATGGCAGCTTATCCTCGACTTCTGGGAAAGGGATATTTTTTACCGGATCTTTAGTAATAAACCCATCTTCTACACAGTACTTAAAAAACAGCTTGATACCCGCTAACTTAGTTTTCACAGTTACAGCTTTATATTCTTTTAATTCTAAGGAAAACATCCATTTCCTAATATCTCTCGAATTGATTTCAGAAAATGGCTTGTTGCAATAAGTTATTAATTGTTCCACTGCTAGTTTATACTGATATAATGTTTCACCTGTCAATCGAAAACTATACTCATCTTTAAATTGTTGCAAATATATTTCTGAAGTGATCAATAAACTCACCCTCTTACCCCATATATTTTCGGTAAAGTGATATAACCTCCCTCTTGGGAAGTCTAGCATAGATTTGAGTGGTCCCCACATCACTATGACCCAATTCATCCCCAATAAACGACAAATCAGCCCCTTTCGCCAATAATTCTGTGGCAAATGTATGGCGGAATCGGTGTGGGTGTAAGTTTGTACTCAACTTAGCACCCTCTCCAATCTTTTTAATGACATACTGGATTGTTCGAACACTTAAACGTCTTCCTGAAGAGGTTAAAAACAGTGCTTTCTGAGCTTTATGATACCGATTTCTCGCAATGATGTACCGTTCCAATAAAAACGCACACTTCTCCGTAAAATGCACATAGCGGATTTTTTTACCTTTACCCACAACTCGTGCGGTACGGTTCTCAAAATCTACTTCCTCCCGATTTAGCTCACTGACTTCTCTTACTCTACACCCTGTGGTTAGCATGAATTCTACCAACACCTGATTTCGAAGTGATGTAAGTTCGCTTTGGTTCCGTATTTTGGCAATATCTTCTTTCTCTAAATACTTAGGAAGAGATTGAGGGAGACGAGGAAACCACCGGCTTTTTATCGGAGAACTGTCTACATACTCTTCTTGTAAACAAAACTTGTAAAAGGAAGAAATGATACTTAAACGAAGTCTGAGGTATGCTTCACTTAGATGGTCTTCATTTTTTTTAAACCATTCTAGGATTGTATTTGATGTTAGAGATGTATATGGTTCTTTCATTTCCACAAAAAATTGTTCTAAAAATCTTCGATATACAATGATCGTTCCTTTACTTCGGTTTGATACTTTTAAACTTAATAAGAATTCCCCAATGATTTCTTGATTGATTTCATTTGGCAAGTCTTTAGTTAACTCCCAGTAATTTTTCAATTTTTCCACCTCCTAATGGTAAAGGTCATATTGTTTTTGACGTGCATGGTCCATCAATCGTGTATAAATACGAGTACTATTAATATCAACATGGCCAAGTAGATCCTGAATGAAACTTTGAGGCATATTTTTTTCTGCTAAGTGTGCTGCAAATGTATGTCGTAAAGTATGGGGAGTCACCTTAAAACCAAGAGATGTAGAGAAGTTACGAAAGTTTTTTTGTATATATTCTCGGTGTAGTGGTCCTCCTCTTCGATTCGCAAATAAAAACATGCTGTTTGTTTCTCGCTTTTTCAGGTACATCTTTAAGCGTTCTGCACAATCGTGCGAAAAAAGGACAAAACGTTCTTTGGTTCCTTTTCCTTTTCGTATCCATATTTGCCGGGTATCCCATTTAATATCTTCTAGTTTGATCTGTAATAGCTCACTGACCCTTACTCCTGTAGAATATAAGGTTTCAATGATGGGGCGAAATTGGTAGTCATTCCGTGTTAATTCTTGCAGTTGGGCCAACTGACGCCTACTTAAGTAGTATGGAAGGACATCATCTTTTTTAGGGGTTTTTACAGTTAACATTGGATTTTTCTTTAGGAGATTCTCTTCCATACAATATTGGTAAAATGATTTCAAACCCGATAGTTTAATATGTATCGTACGTTTTTTTAGACCTTTTTCTTCCATTGAAGCAAGCCATGCTCTTATATCTGTAGCCTTAACTTCATTATAATTTTTTCTACAAAAGCTAAAGAATTGTTTGAGTGAAAGTCTATAACTTCGAATTGTTTCTTTACTAAATCTAGAATGATGGTCATCAAAAAAAGACTCTAATACATTTACATCCATTGTTATCTACCCCATTTTATTTTGATAGGCTAAAATTAAGTCCTCCGTTAGAATTCGTGCATAAATACGTGTTGTATTTAAATTTGCATGTCCCAACTCATCTGCAATTAATTCAAGCGTGGCTCCTCTTGCTAGCATGTTCGTAGCAAACGTATGTCGACAAATATGTGGATGTAGCGATTGTTTTAAGCCCGCCTTCTTGCCAACTTTTTTTGTAATGTAATAGATTGAGTTTGTTTGTAGACGTTGACCTGAGTTGTTTAAAAATAATGGATCTATTCCATCATCATTGTTGCGTGTTTGTAAATACTCTTTCAACGCAATCGCACACTCTTCGGAAAAATGTACCTTTCTAATCCGCTTTCCTTTTCCCGTTACCTCTGCTGTTCTTTTTTCTAAATTGAAATCTTTAATTGAAAGGTTAGAAACTTCTGAACTTCTGCATCCTGACGATAATAAAAAGAGAATAAGAGCACGATCACGCGGAGCCGAAATTTCTGCAGCGATTTTTACCCTAACAAACTCCATCTCATTTAAATACTTTGGTAAGGACTGCGGGATTTTAGGTCTCCATCTTTTTTTGATAACTACATTTTCTATGTACTCTTCAGCGAGACAAAATTGTAAAAATGAAGAAAGTGCTGATAGATAAGCGTCCACAGTCCTTTCCTTTTTTCCGTTAGTAAAATGATTCAAATACTTTCTCACATCTTCTGATGTTAATAGTTTTAAAGGAACTGTACACACGCTAAAGTAACGTTCTAAAAACCAACGATAATTTCTTATCGTTCGTTCGGCTTTATTTTCAAGTTTTAAACCTAGCAAATATTCATTCATAATAGTCATTGTCGATTCATCCTGTAGGTTACTCTTCCAGTAATCACTTGATTCTTTCATCTGTAAACCTCCTTTCTCTTTTTCTATCAATGGTGACCTATAATAATCTTTAACTAATTTAGCTTTTTATATACATTTAAAAAAAGATACTATGAGACAAAATGTCTGATCAGTATCAATAGATTTTATTCATTTAAAAATAGCCATAGTATAACATTGTTCTTTGTAACCCTTTACTTGGGTAATACATAAATTAAACGTAAAATAGAACAATAATATTTGATGATATTCACAACCTACTTTACTATATAAAAAGCATTCCAATTAAGTTACAATTGGAATGCTAAATGCTGTGTTATCCAACTCATTGGGATAACTTGATTTTTATTTTGTTATTTATTTTTATTGGTTGATAACATAATGTAATGGATTTAAGTCAATAACCCGGACACAAAAAAATTAAGTCTTAAGCTGTTTTTCTAATTTTATCCTCAATGGCCTGAGGTGTTTGATACCAATGCTAATATGAATTCTGTTTCGGTTATACCAGCCTTCTATAAACTGAAACATGGACAGCTTTGCAGCTAAATAGTCTGTGTATTGCGTGTGATAAACTTCTTCTTTCTTTAGTATGGCATGAATTGATTCTATACAAGCATTGTCATAAGGACAGCCTTTCTGGCTGAAAGACTGCTTGATTCCATGTTTTTGAACATGCTGAGTAAACTCACTGGCTGAATTGGGAAGAAAGTCTGGAAAATAACTTAAATCATTTTGTG
Organism: Lederbergia lenta NBRC 16444; assembly: GCF_001591545.1. Taxonomy (GTDB): domain Bacteria; phylum Bacillota; class Bacilli; order Bacillales; family Bacillaceae_C; genus Lederbergia; species Lederbergia lenta. Next base: position 1,628,844 of record NZ_BCVC01000001.1, read on the forward strand.
TGACTCATGTGATAATAAGTTATTAAGTTTATTTTTCTTCTTCATCCTATTTACTGGCTATTGGTCCCCCACTTATTATTCTTGTTTATCCTAGAATTATAAAATGGAGGACTTACTCCAGTTAACCTGCGATAAACACAGTGTCTCTTTTTATTGAATAGTTACCTTTGCTAGATTGGTAAGCCCATGTAAAAGAAAAATGTGTATTCAGCAAAATGATAAAAAGCTTGAGGTTTTCTATTATATTATTTATTATTACCGGTTAACTTGCCTTCTCAATTTCCATTCTGCATTATTTGAAAATTAAATATCTAATTTACGAGTACCGAGTGCTTTTACCATTTCTGGGTCCCGATGTGAAAAGAACAAGCTTTCTTTTTGATCCAATTCAGCAATTATATCCATGCTCTCTTGACTTAATTCGAAGTCAAAGATATTAAAGTTTTCAATCATTCTTTCCTTTCGAACAGACTTCGGAATAGCAATAACCCCTCTTTGTGTCAACCAACGCAAGACTACTTGGGCTACGGATTTATTATGTTTTTCAGCTATAGATACTAAAGTCTCATTCTGAAACATGTTATTTCTTCCTTCAGCAAACGGTCCCCAAGATTCTATTTGTACATTGTTTTCTTTCATAAATGCAGCATTTTCAATCTGTTGATGGAATGGGTGTGTTTCCACTTGGTTGACAGCGGGCACTACTTCATTATGAACGATGATATCCATTAAACGATCTTCCTGGAAGTTGCTCACGCCAATTGCTCTCACTTTTCCTTCACGGTACAATTCCTCCATCGCACGCCAAGAACCATGTACATCACCATAAGGCTGATGAATTAAATATAAATCTAAATAAGCCAATTGCAATCTTTCTAAAGAATTAGCAAAAGCCTTCTTTGTGCTTTCATAACCAGTATCCTGAACCCAAAGTTTAGTAGTGATAAATAATTCTTCTCTTGGTACGCCACTTCGTTGGATTGCTTTACCAACTGCCTTTTCATTTAAGTAAGAAGCAGCAGTGTCGATTAGGCGATAGCCTGCCGTAATAGCGTCATAAACAGCTTGTTCACATTCTTGTTCATCTTGGATCTGAAATACACCAAAACCTAGTAACGGCATCTCCACACCATTATTCAACTTAACTTTTTCCATAAAAATTCCTCCTCGTATCCGTTTTTTCTAAATTTACATAGCCTAACCATTTACTAATCTATTGATTATTTGCCCGTTCCATTTAAAATCAATTTTTCATGTTATTCTCATTTGTCGCGGCTCTTCCATTTTTTCCATTGCTTTAGGTGATTTTACAAGTAAAACGATGAAAGAGATGAATATCACACTAACACAAAGCCAGTTTAAGTAACGAAATCCTGCCAACTCTGCACCAAAACCGCCCATCAAGCTTCCAATTAATCTACCAAGAGTGGAGGCATTTGCATAAACTGTGGCGGCAACCCCTGCTGAATCGGGAAGGTAGTCTGAAAAATAACTTAAACCATTTCCCAACACCACTGCGACAAAAGTGGCTTGGAGAATTTGGGCGGCAATAAGTTGCCATGAGGCTGTCGAAATTCCCAAGACCATGAAATAAAGAATTCCAACCAGGCAACTCACCATCACTAAACTATGATTAGATAACTTTTTGCTCAATGCCCCAAAGACTAACATAATAGGAATTTCTAATCCTGCACATAATCCGACCATTAAACCTACATCTGCATGTGTTCCATTTAATTCATGAATGATAAGTAATGGTGTGTTCATACTATTTATTGCTATCACTGAAAACAGGAATATAAATGCAATGAATGGAAGAAATAATCGTTTAGTCTCCTCAGAAAATAAGGTTGGTTTCTGTACCTTTAGTTTAGGAGTATTAGCCATTTTTCGTTTTGGCAAGAAAAAGTAAACAAGAGCACTAAGCAAAATAAAAATCGACGTTGTTCCAAGAAAGAGACCGTTATAGTCAAAAGCAGCAAGTAACATTGTTCCAATCAGTGGACCAATTAAAAAACCCAATGAAAACAAGGAACGTAAGGTGGACTTGGCAAACGTTTTATCATCGGATTGACTCTCAGTTGCTGATTCATGCGCATAGGCAAACATTTGTGGCATGGCCGCTGCACCCAATCCATTAAAAAAACTAACAGAAAGCAACAAACCTAAAAACGAATCAAATACAATATAGGACGCATAACCACAAGCGGATGAAAGCATGGCTGCCAAAATAAGCCATTTTCGATCCATGCCAGTGTCCGAATAATTGGCAATCATCGTATTAGCGATAACACCAGTCAGTGAACTGATTGCCATAAATACGCCAAAAGCACCGGTACTCATCCCGATGACACTCGTACCATAAAGGGATAGGTAAGGCATTGTGATGGAAACACTCGTGCCAATTAGCAGCATACATATAATAAAAATACTATAATGTTTAATTTGAAATAGATTTTTGAATCGACTTAACAACATCTCAACTCCTAGTCCAATCAATGCTGCAGGATTACATTACTTTTAAGTAGGTAACGAGCGAATCATTTGACTCGTTACCTACTTATTTAATTGATTGAACCATTCATCATCGACCGGTTCAAACCAGTCTGTTTCACCTGGTGTCATGGCTAAATGGACAAACCAACTATCTATTGTTGCACCATGCCAATGTTTTACATGCGGTGGGATATTCACTACATCTCCTGTTTTGAGTAATTGGGCATTTTTGCCTTCTTCTTGATACCAACCTTCTCCCCCTGTAACTAACAAAACTTGTCCCACCTTATGAGAGTGCCAGCTATTACGAGCTTTTGGTGCGAAAGTCACATTTCCAATTGGTGCATTAAGTGGTGTTTTATCCGTGAACACCATGTGTAAATATGCGTCACCGATAAAGTTGCCTTTCACTTTTTCTCCTAAAGGAAAGATTGTACTATCTTTTAATTCTTCATATGCCATATTATTTAACCTCCTTTTTTATGCTGAGTTGAATTGGATATTCATCATTACGCTATGATTGCTTTGTTTGTATATTTCAGTTTCTACTTACTTTTAATCGTTGTAAATTTCTTTTGCAATGTTAAATGCTGACCAACCTTTTGGCCATCCTGTATAGAACGCAAGATGAGTAATAATTTCCGAAATTTCCTGTTTCGTTACTCCGTTTACTTTCGCTTTCTGAAGATGTGCAGGCAATTGTTCAAAGTTTCCACCAGAAATTAATGCCGATACGGTAATCATACTGCGGTCACGTGGAGAGAGTTCCTTCTCTCTTGACCAAACTTCACCGAATAATACATCATCATTAAGTTCTGCAAATTTTGGTGCGAATTTTCCTAGTCTATCTCTTCCAGCAGTTTGTTTTTCTGCCATTTTTATCATTCCTTTCATTCCTTTTTTATCTGTTACATATATAGCATTGGAGTTAAGATCCAGTTCAGTAAAAACTTGGTTTTTCATATTCCGTCCCAGGTTCCCCCAACCCTAAACTGGCACGATGATAATCTGCACGATTGGTCAATAAATCAGTAATAAATTGTGAAACGGCTTGACGAGTAACTTGGGCCTCGACAAAAGGTTCCCCTTTTTGGGTGATATGAATGCGTGTGTTACCATCTTCATTGTATAGCCAAGTTATTCGTAGAATAACATAGTCAAGATTGCTAGCTTCAATAATATCAGCAGCTTTACGATATGGGGACGTCCACATAATTCCAGTATTGGCCCGATACCACTCTTGAAACTTACCGATAATCTCTTGATACAAGTCGGGAACACTAGCCACAATAAAGCGTTTAATACCGTTCTCTTCCAATATCCTAACTAACGATTTAATTAGATCGTCTTTAGCAACAAAGTTAAGATAAACTGCATCCACATCAACAAGATGATCCGCAATTTTGCCAAATTCCTCAAATTCCCCATCAACTAATGAAACTCGATCACTTACTTTATCTGACAAACGCGAAGAGACATTTCGTCCATACAATACCAAATCAAAATCGGTCTGAGTTAATAAATCAGCTGTTACCATTTTACCGATTTGCCCAGCAGCTCCTAAAATCATAACTTTCATCAAAGAATCCTCCTAATCATATAAAGTTATATTTTTATTAATAGATTGGTAAGAGTGCAGCTCTAAATCTTGAACTTTTAAGTTATTTAGTATTTAAACTGCTTACATATTGCAGTGATCAATATGTTACTCTTACCTAAATCTAAAGAAACAATTTTTAGGCGGTTTCAAAAGCTTTTTGTATTTTCATATCTTTGATTTTAACCCCATAATTTCTTAGTAAAATAACTCTCCCAGAGGAATTCCGCTATTTTTGATTGCTTCGTCCACAACTTCTTCACTTGCAGAAGTATGTAGCAGTATCAATACTATAATTGCCGAGTTTTAGACATAATATATAACGACCTTTCATTTTAAATTAGATCCATACAAGCAGCCTGTTAGAGGAAACTTCTGAATCATTTCTTCCAAATCAAAGCTTTTGTATGAGCTTTTTCTCCTAATTAGCTGTTTATGACCTTTTTAAATAGTTGAATTATTTATCCGTATTCTTATTGTGTAACATGTGAGGTAACAACCGGTAGCCTATTCTTGCTAAATGATTGCCTAATCTTCTCAATGTCATTAATGTAACGGAGCAATATGCATCTAATTATTATTAAAGAGCAAGTAAAAGGGACGATCTATTTTATGCCTAGCGCGGTCAAATGCATTATCAAAGTTATAATGAGAAGTTAGTGCACTTTAATTATTTAGTTTACTGGTCCCTATCCATTTCACTATTTGAGGATCTTGATATGAAAAGAATAAGCTTTGTTTCGTATCTAAGGTAGCGATTTTCTCCATATCTATTTGGCTTAATTCAAAGTCAAGGATATTGAAGTTTTCGATGATTCTTTCCTTGCAGGCAGATTTTGGAATCGCAACGATGCCCCTTTGTGTTAACCAACGTAAAACTACCTGTGCAACAGATTTATTATAACTTTCAGCAATTGATACCAAAATTTCGTTTTGGAACATGTTATTTTTCCCTTCAGCAAACGGTGCCCAAGACTCGATCTGAACATTGTTCTCTTTCATAAAGTCATGACTTTCAATTTGTTGATTGAAAACATGTGTTTCGACCTGATTTACGGCAGGAATTACTTCGTTATGAATGATCAAATCAATTAGACGGTCTGAATAGAAGTTACTTACTCCGATTGCTTTAATTTTTCCCTCTCTGTATAATTCCTCCATAGCTCGCCATGAACCATATGCATCACCGAACGGCCCATGAATCAAATACAAATCTAAATAATTCAATTGAAGTTTTTTTAGTGAATTGAAAAATGCTCTCTTTGTGCTCTCATAACCAGCATCTTGAATCCAAAGTTTTGTGGTGATGAACATTTCCTCTCTTGGCACACCACTCCGCTTGATTGCTCTGCCGACCGCTTCTTCATTTAAATAAGAAGCAGCAGTATCGATTAGGCGATACCCTGCCTTAATAGCGTCATATACAGCTTGTTCACATTCATTTTCGTCCTGCATTTGAAACACTCCAAAGCCAAGAATTGGCATTTCAACACCATTGTTTAGAGTTATTTTTTGCATAACAAACTCCCCTTGTTAAATCTTAAGTGTGTCTATTATTTGCCCACTCGCTATTACATTATGGTACTAACAGTTTTGTGAAAGACATTGATCCCAGTTTCCATTGATCCTCCTGCAGCACATATACCTCTGTAACCACAAATGGATTCGTTACTTCGTTGCCCCCAACAACAGCTACCAGACGTATTTTATTTAGAAGGATGGCCGTTGAGCCTATTATCTGAACTGATGTTTCTTGAATATCTGCATTCTTATAAAGAATAGAACCACTTTTAAGAACGTCAAGTTCCTCGTTTTTAGAAAATGTAGCTCCCATGTGCACGAAAACAGCCTTTTCATGAAAGAGATTACTTAATTCTTCTAGTCGTCTCTCCCTCATCCAGTCCCATTTATTCTTTGAAAGATCTATAATTGTTTGTTCCATATTTGTATCATTCCTTTTTATCTTTTTAAAAATTCACTCTTTTTTCTTTTAACCATTTGGACATCAATTTATCTATATTATATTTAAGTCTAAGAGTTAAACTGTCTATTTAGGCCTCATTCAAAAAACAACTTATTTTCCCTTTTATAATTAATTCTCATTTAGCCATGAAGTTACTTGTTCCTGATTATCCAATAAATCTTCATCTTGAATACTGAAACTTGTGGCGACACTTGCATCCGGTGCGAATTCTTCAATACGTTCTATCGTATCACCTTCTCCATACCCAGCATTGGTTGAGAAGGGATAAATAGTTTTTCCTGAAAAATTAGAACCATGATCCATTAAAAAAGAGATCATAGGATTAGATAAAGTCATTGACCAAGTTTGGTATCCTAAATAGACCGTATCATATTGTGATAGATCAGGAATGTCTGTATCAATCTCAGGATACTCTTGATTATCTCTTTCTTCGTCAGCTCGTTCTACTGCTTGACTATAATCTGAAGGATATGGATTTGTAACTGTTAATTCCAACATATCTCCGCCGATTTCGTTGTAGATCATTCTTGCAAGATTTTGGGTGTTACCTGATCTTGAAAAATAGATTATTATGCTATTAGCATCATCTGAAATAATTCGTGTGGGCTCTTCTTTTGCATTCGTGTCCACTCCATCTGATTGTGCTCCGCGACCATACTCAGTATCTTCAATTGGTAATGTTGAATCTTGATTTCCTGAGGATAAGCGAGTTTCAGAATCGTCATTTGTAGTTTCACTAGATCCATTATTTTGACAGCCAACTAGAATGAAACTAAAAGCTAAACCAACTGATAATATTGCTCCCTTAATAATACTCACTACCCTTTCGGTATTCCGGATTATCTAACTTTTGGATTACTTCTTGCTAGCCTTTTTCTTCCTTTGTACAAATTTAAGCACATAATGAGCGCCACTTATATAAATTCCCATAATGGCTAGATGATCGATTAAAAATCTAAAAGTGGAATCATCATCACCCCAACCAAATGGATTATATATGGTTAACTTGTAACTCATCTCCCTTTCAAAAGAAGTCTGCACACCATAAACAACAATCATTACTGCGATAAAACGTAAGGTAATGGTGCGTATGCGACTAGTGTGCGTAATCCCGCTCATCTTTCCTACTGCACTGATAATTGTCCTCCACGACATTCCTATATGTACTGCCATCAAGAGAAATGCCCAATAGGAAGTCAAAACATGTATTTCTCTCCAGATCATTTGGTTATTGACAGAAATAAAAGGGAATATATCACTAGAGATGGGTAAAGAGCTTATCATTATGGTTACCATAGACATAACAAAAAGCAAATTGACCGTTATGCTTAAAACACGACGAATATTATATTTTCCTTTTGCGATTGCCTTATACCATCTCTTGTTCAGAGTATTATGAGCAATAAATAAAAGAAATAGGAAAAGCCCGACTACTTCATGAATTGTATTCCCAGTAATACGATAAGCCATTGCCACTAACATGAGAATGGTCATGGTTAAATCAACAGCCAATCTAATTGCTATATTGCGATTCAAATAGTTCATCCTCTGCTTTTTTTATTAAATACATGATTAGATTTAATTGGTGAATGAATTCTTATTCTTCAAATCTATCAGCTTTCCAACTGTTTAAGATACATTCTTAATAGTACATTTTGTAATATTTCACCTTTTTTCTGACCTTCTAATACAATATTCTCCTTACTATTCACATCATTGGTAGAGGAGTTATCTAAGTGAGCTGCTGCTACCTTTCTTATCTCCCATTCATCTGTAGAGACACCTGAGATTTGCGATTCTGTATTACTTTCAATTATTCCGGCAAGCTCTTCAAGGTCGTAACTCTTCATTTCATCTAGCTTATATAGAAAACCATCTCTTTCTTGACTTGCGTGACAAGAAATGCAACTACCAAGATCTCGCTCTTCATTTACAGTTCCATTGGGAGCGAAGGACTGAAAAGCCCATTCTCCATTATGCTGTTTATCTAACAGTTCTGGATCCAGGTCTGTGCGCTTTTCCATCACAAAGATTCGGTCAAGTTCACCATCCTCGTAAATATCAAGGGTAATTACGGCACCACTTGGAATCGACTCCCCATTCTGAACCGCTTCAATCGTTTCCCGACTTGTGAAAAGTTCCTCATAAGCGTTTCCTCGTGTCACTGTTGTGTAAAGAACTCCCTCTCGATAATCTTCAGGAAATTGGATAAGACTAGAACCGTCTTCCGTAGAATCTTCTTGGGAACCATCCTCAGATGACTCTTGTTGGGCATTATCATTTTGAGAATCATTACTCGTAGATTCCTGCTGAACAGTATTATTATTGTTACTGCAAGCAATAAGAGTAATAGGCATCACTAGCAATATAAAGAGCATAAATACTATTTTTTTCACATTATTCCTCCTCCAAGTTTCTATATAGGATTTCGTATAGGCAGTTGATGAAAATCAAAGTTGTTAATTTCTAAAGATGCTTCAAAGTTACTTCATCTCATGCAAATTCTTCAACCGTATGCAAAGGTCCATTTGTTTGACTCAACTCCAAGACCAACAACTAGGTATTAATGGTGGTTTACACCCAACACTTTTATTCTACAATTCAAAAAGGTGGAAAACACAATATCAAACTACTTATCAATCATCCAACAAACTCATTATGCATTAGTATAAAAGACTTCTAGTATCACAATCGTATCAAATGATTGCCTAATCTTGTCATAACAACTTAGATAACAAGTAATAATGAGGCTATTTACTTAAATTAAAACAATAAAGATTTTACTCTCTAAAAGCGTAGAGAAACACACTACCTACTGCACTGACCTTCAGATCACTTTCTAAAGTCTGATATTTCACTTTACACATCCTCTTCTTAGTTCCAAAACAACATTAGGCCATTATAGGTATATTCCCTTGCTGCAAGATCATCGTGAATATCCATCCTTAATACGAAATGCAGTACCATCCGATGCTTGCCAGTTGTTACATGCCCCAAGTAAACCGATTAGAAACAGAGGTACTATCAGAATCCCGAGCATTCCTTTTGCTCTCATTTTCCATTCCTCCTCAGTCCATCTGGTTCTCCCAGAATCTGACTGCATGATCTATCCACCCTTCTGCAATTGTCCCATCGCCAAGCCCAAACCCGTGCGGTAGATCATCAAGTATCTCAATCTCTGCGTCTGTTCCATTTGCCTTGATCTTATTAATACGACGTTCCATTGTTCGATAGCTTGCAATGCCGTCGATTGTACCCACATTTGCATATGTCGGTGGCTCATTTCCATACACCTCGGAAAGTCCAGTATATTGCATGATGACCGCTCCAGGTCTCGGATACTCTACTTCACCAAAGGCTGCTGTTCCGTATGATCCAAGCCAAGTCGCCATCCGCGCACCTGCAGAGCCTCCCCACAGGGAATAATCCTCTGAGTCGACCTCAAGTTCATCCGCATGTTCATAAATGAAAGCAATCGCTCGTGCAAGATCCTCGAGGGCTGTCTCGGCTCCCGGTCGGTAAATCAGTGCGAATGCATTATATCCCTTTTTTGATATTTCCAATGCATGCGGAAAGCTGTCATGCATGGCAGCTACATATACAAAGCCGCCACCGGCATTTACAATGGCAAATTTCTCCCCTGGGTTTCCTCGAAAAAAGAAAAGTCCGGTATTTTCCTTAGCGGGATCAGCGGCTTTTTCTTCATCCGTGTAGATGTCATAAAAAATCTGTTCCCCTGCTTCTACTTTGTTTTTCATATAATTTACAATTTCTACTGTCCGATCTGGATTAACATAGTTGTACCAGGTCAGGATTCTACCGACCTCACTCAAAGTCATACTCTTATCAATCGTCTTACCGGCAGGAAAAATCAGTCTCCCGTATCCTTCAAAGGCAGGATCATTAATGATATCCCATACTTTTGCGTCCGCTGTGTAGCTCATCTCTAAATTGTCCTCACCTGCGTCTGTGGTTTCCTCATTATCAGCTATTGTTTTTGTACCGGATTCTTTTACTGCATCCTGTCTTTCGTTGACAGTCTGCTCATCAGTCATGTTTCTATCACATCCAGTAAGAAGTACAATAAATATCAAAAAGATGGCTAATACCATTCTGTACTTCCTATTTTGCATACTACCACCTCTTTCAATTTTCTCCTGAAGCCAATCCCATAATTGTTTCATCATGCACATATGTCAGTCCTTCGGTGTGCTGTCTCAAACCTTTTTCGCCCTCAAGATCATAGTGATTTGAAAGTACCTACCTTGAGTTACTATTATTCAATAATTAACCCTCACTAAAATAGCAACAAAAAATTTGACACATTACAGACCAATCGTTCTCAAAGCAATTGTGAGAGCCAACTTCACTGTAAATGAAAAAAGCGTGTGTTATTAATTCACACGCCTTTCTATGGATTCAACACCTTAATATACAACAATATTTAGACGGAAAGAATATTAAATATTAAGTTTGCGTGTCCCGAGCCACTTCACCATTTCAGGGTCTTGATGTGAAAAGAACAAGCTTTCTTTTGTATCTAAGGTAGCAATTTTCTCCATATCTTCTTGACTTAATTCAAAATCAAAGATATTAAAGTTTTCGATAATTCTTTCCTTACGAACAGATTTTGGTATTGCAACAACGCCTCTTTGTGTAAGCCAGCGTAAAACCACCTGAGCAACGGATTTATTGTATTTTTCAGCTATTGACGTTAGAAGTTCATTCTTAAACATGTTATTTTTCCCTTCAGCAAATGGACCCCAAGACTCAATTTGAACATTGTTTTCTTTCATCAATTTAGCGCTTTCTATTTGTTGGTTGAAAACATGCGTTTCCACTTGGTTTACAGCAGGAACCACTTCATTATGAATAATGAAATCTGTTAGGCGATCCGGATAGAAATTGCTAACTCCAATGGCTTTAATCTTACCTTCACGGTACAATTCCTCCATCGCACGCCATGAACCGTATACATCACCAAATGGCTGATGAATTAAGTACAGATCTAGGTAATCCAGCTGCAATCTCTCTAACGACTTTTGAAATGCTATCTTTGTGCGTTCATAGCCTGTGTCTTCCACCCATAATTTCGTAGTAATAAACAATTCCTCACTTGGTACCCCACTCCGTTTAATAGCTCTGCCGACCGCTTCTTCATTTAGATAAGAGGCAGCGGTATCAATCAGACGATATCCTGCCATAATCGCATCGTAAACGGCTTGTTCACATTCATTTTCGTCCTGCATCTGAAAAACCCCAAATCCAAGAATTGGCATCTCAACACCATTGTTTAAAGTTACTTTTTGCATTAAAAATTCCTCCTGTGGATTAAATTTTGAGTTTCTTTTATTTCCCCACTCTATTTGCGTGTTCTTCAGGGTAGCGCTCTCCCGAAATTTCAATCTTAGATAGCACGTCATTCAAATCATGTAGTTCTTCAGAAGCCAGCTTAATTTCCGTTGCGCTAAGATTTTCCTCCAAACGTTCCAATTTCCTTGTACCTGGAATCGGAACAATCCATGGCTTCTGAGCAAGTACCCATGCTAGTGCAATTTGAGCTGGTGAAACGTCTTTCTCTACAGCAATTTTTTTAATTAAATCAATCAATACCTGATTCGCTTCGATATTCTCTTGCTTAAAGCGAGGAACAATGCTACGGAAGTCGTCATTACCAAATGTTGCATTCTTATCAATCTTTCCTGTAAGGAATCCCTTTCCCAGTGGGCTGAATGGGACAAAGCCGATTCCCAGTTCTTCAAGGGTAGGCAATAGTTCTTCTTCAGGGGTTCTCCACATCATGGAATATTCACTTTGAATGGCAGTCAAAGGCTGAACTGCATGCGCACGACGAATTGTTTGTACTCCAGCTTCTGAAAGCCCCCAATGTTTAACCTTTCCTTCCTTGATTAGGTCTTGTACTACTCCCGCGACTTCTTCAATTGGGACATTTGGGTCAACACGATGCTGGTAGTAGAGGTCAATGCTGTCAACTTTTAGACGATTTAGCGAGCCCTCAACTGATTGCCGAATGGTCTCTAGCTTACTATCAAGAACCTGCTTGAAACTATCCATTTGAATACCGAATTTAGTTGCAATGGATACTTTTCCCTTAAAGGGTTTGAGAGCTTCACCAACCAATTCCTCATTCACATATGGACCATAAACTTCGGCAGTGTCGAAGAAAGTAACACCTCGATCAATGGCTGCGTGAATCAGAGAAATCATCTCATTCTTGTCAGATGCAGGACCATAACCATGACTCATCCCCATACAGCCAAGACCTATAGCAGAGACTTCTAGCCCACTATTCCCTAATTGGCGTTTTTTCATCTTTATCATCCTTTCTGCTATATATTAACCTTTGGTTTATGCAATATAGCCGCTTCCTTAGGATTAGTTGCTAATCCCATATAACTCATATGAAAACGGCGACAGAGTTGTTGTATTGCATTTGTAATATAAGGTATAGCATCACCAGGTTCCGTGCCTTGGATTATAAGAAAAACACGCTTACATAATGGGGCATCCAAAGCGTCTGAAAAACGATCAAGGAAAGTCTTCAAATAACCAGTCATACTTGACCAATAAACTGGAGTACCGATGACAATATCGTCTGCCATTATTAATTGTTCCTTAACCTTTTGAAAATCATCTTGGTGTTCGCTGGAGTTTTGTCCAATTTAATTAATATAATGATCGGCTAAATTGATACGGGTATAATCAAGGCCTTGAAAAACACCTTTTGCTAATCTAGCAGTATTACCATCACTATTCATACTGCCATTTAGAAATATACGTCTCATGACTATCTCCCTCATTCTTAATAAAATGATGGCTTCGCCCAATCAGTATCAGGTTCACTCACTCCTAGACTTGCTTGAAGATATTTATCACTTTTTTCTTCAATGATATGCATGATTAATTGAGTTACTGCCTGACGCGTAACTTGGGTACCCATGAATGGTTCTCCTTTTTGAGTAAACATATATCGAGTATTGCCCTCTTGGTTATAAAGCCATGATATCCGTAACAAAGTATAATTTAGATTTGAATTCTCAATTAACCTCGCAGATTCAATCTGGGATTTCATTCTACTGCCCACGCTACTGTCTACTCCGATCATTTGATTATTCCAAACACCGAAAGCTCCAGGTACCTCATCATAAATTCCCAAAACAGATGCAGCAATGACCCTCTTTACTCCAGCAACCTTCATGGCATCAATAATCGTTTTCGTAGAATTCTCATTCCCCATATCATTAACATAAACTAGATCAACATTTTCCATCGCTTCAATTAGCATATTTTTGTCTGTAAAATCACCATCAAAAATTGCCTCCCGACAATTATCCGTTACCGTTAAACGCTCATGACCATTTCTCGCATAAAGAACGATAGAATGGTCAGTTTTATTAAGTAGTTCATTTGTCAGCATTTGGCCAATTTTACCGGCTGCACCTAAAATTAAAATTTTCATAATATCTACTCCTTGTTTAGTAAAATTTGTTCCTTTTGGTAAGCACCTTTTAGTCACCGCTTATACCCAATTGTTTTAGCTATCCCCCATCACACTGTTTGCTTCGAGAAAGAACGGGCACGGCTGAAAAAGAAAAACGCAATGATGACTGCGAGCGCGACCGAAGCTGCACCAACCCAAGTGACTGCCAATGTGATGATGATAACCGATTCAGTGACGGCGGACAACAGCGCAAGAGCAAGGGCTTGAATCATCATTCCAATGATAAGTGTGTGACCAACGCCGAACCGATCTACCGAGAAGCCGCCAAGCTTAGAGCCAATTAAGCTAGCAACCCCTATAATGAAGAGAACAACGCTTATTTTTTGTTCACTAATGAAATTGGTCAACAATGGTGCAATATAAGTATAGACAGCCGAATAGCCGATAAACATGAAAAGCGTCACGCTTAAGGCAATAGCAATCCTTGGATTTTTCAAAAAGGGCGAGCTGTTTACCAAGCTGAACAGGCGCAACTCCTTCCGTTGCTGGAATCGCCCGTGCAATGGCAAAGACTGACAGCAGGCTAAAGACCCCGATACCCCAGAAGATAATCTTCCAATCAGATGCCGCTGCAATAACCCGACCGAGTGGAACACCAAATACAAGTGAAGCACTATAACCTACTGCTACGTTAGCCATTGCTCCTACCTTATGTCCTTTAGATGCGATACCATAGGCGTTGACCACAAAGACGCCGGTTCCAACCCTGAGTATGACACGAGAAGCCATTAGAAAGCCGAAGCCTGGAAGAGTGATCGTCGAGATAATACCGGTTAATATGACAGTAAGAGCTGTTAGGAGTTGCTTTCGCTGATCCAACCTCGCCATCGCAACTGTGACAATGGGAGTGCCAATCGCATTTCCGAGAGCAAAAGCGGTAATAAGCTGCCCCGCTGCAGAAACCGAAACATCGACAGAATAACAAATTGTGACGTGCCAACCAAGAAACTGATAATGGCCAGCATGTAAATTTTCAATGTGTTACTCATGATGCCCTGTCACCTCCTTATCTATAGTTTGCTACTTTTTTGGTGAAAATAAAGGTGTTTAATAACTTGAGCATCCTTATTATGCAACAAATAAAATCACGACTGGTATCATAATCGTATCAAGTGATTGCCTAATCCTCTCGGAACCATTTACGCAGAAAGTGAATTTGTCTTATAATAGGGCTGTCACGGATGAAGAAGAGTACTAAGGAGGATTTTATGTTCAAACAATTATATAAGCAAAGAGTCGAGATTGCCCAAATCATAGAGGATCACACAGGACGGGATGGTACTCAAAGGACCGCAATTCCGTCTTTATTTTTCTCCCGTTATTCTAATGATACTGGACCAAATTACGGAGTCCACAATCCTTCCTTGTGCATTGTTGTTCAAGGGATGAAGGAAGTAATGCTTTCGCAGGAGCGTTTTCAATATGGTCCCGCTGATTATCTTATTGCATCCGTAAACTTACCAATCTCAGGACAAGTCACAGAAGCCTCTCCTGAAGATCCTTATCTGGCTCTCAAACTTGAATTCACACCGATTGAAATATTGGAGGTGTTACTTGAATATCAAATAGGAATTGACAAGAAGGAAAAAGCTAAACGAGGAATGTATGTCTGTAAAATAGAACAATCCCTTTTAGACGCAGTAACCAGGTTAGCTCAACTTCTAAATAACCCGAAGGATATCAAGGTTCTGGCTCCTCTAATTAGGAAGGAAATCATCTATAGAGTCCTGCAAGGTGAATATGGAGAAATGCTAAAACAAATAGCAATAGAAGGGAGTTTCACTAATCAAATAAGTGACGTGATTGAACATATCATGAATAACTATGAGAAACCCTTTAAAATTGAGGAACTTGCAGAAATAGCAAATATGAGTGTTTCTTCACTACATCGGCATTTTAAAGAGATAACAGCAATGAGCCCCATTCAATTCCAAAAACAACTGAGACTACAAGAAGCTCGGGGTCTGTTATTATCCGAATCAGCGGATGCGGCAGATGTTGCATTCCGGGTTGGCTATGAAAGTCCATCACAATTTAGTCGTGAATATTCGCGTATGTTTGGTTTACCACCTAAAGAAGATGTAAAGCGGTTGAGAGATAACCAGGACAAAACGATAAATTTGTGAATTCCCTTCCACAAAGCCCTATTATAAATTTACGAAAGCCGGCATCAAGTGGACGTTTCTAGTCTAGGTAGAAAAAATAAAAGAGATGTCATGAATCGGTTTTGAACGGACAAGACATACTTTTTTTATGCGCAGAAAATGGTTGTTGTTTAGTGTAGTACTGATGAGGCTAATTACTTCAAATGGAGAAGGCGGTAAAAAGAATCGATTTGTTAGCGAGAGCTGTTCAGAAAGTGTAAGGAATTGGGGGCCTCCAGATTTTCGAATAACGAGTATCCATCTAAATGCCTTTAGATGGATACAATAGATCATTTATAAAAGTGCGACGAATGCCACGGGGGATGGGATGTTACAAGCACTTGGCATGAAATTACTTTCCAAAGAGGGTGTGGAATTGAATTCGGGAGGGGGTGCTCTCATTGACCTTCATGCAATTGACAGTTCTCATTTTGATAAACGAATTGTAAAAATCCGTCTCCTCATTTTCTCTGATTGGGTAAATCCTGGATAATATTTTTTAACACCAATATCAACTAATTTTCAAGTTTATTCTTGCCAAAAATAACTTTAAAGTATATCCTTGCACATTCGACAAGATTATGGTTCAAGTTATGGTATTCATTAAGACATTATAAAACATAAATGTTCCTAAAATAAAGAAACCATAATTATGTATTTAGTGGAGACGGTGGGAGTCGAACAGTTAGAATCGGGACAACAAAAACTCTTAATTATTCTATTAGAATAGGAAACAAATATAAGTAAAAATGTAATTGTTCGGTATGTAGGTATATTCTTTTCTTTTTTTCTTTAAGTAGGCATATTCTCTTCATGATATTATTGAAGAGAATATGCCTAAAATAAGCCTCATATAAAAACAAAATTTTTAGATTCCTGTAATCCGTATTCATCAGAGTCATATTTGTTTAAAACCGATTCTGTTACACTCACCTTTTCTCCCCCCTCTTTAAACTCATTGCATATAGTAAATAATTCTATTTACATTTAAAAATCCTTTTTAATGAACCAGCTTCGTTGAAGAATCACTGCAAGAAAAAGCGTTAACCCTTAAAATAAGCGTTAATCCTCCTTAACATTAATTATGATATAACAAAAAACGTCTAATCCCAGATGTACCAAGATTTAGACGTTTTTGCAAACAAATTTTATTAAAGCCTTAATATGGATTTGACGATATTCTCCCAACTGAGTTTAATATAAAAAAGCATTCCAATTAAGTTACAGTTACAATTGGAACGCTAAATGCTGTGTTATCCAACTCTTTAGAATAACTTGATGTTTATATTTTATCTCGCTTAAATTGACAAATCAAATGAGAAAAACTCTGGCAGTTGTTGTTCACGTTTATCGAGCATTATTTGTTCCGGCCTGATACCCTGCTCACGTAATACTTCAATGTTCTGCACAATGAACTCATCGCTGCCAACAATATAGAAGAGTCCATCCTTGTCTGCAGCAAGATTTTTCACTTCTTCATAGTAATCTTTACGGTTATCGACGAACTGTGCCGTGAACTTCTTGTCAGGTGCGGATTTAAAAATATTAGTAAATAAAAAATATTTTGATGAATCGATGTTCAGAGAATGAATTAGATTGACGTTGTCTGCACGTTCGAAATATTCAAGTACAAGCGGTCTGAATGTTGCCTGGCCGACACCTGATGACAGCAGGTAGACATTTTTGTCTTCTCTTTTAAGCGGTACATTCGAATGAGTTTTAAATATTGCCACTTCATTGCCGACTTCAAGATTTCTTAAAATCGATTTAAACTCAGAGCACTGCTCTTTGATGCGTGTTGAGATACCGATTGCATTTTCGTGCGGTAAAGTAGAGATGGACATGTGGCGAATCAGGCCGCGGTTTGGTTTATCTCCGGCATTAAAACCTTCCAGTGCGAAGTGGGTGTGGGAACCCTCTTCCCATGTAAAGCCTTCCGGACAGTCAAGCAGGTATGTTTTAACCTCAGGGGTTTCCTCAATAATCTTATTTATTTTAGTCCAATATATTTGCATTATACATTCTCCTCACTCAATTATATATCTCATTACTACCTACTATACAATAAGTGATAACAATTCTCAATTAAAAGGATTGATTATTTCAGATAATTTATGCGATTTAAATTTATAAAGTTTTCTTCTAGATAATGGCCCTATTCTGAACAAAGATCAATCTGAGTTCTTACCGCTAATCTGAATAAATAGCATCACCTTCAAGTTTGAATTCTCTTAGTAAAATTGTTTAAAAATCCCTTTGTTCACTAACCGGCCTATAAGAAAAAAGAGCTATTCTGTGATAGGAACCGATCGGTGAAGTAAGAGCTTCATTACCAATCTGTCCTATCATAACTATCACCGATTTTAAGATTAAATGAATGGGAATTTAGTTTGTTATTTTCAATTGACTTATAAAAAATTGATTTTACTTCCTCTTGAACTGTTTTAGTAGCCTCTTTATTTTCTAGGAGTAATTTAATCTGAATATCATCTTTTGAATAAACTGCAAATAACAGTTGAAAAGCATAACCTTTTTCCTCTAAGTCGTTGTGTACTTGTTCAAAAAAGCCATCTTCTTAATAAAGTAGGTTTTGAATTTCCTCCGCTTCTTTTAGTTTCTTTTCATTTTCTGCTTGTATTTCATGATTTATTGAAGTGAGGACTTTAGATGTTTCTCCTTTTGTTGAGGAGTTATTGATAATTAGAAAGAACCCAACATTTAATATTACACTGATTCCGATTAAAATGACTTTACCCTTTTTCACTTTAAATATATGACTGTAAAAAGAATTAAACCCTCTAAAATTCATCGCTAACAGTAACTACTTCACCATTACTTTAAAAAGAACTTTTATAATTCCGTTATAAAAGCTCTTTTTAAAGTACGCATCAACAATACTGAAAGCACGCCCTCCTATGACCTCACTATACCTCTGCCTTATATTGGTTTGTTAGTTTATTAACTTCTTCTGGAGAAATTTCTGCTATTTTATCAAACATTACCTTACATCTTTTCTCAGAATTAATTTACCTTGTTATTTTTAATAAAAAAAGGGAATTAATATTGTACACAGACTCGTAATAGCGATTTGTTAATATACGATAAAGGAGCGAACTTGTATGATGACGAATAAAAACAAATGGAAAATGATAAGATCGATTGCTGTTCCTCTCATTGGTGGGACGATTGCTGGCGTCCTCGCAACAAGGTCTGCAAAAGCGAAGTACCAACATTTGGAGAGACCAAAATTTGCTCCTCCAAGTTGGGTTTTTCCTGTAGCTTGGACAAGTCTTTATACAACAATGGGAATTGCTAAATATCAGTTTGATCAAAAGTCTCAAAAAGGCAGTCTGCAAACATACGGGGACATCACCTATTCCACACAGCTTGGCCTTAATTATCTTTGGTCTTTTCTATTTTTTCGCTGGAACTTGCGTGGCACTGCTCTCGTAGATGCTATGCTTTTGTGGACATCCGTGAACTTAAACACCTATTACTTTTATCGAAAAAGCAAGCTAGCGGGAACGCTAATGTTGCCATATGCTGCCTGGGTTAGTTATGCAGTTGCACTTAACTATGCAACATGGTAAATGAATCGGGAAAAACATTCAGAAAAACGGGAACTTGTATAATATGGGGATAGAAAAGATCTCAGTAAATTCATTTGCCTAGCAGAAAAAATGTAATGAAGAGTAAGTTTGATGTGCAATATATGAGGAACTGAACAGTCGCACACAGTTTACTCGCTTTCAAGCGGATTATAATCTTATTCAACATGTCCTCTTGTATGATTAGACATCGGCGTAAGACCAATTCATAGGTGATTCAATCATAACCACAAACGAGTCTCTCTTAGGGGTTAAAGTACAGATGATACCCGCAGGCCCTCGGTAAGCGCCATTCAGAAGCATAAATCAACGGTATGTAATTCACGCTTTTTAAACAGATGATTTCCTTCCGTTGTTAAAAGTAAAAATCTTGGGCTCAACGGTTTCATTTCTTAATATATCGCCAACCATGTTTGGCGATATATCTCTATTTTAAAACCAGTCTAGAATGTTATATTAATAAAACCTTTTCAAATTAATTTTTTCTTTTCATAAAAGCGGGGAAATTTTGGGGCGTTTTTTGGAGAAACTTTTTAACCAGGTCTGGCCTTTTAAAAAATCCACCTCCAATGAAATGGACTTTCTTTAATCTATAAAATTAATATCAATAATCGATCTATTTTCAATCCTATGTACTTTACCATTTAAATCTACAATTCGAACATGCTTGTTGAGTACATCTATATAATGGATATGACCTGTTATTTCTTTTGTGAATCCTTCCATCCATAATGAAAATTTCACAAGATAATGAAACCCTATAGCTAAGTGTAAATGGTTATCGATCTCCTCTAACTGGTTTTCATCAAGAATCGGCTTATTTATTCTCTTTTTATCTATTTTATTTGATAGAAACTGTTCCCTGTGTTCAGGCAACATCATTCTGCTGGATTCCCATCTTAAATTGTATCCAGGAGTTAGTTTATTAATATTCATTTATAATGCCCTCCAATTTTGCGTGCTCTTTCATTAGCCTGCCCCGCACTTGTAAGAGATGATGCTCTGTATATGGCAGTACGTCCATATTTATTCCAAATAGTGTCCAGAGCTACATTCAATTGTTCCCTGTTTAAATAATTATCAAACAAATCAATTTGATAATTATTAGCTGGTTGTAAATTACTCATCGTCACACCCAAACTTCTTATTGACTGACGATCCCAGAACTCCAAAAATAATTTAAAGGCAGCATTAAAGATATCCATATCGTAATTGGTCGGGATCGGCAGTGTTATCTGCCTATGAAAACCAGTAGGAAAATTAAAGTCAGCACCACGAATACCACATGATACGGTAACGCCCATGTAGCCCTTCGCTCTACATCTTCTCGCTACTTCGGTACATAGCTCTAGTAATACGACTTTTATATCATTAATATCCATATAATCCCTTGGTAATGTCATGTGATGACCTATCGCCTTTTGTTGGTTATGTGTTTTTACTGTGACTGGAGAATAATCAATTCCATTAGCTGTCTGCCACAGCACCTCACCATTGATCCCCCATTTTTTCTTAAGTAGCTCTTTTGGAAAGGATGCCAATCCACCGATTGAGTAAATACCCATGCCTTGGAGATGTCGATTCATTTTGCTACCAACTCCAAACATCTTTCCCACAGGTAGTTTCCATAGTTGATCCATGTTGCTTTGATCTAGTTTGAAAATTCCATCCTTATTTTTCTTGGCAAAATTATCACAGGCCATCTTCGCAAGTATCTTGTTAGGACCAATACCAATCCTCGAATAAATGCCAGTATCATTTAAGATCCACTTTTGCACAGCCTTAGCGATCTCATAATAGTTACCAAATAACTTTTGGCTGCCAGTGACATCCATAAATTGTTCATCTATTGAGAATGGCTCCACCAAGTCTGTAAATTGCTCCATGATACGGCTTATCACTATTGATACATCTATATATCGTTGCATATGAGGACGTACTACCTCAACGTGAGGACACTTGAGTTTTGCTGATCCTAATGTTTCCGCTGTGGTAATACCGTATTTCTTCGCTATTGGACACGCAGCTAAAACGATACCACTCCTACGCTCTGGGTCCCCTGCCACAATAACAGGTTTATCCTTTAAAGAGTTGTCACATACTTTTTCAACTGACGCATAAAACGATTGCATATCGACAAGGAATATTATCTTTCCCTTCACCAGAAATCCCCCTCACGCAGAAATGGATTTTTCCATTCTAATCGTTCTTGGTATTCCCGGTGCGAACGTAATGTATCCTTTTTCTTTCCATTTATCTAGGTGGCCAGACACTGTAGTTAAAACGGAGGTGGTACCTATCATTTTTGACAGTTCTTTGCATGATGGTGAGTATCCTTTGTCGCTAACATAAAATTCAATTACATTCATTACATCCTTTTGTCTTTTGGTGGGTTTAGCCATTTTATGCACCCCTCTTTTGTCGTAAAGGTCCGACAGAAAGAATATTAGTGAGTTTAAAAGTTCGAAACTTTTTCCTGTAATAGCAATAGGCTTTTATTGATTCATTCGTTACTTTTAGTACTTTAATGGTACGTTGAGAAACAGTTCCATCATTAGATAAGTAAATCATTTCGATCTTATCTTGTGTACCTACAGCTCTTCTTAAAAGTCCATCCATGTCCAAAACCTCCGAACGTGCGTTTGTATAAAGTATATGCGAACACAAGTTCTTTATGCAAGTGGTAAATAATTGTAGAAGGTATTTTGTCTTGCACACAGAATTAATTAATCTAACGTCTACTAGTAGGAGGTTTTAAGTGAAACAATAATAACTGAAAAGTTAAATGCCTTTGGAACCGAAGGATGGGAATTATTAGGTGTCACAACAGTTTTCTACTTTAAGAGGGTAATTATTAGTAATTCGTGATAAATTAAAGCGACCGCTTAAATTAAATAGAGTATTAATCAAGGTGGATTATTCGAGGGTTAAAATATGATGTTCAGTAAATTAGACAAATCGACCTACCCATATGTGAGGATGGCTGGCCTCATAATAAAAAGGAGGGTTGATAACAGTATTGCTCATTATGTTTTTCCTATACCGCCCTGGATATTTTATAAGAAATAATGAAATTCTAACTCCTATATAGAAATCTAATAAAAAAATTAAAAATTCATGACTAGGAGAGGACGATGATAGATAACTTAAATGAGTATTTAAAAGAATTAATGGTGTATATTCCTGAAGGAGAAATCCGCATACGAGATTTTCAAGACGACCAAAAATGGATTAGTTCAAATTATAAATTTGGAATGCCGGGTATAAGAAAAAATTTAAAGGAAGTTATTCGAAATGTTGAAATAAAGTCATTCTATCTTGGCAAATATGCTGTAACAGAAGAACTTTATGAGTTTATTATGCAGAAAGAACTTTTAACATCGAAAAAAAATCAAAAACCCGTTGTTAATGTTTCATGGTTAGATGCAGTGTTTTTTTGTAATTTACTGTCTGAAACGCTGGGTTATGACAGGTTTTATGATTGTGATATGGAAAGTAAATCAGTTGTATGCAATTATAGCTCTAATGGTTTTCGTTTACCGACAGATGCTGAATGGCAATATGCATGTAAAGCAAAATCAAAAGGATATCGGTATGGTCAAATTGATGAAATTGCATGGTATAAAGATAATTCTAACGAACGTGTACATGTAGTTGGTGAAAAAGCACCTAATGAATGGGGCTTATACGACATGATAGGTAATATTTGGGAGTGGTGTTGGGACTTATATGATGAAGAGAAATTCGGTAATTACAGAATAATTCGAGGAGGTAGTTGGGCGGAAGAAGAACGTGGGTGTGGGGCTACTTGTCGTCGCAAGAGTATGCCTGATTTTAATATAGATGATATCGGTTTTAGAATTGCTAAATCAACGCTTTAATCCGTGGATTCTGAATTGATATTCACTTCAAGATCTCAGGACAAGGATACCATTGCTTCCTGGCAATTTAAATCAATACACATATTCCTTATTGAGTATCTGAGCTATAGTTAAAAAAGTGTAAATCATCAATAACACCCTACAACATCGACCCGTCCATATAAATGGATAGGTCGATTTGTCTTATTTAACAACTGCGTATTCTTACTGGCCCTTACCTTGAATTTTTAAGCCCATATTTCTTACAAATTTTGCCCTTTTAATCATCAATAATATTCTTATTACTATCAAATAGTATCAATTGCCCTAGATAAGTGTTAGAAATACCTTCAGGTAACTTATTGTACTCAATAAAGTAATCAGAGCCTGATACATCTACAGTAAATGAATACATATTTTCGGAACTTAATTCAGCCTCTATACGACTTATTTTTAAGTTATCATTTTTACCCAGTATCACTCCATACAGACCATTATTAGTTTCAAATTCTTGATAGGTAATCTCTGGAACGGAATTGCTACTGATAAATTTTACCTTTTTATTAATACCTTTTTCAAAATGAGCATAACCTAAATGACCATCTGTGTATTTGAATTGAAATAGGACTGTATTGGTTTTCTTTAGCTCTTTTAATTGAATATATTCTATTGATTTTCTCTCAATATTTTTAGTTAGAAATTTCTCCATGGAAGAATTGGAATACTCAATATTATATTCTTCTGAATATAAATACTTGAAAACTAATACGATAGCTATGATGGTCACTGCAAAAAAAACGATTAGTATGGATTTTTTTTTCATATTATTCTACTCTCTATATTGTTCTAACTTAAAATGACCGTTTTGGATGAGTTGTAAGATATGTGACTTTTTTCGAATGAGAACCCGAAATACTAAAGGACGCTAGATAAAATATCATATTCGGCCTTATCTATAATATAGTCAATTTGTTTTCCATGCTGTGTACTTGGGTTTACAGAAACTTGAATATATTATGCAATTTTAACTCGGTATTTACTATTATATTTTTCCAGATTATCTCCCCCTTTATATAATAAGACGATTGTTTTTCCAAAAAGTCTCAATTTCTTTCTTTTATTATAATATATCTATAATAAGCAACACTCTTTTAGAAAACGGCCTTTATCAATTTTCAAGTTAATCTCTCGAAGAAAAGTCTATCTAGTGATACAGCGGGAATATTGTATCTAGTAAACGGAGTAGCCTCGCTCTCATCACCATTCACATGAACTTAAATGCCAATGTAGCTCCATCTCTATAACCTTAGTGATCTCTCGTATACTTTATCTTGTTGCGCAAGAACCATACCTTGCTAGACATAGCCAAGCGTTACACTTGGTTTCTAGCCATAAAAATGTATCTCCTCTTCCTGAATCAACATTATTTAATGCATGTAGAAGAAAATTAAAAAAGTCAGATTTACCTCAATTAAGTATCCATAGCTTAAGTCACACTCATTCGGTTTATTATTGGTATCAAATGTAAGAATAAAATTTATTGCAGGAAATATTAGACAAAGTTTTATGCAAATTAGAACAGATATGTACTCCCTTCTTTCAGAGATAATCAAAAACAATGCTAACTAGATCTTTGAAGAGTATACAAAAAATATCTTTACTAGGCATAAATGGACAGTAATTCAAATGAAAGAGAATATAAGTATAAGAGAATTAAATAGGTTTGATACTTGCGGAATGGACTTCCCGATAAAACCAATAAAAGAGACAGGTAAGTTAAAGAAGGAATTTTCACGTTTTACTTGAATATATCTAGGTAAAGTCTGTAAATGGAGGGCTGTTTATGGGATTAATTTCAATCTATACTGTTGGAAGACTAAACTATCCCTATGATCATCCAACCTCTCGTGAGTTTTATGAAGTGGGATATAAAGTAATGCGCCAAGCATATGGATCAGGAGATCTTATAGAGGAATTTTCATCAGAAGGAGTGCCTTTCCCTGAAGAAGCCAAAGGAAAGGGTTATCCTGTCCTGACACTAACTGTTTGGAAAAACCTTCATTCCTTACATCGTTTTACTTATTCAGGTAGGCATATCCAAGCGCTACAAAATAGGAGCAGTTGGATGGAGCCTTATCCTAAAAAACACCTTTCATATGTAGTTTGGTGGACCGAAAAGGTGAAGGATGTTTCATGGGAAGAAGCATTCAAGAGATTCAACTACTATATTCAGCATGGTCCCACTCCTTTTGCATTTGATTTTAAGCACGCATTTGATGAATTTGGAGAGACGTTATTGATTAAGCCTCCACAATCGTGAGGGCTGTTTTTTTATGACATATAAAAAGATAACATTATTGCTCATTTTATTTTTTTTAAAACCCGACCTGGCTATTTTTATGAGACAATAAAGTAGAAATTAGCTTTAACAACTAACTAAGCGGAATTTAACAAGGATACATAATAAAATATGGAGGTTTTCGAATGATACTGGGATTATATGAAGCACATTTACCAGTAAGGGATTTAAAGCGTTCAATAGAATTCTACACTGGACTTGGGCTTGAACTTGACCATATCGTTGAGGATAGATTGGCATTTTTGTGGATAGTAAAAGATAAAAGTTGGTTGGGATTATGGATAACCGATAAAGTAGAACTTGAATACCATCCTTCCATAAAACACATAGCTTTTCAAGTATCCTTAGAAGGATTAAAAAACTCTGTTAATTGGCTCAAGAATAAAGGGTATAAACCCAGAGAGGCATTTGGTTTTGAACCAATTGAACCTTTTGTGATGCCACAGCAAGATTATGCACATGCTAAAATTCATTTTAATGACTCTGATGGTAATAGTTTAGAATTTATTTGCAAATTGGATAATCCAAAAAAACTCACAGAACGTATGTATTTGAGTAAGTGGGAGGAAATAAATAAGATCCCTTCCCCAACTAGCACTTTGGTTCAATAAAACAGACGCTAATAACTAATAAAAACAGCGTCCTACTCCGCATAGAACAAAGCAGTTAATCCTTTCCATTAATGGAGCAGTTTGTTTGAACAACAATGACTTCCTCTTTTATCCAAGTAAAGACTTGAAAGACTATTGATAATAATTATTTAGGGGAGGTTTATCGTGGTAGCAGTAAATGCATTTCCTATACTTGAAACAGATAGATTGATTTTAAGACAAGTAACAAAAGATGACGCGAATAGTCTTCTAAAGTATTTGTCTGATAAAGAAGTCATGATGTACGTTGGATTAGAACCATTTAAGTCCATTGATGACGCATTGGATGAGATTTCGTGGTATAGATCAATATTCGAAAAGAGAACAGGAATAAGATGGGGGATTACGTTGAAGGACCAAGAAGAAGTAATTGGTAGTTGTGGTTTTCTGAACTTAGTTTCACAGCATTATCGTTCTGAAATTGGTGTGGAGTTAAGTCGAGAGCACTGGGGGAAGGAAATAGCAAGTGAAGCTTTTGAAGCTGTTATTAAATATGGATTTGATCAGATGAATTTACAACGGATAGAAGCGTTAATAGAACCTCCTAATATACCGTCACAAAAATTAGCAGAAAAACAGGGGTTTGTTAGGGAAGGACTTTTGAGAAGTTATGAGTTTACTTGCGGAAAATTTGATGATTTATATATGTATTCATTGTTAAAGCAAGAGTTCAATGTAAAACAATGATTTTAGATTGGGAATCATTAAAATAACGAGTGCTTTAATGCAACAAACGTAATGCTTTTCTTATTGTACTAACAGGGCAGTTTAGTTGAAGAAGAATACAAATATAAAGAAGATAATTTATTTAATTAAATAGATTATCTTCTTTATATTATGATCTAAAAGAGCTTTTATGAAACGAGTTTTAGACCTACTGCAGCACCTAAGACCATGCCTATAAAAATAAGTCTTCTCCAATCTTTTGATTCACCATATATAATCATACCTAAAATTGCTCCACCAGACGCACCAATTCCTGTCCAAATTGCATAAGCCGTACCCATAGGGAGTGTTTTCATTGAATAAGCAAGAAACACAAAACTTGCCCCAAATCCAAGAATTAGAAATAACACCGATTGCCAATTACGATCTTTATGCAACTTATTTATCATTAAAACGCCAAACATTTCAAATAAACCTGCAACAACTAAAGAAACCCAAGCCATTAAGATTCAACTCCTTCTTTATCGGTGTCTTTAGTAACTAATTTCAAACCAACTACCCCTCCTAATAAAACAAAAATTAAAATAACTTTTTCTATTTTAAATGGTTCATCAAAAAATACGATATCGGAAAAAACTGTTCCAGCTGTACCTAGTCCAACAAAAACCGCATAGACAGTTCCAACAGGTAATTTTTTGCCAGCCATAATCATTAAATAAAAACTAACGATAATAGCAATAACTGTTCCAGTCCAAGTCCAAAAATCATCTGCGTGTTTTAATCCAATCACCCAAAACACTTCGAAAAAAGCAGCGACTACTACTTTAACCCAGTTTGTGTTCATTCAAATAGCACCTCCGATTATATTCTTTCCCATAAGAAAACAAAAAAAGCCCAAGAGATAACTGTTAAAAAACAGTTCCTCCCAGGCTTTTATCCTTCCGTGACACAGCATAGCTGTGAGTTTTCTCTTGGACCAGACCAACATTCGCAGTTGCGGAACCCTAGAAAACATTCAAGGTATGTAATTACTTTGTATTATACACATTTTAAAATATTATTCAATAGATCGCTTCTATCCTTTAGTTTGTGCCGAGTTATGAGTTAATAATGTGTAGAATCATATAACGAGGAGATTGGTGTAAGAGCAATGATTAACCGATGTTCTACAATATATCCAGATTGCGGAGGCATTGGCCACTCTTAAAATTCAACTTGTTGTGCTAAAATATAAGAAAGGAGGTATTAAATATGCCTACAAATATTATTAACATAGTAGCTATAGTTTCTATTGTTATATGGATTGCAGTGTCCCGGGAGCTTGTAAAGCCCTCAAAAGAAAAGAACGGACAAAAAATAATAACCTTAATGACCGCGGCTTCCTTATCCACACTAATTCTGACCGTTTCACTCTTTCAAAATATTCAATTTTGAAAATCGAGATATAACCAACAAGGAAGTATGTACTTAATTGAATAAGAAGCACTGTCAAGCGACCTATTCTTATGGACAGGCCGCTTTGTCTTATTTCCTTCATTTATTTGGCAACCCTGCAAGTCCACAGTACTTTCTTACTCAATATCTGGTTACGGTTAGTGAAATAATTAAGGTGAGAGATTTTCACCAGAATACTCTTTTAAATGTTCAAAAGCTAAGGTCACTGCACCTTCCTCTGTATCTATAAGAGATAACCCTTTTTTAATAGGACTCCAATACTCATATCCACAATCTTCCTGCCACCTATATACTTCTGTGGAAAAAAGACCATCCTTGCGTTTAATAATTTGCACTTTATATTGATTACTCGGAGATAAAATTTCGTGTACCACTTGTTCCATTATTATCCCCTCCCTCTCCTCACCATTCGACATAAGGAGAGGAAATCCTTCATTGAAATAAAAAAAAGCCCTTCAAGGCTCCTAATAAAAATAATGCTTGTTTTCAGGCTCATATTCCTCATAAGATTCATCAAAATCTGCTTCTTCATCTAATTCCAAGTGCTCTTCGTAAAAATGAGGTTCTTCGTATTCTGTTTTTGTCCCTTTAAAGATATTAAAGATTCGTCCAAACATGAAAAACACCTCACCTTCATAGTAGCTTATAACTATCTTACCCATCGAATGCTAATATAATGTGTTCGTTGTGTAAATATTCGTTTAAGACTTTGATTCAGCAAGACTTTCATCATTGCCCCTAATAACCTCGCTTCACGGTATTTCGCTCTTTATTATATACCAGCTTTTACATCATATGTGTTTCGCTAATGCAGCTAACGTTATTTTAGTAGTTTCCCACCCATTCTGAATTTCCTCCCAATTCGTCATTTACATATACTTACATTTGGACATAATTAAAAGCACTCCATAGGATGCTTTTGCTAACTAACTATAAAATACCTAATTCCCTTGCAATCTCAATACTTATTTTAACAACTTCGCCAGATGCTTCCTGAGCTCTTTTTCATATATGTCCTTATGTTTATTGCGTACGTTCTAATTAGTGGTATTAGTTTCCCCCCTTCCTCCCTATTATGACAACATTTGTCACAGAAATTAAAACCCTGTCTTTTAACTGGATTTCCTTAACGTTCCCCTTATGCTATCATTAGCTAGTGGTTTAAACGCAAAGGGTGATCATCATAGAAGAAACGAAAGATTACGACCTAAACATTATTTATGATTTAAGAGATTCTCCTGATATAAATAGTGGCCGTTGTGATAATTGCGCACATGGCGGATTTAAAAGCTATATACAAGATTCTAATCTCGTTCGCAAATGTAAGAACTGCGGAATGATGAAGAGCATTTAACCCTATCAGATGATGGGGTTTTATTTTCGGTATACAAAAATAGCACCACTAAGAGCGATTAGAATTGTTATATAGGTACTTCTGACCTTCAGATGTAATTGAGCTATCTCCAAATCCTCATGCCATCATAAAACAATTTTGAACTTTTTATTAGCTAGCTAATCTCATCGTATCTATAAATTTTTATAAAGTAGCCTTACATTATTTTCTTTATTGTCTTGATTTCTTCTGTTGAATTCTTTTAATACATAGTACTAGAAAACTTTTTTTCATCGATAATAAAAACTCCCTTCAAAACTTTATATTGCTCTGTTATTTCTTAGTTGTGTCATTATTATTTCCGAATTGTCGTTCTCAAAGCTATGTCTACTCATTTCGACATAAAAAGATAAATACCTACTACCTTTTTCTCGTTTCAAGTAAATCCTGGTATATAACCATTCATCAGCGTGTAATACATCACGATCAAACATACAATTACAGATATAAAATGACAGATACCTATAGGGATCCTTAATAAACGAAGAATAAAGTACACCACAATATACGCTACCGCTGACATTCCTAACCATATTACTAGTTGCAATAATATATTATCTAAGGTTTCTTTCATTGGACTAAAATCTATTTTTTGCATATTACACCCCCGACATTAATATCGGTGCTTGTTGCTATTTATTTTAGGCTTAATAAATAGCACCTCGAAGGATGCCTCCATTTCTTTACGAATTGATCCACTCTTTCTGCTATCTTACCCAGGTCGTAGCGCATAGTAATATTTTCTTTAGCAAGTGCACTAAACCCTCTTTTTTCAATAGACTATTTAATTCAGACGATATATATATGACAATCTTGTCATCGTTTTTTTTTTGGAGTCGTCTTTTTCATACCTATCATTCTTCTCCCGTTTTCTATTGAAAAATATTATTTCTAATTTATATACTCACACTTCAATCCTAATTTTGAATTCCATTTTTTATTTGATACAATGTACCAAACATTTTACGAGGTGATCCTATGTGCGGACGCTTTACCCTTTTTGCAACGTTTGAAGAAATAATCGATCGATTCGATATTCAACAAATGATTGACGCGGACTTATACAACCCGAACTATAACGTCGCTCCATCCCAATCTGTATTAGCTGTAATTAACGATGGGACCAACAACCGACTAGGATATCTTCGGTGGGGTCTGATCCCCTCTTGGGCGAAAGATATAAAGATCGGATATAAAATGATTAATGCTCGATCTGAAACCTTGTCCGAAAAGCCTAGCTACCGCAATGCCTATAAAAATAAACGCTGTTTAATTCTTGCTGATAGTTTCTATGAATGGAAACGCCATGACGATAAGACAAAAACACCTATGCGCATCAAACTTAAATCAGATAATCTATTTGCAATGGCTGGATTGTGGGAATCGTGGAAATCTCCAGAGGGTGAGTCTATCTACTCTTGCACTGTTATCACTACAAAACCTAATAAGCTTGTTAGAGACATTCACGACCGTATGCCTGTCATTCTCAATCCAGCTGACGAGAAAATTTGGCTTGATAAATCAATTACTGATATAGATCAACTGAATAAACTGCTAACACCACTAGATGAAAACTTAATGGAAGCATACGAAGTATCATCGCTTGTCAATTCACCGAAAAATAATTCAATTGAGCTTATTCAAAAAATATGCTAAGGAGGTTGCTCCCCTTTTTCATGACAAATCAGCTTTTATAAGTGAATTAATTACCAGCAGACTCCTATATAATTAGAAGTGTATCCTCCCTCAATTGTAAAGGAGTTTAAAAATACGGCTAAAAAGTCTATGATCATTAAACAAAAACGTACTACAACATATAAAGTTCAAGCGTATACACGTTGTCAGAAATGTGGATGACCACATTCTGTTTATCGCACATTTAAACTTTGCCGTATTTGCTTCAGGGAACTTGCTTATAAAGGCCAAATTCCTGGATTAAAGAAGGCAAATTGGTAATAAGTCTCCTAAATCGGAGGCTTATTTTTTTGAATAATTACAGACTTCCTGTGGAAGGAGCAGTAAATATATACAAACTACCTATTTCTTAATCTGGAATTAATGATAGAATATGCATAGTAATAGATATTTTATCTTCCGAAAAGGTGGGGCATTCGTGAAATATTATTTTGATTTCCTTTTAGCCATCTTATTAACAGCTTTCTCTTATTTCCTCGGTAGTCTCATACTCAGTAATGGGTTATCAACTTGGCAATCTTTTATAATTGGTACTTCTGTAGTCTTATTAGGAGCAGTTACGGAGGCACTAAAAGCCCCCATGTGGTTAATTATCTTAGTACCTTTCCCAATCGGTATGCTTTTGCTTTTCTTCTTTTTGAATGAGCCTATACAAACATGGTTTTTGACATATTTGATAACGTTAGTTTTATATGCAGTCATGCATATTATCATGAGCTTCTTTTTTAAATTCCACTCTTTAATTCCTGCTTGGAGATTATCATAATGAAGAAATTTGATATAAAATGTTATCTTAATATTTGGTATTTAGATGTAACTTCTTTTACCAAGTATGTACAGTAAGAATTGAAGCGAGGTGTTTCACAATTGATGCTTTAACATTAATTGTATTTATATTTCTACCAATCTGCGTTTTAATATTTCTTGCGGGATTCGTTATTTTCAGGTATAAAAAATGTGCGGGATTTCTTCCTATAGTAACAATAGGCTTATACGCCATCCTCTGGTACTTTTCGCACCTTAATATTACGGTGCGAAACGGGTTCCATCATTAGATAGGTAAATCTTTTCAAGTTGGTTTTGTGTACCTGCAGCTCACTTTAATAATCCTTCCAGGTAAAATTTCTCGAATGTACGTTTGATCAAAACTGGAAAATTAGGTAAATAAAAAACCTCCTCAATAACGAAGAAGCTACACAATATATTAAATTCAGAGGGTTGATAACAGTATAAACAAAATACTAAACTTTATCATTTTCATAATAAACACTCTCCTCATCTTCAAACTATAATTGTGTTGGCATTCCAAGGTCTTTTAAATTTATTTAGTATAAAATCACTTACAAAAAAACTACCAATCCCATCATTAAAATCATAAATGAGATATTAAATCCCGGGTTTGTAAAAGATGAGTATATAGAACTTTGCTGATAAAGCAATCATATAAAAAACAAATCCTATTTTTATAGCCTTTTCAGTACTACTTCTTTCATCATTTGTCATTTTTTAAAAAAACAATCTATCAATCCCTCCTCTAATATTACTCTATAGGTCACCTCATTAATATTTATGATTCTAGATATATAAAAGAAACTCCTTGTTTTAAACGCTAAAAAATACAAAAAGGCTACCAATTCGCCAAGGAGGTCGCTTTTTCATTGTTTAAGACTCCAGTAACCTATTATTTATCCGATTGTTTCTCTAACAAAGTTTCATACGCTTTAACTATATGTTTTAAATCCTCTCGATTAACAGGTATTTTAAAATTAAAGAAACAAAATCTTTATGCTCATGACGTTTTTCTTAAACCTGTTTGGCTATTTTTTATGAGATAATAAAAGTAGGAATATTTAGTTTTATTGTCGAGGAGGAAGAAAAGAATGAAAAGGACAGTAATTGGTGGATTTATAATGCTAGGAGGTTTATTTACTACGCTAACTATTATCTTGGCAGCAGCAATATATGTTCCTAATATTACCGGTTGGTCTGGTAAGTCAAAGTTGTGGTTTGCAATTTTTGGAGAGAAGCAATATGGGGATGATGTTGTTGAAAGTTTATTCCTAGGCTTCCCATTTATTGTAGGATTATTGTTTGTAATTTTTGGACTAGTAATATTAGGTATAGAATATTTTAACAAGTCTATTTAAATGTAAGTTGTTTACACAAAAGCGCCCCTCACATAATTGATAGGTTGCTTTTAACTTTTAAACCCGGACGTTTCCAAGTAGTTTTTACGAGTTAATAAAGGATAAAATACCTTTGTTTAACTAATGGGGCAAAATACTTGAACAAGAATGTAACTTTGAGCCTTTTTAAACGTATGTAGTATTAAATAAAAATACATAGGCAAACATTTACATAGACGGAGGGGAATGGATATAGATTCAATAATTGGAGTAGCATTGTATTAATTGTGTTTTTCTCTTCAAGCGTGATTGAAAAAACGTTAAAATCTTTAGAAAAACAAAACAATCGTGTAATAGAAATACTGGAAGAAATAAGAGATAAAAAATAATTTGATATTCCACTATAAGGTCAACCAGTAAAATAAATTGTACCCTTTGTAAAGGACATTTTGAAAAAGGTCATGCCACATGGAGAAGATGATTTCTGTATTGTACAGGAGTCATCTTCATTAAGTTCCATTGGTACCTGAAATTGTTATAGTACGTCATATAACTTTTGATTTCTCTTTTAAGTTCTTCTATTGTATTACACGGCTTTATATAGGCTTCATCTTTGAAGTGACCAAAGAAAGATTCTTGGGGAGCGTTATCCCAACAGTTTCCTCTTCTTGTCCAATCCCTAGTTTTCTCACCTGTTTTTGAAAGGTCGGACTTGTATAATGCACTCCTTGATCAGAGTGAATAAAAGCTCCTTCTGCCAACTTTACTCGTTTATTCTTCATTAATTTTACTAATGTATCTGTAGCTAAATCTAATGTCATTCTATTGGACACATTATAGGCAAGTATTTCATTGGTTGAACTATCTTTAATAGTGTATAGATAAGCCTTCTGTCCATCACTGTAATATAAATAAGTTATATCAGTGAGAAGTACTTTTCCCGGAATTCCTTGTTTAAACTTGCGGTTTAATAAATTGGGCAGTACAGTGTGTTCTTGAGTGGCCTTTAACATTTTCTTGTAAGGATTCACTCTTCTAATAGGACAGACGATTTTGTATTTCTTCATAATTCTTCGAATTCGCTTCAAGTTATAAGTAATTTGAAACTGTCCTTCTAATGTCATCTTAATCTGTCGTGCACCCTTTTTTCGGCGTTTGAAATTAAAAGCCTTTAAAATATTCCCTTTAATAATCATGTCTTCTTTTTCTCGTTTTTCTCTTCTTTCCTGAGATTTTGAAGTAAAGTAGTTATAATAACCTGAGCGTGAAATCCCCGAAATCTTGCATAAGAAACTTACCATCTTTTTGAGTTTGTACTTTTCAATCACTGAACGTATTAAAAGAAACCTCTGTTCAGAAGAGACTTTTACTCGTTTCTCTCCAGCCTCCTTTCCATCATGTCTAACTTTTTTAGTAACTCATTTTCAGCCCTAAACAATTGAATTTGAGCTTCTAATCTAGCATTCTTTTCTTCTAGAGAAAGATTTTTCGTAGTTGGCCTCCCCGAATTTTCTTTTCGTGTTCGTGTATCTCTAAGTCCCAATACGCCTGATTTATTAGCATTACACCATCTAGAAGTAGACCTTTGTACTCTTACGATACCAATGACTTCAATATCAAAACCATTCTCTTCGAATATCCGTCTTGGCAATTTCCCCTTCTCATTTTCCGTTATAAAAATCCTCTTAAATTCGTCTGTATATGTAACACCCTTTGAACTTACAGATTGAACATATCGATTATTAGATAGTAATTCTATTTCTTTTTCAGTAAATTGTTTTTTTGACATATAAATGTTCTCCGATTCCCTATTTTTTTCATTATACATAAAAGTAACTCTAGAAGCAGACCTTTTTTAAGTGTCTACTCTATAGGGTACATTTTAAAATCTGGTTAACCTTATTTTACGAACTGGTGCACTAGTTCAATAAGAAGGAGAGTCAATAACAAGCTAAAAAAAGCGACCCTTCCATATAGGATAGGTCGCTTTTAGTTTTTAATCTAGGTCAGCGCTGGGCTT
Source organism: Lederbergia lenta NBRC 16444 (assembly GCF_001591545.1). Classification (GTDB taxonomy): domain Bacteria; phylum Bacillota; class Bacilli; order Bacillales; family Bacillaceae_C; genus Lederbergia; species Lederbergia lenta. The sequence goes on from NZ_BCVC01000001.1 coordinate 1,664,419, forward strand.
TTTCTTACTCATCCCTTAGTAGCGATCGTCTCTACGTTCTCTACATCTGCATTCGAAGTCACGATCACGTCTGCGGTCGCGGTCGCGGTCACGGTCATGGTCACAATGATCTTCACGGTCGCCTCTTACTTCTCTACATTCACAAATTAACCTTACTCGTCTTCTCCGCCGGTCTCTTTCTCCACCAACAAAATCATCTTCAAACCACATATTCTTATCGCCCCTTAATATTATTAAAGTCGGCCGACCTTAATAAATAATATATTGAAGTATGCGAGGTATTGACTGGACAATCACTCTGGTGAAAAAGAGGATTTTTATTTTCCACAATTAAAACCTTCAATTATGGAGGGAGGAAACTAATAAGAGCGTTATATTCATTATAGGTTATTTTACTACTAATAACATCTTCTTACTTAATCAGCGCATCAGTGTCTTTACCCTATAAATAGATAGTTTATATTTAATAAACATCAGATATCTAAACAAAAAGTTTCCCTCAATTAAGAGGAGGCTATTACAATATAAAAAATGGAGGGTTGATAACAGTTGCACAGAACTTATTTCTAAAACCTGTTCGAGTTATTTTATGAGGTAATAGAGTAGGAATTATCTTGTTCAACTAACGTGCAGTTTAGTTGAGGAGTGGTTGTATTTAACGATTGACATTTCTTGAACTAGAAAAAACCTCTTATTAAATTCCATTTAATTAGGGAATTTAATAAGAGGTTTGTTTTTTTAGATGCTAATCTACGAAAAATATTTCCGGGTATCTTCACGTATTTGTTTAGGTAAGACACGATTAAGCTCTTCGTTTAACCATGAAAGTTTTTTACTACGTAAATCATCACGCATTTTTTCTTCCGCAGAGAGCATAACTAAATTGATGGTACAAAAAGTGGGAGCTGAACAGCATCCTTCTCGATACAAATAGCCATTTTCTTTAATATTTTTACATTGAAAAATAGGCTTAGGACCTTCAATTGCTTCAACTACATCCCAAAAAGAAATATCTTCTGGAGATTTAGCAAGTTTATAACCACCCTTAACACCAGGAACTGAGCTAACAATACCTGCTTTTGATAATTTACCGAAAACCTTTGATAAAAATGTCTCAGAAAGACCTTGGAATTCAGCTAAATCCTTTATCCCAACACTCTCCTTGGAAGGAACATCAATTAAATAAACCAGACAATGTAAAGCATATTCAACGCCGACAGTATATTGCATATAAACTCACCTACTTTTGATTAAGGAATATCAATCTATATCTTAGGAGGATTTAGATAACTAGTCAAATAAATGAAACCTCTCTCTTTGGCAAATTTATTCAATTGACAAAAATAATTACAGCATATATTATAGACAATATTAATCGGCGATTAACCCGATCTTTAATTAAATCTATTTAAGAGGAAATAAATTGGAATAAAGAATGGAACGACAAAAATAATCAAACTAATAGAGGTGGAACAATGAATATTTTACAATTAATGGCTCATCCTGATTACAACAATCAAAAAAGAGCAGCAAACCGTTTAGCAGATGTTGCATTAGAAACTTTACAAGAAAAATTAAATGGTCAAGGAACAATCGAAGTATTAAATATTTACGATCCAAATAATTTTATCCCGCAAATTACTGCAGACACTCTAAATTTTACTAATCCTAATGAAATGTCTGCTGAACGATTAAAAAATCATGAAGCACAATATAAATTAATTAAACAATGGAAGTCAGCAGACTATATTTATATTTACATGCCTTTGCATAATTGGAATGTGCCTGCAAAGTTTAAAGACTATCTGGATAATATTCTAACAGCTAGAGAAACATTCAAATACACTGAAACTGGTTCAGTTGGATTAATGTCAGACGAAACTACCAAGGTCACATTTATCCTCACGAGTGGAAGTGAATATGATACTAATTACCGATATGTAAATTTAGATATTGCGCCCCAATATATGCGCGGAGTACTACACATGATGGGAATTAACCAGATGAAATTAATACGTGCTCAAGGCTTAGACATTTTTACTAACGACAAAGAAGAAATAATGAAATCAGCTGAAAAAGAATTAGTAGGTTATATTAACTCACAATCTTTCTAAACTAGAAAAATTTGCGACCCTTTGAATTAAAGGGAAAGGTGTTAAAATGCAGAGCTAACTAAGCTTTTTAAGGAGGGAATTAAAAATGGAACAACGAATTGATTATTACAATGTAGCACCAGAAGCACTTAAAATCATGATGGAAATGGAGAAGTATACGAAAACTACAGGTATAGACCGTAAACTTCGTGAACTTGTAAAAATTCGGGCTTCTCAAATAAATGGTTGTGCTTACTGTATTAACATGCACACGGCAGATGCTAGAAAAATGGGAGAAACGGAACAACGTTTATATTGTATTAGTACTTGGAGAGAGTGTACATTTTATTCAGATGTGGAAAAAGTAGCTCTTGAGTTGACAGAGTACGTGACTTTAATTCCGGCAAAACGTGTGCCAGATGAGATTTATCAACGAGTACGTGAACATTATGACGAAAAACAATATGTTGACCTTATTCTAATAATCAATCAAATCAACAGTTGGAATAGAATTTCTATTGCAATGGGAAATACAGCAACAGAAAAATAATTATTATTCTGGGACGGACATCTTATAATAAGTTTCAGATTGTAGAAAAAAGCATCCAATGAACCAGTTTGGATGCTTTTCCATTTTATGCTTAAACATAAATTTAGCTGATTCTGTTTTATATCATTTCAGGTCTTGCTACAAGTGTGATTCTACTTACTTTCTTAGATTGTGAAATATCACACTTAAACTATTGGTTGCTTTAGCTTTTAAAAATAATGCTGCCAAATGCACTCTAGCCGTCCACATAATGGATAGGTCGCTTTACCTTATTTATTGTACATCGGTTTTCTAGTTCCCCATTTCGTCCAACCATTTCGAGTTGTTGGGACTTCACGCCAATCTGCTGTCATTCCACTATAATCTCCTGCAATTATCTGGCTATAATTTTTCACAAGAAAGGGCGAAGCACCCGCCCTGCAGTGGTCTGATATTAACTGGAAGGAAAACACAATTACAATTAAGCAAACTCTTGATTTCCGGCCAATAAAAGATGAAGATATATTCGGGGATACGAAGACTTATCATTCAGAGCGTCTCATTACTTTGGGAAAATTGATATTGACCGAACTACAAGCTCATCTTAAATATCAGAATCAACATAAACTATATCTAGAGGATGCTTACTTATCATCATGACTTAAATCTGGGGCTATGTAGAGATGATGGTAGCCCCCTACCAAAGTCAACTCTTTTTAACGCCTTTAAAGCATGCCTTGAAAAAATAGATGGTCCAAAGCTTCCAATTCACTCTACACGACATACTCATGCTGTCATGATGTTAGAGGCTGGCGCTGATACAAAAATGGTACAAGAAAGACTTGGGCACGGCAGCATGCAGATAACATCAGATGTTTATGCCCATGTGTCTAAACGAATCGAAACACGTTCCATCGATAAGTTTGATGCTTATATGAGGGAAATAGAGTAAATTTTATTCGTCAAAAAATGGTCAATTATTAAGTGTTGACCATTAGCTAATTTTATAATGAACTAGAAAAACCGCCAGAGCTCAATAGCCCCAACGGTTCCACTAATTAATATGTTGACAAATATTGTTCGCGTTCCCACGGATGTACTTGTGAGCGGAACATATCCCATTCAATTCCTTTTGTTTCGATAAAGTTCTCGAAGATATGATTGCCTAGGCCAGCTTTAATGACTTCGTCTTTTTTTAATTCTTCGAGGGCTTCATAGAGGTTGGCAGGTAAGTCGATTACTCCCTCTTCCATTCTCTCTTCTTTGTCCATAATATAGATGTTGCGGTCAACAGAATGTGGAGGTGTTAATTGCCCTTCAATTCCGCTTAATCCGGCTTTTAATAATACAGCCATTGCCAAGTATGGATTTGCTGTTGGGTCAACGCTTCGTACCTCTATTCTTGTACTTAAACCTCTTGAAGATGGTATTCGTACCAAGGCGCTTCGGTTTTGAGCAGACCATGCGATATAACATGGAGCTTCGTAACCTGGTACAAGGCGTTTATAAGAGTTAACTGTTGGGTTTGTAATTGCAGTAAATCCTGGAGCATGTTTAATGATACCCGCTAAAAATTGATAAGCTGTTTCACTCATTTGCAACTCACCGTTTTCATCGAAAAACACATTCTCCCCATTATTGAACAATGACATATTAAAATGCATTCCAGAACCAGCTACTCCAAACAAAGGTTTTGGCATGAAAGTTGCATGTAGTCCATGCTTACGTGCGACTGTTTTAACAACAAGTTTAAATGTTTGTATTTGGTCGCAAGCAGATACAGCATCAGCATATTTAAAGTCGATTTCATGTTGTCCTGGTGCTTCTTCATGGTGAGAAGCTTCAATTTCAAAACCCATTTCTTCTAGTTCTAACACTATGTCACGACGGCAATTTTCACCAAGATCTGTAGGAGCAAGGTCAAAATAACCACCGGTATCATTTAATTCCAATGTTGGATCACCATTCACATCAAGTTTGAATAAAAAGAACTCTGGTTCTGGACCAAGATTAAAATTAGTAAACCCTAAGTGCTCCATTTCTTTCAAAACTCTTTTTAAATTACTACGAGGATCACCTGCAAAAGGCTGCATATCTGAATTGTACACATCACATATTAATCTCGCTACTTTTCCTTTTTCCGCTGTCCACGGGAAAATGACCCAAGTATCTAGATCTGGATATAAATACATATCTGACTCTTCAATTCTTACAAATCCTTCAATAGAGGAACCATCGAACATCATTTTATTATCCAAAGCTTTGTTTAATTGCTTAATTGGAATTTCTACATTTTTAATCGTTCCTAAAATATCTGTAAATTGAAGTCTAACAAATTTCACATTTTGTTCTTCAGCAAGTTGTGCAATACTTTCTTTCGTAAGCGTCCCCATTGTTTTACTTTTCCTCCTAATTTTTCGACCATTATATATTTCTATCAATGAAACATATAATTAATAAAAAGATTTTACATTATTTTTTAATAAAATAACAGCAAAAAATACTGCCAATTATTATATTTCCCTATTCTATAGTGATTAAACCTTTTTCTATTAACCGATCGAGCGAGGAAGTGATAGCAATTTTCACGTGGGCATATGTTAAGCCGCCTTGAACGTATGCAGTGTATGGTGGTCTAATAGGACCATCAGCTGATAATTCAATACTAGCACCTTGAATAAAAGCACCTGCAGCCATGATCACTTCATCCTCATAACCTGGCATGGAGCTCGGATAAGGAGTAACATAGGAATCAACAGGGGCAGCGGCTTGAATCGACTGACAAAATTCAATCATTAACTCTTTATTGGCAAACTGAACAGATTGGATTAAATCTGTGCGTTTTTCATCCCATTTTGGTAATGAGTTCATTCCTACACGTTCAAGTAATGCCGCTGTATACACCGCTCCTTTTAATGCTTGCCCTGTAATATGTGGCGCAAGGAAGAATCCTTGGAACATTTCAAGAAGGCTATATAAAGTAGCACCTGCTTCTGCTCCAATTCCTGGAGAGGTCATTCGGTAGGAACTCGCTTCCACCCATTCTTTCTTACCAACAATATATCCACCAGTCTTTACGATCCCACCACCTGGATTTTTGATTAGAGACCCAGCCATCAAATCAGCCCCTACATGGCACGGCTCAAATTCTTCTACAAATTCACCGTAGCAATTATCTACAAACACTACGACATTCGGATTTATTTCTTTGACAAAATCAATCATTTCTTTGATTTCTGCAATCGTGAAAGACGGGCGATCATCATACCCTTTAGAGCGTTGGATGCCAATCATTTTAGTATTTGGTTTCATTGCTTTTTGCACTGCGTCGAAATCAACTGCTCCCGAATCAGTTAAACTAACGCATGCATAGTCAATGCCGAATTCTTTTAATGATCCATTTTTCTCACCACGAAGCCCGACTATTTCTTCCAGTGTGTCATATGGCTTTCCCGTCATGTATAGCAATTCATCACCTGGGCGAAGCACACCAAATAACGCAATCGAAATGGCATGCGTGCCAGAAATAATCTGTGGCCTGACTAAGCCAGCCTCCGCTCCAAATACATCCGCATAAATTTTTTCTAGCGCTTCTCTCCCTACATCATCATAGCCATACCCTGTAGAGGGAGTAAAATATGTATCATTTACACGATGCGTTTGAAAGCTTTTTAAAACCCGGTATTGATTTGTTTCAATCATTTGATCAATCGATCGGTGAACAGAACTTATTTTTTCTTCTACTTCTTCAATCATTGGAACTAATTTTTTGTTTTTTACGTACTCATACATATTTACTTATTGCTCCTTTAAATCTCATATAATTTTAATGCCCCTAAAACTGGGTGGTCCTTTAACACATAGCCTTTACATTTATACTCTTGGTTTTCTTCTTGAAAAACAAGTTCACGTAAAATAGTATCACTTTTTAATACAGATAGTAATCTTCCTTCATTTGCTGGGATAACCGCATGATAATATTGCATGTTACTAACAGCCATTTCTTCAATTTTCTTCTTTAATTCATTTCGATCTTCTTCTTTAAAAGCACTCATGATAAAGATTTCTCCAGTTTTCGGAATGAAATCTGTATGCTTTTCATCAGCTTTATTGTAAACGGTCAACTGTGGTAACTGATTCATCTCTAAATCTTCCAGCAATTTCTCAACTGTTTGTTCATGATTGGAATAATCGGGATTGGAACTATCAACAACATGAAGCAATAAATCCGCGTCTCGCACTTCCTCGAGTGTCGATCGGAAGGCAGCAATCAATGCTGTGGGGAGTTCTTGAATGAAGCCAACCGTATCCGTAATAATTGCTGAATAACCACTTGGTAGGATAAGCTTTCTCGTCATTGGATCAAGTGTAGCAAACAGCTTATCTTCTTCATATGATTCTGCAGTGGACATGCGATTGAATAAAGTAGATTTTCCTGCATTCGTGTAACCTACAATGGCAATCTGAAAGGCTTTATTGCGTTTTCTTCTTTCTCTATATCGTTCCCTATGCTCCACGACTACTTGTAATTGCTTCTTAATTTCGTCAATGCGTCTACGAATATGCCGTCTATCAGATTCCAGTTTCGTTTCACCAGGACCTCTTGTCCCTATTCCACCACCAAGCCTCGACATAGCGATGCCCTGTCCAGTAAGTCGTGGCAGAAGGTATTGTAACTGCGCTAGCTCTACTTGCAACTTCCCTTCTTTTGACTTCGCTCGTTGTGCAAATATATCCAATATAAGCTGTGTGCGGTCCAATACTCTTCCACTTAATTTTTCTTGAAGATTACTTAGTTGGCTTGGTGTTAATTCATCATTAAAAATAATTAAATCAGGTTCCATTTCCTCTACGAGCGCTTGTAATTCTTCTAACTTACCTTTACCGATATATGTTGCCGGATGCACTCGGTTTTGTTTTTGCGTAAGCATAGTAAGTACTTGTCCTTGCGCAGTAATGGTTAGTGATTCTAATTCTTGTAACGAATAGTGAAAATGTTGGTCAGATTCATCCACCTGACTACCAACTAAAATAGCTGTTTCATGTTCTTTCATCAGCAAATAATCCACCTCTTTCCATACTATTATGATAGCAGAAAGCTCATATGAACACGAATCTATATAATTAATGGTGCATAAAGTTCGGCAATCCTAATTGGATTGCCGAGAGGGATAAATTAATCTACTTCTTGAAAGTGAAAATCAGCGCTCACAAGCATAGATAATGTGTTTTTATCAAGTTCTCGCTCTTTTAAGAGTCTCATTGCCTGTGCCCTAATTGCTTTTTCTAGTATATTTCTAATATAACGACCGTTCGAAAAAGTATTTGTATTCATTGCTTTTGCATATAATAAATGATCTTTCAATTTTGTTTCTGCTTCTTGACTAATGACGTATTCTTTCTCTTTTAACATACGCTCTCCAATTTGCATTAATTCATTCACTGTATAATCAGGAAAATGAAACACTAATGGAAACCGCGAATGTAATCCCGGATTTAGTTTTAAAAAATGTTCCATTTCTCTTGAGTACCCAGCCAAAATTAATATAAATTCGTGCTGTTTGTCTTCCATATGTTTTACTAAAGTATCTATTGCTTCTTTCCCAAAGTCTTTTTCACCGCCACGTCCAAGTGAATAAGCTTCATCCACAAATAGAATGCCCCCAGTAGCCTTTTTTACAAGATCCCTTGTTTTTTGAGCGGTGTGTCCTATATACTCACCAACTAAATCTGCTCTCTCCGCTTCAATTAAATGACCTTTTGGAAGAACATCCATTTTCTGAAATAGTTTTCCGATTAATCTAGCTACTGTTGTCTTTCCAGTGCCTGGATTTCCTTTAAACATCATATGAAGGACTTGCTTACCAGGCTTTAAACCAGCGGCATCTCGCTTTTTATTAATATAAATCCAAGCATATACCTCTTGCATCATTTTCTTCATTTCTTTCATTCCAACAAGCTCGTTCATCTCATTTTCTAATTCAGTTAAAATAGCATGTTCATGTGATAAAGGCTTTGATGAGATCCCATTGTTTGGTTTTTGTTTTAACTTCTCTCGCTTATTTACATTGAGCATAATACTAATCTGCCCATTGTTTTTCATACGGAGCGGTTCATCCATCCCCATCACCTCACAGTCAAAAACAGTATACGCCCAGAAAAATAATTGGTTACTATTAATTTTCAAGGTATATTCACTCATACTCATTATATTCATTGGACTGATATCTAATACCGATGTCAAACCTTCATGGAAAAATTCAAAATAAAAACGCGCATATATTGTCATATGCGCGTTACGATTTAGTTAGGATTGTTCTTCATAATTAATTTGCACATTGCGTTGGGGAGCAAAGGTTGAAATAGCATGCTTATAAACAAGCTGTTGCTTCCCTTCCGATTCAAATAGAACGGTAAAGTTATCGAAGCTTTTCACTTGTCCCCTTAATTGGAAACCATTTAGTAAAAAAACTGTTACAGGTACATTTTCTTTACGTAGTTGATTTAAGAATTGGTCTTGAATGTTAATTGGATGTTTCATTGAATGTCCTCCTCTTATTTCTCTATACCTATGTATTCGAGTTAATTTTCAACTTTCCTGCAATGAAATCAATTATTTCTGTTGTTTTATTCAATTGTTCCCTTTGATCGGTCATATCAAACCAAGTAACATCCATTTTATTTCTAAACCATGTTAATTGACGTTTGGCATATTTACGTGAATGTTGTTTTAATAATTCAATTGCTTCTTCAAAGTCGCTTCTTCCTTCTAGAAAATCATACAATTCTTTATACCCTATTCCTTGCACAGATTGTACGTTTTTAATGCCTTGATTGAATAATTCAGTCACTTCATCAAGAAGTCCTTCGTCAAGCATCATATCTACACGTTGATTAATTCGGCTGTATAACTTTTCCCTATCCATCGTAAGGCCAATAATAACACTATCGTATACAGGCTCCATTTTCTGATGCTTTTGCAGCTCACTCATCGTTTTTCCAGAACTATAATAGATTTCTAAGGCACGAATGACTCTTCTACTATTATTAGGATGAATTCTTTCTGCACTTAAAGGATCAATCATCGTAAGTTTTTGATATAATTTCTCCCCATTATCCTCTTTAGCAGCTTCTTCAAGTTCATTTCTTAATGCTTCATTACTGGGCATTTCTAGAAATTGATAATCATTTAATACTGATTGTATATATAAGCCTGTCCCCCCAACAATAATTGGGACCAATCCCCGGCTGCTTATTTCGTCTATTTTACCGCGGACTGCTGCTTGAAATTCTGCGACGGAAAACGATTCTTCCGGTTCCTTAATATCAATCAAATGATGCGGAATACCTTCCATTTCTTCTCGTTTAATTTTGGCTGTGCCAATATCTAAACGCTTATATACTTGCATGGAATCACCACTAATAATTTCTCCAGAAAATGCTTTGGCACATTCAATACTTAATTTTGTTTTTCCAACCGCTGTTGGACCTACAATTACGATCACTTTTTGTTTCAACACATTCACTGCTTTCCTAACATTAATATGTTTTATCATATCATGATTGCCCATAAAATGAGACTTATATTCGTCACTCCATGTTTTAGTTTACATAACAATATTATGATTTATAAATAAAAAAAACCCGTAGATGTTAGTTTGTTACCTAACGTCTACGAGCAATTCATATTTAGGTGTTTCAATAGAAAAATATACCAAGGCAAACAAATATTGTAACAAGTGCTAATCCCACATATATCCAACTTAATGATTTAATATTTACACTTAATGATTTTGATTCATATTCATGAGACCTCGCAAGTTCGTCTTGGAGTGTATCGCCTTCGCTTTCATAGTCTTTAAGTTTTGCGCTTATGTCTTTTCCAACAAGCAATGTTCCAACTAAGGCAACAACACTTGTTAAAATAGCTGCAATGATCAAGAATGCAGTCATACCAATCACCCCTAAGTGTTTAAATAGGAAGATGTTTTACTACCTCTATTTTACTCCATTTTCACAGAATAGAATAAGAAGACTTTATGACATTTATCCCATATACGTTCTACACCATTCATTTTAACAAACTCCAAGCCACGAACCTAAACTTTTATATATATTAATATATACTGATCTCCTATTCTGGAAATGGAAAAAGTATATAATGTAATTATATTATTCATTCTTAATGTGCGATTTGGAGAGGATGTTTTATGATTATAGAAGACGAACATTATTATAATAATAGGTATCATGTTGTTAACGACATAGTAGAGTTTGAAAGAGTGTGTATGGTTGATGAAAGAAAATTTAATAATCATACTTATGAAATATTGAGAAAGGTATATGAAGATTTGCCTTCTTATATGGGGGATAAAACATCTTTTCCTTGCTGGTTCGGTGATGAACAGAAAGGAGATACATATTTTATAACCGTCTCATTTGAAATGTCTGGTATACAGTTTTTTGGGAAACTACCTATTTCAGATTTCTTACAATGGGAAATTAAGTTCAATCAATTAATAGAGAACTTTCCATTTAAATCTCAATCATAAGGCCAAGTCAGCGCCTCGCTATTTTTTATAAAATGGAAGGGCGGTATTACTCCTGTCTTTTCTTACATTTCCTCTGATTATTTTCGTTAAACTGGCAGGATGCTTTAATATGAAGAACTTAATATAAGTACGGAAGGGAATGTTGCTTTATCTTTAAAGTATGTCTTCTTATTCATATTTTTGCTGGAACAGTATGTCTTATTAGTGGTATAGGTGCTATGTCTTCAAAGAAAAAAAGAGGAATGCATTCACTTTGGGGTGAAATTTACCATAGTGCTTTTGTTGTAGTTTTCGTCACATCATTAATAATGGCAATAATGAATTGGGAGAATAGTGCTTATCTATTTTTCATTGGGGTATTTTCATATTCTTTCGCTTTTATTGGATACCTTTCTGCCAAGAACAAATGGAAAAATTGGTTAGCATTACATATTAGTGGAATGCTAGGCTCCTATATAGCTATTTGTACAGCAATTCTCGTTGTTAACATCTCCAATATACCTATCGTCAACGAATGGCATCCATTGTTTTTTTGGTTTCTTCCAAGCATCATTGGCTCCCCGTTAATCTTTATGGTGGGACGAAGATATAAACACTTCAAAACAATGTAAATAGTTATTTATACTTTTGACTGTTTCGTACTCTTTTTAAACTATTGGGAAATTAGTTAAGGAGAATCCACCCAAAACATTCTTATTAAGCGGTCCATCCACTCAGGATGATCGCTTTTATTCTTAAGCTCGGTCAACGCCGACTATTTTTAAATAGTAAGGGATACACCATTCCCCCTAAAAGGAGTTCATTCAACTACGATACGATATAATAACTTTATTAATAAGCATTAAAGAAAGGGATATTGAAAATGACTTATACAATTGTATTATTTATATTTGCTGGACTTGCTGAAATAGGTGGAGGTTATCTCATCTGGTTATGGTTAAGAGAAGGTAAGCCGTTTTATTGGGGGATCTTTGGAGGCATCGCTTTGTCTTTATACGGTATAATTGCTACATTTCAATCCTTCCCATCGTTCGGAAGAGTTTATGCCGCCTATGGAGGGGTATTTGTCGTTCTATCTGTATTATGGGGATGGAGTATTGATAAACAAACACCTGATTTATACGATTGGTTAGGTGCAGGAATATGCTTAATTGGTGTTTCGGTAATCTTATTGGCACCACGTCACTAACAGGCATGGATACCCCGTTGAATTGACTCTAAAAAAGAGTAAATTGTTTATTGGTAACTTACAAGGTCCAAGTATTGCACCGAGTTCAGGGCTTCTGGTATTGTTTTGATTGATTCATTTATCATTTTAGTCATCGAAATATTTTACTAGTGCATGTTTAAGAAAACATACCTACATAATGTACATCATTATGTAGGCAAATATTTGTTACCCATTGTATGTGAAGAACCATTCTCATTTTCATGAAAGAATGTAAATATAATATGGACTTTCTTTACTCATTATCATAGTCTTTTTTCATCCAAGATGTCTAAATGAATTATTTCGATATTTCGCTAGTTTATCTCTCTACATTTTTCCCTTGATATTGCTAGATATTCTTGATGAATGGCTGTGAAATGACCAGACAACTACTGGAATAAGCAATAATGAAAGGGCACCTCCAACAATTGAAAGTGTTGTAAAACTGAAATAAGCTACCACCACACCAGATAGTGCTCCTCCCGCTGCTCCCGCCAAAGCGATTAAGACGTCAACCGATCCTTGGGTTTTTGCACGAGTGGAAGGGTCAGTAGCATCCACAATGAGCGCTGTACCGCTAATTAAACCAAAGTTCCAACCAAGCCCAAGCAAAATGAGCGCAATGATCAGTCCTAACATAGAATCAGCGGGTGTAACAGCAGCCAGAATACCAGCAGCAAGTAGAGTGGCACCGGCAGCTATTGTCATAAAAGTACGCCCAATTTTATCTACAAGGATTCCGGTTACGAGAGATGGCAGGTACATTGCGCCTATATGGAATCCAATTACCATTCCTACCTCTTTTAATCCATGTCCGTGATGCCCCATATGTACAGGTGTCATTGTCATAATTGCAACCATGACAATTTGGGTTAGGACCATTACCGTAGCTCCAACGACAATCCCTCGTTTGTTAATTGTCATGTTTTTAGAGTTCGTGTCTAAAAGTTTACTATTGTCCGATTTTTGCACATCGGCAATCGCTTTTGCAACAATAAGAGGGTCATGACGAAGTAAAATTAATAGTACCAAACCAGCAAGCATGTATGCTGCAGCACCTAGAATGAAAGGACCGGATAGAGCAGGAACACCAATTGACATAGCAAATTCACCCATTACATTAACCATGTTTGGACCTGCAACAGCACCGAATGTTGTTGATACCATTGCAATACTGATTGCAGTTGCTCGTTGTCTAGAGCTAGCTAGGTCTGTTCCTGCATAACGCGCTTGCAAGTTTGTTGCAGTTCCAGCACCATAGATTAGTAATGAAACAAAAAGAAATATAATATTATTGGTTGCCGCTGAGATTACTACCCCAATCGCACCAGCACTTCCAGCTAAGAATCCTATAGAGAGTCCAATACGGCGTCCAAAACGTTGAGATAGACCCCCTACAAATAGTGCTGCCCCAGCAGATCCCAAGGTGAGTAAAGCGGCTGGGATTCCCGCAAAACTATCCGTACCTAGCATGTCTTGTGCTAGAAGTGCCCCTACCGTTACTCCTGCCGCAAGTCCAGCACCACCAAATATTTGTGAAATGACAACGATGATCAATGTTTGTCTATATAACTGTCTTTGTTTTTTTGGAGAGTCAATGTAACTTTGTAACCAAGCTGGCTGACTTATTAAGGTTTTTGAATCCACATCTTTATGAGACATCACTTCGTCCCATCTTTCCTGGGAAATGAATTAACATATTGTACTTTATTCATAGTACCCTCCTCTATTATTTAATTATCTTGTTTTACAAATTCTTTCCAATCTTGAACACTATTTTCTAATCGAAAAGCATTTATTCCTTTTGTTTTTAATATTTCAACCGCCTCTACAGACATTAAGCAGTAAGGTCCCCTACAATAAGCAACGACATCACAATTCGATGGTAAAGTGGCTAACTTATCTTCTAATTCTTCAATTGGGATGGATACAGCCCCGGGAATATGAGCTTCTTCGTATTCGTCTTTAGGTCTTACATCCAAAAGTAAGACTTCTCGATTTTCCATCCGTTTTTTAAGGTCTGTAAGTGACAATCCTTCCATTTCAAAATGATTATTTAAAAATTCTTTTTTAATATATTGAACTTGAAGCAATTGTTTCTCAGATAATCGATGCAGAGTGCTCATAAAGTCTGAAACCGCAGAATCGGCTAGTTCATAAATAACAAAATTCCCTTGTTTCTTGAAATCAACTAATCTTGCATTGTAGAGAGTTTGCAAATGTTGTGACACATTTGCAACAGTCATTCCCGTACTCTTAGCCAACCCATCGACCGATTTTGGGCTTTGTGATAAGAGGTCGAGTATTTCTAATCTTTTAGGGCTAGAAAGACTTTTACCAATGCGAGCAAATTCTTGATATAACATATCCTTTAGTTTTCGTTCTACATCCATTCGTTCTACACCTCAACTATTCAATTGTTTTATTGAATAGTTGTATTGTAAACATTCTATTACCCAAAGTCAATATGATTACTTGAAATTTGAAGGCTGATAAATACCATTTACTTTATCCCAAAGCTTGGTATTTTAAGGGTTATCCTATTTTTGGGTAATATTCATTCCTTTTATCTATTGAGAAAAATATAGATTATTTTTAGCTTGGTTTAATAAGAAGAAACCGCCAGATTAACGGTCTTATTTTTATTTTAAGAAGATAGAGTTTTATTTTCAAACGATATAAGAAAATATCCTTGACGCAATAAAAGTGGTCATTTGGTTGATAAATCAAGAAAAAACAACGTAAGACCCTTATAAATAAAGGATCTTACGTTGTCGACTTTTACATAATTCTCTTAAACATTTTTTCCATTTCACTAATGGAGTAATGGATCATAATCGGTCTTCCATGTGGGCATGTAAAAGGATCTTCAGAAAGTCTCAATTCATTCAATAAAGATTGAATCTCATCGTTTCTTAAAAAGCGATTTGCTTTGATAGATGCTTTACAACTCATCATAATTGCCGCTTCTTCCCGAAGCTTTTTGATATCAATCTTTTTCATTGCTAATACTTGTTCAAGTATTTCTTCTATCGTCTCTTGTTCTTCTCCATTTGGAAACCATTGTGGATGTGACCGAATCATATAGCTGTTCATCCCAAATTCCTCTAAAAATATGCCGACTTTTTCTAAGTCATCCTTATATTCTTCAAGCTTTACATATTCATCAGGTGAGAAGTCTAATGTAAGTGGTACGAGTAAGTCTTGAAGCTCGTTCTCCACTTGTCCTACTTTTTCTCGATAATACTCATATTTGATTCTTTCCTGTGCCGCGTGTTGGTCGATCATATATAAGCCTTCTTCATTCTGTGCAAATATATAGGTTCCATGCATTTGACCGATTGGATAAAGTTGCGGAATTCGGGAATTTTGCCTCTTATTCTCTTCCGGTGGCTGTTCCTCATCGTTTTGGACGGGTATCATTTTTTCTTCCGGTTCTTTTGCGATGAAAACAGAGGATGTGGAACTGTCTTCTTCATCAGGTTCGTATAATTTCTTCATTTCTTCCGTCGGTAATAGAGGAGCCTTTTCAAAATGGTTTGTTGTATAAGGTTTTGCTTTATACGTTTGTTCTGCTTCCCTCTTCGGCTCCTGTCTATTTTCAAGTCGTAAACTTGTCTGTTCTGAAACTGCTGCTGTTTTTCTGACAGGTGCAGCTCCTTGCGGAATAAGTTCTCTTTGTTTAAATACTTTTTTTACTTCCAACGCTATTAGCTCATTTAATTCTTTGTCTTTACTTAGTCTAACTTCTAATTTGGCTGGGTGGACGTTCACATCGACAAGTAATGGATCCATTACAATCGATAATAGGGCAATCGGATAGCGACCGATTGGAAGTAGCGTATGATAGCCTTCCATAATCGCTCTCACGAGTGAATAGTTTTTAATAAACCGTCCATTCACCATTGTAGACAAATAATTTCTAGATGCACGTGTAATTTCTGGGAGTGATATATACCCATTTATCGTGAAATCCAGTGAGCTTGCATGAATAGGAATCATCTTTTTGGCGATATTGATCCCATAAATAGCTGACAAAACTTGAAGTACGTCTCCATTTCCATTCGTATGGAGTAGCGAACGATCATTATGACGAAGTCTGAATGATACGTTAGGGTGCGAAAGGGCTAACCTATTCATAATATCCGATATATGGCCAATTTCAGTGTGTAAAGATCTTAGGTATTTCAACCTTGCAGGTGTATTAAAAAACAAATTTGAAATCGTTATATCCGTGCCTCTTCGTCCTACTGCTTTTTCTTGTGTAATGATATTGCCACCTTGCATGACTAGTTTCGTTCCATCTTCCCCATCCCGAGCAGTGATAAGTTCAAGATGAGAGACGGAAGCAATACTAGGAAGCGCTTCTCCACGAAAGCCTAAAGTTCTAATTCGGAATAAATCATTCTCATTTTTAATTTTACTTGTAGCATGTCTTTTAAATGCTGAAAGCACATCGTCTTCTCTTATACCTTTTCCGTTATCAATAACGCGGATTTTTCCGAGACCAGCTTCCTCAATATCGATTTCAATAATACTGCTATTAGCATCAAGTGCATTTTCTACTAATTCTTTTACTACAGAGGAGGGGCGTTCTACCACTTCACCCGCTGCTATTTTGTTGGAAAGTGCATCGTCTAGTTCAATGATGTCCCGCATTTTCATCCTCCTGTTCCATCATTTATTTTTTTAACTTTTTTTGCATTTCATATAAAATATTCATTGCTTGTAAAGGGTTCATATCAAGAATATTTAAGTTTTTCATTTCATCTATCACTTTTTTCTCATGATTAGCTATTTTATTCTTTTTGTTTGGCTCGCCAAATAACGCTAGTTGTTCATTTAACATTTGTTCAGTAGTTTCTATTTCTACACTTTCAGAGTCTGAGAGGGGATTTTTCACTTTTATCGCATTTTCTTTTTCTAATTCATTTAATATTTCGGATGCTCGTGTAATGAGTTCCTTAGGAAGCTCGGCTAGCTCGGCTACGTGAATGCCGTAACTTTTATCTGCAGGTCCTTCTTTAATTTTATGCAGAAAGACAAGTTTACCTTGTTGCTCAACGGCACTTACATGGATATTTTTCAATCTTTTTAAACTCTCATCCAGTACTGTTAACTCATGGTAATGAGTAGAGAAAAGTGTTTTAGCGCCAATTCGGTCATGGATGTATTCAATAATTGCTTGTGCTAATGCCATCCCATCATAGGTTGATGTTCCTCGTCCGATTTCATCGAATAATATTAAACTATCTTTTGTAGCGTGTGTAATGGCGTTTTTAGCTTCTAACATTTCGACCATAAATGTACTTTGGCCTGCAATTAAATCATCAGCAGCACCAATCCGTGTAAATACTTGATCAAAAATAGGAATATCCGCTTTGGAAGCAGGCACGAAACAACCAATTTGCGCTAATATAGCTGTTAAGGCAACTTGACGCATATATGTGCTTTTACCAGACATATTTGGCCCCGTAACAAGCATCATTTCCCGTTTACTATCCATTGTACAACTGTTAGGAACGTATTCTTGTGTTCCCATTACTTTCTCCACTACAGGATGCCTACCATCAAGCAAATTAATTTCGCGTTTGTTATTAAATGTAGGTTTTGAATAATGTCTTGTTTCACTAATCGTAGCGAAACTAAGGTATACATCCAATTCACTAATTATTTTAGCTGCTTGCTGTAAACGTGGGATAAATTCCCGAACCGATTCACGGATTTGCAGGAATAATTCATATTCTAGATCTATACATTTCTCATCTGCTTGAAGAATTAATGCCTCTTTTTCCTTTAATTCTGGCGTGATATATCTCTCAGCATTCGTTAAAGTTTGCTTTCGTTCATATCGGCCTTCTTCAAGAAGATGAACATTCGCTCTTGTCACTTCAATATAGTATCCAAACACTCGATTATATCCTATTTTCAATGATCGAATACCTGTCTTTTTTCTTTCTTCACTTTCTAGTTCAGCAATCCAACTTTTCCCGTTTCTACTTGCATCACGATACGTATCTAATTCCGCATGGAATCCATCTTTAATGATTCCACCTTCTTTTACAGTAATCGGTGGGTTGTCCAAAATCGCTTGCTCCAGTAAATCGGTTAGTTCTTCACACGGATCAAGGTTTTCTGCCAGCCTTTCCGTGTCTTTGTGATCCAATTGAAAGATTAATTGACGAATCGATGGAATTTGCCAAAGGGACTTTTTCAATTGGATAAAATCTCTTGCATTTGCGTTTCCAAAAGCTACTCGTCCTGCGAGCCTCTCCAGATCATACACACCTTTTAATAGTTCGCGAAGTTCTTGGCGTTCGAAAAAGTGATTCATCATAATTTCTACGACTTGAAGTCGCTTCTCGATCACCGATTGATTGATCAATGGCCTGTCAATCCATCGTTTTAACATTCTGGCTCCCATCGCTGTAGCAGTTTCATCAAGTAACCAAAGTAATGTACCTTTGTTACCTGTTCCACGAATAGGTTCGGTTAATTCTAGATTACGCTTTGAATAGTAATCGATTTTCATAAATTGATCGATTTCATAGCTAACAAAATCCTGTAAATGATTAAGGCTCCGTTTTTGCGTTTTTAACAAATAATGGAGCAATCGATAAACTGTACTCTGTAACTTTTCTTCTGGTAAATCACTAATAATTTCATTGAAATCTTGGCTATGACTTGTACTATTTTCATAAGAAATTACAGCATTACAACGATCTTCCATCATCTTTACCAAAGCCGGATCTGTTGTAGAGTCAACAATAATTTCCTTTGTGCCAATAATTGAAAGTTCATTTAATAATAAATCTGTTGAACTAGAAAATAATGTTGCTCTACTTTCCCCTGTAGAAAGATCTGCATAGGCAATCGCGTGGAAATCATCCGTGACTGTGATTGCTGCTATATAATTATTTTCTTTTTCTAGCAATCCTTTCCCTTCCATTACCGTTCCAGGTGTTATTAATTGTACAACTTCCCGTCTTACAACACCTTTAGCCGTTTCTGGATCTTCTGTTTGTTCACAGATTGCCACTTTAAAACCTTTTTGAATAAGTTGTTCTATATATCCAGTGGAAGAATGATGAGGTACTCCGCACATTGGTATGCGTTCCTCCGTTCCTCCCTGTCTACTTGTTAATGTAATTTCCAGTTCTTTTGAAGCTTTTAAAGCATCCTCAAAAAATAATTCATAAAAGTCACCTAAACGAAAAAATAAAAAGGCATCTTGGTAATCTGCCTTTATCCGTAGGTATTGTTGAATCATCGGCGTATATTGTTGCATATGTACCATATCCCTTTCCGTTCCAAAACTCTATCCTGATTAGTATATCATATCCCTTTAGGTGACTTCATTAAAAAAGAGCAGCCATCTTCAAGAACAGATATTGACAAAATAACTTTGACTTGTTTTTACTTTTTTTCGCGCCTACCTATAGCTTCACGATATATATAAATCTGACTGAACATTATGACCAAACATAAAAAAACGGGAAGAATTTTCTTCCCGGAGATCATTTCGTACTATGAGAACCAAGAAAATCTGGATCAATCTCTTCAAATTCACTATCATCTAATTCTGCACCATATTCATCGTCATCATCATCACAATCACATTTATCTTGGTGAACTTTTACACAAACTTTTGTTTCTCCAATTACTTCTACAAGAAATTCTCTTTCTGTACTAACAAGGATTTTATTTCCTTTTTTGGATATGATCGCTTCGACACAATTAGGCTGTTGAATAACTCTGGCTGCGACTTGTTTATCATCCAGACAGTCTGGATCTTGGTATTTAAGTTTGATAACATCTTTATAGTCGACTTTTTCAGTGGCTACAGATGTCTTTGAGTTATCATGATGAGAATACCAAACATTAATATCAAACGAGCCGCATACTTCGACTGTTTTGCCGACCTTCCTCGCCTCATACTTATGATTGATAATCCAGCAACCTAAAATGCTCGAAGGTTGGTGCTGCGGTTGGATTGCATGATTGGACTGGGTAAATTTACGCCCCTTCGCAACGACCGCCTTTGTAATAATCTCTCTGTAATCTTCCATTCGAGCGAACCCTCCTCATTCATTTTCTCTTCATACTATGCATTCACCTAGATGAAGGTGCTAATGCCTAAAAAGAAATGAGAAATTACTGGGTAAACGACGTACAAACCGCGCCCGCAGGATAGGAGGAGGTGACATGAAATAAGCAATATAAAAAGGGCTGTCCTCTTGGACAGCCCTTTTACACTTATAATTAAATTGTTTTAACAGCTTGATGGACTATTCTTCAATTTAGAACCAGTCTCACCAGAAAGAACATCTCCACCAGTGGATAATAAAATTTCATCTGTCACTTTATTTGAAATAGCGGAAGATACTAATTGAAGCAAATCATTTACATCAACTTGAGATTGTTTAAATTCCTGAACAATTGGAATCTCATCTAATTCTTTTTCCAAGTTTTCAATTTTCACTTCAATTAACTTTAATGCACGTTCTTTTTCATAATGTTGAAAGTTTACAGCTTGTTTTTGCAGGCTCTTAATACTTGCAATCATTTCTCTCACTGTTTGATTTTCATTTATTTGAGCTTCTGCTCGCTTGAAAAAGTCTACTTCCTCAGTTTCAGCGATCATTTTCGCTAGGTCATGTGCCTGTTTTAAAATATCGTCTTTTGTATATTTCCCCATGTTATACCACCTCAACTTGTTCATCTATTTCTATCATTTCGCCATCTAGGGACCAAGTTTTTGCATTGATAATTTTCACATTAACTAATTGTCCAATGATGGATTTAGGTCCTTTAAAATTCACTAATTTATTTTTACGTGTATAGCCTGCTAGTACATCCGGATTATTCTTACTTTCCCCTTCAACTAATACCTCTACCACTTGGCCTTCATACTTCTCCATTGCCTCTCGCGCCATTTCATTCACAAGATCATTCAAACGTTGAAGTCTAGCTTTTTTCACTTCCATTGACACATTATCTTTCATACGTGCTGCAGGTGTGCCTTCGCGTGGTGAATAAATAAAGGTATAAGCTGTTTCAAATCCTACTTCTTTATACAAAGTCATTGTTTCCTCAAACTGTTCATCTGTTTCATTCGGGAAACCAACAATGATATCTGTTGTCAATGTCACATTCGGGATTGCAGCTTTGATTTTGCGAACTAATTCAAGATAATGCTCTCGTGAATACTTTCGAGCCATAATTTTTAAAATGTCGCTAGATCCTGATTGAACAGGCAAGTGAATATGGTCTACTAAATTACCTTGTTTTGCTAGGACTTCAATTAAACGATCATCAAAATCACGTGGATGGCTCGTAGTAAAACGAATTCTTGGAATATCAATTTTGCTTAGCTCCTCCATCAAATCGCCAAGTGTAAAATCAATATCTTCAAAATCTTTACCATACGCATTTACGTTTTGACCAAGCAATGTCACTTCCTTATATCCATGAGCTGCCAGTTGTCGTACTTCCTGAACAATGTCTTCTGGACGACGACTACGCTCTTTCCCACGTGTATAAGGGACAATACAATACGTACAAAACTTGTCACAACCATACATAATATTTACCCAAGCTTTAATATTACCACGACGGACCTTCGGAAGGTTCTCAATCACATCTCCCTCTTTAGACCATACCTCTACAACCATTTCTTTTGACATATAAGCTTCATTTAAAATTTGTGGCAATCTGTGTATATTATGTGTTCCAAATATCATATCAACGAATTGGTGCTTCTCAAGTATTCTATTGACTACTGATTCTTCTTGGGACATACAACCACATACGCCAATAAGTAGATCTGGACGCTCTAATTTTAACGGTTTTAAATGACCTAGCTCTCCAAACACCTTATTTTCGGCATTTTCACGAATAGCACATGTATTTAATAGAACAACATCTGCTTCATCAACTGAGTCTACCGCTTCATAGCCAAGTTCCATGAATATGCCTGCCATCACTTCTGTATCATGTTCATTCATTTGACAGCCATATGTACGTATATAATATTTACGTCCTTTTCCAAGCCCTTGGAATTGTTCTGGAATCTCGAAGTCTTTATGGTATTCTACTTCCTCTTTTCCACGCTTTTTCGCGTCCTTAAGGGAGGGAGGAGTATACACAGATTGAAAATATTTACTATAATCCTTTTCCGGCTTAGATGCTACTGTATCTGCTTTTATTGTTTGTTGACTTTCTAAACGCTGTTTCTCGTTCATGAAAATCCCCTTTCCTTCTTTAAAACAAAATCTACAAAATCGAAAATGTCTCAATTATTATATTTATGATGAATTGATTCATTTGTAAAATGATGTCCATACACCCTATTAGTATAATGCCTTTTATTTTCTAAAACAACTTTAGCTTGATTTTGTTGCAAAAAATTCGAAAAGACCTGTTTGTAGTTATACAAACAGATCAAATCCAAACCATTCACGTCAAAAACAAAGCACCTATCTAGGTTCCACAATGAGCTTTATAGCAGTTCTTTCTTGCCCGTCAATTAAAATATCAGTAAATGCAGGAATACAAATTAAATCTACTCCGCTCGGCGCGACAAATCCTCTCGCAATTGCTACTGCTTTCACTGCTTGATTTAATGCCCCTGCCCCGATTGCCTGAATTTCTGCATTGCCTTTTTCGCGGAGAACTCCTGCTAGCGCACCCGCTACGGAATTAGGATTAGATTTTGCTGAAACTTTTAATATTGCCATTTCATGTTCCTCCTCGTCATTTCCCCATAGCGATTGTCCTTAATTATGACAATCGCGGACCATCGTTCCATTGTTACTATATTCAGAGAAATTCCGAACTATTCCGGTTTGTCCGAAACGGAGGACACACAAAATTAATATTTTATTCGATGAAAAAAGGTTGGTCGTCGTTGATTAAAATTGTTTTGATCGATTTAGCTATACCAGTTTTTTCATCCACTGTAATTAAGCAAGCACATAATTGTTTTCTTCCATTTTTATCTACTTCAAATCGAGTTGGAAGTGCTGTAAGAAACTTATGTAACACAGCTTCCTTTTCCATGCCGAGAATAGCATCATAAGGCCCTGTCATCCCAACATCTGTCATATATGCTGTTCCCTGCGGGAGGACGCGATTATCTGCTGTAGGCACATGTGTATGTGTTCCAATCACTGCAGTTGCTCGACCATCTACATACCAACCCATTGCTTGCATTTCACTAGTCGCTTCAGCATGGAAATCGATAAATATAATATTAGTCCGTTTTTTCGCCTCCACGATAAGTTCATCTACTTTTTTAAAAGGACAATCTAACGGTGACATGAATGTTCTACCTTGCAAATTGATAATCGCGACTTCAATTTGATTAATTTTAACGAAAATTAATCCTCTTCCTGGAACATCCTCTGGAAAATTTGCAGGTCTAGCTAAATACTTAGCTTGATCAATAAATTCAAAAATCCCCTTATTATCCCACGCATGATTACCAAGTGTAACGGCATTTGCCCCTGCTTCTAAAAATTGTTTATAGATGGATTCCGTTATCCCTCTCCCACCAGCGGCATTTTCCCCATTTACAATCGCTAATTGAGGGCGATATTTCTTTTTTAACTTCGGTAAGTATTCTTTAATCATTTCTCTGCCAGGTGAACCTACGACATCTCCAACAAATAATATATCCATTTTATTCCCTTTCTTTCAAAAACCTTTAGTATTAGAAAAGCATAAGGCACCCCTATAGCGATGTACTTCCTTTGGAAATTCGGAACAGATAAAGGAACACGATCAAGCCTAGGAGGCAAATCGATGCTGACTTATCATAGGAGAGTTCCTAAATTTATTAGTCGCTGGGCCCCTAAAGCTAGACATAATAGCTTATGTTCAATTGGAACTTATAAAAAGTGTATTTTTCTATCTTTCAACAAAAAAAGTGGTGTAGATTACACCACTTTATTTTGCATATTCAACTGCTCTCGTTTCTCGAATAACAGTGACTTTTATGTGACCTGGGTAATCAAGGTCATCTTCGATTCTTTTACGGATATCACGTGCCAATCGATGTGCTTCCAAATCATTGATTTGTTCAGGCTTAACGATTATGCGAACTTCTCTTCCTGCTTGAATGGCGAATGATTTCTCCACTCCATCATATGACTCGGAAATCTCCTCCAATTTTTCAAGACGACGGATGTAATTCTCAAGTGTTTCACTGCGCGCTCCCGGTCTAGCAGCAGATAATGCATCCGCTGCAGCAACGAGTACTGCAATGATAGATGTTGGCTCGGTATCACCGTGATGGGATGCAATACTGTTAATAACGACAGGATGCTCCTTATACTTCGTTGCGAGTTCAATACCAATTTCTACGTGACTTCCTTCTACTTCATGGTCAATTGCTTTTCCAATATCATGTAGCAAACCAGCACGTCTAGCAAGAATTTCATCTTCACCCAATTCTGCGGCAAGCAATCCGGAAAGATACGCAACTTCCACAGAATGTTTCAGCACATTTTGTCCGTAACTTGTCCGGTATTTCAATCGACCGAGAATTTTAATTAAATCTGGATGAAGACCATGTATGCCAACTTCAAATGTCGTTTGTTCTCCGATTTCACGAATGTACTCATCTACTTCACGTCTCGCTTTATCCACCATTTCCTCAATACGAGCTGGATGGATTCTTCCATCTTGGACAAGCTTTTCGAGAGCGATTCTTGCAGTTTCACGTCTAATCGGATCGAATCCTGAAAGTATAACAGCTTCTGGTGTATCGTCAATGATAAGATCAATACCCGTTAATGTTTCAAGCGTTCGAATATTCCGACCTTCCCTCCCAATGATTCGGCCTTTCATTTCATCATTTGGAAGATTTACAACCGAAACGGTCGTTTCTGCAACATGTTCTGCGGCACAACGCTGAATTGCGAGTGAAAGAATATTTTTCGCCTTCTTATCAGCGTCTTCTTTCGCGCGCATTTCGCTTTCCTTAATCATTAAAGCTGTATCATGTGCCAATTCCTTTTCTACACTAGAAAGAATAATGGATTTCGCTTCCTCACGAGTTAGGCTCGAAATGCGCTCCAGTTCAGTCTGTTGCTTATGGATTAATTCCTCCACTTTACTTTCCGTCTCTTCAATATGTTGTTGTCTTTCATTAATAGAGTCCTCTTTCTTCTCAAGAGCGTTTTCCCGCTTATCCAGCGTGTCATCTTTCCTGTCGAGGTTTTCCTCCCTTTGCAATAAGCGATTTTCTTGTTTTTGCAATTCGTTTCTTCTTTCACGAAGATCACGTTCAGTTTCAATGCGAAGTTTATGATTTTCATCTTTCGCTTCTAACAGGGCTTCCTTCTTAAGTGCTTCCGCTTCACGATTAGCATCTTCAATAATATGCTCTGCGGCATGCTTTGCACCTGTTACTTTCACTTCGGCAATTTTTTTAAAAATGAAGTAGCCAACAACTACACCGGCGATAAGGGCAAGCAAAATGGAGATGATATGAATACTATCCATACTTTCACCCCCTCTTGCTATCAACTTTTATCATGCTTCTAACATGTCGGCTGGTACATTGTTATCAATTTGTCAATATACAGAGCCAAGCTCAAAAATATCATGCTAAAAAAATAAAATATATACATATTAATTTTATCGGTGTGACGTTTTAATGTCAAGCATAGTTCATCTATTAGTAAAAGAAAAACAGCAAAGCATAAAGCTTTGCTGCAAAAGTAATAGATTATTCGTCTAGGAGGCTATCTACTGGTTCTTCTTCTACAACTGTTTTATCCGCATCTAAATTATAATGATCACGAATTTTGGACATTATCTCACTACGCACTTCTGGATTTTCTTTCAAAAATAGCTTTGCGTTTTCTCGTCCTTGCCCTAAGCGTTCCCCATTGTAAGAATACCAAGATCCACTTTTTTCAACAATATCGAGTTCCGAGCCCATATCGACAATTTCTCCTTCACGAGAAATTCCCTCTCCATACATAATATCTACTTCTGCTACACGGAATGGAGGTGCCACTTTATTTTTCACTATTTTTATTTTTGTTTTATTCCCTACAATATCTTGTCCTTGCTTAAGTTGTTCCGCACGACGTACTTCAAGGCGTACAGAAGAATAAAACTTTAATGCTCGTCCACCAGGAGTTACTTCTGGATTTCCAAACATTACGCCAACTTTCTCCCTAATTTGGTTGATAAATATAGCAATTGTATTTGACTTGTTGATTGCTCCAGAAAGCTTACGTAGCGCTTGTGACATTAAGCGAGCTTGTAATCCTACATGAGAATCACCCATCTCTCCCTCGATTTCAGCTTTTGGAACTAATGCTGCTACCGAGTCAATGACTAGAATTTCAATTGCACCACTTCGAACAAGCGCTTCTGCAATTTCCAATGCCTGCTCACCAGTATCCGGTTGAGAAAGCAATAGTTCATCAATATTAACGCCTAATTTCTGAGCATATACTGGATCAAGTGCATGTTCCGCATCTATAAATGCTGCTGTACCACCATTAGCCTGTACCTCTGCAATAGCATGAAGAGCTACCGTTGTTTTACCTGAACTTTCCGGACCATATATTTCTATTACTCTACCTCGCGGATATCCGCCTACTCCTAATGCAACATCTAATGCTAGCGAACCACTTGGAATCGTTGAAATCTTACGATCCGTTTGTTCACCCAATTTCATAACAGAACCTTTACCAAATTGTTTCTCTATTTGTTTTAAAGCCATATCTAACGCTGCTTGACGATCACTCATATATTTTCCTCCTCAGGACTTAAATGTTATAATTTATAGTTTTATAGACTAAATCTCATCTCATTGGATAACTTACTTTTATTATACAATGTTTCATCTTATTTGCCAAGTAAAATACGAACATTTATTCGATCGATTTAATCATGTAAATATAACCAAAATGATATTACCGCTTATTCAATATCACTTTTTCATCGCAATTATTAGTATTGATTTCGTATTTCTAATAAAAAATGTATCTTGAGTATATGATTGTTTCCCCATAAATTAAAGCCTAGTTCTATAGCAAAGTAATTTAAAATTAGGTCACACCCTCAGTATCCATTACTTTCCTTTATATATATAGTAGTTTTTCAGTTCCTTCATTAAATTTCTTTTCGTCTCTTTAAAATAACCTCTACAATTTAATCCCTTTATTTTGGGACTGGATTATATAGCTGTTATTTGATTCCCATTTATAGTGCCCTACATTAAATTCATTTAGATTGATTAAATCCTTAAATTTTATTGGAACTTTGCACTCCCAGTTTATACTATCTATTTTAAATGGAAAACTGTCCTCATTAGGAGTGGAGGTATGGATACAAACTGCATCTAATCCAGCATCCTCCTCAACTAATTCAATCCACGATTGATAAGTTTTTTCATATGTTTGGAGCTTTTCTAATAAATCGTTATAAAGAGCTATGTGTGCTTTTATATGTTCTCTTCTTATCTTCAAGCTATTATTCCCATAGCCATAAAAATCAAGATGGATATGCCAAAAATCAAACCAACCTTCCTTACCAAAATCTAAATCATATTGCTCCACTGTTGATTCTTGCCATATGTTACGGAAATAACGCTTTTTCCCACGAAACTTTTTCAAATGGATAGTTCCCCCAATTGTATATTTTCAATTAACTGCTTAATCGTGAAGTAAATAAAAAAGGAAAATAAATCATCCAACATTCAGATGATCTATTCTCCTTTTTCTTTTAAAATAGGGGGCATATTTTTTCAATGTTTCCCATTTAGTACTTTATCTCTGTTGAAGTTCTTGAAGTAAATAATAACAGCCATATTTCACTGACCTTTTTCGGTTACCATTTCGCGAGCCTGCAAGTTTTAATAAATAAGATTTCGGTTGTTGATTCTTAAACGATATACCGATCCATACAGTGCCTGCCGGGTTTCCTTCGAGCGAATCTGGACCGGCAGCGCCTGTAAAACTAATTCCAATATCCGTTCCAAGCATCGACCGAATATTTTCAGCTAGTTCTATTGCACACTGTTCACTAACAACCCCATATTTATTTATTGTTTCTTCTTTCACATTACATAGGGTCAATTTTGATTGGTTAGAATAACAGACGACTCCACCGATTAACATTGTACTTACACCAACTACTGCTGTCATTTCAGACTGGAACAAACCACCAGTTAAACTTTCTGCTGCAGCAATCGTTAATTTTTTTTCTTCTAAGGTTTTTAATAATTCCCTCATGAGCGAAGTTTCATCATATCCGTAAAAGTACTCGCCCACCAGTAAATTAACTTTCTCTTCCATTTCTTTTATCATGCTGCGTGCAACAGATCCTTGACGATGGCGGGCAGTAATTCTAAGCGTTACTTCACCATCACCCGCAAGAGGTGCTACCGTAGGATTTGTTTGCTCATCAATAATATCGGATAGTTTTTCAGCAAGCTCAGCTTCCCCAATTCCAAAATAGCGAAGGACAAGCGATTCAATTTTTTCAGTCGCTCCCATTTCTGCTTCAATTGCAGGACGACCATAATTTCTAAACATAGGCTGCATCTCATGTGGTGGGCCAGGGAGTAGCATAAAATAAGTTGAGCCAGCATTTATAAACATTCCCGGAGCCATTCCATGTTCATTTGGTAATACATTTCCACCTTCAATAACAAGTGCTTGTTTTTTATTGTTAGCAGTCATCACTCTGCCAGTTTTATCAAAATAATCTAAAATAGTTTGCATGGCGATCTCATCTATTATTAACTGTTTACCTAAATGTTGTGCAATGGTTTCTTTCGTCAAATCATCTTTCGTCGGACCAAGGCCACCAGTGAAAATGATGAGATTCGCTCTTTCTTCGGCTTGTACGATCGCCTTTTTCAAGCGTGCAGGATTATCACCCACGACTGTGTGGTGATAAATATTCACGCCAATTTCAGCAAGTTGTGCGGAAAGGAATTGAGCATTTGTGTTAGCGATTTGACCTAATAATAGTTCTGTGCCAACAGCGATAATTTCAGCATTCATAATTATAAGTCCTTTCTATCATTAATGATCTATTTTGAGTTTTTAAATACATCTTTATTTTTAGCAAAATAATCATACCCTGACCATATGGTGAAAATCATCGCTATCCAAAGTGCAATTGTCGCGAAAGGAATACCTATTGATTCAAATGGAGCGTTATAAAGTAGTAAAGCAGCGATTGCAATGATTTGTGCCCACGTTTTAATTTTTCCTAACATATTTGCTGCAACTACTTCTCCAGTTCCAGCGAGTATAAGTCTTAAACCAGTTACTGCGAACTCACGGCTAATAATAATGATCACAATCCAAGAAGGAGCAAACTGCATTTCTACCAACACAATGAGCGCTGCTGAGACAAGCAATTTATCCGCTAATGGATCTAAAAATTTACCGAGATTTGTTATTAGATTATACTTTCTAGCTATATAGCCATCGATCCAATCTGTAATTGATGCAATAATAAATAGTAATGCCCCAAGCAAATGTGCAACGGGAATTATCGTTCCTAAGAAATTAATCTCTCCCCAGTTAAAAGGAACAAGCATGAGCACTAAAAACACTGGAATTAATAATATGCGTGAAATCGTTATTTTATTTGGTAAATTCATCGTTTATCCTCCTGAAAAAATAACCGCCGGCAAGCGGCGGAAGTAAGCATACTTAATATATTTAATCTTGTTTCTCATATAAAATTTTAATATCTTGTCTCACATATTGTTCTGGAGCAAGTTCATACTCCAACTTTTCTCCGTTCACAATAATTTCTGTATAATTTGAAGCACCTGCAACGATATATACTTCCGATTCATTGGTAAGATCGAATGTCTCACTTATACCATCTTTAAGCATTTGGCTGAAAACTACTCGATTATTACTATCGGTTACTTTCACCCATGTCTCTCCGCCAGTTGCTTTCAATTCCAGCTCAAATTGTGGAGCTTGAACAAGATTATATGTTGTCACATATCCATTAACACCTGTCATAGTCAATTCTTGCTCTACTTTTTCATCATCCGAATCTTCTGCATCAGATCCCCCCGCCTTATCTTCGCTTTTTTCTTGTTCGTCCTCTTGCTTCTCTATCGGGGTCACTTTATCAGATTCTTGGAATCCGACATTTTCCTTACCACCTGGAACGTCTGTATCGCCATTATCAGCGAAATGAAGGACTAAATAATAGATTCCGACTAATGCAGCAACAACAAATATACCGACTAATATTTTGGGCAATAGTTCCAGTAGCTTCGTTGCTCCGACGGAAACGGAACTTCTTTTTTGCACACGTGAAAGTTGTTCTGGCAAATCATCTTCATATGCGATCGGGATTTCCTGTTTATATTCATCAAATATTTCTTCCGGCTGTAATCCAACTGCTTCCGCATACTGTTTAATAAATGCGCGTGCATAAAACTTTCCAGGCATAACAGAATAGTTACCTTCTTCAATTCCAATTAAGTACTTTTTTTGAATTCTTGTAATGTTTTGAAGCTCATCAAGAGTAAGGTTCTTCTCTTCCCGCGCTAAGCGCAGACGGCTTCCTAATTCAGTCAATGAAAACACCTGCCAATCCTAAAAATCAAAACCCATTCCAGGTTCATTAAAAAAGTTGTTCTTCTCCACTATTTCATATGTAATTGCTTCCTCTGGATTATTTCGAAGCTCGATAATATAATCAAAGTCCTCCATAGAATATTCAGAGTGGGCTACGAATATATCTGGATGTTCAATTACTTTTACAGCAGGTAGGCGCATAATTTCCCTCACAAGTTGCCAATGCTGTTCGTCCGCTCGGTGCCTTGATACAATGCCATCAAGGATAAATATATTATTTGAATCATATTCATCTTGAATAAGCTGTTTTCTTATTGTTTGCTTTAAAAGAGTAGATGATACAAATAGCCACTTTTTATTGGCACATACACTTGCGGCCACTACAGATTCCGTCTTACCTACCCTTGGCATTCCTCTAATACCGATTAATTTATGTCCTTCTTGTTTGAATAGCTCTGCCATAAAATCCACTAATAAACCAAGTTCGTCTCTAACAAATTGAAAAGTTTTTTTGTCGTCCATATCTCTCTGGATGTACCTACCATGGCGTACTGCCAAACGATCACGAAGTTTTGGTTCGCGTATTTTTGTTACTTTAACGGTTTCAACTGTTTCCAAAATTGATTCTAATCGTAAGATTTGTTCTTCTTTATGGGCACGAAGCAATAAACCCCTTCGTCCACTATCTACTCCATTAATACTAACAATATTAATGGATAGCATTCCAAGTAAGGAGGAAATATCACCTAATAAACCAGGACGGTCGATTGTAATTTCATATTCTAGATACCATTCTTTTCTGTCCATACAAACAACTCCCCAAAATGGTAATCACACAATAGCGAAGCTTATCTATAATCTCAGAATGTCTAGCTTATATGATAGCTGATTTTAGATCAAGATGAAAGAAATATATATTAATTTGCAAGATTTGTTCCATAAAAAAAGAGAGGATAATTCCCTCTCTTTTTTACTCTATTTTTAATGGCTACTGTTATTTTCAACAAGTCTTACCATTACACTTGCTATTGCCTGCTGCTCTTCTTCAGAAGCAACAGACCATAAATCTGAAAGTACTCGCTCTTGCTCATTTTTTGGATCCACTTGATTTGCTAAGTAGTCACCAACTTGGTGGGCCAACTGATTAATTACATCCTGTGACATTCCTTGTTCTTGGGCATTATCAAGACGATCGCCGAGAAAGTTTTTCCACTGATCCCAGTTGTCAAGTACTGACATTGTTTGTACCCCCTTTGAATTTAACGTTCAAAAGTATTATGCGCATCCGCATGGGCATTATACATCAATTTTCCCGCTTCTTACGTATACATACCGCCATTTACTGCAATTACTTGTCCCGTAATATACGAAGACTGTTTAGATAAAAGGAAGGACACTACTTCAGCAATTTCTTTCGGGTCAGCTAACCGTCCAATCGGAATATCTTCTTCAAGGTCACTAAGTTCTTCAGAAGAGAGCCAATCAAGCATAGCCGTTTTAACAGCACCAGGTGCGACACAGTTCACCCTTACCCCTGATCTTGCTGTTTCTTTACTCAAGGCTTTTGCAAATGCGATTTGAGCGCCTTTCACAGTCGAGTACATTACTTCGCATGCGGCGCCTGTCTGCCCCCATATCGAACTAATTAAGACGACATGAGCAGAGGGTTTGCCCATTAATTTCGGAAGTAGTTTACGAATTAATACAATTGGACTTTTTACATGAAGTTGAAGCATTTGATCAATTGTAGTATCCGACAGATCAGTAAATAAACCATACGGTGCATTTCCACTCGAATTGACGATCGCATCTAGCTGAAAAATATTATCAGCAAGGATATCCGAGCCTTTATCTGTTTCAAGGTCAGCACGAATCGGCATCACCTCAATAGAATACGCATCCAAACGCGCAAGTAATTCATTGATTTGCTTCTCACCTTTATTATAATGTAAATATAAATTCCAGCCCTTACTAGCAAGTAACTGAGCAATAGCTGAACCAATCCCCCCACTAGCTCCGGTTATCAATGCATATTTTCCCATCAAATACTCCCCCATCAAACAGAAAAAGCCCGGTAGAACATACCGGGTATGATCGTTTATTTTTTTGGAACGACATGGCATGTCGTCATTCTTTCTTCTGTAAAGAAACTGTTTGCCGCCTCTTTCATTTCATCAAAAGTAAGTTTCTCCAGCACAGGTACGATATCAAAGAAATTCATTTCATTAAAAGCATAACGAGTAAATTGGTTAGCTATATATTCCGTCGAATTAATGGAGCGCAAAAAGCTACCAATTCTTTTTTTCTTTGCTCTTTCCATTGCTTCCTCTGACAGATGCTGTCCGTCTTTAGCCTCTAACATTATTTTCTGAAGTCGCTCTGTAAGTTCATTTGGATTTTTTGTATCACTTCCAATGATTGCAAAGCCAAATCCACTTTCCTGTGTATAATCAAATTGAAATGTATCGTCAATTAAACCATCATTATACAGTTTATCATAATTTTTTGAGCTTCTTCCGAATAACATGTCTAATAAAAGATTGATGGTCAGCTCGTTTTTGAGCATCTCCTCGCCATGTTGATTCACTTGATTGGCTTTTACCCCGACGAGACATTTTGACGTTTGTACATTCATTTCAAGTATTTGTTTTATTTTTGCTACTTGCGGAGGTTCATCCTCAAAATGCCGAACGATTTCTGGCGCTTTTTCATATTGTTTCTTGGCCTGTTCTTCTCTAATAAATGTCATCATTTCTTCAGGATCGATCGGGCCTGTAACAAACAAAAGCATGTTGCTAGGATGATAAAAGGTTTGATAGCATTCATATAACAAATCAGCTGTAATATGCGAAATAGATTCAATTGTACCGGCGATATCTATTTTTACTGGATGATGTTGATACATATTTTCAATCACACCGAAATATAAACGCCAATCAGGATTATCATCATACATCGTTATTTCCTGCCCAATAATCCCTTTTTCCTTTTCAACCGTACTTTCTGTAAAGTATGGCTCTTGAACCATATTGAGTAATGTTGTTAAATTCTGCTCTGTTTTAGATGTACTTGAAAATAAATAGGCAGTTCTTGTGAAAGATGTGAATGCATTTGCTGATGCTCCTTGCTTACTAAATTGTTGAAAGACATCTCCGTCTTCTTTTTCAAACATTTTATGTTCTAAAAAGTGAGCAATTCCATCAGGCACAAGCTTTAACTTATCTTGGTTCAAAGGTATAAATTGATTATCTATCGAACCATATTTCGTTGTAAATGTAGCATATGTCTTATTAAATCCTTCTTTAGGTAATAGATACACATCTAACCCATTTTCAAGCGTTTCATGATAGAGCGTTTCTTTCAATTGTTCAAATACGATCGTTTTCACGCTTGTTCACCATCCTCTCCTGCAAGAAAATAAATCGTATCTAGTTCTATCTTTTTACCCACTTTGATAATGTCCTGTTTTGTTGTTTCCACCACTTTATCTATCCAATCCTGTAATGGCACATTCGTCCCAGCAACCACATTATGATAAAGTATTTCAATTAACCCTCTTGCTGAATCAACGGTTTCAAGAAATTGATTTTGAATGACAGCTTTTGTTTGTTCCAGTTCTTGGTCTGTAAAATCACCAGCTTTCATTAATTCCATTTGCTTTCTTATGATTGAAACGGCCTGGTCGTATTTTTGATTTTCAATACCTGACATGACTATAAGTAAACCTTTATGACTTTCAACTCGACTTGCCGCATAATAGGCCAAACTTTCTTTTTCCCGTACATTAATAAATAATTTAGAATGAGGAAATCCGCCGTATATTCCATTAAACATTTGCATGGCAAAATAATCAGGATCCCCATAAGCAATTTGCGTCCGATATCCAATATTTAACTTGCCTTGTTTAATATCTTGAACTTCTTTTACCTCTTTTACTTCGCCAACAATAGCATTGTCACTTTTCTTTATTGCCATATTAGGTCGTTCTGGGAACTGAAATTGATTACAGTATTCCTCTACCTTTTCAATCTCAACATCCCCAATGATATATAAATCAAGCCCATCATTGCGAATTGCTTCTTGATAATATTTATATAAGGACGTAGCTGTAATACTATCTACTCGGTCTAATTCACCATTCAGTTGGATGGCATATGGTTCACCTTTACACATTTCTTCAACAAGGCGAGTGCTAGCATAACGCATTTTGTCATCATATATAGACTCGATCCGCTGTTTCAGATTACGCTTTTCTTTTCCCACCGTTTTTTCGTCAAAAGCTCCATTTACGATATTTGGATTTAGTAAAACCTCTTGCAATAAATCTATCGCTTTTTGTAGAAGTGGGGTTTGATCTTGAAGAAATTTTTCATTTGCAATATCCATTGCAAATGTAATCACATGCTGTTCTCCCTTTTTGGCTAAATCTGTATAAAGAGAAGTGCCATATAATTCATCTAGATAGGAACGAAGTACTGTCGTAGTGGGAAATTTCTTCGTACTACTTTGCAGAACATGTGGCAAAAGTGCTCTATATGTAGCGGAATCCTCTTGAAGTGGCGCCCTCATTTTCCAAACAAGTGTGTTCGTCTTATACTTGTCTGTTTTTATGATATGCAATGTAAAACCCTGTTTTTTAATAATATGTTCCTTCTCAAGCAGCATGCAGCTAACCTCCAATAAACATAATTTTACATATTCACTATACCTGCTTTTATAGATAAAGAGCAAGAATATACGATTTCTATTAGATTTTTAGATCTATACATCTTTGATATTTTATGTAAAGTTGGTTATTTTTATACGCAAAAAAGAGATCAGACTATAATCGCTGATCTCTTCCTTCATCTATCTTTTACCTTTAATGTATGGTTCGCCAAGTGCTTTTGGAGCATCAGCTCGCCCAATGAATCCAGCGAGTGCCAAAATAGTTAACACATATGGCATAATTAACAGAAAAACAGGTGATATATTTGCAAGCAAAGGAATTTGTGGAGCTACGATGCTTAAGCTTTGAGCAAATCCAAAGAATAATGCTGCTCCCATCGCTCCAAGTGGATGCCACTTACCAAAAATCATTGCGGCAAGCGCCATAAAACCTTGACCTGTAATAGTAATATGACTGAAATTAAGTGTTAAGGACTGTGCAAATACTGCCCCACCTGCACCACCAAGCACTCCAGATAAAAACACTCCTATATAGCGAAGCCGGGTAACATTTATCCCCATCGTATCGGCTGCCATCGGATGTTCTCCGACAGAGCGAAGTCGAAGTCCAAATGGGGTTTTAAATAATATAAACCAGACAACAAATGACAATAAAATTGCCACATAAGCCATATAGGATACATTACTAAAAAATAGCTTACCGATGATTGGAATATCACTCAAAAGTGGGATGTCAATTTTTCCAATGTTTTCAAGAATCGTATCCGTTTGTCCTTTTCCATATATTTTTTTCACTAGAAAAAGTGACAGTCCGAGTGCAAGAAAATTAATCGCTACGCCGCTCACTACTTGATCAGCTCGAAATGTAATAGATGCTAGGCCATGGAGTAAAGAAAAAATCCCTGCAATAACCATGGCGAATAGTATAGATATCCATGTAGTTGCTGCGCCGAAAATATGCGCAGTACTTAAATTGAAAACGATAGAGCTAAATGCGCCAATTACCATTAACCCTTCCAACCCAATGTTTACAATTCCCGACCGCTCTGAAAATACGCCACCGAGCGCAGTGAGAATAAGTGGTGCTGCCGCCATAATAGATGAAGAGATAATGAGAGCTAACAATGTCATGACATCCACTTATTTCGCCCCCTTTTTAAAACGTGCGATGAGCAATCGAATCATATAGCTTGAAGCCACAAAGAAAATGATAAAGGCAATAACAATTTCTACAAGTTCTTTTGGCACGTTTGCGTCAGGCATGAGTAATGCCCCTACTTTCAATACACCAAATAAGAATGCTGCGAGCACAACACCAATGGCAGTATTCCCACCAAGCAAGGCGACAGCGATTCCGTCGAATCCTACTCCAGTAAACCCTGATTGAATAGATGCACTTCCGAAAGTTCCTAGTCCTTCCATTGCTCCCGCAAGACCAGCAAACGCACCGGATATTACCATAGACGCGATAATATTTTTACTCACATTCATGCCAGCATATTGTGATGCATGCTGATTTAGGCCCACAGATCTAAGTTCAAAACCAACTTTTGTCTTTTCTAAAATAAACCACATGACAATCGCTCCGAGTAACGCTAGGAATATGCCATAATGAAGCGTCGAATATTCAGTAATTGATTCAAAGAATACTGAACTTAGAGAGGCCGATTCGTGAATAAGATCGGTCGAATCTTTTTGATCTGAAAGCACATATCGAACAATATAATTAGTTACATGCAAAGCAATATAATTCATCATAATAGTAACAATAACTTCATGAACCTTTAGTCGAGCTTTTAATAATCCTGGGA
Source organism: Lederbergia lenta NBRC 16444 (assembly GCF_001591545.1). GTDB lineage: Bacteria > Bacillota > Bacilli > Bacillales > Bacillaceae_C > Lederbergia > Lederbergia lenta. The sequence continues at coordinate 1,701,869 of NZ_BCVC01000001.1, forward strand.
TAAACCCCCAGAGTGCACCAGCTATTGCAGCTACAATAATGGCGAGTGGTAGATGAATCACTTTCGGCAATTCAAAAGCAAGACCGACCCAAACGGAAGCCACCCAACCTACAAGCATTTGACCTTCGACACCGATATTGAAAAGACCAGTTCTAAAAGCAAACGCTACAGCGAGTCCAGCAAATATATACGGAGTCATTTGTCTTAATGTTTCACCTACATAATAAGGTTCACCTAATGCCCCTTGCCAAAGTTTGGCATAGCCAGCAATCGGATTGTATCCACTGATCAACATGATGATAGCCCCAGTAATTAAGCCAAGCAACACGGCGATGATCGGAATGAGCAAGTTTGATAGACGTTTAGACATGAGTATCCTCCCTTACTTCTGAAAGCGCCGAACCTGCCATCAGTAAACCAAGCTCTTGCTCTGATGTTTTATCGGCATCAACTATCGCCACAATTTTACCTTCGAAAATAACAGCAATTCTGTCACTCACATTCAAGATTTCTTCCAGTTCAAAAGAAATTAGCAATACGGCCTTACCACTATCACGCTGCTCAATTAAACGTTTATGTATAAATTCAATTGCACCTACGTCAAGCCCTCTCGTAGGTTGCGCTGCAATTAGGAGGTCAGGATCTCTGTCTACCTCTCTTCCGATAATTGCTTTTTGTTGATTTCCTCCCGATAATGCCCGGGCATGAGTATACTCACTTGGAGTTCTTACATCAAATTCGTCAATGAGTAACTTTGCTTTTTTATAAATCTCTTTAAAATTTAACACGCCGTTTTTGGAATATGGATGTTGGTAATAGGATTGTAACACCATATTCTCACCAATTGGAAAATCCAAAACAAGTCCATGCTTATGCCTGTCTTGTGGAATATGACCAACACCTGATTCAATAATTTTCCGCGGTTTCATATTAGTTATTTCTTTCCCATTTAATTTAACCGAGCCACTCTCTGCCCTTCTAAGTCCAGTAATGGCCTCAATTAATTCTGTTTGCCCATTGCCGTCTACACCAGCAATCCCGACAATTTCTCCAGATTTGACAGTTAGATCTAGCTCCTTAACCGCATCAATACCTCTGGAATCTTTGACTTCTAGCCCGTGAATTTCTAACACATTTTCGGTAGGATTAGCTTTACCTTTATTTGTAGTGAATACAACTTCTCTACCAACCATTAAATTGGCTAACTCATTTGTGGTTGTATCTGCTACATCTACGGTACCAATCCCTCGCCCTTTTCGAATAACCGTCACACGATCACATATCTCCATTATTTCTTTCAATTTATGTGTAATTAGAATGATTGATTTTCCTTCTTTAATCAAGTTTTTCATAATTTGGCTTAATTCTTTAATTTCTTGAGGTGTTAGAACAGCTGTCGGTTCATCAAAAATTAAGATTTCTGCCCCTCTATATAATGTCTTTAGAATTTCAACTCGCTGTTGCATGCCAACGGAAATATCGGCGATCTTAGCGCTTGGATTGACAGCTAATCCATACCTTTTAGAGATTTCTTGTACTTCTTGCTCGGCTTTTTTTATATCAATAGATATGCCTGATTTCGGCTCTTTTCCCAGTATGATATTTTCAGTCACTGTAAAAGTATCAACTAACATAAAATGCTGATGAACCATACCAATTCCTAGCTTGTTAGCAATAGTAGGACTTGTAATATGTGCAGGTTGCCCATTCACCCGAATTTCTCCTTTTTCCGGTTGATATAAGCCAAACAGAACATTCATCAATGTAGACTTTCCAGCTCCATTTTCCCCTAATAAGGCATGGATTTCGCCTTTTTTCACTTGAAGTGTCACCTGATCATTGGCAACAATCCCAGGAAATTCTTTACGAATGTCTAACATTTCAATTACGTATTCCATCCTCATTCACTCCTTTATTAAAAAGCACAGAGCATTTGGCTTAAAAGCACGAGCCGGACACTCGGAACTAATTTTCTTAGTTTAAAAATGTTAAATGAAAGCCAGTATCTACTGACCTTCATTTAACATTTTTAACGGGCCGGCAGTGGAGCCAAGCCCGTCATAAGAGAAATCATTTATTTTTTTAATGTAGAAGGTATATCAATTTCACCATTTTTAATTTTTGTTTCGTATTCTTTCACTGCTTTTAATACTTCATCAGTTAAATGCTCTTGGGAGTCGGATATCTTCACGCCATCTTCTTCAAGCCCATATTCTACGAGCTCTCCTCCCGGAAACTTACCCTCTTTCGCCAAATTAGCAACTTCTTTCACTGCTACATCTACGCGCTTAACCATTGATGTGAGGGTTACATTTTTCGTTTCACCATCCACTTTCACATCGCCTTCAGCATGTTGATCTTGGTCGACACCAATCACCCATACATCACGTTCAGGATCTTTTTGTTTCAGGTTTTTCGCTTCAGTGAACACTCCTAGTCCAGCTCCACCAGCAGCATGGTAGATAATATCTACTCCAGAGCTATACTGTGTAGCGGCAATCGAAGCACCTTTTGCCGAATCAGAAAACGTACCTGCAAATTGAATTTGTACTGTTGCATTAGGGTTCACTTCTTTAACACCAGCCTCAAATCCAGCTGCAAACTTATTAATTAAGTCCCCTTCAATACCACCAACAAAACCTACTTTATTAGACTTTGTCATTAGTCCAGCTACAACGCCTACTAGAAATGAGCCCTCATGCTCCTTGAACATAATGCTTGCTACGTTGTCCTTATTTTCGATTACTTCATCAACGATAGCAAATTGACTATCTTTTCGCTGATCAGCAATTTTTTCGATTGCTTTTTGAAGTTTATAACCAACACCGTAAATAACATCAAAATCATTTCTTACAGCTGTATTTAAGTTCGTCGCATAGTCGGCTTCTGATTTGGATTCAAAATAATTATAGCCTTCTTTACCTTTTTTCAAATTGTTCTCTTCTCCAAATGCTGTTAACCCTTCCCAAGCTGATTGGTTAAATGATTTATCATCCACTCCACCTTCATCAGTTACCATTGCTACCGTAAAATTTTTATCTTCTTGTTTATCTTCATTTCCGCCTTGCTTGTTACCGCTTGTTCCACAGGCTCCAAGAATTGTTCCTGCAGCTAAAACGAGTGATAGCGTCAAACCAAAATTACGCTTTTTCACTAAGAGAACCCCCTATTTTTTTGATTTAACTGAAATAATACACCATCTCATTTTTCTTGTCTACGATGATATCATTCCTGCTAACCGAAAATACTATAACACTTTCTCGCTCATAAATAAATAAAAATGTGATGAATTTTGTCGAATTTCGGTTCATTATGACAATTTAGATGTTTTCACTCAAATACTTAAAAGTCACTTTATGAAGTTTGCTCCTCCGATGGTTTAGGTACTAGAACTGTCCTTGGCTTACTGCCTTCATACGGACCAACAATACCTCTAGCTTCCATTTCATCAATTAAGCGGGCAGCTCTTGTATAACCTACCCGGAAACGACGCTGTAACATGGAAACCGATGCTGTTTGCATTTCGGCTATTAATTGTACTGCATCATCGAAAAGTTCATCCTCTGCTTCTTTCGTTACCTCGGGGATATCGTCAGGAATCATCTCTTCTTGATATTGCGCTTTTTGTTGAGCGATGACAAAATCAACGATATCTTCCACCTCTTGGTCGGATAAAAATGCGCCTTGTACCCGCACTGGTTTCGAAGCTCCAACAGGTTGGAAGAGCATATCTCCTCTCCCTAGCAACTTCTCCGCCCCACCAGTATCTAATATTGTTCTGGAATCTGTTGCCGATGATACAGCAAACGCGATACGCGATGGAATATTCGCCTTTATCACCCCAGTAATAACATCAACAGATGGACGTTGTGTAGCAATGATCAGATGGATACCTGCTGCCCTCGCCATTTGCGCAAGCCTTGTAATCGAATCTTCCACATCATTTGATGCTACCATCATAAGATCTGCAAGCTCATCGACAATCACAATAATATACGGTAATAATGGCTGTTTTTCCTCTTTTTCTAGATTAATTTTAGTTATATATTCGTTATATCCTTCAATATTTCTTGTGCCAGTATGTGAAAAATGCTCATAACGCCTTTCCATTTCATTAACAACCTTTTTCAATGCTTGCGATGCCTTTTTGGGGTCCGTTACAACTGGTGCAAGCAAATGAGGAACGCCATTATATACATTTAGTTCAACCATTTTTGGATCAATCATCATCATTTTTACTTCATGTGGCTTAGCACGCATCAGAACACTTGTGATAATACCATTGATACAAACACTCTTACCACTACCAGTTGCTCCAGCTACAAGTAAATGCGGCATTTTATTTAGTTCAGCTACTACTGCTGTTCCAGTTATATCCCGACCAAGACCAATTTGTAGCTTCGCTTCAGGTTTGTTATTTTCTTTGGAGTCCAGTACTTCTCGAAGTGAAACAACGGCAATCTCAGAGTTTGGAACTTCTATGCCAATGGCCGATTTACCTGGAATCGGGGCTTCTATTCGGATATCTTTCGCTGCCAATACAAGCGCTAAATCATCACTTAAGCTAACGATTCTACTTACTTTTACTCCGGCATCTGGGTGCACCTCGTACTTTGTAACAGCCGGACCCAAATGAACCTGTGTAACTTTTGCTTTCACACCAAAACTATGGAATGTTCGTTCGAGCTTTGCAGCATTTTCATGAATTACCTTGTATTCATTGCTTTGATCTGTTGCCTTCGGTCTAGTTAATAATGATATTGGTGGGAGCTCATAATCTTTATTTTCAAGTTCTACAAAAGCCATAGAAGGAACGATGTCTTCTTCCTCACTAGTTTCTTCTAGTTCTTCTGGCTTTGTCGTCGTTTCTGGCTGAGCTTCCTCTATTGGAAATGCTCTTTCAGTAAAACTAGATATTAGTGGCTCAGACACGACATCCTCTTCATTAGTAGGCGTTTCAATATTTGAGTCAATGATCGTAGCTGGTTTATCCTGCTTTTTCTTTTTATTACCAGACTCTTTTTGTTTCTTTCTATTTTCCACTCTCTCTTCTTTCCATTCTTTTAAATCCAGTAAAAATATTTTCCATTGTTTTTTTAGAAAGATGCCAATTTTCACCCCTATACGACCAATTACTTCACCAATTGATTTACCAGTAATGAGGATTATACCAATTAATATAAGGAAGAAACTTAATATCTTTGCACCAAGTGAATCGAAAATAAAATATGTAACAGTGAGCAAAATTGCTCCAAGCATACCGCCTCCAAAATCTCCCAAACTTTCATTCAGTTTATTTTTTTTGAGATTTTGACCGAATTCGGCATGGGTATTTCCTAATACACTTTGCCCTTCCATACTATTATTAGCAATCTTTAAATCAATAAACTGCACATGATTTAATAAAAGAATACATCCAAAAATAATATAAATACCTAGAAGTTGGGCCTTGGAGAAATTAGGAAAGTCTCTTTTTATCATCATATAACCACCCAATACGATGACTCCGATGATGCCCAAAATATACCATTCTCCTAAAAAGTAATAAAATGGGATTGCTAGCGAAAACAGCTTATCCCCTTTTACGATTGCGATAATACCTAATGCTATTAAAATAATACCAATAATTTCAAAGCGCAGTGTTTTATTCACTTTTTGCGTCTTACGGTTATTTCTTCGTTTTTTCTTTGCCATTTTATCACCTATCTATCCATATTTGGAGCTCTTTTCCATTCCAACCGCAGAACCGTATAAACTTGTATCGTTTTTAGCGCAGGCTTCTAGCATATTATACCATAGGGATAAGCATTCATTGAGCTAGAAATTATCAACTCAAAAGAACAAAATAACTCTTCCAACAAGAAGAGAGTAATGAGTCAATCCTTTTAAGTAAGGAGTTATTATAGAATAATGTTATTTCCATACAGAACAACGGAACTTGCTAGAAATCAGAATCAATTTTAAGGGGCTTAAAAAGCCAAAAAGGTAATATACCCTAAATTGTGAGGGTATGTTACCTTTTCACTGTTTAATCTTAGTATTAGTCTTTTACGAAAAGATCATGATCTTTTTATATAGGTATATATGATCCAGGATGCAATTCACTGTTTAAATAATCTGCTGGATCACTACTCATAATCCTTACTATTTTATACATATTACCTCTCTGCTCAACAACCATTGGTACACCATTTCGGGTTAATGAAACCTGATCAGAAAAACTTTCCAATTGTTCTGGAAAAATAAGCTCTGGTGGTATAATCGTGTGATGAATCATTGAATGATCTCCTCCTCATCAGTATGTTTGGATTGTAATTCAATCAATTCTTTTAATTTCGCAAGTGCCCTACCTAAACCGCCTACTTCATCAATCAGGCCGGACGTTACAGCGTCTTCGCCAATAACATTTGTTCCTATATCTCTGGTTAAGTTTCCTTTGGCAAACATTAAATCCTTAAAAGTCTCTTCGGAAATGCGGGAATTTTTTGTAACAAATTTTACTACACGTTCTTGCATTTTATCCATATATTCAAATGACTGTGGAACCCCAATAACCAGACCAGTTAACCGAATCGGGTGGATCGTCATTGTTGCGGTCTCAGCGATAAAGGAATAGGAACAGGAGACAGCTATTGGCACACCGATAGAATGGCCACCACCTAATACAATTGAAACGCTTGGTTTAGAAAGGGTAGAAATCATTTCTGAAATAGCAAGACCAGCTTCAACATCTCCACCAACTGTATTAAGTACTACTAGTAAACCTTCTATTTTTGGATTTTGTTCAATTGCAACGAGCTGTGGAATGATATGCTCGTATTTCGTTGTTTTATTTTGTGGTGGTAATTGCATATGACCTTCTATTTGCCCAATAATTGTTAAACAATGGATGTTCGCATCAGCAGAGAGCTGGGGTACATTCGTTTGACCAAGTTGTTGAATTTTATCAAGAATCCCAGACGGTTTTTCTTCTGTTTCTTCATTTGGTTGACTGTCCATACGCTGTTCAGAAGTCTGTTTATTTTTCATCATATCCTCCTGCTTTTATCAATTGATGCTTATAGTATGAACGTAAGTAATCGTTTCATACAAAAAGAAGAGATGCAATTGTTGCAAGCATCTCTTCTTTCTTTGTACTAACATTAAACTTCCATAATAATCGGTAGAATCATCGGTCTTCTCTTCGTTCTTTCATATAAGAACTGATTAAGCTTATCGCGAATATCTTGTTTAATGCTTGACCAATCGAAAGCATCAGCAGAGACAGCATCTTCTACAATTTTTTGTACTATGTTTGCTGACTCGTCGATTAATCGCTCTGACTCTCGCACATAAACAAATCCACGAGAGATGATTTCAGGACCAGAAGCAATTTTACGGTTCTTTTTATCCAGAGTAACCACAACGGTAAATATTCCATCTTGAGATAATAGCTTACGGTCACGAAGAACAATATTACCAACGTCACCCACACCAATGCCATCAATAAGTACATTCCCGGCAGATACACGATTCCCAGCACTCATCTTACCGTTTTTATATTCGATTACTTCTCCCTTACCAGGAATAAAAATTTGATCTTTTGTCATACCAATCTCTTGTGCTAGTTTAGAGTGAGAGAAAAGCATTCTATATTCCCCTTGAATAGGAATAAAATACTTAGGTTTCATTAAGTTTAACATTAACTTCAGATCTTCCTGACTTCCGTGACCTGAAACATGAACTTTGCTTTTCATTGAATTAACGATGGCACCAGCTCTGTATAGCAGATCTACCGTTTTAGCCATTGCTGTTTCTAATCCAACTGAAGGTGTTGAAGTAATAAGGACTGTGTCCCCTTCCTTTATAGAAACTTCTTTATGATTTTTTCTAGCCATTTTTTTCAATGCTTCTAAAGGCTCGCCCATTGTCCCCGTAGAAATGATTACAATTTGTTGGTCATCATATTTAGTAATTTGTTTAATTGGAATGATCAATTCTTTATCTTCTATTGTGATATAACCTAATTTAATTGCTATTTCAAAACCACGTTCCATGCTTTTTCCAACGACTGCGACTTTTCTGCCATTTTCAGCGGCAGCATCTAAAGTCTGTTGCATTCTAATAAAATTCGATGCAAAACAAGCGACAATAATTCTTCCTGGTGCAGCATAAAATGCATTTGACATTTCTCTAGCGACTACTGATTCTGATGTTGAAAAGCCAGGATGTTCTGCTTCTGTACTATCAGATAGTAAGCATAGAACGCCAGCATCTCCAATATTAGCCATTTTCCCTAGCTCTGATTGATACAAACCTGTAGAAGCTTGGTCAAATTTAAAATCCCCTGTGTGTACGATTCTTCCTTCTGAAGTATGAATGCATACGCCTAGTGAATCTGGAATACTATGTGTCGTATGGAAGAATGAAATAGTCACACCTTCAAATCTTAATTTAGAATTCGATTTAATTGTATTGAATTGTACATCTATTTTCGTACCATTTTCTTTCATTCTTTCTCTAGCCAAGGCAATCGTCAATCTTGAGCCATAAACTGGAGCTTTGATTTTCTGAAGAATATAAGGTAATGCCCCAATTGCATCTTCATGTCCGTGTGTCAAGAATATTCCTTTAATTCGATCTTTTTGTTCTTCCAACCAAGTTGTGTCGGGGATTACGATATCAATGCCTAGCATTTCGTTTTCTGGGAACATCAGTCCAGCATCGATGATAAAAATCTCCGAGTCAACCTCGATGACGTACATGTTCTTCCCAATTTCCCCCACCCCTCCAAGTGGAATTATTTTAATTATTTCATTTTGTATTTTGGCCAAATTATTTCTTCCTCCCTTATTATATTCCCGATCTGCATCAGTTAATCTTCATTATACTTGAATGTGAAATCTCTCTTCAACCATTAGCCTACAAGAAAAAAAAAAGGCGCTCGTTTAGGGTCGACAAGCATAAGACAAGATCGCGAGAGCTCCGGCTGTTTTAATCTCTATCTCTTAGCACTTGTAACTAGACAATTTAAAAAAGAAGAAAGCGCCCTTAAAGCGATCTACAAACTAAGCCCACAGATAAGGTCCGTCGACATTGCCACAGAGTGTTGCGCTATTAATCGAGGAACAGATGAACTTGAAGTTTACTTGCCGCAGGGCGCTACTTCTTTTTCTCTTAAAATAAAGCTGATTCCATAATCGGAATCAGCTTTATTCTGCTTGACTAATTCATTACGTCTTTATGATTTTATAGATTCTATCAATGCCGACAAATCAGATCTTTCTTGTTCAGTAAGTGGAACGAGTGGAAGTCTAACTGAACCAACATCCAAGCCACTCAGTTGTAAAGCTGTTTTAACAGGCGTAGGACTAGGTGCCTGGAATAACCCTCTTATTAGAGGTAATAACTTTCTATGAAGAGAAGCAGCTTCTTGATGATCGCCCTGTTCAAATAAACGAATCATTTCCTGAAGCTCTGGTCCTATTACATGACTAGCAACAGAAACGACACCATGCCCACCAATTGCCATAACTGGTAATGCAAGCCCATCATCTCCACTATAAAGCATGAAATCATCATCTGTTTGAGAAATGATTTCAGCCATTGCATTCAAATCTCCACTCGCTTCTTTTGCAGCTACGATATTATCAACTTTAGCGAGTTTGATCATTGTTTCTGGCAAAATATTAACTGCGGATCTGCCTGGTATATTATAAACCATTACAGGTAATGTTGTTTCCTTAGCGATTGAATAAAAGTGCTCATATAATCCAGTTTGATTAGGTTTACTATAATACGGCGCCACTAGCATAACACCATCTACGCCTATTTCTTCTGCTTGTTTTGTTAATTCAATTGAAGCATACGTATTATTGCTACCTGTTCCAGCGATGACCGGCACTCGACCATCAACAACTTTTAAAACATGACGAAATAAAGCAGTTTTTTCTTCATTAGATAATGTAGGCGATTCGCCTGTTGTTCCAGCCACGACTAATGAGTCAGTGCCATTATTAATTAAATGGTTGACGAGTTTCGTCGTTTTAGGAAAATCAATATTTCCTTTATTATCAAAAGGAGTGACCATTGCAGTTGATACACGGCCAAAATGAACCATTCCTTACACCTCAATCCTATCTATCTTTCATATTAAATTTGTTCTTCTTGAAGTTGAAATACATCATGTAGTGCATTAACAGCTTCCACTAATTCTTCTCCACTTACAAGTACCCATATTGTAGTATGACTATCGGCCGATTGCAGAATACGGATATCCTTCTCCGAGAGTGCAGTCACTATTTTAGCAGTGACTCCAGGCACACCAGCAATACCTGCTCCTACAACGGAAACTTTCGCACAATTTTCTTCAACTGAAGGAACATAGCCACGCTTTTTTAGAATAGCAATAGCACGTTCTGATGCAGAAGCAGCGACGGTATATAATACCCCATTTGGAGAAATATTAATAAAATCGACGCTTATGCTTTCAGTGGCCATCGCTTTAAAAACATCGGCTTGAAGATCATATTGACCTTCTTTGGCTGTCACTTTTATTTGAGAAACATTCGGGACATAAGCAATTCCAGTTACAAGACGTTCACGAATATTTGCCCCTTGTTGTTTATTTAATGATGTAACAAGCGTACCAGGTGAATCTGAATAAGTAGATCTAATTCTAATTGGTATTTTTGCTTGCATGGCAATTTCTACAGCTCTTGGGTGGATTACTTTTGCGCCTTGATAAGCCATATTGCACACTTCATTATAAGTAACGACCTCTAATGGACGAGCTTTATCAACGATTCGCGGATCGGCTGTCATCATACCATTAACATCAGTAAATATATCAATCCACTCTGCGTTTACTGCAGCGCCAAGCGCAGCAGCAGTCGTGTCACTACCGCCCCTGCCAATCGTTGTTATATCACCATTTTGTGCTGCTCCTTGGAAGCCGGCAACGACTACTACATCATTGTGTTCTAATTCACGCAAAAGACGGTTACATTTCATTTCTAATATCTTTGCATTTGTATGATCGTCATTTGTGACAAAACCCGCTTGAGCTCCAGTCATTGCCGTTGCTTTAATTCCTTTTTCTATTAAAGAATGGGTGAAAACGACACTTGAAATCGTTTCTCCGCAAGATAAAAGCATATCCTGTTCTCTATTATTTAATCCAGTACTTTGCCCACCAACGAGCGATAATAAAGTATCGGTCGCATACGGATCGCCTTGTCTTCCCATTGCAGATACAACAACTATTGCTTTGTATCCTAGTTCAATCGCCCTTTGAATATGATTCATTGCATGTTGTCTTGTTTCAGCATTTTGAACAGAAGTTCCACCAAACTTTTGGACGATTAATTTCATATCAACACCTCATCTTAACCATTAACAAATTTACTTTTCAGTAACAACTTTTAATTTAATTAGGCTCTCTGCAATTTGGATTGTATTTAATGCTGCACCTTTAATTAAATTATCGGAAACAATCCACATATGAAACCCTGTATCTTCATCTAAATCTTTACGTATTCTACCAATAAAAACATCTTCTTTCCCAGCAGCCATTGCTGGCATCGGATAAAGTTGGTTTTCAGGTTCATCTTGAACGGTAAGTCCAGGAGCAACAGATAAAATCTGTTGAATATCTGTAACTTTTACATCATTTCTATCCAATTCAATATAAACTGATTCTGAATGACCCGTTTCTACTGGAAGTCTGACGCAAGTTGCTGCAACTTTGAGCTCAGGCATTTCCATGATTTTTTTCGTTTCATTAATCATTTTCATTTCTTCTAGTGTATATCCATTAGCAGCAAACTGATCTATTTGTGGAATAACATTAAAAGCAATTTGATAATGTTTATCTGCACCGCCGACTGGCAAAATTTCTGGAGAGAATTCTTGCTCATTTAAAATAGCAGTAGCTTGGTCCTTCATCTCATTGATAGCAGCAGCTCCAGCTCCAGATACAGCTTGATATGTGGAAACGATCACTTTTTTCAAACCATACTCTTGTCTAATTGGTTCAAGCGCTGCAACCATTTGTATCGTAGAACAATTGGGATTCGCAATAATTCCATTATGTTTTAAAATTGCTTCTTCATTTACTTCTGGTACAACTAGTGGAACTTCCGGATCCATTCTGAATGCGCTCGTGTTATCGACTACAATCGCTCCGCGTTTTACAGCTTCAGGCGCAAATTTTTCAGAAATACTACCACCTGCACTAAATAAAGCTATATCCACACCTTCAAAAGCTTCTGGAACAGCTTCTTGCACAGTTATTTTTTGACCTTTAAATTCTATTTCCGTTCCTGCCGAGCGGGCAGATGATAACAACGTTAATTTTTTTATCGGAAAATCTCTATTCTCCAATGTTTTCAAAATCTGCTGTCCGACTGCACCTGTTGCACCCATAACAGCTAGATGGTATCCTGGTAAATTTGACATATAGATTTCCCCTTCCAATCCAACACTGACTTTCCGACGTTGATATTTGAATTTCATTAATAATTATTATATTATCACATTTGATCACACTATCGTTATTATTTTAGCAAAAATCGCTCGAATACACTATTAATACACATAGTTTTCATATATACATCGACATTTAAATCCAGTTATTGTCTATAACGCTCGATGATGACAGGCTGGTATTGCTTATTACTTAATGCAGCAATCACTGTTTCCGATAGATAATCCATCTGTGCTACCATCGAAGTCGGTTTCAAATGAATATCATCTTGACCAAATGGAATAAAATATATATTTTTAGCAGCCATTAATTTCATTAAATTAATTCCATTTAATCCAAGGGCGTCATTCGTTGATATACCTAAAACAACTGGCTTACTGTTTCTTAAAGTAGCTTTAGCTGCCATTAGTACTGGAGAATCAGTTAAAGCGTTAGCAAATTTACTCATTGAATTACCTGTAAGTGGTGCGATAACCATACAGTCCAATGGTTCTTTCGGACCTAGTGGCTCTGCATCCACTATACTTGCAATTACTTTGCGCCCGGTTATCTTTTCAATCTTCTCCAACCATTCAAGACCTTCTCCAAACCTTGTATTCGTATTAGCTAAAGTGTACGTTACTACTGGAACAACTTCGGCACCTAATTGCACCAACTTTTCAACTTCAGGCAACACAGCATCGTATGTGCAGTGGGATCCAGTCATGCCAAAACCGATTTTTTTTCCAGATAAACTCATTTTTCTTTCCCCTTTCCTTTATCAAAGTCATCACCAAGTAGCTGTGACAAAACATTTGCCAGTATTCTACCGGCTGTTTTAGGTGCAACGATGCCTGGTAACCCTGGTGCTAGCAATGCTTTAGTGCCCCGTCTTTCCGCGTAACGGAAATCCGTCCCGCCTGGCTTAGAAGCTAAATCAATAATTAATGCATCTAAAGGCATTTTCGCTATAACCCCTGCATTCAAAATTGGATGGGGGATTGTATTTATACAAATATCGATATCTTTTATTTCATCATGTAAATTTTCTAAATGAAAAGGTTTAAGACCCATTTCTGTTACCCTCGCAAGATGTTCGCTTTTACGGGCACCTACTTTAACTTGGGCTCCTAAGAGAGAGAATACCCTTGCAACTGTCATTCCGACTCTTCCTAGCCCTAACACAGCCACTTTTGATTGGTGGATCGTAATATCCGTATTTTGAATGGCCATCATAATAGTTCCTTCCACTGTTGGTATTGAATTATAAATGGCCACATCGTCTCTTTCGAAAAGTTGAATTAATTTACGATTTGCGTTATTGGAAATTTGATTCAGATAACTGTTACTTATCCCAGAATAAATCGTACAGTGTGAAGGAGTTTGTTGAAGCATTTGCTCTGTCAAGATTACTTTTTCGTTTGAAAAAATTGTTTCCAATTCACCCTCCAGGCTTGTTCCAGGTACAGGAAGAATTAAGGCGTCCATTTTCGAAAAATCTAATTCCTTAATTTTCTCTTTGGATGTTCCTAAAACTAAGGGATCCAATTGTTCAAATCCAATTAAATATAGCCTAGCATCTAACTCAGTCAATTTTCTGATGATTTCAAGCTGTCTTGCATCTCCACCTAGAATAGCTATTTGCATATCTGTTAACATCAAATTTCTTCACCTTCTTTTTATACATACTAGAAAACTACCGCACAATCAGTGTATGACCACAAGAATAAGGCTGTGCATAAATAAAAACAAAAGCCACTCTGCCAAATTGGGGATTCCCCCTTTGAAGAGTGACTTTTGTTTTCTATTTCAGAACTAAAACGAGCGATTATCTATAATTCTTTTCTTCATTTTTCTCTGGCACTTCCAGAATGATCATATCCGTACCTATTGTCCTTATAAAGTGCCAAGGTACGATGATTTCATCTCCACCTTTTCTCATCCATTTACCTGAAGGAATAATCAAATGATTAATTTCCCCTGTGCGGCTATTAATTTCTAAGTCTGTCTGCCCTAAAATTCCCAATCTTTCCGCTTTTCGATAGTCTACTATCTCTTTTCCCCCAAGTTCACTCAGACGCATATTCATCCTCCTTTTGCCTGTATTAGTTATATATAAGTAACTTGGCCTACATTTAGAATAAGAAAAGCGCAAAGTATCTGTTAAGTGTTGTACAGACTAGGCTTCCATGAAGCAAATCTGGACCACTGAAAAAAATGATGTGGAATACTGTTATTTCCGCTTCGGGAGGGCGTGCCGTGAGCCGCTTGATCCCCTTGGGGTCGCCAGCTTAGGCCTCAATCAACTTGGTTTTCTTTTTCACAAAAATGTTTTGTTCCCTTCATAAACGTAGTTAAATTTTTAACCTTCTGAGAAATCTACATGACAAATAAACCTAACGAATATTTTTCGCAAGGGCCTTTGTCTATAATGAATTTTCTTCTTATGAATTGCCTTTAGCTAATTCGTAAGAAGACGTGTTGAATAAGGTGAAATGTCACTTTCAGGAACTTATTCACACATGCGATTACTGCAACCTTATGATGCTTACTTTGAGGTTGCTTTTTTTATTAATCATAATGATCCACTATCGTATTTTTAATTATTGCACGTAGTGAAATCATTGCCATTACCATGGATTAATGAATTTTCCTCAAACTTTCATTTCCCCTTTTCTGTAACTTTCCGGATTTGGTATCCTTGAGTTTCGATTCCAGCGTCCGCACGATTTTCATTCACTATATCCATTGTGAAATAAAAAAACTGTAGACGGCTCGTATTTTCGTTGTCTACAGTCGGAGACCCTATCTTTATAAAGGAGGGAAATATATTTAATTCATTCGATCTGGCAGTCTGTTATCTGGACTAATCAATGCTACGGAATATTTATCGGTAAATATTCCGTTTGTGATTGCACTTACACTATCTATTGTCACTTTGTCAATCTCTTCAATAATTTGATCTAAAGTCCGATGTTTACCCAATATTAATTCATTTTTCCCATTTCGGCTCATTCTACTATTCGTGCTTTCCAGACTGAGCATTAGATTTCCTTTTAATTGTTCTTTGCTGTTTACGAGTTCTTTTTTAGTAATTCCGTTATCTTTTAAAACTTCCAATGTGTTTTGGATTGTCTCATACAATTCATTCATTTGATTCGACCCTGTTCCACCGTAAATAGTAACTAGACCACTGTCCTTAAACGAGGAATGATAAGAGAAAACGGAATAAGCTAACCCTTTTTCCTCACGTACTTCTTGAAAAAGGCGTGATGACATGCTACCGCCAAAGATATTATTCATTACGATTAAATCATATACATCATCATGCCCAATAGGTAAACCTTCAAAACCAATACATAAATGCGCCTGTTCAATTTCTTTTTGTTTCACTGCGTCATTTGCTTGAAATATCGGTTTTGTATTAGTTTGTGGTTTATTTCCTCTCTCAAATGAGCCAAAATAACGTTCAATTTCTTTGATAAAGGACTCTTTTACATTTCCGGCAATGGAAATTACAATGTTTTCCGGCACATACATATTGTGTACATATTCCTTTAATAACTCACTTGTAAAAGATTGCAAGCTTGCTTCAGTACCCAAAATTGGATACCCAAGCGGATGATTTTTATATACAGCATTACTGAGCAAGTCATGAATAATATCATCTGGTGTGTCTTCATACATTTTAATTTCTTCTAACACCACATTTTTCTCTTTATTCAGTTCTTCGCTATCAAAAGTAGAGTTAAAAAACATATCTGCTAAAATTTCCAATGCAAATGGAGCATGGTTATCAAGCACTTTTGCGTAATAGCAAGTATATTCTTTTGATGTAAAAGCATTCACTTGACCACCAATAGAATCGAATGATTCTGCAATCTCTCTAGCATTACGCGTTTCTGTTCCCTTAAAGTACATATGCTCTAAAAAATGCGATATACCATTATTTTTTTCATTTTCATCACTTGAACCTGTTCCCACCCATATTCCAATTGCTACAGAACGGACTGTTGGAATTTCTTCTAATACGATTCTTACACCGTTTTGACATGTATGTTTCTTTATCATTAAAAATCCTCCTGTTCATGGTGCCAAAAGCTCTAGTTTGTATCCATGAATTCTTAATATTATTGCTCGTTCTTTAATCGTTTATGTTTATTATTTTGCAATTTAACAATTCTTTCTTCATCTAATAATCTCGAAACGGTGCCGATCCGTAGATTTTTTGTTTTCAACTCAATGATGAGGTCCCCAAGCGCTTTTGAAGATGCATCCGTAGGATGCATTAAAATCATGGCTCCAGGATGCACTTTTGATAATACACGTTGTTTTAATTCTTCAGGCGAAGGATTATTCCAATCTATGGTATCTACCGTCCACATCACGGTTCGTTGATTTAGAGAGTGTGCAATTTGTATTGTTTCTTCGCGATAACTTCCACGCGGAGGACTAAACCAAGTCACCTTTTTCTCTGTGATCGCTTCGATTATTTCATTTGTTTTTACTATTTCGGTTTTTGTTTCTGCATTTCCTAAGAGCTCCATATTCGGATGACTATAAGATTGATTGCCAAGTTCATGGCCATTGTCGACAATTAATTTTGTTAAATCAGGATTTTTTTTAACCCATCTACCTTCAAGGAAAAAAGTTGCTTGAACATTATTCTTTTCCAATGTTTCAAGCATATCAGGCAAATACTCATTTCCCCAAGCTACATTGATTAAAAAGCTGACCATTGGCTTATCTGGATGTCCTCGAAAGATTGGAGATGGTGGTAAATCCTCTAAATGTACATCTGGAGTGATTTGAACGAATACTAATTTCCGCTTATCAAACTGCTTATCTTTTTTCATTATTTTAAAAGATGATTTCACATCTACTTCCATACCATTATAGCCAGGAGTAGCTTTCCAGACACTATCAATTTTTGCATTCTGAGGAGGGATATAATATTTTTCTGCAGCTTGTTCAATTTCCTCGTATAATTCATCATATTTTGCACTTACATATATTTCGTTATTTTTCAAACTGGATAAATACGTACCTGTATAAGGGTTATAAATAACCAACAATAATAGGATACCAACCATGCCAATTCCTAGCAAGTTTTTTGTATGCCTCATATACGCGCTCCTCCTTCAGCATTAATTTATGCTGAGAAAGAACAAGAAATACGTAAGTATCGTTAAACGACGAACAAACTGGGATCGCTTAATGCGAATCCTTGACACTACTACCCAATGTGGAACCGGCCTTACTTATAGGATACACAGTAAGTGTTGACGTCTAGACGACCGATGTTTCTTACTATAGGAAGAATCTTGGAGTTTACTACTAGTCACTGGGCATGAACAACCTTAGAACCGTTATGTCCGCTAGGCCAGTGGCATACATCTTGAAAGTCAAGGCTAAATTTCAAATATATTCTAGAATTTTCCCCTTGCAAAAAAGCCAGGTTTCCCTGGCTTTTCTTTTTTTTATTTATTTCTGTTGTTCTTTTTCTTTTTGTTCCTTTAAAACGGCTTTTCTTGAGATATTCACTCTGCCTTGGTTGTCGATTTCAATTACTTTAACCAGTAATTCGTCACCAATTGCTACTACATCTTCTACCTTATTCACTCTTTCTTCAGCAAGTTGTGAAATGTGTACAAGACCATCTTTTCCAGGGAAAAGTTCAACGAAAGCACCAAATTTTTCAATGCGCTTTACTTTACCTAAATACATTTGGCCAATTTCGACTTCACGTACAATATCTTCAATAATTTTCTTCGCTTTTTCATTCATTTCATCATCAGCTGATGCAATAAATACTTTACCATCTTGTTCAATATCAATTTTCACGCCAGTTTCTTCAATGATTTTATTAATTTGTTTACCGCTTGGCCCAATAACATCTCTGATTTTATCAGGATTAATATTCATTGTTAGGATTTTTGGCGCGTACTGTGATAAGCGTTTGTTTGGCTCGTCTATCGTTTGAAGCATGGAATCAAGAATATGCATCCGACCATGTTTTGCTTGAGTCATTGCTTCTTCAAGAATTTCTCGAGAAAGACCAGCTATTTTAATATCCATTTGTAGAGCGGTAATTCCATTTGCTGTTCCCGCTACTTTAAAGTCCATATCACCCAAATGGTCTTCCATGCCTTGAATATCAGTTAGAATTGTATAATGTTCACCTGTTTTTACTAGACCCATTGCAATACCTGCTACTGGAGCTTTGATTGGAACACCTGCATCCATCATTGCTAAAGTACTTGCACAAATACTTGCTTGTGAAGATGAACCATTTGATTCCAATACTTCTGAAACAAGTCTAATTGTATAAGGAAAATCTACCTCATTTGGGATTACTGGCTCTAATGCACGTTCTCCAAGTGCACCATGACCAATTTCACGACGACCTGGTCCACGGATTGGCCCTGTTTCACCGACACTAAAATGTGGGAAATTATAATGGTGCATGAAACGCTTCGTCTCTTCAATCCCCAGTCCATCAAGAATTTGTACATCCCCTAATGCACCAAGTGTACAAATACTCAAAGCTTGTGTTTGACCACGGGTAAATAATCCTGAACCATGTGTTCTGGCCAATAATCTAACTTGAGAAGCGAGTGGACGGATTTCATCTGGTTTACGTCCATCTGGTCGGATCTTTTCAACCGTAATTAATCGGCGCACTTCTTCCTTCACTAAATTACCCAAGATCTGTTTTACTTCTTTAATTGTTTCCTCATCGATATCTTCTCGCTCTGAAAATTCAGCAATTACTCGTTCGTTTACACTTTGAATTGCTTCTTCGCGCGCATGCTTTTCTTCTACTTGAATTGCTTCAACAAGGCTTTCTTCACACATGCTACGCACTTCAGCATCAAGTTCCTCATTTACTTCAAATAGTTCTATTTCTCTTTTAGGTTTCGCGATTTGCTCAACAATCTCTTCTTGGAATGCAATTAAACGTTTTATTTCGTCATGTCCAAACATAATGGCTTCAAGCATTGTTTCTTCCGATACCTCTTTAGCCCCTGCCTCTACCATATTTATAGCATCTTTTGTTCCCGCTACAATCAGATCAATATCGCTATTTTCCATTTGTTCAACAGAAGGATTAATGATAAAGTTTCCATCTATTCTACCAACAGCAACTCCTGCTATCGGTCCTTCAAATGGGATATCAGAGATACTTAATGCTAGAGATGAGCCGAACATAGCAGCCATTTCTGAAGAACAATCTTGATCTACACTCATTACAACGCTGACAACTTGTACTGCGTTTCTGAAGCCATCTGCAAATAATGGTCTGATTGGACGGTCGATTAATCGACTAGCAAGAATTGCTTTCTCACTTGGACGCCCTTCTCTTTTAATAAAACCCCCAGGGATTTTACCTACTGCATATAAACGCTCTTCATAGTTAACTGTTAACGGAAAGAAATCTACTGATTTCGCTTCCTTAGATGCTGTTACAGCACAAAGAACAGCTGTATCACCATATCTAACAAGTGCTGCTCCATTTGCTTGCTTTGCTAATTGACCGACTTCTACTGTTAGCTTACGTCCAGCCCAGTCGATGCTGAATATTTTTTTCTCTTGCTCCATATAAAAAACGCCTCTCTTTCATGGACGGAAAACATTTTTACCGTCATACATAATTTATTTTAGGTTTGTCGATAACATAATTGCCTACTACACACTGAACATTAGACATAAATATGATTTTACTCCTTAACAACTAATCCTTAAATTCATATGCATGTCCAATGTTCAGTTCTGTCATGTTTTAAATGACAGTCCTTAGCAGTATAGCCGCAGTCGGCAATTATGAAACCATTAATTTTCATCTCGTCTCTACATCTGTGTTTAACCTAACAAAAAAGCGGGAATAATCCCGCTTTTTTTTATTGGTTCCATACAAATTAACGACGGAGACCAAGGCTGTTAATCAATTCACGATAACGTTGTACGTCATTGTTTCGTAGATAAGTCAAAAGATTACGACGTCGACCTACCATTTTCATCAAACCACGTCTTGAATGATGGTCTTTTTTGTGCGTACGCAAATGTTCATTCAGCTTATTAATATCTGCTGTTAGAACTGCAATTTGCACTTCTGGAGACCCAGTATCATTTTCATGAATCTTATATTGGTTGATGATTTCGTTTTTTTGTTCTTGAGAAATCGCCATCCTGTTTCACCTCCTGTTTTTACAATCCCCTGTTACCTAGCAATCGTCGGTGAGTCGTTTTGCCAAGCAAAGGTTCTTGATACTGTATTAGAATACATCTTTCTCTGAAAAAAATCAAGTTTATTTATCGATTGAATGAAAGTAATCTATAGCTGTTATCTTATCCTTTGCTATTTGTGCCTTTAATTCATCAATCCCATTAAACTTTTGCTCATCTCTTATTCTAATATGCCATTTTAATTCAATTTCTTCTCCATAAATGGATTGATCAAAATTAAGTATATGTACCTCAATCGATAAGTTGGATTTACTAGGATCTTTAAATGTTGGTTTATATCCAACATTACAAACCCCTTCCTGCCAACTTCCCGCTACTAATAATTGAACAGCATAAACACCAGTTTTCGGTATAATATAATCATTATGCAACTGAATATTAGCAGTTGGAAAACCGATCGTTCTTCCTCGTTTTTCACCGTGGATAACTGTCCCTTTCGTAGTGTAAAAACGTCCGATTAATTCTTTTGCTTCAATCATCGAGCCTTCACTTAACAGCTTCCGAATAGCCGTAGAACTAACTTTCTCCTGCTTGTCTTCTAATTTATCTACAGTTGTAACGTCAAACCTGCCACGAGCATGGGTCGGTAATGTCTCCATCGTACCTTTCCCGAATTTACCGTATGAATAATCGAATCCGGCAACAACATGCTTAACATTTAGTTCAGCAAGATAATCATCGACAAATTGCTGTGGAGAAAGACTAGCAAAAGCAGAAGTAAATCGAATAATAAATAAATAATCTATTCCAAGTTCTTCAACTAAATCAATCTTGTCTTGCAATGGTGTAATATATTGAATAGACGTATTTTTCTTTCCTAGAACAACTGATGGATGTGGATCAAAGGTCATTACAGCGCTTTTCCATCCGTTTTGCTTCGCAATATTTTTTGCAGTAGTAATCACTTCTTTATGACCTCTATGAACCCCATCAAAGAATCCAAGAGCTATAGATAGCGCTGGAAAGTCTTCTTTATTGTTTACTTGCGGATGATGAATCATTATTACATTCATTATTTGTCACCTTTTTCGAACATATAGTTATTCTTCATTAATCCTTAACACTTTGACTGGTTTAATGGCAGTTTCATTTTCTGGATGAACATGATAAATAGCCATTGCTTTATCGTTATACAACATCGTAACTTGACCTTCAGACCAGTGCTCTGGTTTATTTAAGACTGCACCATTTTTAACTTTAGACATAGTAGCATTATCCATTGAATAAAAAGGCAATTGTTCCAGTCCTTTTTCCAGTGGGAAAAGAATCTCATCTACATTGTTGGCGTCGATTTTACTCTGCAATTGCTCAAATGTTACGCAATCTTTCTCTGTAAATGTTGCAGAAGCAACACGAACCAAACTTGACATATGTGCTGGATAGCCCAATTTTTCTCCTATCATCACTGCGAGAGTACGAATGTAAGTCCCCTTACTACATTTTACACGAAATTTAAAAGATAGTTTCTCGTTTTCTTCATGTAGATCATCAAGAAGTATGAGTTCATATATCATTACTTCCCTTACTGGTCTTTCCACTTCTATTCCAGCCCGAGCATATTCATAAAGCTTTTTACCGTTTACTTTTACTGCTGAAAACATCGGTGGGATTTGGGTGATCTGCCCTGTCAAAGAGCTAAGTACATCATTTATCTCTTCTCTTGATATAGAACGAGTAACTTTTTCTTCTTCTACGATCTCACCAGAAGCATCTTCTGTTGTAGTAGAAAATCCTATTGTTACCTCCCCTTCATACACCTTTCCAGCATCTGTAATGTATTCGGCAATTTTTGTAGCCCTACCAAGACAAATAGGAAGTACCCCTTCTACATCTGGATCTAATGTTCCTGTATGTCCTACCTTTTTCATTTTAAGCATCTTTCTGATTTTAAAAACGCAGTCATGCGATGTAAGTCCTTTTGGCTTCCATAACGGTAATATGCCCTCCATTAGTTTACCCCCTTTTTACACTTTGTGCGAATATCGCGCTTATAGATAAAACAGAATATAAACGCAGGCATCCGTTTAGCAACATACGAACTACACTCTCAAGATGCAAGTGCGTCGTAGTTGGACGAAGAATAACTTCTTTTAAAAGTTAGTTACCACTCACGATTGTTTTATAATTTCCTTAACGAGAAAAAAGATAGACATGACGTCTACCCATTTTTTTCTGTACATCAATCAATCTTCTTTAATTTGTTTAAGCAATGTTTCAATTTTATTACCATACGCAATTGATTCGTCAAATTCAAAACTAATTTCAGGGGTTTTACGCAAGCGAATTCTTTGGCCGATTTCAGCTCTGATAAATCCCGTTGCTTTTGCTAAACCTTTTAAAGTATCTTGCTTCTGTTCTTCGTCTCCAAGAACAGAAATGTATATTACAGCCTGTTGGAGATCGCCAGTTACTTTTACATCTGTAACGGTGACAAAGCCAATTCTTGGGTCTTTAATTTTCCGGCTAATAATCTCGCCGAGTTCTTTTTTCATTTGTTCGCTCACTCGATTGGCACGCAAACTCATTTCAAACACCTCACATTACAGCCATTCAAATATCGTAGATGTTCTTTCCCACTCTGGAAAAGAGTCAAGAAATTTAATGGCATGATCAAGCTCACGCTCAGCTGCTTGCCGTGAAGAAGAAACAGTTACTATGGCAAGCTTTGACAGTTGCCATAGATTCTGATGATCTACTTCAGCAATGGAGACATTGAACTTTTGTTTCGTTCTAGTTATTACCCGCTGAAGGACTGCACGTTTTTCTTTTAATGATTGTGAACTGTAAATTTTAAACTCACACTCACAATACCCGATCATTTTCGTTCGATTTCTTCCATTATATAAGCTTCGATGATGTCTCCATCTTTCACATCATTGAAGTTTTTAATAGTAATACCACATTCATAGCCTTGATTTACTTCTTTAGCATCATCTTTAAAACGTTTCAAAGCATCTATTACGCCTTCGAAAATTACGATACCATCTCTAATTAAACGCACACCGCTATCACGTGTAATTTTTCCATCTATTACATAAGATCCAGCGATCGTACCAATTTTCGACACTTTGAATGTTTGTCTTACTTCTGCCTGACCGATGATTTTTTCTTCGTACTCTGGATCAAGCATACCTTTCATTGCTGCTTCGATTTCTTCGATTGCTTTATAGATTACACGATGCAAACGAATCTCCACATTTTCCGTATCAGCGACACGTTTTGCATTGACATCTGGACGCACATTAAAACCGATCATAATAGCATTAGATGCAGCGGCTAATGTTACATCTGATTCATTAATTGCTCCTACAGCGGTATGAATGATCTTGATATTGACACCTTCAACATCTATTTGTCTAAGCGCAGCAGCTAATGCTTCTGCTGAACCTTGTGTATCTGCTTTAACGATAACGTGTAAATCCTTCATTTCGCCTTGTTTCATTTGATCAAATAATGTATCCAAGCTTACGCGAGAACTTTCATTACGAGATGCCTGTAATGATTCTTGAGCACGAATTTCACCGACATGTCTCGCTGTTTTCTCATCATTAAATACAACGAATCTGTCTCCAGCTTGTGGAACGTCACTCAATCCAGTAATCTCTACTGGCGTTGATGGCGCTGCATCTTTTACACGTCTGCCTATATCATTTACCATTGCACGAACACGGCCAAATGTATCTCCGACTACGATTGGATCACCTATTTTCAAAGTTCCGTTTTGAACTAATAAAGTGGCAACGGATCCTCTTCCTTTATCCAATTGTGCCTCGATAACAGTACCCATAGCGTTTCTATTAGGATTTGCTTTAAATTCTTCTACTTCACTTACAAGTAATATCATTTCGATCAAGCTGTCGATACCTTCCCCATTCAAAGCAGATATGGGAACAAATATAGTATCCCCACCCCAAGCTTCAGATACTAATCCATGTTCTGTCAATTCTTGCATTACTCGATCAGGGTTTGCAGTTGGTTTATCCATTTTATTAACAGCTACAATGATTGGCACTTCCGCTGCTTTAGCATGGTTAATCGCTTCGATTGTTTGTGGCATAACTCCATCATCCGCGGCAACTACAAGTATTGTGATGTCAGTCACTTTAGCTCCACGGGCACGCATCGTTGTAAACGCAGCATGGCCTGGAGTATCTAAAAATGTGATCTCTTTACCATTTGATTCAATTTGATATGCACCGATATGCTGTGTAATCCCACCAGCTTCACCAGCTGTTACTTTCGTATGGCGTAATGAGTCGAGTAATGTTGTTTTACCATGGTCAACGTGCCCCATAATTGTAACAACTGCCGGACGCTCTACCAAGCTTTCTTCTGAATCCTCTGTGAAGTAAACTTCCAGATCTGTTTCATCAATTTGAATTTCTTCTTCGACTTCAACTCCATAATCTGTGCAGATTAACTCAATGGAATCATGATCCAAATCTTGGTTAATTGTCGCAATTACCCCGAGTAAAAATAGTTTCTTTATTAATTCAGATGGCTCTTTATGAAGTTTTTTCGCCAATTCGCCTACTGTTAATGAACCAGTAAAAGTAATTTTTTCTGGAAGCTCCTTTTGCTTTTGCGGAGCTGGTTGATGCTGCTGTGGTTTCTGTCTTTGTTTGATGTTTTTATTCGTATTTCCTCTACGATTTTTATTAAATCCTTTATTACCTGGTTTCTGTTGTTGAGGTTTATTTGGTTTTTGGTTGGATGTACTATTCTTCATATTCGTTTTATTCTGCCCCATCTCATTATTACGTTGACTTCCGCTTTTTTGTTGGTTCGCAGTTGATTGTGTCTGTGGTTTATCATTTCTGCGCTGCGGAGACGTATGTTGATTTTGATTCGTTTGTTGTCTTGGTTTATTCGATTCGTCTTTTTTAGCTTGTGTTACCGATTTGCTCGCCGGTTCACTAGCGCGGTCATTATTTTGAGAAGATTTAGCATTAAATGAAGAATCCAGTTTTACGATCGTTTCTCCATCAATTGTAGACATATGATTAGAAACTTCAACATTCATACTTTTTAATTTCTCAATTACAGCCTTACTTGAAGTATTTTGTTTTTTTGCATATTCATATACGCGTAATTTACTCATATGGTCACCCCCGTTTTATTCATCGAGCATTGAAGCCAGTTTCTTTGCAAAACCTTCATCTGTGAGTGTTACTACTACTCTGGCTTCCTTTCCAATCGCATGGCCTAGTTGTTCTCGCGATTCAACAAAGAGATAAGGGACTTTATAAAAATTGCATTTATCTTGTAATTTTTTTAATGTGTTAGAAGAAGCATCTCTTGAAATAATAACAAGCTTAGCTCTTGCTTGTTTAATTTCTTTAATTACTAATTCTTCTCCCGAAATCGTTTTTCTCGCTCTGGTTGCCAATCCAAGCAGTGACATCCATTTTTCTTGTTTCATCTATTATTTATTATCTCCATCAATGAGTTTCAGGAGCTCCACATATATAGAGTTATCAACTTGAGCATGTAATTGACTTGCTAATACATTTTTCTTTTCAGCAGATAGAATTGCCTCACGATCTTTCGAAATATAAGCGCCTCTGCCTGATTTCTTACCAGTTAGATCGATAGAAACGTCACCTTCTTTGGAACGGACGATTCTAATCATCTCTTTCTTGGGCTTCATTTCTCCTGTTGCCAAACATTTACGCATTGGTATTTTCTTTTGAATCGCCATTATATCTCACCTCTATTCGATTTCTTCATCCTGTAAATCGAAAGGTTCTTCATTTTCATCATCCATAAAAAAGTTATTAGCGTTCTCACGCGGATAAATGCCAGCTTCGCGAGCATCTGTTTCACTTTTTATATCGATTTTCCATCCCGTTAATTTGGCTGCAAGTCGAGCGTTTTGTCCTCGTTTACCAATTGCGAGTGACAATTGATAATCAGGCACTACTACTGTTGTTGCTTTGTCCTCCTCATGTACTATTACATCCAAAACTTTTGAAGGACTTAATGAGTTAGCAACAAATATAACAGGATCTTGAGACCATTCAACTATGTCTACCTTTTCACCCTTTAGTTCATTTACAATTGCTTGTACACGTGAACCTTTAGGTCCAACACATGATCCTACTGGATCGACTTCCGAATTATCCGTGCTAACAGATATTTTAGATCGATCTCCTGCTTCGCGAGCTACTGAATTTATTTCAACCGTACCATCATAAATTTCTGGAACTTCCACTTCAAATAATCTTTTTAGAAGGCCAGGATGTGTACGAGATACATAAATTTGTGGACCCTTTGTTGTTTTTTCTACTTTCGTAATATACACTTTAATACGGTCATGTGGTTTATATGTTTCATTTGGCATTTGTTCACTTTGAGGCAAAAGAGCTTCAATCTTCCCAAGACTCACATAAATAAATCTTGGGTCTTGTCGTTGAACAATCCCCGTCATGATATCATCTTCACGATCAACGAACTCTGTGTATATAATACCGCGTTCCGCTTCTCTTACACGTTGTGTAACAACTTGCTTAGCGGTTTGCGCTGCGATTCTACCAAAATCTTTCGGTGTTACTTCTAGTTCTACAATGTCACTTGCTTCATAAGCTGGATTTATACTTCTTGCTTCATCAAGTGAAATCTCTAATCTAGAATCGAAAACCTCATCCACAATTTCTTTACGAGCGAAAACTCTCATCGTGCCAGTTTCCAAGTTCAAATCGACACGGACATTTTGGGCTTGATTAAAATTCCGCTTGTAAGCCGAAACAAGTGCGGCTTCTATTGCTTCTATTAATACGTCCCGCGAAATGCCTTTTTCTTTTTCCAAAATAATCAGAGCATCTAATAATTCTGAGCTCATGACAAAGTCATCCCCTTTTGGCCCACATTCTGTGGGTCACGTCAGCATTGCCCCGGACGTGACAACGCCGACGTTCCTTTTTTTAGTTTAAAATACAATGGCTAATCTGGCTTTTGCAACTTTCTCTAATGGAATATCTACTGTCTTTATTCGTGTTTTAATCTTCACTTCAATTGTAAGTAAGCCCTCTTGAAAAGATACAAGCTTTCCTTCAAACACTTTTTCTCCATCGATAGGTTCGTACGTTTTAATGTTTACGTACTTATCAACAGCTTTCAAAAAATCTGCTTCTTTTTTTAAAGGGCGTTCTGCCCCAGGCGAAGACACTTCAAGAAAATAGTTATGTGGAATCGGATCTAATTCATCTAAATGCTCACTGAGACGCTCACTAACAATCCCACATTCCTCAATGTCAACACCATTTTCTTTGTCAATAAACAAACGGAGAAACCAATTTTTCCCCTCTTTTACATACTCAATATCAACTAATTCAAGATTCATATCCTCTAAAATTGGGATAGTAAGTTCTTCTACAATACTTATTACTTTACTCATAATAACCTCCAGGATAAGAGTTTCAACGGTTATATACCAGATTATCCGCAACAATACGAAAGAGTGGGGGGCGCCCACTCTTTTGTCAACAGAGAGTTATTCACAGTATTTCCATTAAAAATATACCATAACCATTTTTCTTTTGCAAACAACCTAGGCTTTGTGAACCCCATTAAAACAACGATAATTGATTTTGATCTGGCAAGGATTCTAAACACCCATGATTATCAAGATACTCAATGACTGTTTTTGATACCTTACCTCGTTGTTGTAAATCTTCCTTGGAAAGGAACTCTCCGTCCACTCGTGAATTCACAATATTTAATGCCGCATTTGTTCCAAGTCCAGGAATAGAATTGAAAGGCGGTATAAGCGTTTTACCATCAATAATGAATTCTGTCGCGCTTGAACGATACAAATCAACCCGTTGGAATTGATAATTTCGTTCACACATTTCTAAAGCTAATTCTAATACTGTCATCAAGTTCTTTTCCTTTGTCGAAGCTTCCAGACCTTTTGCATTAATTTCTTGAATACGAGCTCGAATTGTTTCAGAGCCTCGAACCATCGCATCAAGATCGAAGTCCTCCGCTCGCACGGTAAAATAAGCAGCATAATATAGTAGTGGATGATGGACTTTGAAATAAGCAATTCTAACAGCCATTAACACATATGCTGCGGCATGGGCTTTAGGGAACATGTATTTAATCTTCTTACATGAATCAATATACCACTCGGGTACATTGTTTTTCCTCATTTCTTCTTCCCATTCAGGATCGAGACCTTTACCCTTCCGAACAAATTCCATAATCTTAAATGCTAAAGAAGGATCTAATCCTTGATATATTAAGTAAACCATGATGTCATCCCGACAACCTATTACTTCAGGAAGTGTACATGTTCCCGCGTGTATCAGCTCTTGGGCATTGCCAAGCCATACATCTGTCCCATGGGATAGTCCAGATATTTGCACTAATTCTGAAAAAGTCGTTGGTTTTGTATCCTCTAGCATTTGACGAACAAAGCGGGTACCGAATTCTGGAATTCCATATGTTCCCGTTTTACATAAAATTTGTTCTTCCGTTACACCAAGCGATTCAGGGCCACTAAAAATTTTCATAACCTCAGGATCATCTGTAGGAATGGTTGTCGGATCGATCCCACTTAGATCCTGCAACATCCTTATAACAGTAGGATCATCATGACCAAGAATATCTAGCTTTAATAAGTTATTATCAATAGAGTGGAAATCAAAATGCGTAGTCATCCATTCTGATTCTTTATCATCTGCTGGAAACTGTATTGGTGAAAAATCAAAGATTTCCATGTCATCTGGGACAACAATAATTCCACCTGGATGCTGTCCAGTTGTCCGCTTTACTCCAGTACATCCTTGAACTAGCCTATCTACCTCAGCATTTCTTAAGACCACATTATTATCTTGAGCGTAACCTTTTACATAACCAAATGCGGTTTTTTCAGCAACCGTACCAATTGTACCTGCTCTATATACATAATCTTCACCAAAAAGAACCTTTGTATAGTTATGTGCTTTAGGCTGATATTCCCCAGAAAAGTTAAGATCGATATCAGGCACCTTATCCCCTTTAAAACCAAGAAATGTTTCGAACGGGATATCGTGTCCATCTTTTTTATAACTCGCTCCACATTCTGGACACTCTTTATCTGGTAAATCGAACCCTGACCCGACTGATCCATCATCAAAAAACTGCGAATGTTTACAAGAAGGACAGACATAATGGGGTGGGAGCGGGTTTACTTCCGTAATTTCAGTCATCGTTGCAACCAATGAAGAACCAACAGATCCCCTTGACCCTACCAAATAACCATCATCAAGTGATTTTTTCACGAGTTTGTGTGAGATTAAATAGATAACAGCAAATCCGTGTCCAATAATACTTTTTAATTCTTTCTCTAATCTAGCTTCCACTATCTCCGGCAATTCGTCCCCATAAATTGACTTAGCCATATCATAGCTCATCGTTCGAATTTCTTCTTCCGCACCTTCGATTTTAGGTGTATACAGATCATCTTTAATCGGCTTCACTGTCTCGGTCATATTTGCGATTGCATTTGTATTGTCGACCACAATCTTCTTTGCCGTTTCTTTACCAAGAAAAGCAAATTCTTGAAGCATCTCATTCGTAGTTCGAAAATGAACATCGGGCAAAGAACTTCGGTTCAGTGGATTCGCTCCACCTTGTGAGTTAATTAATATTTTCCGGTAGATCTTATCTTGTTCATTTAAGTAATGTACATTGCCTGTCGCAACAACTGGAATGTCTAATTGCTCACCCATATCGACAATATTTTTAATGATATCTTCCAAATCTCCCTCGTCCCGAATGAGCTCTCGTTCGACCAATGGAGCATAGACTGGCTTTGGGTGGACTTCCAGATAATCATAAAATTCAGCAGCTTTTTCAGCTTCTGCTCGACCTTTTTGCATCATTGCTTCAAACACTTCACCATTAGAACAACCAGATCCGATCAGTATTCCTTCCCGGTGCTTTTCTAATAATGATCTTGGTATACGCGGCACTCGATAAAAATAGTTCATGTGAGAGATGGAGACAAGCTTAAATATATTTTTCAAACCTATGTCATTTTTAGCTAGTAAAGTACAATGGCTTGGTCTAGCTCGTTTATAAGCATCTCCTTTGCCCATATTATCATTGAATTGATCATGATATTCTATACCCTGTTCCTTTGCGTCTTTTAACATTTTTAAAAACAAATATCCTGTTGCTTCTGCATCATAAATCGCTCTATGGTGTTGGGTAAGTTCAATGTCAAATCTTTTTGCTAATGTATTTAACCGGTGATTTTTAAATTGCGGATAAAGGAATCTACCTAACTCTAATGTATCAATAACTGGATTTTTTGACTTACCAAGCCCCATTCTCTGTAGCCCAACATTTAAAAAACCCATATCAAATGATGCATTATGAGCTACAAATATAGAGTCACCTGACCAATCATAAAATTTCTGTAGCATTTCTGGTACTTCTGGTGCGTCTTGCACCATATCGTCTGTAATACCGGTTAATTCAATTGTTGTAGCAGATAAACGATGATGTGGATTAGCAAAGCTTTCAAATGTATCAATCACTTCTCCATCACGTATTTTTACTGCTGCAAGCTCAATAATTGTGTCGTAGATGGCTGATAGCCCTGTAGTTTCAACGTCAAAAACAATATACTCTGCTTCATCCAGTAATTGATGAACACTATTATAAGCAATAGGAACACCATCATCGACTAAATTAGCCTCTAGTCCGTAAAGGATTTTAATATCGTTCTTTTTACCGGCGCTATACGCTTCTGGATATGATTGCACAACTGCATGATCCGTTATTGCAATTGCTTCATGGCCCCATTTTTTCGCCTGTGCGATATAATCGGAAATGGACGTTACTGCATCCATTTGGCTCATTGGCGAATGCAAATGGAGCTCGACGCGCTTTTCTCCTTCTTCAGCTGTGTCCAATCTTCCCTTTGGCCTTATCTCGTTAATATCATTAGCCATCATTACAAGATCACGTACAAAAGTATCATTTTGTATACTACCACGCACTCTTGCCCACATGCCTTTTTTCACTAACTTTAACATTTCCGCGTCTTCTTTATCCCTAGAAAACACTTTTACTAATATAGAATCGGTATAATCCGTTATTTTAAATGTCAATAACGTTCTTCCACTTCTTAGTTCCCTTGTCTCTGCATTGAATATATAGCCTTCCACTGCAATACGACGTTCCTCATCTACAATGTCTTCTAGCTTTCTGAAGTCTTCATCGTTCTTAATCGTTATACCAATTGTAACTGGTCCTGTGTGTGTTGTTCCTCCACTATCCCTTGCAGCTTCCTGTTGTTGCATTTCAATCACAGCTTGCCTTGCTCTGGCTTCATCTTCTTTTTGTTTAGCTGCAATGAAGTTCTGAAAGTCATCATTGGCTTCCGATTGTTCCACTATTTCTGCATCAAGTGTTAACGTAGGAAATCCAAAGCCTTCATAAATTTTTTGTATAAGAACATTATATTTTGTCTTTAATGTGCGTACTTCTGTATCATTCCGTGCACTAACCAAAATTTTATTCCCTTGAACTTTAGGGGTTTGTTCATTTAATAATTTTAACAACATGGGAGAAATACCGTCGATTTCTTTAATGCAATTATTCCAGTAGTCGATAATCGTTTCTTCATTGAATGATTGATCTCTTACCGTTACGCTATAGCTGATAGACGCAATGTGCTGAAAAGAATGCTGGAGTCGCTCCACAAATTGCGAATATATATTACAAGGAATAATACTGTCTAATATAAAATAAAAATGCCACTGTTTATTTTTTCTATCTATTTTCAACTTTTCAATTTCTGCGTTACGAAAATGCTCTATCACAGCATCACTTGTTAAATTTAACTGCTGAAGTAACAGTAAAAATCTTTCTTTTTTTTCGGCAGGATTATTAGCCACTTTTCAACCTCCCATCCCTATATTTCAATATGAGGGAAATTAAATGAAGGTACCTAAGAAAGGTACCTCAACTTTATTTAGCAAAGAAAGTATAAGTTTTTTGTAGGTATAACTTATAACAATAGTTATCCATATCTTACTAATGAAGACACTAAACGAGTGCCTTCCGCTTTTCTTTCTTAAGCCTCTTGTAATATCTTGGCGAGCATTGGTAAAATTTCGTCTTTTGTTACTTCAAACATCTCGCCAGTTTTTCTGACTTTTACTTCTACAATTCCATCGTTGGCTTTTTTACCAACTGTTATTCTTACAGGCAAACCAATTAAATCAGAATCTTTGAACTTTACACCCGGTCGCTCGGATCGGTCATCAAGCAATACTTCATACCGATTGCTTTTAAAGAGCTCGTATAGCTCTTCTGCTAGGTATGATTGAGCCTCATCCTTTGTATTTACAGGTATCACATGAATATGATATGGAGCAATATTGACTGGCCATACAAGTCCATTCTCATCATTAAATTGTTCAGCTACCGCTGATAATGTACGAGAAACACCGATCCCATAGCAACCCATAATATAGCTTTGTGATCTACCATTTACATCTAAATAAGAAGCTCCCATTGCCTCACTATATGTTTTGCCTAATTTAAAAATATGTCCCACTTCGATACCGCGTGCGAACTGCACTTTTCCTTTTCCATCAGGAGAAGGATCACCTTCTTTTATAAAACGAAAATCCATATATTTATCAACTGTAAAGTCACGACATGGTTGTACATTCATATAATGGTAACCATCTTCATTGGCACCACATATAGCATTCGCTAGCGCTTTTACAGCATGATCAGCATACACTTTCATTTTCTCATTAAGATTGATCGGACCAAGTGAACCAATAGGGCATTCTAGCAAATGTTCTATTTCTACGTGTTCAGCGAGTTCGACAATTTTTGCATTTAAGCCATTTTTTACTTTAATGTCATTTACTTCATGATCTCCACGTACTAATATCATCACGTATTCGTCATCCGCTTTAAACACAAGTGATTTAATACAGTGCCCTGGATGTGAGTTTAAAAACCTGGATACTTCTTCAATTGATTTTTGTGCTGGTGTTTCTACTTTAACTAACTCTTTTTCAATGTCAGTAGGTTTATCATAATTTTGAGGCGCTTCAGCCATTTCAAGATTGGCTGCATAATCAGACGTGTCTGAATAAACAATTGTATCCTCACCGATATCCGATAAGACCATGAATTCCTGTGTATCCTTACCACCAATCGCCCCTGAATCAGCTAAAACAGCGCGAAAATCTAGTTCACATCTAGTGAAAATATTAGTATATGCTTTATATATTTTTTGATAAACTTCATCCAGACTTTCTTCTGAAGTATGGAAGGAGTATGCATCCTTCATAATAAATTCACGACCACGTAGCAATCCAAATCTTGGGCGTTGTTCATCACGAAATTTAGTTTGAATTTGATACAATGTGAGTGGCATCTTCTTATATGATTGCACATCATCATTCACAAGGCTTGTAATTACTTCCTCATGTGTTGCTCCAAGTGCAAATCCTCTTCCGTGACGATCGCGAAGACGCATAAGCTCATCACCATATGTGTGCCAACGTCCAGATTCCTGCCATAATTCTGCTGGTTGTAAAGCAGGCATTAGTAATTCAGCTGCGCCTGCATTTTCCATTTCTTCACGAATGATATTTTCGATTTTATCAAGGACTCGTTTTGCGAGTGGCATATAGGTATAAACGCCACTCGCAACCTGCCTTATAAAGCCGGCTCTTAGCAAAAACTGATGGCTTTTTATTTCTGCGTCTGCCGGCATTTCACGAAGCGTTGGAATTAATGTCCTACTTTGTTTCATTACTACACCTCATCATTATCAATAAACAGCATTAATGGATAAAAAATTGTTGTATATCATTCCATGTAACGACGATCATCAAGATCATTAAAAGAGCGAAGCCGATGAAATGTACAACACCTTCTTTATGCCTATCAATCGGTTTTCCACGTAATGCTTCAACTCCAAAAAACAACAATCTTCCTCCGTCTAGAGCTGGAATTGGAAGGAGATTCATAATACCTAAGTTGATACTGAGTAGTCCTGTCCATTTCATTAAATAAAGAATACCCGCCTGTGCTACAACTTCAGTTGATTTATAAATTCCTACTGGACCTGACAGCATGTCAATCGAAAATTGACCTGTAACAAGCTTACCAAGTAATCTAAATATCTCAATTGTCCAGTGATAAGTTTCCTTAAAACCACTTGTAGCAACTTTCATAAACGATTTATCCAATGGAGCATGGACTCCTATTAAACCGAAATCTTCTCCGCCTTCTTCTTCAGCAACAAATTTTTCTGGAGTAACTGCAATGTCCATTGTTTGTCCATCACGGTCAACTGTAAAAACTAATTCTTCTTGTGGATGTGCTCTCACAATTTCAGTAATATCCATAAAACTTGAAACTTCCGCTCCATCAATACTTAAAACAGCATCATTCTGTTTCAAACCCGATTGCTCCGCAGCTCCGTCAGGAGAAATGACACCTAGGATTGGCTCCTCAACCGGTACACCTTGGATAACACTAATAATAGTGAAAACGACAATTGCTAGAATAAAGTTCATCATCGGTCCAGCAAAGATTGTCATCGCTCTAGCACTAAGTTTTTTTGATGCAAATTGACGATTCCAAGGAGCAATTTGTGTTTCAACTTGGTCTTCAACAATCAAAGCTTCTCGAGAAATAGCAAATGTTTGAAGTTGTTCATCTTCGCCTTCCTCATAGCCTTTTATAAATAAATCATGCTCTAAATCAGCCGATTCTACCTCTATATTTCTGGCATTGGGATATCGATCTTTACCATTTAAAATAAGCTTCTGCACCACTTCTTCCTCATCTAATAGAAGAGCGACACGATATCCAGGTTTAATTTCTGCCATTTCAGGATCTTCTCCCGCCATTCTAACAAATCCGCCTATTGGCAAAAGTCGGATCGTGTACGTCGTTTCATTTTTGGAGTAAGAAAATATCTTTGGTCCGAAACCAATTGCGAATTCCCTCACCAATATTCCGGACCGCTTAGCAAATACAAAATGTCCTAACTCGTGAAAGAATACAAGTGCCCCAAAAATGATGATAAAGGATATCACCGTGTTCAAATAAATTACCACCTTTGTTTAAAAGAGTGTGTTTACATACTTCCTTGTCTCTAAATCAACTTCATGAATAACTGAAATATCTGGATCAATTATATTTCTGTGCCAATCAAGTGCTTTTTCTATAAGATCTTCTATGGTGAGAAATCCAATTTCCCCCTTAAGAAAAGCAGCAACTGCAGCTTCATTAGCAGCATTCAAAACTGTTGGCATAGTTCCACCTGCTTGACCTGCATCATATGCAAATTTTAAACAGCGAAACCTCAGCATATCCATTTTTTCAAAATGTAATGTACCAATCTGAGCAAGATTTAAAGGAGTAGAACTTGGAAGAGTCATCCTATTAGGATACGTCAATGCATATTGGATCGGTACCCTCATATCTGGACTTCCCAACTGTGCCATCACACTGCTGTCTTCAAATTCTACCATAGAATGTATGATACTTTCTCGATGCAACAACACATCGATTTGCTCATAAGGTAGATTAAATAACCAATGTGCCTCGATAACTTCAAGCCCTTTGTTCATCATTGTAGCAGAATCGATTGTAATTTTGGAGCCCATGGACCAATTCGGATGATTTAATGCTTCTTCGAGTGTCACAGCTTTTAATTCATCTCGTTTCAAATCTCGAAAACTGCCTCCGGAGGCTGTAATAATAAGTCTTTGTATACTTGCTGCTCTCTCTCCTTGTAAACATTGAAATATAGCTGAATGTTCACTGTCAACTGGTAATATATCCACATTGTTTTCTTTTGCAGCTGCCATCACAATATGACCTGCTGTTACAAGTGTTTCCTTATTTGCTATCGCTATTGTTTTCTTTGCCTTGATTGCTTCTAATGTGGGATAAAGCCCTACACTTCCAATCACGGCATTTAATAGTACCTCCGTTTTATCGTAAACAGCGACTTCCACGAGCCCTTGATGACCAGATACGAATTTTATATTGGAAGGAAACTCTGCTCTCAATGAATCACGATCTTCTTCTTCCTGCACCGCAACAAATTCCGGTTGGAACTCCGCAATAATTTTTCTTGTAAGATTTATATTTTTCCCTGCCGACATAGCTACTAATTTAAAATGTTGGGGATGATTTCTTATTACGTCAAGTGTCTGAGTTCCAATCGACCCAGTCGCACCAAGCAAACTAATATGCTTCATATTCTCCACTCCTTACGATGGCCCCTTAATCAAATGATAGTATAAAGAAGATAAAAAAGAGGCAAAACAAAAAGCCAACTGTCACATCTATCAAGAATTCCTCCGTGGCCAGGCATAATATTACCAGAGTCCTTTACACCATAATGTCGCTTCAACGCAGATTCCGCCAGATCACCAATTTGTCCAAAAATAGATAAGACAATTGTAATGAGCATTAATTTAAAAAGTGGAATTTGGATGTTGGTAAATACCGCGAACAGAATGGCAACCGCTAATGCCGCAACAATTCCACCAATAAATCCTTCTACAGTCTTGTTAGGGCTAATATCAGGCCATAACTTTCTTTTCCCAATCGCTTTGCCGATAAAATAGGCGCCTGAATCGGTAACCCATACTACAAATAATGCATACAACAGATATACAAGACCAGCTTCTCTCGTTAAAACAATAAAATAAAAACCAATACCTATATATAAAACCGAAAATAACGAAGACCCTACATCGTCAAATGTAAATCGGTTTTTCACTACCACTGTATAAGCTAGGTAAAGAAGAACACCTATAGCCATGACTTCTAATTTTGTCCATCCAGCAAAGATCATAGCATCAAAAAGATGCTGTGGTAACAATAAAATCCAAAGTAATAGTAAGGAGATTATACCTTGACCAGATGTTAGTGATAATTTGCGCATTTTAAAGATTTCGTATAATCCTACTGTAGCCATTGCGTAAGCTAAGATTAAAAATGCCCATCCTCCCCAAAAAACTAATGGTAAGAAAATCGCAATAGCAACAACTGCTGAAATAATTCTTTGTTTCATTTTCTTATCTCCTCTTTATGTATTCCGCCATATCTTCTGGATCTACTTTGAAAAGCTTCAATCGCTTCTAACAAATGTCCCTCTGAAAAATCTGGCCATAATACATCAGTAAACCATAACTCAGTATACGCTAACTGCCAAAGCATAAAATTGCTTAAACGCAATTCACCGCTTGTTCGAATTAACAAATCCGGTTCAGGAAGCTCTTTCGTCATCAGGTAGCTTGAGAAAAGATCTTCATTCAAGTCTGTTTCCGTGATTTCACCATTTTTAAGATCATTAGAAATATCTTTGATCGCATCGATTATTTCAGAACGACTGCCATAATTCAAAGCAAAATTTAGTTTGAGCCCTGTATTATCTTTCGTAGTTTCGATAGCCTTATCCACAGCATTTCTAGTGCTTAAGGGAAGTTGTTCTTTATAACCCATCATACAAACTTGAACATTTTCTTCATTAAGCTCAGGCAAAAAGCTGCTAAGAAATTCTTCAGGCAGTTTCATCAAATAATCGACTTCTTGTTTAGGGCGTTTCCAGTTTTCCGTAGAAAAAGCATAAAGCGTTAATGTCTTTATTCCAAGGCGGTTCGCTAGTTTGGTAATCTTTTTTACGACTTTCATACCTTCATGGTGCCCTGCAATACGTGGTAGTGCGCGTTTTTTCGCCCAGCGACCGTTACCATCCATAATGATTGCGATATGGTTCGGTAATTGGTTTTGTAGTATAAATTCAACACGATCTTTTTCTGCCATTATTGTTCTGGAAGATTTCCAAAACTTCATTTTTTTCAACATAAAAACGTCCTCCGTTAGAAATGCTTCCTCTTGTGCATCAAAGCATATCTTAACATATAAAATCTATGAAGCGTTATAAATTCGCTACTCCATATTATGAAAGAACTGTGAATACTATTATAAAGAAATTAATTCTATTTGAATAGCTTTCTTTTTTCAAAAAAAAATCCCTTCTGACGAAGGGAATGTTTTAACATTTTATACTCTGTAAAAAATTAAACCTCTAAAATTTCATCTTCTTTTTCTTTTGTAATTTCGTCAATTTTTTTAATATGATCGTCTGTTAATTTTTGAATATCATCAGAAAAACTACGAAGATCATCTTCAGTTATCTCGCTACTCTTTTCAAGCTTTTTCAAGTCTTCATTTCCATCTCTACGAATATTACGAATAGCAACTTTTGCATCCTCTGATTCTTTTCTCACCATTTTAACAAGATCTTTTCTGCGTTCTTCTGTTAAATGTGGGATGGAAATCCTGATTAATGAACCATCATTTGTTGGTGTTAATCCAAGATCAGATCTTAAAATTGCTTTTTCTATTTCACCTAAAATAGTTTTATCATAAGGTTGAATAACGAGTTGTCTCGCCTCTGGTACTGAAATTGACGCCATTTGGTTAATTGGCGTTGGTGCACCATAATAATCAACAACAATTTTATCTAATATAGCAGCATTAGCCCGACCAGCGCGAATACTAGAGAGTTCGCGGCTATAAACTTGAATTGCTTTTTCCATCTTATCTTTTGTAGCGGAAATCACATTGTTTGGCATTATTCCTTCCCCCTCACTAATGTTCCAATTTGTTCACCCAAAACAGCACGCTTTACATTTCCTTCTTCTGTAAAAGAAAACACTATTAATGGAATGTCATTATCCATGCATAGAGAAGATGCAGTTGAATCCATAACTCCTAATCCTTCTTTCAATACATCTAAATAAGAAAGTTGCTCGTATTTCACTGCATTTGCATCTAATTTTGGATCTGCAGAATAAACCCCATCCACATTGTTTTTTGCCATTAAGATAACTTCAGCCTCAATTTCAGCTGCTCGCAAAGCTGCAGTAGTATCCGTAGAAAAATAGGGATTACCTGTTCCTGCGGCAAAAATTACCACACGTTTCTTCTCCAGATGTCTAATTGCTCTTCGACGAATATATGGTTCAGCAATTTGGCGCATATCAATAGATGATTGTACCCGAGTTTCTACGTCCATTTGCTCTAGGCTATCCTGGAGCGCAAGGGAATTCATAACCGTAGCTAGCATTCCCATGTAATCTGCTGAAGTTCTATCCATTCCCATCTCGCTTCCTACTTTGCCTCGCCAAATATTACCCCCGCCGACTACGACAGCTACTTCCACACCAAGATCTGCTACTTCTTTCACTTGTTTGGCAATTGACTTGATGACGCTTGGGTTAATACCAAATCCGTCTGTACCAGCAAGTGCTTCACCACTTAATTTAAGAACTACTCTTTTATAAGTTGGATTGGCCATATAAACCTCCAATATTATCTGTATGTATTTTCTAACTAAGAAAAGTCCAAGCTTCCGCGCTTAGTGACGTACGGACCTACGAGCACAAGATCTGGCGACACTGACGTCCATTCCTTAGATCGAGATAAGAATTTATTAAATTATATTTGATCTGTACAAACTCATACTTTCTGGTCTTGGAAAATAGGGAACACGCGGCGTGTCCCCTATTTTATTGTGTATATTGTATCAATAATTAATAAAAATTATTGTTTAACTTGATTCATTACTTCTTCAGCAAAGTTTTCTTGACGCTTTTCAATTCCTTCTCCTACTTCATAGCGGATAAAGTCAACGACTTCTGCACCAAGAGATTCCGCAAATTGACGCACTTTTTGATCAGGATTTTTAACGAATGCTTGATCAAGTAGACAAATTTCCTCGAAGAATTTACCAAGACGACCTTCAACCATTTTCGCAACAATTTTCTCTGGTTTACCTTCATTTAAAGCTTGTTGAGTTAAAACTTGACGCTCATGGTCGGCTTCTTCAGCAGAAACTTGATCTCTAGTGATGTATTTAGGATTAATTGCAGCAATATGCATAGCAATATCCTTAGCTGCAGCAGCATCTGTTGTACCTTCAAGTACTGTTAGAACAGAAATACGTCCACCCATATGCAAGTATTCACCAAATGCCCCATTATCAGTTTTCGTTTTCAATTCAAAGCGACGAAGGGTAAGTTTTTCACCGATTTTTGCAATCGCTGCATTAATGTACTCATCCACAGATTGACCATTGCTCATTTTTTGCTTAAGTGCTTCTTCTACAGAAGCTGGTTTATTCGCTAATAAGTGCTCAGCTAGCTCTTTTACTAAAACTTGGAAGTTTTCGTTTTTAGCAACAAAATCTGTTTCTGCATTAACTTCAAGAATAACAGCATCATTGCCTTCAGATAGAATAAAAGTTGTTCCTTCTGCTGCGATACGATCCGCTTTCTTTGCAGCTGAAGCGATACCTTTTTCACGTAAAAAGTCAATTGCCGCTTCCATGTTTCCGTCTGTTTCTGTAAGCGCCTTTTTACAATCCATCATACCTGCGCCAGTTTTTTCACGAAGTTCTTTAACCATTTTTGCAGTAATAGCCATTATTAATAGTCCTCCTTAAACATATGTGTTGCTAAATATTTGTTTGAAAAAAGGTGATAAGTGTTAATCACTCTCATCACCTTTCTCGACATACCTTACAGTTCTTGCGAACAAAACGGGTATAGCATTTATCTACTATTACGCGTTAGCAGTTTCAGTTGCTGCTTCTTCTACTTCTTCTTCTTGCTTCGACTCTAATAAAGCGTCAGCCATTTTCGAAGTTAATAGTTTGACAGCTCTAATTGCGTCATCGTTAGCAGGGATTACATAGTCAATTTCATCTGGATCACAGTTTGTATCAACAATACCGACGATCGGAATGTTTAATTTGCGTGCTTCTGCAACTGCAATGCGCTCTTTACGAGGATCAATGATAAACATTGCGTCTGGAAGTCTCTTCATTTCTTTAATACCGCCCAAGAATTTAACAAGACGGTCATACTCTTTATTAAGCATAACAACTTCTTTTTTAGGAAGAACTTCAAATGTTCCATCTTCTTCCATTTTTTCGATTGCTTTTAGGCGTTCAATTCTTTTTTGAATTGTTTCAAAGTTAGTTAGAGTACCACCTAACCAACGATGATTTACATAATAGTGGCCTGCGCGCTCTGCTTCATCTTTCACAGAATCATGAGCTTGTTTTTTCGTTCCAACGAATAAAACTTTTCCGTTGTTTTCTCCAATTTCTCTCATGAAATTATAAGCTTCTTCAACCTTTTTTACTGTTTTTTGTAGGTCGATAATATAGATACCGTTACGCTCCGTGAAAATATACTTTTTCATTTTCGGGTTCCAACGGCGTGTTTGGTGTCCAAAATGTACACCTGCTTCAAGCAATTGCTTCATTGAAATTACTGACATTATAAATTCCTCCTTGGTTTTTATCCTCCGCTCTAATCTCATTTTGTACAAACTGTTAGAACAACAGCACCTAATACAAAATCATAGAACGTGTGTATTAACACCATTAATCAATATATCATAAAAAAAAGACGTAATCAAGCATTTGCTGTGATTAACGTCGAAATTTGAGCATTAATTCAATTTCCGTTTTACCTTTTTTTAAAGTTTTTGCTATTTCATCAATTGTTAACCCTTGCTGCTCAAGGCTCTCCACT
Organism: Lederbergia lenta NBRC 16444; assembly: GCF_001591545.1. Lineage (GTDB taxonomy): Bacteria > Bacillota > Bacilli > Bacillales > Bacillaceae_C > Lederbergia > Lederbergia lenta. The sequence continues at coordinate 1,744,166 of NZ_BCVC01000001.1, forward strand.
TGCTCACTGAAACTCATTTCTTGTAAAGTCTTTTCAACATTTTTCGCAGAAGGGGCATTATTATTATCTTTATCATAGGTTTGAAAAGCCAGCAATCTAGAATATGTTTCACTTGAAATTGGTAATTCTTGATCAACAGAAGCCTTTTGATCTGTCATATTGCCTTTTTCACTTTCGTTTAAATTTGTTTCAGCTGTTTTACCTTGTTTATTCAGATTACTCACTACTGAAACAAATTGATCATTTTCCTCTTTCAGTTCCATCAGAAAATGTGAAAATAACTCAGCAAACTCTTCTTGATTTTTACGTTGACTGTTTTCCATCTCCATGATCCTATTTTGGCGTAAATATAATAGAGTAACTGCCAAAATGGTTAGAGCATTTATCATGAATAAAATAAAGATTAATGTACCCGTCAATTTTATCCCTACCCGCTGTAATCAATACTATTTCCTTTATAAGGATGTTCCTCTTTTATTGAAGTTTCTTCATTCAATCTCTCATTAAGTTGATCATGCGTAAATGGATCAACATCACTTGAGGTATTGTCTTTCAATCTGATTTTTTCCTTTTGTTCCATTTTAATCACGGAATGTCTATCTTGCTTAAGTTTCTTTTCCATTTCATTTGTAGCTTGATCGAAACCGGCTTGTCCTCTTTGTTGAAGTTGATCTGTTATTTTCCCTGCATCAAAAGTTCTCGGCAGAGCCACTTGCATCTCAATCAACTTAAGACTCATTTTCCTCCTCCTTCACCAGTCATCTTCGAAAGAACTGTTTTTAATTTAAGAAGAGCCTTTGAGTGAATTTGCGAAATTCTCGAGGTAGATAATTGAATGATTTCTCCTATTTCCGTAAAAGTTAATTCTTCTTTATAAAACAAACTAATAACCAATTGTTCATTTTTATTTAATGTTTGAATGACCTCAGCTAATTCTACTAACCACTCATTTTTTATTAAATGATCCTCTGGATTAGGTGTAAGTTCATCTTTAATTACGTGTGTTTGCTTTTCGTTTTCATCATTATCATTCATTTGCTCGTCCATTGATAAAACATGAGCAAAAAAATATTCATTCATTGTCTGACAGACATCTTCTTCAGAGTAACCACTTTCTGCTGCTATTTCAGCAGGCGAAGCATGTCGTAGTAACCTTTGTTCAAGCCGATCAGAAGCTGATTCGATTTTCTTAATCTTTTCTCTTGTGCTTCTAGGAAGCCAGTCTTCTTTTCGCAGTCCATCTATAATTGCTCCCCTAATCCTAAAAGAAGCATATGTTTCAAATTTCAGATCCCGAGTGGTGTCAAATTTATTCAAAGCATCTAACAATCCCATTAATCCGAGACTTCTCAACTCATCTCTACTGATGTTCTTGGGGATACCGACAGCAATTCGTTGGACATGATATGTAACAAGCGGCATATACTTTTCCACTAAAACATTTCCTGCATCAGCATCCCGGGAGCGGCTCCATCGCTCCCAAAATTGTTGCTCTATTATCGGTGGTGAGTTTGACATCCTATCTTCCTCCTCACAGTTATAAGCATCCTTTCAACGCTGATTCAGATAACAACCTGATCTTGATAGACAGTATTTATTTGTAATGCTAAACTATCGGGATTAAATTCAATCGTTCTTCCGCTATTTCCACCTGTATCTTCGCTAATGAGTTGAATATTAAGTTTTTGCAATTCCTTTTTCACAGCTTCAACATTACGTGGTCCTATTCTCATCTGCTCATTTTTCGATGAAAATTGAAACATTTGAGCACCACCGGAAATTTTAGCTTTTAAATTGGAACGATTTGCTCCCAACGTAATAAGCTCTTTTGTAAGAGCTTTGATAGCAGTATCAGCAAATTTAGCCACATTCATCGCTTTATTTCCTTTTGCCAAGGAAGAATCCGGTAGCATAATGTGTGCCATCCCAGCCATTTTTTTATTTGGATCATAAATAATCACTCCGACACATGACCCAAGACCAAGTGTCCTGATTTTGTTAGGTGCTTGTACAATTTTCATATCTGCAATACCAACTCTTATGACAGTTTCACTCATTCCTCCCGACTCCCAGTGTGTTAAATATTACTGAAAATGACTGGGGATCAGGTAATAGGAAAAAATGTCCTTTTACAAATTCATCATCACCTGCATTGGCTTCATCTAAAGCTGTATCAATGACGATTGCATAATCCTCAGATTGGGATAACTCTATCAAGCCGTAACTAATAATCGCCCCAGCCATATCAATGCTGATAGAAGGAACAGAAGGTAGTAAATCGAGCCCTGTAAAATCAGCTAATGAAGACAAATAGGAACCAGCTAATATGTTTCCTAATTCTTGCATTGCTGAAAGCCCAAGTTCCGAATACGGTGGATTAGCAAATGAAATCGATGATTCACCAGTCATTTTTTGAATATATTTACTTGCTTGGTCAAGAGGTAATATGAAAAACATACTTCCAGTTGCATCACCTTCTATTCGTAAAAACACAGCAACCACTGTAGTATCATGGCCACCTGCAAGTTCAAGCATTTCATCAAAGGTGATAATTCTTACAGTCGGAACATTCATATCAATTTTTTTCCCGACTAAAGTAGAAAGTGCAGTAGACGCATTACCTGCACCTATATTCCCAATCTCTTTCAAAACATCCATTTGCATCATCGTGATATTTTTTTCAATTCCCATCTGTCGCATTCCTATTACTTACAGACTCAAGTATATTTTCTAAGTTAAGCAAAATCAAAAGTCGCTTTTCTAGTTTGGCAACACCACTAATAAACTCTGCTTCAACCGCACCTATTACTTCAGGTTGGGGTTCAATAGCATCATTCGGTATATCCAAAACATCATTTGCTAAATCAACAATCAATCCTACTTCTAAATCTTTATAAGAAACGATAATAATCCTTGTATTATCTGTATACTCTGAATCGCCAAGATCAAAACGTTTCTTTAAGTCAATAATCGGGATAATGACCCCTCTTAAATTAATAACGCCTTTTATAAAAGAAACTACTTTAGGAACTCTTGTAATATATTGCATCTTTTCAATAGCAGTTACTTGTTCAACTGAAAGAGCATATTCATTCCCATTTAACATAAAAACAATTACTTTTTGCTCGGTAGTAATAGATGTATCATTCATTAACATTCAGCCTCCTTTATGACTATTTAATTAGTGCATTACAGTCAATGATTAAAGCTACTTGACCGTCACCCAATATTGTCGCACCAGAAATAGCAAATACCTCGTTCAAATAGTTACCCAATGATTTCAGGACAATTTCTTGCTGGCCTATGAAGGAATTAACAACCAATCCAGCCATCTTCTCGCCTTTTCTCACTATAACTATAGAAATATATTCATCCTTATCATCTGTCACATCCATCTCGAATACTTCCGATAACGCTACGAGTGGGACGACTTTCCCTCTAAAATCAATTACCTTCTGATTGTGAGCAGTTAATATTTCAGATTTACGAATAATCGCAGTTTCAATGATAGACGATAAAGGAATCGCGTATTTTTCATTACTAACTTCAACAAGCATCGCCGAGATGATAGATAAAGTTAAAGGCAATTGAATAGAGAACTTTGAACCCGATCCTTCCTTAGAATCAATAGAGATTACTCCTCCAAGTGACTGAATCGTTGATTTTACAACATCTAATCCAACCCCTCGTCCAGATACATCCGTTATCGTTTCCGCGGTAGAGAAGCCCGAGGCCATAATTAATTCATACGCAGCTTGATCGGTTAGGTTAACTGCCTCTGTATTCGTAATAATTCCTTTAGAAATTGCGCTATCAATCACCTTTTGGCGATTTATTCCAGCTCCATCATCTTCAATTTCAATGAAAACATGATTTCCACTATGGTATGCTTTTAACTTAATACTACCAGTTTCTGGTTTCCCTATTGCTTTACGTACTTCCGGACTCTCAATACCATGATCAATTGCATTTCTTAGCAAATGCACAATTGGATCTCCTATTTCATCAATAACCGTTCGATCGAGTTCTGTTTCCGCGCCAATAATCTCTAAGTCTAATTTCTTGCCCAAATCTCTTTCAAGTTGCCTAACCATACGAGGAAAGCGATTAAAAACGGTTTCGACCGGAACCATTCTCATATTTAAAATTATATTTTGCAGATCCCCAGAAACTCTGATCATTCGCTCAACCGTTTCTTCCAATTCTGGATTTTGAATATCTTGAGAAATTTGCTCTAATCGTCCTCTATCTATTACTAACTCTTCAAATAAATTCATAAGGACATCCAATCGATCGATATTAACCCTAATCGTTTTTCCGCCTGCTTTTCCACTTTTTCTTTCTGTTGGAGTATTATCAACCGAACTTTGTTTAGTTTGTACATTAGTTTCTACAGCATTAATATTTTTTTCCTTCTCATCGTTGCTCATTGATAATTGAGATACACTTACAGAGTTAGATCTAATCTCGTCAATCTCAGACACTTTCATTAATTTATTTTTAATTTCATCTGGTGATTCTTTAGTTATAATCGTAACTGTAAACTCGGAATCAAACTGCTCTTCTTCTAATTGTTCTACACTTGGTACAGATTTAATAACTTCTCCACATTGTTCCAACACTTCAAATACCATAAAGACACGGGCTGTTTTTAATAAACAATCTGGACGTAATGAAATTGTAAACTCGAAACATTGAAACCCTTGTTCTACTGATTGTTCTATAATAGTTCTTTCATATTGGTCATATTCATTTTTCACTATTCCCACTTCTGTTGATGCAGCCACTTCTTCGAATACTGCATTTATAGCTGCCGTATTACCTTTTTCTATTTGCTCTAATTGATTAATAACTGTACTTACATCACGATGTCCATCTCCACCTGAAGCGATTGATTCCACAATTGCCTCTAGATCATCAACAGCTAAAAACATAATATCGAATACCTGTGAGGTGATCTGTATTTTTTCATTGCGAATACCATCAAAAACATTTTCTAAAATATGTGTTAGATTTGCTAAATCAGCATAACCCATTGTAGCAGACATGCCCTTTAACGTATGAGCTGCTCTGAATATTTCATTCACAATTACCAATTCAGTAGGATTGCTTTCTAAATTCAAGAGTTGGTCATTGAGGGCCTGCAAATGCTCTTTACTTTCATCTATAAAAATCTCTAAATACTGATTCACATCCATTTTCCCACGTCCTTCTTCGTATATTTCAAAATGTTAGAAGCGATATCATTAATTTCTGCAATAGTATCCACACAACCTGTACTAATCGCTGCTTTTGGCATGCCATATACAATACAGCTTTCTTCCGCCTCCGCAATCGCAGTAAGCTTCCCTTGTTTCTTCAACTCTATTAAACCAGCCGCACCATCTGCTCCCATACCTGTCATTATTACAGCTATTTTGGCATAGTCTTCTATTAAACTAAGAGAATGAAACATAACATCCACTGATGGACGATGCCCATTTACAGGCGGATCTTCTGAAATTTTAATTATTAGATCATCACTTGATGGATGAATCGTTAAATGTTTTCCACCTGGGGCGATATAGGCAATACCATCTACTAAACGCTCGCCATCTTCCGCTTCCTTTACATCTATTTCACATATGCTATTTAAGCGATTAGCCAAGGATTTTGTAAAGGAAGGTGGCATATGTTGTACAATTACTATGGGGGCTTCCATCCCTTTGGGAAGTTTAGTTAAAACTTTTTGCAAAGCCCCGGGTCCACCCGTAGATGTCCCTATACAAATTATTTTTTTATTCTTTTGAAGTTTTAAAGGTGATAGGCCCTGCCTTTTCATTTCAGAGTACATATTATGGATAGATGTTTTTGTTTTCACCTGACTAGTAACTTGACTTTGACTGGTTATAGCATATGTTCCATTTACCGATTTAATTAGTTGATTAATAGTCGTTTTAAATGCTTCCATTGCGGACAGATCTATTAATTCTGGTCTCTTTATTAATCTGATTCCCTTTTCATCTCCGCTAAATAGACCATCTTCTTCCTGATCTTTTGAGAGAATAATGATCACTTTTCCACAGTACTTTTTCCGTAAATCAGCTATTCCATCTTTCGTTTCCTTTGGTATATTATCTAAATCGACTAATAAAAAATCCGGAGATACTTTTAACATCTTGGTTATGCCCGCTTCATTAAACCTAGCTGCACCTAAAAAGTTCACTTCCTTATTATTTTCAAACATCTTCCCATATAAAATTCTAGTTACTGCGGAATCACTGACTAGAAAGAAAGTCGGATGCATCACAACCGGCCCTCCTTATTCGTAAAAATGTTGCGGAGCTTACTTACGAATGACCGATGGTTAAAACGATCAGAATAATCATCTTCCATATATATATCGACCATTTTTTTAAGTTTAAGAGAGATATCAGCATTTGGAAATTTTTCCGAAAATGCTGTTTGGCTAATCACTGCTTTTCTAACATGCTTATCTTCAGGTAAAACACCCAGCAGCGTTACTTCTTTTTTCAAAAATTTTTGCGCTGCACTTTGTAATCTTTCCAAAGTTTCCTTGCCTTGCCGCTTACTCTCTGCGCGATTGCAAATTAATAAAAATCTACTTTCTGATTGTGCGGAACAAATAAATTTCATCATAGAATAAGCATCCGTAATGGCAGTTGGCTCTGGTGTACATACTACAAAAATATCATCAGCAGAAAGTAAAATATTAAGTGCGGTTGTGGTTGCACCTGCAGCCATATCAAAAATGATGAAATCATATTCTGCTTGCAATTCACTTAATCCATCTAAAAGTCGGTTGTACATTCGATTATCCATTTCCATTACTTCATTCAGTCCATTACCAGCCGAAATATAGGAGATACCGTTAGCCGTGTGTTGAATAATGGATTTTAATGGTACGTCATCCTGTAAAAAAGCGGAAATATTTGAGTTAGATGTTGTACCAAGAAGAATATTGACGTTACCCATCCCGATATCAAAATCAAAAAGTAACACTCGCTTTCCTTTATCTGCTAACGTCAAAGCTAAGTTAGTGGAAATATTCGTCTTTCCGACGCCTCCTTTACCACTTACAATAGCAATTGTTCTTGCTAACTCTTGAGTGTGATTTTGCAATTTCAATCGCAACTTCTCCGCCTGGTCTTTCATGGTTTTTCATCTCCAAGTAGATAATTCGCTATTATTTCAGGACTTGCAGTCAAAATGTCATCAGGAACGTCTTGTCCAGTAGTAATATAAGCAACGCCTTTTTCATACTTCTTTATTAAATTAAACATTGCTCCATAAGACTGTGTCTCATCTATTTTAGTAAAAATAAATTGATCAATATTAAGCTGTTGAAAGTTTTCTACAATTTCACCCATATCTTTTTCTCTCATAGAGATAGATAATACCAAAAAAGTAGCCATATTCACTTCATTAAAAGTGTTTTTCAACTCATCAACAAACACTAATTCTCTATAATTTCTACCCGCTGTATCAATTAATACAAGATCAAAATCGGCAAATTTATCCATCGCAGCAGAAAAGTCTTCCTGTTTATATACAACTTCTATCGGAATATTTAAAAGCTGAGCATATGTTTTTAATTGCTCGATTGCTGCAATCCTATAAGTATCTAAAGTGATAAATGCAACTCTTTTATTTTGCTCAAGCATTGCTTCAGCCGCTAATTTGGCAATTGTAGTAGTTTTGCCTACACCCGTTGGTCCCACAAGATTAATATATTTTTTGGAATAATCGATTCCCTCAAAATTAAATGTAGTCAATTGGTCAACAATTATTTCATTACACCATGAGATAACATCTTGTTTGGTAGGTTGACTAGAAGCGTTTCTCCACTTTTCTAACATAATATCCCCAAGTTCTTGCACATATTTTTCGTTAAGTTCCGCTTCATGCAGCTGCAATAAACAAGATTGAATATACTCTGGATAACTTTGTATATTTAAGTGGTGATGTCTAACAGATGTTAGCTCCCTTTTTATTTCTGCCATTTCAGACATAATGTCTCTATTCTCGCGATTACTTCTTGCAATACTCTCAACATGTTTGGTTTCTTTCTTAATCGTTTCTGTATGCGAGTTGTCTGGTAATTTCCTTTTTTTTACTTTGGTTTTTTGTTTAGGTTGTACCGCAATTTCATCAAGAGCGGCAATTACTTCAATTTTTTTCTTTCGAAACATGCCGAGAAAGCCACCATGATAAACAACTTTGGAATTTAATATAACTGCATTATCACCTAGTTCATCTTTGACTTTTTTCATCGCAGCTGGCATAGATGGAGCGATAATTTTTTTTATATTCATTCGATGTTCACCACCCCAGTACTTTGAACTTCCACATTCGCTTCTAATTCGTTATAAGAAAGAACTGGCACATGCGGAAAGTATCTTTCTGTCATTTGTCTTACGTACATACGAACTGCTGGCGAGCATAGTAGGATTGGCGACTGTTGCATTAGCGATAACTCTTCTACTTGACCCGCTATTGCTTCCAGTATCCTTTGAGAATCAGCTGGATCTAATGATAAATAGTTTCCATGTTCTGTTTGTTGGATACTATCAGCAATTACTTTCTCGATTTTTCCAGATACGGTAATTACCTTTAACAAACCGCCATCTTCCGCATATTGAGTTGTAATCTGCCTTGCTAGTGATTGTCGAACATATTCTGCCAATAGTTCTGTATCTGTACTCATTCTTCCATAATCAGCAAGTGTTTCAAAAATAATTGGCAGATTTCGAATAGATACATTTTCTTTTAATAATTTTGCTAACACTTTTTGTACTTCTCCTACTGACAATGGATTCGGAGTGACTTCTTCAGCCAGAATCGGATAAGATTCCTGAAGATGGTCAATCAACTGTTTCGTTTCTTGTCGACCTAACAGTTCATAAGCATTTGTTTTTAATAATTCGGTAATATGTGTCGATACGACTGACGATGGATCAACAACCGTATATCCCATGATTTCGGCTTGTTCTTTTACATCCTCTGTTATCCATTTGGCAGGTAAACCGAAGGAAGGTTCAATTGTATCAATACCTTCTATCGTATCCTCTCCCCCAGGGCTCATAGCTAAATAATGATCAAGTAATAGTTCACTTCTAGCCATTTCATTTCCTTTTATTTTTAAACGGTATTCATTAGGTTCTAGTTGAATATTATCCCTAATTCTAACTACAGGAATAACAATCCCTAGTTCCAAGGCCAGCTGTCTCCTAATCATGACAATTCTATCGAGGAGATCCCCGCCCTGATTGACATCCGCTAGAGGAATAAGTCCATATCCAAATTCAAACTCGATCGCATCAACATTTAATAAGTTAATTACACTATCAGGACTTTTCATTTCATCTGCTTCTGTCTCTTCCAAAGACTCAATTAAATCTTCTTCAGTATTAGTTGGTTGTCGAGATAGCATCAGTCCTCCGATGGCTAACCCTGCTGCAATTGGGATAGTAATAATATCATTGATTGGTGTTACTAAACCTAATAGAAAAATAGTTGCTGCTGCAATATAAAGCAAAGACGGCGAAGATAATAATTGTCCAAAAATGTCTGAGCCGATGTTTCCTTCAGAAGCAGCACGAGTAACAACAATCCCTGTTGCAGTAGAAATAAGCAATGCTGGGATTTGACTCACAATCCCATCTCCCACAGTCAGCATTGAATATTTAAGAGAAGCTTCAGCAATTGGCAATCCTTCTTGCATCATTCCGATTATAATGCCAAATAACAAGTTTATTAATACTATTATGATACCCGCGATGGCATCACCTTTAACAAATTTACTTGCACCATCCATTGCCCCGTAGAAATCCGATTCTCGCGATACTTTATCTCTTCTTTCTCTTGCTTCTTGTTCAGAAATAACACCCGCATTTAAATCGGCATCTATGCTCATTTGCTTACCAGGCATCGCATCGAGTGTAAAACGTGCTGCTACTTCAGAAACACGTTCAGATCCTTTAGTGATGACGATGAATTGAATAACAATCAAAATAAAAAACACAACGAGTCCAACCAATACATTCCCACCGACAACAAAAGACCCGAAAGTTTCAACTACCCCACCTGCATCACCTTTTGAGAGAATGGATCTCGTTGTGGAAACGTTCAAACCTAATCTAAATAAAGTCAACAGTAATAATAATGAAGGGAATATAGAAAATTGCAGGGGCTCTTGCATATTCATTGAAGTGAGTAGAACAAGTAGTGCAAGTGAAATATTCGCTATGATTAACAAACTTAATAACCACGTTGGAAATGGAATGACCAGCATGGCTACAATTAAAATAACACTTGATAATACTACAATATCTTTAAGTTTCATAACGATCTCTCCTTGCCTTACTTTCAACATAGGACTATATTTTTTGTTTTATCCTATATACATAAGCCAATATTTCCGCAACTGCTTTAAAAAAATCATCCGGTATTACTTCTCCAATTTCCACCTGATCATATAGTGACCTTGCCAATGGCCGGTTCTCTACCATCACGATTTTATGGTTCCCGGCAATTAATTTAATTTTTTGTGCCATAAAATCTACACCTTTAGCCACCACAATTGGAGCATCTGCATTTGTTTCATCATATTTAAGTGCAATGGCATAATGAGTAGGATTTGTGATAATTACATCTGCTTTTGGTACTTCCTGCATCATCCGAGACATTGCCATTTCTCGCTGTTTCTGCTTGATTTTCGACTTGATTAGCGGGTCACCTTCCATGTTTTTATATTCATCTTTAAGGTCCTGTTTAGACATTCTTATATTTTTCTCAAAATCGTATTTTTGATATAGAAAGTCAAATAGAGATAAGAATAACAGCGCTAAAGACGCAGCAATTCCCATTTGCAAAGTTAAGCTACCAATCGTTTTTAATGCCGAAGCAACTGATTGATGAGCTAAAACTAACACCTCATCGAATCGCATCCATAAAACCGACACAGTAATTACACCTACGAAACCAATTTTTAAAATTGATTTCATCAATTCAACAATTGCTCTTATGGAAAAAATTCTTTTCAACCCTTTAATCGGATCTAACTTTTCCAACTTAGGTTGTAATGGTTCGGTCGTAAACATAAAGCCTACTTGTAGCAAATTGGCCGCTATTCCCGCGACTAAGGCAACTAACATAATAGGTCCCAATAAAAAAACAAGTTCCTTTAGAATATCCATCAATACCAACTGAACATTGGCTTCAGTTACATCCATTAGCATATACGTAGAAAATGTATGACGGAATGTTGCAAGGATGATACTTCCCATTTGAGACGAAAAGAAAGACAGGAAACCAAAAACTGCTAATAATCCAATCGCAGTATTCACATCTTGACTTTTAGCTGTCTGCCCTTTTTTCTTGGAATCTTGGCGTTTTTTGGGTGTAGCCTTTTCTGTTTTTTCTCCTGCGAAAAACTGAAGATTAAGAGTAAGTTGTTTCATCTTAAGCCTCCTATATACTCCATTGCAGTTCTCATAACATATAGCATCGTTTCAAACAAATGTTGAACCACCCCGAACATCACGCCAAGCACGATGAAAATCACAATAAAACTAACAGCAATCTTAATCGGAAAACCAACAACAAATATATTTAACTGTGGGACAGTTCTAGCGATAATACCTAAAGCTACATCAACTAAAAATAAAGAAGCGACAACTGGAATGGACATTTGAAAAGCGATCATAAACATCAATCCAAATGATTGGGCAATATATTCGATAAACGACGCATTTCCAAACGGAATAAACACTTGGTCAATTGGAATGTATTGATAACTATGAAATATCCCATCAAGTATTAAATGATGTCCGTTGATCGCTAGTAAAAATAATAATGAAAACATATATAAATATTGTCCTATTAGTGGGCTCTGCGTTCCAGTTTGCGGATCAATTACATTTGCAATCGCAAAACCCATTTGAAAATCTATAAATCCTCCTGCAATTTGAATTGCAGATAAAATCATAAATGCAATAAACCCTATAAGCAATCCAACGCTTGCTTCTTTAATTATGAGCAAAAAGTATTCACCAGTAAAAGGGATCGGATCTGTATCGATCGTATATTGCATTAATAACGCTAGAAAAAATGCAAATCCTATGCGATATGTTGCAGGAAGCGTTCGATAAGAGAATAGGGGCATCGTCACAAAAAATGCCGACACTCTCATAAATACAAGTAAAAAAATAGATATATCGGGAAGTAAATTTTCCATTCATTTAACCTACAAATCTAGTTAAATTTTGAAAGATTTCCGTTGAATAGGATATTAGTCTACTTAACATCCACGGTCCCATCACAACTACTCCAACTAGTACAGCTACAATTTTCGGAATGAACGCCAGTGTTTGCTCCTGAATTTGAGTAGTAGCTTGAAATATACTTACCGCTAGCCCTACTCCAAGGGCAAGTAGTAAAAGAGGTCCAGCTACAGTCAGTGTAGTGAAAACTCCATTTTGGGCAAGCGATATAACTGCTTCTGCGTTCATTCAAAACACCTCACTGTTTGGTTCGTTTAACAAATTTTTCATCATCTAACTAAAACTTTGAAGCAATGATTGGACTACTAAATACCATCCGTCTACAAGAACAAATAAGAGTATCTTAAATGGTAAGGAAATCATAACAGGCGGGAGCATCATCATCCCCATTGACATTAATATACTGGCAACAACCATATCAATAACTAAAAATGGAATGAAAATCATGAACCCTATTTGGAATGCTGTTTTCATTTCACTTAAAGCGAAAGCCGGAACTAACGCTGTCATTGGGATATCTTGTATTGTTTCTGGTCTTTCCAATTCAGCATAATTTAAAAATAACTCCAAATCTTTCTGTCTAGTATGTTTACTCATGAATTCTTTAAATGGAGTTGCTGCTCGTTCATATGCTGTTTCCAAATTAATCTCATCATTAAATAATGGTTGCAACGCCTCTTGATTCACCTCTGTCAAAACTGGTGTCATAATGAAAAAAGTAAGAAATAATGAAAGTCCTACCAACACTTGATTTGGCGGCATTTGCTGTGTAGCTAGCGACGTTCTGACAAAGGATAAAACGATAATAATTCTCGTAAAAGAAGTTAATAAAATTAAGATGCTAGGCGCAAGCGATAAAACAGTTAATAATAAGAATAGCTTGACAGAGGTAGAGACAGACTCAGCTGAACCGGTATTAAAAAACTCCATAAACTCATTCATCTGATCTATGCTCCTTCTCCTCAAGATGATTTATAGCCTTTTTCCGATCCTTTTTTATCTCATCCAACTTCTCTTTCAAGTGTGCATGAAATGATTTATCAACATGTTGATCGTTTTTACGTTTGTTTTTCTGTTGATTCGCTTTCCACCATTTTGTAATGAGATCTGATGGTTGTAAACTTTGGTCTAATTGCTCTTCATATTGCCGGATGTAATATTGGAGTTCATCCTCGTCGGTAATTTCTTTTAATAGCCGTATGTCCTCACCAACACCAAGAATAAGTACTTGCTTTCCTATCTTAATGACTTGAACAGAACGATTACCACCTAGGGACGTTCCCCCAAAATTTTGCACCAGTTTATTTTGTTGATAAGATCGGCTTTTTTTATTCATAAATTTTAATAAAAAATATAATAATAATACTACAAATACTAGTGCTGCAAGCATTTTAATGACTTCAAACGGTCCTATGCCTATTTCTTTATTTTGTTGTTCCACTAAATTTTCTGAAGCTGGTTTCTCCTTCGGCTCATGCTCTTCACTGTTCTCTTCCTTATTTTCTAAGTAATCACTGACAGTATTATCTAGAGTCTCAGCATTTACAATAATTGGAAAATGGTGAAACCGTGATAGGACAATTAAGCACAAAAAAACAATAAATATTATTTTACGAACAAAATTCATATATATTTTCTTATCCTAATGTCTTGGAGATTGCTTCAATTACACGGTCCGCTTGAAATGGTTTAACAATAAAGTCTTTAGCACCCGCTTGAATAGCATCAATTACCATTGCTTGTTGTCCCATTGCAGAGCACATAATAATTTTAGCGGAAGGATCAAAAGCTTTAATTTCTTTCAAAGCAGTGATACCATCCATTTCAGGCATTGTAATATCCATCGTTACAAGATCTGGTTTTAACTCCTTATATTTTTCCACTGCTTGTGCTCCATCTGCAGCTTCACCAACTACCTCAAAACCATTTTTTGTTAAGATATCCTTAACCATCATTCTCATAAATGCAGCATCGTCTACAATTAAAATTTTATTTGCCACTAAATTTCCCTCACAATCCATTATTTTAATCTTTTAATACGATCAGACTGACTTACTATATCCGTCACTCTAACACCAAAGTTTTCTTCAATTACAACAACTTCTCCCTGTGCGATCAAACGACTATTTACAAGAATATCAACAGGTTCACCTGCTAGTTTATCAAGTTCAATAATCGATCCAGAACCTAATTCGATAATTTCTTTCACTGTTCTACTAGTTCTCCCTAATTCTACCGTTACCTGAAGAGGAATATCTAGTAACATTTCAAGGTTCTTTGTCTCAGGCGCAGATGGAGAACTTGCACTAAACTCAGAGAAACTTGCAGTTTGAACATTTGGCATTGTTTCTTTTTCTACAGCTTCCTTTTGTTTCGCTAATTCACTTGCTTGTTGTTTAGGCTTTTGTTCAGATATCTCATCTATTCTAGGAGATGGTGCAGCAGTTTCACTTTGTGAAGCTTGAGTAGCTTTTGGTTCATTCGACTCTGTTTGAGCAAATAATTCCTCTACAAGACTTGTAGCAAATTCAACAGGTAATACTTGCATGATACTAGAGTCGATTAAATCCCCTATTTTGAGTCTAAACGAAACTTTAGCAAGTAAATTTTGTTGGGGTATCGTCTCAGTACCTTCCCCTTCTGTTAAGTTCAATAATTCTATTGATGGTGGAGATATGTCCACCTTCTTATTGAATACTGATGACATAGATGTTGCTGCTGAGCCCATCATTTGATTCATCGCTTCTTGAACCGCACTTAAATGAATTTCGTCCATCAAGTCCGCGGGAGTTTTCCCATCTCCTCCAAGCATCAAATCTGCGATTATCGCGGCATCTGATTGTTTTACAACGAGTATATTTACACCTGAGAATCCTTCTGTGTACTTCACTTGAATGGCTACATAGGGATGTGGAAATTCATCTTCCAATTTGGCATAATCAATAATCGAAACAGTTGGTGTAGTAATCTCAACTTTTTGGTTCAATAATGCCGATAATGCTGTTGCTGAGCTACCAAATGAGATATTACCAATTTCCCCCAGTGCATCTTGTTGCATTTCTGATAAATAATCTTCTACGTTTAAATCATTGTTTTCTGCGCTTGAATCAGAAGTAGTATTTCCATTCAATAACGCATCGATCTCATCTTGAGAGAGCATTTCACCAGTCATTTTCTTCGTCTCCCTCCTTAAAATTATTTAAGATTTGAACAGCTAACTTTTTATTCACTTTACCAGGTTGCCCCGTAAACTTTGGAATCTCCCCAATTTTTATAATAAGAGGTTCATCGATTCTTGTATTCAATTCAATTACATCTCCATGATCTAAAGATAAGAAATCTTCAATAGATAATTTTGATGTCCCAAGCTGTGCTGTCAACTGCACATTTGCATTTTTTACTTTTTTCTCAAGTATTGCTACTTCCGTCGGTTTTCTATTTTTGCTGACGGTTTCCATCCAATAATGGGCGGACAGTTTCGGGATAATAGGTTCTAGAAGCACATGTGGTATACAGATATTAATCATCCCGCTCGTTTCTCCAACAGTGGCATTCATTGAAATAACAACCACCGTTTCATTCGGTGACATAACTTGTAAAAATTGTGGATTAACTTCAAGCTCAGACATGGTCGGCTCTATTTCTGCAATACCTGACCATGCATCTTGTAAATGTTCCAATGTGTGTTCAAATAAATTAGTCATCAATCTCAATTCTATCTCTGTTAAACTATCAATCTTATTTATGCTCGATCCCTGTCCTCCAAGGACACGATCTACCATTGCATAAGCTATAGTAGGATGAACCTCCATAATCATTCGGCCTTCAAGCGGCGGAACTTCAATAACGTTTAAAATAGTCATGCTCGGAACAGAACGAATGTATTCTTCATAAGGTATTTGATCAGCTGAAGCCACGGTAATGTCTACATAGGTTCGAAGTTGTGCTGAAAAGTGGGTTGTAAGTAAACGGGCAAAATTCTCATAGATTCTTGTTAGACTTCTCACTTGATCCTTAGAAAATCTTAACGCTCGTTTAAAATCATATACTTTCACTTTTTTCTCTTCTTCTTCCTTCTTCAAATCCTCCGCTGTCATTTCTCCTGTTGAAATAGCAGAAAGTAAAGCGTCAATTTCATTTTGCGATAAAACATCTGCTGACATATCTACACCTCCGTTTCAGTTTTTTTATATTTTCTATGAAATGATATAGGAGGTGATATACACTTTCACAACTTTCCCACTTTGCATTAATTCATTTATTTTGATTTTCATTGACTCTTCGAGATTTTGTTGTCCCTTTTTGCCTTGTAAATCTGATGCTTCCATCTCAGATAGTTCAGAGATCATTAAATTCTGAACTTGAAAATCTCTTTTAGTAAATTCTTCTTTCGCTTTCTTTCCATCTGTTTGCACTTTGAATGAAATTTTAACATATTGGTCGTTCTTTAAATTCGTTGTGATTTCTGGTACATCAACAGATACCTTTAATACCTCTTCAATTGATGGCTCTTGCTCTTTGTTATCATTTGCAGGATTAAATTTCATTACAATAATTAAAGCTAATGCAGCAAGAAGCAATATAGCTGTTAACAGGACGATCATCGTATTGATTAACTTTTTACTCATTATCCACACCCTCCCATTCTTTTCGACCGAGAAGATTGATGGACCGATAAAATATCAAAATTAGTTCCTTTAATCGCTCTTCTGATTCCGCGATAACATACTTGCGGCCGTTTGTTAAAGTAATCGTCGTATCAGGAAAAGATTCGATTTTCTCGATTAATAACGCATTTAATTGAAATGTTTTTCCGTTCAATTTCGTAATAGTAATCACCGTAAAAATCAGGGCCGGCTCAGTAGAACCGGGCCCTATCCCTCCCTTATCTTAGCGTTTTAAATTAATCAGCTCTTGTAGAATTTCATCAGAAGTTGTGATGATTCTTGTGTTCGCTTGAAATCCCCGCTGTGCCACAATCATTTCCGTGAATTCTTCAGAAAGATCCACATTAGACATTTCAAGTGCACCAGAAACTAACGTTCCAGCACCGTCAAGGCTAGGGGTCATAATAGTGCGTACACCAGCGTTCGCTGTTGCTTGATACATATTTTCTCCTACTTTTTCAAGTCCACCTGGATTAGTATAACGTGCTATACCAATTACTGGTTCTGTTCCTTCATTTAATACTCCATCAGAAATAAATGAAATTTTTCCATCTTCTGATATACTCAAGTTTTGAATTTTGTCGATATTACCCCCATTTAATTGAATAGGTGCTGGATTATTAACATTATTATTTAATACATAATGTCCTGAAGAAGTGACAAGGTAACCATTATTATTTAAGTATAAGTTCCCTGCTCTTGTATAGAATGTATCTGCAGCAGTGATATTATTGCCGGTACCCGTTCCTTCAGCAACAACTAAATATCCATCACCCTGTATCGCGAGATCAAGTACTCTCCCAGTTGGTTGCAAAGAACCTTGTGTATCGATCGTATCGATCGCAGCAAGCTGTGCACCTAACCCTACTTGTTGTGGGTTAATTCCACCTTTTCCTTGTGTCGGACCGCTTGCTCCGGATATAGTTTGACTAACCATATCTTTGAAAGATACGCGCCCTTTTTTGAACCCGTACGTGTTGACGTTTGCGATATTATTACCAATTACATCTAATTTAGTTTGAAAGTTTTTCATACCACTAATACCCGAATACATTGAACGAATCATTTAAAATTTTTCTCCCTTCGATAGAACCACGTCAGTCAGTCGGCGGTTCACGGCTTCCTTATAGGTCCGGCCGTTTTCCATATTGATTTTAATTTTTTAATCCATGATGATAGTGCCATCAATTTTAGTGAAAATTTGTTTTCCTGCTTCTTTCCTATCCATTACTGTAACAACCGTGCTATTTTTTGTATTTACAATTAGTGCTGCATTCTTAATTAGTACAAGTGAGTCATTTACACCTTTTCGCTTTGCTTCATCCACTTTCTCGCCAATTTGCTCCCAAACATCTGGACCAATATCAATCTGTCTTTGATCCATCCTGATCCCGGCATGTTTACTAATTTTCAAGCTTGTCTGTGCCGTGCTGGCCTGTTCCAAATGCTGTGAAAATGATTTGCTAGAAGGAACAGATTCCCTTATCGCTTTCTTTGGATAAGATTGAATCGTAATCGGCTGCGATGGAAGTTTATGAATAATGTTGTTTCCCATTACAACCACCCTTTTTTACGCTATTTTTGTAATTTCACTTGTTTTAACTGATTCTCCATTTTCAGTAATAAGCCAGATAAAACCATCTTTCATCGACACTGAACTAACAATACCGTCTAATTCCTTTTCACCGTCAAGCCAAGTTATATTTTTTCCAATCATCGAGCTAGCCTGAATAAGTGGTGTTTCTGATGACATATTATTTATTTGGGATATATTTGCTGGAGCTAATTCTGTACCATCTTCCAAAATTATTTTCACTGTATCTCCCATGAATTGAACTGTTTTCACAGTGCCTTTACCTTCAGTAACAGTAGGTTCACCAGCCTCCACATTTTCGTCCATTTTATGCCAAGTTACTTCTTGTCCAATAAATTGATTAAATGAGATCAAGCTCGTTTGTGACTGGAGCTGCACTAATTTCTCGATGGATGCGCTCATATTAGTCATTTGTTCAAGTGAAGAAAATGTAGCCATTTGCGCAATGAAATCTTTATCTTCCATTGGATTCATTGGGTCTTGATTTTGCAATTGCACCATTAATATTTTTAGGAAGTCATCTTTCCCTAAAATATCGTTTCCCGTTTTCACATCTCTTTTTTGAACTGATGATAAAAGTAGGTTTTCATTTATGGAATTAACCATGTGTTCAATCACACTTCCGTTTCAAATAAAATAGTGTTTAATGCCTCTGCAAACGCGGGTATATCATCATTTTCATCGCTATTATGCTCTGTATTATTTTGTTCGTCACGATTATTACCTTCATCGCGTGCATGCTGATTCATATATTTCTGCAGATCATTTTGGCTAAACGTAACTTCAATTCTATCCACTTGAATATTTTGTTGATTGAATGCTTGTTTTAAGCTATGAAGTTGCGAATCTAGCATATCTTTTGCGGTACTTGATGATGCGATCATTCGCGCCATCATCATGCCTTCTTTTTGTAGAAGTTCCACTCTTAAAGATCCTAAATGCTCAGGATATAGTTTGATTAACAGTCTAGTTGATCCTGGAGTTTGCGATAACTGCGATTTAGCTAATATATTCGAAAAAGCTTTTATAAGCTCTGTTGCTTTAGGCTCTTGAGTCGGTCTATTCCCAACATGTAAAACAAATTGTTCCGTTTTTGAAATCGCCTCTTGATTATGCATGGCGACAATAGGAGCTTCAGTGATCATTGTCTTGGGTGTTATTTTTACTAAGTTCATGTGTTGATTAGGCAGCAGCATAGTTGCATCTTTTTTTATCTGTCCCTTAGAAAAAGCAGCATCTAATACACTTCCTAGTTTTTGCAAACGCTTCTCACTTTCTAATGTTTTTATACGTATGAGAAGCTCCTCCATTACTGAATCAAGCTCGTCCAACTGATGTTGGCCTAATACATGTGATTGGGTCGTTTGAACGCTCACTTGTATTTTTTTTGCTATATCTACTATGCTCCCTAATTCTTTAGCAGGGACTTGAAGTAATTCTCGCAACCCTAACTGACTTGCTTGCGATAAAAGCAGTGTAAGTTTATCAATTAACGCATTAATTGGCTCTTTATCCTTCGTATCAAACATTGATAGGCTTTTTTCCTCTTCATCTAATAAAGAATGGAGAGTAGAAAATTCCAAGCTATTTTTTTCTTGAAGTAGGATTTTCATTTGTTCCTCCATTGCTTGCAATGTCTCTGAAAGGTTTGGATCATCTTTAATAATTAATTCAAATAATGCATGTTGATTTGCGACATCTACTCCTTGCAATTCAGCTAAAAAACTTTCGGGAATTTCACTAAAGATATCAATTAACTGCTGCAAATCAGTTGTAACTACTTCTGCTTTTTTCAAATCTGTTTCGTTTGAATTTGTTTGCATCGCTGTCTCTAAAGCCGCAAAAAAACTTGATTGTGATTGGCTTAGTTTCGTTGCATTTTTAGTAACTGGAATTGTTGATTCCATCATTTCAATCCGCAATTGTTTTTTACACCTCCCTTCAAAGTGAATATTAATTTGTATTGGCTGCCAATAAATCCGAATAAGTGGCAGCTTTTTCTGGTGGCATTTTTTCTAGCACCTTAGCAAGTGACGCCGTATTTAAATTTGAAAGTATTTTAATTGCTTCTTCTTCTTTCATTTCTAAAATAATGGGTGCAGCTTTTTTAGGTGTCATAGATTCAAATGTGGAAACAATCTCCTTGAAAGCACGTTTGTTTTCCGTTTGAATCTGTCGCAATTCCTCGATCGTTTGTTCAAGTCTTTCTTGTTCAACAACAAGTCGTTCCTTTTCTAAGTCTTTATTGTCTAATTGACTTTTTAATTGATTAATTTGGGCATTTTTATCTTGAATTTCTGCATCTAAACTAATGATTTTATCCTCATATTCGACAACTTTTTCATTTTCTTTTCCTTCTTTTATATCGGTTATGATCGGAATTTTTTCACTTATTTCTTTTGCTTTTTCAAAGACATTCACCCCGTTAACCGAAGCAATTAGTAGACCAAGAAATACGGCGAAGAGAAGCGGAATAAAAAACCAAAATATGAATCTCTGGAGAAAGCTAGTCTCTTTCTCTTCTTTATGTTTTTTTAAGGTTTTCTCCACTTAATCACCTAATTTCCTTCCCGATGAAAATATTGAATTGCTGATATTTCATCAAGTTGCATATTTTCAAGTTGACTTATTTCTTTCATATAACTTTTATAATTTCGTTCTTTTAGCTTTTCATACTTTTTCATTTCTATATTACTTTCTTTTAATTCTTCTTCGCGCCAATTCATTTTATTTCGAGCATTCATGACAACAATTTGGTGATGTTCTATCGTTTTTTCTAAATTACTAATAAAATGCTGGTAGTGGCGAATTTCTAGGATTGAAAAGCCTTGGCTAAGTTGTTCAGACATGTAATGTTCCAGGTTTTCTTTCTTTTTAAGTAAATCAAATAATTTTTCTGCGCTTTCTTCGAAGTTTCTAACAGAATCTTGGTAAAGATTAAAAGCCTCTTCTTTTTCCCTTTCTCTTAAGTTCAAAATCTTTTGGAACTTAAAATTATAATTCAATTGAATTCACCTGTTTCTGATAGTTCAATCAAAGATTGTATACTTTCTTGGAGAGTCTTTTTTTCATCTGTATTTTGCTTCAAAAAGGAAATGATTTCTGGATAAGCTTGTATAGCTTCGTCTATTTCTCGTGAAGCACCCTTCTTATATGCTCCGATATTAATTAAATCCTCTGAATTTAAATACGTGCTTAATAAATCACGTACTCTCACTGCTGCTGTTCGATGCTCAGAACTGGCGAGAGCGCTCATGAGTCTGCTCACACTCTGTAATATATTTATAGCCGGATATTGACCCTTATTAGCTAAAGATCGGTCCAGTACAATATGGCCATCTAATATACCGCGTACAGCATCCGCAATTGGCTCATTCATATCGTCACCATCCACAAGGACTGTATAAAATGCAGTGATTGATCCAAATTGGTTGGTTCCAGTTCGCTCTAATAGACGAGGCATAATAGAAAAAACAGAAGGAGTATAGCCTTTAGTAGCGGGTGGTTCACCTACCGCAAGGCCTACTTCACGCTGCGCCATCGCTACACGTGTAACGGAATCCATCATGAACATGACATCATGGCCTTTATCCCGAAAATATTCCGCAATAGCAGTCGCTGTAAATGCACCTTTTATTCGCATTAATGCAGGCTGATCTGAAGTGGCAGCAATAATGATTGATTTCTTTAACCCTTCTGGACCTAAATCATTTTCAACAAATTCTCTTACTTCTCTTCCTCGCTCACCAATAAGTGCAATTACGTTAATATCAGCTTTTGTATTTCTAGCAATCATTCCAAGCAGTGTACTCTTACCAACACCACTTCCAGCAAATATCCCAAGCCTTTGTCCCTTACCGACAGTTAATAAACTATCTATTGGTCTAACTCCAACTTCCAAAGGCTCTGCAATCGTAGGTCTACTTAATGGATTTGGCGGAGTTTTATCTGTATCGACTGCTTTCATTCCAATTGGCATTGTTGAACCATCTATTGGATGTCCGAGCGAATCAATTACTTTACCAATTAATTCAGGACCCACTTTTATTTGTAACGGTTTTGAAGTGGCTTCCACAAGGCTTCCAGGTCGGATGTCTTGGATGTTTGTATAGGGCATTAAAACGATATTTTGCTCTTTAAAGCCAACAACCTCTGCCATTATTTTTCGTTTTTTTGTTTTGGCGCCTACATGTATGAAACAAACATCTCCTATTGAGCTTTCAGGCCCTTGTGATTCGATCATTAAGCCAACCACTTTTACTACTTTTCCATAATACTGGAGCGTATCTATATTAGGTATGAAGGGTAGTAATTCCTTTGCTTTCATTGAGACTCTCCTTCAATTAAATCCTTTAAGCTTTCTTTAAGCTCTACTAATTGGCTTGAAATGCTAGCATCTATTCTTCCATTATCAGATTCAATAAAGCAGGCATGCTCCTCTAAATCCGTATCAGGATATATAAAACATGTAATATTGTTAGGGAATATTGCGTCTAACTCTGCTTTTTCATTAATTAGCAGATCATAATGTATTGGATGTACGTGAATTTGTACATCTTTAAAATCTCTCGCCTCTTTTATCGCCCTTTTCACTAGAGGAACAAACTTTTCTTTTTCTTCCGTTAATGTAGTGTGAAGAATTCGTTCAGCAACTGCAATCGCAATTTCTAAAATCGTTCCCTCCGCAATTTGAATATGTTCGGAAAAAGCTATTTTTGAATCATCCGTTACTTGCTTTGCAATTTCTATTAGTTTCTCATATTCATTGAAACCACTGCTTCTGCCTTCTTCCACACCTGCTTGGAAGCCTTCATCGTAAGCAAATGCAGACAGATTTCTTTTTTCGTGCTCCCATGCTTCCTGTTGCTCTTTCATTTCATTGATCATATTGTCCGCTTGCGATTGAGCTTGAGATATAAGTGATTTTGCTTCATTTTCTGCATTTGCAAGTATTAATTGTTGTTCATTATTAAACTCGGTATTTACAGAAGCATATTCTTCATCTCTATCCAGGTGAACTTGTTTTAATTGAATTAATCTTGAATCATTTTTTTTTAACGTAGAAGTTCCGGATTTAATAATTCTAGACAATAATATCATCTCCCCCACCACGGGCAACGATAATTTCTCCAGTTTCCTCCAACCTACGAATGATATTAACAATACTCGTTTGAGCCTCTTCCACATCACGCAATCGTACAGGACCCATAAATTCCATTTCCTCTTTAAAGGTTTCAACCATACGTGTAGACATATTGCGATAGATTACTTCTTTTACTTCCTCACTTGAAATTTTTAATGCGAGTAAGAGATCTTCATTTTCACATTCACGAATCACACGCTGTATGGAACGATTATCAAGTGTAACAATATCCTCAAACACAAACATACGTTTCTTTATTTCTTCGGCTAGCTCAGGATCTTGAATTTCCAATGAGTCAAGAATCGTTTTTTCCGTGGCACGATCCACCCCATTTAATACCTCTACTACCGCTTCAATTCCTCCGGTTTGCGTATAATCTTGCGTAACAGTTGCTGAAAGCTTCCGTTCAAGTATTGCTTCCACTTCACTAATTACTTCTGGAGAAGTACTGTCCATAATAGCGATTCTTTTTGCAATATCAGCTTGTAATTCTTGCGGAAGTTCCGATAGAATTTGACCAGCTTTCTCAGGATCTAAGTACGATAATATAAGCGCAATTGTTTGTGGATGTTCATTTTGAATAAAATTTAATATTTGACCAGCGTCAGCTTTTCGAGCAAAATCGAAAGGCTTTACTTGTAATGAAGATGTAAGTCTATTAATAATCTCTAGTGCCTGCTCAGCACCAAGCGCCTTTTCTAATACCGTTTTCGCGTAACCAATTCCACCTTGGGAAATATAATCTTGGGCTATGGCGATATTATGAAATTCATCCATCACATCTTCTTTTGCTGCAGAATCTACTTTTCGCACACTTGATATTTCCAGCGTTAATTTTTCCATTTCTTCTTCAGATAAATGTTTATAAACAGATGAAGCAACATCTGGTCCAAGTGAGATCAAGAGGATAGCAGCTTTTTGTTTTCCTGTTAGACCAGCTTCTCTTCTTGACATGTCCATCCTCCTAATCTTCTGTTAACCATGTACGTAGCAATTTAGCAAATTCATCCGGCTTTTCCTTAGCCATTTTTTCCAACTGTTTCCTGCGAACGTTAGCTTCGTTCATCACTTCTTCATTTAAGTCTGGGATATCCATTGGTTCAGGAATGGTTTCTTCCATATATATTTCTTCTTCCATCTCCGTTTCTTTACGTTTTCTAAGCATAAAGAAAATTAAGAGTCCGATAATGGCGAGTAATAGACCACCAACAACAAACACCCACCAAGGCAATCCGCTTTTTGGATCAGCTTCTATATCAACTTTCCCATTAAACGGTTGAACAGAAACAAGAACTTTATTTTCTATCGCAGCATCAGATACATCCGTATCAAAATCTTTATTAATAGATGTCTTTACAATTGTTGACAACATTTTTCTTATATCTTCTTTTCTATCTTCCGGAAATGAATTCACGTCATCTGCGTTAGGTGGTTCGACCATCACTTGAATTCCTAAATCACGAATCTTATAAGGACTTTCTACGATCTCTTTTCGAATCCTATTAACTTCATTATTAAGGGTTTCTTCCGTTCTTTCGTAATCGCCGTTACCTTCAGCACCCTCTAAATATTGGCTTCCCCCACTATCTGGCGCATCTTCTGCTTGAGGAACACCGCCAACTTCATCCCCTGTGCCGGTAAATGTTTCTGTAATTCGCTGTGCGCTAATTTCTATCCCACGCATATTTTCTTCATCCACTGGCGTAACGATATTTTCTTCGCGATTTTCCTGTGTAAAATCAATATCTGCGGTGACAGATGTAACAATCTTATCGAATCCCATTAAGGTACCGAGCATATTTTGCACTTGCCTTTGGATATCTCGCTCCACTTGACTTTTAATTTGCATTTGCTGTGTATAACCATCATCAGCATATTGTTCATTATTTAAATCAAAGTAATCTAAAAATTGGTTTCTGATAACAATATTCTCAGGAGGTAAATTAGGAACACTCTTAGATACTAGATGATATAAAGACTTTATTTGTTTGTCACTGAACTCATGCCCTGGCTTTGTTTGAAGCACAATAGATGCTGAGGCTGTTTCTTTTGCATCATTCAAAAATACGCCCTTTTCAGGCATGTTAAACATAACCGTCGCCTGTTCTATCCCATCAATACTTTTCATCATTTTGGCCAATTCCGTCTGTGTTGCATCTAACTTTAAAACATTGAACTCATTATCAGTCATCCCAAATCCAGCATTTTCGCCAAAAAATGAATAATCAATATTTCCTGATTTAGGAATCCCTTCTGCCGCAAGCTCTACCATTAAAGCTTCTACATTTTCTTTCGGAACCCGTATAGTAGTACCTCCATTGGCGATTTCCGATTTAATCCCTTTAGAATCCAAACTCTCCTTAATAGAACCTGTCTCAGAAGGTGTTAGATTGGTATATAAAGGTACTAATGTAGTTTTAGTGGCAAAATAAGCAATCCCCACACCAAAAATAACGGCAGTCAAAATAGAACCTAATAAAATGAATTTTTGATTCCCTGTTCGACTTGTCCAATATTCTTTTGTCTTTTTTATATACCTTGATAGTGTCTCTTTCATGTAAAAGCCCCTTAACATACATACATTTATCAAACGACATACTATTAAAATTATTAATTGCTACAACCTATCAAACTTGCATTCTCATAATTTCTTGATAAGCTTCTACAGCTTTATTGCGCACCTCTAGTGCAGTTTGCATACTGATTGATGCTTTTTGGGCAGTAATCATTACATTATGCAGTTCTATATCTTCACCTCTTGCTAATTTATCAGTTGCAATATCTGATTGAATCTGCGCACCATTCACATCGTTTATGGCATTTGTCAAAAATTCACCAAAATTAGATTTCTGTTCCGTTTCATTTAACCTATTCATACTTGAGTTAGTTATATTATTCACATTATTAGGCTGAATATCACTGAAATTAACACTATTTACAGGCATCCTATATAATGCCTCCCCTCTGAACATTATTTACCTATTTCTAAAGCTTTCATATACATAGATTTTGTTGAGTTCATTACTGTTACATTCGCTTCATAAGAACGTGTAGTACTAATTAAATCAACCATCTCTTTTAATGGGTCGACATTCGGTAACTGTACAAAACCTTCATCATTTGCATCTGGATGGTCCGGATCATGCACAAGTCGATATGGAGCATTATCTTCAACAATATTAGTAATTTTTACCCCATTTAAAGCAGAACTAACATTATTTGAGTTAATTGCTGTATTTAACATAGAGGAAAATGATGAAGCCTTCGGTTCCATGACAACCATTTTCCTAGTATACGGCTGCCACTCGCCATCAACCATCTTCCCTCTTGTTGTATCTACGTTCGCCATATTTGAAGAGATAACATCCATCCGTAAGCGTTGAGCTGTTAACGCAGAGGTAGTAATATTCATTCCTTGAAATAAAGACATTTTACCTACCTCCTCTAATTACATTTGAAAGGGATGAAAATTTGCTGTTTAATCTGTCAATTAATGCATTATAGTATATTTGATTTGTAGCTAAATTTGCCATCTCTTTATCCATATCTACGTTATTCCCATTGTGATTATATTGTAGGTTTTTATTTGTGATAATAGAAGACTTTCCGGGTTTAGCAGTGATTTGATAATGACGGGGGTCACTTCTATAGGCATTGATTGATTTTCCAGACTCTTCACGTAGCATTTGTTTAAAACTTACATCTTTCCCTTTATAATTTGGTACATCAACATTAGCTATATTCTCAGCTGTTACTTTGTGTTTAAGTGATGAATAATTCAACGCTTTTTCCAACGTATTTATATTACCTGAAAAGAAGTCCAAAGTATGACACCTCCGGTTAATTTTTACACATCTTGCAAAACAATCTAATGTAATTGTAATAGTTATGTAACAGTTAGTCTAGTGGTAATATTGCTAAATACGACACTTTGCGACAAATTTACGACTTTAGTTTTATTTTTCAAATATTCTCTTGAAAAATACTTGCATATATGCCTTTTAGCCTACCTACTCCTTAAACCCTTATATATACAATCTTATTGTTTCCTTCCCTACATATAAACATAATGAATCAATTAATTAAATTAGTCAATAGGGGTAATTAGATATAGGTCCAATTACATGCCACTTTCGACAAATTTATGGGAATTTGACGACTAAACATCAAGTCAAATGGCATAATCTCGCACGGTTACTCACTTCCCTCCATGTAGGAAGGAGACCAAAGGCGCCTTGTATCCTGGAGGGAATATGAACATTGTACAAACTAAATGAAGAAAAGCTTTGAAAAAAATTTCTATTCTCCAGCCGTTTTTTATACTGAATCTAGATGCGAAATACATTCTTCTATCGTTCTTTTACATACAAAAAAAGACTGCGAGTCCGCAGTCTTTTTAATTTATTTTAGTTTGATTTAATTTTTTCTAATTCCTTAAGGAATTTCGAATTTAAAACTTTAATGTATGTTCCTTTCATACCAAGAGATCTTGATTCTATTACTCCTGCACTTTCAAGCTTTCTTAGTGCATTTACGATAACCGAACGCGTAATACCAACTCGGTCTGCAATTTTAGAAGCAACCAATAAACCTTCATTACCATCTAATTCTTCGAAAATATGCTCAATTGCTTCTAGTTCACTATAAGATAGGGAACTAATAGCCATTTGTACTACAGCTCTACTTCTTGCTTCCTCTTCAATTTCTTCCGATTTTTCACGTAAAATTTCCATACCAACAACTGTTGCTCCATACTCAGCTAAAATTAGATCATCATCTTGGAATTGATCCTCTAAGCGAGCAAGTATCAGTGTACCAAGTCGGTCTCCTCCACCAATAATAGGCACAATAGTAGTCAGACCTTTTTCGAATAATTCCTTATTTTCAATCGGAAACGCTGTATATTCACTATCCACATCTAAGTTTGGAGAAGTCTCTGTAATTTTGAATAGATTTTGCGTATATTCTTCCGGAAACTGTCTATCTTCGAACATTCTTTTCATTCTTTCATTTTCAATTTGTTGATTAATTGCGATTCCTAACAATTTACCTCTTCTGCTTACGACAAAAACATTTGCTTCAATTACTTCTGTTAATGTTTCTGCCATCTCTTTAAAATTAACTGTTTTCCCTGAAGTCTTTTGTAACATTGAGTTGATTTTTCTAGTTCTTGTTAATAAATCCATTATACTTCCTCCTAAATAGCTGCAAAGTTATATATTTTGATAATTATTCGTGTTGATGTGTTTTTCTTCACATAATCATGTTTACTAGTTGCACATGATTGTTGCTTTTCTTTTCCCTTACCAATAAGAAATTAAACGTTTATAAAATAAACTCGCTTAAATCCTTATTCTCTACAATAGCACCTAGTTTTTCATCGACATAATTTTTAGTGATATTTACTTTTTCTAAAGTAACTTCCGGTGCTTCAAACGATAGATCTTCAAGTAGTTTTTCCATAATTGTATGAAGACGTCTCGCTCCAATATTGTCTGTTTGTTGATTGACATTAAAAGCAATTTCAGCAAGTCTATAAATAGCATCGTCAGAAAATTCGATTTGTATACCTTCCGTTTCCAATAATGCAGTATATTGTTTTATCAAAGCATTATCCGGCTCTGTCAAAATACTGACAAAATCTGAAATGGCTAGCTTTCCAAGTTCCACTCTAATCGGAAATCTTCCTTGAAGTTCAGGAATTAAATCCGATGGCTTCGCTATATGAAAGGCTCCAGACGCGATAAATAACACATGATCCGTTTTTACAGGGCCGTATTTTGTAACTACTGTAGAACCTTCAACGATTGGTAAAATGTCACGCTGCACACCTTCTCTTGATACATCAGCGGATGAAGAATTACTAGCTTTGCTTGCAATTTTGTCAATTTCATCGATAAAGATGATTCCTGTTTGTTCCGCTCTAATGATAGCAGTTTGGGAAACTTCATCCATATCAATCATCTTCTGTGCTTCATCGTTTGTAAGGGCAACACGAGCATCTTTCACCGTTAAATTTCTTTTTTTCATTTTTTTGGGCATCAAATTACTAAATGCATCCTGCATATTCATGCCCATTTGTTCCATCCCAGAACCTTGAAGCATATCAAACATAGATGGTTGCTGTTCTTCTAATTCAACTTGAACCATTTGATCTTCAAGCTCTCCAGCGTTAAGTTTTTCTGAGATTATTTTTCTTTGTTCACGAATGCTATATTCGCGTTGCTTTTCTTCATCTTGTCCTCTTCTTGCTGTTGTCCACCGAAAATCATTTCAAATGGGTTTTTAAAGTTTTCAGTTTTTTTCTTAGAAGGAACAAGTAATTCAACAAGACGTTTATTAGCTTGTTTTTCGGCTTGTACTTTCACATCTTGCATTTTCTCGTCTTTCACAATTCTGATGGCTATTTCCATCAAATCTCTCACCATTGATTCTACGTCTCGACCTACATAACCTACTTCGGTAAATTTTGTCGCCTCCACTTTTACAAATGGAGCTTTAACCAATTTTGCCATACGCCTAGCAATTTCTGTTTTACCGACACCAGTAGGACCCATCATTAAGATATTCTTCGGAATAATTTCATCGCGGATATCTGGATTAAGCAATCCCCGTCGGTATCGGTTACGAAGAGCTACTGCAACAGCCCTTTTAGCGTCTTTCTGACCAATAATATGTTGATCAAGCTTCTCTACAATTTGTCTTGGGGTCATGTTTGCCCCTTGCATCCTTGAGTCCAATCCGTTTCCTCCTTTGCAACTTTAAGCAAACAAGTTTAAATTTCTTCGACGATAATATTCCGATTCGTATACACACAAATATCCGCGGCTATTTCTAAAGCAGCAGTTGCCATTTCTTTAGCTGATAGATGATCCGCAGCATATTGTTTTAATGACCTGCCAGCAGCAAGCGCATAATTCCCACCTGAACCAATCGCAAGTATTCCATCATCCGGTTCAATCACTTCGCCGGTTCCTGAAACTAACAATAGATGACTTTTATCCATGACAATTAGCATTGCTTCAAGTTTACGCAATACTTTATCACTTCGCCATTCCTTCGCTAATTCAACGGACGCCCTTTGCAAGTTTCCATTAAATTCTTGAAGTTTCTCTTCGAATTTTTCAAACAGTGTAAAGGCATCTGCGACTGACCCCGCAAAGCCAGCTAGTATTTTGCCATTAAACAATTTCCGGACTTTTCTTGCAGTATGCTTCATGACGACAGCATTGCCAAATGTCACTTGGCCATCGCCTGCCATTGCACACTCTCCTTTATGTTGAACAGCAAAAATCGTTGTGGCATGAAATTGTCCCATTGTTATCCCTCCTTCATGACTATGCACGGGGATGAAAATTCATATAAGTTTTTCTCAAGTGTTCCTTAGTCACATGAGTATAAACCTGTGTTGAAGATAAATGTGCATGCCCCAGCAATTCCTGTACTGTCCGCATATCCGCACCATTATTTAACAAATGTGTGGCAAAACTGTGGCGCAGCATATGTGGATGAATTTTTCCTGTTAAAGATGCTTCAGCGATTATTTTATTTAAAATATAACGAATTCCACGTGCAGTAAGAGGACCGCCTCGAGAATTAAGGAAGAGGTATTGATGCTGATTAGTGCCTAACAAATGTTGTCTTACTTCATTTATATAGATCTGTAAGGCATCTAATGCAAAACTTCCGAACGGAACATAACGTTCTTTCCGCCCTTTTCCTTTTACTAACAGGGTAGCAAAATCAAAATCCACATCTTTTAATTGAATGTTAGCACATTCGCTTACACGAATTCCTGTTGCATATAACAGCTCTAATAGTGCTAAATTTCGTTTTCCTAATGATGTAGGATTCGAACATGCCTCAAAAAGCAACTCCATCTCTTCTACATAAAAAAATTTAGGTAGCTTTATTCCTTCTTTCCTTTGGATGACAAGAGCAAAAGGATTTTCCTTTACTTTTTCTTCCCTTAAAAGAAATTTAAAAAAACTACGTAGACATGATATTTTTCTCGCAGCACTAGAACGTGCATATTGTTGATTATATAAATCGGTAACATACAAGCGGGCATCCGAATATTCCACATCCATAAAAGCTTCTAAGCCCTGTGCTGTCATAAATAAAATAAAGTCATCAATATCTTTTCTATAGAAATCAATTGTATACTGGGAATAGTTCTTCTCTATTTGTAAATATTCGATAAAACAATATACTGATTCATCTGAAAATTCTTTCACAGGTTCACCTCATAAAGACTACTAAAGATTAACATACTTTAGTAGTCAGCGCAATAAATGTTACAAATTTTTCACAAAGTTTTGAATTGTTCGCAACGCTCTTTCCCCGTACTGCTCATTCCTTAGCTTTTTATCTTTTATTTTTTCCGGCAAATCAGGCAGCAAACCGAAATTCACATTCATTGGTTGAAAGTTTTTTGCCCCAGTTGCCGTAATATAATTAGCCATGCTTCCCATTGTTGTTTCTTTAGGGAAAACAACTGGATCTTCTCCAATAGCTAAACGGGCGGCATTAATACCTGCAATCAATCCGCTTGCTGCAGATTCTACATACCCTTCTACACCTGTCATTTGACCAGCAAAAAATAATGTCGGGCGTTCTTTAAATTGATATGTAGGTGCAAGTACGTTAGGAGAATTAATAAAAGTATTCCTGTGCATTACTCCATACCTGACAACCTCTGCATTTTCCAAACCAGGTATCAGACGAAGAACTTCCTTTTGAGGGCCCCATTTTAGATGCGTTTGGAAGCCTACTAAGTTGTACAACGTACCCGCAGCATCATCTTGACGAAGTTGGACTACTGCATAGGGTCTTTTTCCAGTTCGAGGATCTTCAAGCCCTACAGGTTTCATCGGGCCAAACAACATTGTTTTTTTTCCTCTTCCAGCCATAACTTCAATGGGCATGCACCCTTCAAAGAAGATTTCTTTTTCAAATTCTTTTAATGGTACTGTTTCGGCAGTAATTAAAGCCTCATAAAAACGATCAAATTCTTCTTCAGTCATTGGACAGTTTAGATAAGCAGCCTCACCTTTATCATAACGGGATTTTAAATAAACTTTATCCATATCAATACTGTCTTTCTCAATGATAGGTGCAGCAGCATCATAAAAATATAAATATTCCTCAGCAGTCAGTTCTAGAAGTTGCTTAGATAGTAATTCACTTGTTAGAGGTCCAGTCGCTATAATTGTAATCCCTTCTGGAATCTCTTTTATTTCTTCATTAAATACCTCGATAAGAGGATGCTGTTTAACTTTTTCAGTAACGTAGCCCGCAAATTCATGCCTATCGACTGCTAGCGCTCCACCGGCTGGAACAGATGAGCGATCTGCTGCACTAATAATGACAGAGTCAAGTAATCGCATCTCTTCTTTCAACACACCTACCGCGTTCGCCAATGTGTTGGAACGTAGCGAATTCGAACACACTAGTTCTGCAAATTTATCCGTATGGTGAGCCGGTGTTTGTTTTATCGGTCTCATTTCAAATAACTTTACATGGATACCTCTTTTGGCTAATTGCCAAGCAGCTTCACTGCCTGCAAGACCGGCCCCAACTACATTTACGGTTTGCGTCATTTATATGCCTCCCAAAAAATATCAATATCATCTATACAGTACACAATGCTTATTGCATTTTACACTAATGATCCATGAAAGAAAAATAATGCGCATTGAATTTTTTAATTATGACAAAAAATTCACCACTTAGAGTGAAGACTCTTAAGTGGTGTTTAAATAATATTACTGCTGAGACAACTCTTTATAATCACAACTCGTACATTGAACTTGAATTCCTTTTTTAAGTTTTTTCTCCACAAGTGTGCTACTACACTTAGGACACGGCCGTTCAATCGGCTTATCCCATGAAATAAATTCGCATTCTGGGTAGCGATCACAGCCATAAAAGATTCGTTTTTTCTTACTTTTCCGCTCAATAATTTCTCCTTGTTTACAAGTTGGACACTTTACTCCAATTTGTTTCACAATCGCTTTCGTATTTCTACATTCAGGGAAGTTGCTGCATGCCATGAATTTACCATAGCGACCCATTTTAATAATCATCGGATTACCACAAAGATCACAATCTTCTCCTGCGTACTCATCTTCAATTTCTACTTCGCGCATTTCAATCTCAGCTTTTTTTAAATTAACCTCGAATCCTTTATAAAATTCATCTATAATCGAAACCCACGCAATCTTTCCTTCTTCAATTTCATCTAGTTCACTTTCCATTTTTACTGTAAACTCGACGTTAATCACTTCCGGAAAAAATTCCATTATGAGCTCTAATACAATTTCACCAAGCTCTGTAGGTATGAAGCGTTTATTTTCTAACGCCACATAACCTCGTTTTTGAATCGTATCAAGTGTTGGGGCGTATGTCGATGGTCTTCCTATCCCAAGTTCTTCAAGGGTTTTAACAAGTCTAGCTTCCGTATACCTTGGAGGCGGCTGAGTGAAATGCTGTTTTGGACTGATTTTGTCAGCAATTACTTCGTCTCCTTCAACCAAATCCGGTAGAAAGTTTTCTTTTTCTTCTAATTGATCGTCGGAACCTTCTACATATACTTTCATAAAACCAGAAAATTTAACCTTTGACCCATTCGCTCGAAAAATTACTTCACCATTCTGTAAATCTACAGCCATCGTATCCATTACAGCGGGTGCCATTTGACTTGCAATAAATCTTTCCCAAATAAGCTTATATAATCTTAATTGGTCTCTACTTAAAAATGCCTTAACAGAGCTTGGTTCACGCAATGTGCTTGTAGGTCTCACAGCTTCATGCGCATCTTGGGTTTTTCCTTTTTTCTTCGCTTTTGGTTTATCGGATTTTAAATACTCACTGCCATATTTAGAGGAAATAAATTCTGCGGCTTCCTCTTGAGCTACCTCGGAAATTCTAGTAGAATCTGTACGCATATACGTAATCAAACCGACAGTACCTTCTTTACCTATGTCCATTCCTTCATAAAGCTGTTGAGCAAGCATCATTGTTTTTCTTGCCCGAAAGTTTAACTTCCTAGCCGCTTCCTGTTGTAAAGATGATGTAGTAAATGGTAGAGCTGGATTTCTTTTTCTTTCTTTTTTCACAACGGAGACAACTTTAAATACATCATCTGAAAGCTTATCCATTACTGAATTAACGTCCGCTTCCGAACTTAGCTTTGTTTTTTTTCCTTTTAAACCATAAAAACCGGCTTGAAAATCATTTTTGTCTTTTTTAAATTCTCCATCAATGGACCAATATTCCTCAGGTATAAAATTCTTTATTTCGTTTTCTCGATCGATTACTAATCGAAGCGCTACTGATTGTACACGGCCTGCACTCAAACCCTTCTTCACTTTCTTCCATAGTAATGGGCTAATATTGTAACCTACAAGCCTATCAAGAATACGTCTTGCTTGCTGTGCATCAACAAGGTCCATATTAATTGGCCTCGGATGTTTAAACGACTCTTTAATTGCATCTTTTGTAATTTCATTGAAAACTACTCGGCAATTAGAATGGATATCCACATCAAGACTATTTGCTAAATGCCATGCTATCGCTTCCCCTTCACGATCCGGGTCAGCTGCGAGAAAAATCTTTTTCGCTTTTTTAGCTGCAGTCCTTAATTCTTTCATTACTGGACCTTTGCCTCTGATTGTAATATATTTGGGTTCAAAGTTTTGTTCAACATCTACTCCCATTTGACTCTTTGGTAAATCACGCACATGGCCCATGGATGCCTTTACTTTATATTTTTTTCCTAAATAACGTTCTATTGTTTTTGCCTTAGCTGGCGATTCTACAATTACTAAGTAATCTGACATGCAAAAATCCTCCCTAGAGGTTAATAATAAATTCCATCTATAAATTAGAGTAAATACTATACGCCCATTTTATATTTGTCAATGAAGGATAAAATGTGACAGATGGAAATTCATTATATTCCAATTCTATATCTTTTGAAAATCTATCCTACAATAGAAGGAATTGCAAGCTTTTTAATTTTTATCATTACATTTTTAGTGGTTTATAGGGATAGAAACTTCTAATCTAGGTTTAGTTCTTCCAGAATATCTTGGCCACTAGCTACCAATTTAGCACCTTGTTGAATCAGGTGGTTTGTCCCAACAGAAAGCGGTTGATTGATTTGACCGGGTAAAGCAAATACCTCACGCCCAGCTTCCAATGCCTGGTCAGCAGTGATTAAAGAACCACTTCTGCTTTTAGCTTGTATAACAATAGTACCAAGCGTCATCCCACTAATAATTCTATTTCTCATTGGAAAATGCCATTTTTCCGGTCTCCATATTGGAGGATATTCTGATATTAATAAATGAGCATGCTGTATTTTATCTGCTAGTTGTTTGTTTTCACGAGGATAAATATGAAAAAATCCACCACCTAGTACAGCAATTGTTTTTCCGCCGTGCGCAATTGTACTTTCATGTGCTATTGTATCTGTTCCTTTTGCCAAACCGCTAACAATGACAAATTTTTTTTCGACTAGAGGTGGTAATAGTAGCTCAATCGCCTCTCTAGCATAATTATCAGCATCCCGAGCTCCTACGATTGCGATTGCTTTGTTTGATAATAAGGACCTGTCTCCTTTTGAGAATAAAACAAGTGGCGGATCATGAATTTCTCGTAGTAATTGAGGGTATTCCGGGTGATTATATGGGATGATCACAATATTTTCCTTCGCATAAAGTTCAAGTAACTTTTTCGTTTGGATAGCATGAAATTCACGGGAAAACTTTAGCATTTGGGAAGGAGTAAGCTGTAGATATCGTTGAAGATTGTTAAGTGAAGTGGAATACAAGTTTTTAAGGTCGGGGTCAAAACGTAATAGGTTTTTGATTGTTTTATTGCCGATTGACCGACAATGAATGAGGTGGAGCAATTTTTCTTGAAAAATAAGAATCACTTCCTTTTTTATTGGTAGTGAAATAACCCCTCATTTTGGAGGGGTTATCTCACTAATAATCAATGTGTTTTACATTTTTCATACAAGCCTTTTTCTTTCAATACTTCGATCAATGTTTCACCAATGACAGAAGGTGTTTCTGCAACTTTAATGCCACATTCATTCATGACACGCATTTTTTCATCCGCAGTACCTTTACCGCCAGAAATAATCGCTCCTGCATGGCCCATACGCTTCCCTGGAGGCGCTGTACGCCCGCCGATAAAGCCAACCACAGGTTTAGTCATATTAGCCTTCACCCATTCAGCTGCTTCTTCCTCGGCAGTCCCGCCAATTTCTCCGATCATAATGACCGCTTCTGTTTCCGGGTCTTCATTAAATGCTTTCAAAACATCTATAAAGTTTGTACCATTTACTGGATCTCCACCTATACCTACAGCTGTCGTTTGGCCAACTCCAGCTTGTGACAACTGATGTACTGCTTCATATGTCAATGTACCTGAACGAGAAACAACGCCAACATGGCCTTTTGTATGAATATAGCCTGGCATAATACCAATCTTACATTCATCCGGAGTGATAACTCCTGGACAGTTAGGGCCAACAAGACGAGTCTTCTTCCCTTCCATATAACGCTTCACATTGATCATGTCAATAACTGGGATATGCTCTGTAATACAAATAACTAGATCCAATTCTGCATCAACAGCTTCCATGATTGCATCTGCTGCAAATGGTGCTGGTACGTAGATAACAGAAGCATTTGCTCCCGTCTCTTTAACAGCGTCTTCCACAGTGTTAAAAACCGGAACACCCGCTGCTTCCGATCCGCCTTTTCCTGGTGTAACACCACCGACAATTTTCGTCCCATATTCAAGCATTTGCTCTGTATGGAAAAGAGCTGTTGAGCCGGTGATCCCTTGGACAATTACTTTTGTATCTTTATTTACAAAAACACTCATGATTTTCCCTGCCTTTCAAATTTCTGGCTACATCATATACAGACTGGGCATGGCCCGAATATATGAAAATATCTTTTATTTATTAACCTACTAATTCAACGATTTTTTGAGCTCCATCTGCCATAGATTCAGCTGCAATAATATTCAGTCCTGATTCATTCAAGATTTTTTTACCAAGGTCCACATTTGTTCCTTCTAATCTCACAACGAGTGGAACTTCAAGACTTACTTGTTTTGCCGCTTCTACTACCCCGGTAGCAATGATGTCACATTTCATGATTCCGCCAAAAATATTTACAAAAATACCTTTTACATTTTCATCAGAAAGAATAATCTTGAAAGCTTCTGTTACTTTTTCAGCAGTAGCACCGCCCCCAACATCGAGGAAGTTAGCGGGATCTCCACCATAGTGCTTAATGATATCCATTGTTGCCATCGCCAGACCAGCACCGTTTACCATACAGCCAATATTACCTTCAAGGGAAATATAGCTTAGATCATATTTAGAAGCCTCTATTTCCTTTGGATCCTCCTCATCAAGATCGCGGTACTCTAGAATATCCTTATGTTTAAATAAAGCGTTCGCATCAAAATTGAGTTTTGCATCTAGAGCGATTACATTGCCGTCACCAGTTACTACTAGAGGATTGATTTCTGCAATAGAACAATCTTTTTCCTCGAATGCTTTGTAAAGGCTTAACATAAACTTAGCAGCTTTCCCAACGAGTTCTTTCGGGATATTAATATTAAAGGCAACTCTCCTTGCCTGGAACCCCGTTAGACCTATTGCTGGATCCACTACTTCATAAAAAATCTTTTCTGGAGTTTGCTCTGCAACTTCCTCGATTTCTGTACCACCTTCTTCAGATGCCATCAAAACGATGCGATCTGTGGCACGGTCGACAACTAGTCCTACGTAATACTCTTTTTTAATATCGCAGCCTTCTTCAATAAGAAGACGCTTAACTTCTTTACCTTCAGGTCCTGTTTGCGGAGTTACTAATGTTTTACCTAGGATCTCTTCGGCATATGTACGTACTTCTTCTAAATTTTTTGCTACTTTTACCCCGCCGGCTTTTCCTCTTCCACCCGCATGGATTTGTGCTTTTACGACACTTACGTCGCTGCCTAGTTCTTTCGCCGCTTCAACAGCTTCTTCAACGGTAAAAGCAACTTTGCCTGCAGGTACAGTTACCCCATACTTTCTGAGGATTTCTTTACCTTGATACTCATGGATATTCATTTTACATCCTCCTGTCAAACTCTCAAAAAAATAGATTGCGCTTTAATTGTATTAAATGCAGGGAAAGATGTCCACCTTTATCGACCGAAACTGACATTAACTATTTTGGTTTCTATCTAGCCGATATACAAACGCGAACACTTCTGCGACAGCTTTATATAATTCTTCTGGAATTGTCTCATTCATATTTAATTGACTTAGTAATCCAACAAGTGTTGAATCCTGTTGAATAGGTATTTCATTTTCCTTTGCTTTTTCTAAAATATTTTCCGCTACTATTCCTTTCCCCTTCGCAATAACCATTGGTGCCTCTTGTGTGCCTTGTTGATATTTTAATGCAATAGCTTCTATTTTTGAATTGTCTATTTGAATTTTTTTATGTCTCATATGCGTATATCTACTCCTGTATATGAGTGTTGACTTTGATAATACCCTTTTTTAGTTGGTTGCTTTATATTCGTTTCCGGCTGTTTAAAATGAACAGCTGATAGTTGATATTTCATTTGTTCAAGTCCTGTTTTTAATGTAGGTACCAATGACTCTGCTATCGGCTTTATTCCCGGTGATTCATTTATAATATTCACTGTCACAACACGGTTTTGGACTTGCATTTCAACAACTGTTTCTTTTAAATGCTCTAGCTCTAAATAAAATATAATCCGGCAAAAGTCAGGATCAATTTGGCCATCTGATGTACGCTTCCCTTCCCATTGCATCGTTAGTTCAGTTTGATATTTACCCAACTGTATCGGGATCTCGTATAAAATTTGTTGGACAGGTCCATTTTCGAAAGAGAGCAATTGTTGACCGTTAAAACGCATTAATAACTGCTCAGCATTATCTCTTGATCCATTAACGGCTGTGCTACTTGTTTCTTGAACATATTTTACTAACAATGGTTTCAATGACTCTAGAATATCTCTGCTACGTTCTTGGAAAATCTCACCCTCGTAAAATAATCCTGTTCTTTGTAAGGACTGTTTTAATTGCTGTAATGCTGCCTCACCCTTATACTGTTTTTCAGCAGTGGCAACTAATTGTTGTATAGCCTCTTTTTCAGCAACAGATAATGATTGTACGAAGCTTTGCAACTCATTCGGAATTGGAGCAACTTCCGTACCTGATTGCATAAACTTTGCATATAAACCTAGTTTTTGAATAGCTAATTCAATTATTCTCTGGTCAATAGAACCGGAGGAAATATTTAATTTTTGTAAAAGTGATTGCATGATCATTTTTTGAGCGGGCGCAGATTGTTCTCCAGTCGCTTGCAATATCTCACGAAACAACTGATGCCCCCGTTGCGTGAGGCTTTCTTTTTGCCAGCTGTTTAGAAGAGTTAAAATCTCTTTTCCTGAGGAACTTATTTCACTCTCTGATGTTAAAGCTGTTTGCAATGATTGAATCAATTGATTTGTTGAAGATTCTTTACCTACCGTCATGAGTGATCTAAATACCTCTTCATTCATCGGCATTTGCTTTTCTTTCATAAGCTTTATCGTATTTAAAGCGCCATCTATATCGCCCGTTTGTTTTAAAAACTGGGAAGCACGCCTCATCTCTTCTTTGGAAAGTGGAATTTGCTCGTTCATTAAAAATCGAGCAAGTACTTGATTCTTTTTATCATCCGGAAGTGAAAGTTGCTTAAGCAAGACTTGTGTCCCGTTATCCTTAAGAACAGAATCAGTGCCAGATGTGAGAAGCTTGAGTCTAGTTTCTACTTCACCAGAGGTCACTTGCAGCCAATATCCATTTCCGCTAACTAACGGAACTTCAAGTTTAGCCATCATTTTATGGGCACCGACTTGAATTTCTGCATGCTGATTTGGAAAAAGTTTTTGGACAGTACCATAAAATATTTGTCCAGGTTTAAAACTTAATTGCCCGCTTATTTTCGTTTCATGATGTGACAGCATATTTCTTAGCACTGTTTGAATATCCAACTTCCCTTCACCTCCAGCCTATTTAATCAGTGATTTTATCGGTTCAAAACTTATGCGATGGATAGGACAAGGACCAAATGCTTGAATGGCTTCTATATGACTCTTTGTACCATATCCCATATGACTAGAAAAACCATATTCGGGGTATTGCTCATTGTATTTCTCCATTATTCGATCGCGCGTCACCTTTGCAATGATTGATGCTGCTGCAATAGATACACTAATTGCATCTCCTTTAATAAAGGTTTTTTCTGGATAAATGCTATTTAAAGTCATCGCATCGATAAATAACATATCGGGTTTTTTCGGTAAATTTTGAACTGCACTTAACATTGATTTTTTCGCAGCTTCATAAATATTTACCTGATCAATTTCTTCCGATTGAATAATTCCTACACCTACCGCAATTGCTTCTCGCATGATCGCCTCATATAACCTTGCTCTGTTTTTTTCGCTTACCTTTTTCGAATCATTCAGTCCTTCTATATAACTATCAGGGGTTAATATGACCGCTGCTGAAACGACTGGACCTGCTAGTGGTCCACGCCCTGCTTCATCTATTCCTGCAATCCACTCATATCCTTCTATTCGTGCTTCCCGTTCGTGTTCAGTCATGCGCACAAAGCGCTCCTTATCTTTTACTTGTGCACTTTTTTCTCGCTTCCACTTTTGTAAAAGTGACTGTGCACCTTTTCTCGAATCATTAGCAAGTTCTGTTAATAGCGGATCATTTTCATCTGTAATATTTGTTAACATTTCTTTAATTTCTTTAATGGCAATTGATCTCATGGTTCACTCCGTCTTTTACTATTATTATCGGTATCAAAATTGTGTTTTTAACACTAGCACGTGAGCTCTTCGTTCGTATTTCATTGTAGATCTTATATTAGTCACGCAGGAATACACGTATTCGATCTGCTTAGTAATGTGTACTTTATTTTATGAAAGCAACCAAAAGAGGGGCTGTCCAAGAAGTCGTAGTAATTGACTTTTTGGATACCCCTCCTTCTTTTATTATTTATACCGTTGATTTACATTGCAGTCTCTCGCTAACCTTAGGCGGTTCGGGGCCTCCACGCTCCATTTTTCTAGCAGGAGTCTAGCCCCCTCGTTAAACCGGATCTTTGTCAGGCAAATCAAAAGTGATTGTTCCAAATTTTTGCGTTCTCAAATCCTTAACAATGACATCCGCCGTTTTATCATAATCCGTATCGCCCCCTTGAGCAATACACCCTCTTTGAGATGCAATATGATCAAATAAATGATCAATATCATCAGGGATTTCTGATAGTTCGTATCGTTCCATCAGGCGATCTGGATAGTTTTCTTCGAGATAACGCAAACCAAATACAGCTATATCCTGCATATTTAATAAAGTATCTTTAATTGCTCCTGTTAAAGCAAGTTTATAACCCGTCTCAGGGTCTTCAAATTTAGGCCAGAGTATTCCTGGTGTATCAAGTAACTCCAGCTCTTTGCCTACCTTTATCCATTGCTGTGCACGTGTTACGCCCGGTGTATTACCCGTCTTTGCAATATTCTTTTTTGCCAACCGATTAATGAGTGTCGATTTTCCTACATTAGGTATGCCAATAATCATTGCTCGTACTGGTCGAGGCTTTAAACCTTTCGCTTTTTGACGTTCACGTTTTTCATGAAGAATTTCCTGTGCTGCCTTTACAATTTCCTTCATTCCATTTCCTGCTTGTGCATTAATAGCTAATGCTTTCAAACCTCTATCTTCATATGCTTCTATCCATTTCTTAGTTAACCTTTGATCTGCCATATCAGCTTTATTTAATAAAATGAGCCGTGGCTTTTGTTGGATTATATCTTGGAGCATTGGATTAGAGGAGGATATCGGAATTCGGGCATCCACAAGCTCAAAAATGATATCAACTAATTTTAGTTTTTCCGTTACTTCTCTGCGCGCTTTCGCCATATGTCCTGGAAACCATTGGATTGTCATAGATGTTCGCCCCCTTTAGCTACTTTACAACTCTAATATCTTTAACCGGCCAATATACTAAAGACGTATTTCCAATTACTTCATCGAGAGAAACGGTTCCGATATGTCGGCTGTCTTTACTGAATCGACGGTTAT
The DNA here is from genome assembly GCF_001591545.1 of Lederbergia lenta NBRC 16444. Lineage (GTDB taxonomy): Bacteria > Bacillota > Bacilli > Bacillales > Bacillaceae_C > Lederbergia > Lederbergia lenta. Next base: position 1,787,049 of record NZ_BCVC01000001.1, read on the forward strand.
CACCCATTACAAAAACTTCACCCTCTGGCACCACTTCGCTTTCACCAGGCGTGTCTTGTAATGTGAAATCTTCGGTTAATGGGCCGTCTGCAATCTGTTTTTTATACGTATCTAAATAAGGCTCTTCATATGGCTCACCATTCACATATAGGATGTCATCCTTATATTCTATCTTATCACCTGGAAGTCCGATTACTCGTTTAATATAATCCTTTTGTTCAGGGGCATGAAAAACAATAATATCGAAGCGGTCCGGCTTACCTATTTTGTTTACAATCATCCGATCACCATTATGTAACGTAGGCATCATTGATAATCCATCTACCACTATTGGTGCAAATAGAAAATACCGTATAATTACAGCTAAACTAATTGCTATAAGAAGGGCTTTCGTCCACTCCCAAATTTCATTTTTTTCCTTTGCCATCTCTCCACCATCCAATCCCATACTAAAAAAACAACAACCATATTTATTTCATCTATGTATAAACTATTGTACCGGAAATACGTTATAAAAAAAACTTTGTAGAGGTTATTTTATAAAGAACAGCGGAAGGCGTCTGTTCGAGAAGGTTGACCCATGTTCTTGCGCCTTAGCAGCCTAGTGAGTTAAAGAAAGCCAAAATTTTAAATAAAGAATAAAAAATCTGGTATTTAAAATACATAAAAGGAGCTTGGTCAACAAGCTCCTTTTAAATAATGCCTTTTATAATCCAATCAACATTTATGCAAATACAATTGTATGCATTAAATAATTATTATCGGATTTCTTTGATACGAGCTGCTTTACCGCGTAATTTACGCAAGTAGTAAAGTTTCGCACGGCGAACTTTACCGCGACGCACCACATCTAGGTCTGCAATTCTTGGAGTGTGTACAGGGAATGTACGCTCAACCCCAACACCATAAGAGATTTTACGGACAGTGAAAGTTTCACTGATTCCGCCTCCGCGACGTTTGATTACTACACCTTCAAATAACTGGATCCGCTCACGTGTTCCCTCAACAACTTTAACATGAACGCGAACTGTATCACCAGCGCGAAAAGATGGTAGATCTGTGCGAAGCTGTTCTTTAGTAACTTCTTCAATAAGTTTGTGCATCGTATTCATCTCCTTCCAACCGACGCTCTTGCAAACAATCAACCTAATGCAGCGGAACACCGTTGTTTCAGACTGAAAATAGCCAAACTGGCCTCAGTCACAAAGGTAATAATAGCATATAGACGAGTTGATTGCAATTGTAATTTAAGAGAAAATCATTCATTAAGCCATTTCTTTTGTTGTTCTGTTATTGGATAGCTACTTAGTAGGTCGGGCCTTCTATTTTTTGTTCGAATGAGCGATTCTTTTTCCCGCCACTCCGCGATTTTACTATGATTACCAGATAATAATACATCAGGGACTTTCATTCCGCGAAAATCTGAAGGACGTGTATAATGTGGATGTTCTAATAAACCAGAAGAAAAAGAATCTAGTATCGGTGAGTTCTCATTACCTAAAACACCAGGCAATAACCGAACGACAGAATCAATGACCACCATGGCGCCAAGTTCGCCGCCTGTCATAACGTAATCACCTATCGATATTTCATCTGTCACAATATGTTCTCGTATTCGTTCATCATATCCCTCGTAATGCCCACAAATAAATACGAGGTGAGACTCTTTAGCAAGTTCTTCTGCCTTTTGCTGATTATACCGTTCGCCTTGAGGACATAAAAGAATGATACGAGGAGTTGTTTCATTTTCTGTTTTCAATTGTTCGACAGCATCAAAAATCGGCTGGGGCTTTAAAACCATTCCTGCTCCTCCGCCATATGGATAATCATCAACCGTTTTATGCTTGTTATCTGAGTAATCGCGGAAGTTTGTTATATGGTAAGATGCTGCTTCTTTTTCAGCTGCATTTTTTAAAATTGAAGAACCGAAGACACCTGTAAACATTTCAGGAAAGAGCGTCAATATATCTATTCTCATCATTCGATCAGACCCTCCATTAGCTTGATCGTGATTTTTTTATTTTCTATTGATATGTCCATCACAATTTCATCTATATAGGGAATCAATACATCTTTTCCATTTTCACGCGTAACCACCCATACGTCATTTGCCCCTGGTGTGAGTATTTCTTTTACGCTTCCAATGACTTCGTTATCCATTGTCACAACTTCACATCCAATGATTTCGTGAAAATAATATTCCCCTTTTGGTAAGTCACTTAATTGCTCTTCAGTTACCTTAAGGATACTATTCTTCCAATGAACAACATCATTTATATTCTCGTACCCCTCAAATTTAAGTAAATCGAAGTTTTTATGCACACGATGACTCTTAACCGTTAAAGGGATCGCCTCTTTTTTCCCAGGCATAAAGAGATGGAGTGAACTTTTAGGAGCATATCTTTCTTCCGCAAAATCAGTATTCGATATCACTCTTACCTCTCCATTTATCCCATGGGTATTTACAATCTTTCCAACATTAAACCATTCTGGCATCTCATTCACCTCTCTCTTATTTCTACGATGACTCCATCTTTAATGATGATCGTTTTTCCTTTAGTAATATCATCCCAATTGTCACCGATATTTATATCAACAATAGATTGTAGATCGTCATCTTTTAGTTCACTACCAAAAGGCAGTATTTCTAACTGTTCAATTTGAAAATCAATTAACTTTATTTTTTCTTTTCTTGTATCAATTTCTTTATCAAATTGAGCTTTCAAACTTGCTGCAGAGTATTTTCGAGTTTTTTCTAATTTTTTCAGTTCAAACAATAGCTGATCGCACTCTTTCTGCAATTGCGCTTTGTTATTATGATATTTATTAACTAAAAGTTCCTTACTCTTTTCTGTTAACACTCTTTTTACTGTTACATTTTGGAGAATTTGCATCTTTTCATCCTCCGTCTCAGTTTTATTATATAGGCCCTATTCGTATACATCTTTGTTATTTAACAACACAGCCAGAATACAATTTGCGTGTCTTAGCTGATCCATGAACCTCTCAGCCCACCCAACAGAATTTGGCGTCAATCTTCGTTTCTTCACTCCTGTGACGTAGATCGCTTTTTCTACGGCCCTTCCGAACCTCGCTACATGGCTCACGTTATCCACTGTTCGTCCAGGAGCTACACGTATTCTACTGCTCGGTAGTTAGTTTCATTTCAAAAATAATAAACTTTTTAGCAGGCAGTCATTATGTATTAAATAAAGCAGACGGCAACAGATGTGGATGCTGTACGTAAAGTTAGACGTAGAACTCCGTATTGAATGTTCCCTCGAACTTAGTGCTTATTAATTTTTTATAGCAAAAAAGGGAGGTGTTTCCGCCTCCCTATTCGTCGATTTCCATGTAGACCTTCTTATGTTGTTGTGATCCGGCTGCTGCATAAACAACTGTTCTAATTGCTTTTGCAACACGTCCATGTCTTCCTATCACCTTACCGACATCCTTTGGATTTACAGAAAGGTGATAAGTGATGCGTTGTTCTTCCTCTTTCACATGCACCCGAACATCATCGGGATAATCAACAATTGGCTCAACAATCGACAAAATTAAATTTTGCATGCGTTTCACAATTACTTGCTATTCTTAGCATTATGGAATTTTTCCATGATACCTTGTTTTGAGAACAAGTTACGTACTGTATCAGATGGTTTAGCTCCATCTTGCATCCATTTAATAGCTGTTTCCTCATTGATTTTTACTAATGCAGGTTGTGCAACCGGATTATATGTTCCGATCTCTTCAATAATTCTTCCGTCACGAGGTGAACGTGAATCTGCAACCACAATACGATAGAATGGAGCTTTCTTTGCTCCAATACGCTTTAAGCGAATTTTAACTGCCATTTTTAATAGCACCTCCGAATAGTTTCACACAAGATATTATGATACCAAATATGTGTTTTGTTTGTAAAGTGTTTTCTCTTAACATGTTAAAAAAATTAAACTCGTATGATCTGAATCACATCGATTTCACCACTGAAAAGTGGTATTTCTTACATGAAAGGTAGCTTAAATCCACCTTTTTTCTTGCCTTTTTGCTGCATCCCTGTCATTTGCTTCATCATTTTTTTCATTTCTTCAAACTGCTTCAATAGGCGATTCACCTCTTGTACAGATGTGCCGCTTCCTTTAGCAATTCTACGACGCCTACCAGCGTTAATGATCTCAGGTTGCTCTTTTTCTTTCATCGTCATTGAACGAATTATTGCCTCAACATGGCCAATTTGCTTTTCATCTACCTGTAAATTATCCATGCCTTTGATTTTATTGGCACCGGGCATCATTTTAAGCAGTTCGTCAAGAGGACCCATATTTTTCACTTGCCCAAGTTGATCAAGAAAGTCATCAAGCGTAAATGACGCTGTACGGAATTTCTGTTCCAACTCTTTCGCTTTTTCTTCATCGACAGAGGTTTGAGCTTTCTCTATTAGCGTCAGCATATCCCCCATGCCAAGTATTCTCGATGCCATTCGTTCAGGGTGAAATGCCTCCAATGCATCCATCTTTTCGCCCATACCGACAAACTTGATTGGTTTTTCTGTTACAGAGCGGATAGATAATGCAGCACCGCCCCTTGTATCACCATCAAGCTTTGTCAAGATGACGCCACTGATTTCAAGCTGATCATTAAAGTTCTGGGCTACATTGACAGCATCCTGACCAGTCATAGCATCAACAACAAGGAAAATTTCATCAGGTGTTGCTATTTCCTTGATTTCTTTTAGCTCTCCCATTAATTCATTATCAATATGGAGACGCCCAGCTGTATCAATCAAGACATAATCATGATGTTCTTCCTTAGCCTTGTCAATTGCCTGACGCGCTATCTCTACAGGGCTGACTTTATCCCCCATGGAAAACACCGGCAAATCAAGCTGTTTGCCAAGTGTTTCTAGCTGTTTAATAGCCGCAGGTCGATATATATCGGCAGCAACTAACAAAGGTTTCTTATTATACTTCTTCCGAAGTAAGTTTGCGAGCTTTCCAGTTGTCGTCGTTTTACCTGCACCTTGCAGCCCAGCCATCATAATGACAGTTGGTGGACGTTTCGCCGTCGCTATTTGACTTTGTTCCCCACCCATGAGCTCTGTAAGTTCCTCTTTCACCACTTTAATTACTTGCTGCCCTGGTGTAAGACTTTTCATTACATCTTGTCCGACTGCTCTTTCACTGACCTTATTAACAAATTGTTTGACTACCTTAAAGTTTACGTCTGCTTCAAGTAACGCAAGACGTACTTCACGCATCATCGCTTTTACGTCAGCTTCAGAAACCTTACCTTTGCCGCGAATTTTTTGCATCGTTGCCTGTAATCGGTCGGCCAATCCTTCAAATGCCATAATGCCGCCCCCTAATCCAATTTCTCAAGTGCACTCAAATATTGACTTAGTATAGCTTCTTCTAATTTACCTTCAGCTAAACTGGATTTGATTTGAGATAAAACATCGTTTCGCTCTTGAAATTTTTGAAATAACAGCAATTTTTTTTCATACTCTTCGAGCATAGCTTCTGTGCGTTTAATATTATCATAAACCGCTTGGCGGCTTATATTATATTGTTCCGCAATCTCCCCAAGAGAGTGATCATCTAAGTAATAGAGGGACATATAACTTTGTTGCTTCTGGGTTAACAACGCATGGTAAAAGTCGTATAAATAATTCATACGTGTTGTCTTTTCAAGCATAGTCATTAAATCCCCACCTTGTTAAGTTAAAATCCTTTACAATCAGATAATACACTTCTCAAAACAAGTTGTCAAGCTTCCTTAGATGGAATGCCAGCTAAGTTTGCGGAAGGGTCTTAATCCACACCCGACAAACTTATTCGCTCATCATTTCAATAGAATCCGAAAATAACCCGTACACATATTTTTCCGCATCAAATTCTTGAAGATCATCCATTTTTTCTCCGAGACCAACAAATTTAACAGGTATATGCAATTCATTTCGAATTGCTAAGACAATTCCCCCTTTTGCTGTACCATCTAATTTAGAAAGAACAATCCCACTGACGTTTGTTGCTTCTTTAAAAGTTTTCGCTTGAATTAATGCATTTTGGCCAGTAGTAGCATCAAGAACAAGCAAAACTTCATGGGGTGCACCTGGAACTTCACGTTCAATTACTCTTTTTACCTTCTCAAGCTCTTTCATCAAATTCACTTTATTTTGCAATCGTCCTGCTGTATCACATAATAATACATCTGCTTGTCTTGCTTTAGCAGCCTGAATCGCATCATACATCACAGCAGCTGGATCAGAGCCCTCAGCCTGTTTAATTACATCTACTCCTACTCTGTCGCCCCATACTTCTAATTGCTCAATTGCACCCGCACGAAATGTATCCCCTGCAGCTAAAATGATTTTTTTATCCTCTTGCTTTAACTTATGAGCGAGTTTACCAATCGTTGTTGTTTTACCTACCCCATTTACACCAACGAATAATATAACTGTAAGTCCATCATTTTGAATATTTAAATTAGCAGTACTCTGATCCCCAGCTTCATATATCTCTACAAGCTTTTCTGAAATAACTGTCTGTACATCTGCGGGATTCTTGATATTCTGCTTTTTAACTTCTAATTTTAACTCCTCTACAAGCTGCATAACCGTTTCAAATCCAACGTCTGCCTGAATGAGGATTTCCTCTAGTTCCTCGAAAAAATCTTCATCTACTTTACGGTAGCGCGCTACCAATTCATTCATTTTTCCCGAGAAATTACTTCTTGTCTTTTCTAGTCCATCTTTAAATTTTTCTGAAACTGAATCAGTCGAAGTTGTAAATTTCTCTTTCAACTTTTTAAAAAAACTCAATTACGATTCCCCCTCTTTAATATACTGTTTGTGCCTCTTTACTACTTTCTAACTTAACAGAGACAAGTTTCGATACTCCTGATTCTTGCATCGTTACTCCATATAAAACATCTGCTCCTTGCATCGTACCTTGCCTATGCGTAATTACTATAAATTGGGTTTCATCGCTAAATCTTTGTAAGTATTGACTGAAACGATGAACATTTGCTTCATCTAATGCCGCCTCTACTTCATCCAGCACACAAAAAGGGACCGGTCTGATTTTCAATATAGAGAAAAGCAAAGCTATAGCCGTTAGCGAACGTTCCCCACCAGATAGTAAACTTAAATTTTGTAGTTTTTTCCCGGGTGGTTGGGCAATAATATCAACCCCTGTGTGTAATAAATCATCAGGATTCGTTAAGGAGAGTTTAGCTTTCCCACCACCAAATAAAGCTTTAAATACGTCTTCAAATTGGGCTTGAATAGCCTGAAATGTAGTGCTAAACCTATTTTTCATTTCATTATCCATTTCATTCATAATTTGAAAAAGGGTTTTTTTCGCTTCAGACAAGTCAGCTTGTTGGTTAGCCAAAAATTGATATCTTTCAGACACACGTTCATACTCTTCGATCGCCCCTATATTCACGGTTCCGAGCTCAGCTATTTCGAGTTTAATCCACTTTACCTTTTGCCTTGTCTCTTCCTCTGCAAGAAGCATATGAAACATGCTTTTGGCCCCTTCATAAGATAAACTATATTCCTCACTCAATTTCTGAAGCCGATTTTCCAATTCAACATCTAGACGATTGATTTTCACTTCCGCATCTTTCAGCAAGCTGTTAATTGCTTGATATTTTTCTTTTAATCCCTTTAACTCATGTTCTTTCTCAGCAATTATGGATTGTATATTCGTTCTATCCTCGTGCCGCAAAGCAATCATTCTAGCCGTTTCTTCTTTTTCGTTCTTTTTCTTAAGAGCATCCTCTGCCAATACTTCTTCGCTAGTATAATCACCTGACATTTCATTTTCTAGCCAATCCAGATCATCTTCCAATGATTTTTTTCTTTCAGCTATTTCGGCTTTTTCCTGGATTAAGGTCTCTAGCGAAGCTTTGCTAACGGAGAGTTGCTCTTTAGTTACTGCATAGCTAGCAGTCAGTTCACTGATTTCCGAAGTTAAAGACTCTTTTGATAATCTTTCATGATTTCGCTGATTCGTTAAGTCTTCTATTTTTTGGTTCAATACTTCAATTTGTTCATCACAATTATGCACAAGTTGTTTTAAAGTTTGAACACGTGATAGTATATCATTTTGTTCGGTATTCATTTCTTTTTTCTCTAAATCATATAACGTTAAACGATCATCGACATTTCTTTTATTTAACGTAATTTGTACGATTTGCGACTCTATCTCATTACGTTGCATACGTAAAAGCTCGCCATTTCTCCTAGTCTCATCTAAAAGCATTTCTTCCGTAACTAATATCGTTTTCGTTTCTGAAAATTGCTCCGCTAATCTTTCTATTTTCTCTGTCATCATTTCGATTTTTTCAGACAGTTCTTCCAATTCACTTTTTCTACTTAATAAAGAACTAGATTTTTGCTTTGTCGCACCACCAGTCATAGAGCCACCTGGATTAACTACATCACCTTCGAGAGTCACAATTCGATAACGGTATTGAAGTAGCTTTGCTAAAGTATTTGCGCCAGCTAAATTATTTGCAACGACAATCGTCCCTAATAAACTTTTGATTGCTGGTGCATGTTCAGCCTGATATGTCACGAGATCAGCCGCTATACCAATGAATGCCTCTTGTGTTCGAAGCATTTCTTCTTGCCCTGCATACATTTTTTTCTCTTTGATAATATTAAGTGGTAAAAACGTTGCCCGTCCATGTCGGTTTTTTTTCAAAAATGCTATTGCATTTCGAGCATTTTCTTCCGTGTTTACAACAACATGCTGCATTGCACTACCTAACGCCGTTTCAATCGCTAACTCATACTTTTTTGGCACATGGATGAGTTCAGCTACTGCCCCTTCGATTCCAGTTAAGACATTTTCTCTCACTTTGAGTAGTTCCCTTACCCCTTGGAAAAAACCTATATATTCTTCTTCCATTTCTTCTAATGTTTCTTTTCGTGATTCAGCTTTTTGCTTATATTGCTGTGCTTGATTAAGCATTGATTCTTGTTCTGTATATCGCTTTTTCAAAGTTGCTATCTTTTGCTCTATTATTTTAAAACGATCAAGTAACTCAGCTAATTTACTATCTAATTGTTCAAATTCTAATTGTTTTTCTTTTAACTTTTCTGTTACTTCATTACGACTTGCAATATGTTTCTCATTTTCGGTATCTAACCGATTATTTTTCACTTGGAGTTGCTTTAATTGTTGCTCTAAATATTGCAATTCATTATTGGATGAGGCTTGTTCATTAAGTACATCAATATAGTCGCTTTTCAACCCTTCAATCGTCTCTTCAATCGTGCCATCTAGCAGTTTTAACTGTTGCCTTTTTGTTTGTAATATTTCCTTTAATTCTTGAAGGGCATTTTGTTTAACCGCTACTTCTTTTTCCGTTCGAATTCGTTTTTGCTTAAAGTCGTTCAATTTAGAATCTGCATCTTCTATATTCTTTTTTAGCTGTGCAGTATTTTGAGTAGCATTTTTCTTCCTCTCTTTTAATACTTCCCGACGACCTTCAAGCTGTTCCAAATCTTTTGTTGCCGTTAGCAGCGTGGTTTGCAGGCTAGCCAACATTTCATCAATTCCCACAAGTTCACTTCGATCTTTTTCAAGCTGATTTTCTGTCGTTTGAATATGTTCAGCTAGTTTTCGCTCAGACTTTTTAAGATTCTCTGCCTCTTCTTTCGCTTGTTCCCAATTTTTATGCAGTGAATCTATCTCATGCACTGTGAGGGCAACTTCATGGGTTTCGAGCTCTTTTTTCTTTTCCAAATAATCTTTCGCAATGGAGGCTTGGATTTTGAGAGGTTCAATTTGTCCTTCCAACTCACTAAGGATATCATTGACGCGATCCAAATTATCTGTCGTTTCCAGTAATTTGACTTCGGCTTTCTTCTTCCTAGATTTATACTTTAATACGCCCGCTGCTTCTTCGAATATGGTTCTCCGCTCTTCTGATTTACTATTTAGGATTTCTTCTACTTTCCCCTGGCTAATAATTGAAAAAGCTTCTTTACCAAGTCCTGAATCCATAAATAAATCTACAATATCTTTCAACCTGCAATTTTGTTTATTGAGGAGATACTCACTATCGCCAGTTCTGTACACCCTTCTAGTAATACTTACCTCATTATATTCTAATGGCAATGTACTATCTTCATTATTTAGTGTCAGAGTAACCTCAGCGAAGTTTAATGGTTTTCTTGAGTCACTACCAGCAAATATGACATCTTCCATTTTCCCGCCCCGAAGTGATTTTGCCGATTGTTCACCTAATACCCAACGAATCGCATCTGTTATATTACTCTTCCCGCTACCATTCGGTCCAACAACTGCAGTTACTCCTGGAACAAATTCCAGATTTACTTTTTCTGCGAAGGACTTAAAACCGATTATATCTAATTGTTTTAGGTACAAAAGGATTCCTCCTTTCTTAAAGATAAATTAAGTATAAAATTTGATTATTAAATGTTACACACTCACTTAGTCATGCTTAACGTGTTTCCTTTATCATTAATAAAGTCCGATGACGAAAACCGCTACATCCTCTGGCAATGCCGACGCACCCACATCCTGTGGGCGCAGTTTGTACGTCACTTAACGGGCGATTCCGCTTTTCTTAGTGTCTAGCTCCAACGCCCAACGACTAGCAAACTTCAGTATTCTTCCTACTATAAGTCAACATCGATTCGCCTTTTAGGCTTATCGTGTTTCCTTTATCTCGTCAGAATTCCTCCAGTTTGTACGTCGCTTAACGGGCGATTCCGCTTTTCTTTGTGTCTAGCTCCAACGCCCAACGACTAGCAAACTTCAGTATTCTTCCTACGATAAGTCAACATCGATTCGCCTTTTAGGCTAATCGTGTTTCCTTTATCTCGTCAGAATTCCTCCAGTTTGTACGTCACTTAACGGGCGATTCCGCTTTTCTTTCCTAACGCCATTTGTGCGGCATGTTGTTCTGCTTCTTTTTTTGACTTACCTGAGCCTTCTCCTAGCACTTCGTCATTTAATATTACTTGTGATACGAAGATGCGACTATGAGCTGGTCCTTCTTCTTTTAAAATTTTATATTCTAAAACGCCAACACCATCTCTTTGAATATTTTCTTGCAATTGGCTTTTAAAATCCATCACATGAGAAAAAGCACCTGTATCTACCTTTGGATAAACTGTTTTTTCAAGAAAAGCGATCGTTGTCTCTAATCCTTGATCTAGATATAACGCTCCGATAAATGCTTCGAATGCATCTGCTAACAACGCTGGTCGAGTACGTCCACCAGTCATCTCTTCGCCTTTTCCAAGTAAAACTGTTTCACCAAATTCTAGTTCATTAGCAAATTTAACGAGGGAAGGTTCACAAACAATAGCTGCTCTAAGTTTGGTTAATTCGCCTTCACTCATCAACGGATATTTCATGAATAAATATTGTGACACGGTCAACTCTAGTACTGCATCACCTAAGAATTCAAGCCGTTCATTGTCTTCATGTGGTTTTTTCCGATGCTCATTCACATAGGATGAATGTGTAAAAGCCTTCATTAATAAATTTTCATCTTTAAATTGAATGCCGATTTTTGTTTGAAATTGTTTTAATTGGTTAGCAACTTTATTATTTACTTTTCGATCCCGATTATTTTTCCTCATGTGTTATCCACCCTTGAAATGGTTATTTGACATAGAAAAGCCCCGTCGATTACCAACGGGACCTGTTTCTTACTCCAACGACTAGTTTTTCTCTTTTATGTAATTTACAACGTCGCCAACTGTAGCAATTTTCTCAGCGTCATCATCGGAAATTTCCATATCAAACTCATCTTCTAATTCCATAACAAGTTCAACTACATCTAAAGAATCCGCTCCTAAATCATCTTTAAAAGAAGCTTCCAACGTAACTTTAGACTCCTCAACACCTAGTCGGTCAACAATAATTTGTGTTACACGTTCAATTGTATCTGCCATCCGATTCACCTCCCTTCAAGTATTATAAATGAAATAAACAAAAAGTGAAACATTTAAATAGAAAAGCAAAGAACACCTGTTTAGCAATGTACTTCTTTAAGGTATTCTGACTAAATAAAGGAAACATGAGAAGCATATTACAAGAGTCTGGAAGGTCAGTGTTTACCTTCTTGGCAAATGGACTTATGACCTAATGTCTATAGCCGGACTTGTAAGAGGAGCCGTTATTATAAAGTTTGCTAGCCGTACTAACTGCACCCGCTAGACATGCGACTCTAGTCAAGGAATCTTATTTCCGTACAGGATAAAAGTGACCAAAGTTACATTGTTTTATGACTTTTTTTCTACTTGAGGTCGGGCATAAAAGAGAGCCTTACATAAACATTCCACCATCTACATGAATGGTTTGTCCCGTAATATAGTTTCCATCTTCAGAAGCAAGAAATGATACTACTCTCGCTATGTCTTTTGGATCACCAAATTTCCCTAGGGGAATTTGCTTTAACATTGTTGTTTTCACTTCTTCATCTAGATTATCTGTCATATCTGTTGTGATAAAACCGGGAGCGACTGCATTCACTGTAATTCCGCGAGTAGCTAGTTCTTTTGCAGCTGTTTTAGTCAAACCGATGACTCCGGCTTTTGCTGCCACATAATTAGATTGACCGGGATTTCCAATTACCCCTACAATCGAAGCAATATTAATAATCCTACCTGCCCTTTGTTTCATCATTTGTCTGGATACAGCTTTTGTACACAAGAATACACCTTTGAGGTTAGTATTAATGACATCGTCCCACTCGTCTTCTTTCATCCTCATCAGCAAATTATCCCTTGTAATTCCTGCATTATTTACTAGTATATCCAAACTTCCAAATTGATTAATTGTTTCTTTTACCATTTCTTTTACATTTTCACTGTCTGCCACATTACATTGAAATGCTATTGCTTGACGACCCATCGCAGTAATTTCTTGAACAACTTCATTAGCTTTTGCTTCACTGCCCGAATAATTAACGAGCACGTTCGCTCCTTCTTTCGCAAGTGCAAGCGCAATTTCCCTACCGATGCCTCTTGATGCACCTGTTACAAGTGCCGACTTTCCTTCTAATTTCATGAATAATTCTCCTTTAACGCATCAATCGTCTGTTGACAACTTTCAGGATCTTGAACTGAAAATGTTTTGACGTCTCGATTTATTTTTCTGATAAGGCCAGACAATACTTTTCCTGGGCCAATTTCAATAAATGTATCAACACCTAATTCAATCATCTTTTCAATTGAGTCTTCCCATAGTACCGGAGAATATAATTGTTCAATTAGTTTCTGTTCAATATCTTCCCTTGCTTCAATAGGAGCGGCTGTGACATTTGCAATCACAGGTATTTGCGCATTTTTTATTTCGATATCTTTTAAAACTGTTGCAAATTTCTCTGCTGCCGGCTTCATTAGTTCAGAATGAAATGGACCACTTACTTGTAACGGCAATACACGTTTAGCCCCTTGCTCCTTCGCCAGCGCACTTGCATTTTCAACACCTTGTACTGTTCCTGAAATAACAATCTGCCCTGGACAGTTTAAATTAGCTAATTGAACTGAATTACCAGCTTGCGTAACGCTCTCCGTTACTTCCATTAGCTGCTCTCGGTCAAAACCTAGTATGGCCGCCATTGTTCCTTCACCGTTCGGGACGGCCTCTTCCATAAATTCTCCGCGCTTTCTTACTGCGTATACTGCATCAGAGAACGTCATCACACCACTTGCTACAAGTGCAGTGTATTCACCAAGACTATGACCTGCTGTATAGTCAGGTTTAATCCCAGCTTCTTGTAAACCTTGTAAAAGTGCTACAGCTGTTGTTAATAATGCAGGTTGCGCATTAGTAGTTTTTGTTAATTCCTCCTGTGAACCTTCAAAAATCAGAGCAGAAAGTGATTGTTCCAATCGTTTATCTGCCTCATCAAAAATGGCCTTTGCACTTTCATTCGTTTCTGCAATCGCTTGTCCCATTCCCACTTTTTGAGAACCTTGTCCCGGAAAAACAAAAGCTATTTTCCCCATTTCCCCCACCTCTATTTCACCTATTTATTTTCTACGGCAGTCTTAATTTTTCCAGACACATCATGAATTACCATTTCACGGGCTTGTCGAACCGCATGATAAATAGCATTGGCATTTGATGAGCCATGTGCCTTAATGACTGGGGCATCAAGGCCAAACAAACATGCGCCGCCATATTCTGTATAATCCAGTTTATCTTTTAATTGCATGAGATCCGATTTAATAAGACCGGCAGCAATTTTGTTTTTCAGGCTACTTGTTAATGTCCCTTTTAGCATAGAGAAAATCGCAGAAGCAGTTCCTTCAATTGCTTTTAAGACAACATTCCCGGTAAATCCATCAGTCACAACAACATCAGCCTGTCCCTCTAATAAATCACGCGCTTCAATATTCCCAATAAAATGAATATCAGCTTTATCTAGTAAATCATAAGCTTTCTTCGTTAATTCATTTCCTTTATTTGCTTCTGTACCAATATTTAATAGCGCTACTTTCGGTTTGGCAATTACTCTAACCTTCTCAGCATAAATACTTCCCATAATTGCGTTTTGAAGTATGTGCTCTGGCTTAGCATCTGCATTCGCTCCTAGGTCAAGCATAATAAAGCCTTCACCATCAAGAGTTGGCAAAGTCGGTGCCAAAGCTGGTCTCTCAATACCCTTGATTCTTCCTACGACAAATAAACCTGCAGCCATAAGCGCTCCAGTATTACCTGCAGAAATACACGCATGTGTATCTCCATCTTTTACCGATTGAGCCATCATGACCATTGATGCTGTTTTTTTACGTCGCACTGCCCTAACCGGCTCATCTTCTGCTTCAATTTTTTCATTTGTATGGATTACCGAAATTCGGTCTGTTTTAGTTAAATACTTATTTATCTCTGCTTCATTACCATACAAAATAAATTCGGTATCTGTAAAATTTTCCGCTGCTTGCATAATACCGTGTACGATTTCTTTCGGAGCATGATCTCCACCCATTGCATCAACTGCAATTTTCATTCCTTTTCACCTTCTACTGTTTGACTAGATCGATACATTTCAAATTCGCCTTTAAAAGCAAGTTCTTGATCTACATAACTAAGAACGTCAACAATCGTCCGACCATGAACATCATGCTGTTTTCTCACTTTCGCTTTTGCTACTACTCTTTCCCCATTTTTAACAGGGCGCATAAAGTGAATATTCACCTTTACAGTAAGTGCAAGATCATCATTAATCACAGCAACTGCAAGGGAATTTGCTTGTGCAAACAAATGATGTCCTCGTGTTATAGAATTTCTAATAAATACATGTTCTTCCTTTACATCGAAAATAGAGATAGCAGTTTGATCAAGTTGAATATCAATAATTTCTCCTATTACTTCATCAATTGGAAGAGACTTTACTTCGTCCTCCACATGCTTCACTGCTACTGTTTTGATTCGTTCTCTCAATTCCGGGATTGCAAGTTCCATCCTATCAAGACGAATAGTTTGCACACTAACTGAAAAGTGCTCTGCCAATTCCTCATCTGTAATAAATGGATTATCTTCTATTGTACTACGCAATAATTTTTGTCTTTCTTTTTTTGAAGGCCTCATATTCATCACCATTCAAGATATTATGACTAGGTATTAATAGTAGTATATAAAAAACAAGAGAAAAACGCAACCAAAATACGCTTCACTCTTGTTTATACTAATCCAGTTTTTCACCTGCTAGAACACCTGAATTTTCCAAGTATGTCCTTAATGGTAAATAATCAGCTGCTTCCCAGAATTCCTTTTGTTCAAGTAAATGAGCTGCATCATTTCGAGCTGTTTCTAAAGCTCTGTAATCATGAACCATATCTGCTACTTTAAATTCAGGAAGCCCACTTTGTTTTTTTCCAAAAAAGTCACCTGGACCGCGCAGCTCTAAATCTCGTTCACTTAAGACAAAACCATCATTTGTCTCTGTCATGATCTTCATCCGTTCCTTGCCTACCTCAGATTTAGGGTCAGCTAGTAAAATACAATAGGATTGCTCTTGACCTCTTCCTACGCGTCCTCTCAATTGGTGGAGCTGGGATAAACCAAATCTCTCGGCATCGTAAATAACCATAACAGTAGCATTGGGAACATTCACACCTACTTCGACTACTGTCGTGGACACAAGCAATTGAATTTGATTGTCACTATAGGCTTTCATTACTTCTTCTTTCTCAGCTGAAGATAGTCGCCCATGCATAAGTCCTACATTAAATTTACCTTGAAAGTGATTAGAAAGCATATCAAAAACATCAATAGCATTTTGAACGTCAAGTTTCTCAGACTCTTCTATAAGGGGACAAATGACATACGCTTGGCGTCCTTTCACTAATTCTGCTTCTACAAAATTCAAGATTCTATCAAGCATATTATGCTTTGCCCAATACGTTTCAATTTCTTTCCTACCTAAAGGCATTTCATCTATTACCGAAACATCCATCTCTCCAAACACTGTAATAGCTAGTGTCCGCGGAATTGGTGTTGCTGTCATAAACAAAACGTCAGGGCTCTCTCCTTTTTCCCGAAGTATTCGACGCTGTCCTACTCCAAAGCGATGCTGTTCATCTGTAATTACAAGACCTAGACGACTAAAATTCACTTCTTCTTGGATCAATGCATGCGTACCAATCATAATATCAATTTCACCATTCTCTAACTCTTCTAAAATAGCACGACGTTTTTTCCCTTTTACAGAACTAGTTAGCAAGGCTATTTTCATGCCTGCAGGTGTTAGGAGCTCATGTAATGATGTCGCATGTTGCTCAGCAAGTATTTCTGTCGGAACCATTAAAGCTCCTTGATAACCTGCTGTTACACTAGCGAAAAGTGCAATGGCAGCTACAGCTGTCTTACCAGAACCTACATCACCTTGGAGAAGGCGATTCATTTTATAAGGTGCTTTTAAATCAGCGCAAATTTCATTAACCACTTTTTTTTGTGCGTTTGTTAATGTAAATGGTAGGGATGAGATAAAATGCTTCAATTTCTCCAAATTATAATGTTGCTCCATCCCAGGTGATTGTTCTCGCTCTATTTTTCGGAAGGCTTGCATCTTTAGCTGAAAATAGAGAAATTCTTCATATACAAAGCGCCTTCTTGCTTGTTTCAATTCATCAGGTGTTTGTGGGAAGTGCATCGTATGCAATGCTGTTTTTCGATTAGGTAGTTTATATTTAACCCTTAACGTATCTGGCAATGTTTCTTCAATATATTCACCATATTCGTGAAAGGCTTGCGAAATAAATCGACGTAAAGCTTTGACACCAACATTTCCTTTTGTCGGATAGATTGGCTCGAACTCTGTTATTTCTGAATGCGGGCCCATTTTCAGATCATGTCCCGTAATGGTTTGTCGATGCTTATCCCATTTACCAGAAACAGTGACAATATCTTGAGGGTTCAATTTACCCTTTAAATAAGGACGATTAAAAAAAGTAACCTTTATTAAGTATGGATCCACAAGAAGATGAATAGTAAGTCTACTTTTTTTCCTTCCAAAGTACATCATGGAAGGTTCACTATGCACTTTACCTTCAATTGTAATTTTTTCGTCGTGTGCAACCTCCGCTAAATCCCTTAACCTTAAGTCATCATATCTGAATGGAAGATGATTCAACAAATCCTCAACTGAACAAATACCCATTTCAGCTAAAGTAGTAGCAGTTTCGACTCCAACACCTTTTAAAACAGAAACAGGATCATATATTTTTTTATTCACAATTTGCTAGTGCAATCCCGACATTTTCGGCCTCCATCCAACCGATACGAGTTGCAACCAACCCTCCCTCTTCTAATTCGTTTAATATACTCGGCATTAATTGAATTATATATTTACTCGTATGCTCGTGCTTTTCTATATATACAAGGAAATAGAAGGGTATACCCCTTCTATTTCTTTGTCAGCCCTAGTTATTCTACTGAGAATATATAATTATATAGCGGTTGTTTGCCATCATGGATCTCAATTTCAATATTTGGATAATGTTCTTGTAAATACTCAACTAATTGATCCATTTGCGATCGTTCCGTATCTTCACCGTAGAGAATAGTTAAGATTTCTGTTTCATCATCAATCATTTTCGCCAACAAATTAGTTGCTGTAACGAAAAGATTTGTGTTTGTTTCAACTATTTTCCCTTCATTAATGCCCATATAATCATCTTTTGAAATAGTAAGGCCATCAATATTCGTATCACGTACAGCAAAAGTAATTAAACCAGTTTTCACCTCAGCTAGCGCTTCATTCATTCCTTCACCATTTTTCTTTAATGATAAAGATGGATTAAAAGCTAATGCAGCTGCTAATCCCTGAGGAACAGTTTTCGTCGGAACTACAATGACATTTTCATCCGCAATAGAAGCAGCTTGCTCTGCAGCCATAATGATATTTTTATTATTTGGTAATAAAATTATTTTATCTGCATTTGCTTTCAGAATAGACGCCATAATGTCTTCAGTGCTTGGATTCATCGTTTGGCCACCTTCAATGACCTCAGCAACACCTATACTTTTAAATAGATCAGCAATTCCAGTCCCCATAGATACAGCAATGATTGCGTATTCCTGACGTTCTTTTGCTTGTGGAGCCGTACTCGTAACATGATTAGCATGTGGTTGAGGCTCACCGACAATGGCACTATGCTGTTCCCTCATATTTTCAATCTTCATATGAATAAGGCTGCCATACTTTTGGCCGTATGATAAAACATCTCCAGGCTGCTCTGAGTGAATATGCACTTTAGCTACCTCGTCATCTGAGATTACAAGGAGTGAATCACCATATTCACTTAGTTCATTTCTAAAGCTTTCTTCATTAAAAGTCTGTTTATTTGCTTCAAGACGAACCATAAATTCTGTGCAATAACCATATTCAATATCTTCTGTATTCATAAAGCCTTGAACACTTTGATGATGTTGTGCGCTCACAAGCTCATCCATTGATGGTGTCAAAGGAGCCATGTTAGGTAATTCTTCTCCCTTTAATACCGCTAAAAATCCTTCATACACACAAACAAGACCTTGTCCACCGCTATCAACAACTCCTACCTCTTTTAAAACAGGTAACAAATCTGGTGTACGCTGAAGGGAAGCTTTGGCTTCTTTCAATGTTTCTTCCATAACAATGATCAAATCTGTTTCGGTAACAGCTATGTCAACTGCCTTTTTTGCAGCATCTTTCGCAACTGTTAAAATAGTCCCTTCAACAGGTTTCATTACAGCTTTATAAGCCGTTTTCACTCCCGTATCAAGAGCTTCTGCAAATTCCAAGCTAGATAGGAATGGCTTCTGTTCAATCGATTTCGAAAAACCACGGAATAATTGGGATAAAATAACTCCAGAGTTACCTCTTGCTCCCATCAATAGTCCTTTCGATAGTGCAGTTGCTACTTTCCCAATATGCTCTTGCTTGTTTTTTTGTGCTTCTTTAGCGCCTGATGACATGGATAAATTCATATTTGTTCCCGTATCTCCGTCTGGAACTGGGAATACATTTAGCGCATCAACCATTTGAGCATTTGCCGATAAATGATTCGCTCCTTGAATAATCATATCGGTAAATCGATTTCCATCCAATGATGTAATAGACACTTACTTTTTCCTCCTCATTAAGGATTCGTTACACGAACTCCCTGTACAAAAATATTTACTGTATCTGCTGAAATTCCGATCGTTTGCTCTAATGTGTATTTGACTTTGGATTGAACATTATGAGCTATTTCAGAAATTTTCGTTCCATAACTGACGATAATATACATATCTATGTGAAGGGAGGTATCAGCTTGACGAATAATTATTCCGCGAGTGAAATTTTCTTTTCCTAAAATATCGGTGAACCCATCTTTTATTTGATTTTTAGAAGCCATTCCGACAATACCATAACAGTCGATTGCAGCACCTCCTGCAATTGTAGCAATCACATCATTAGAAATTTCAATTTGCCCATATTTTGTTGTCATCTCAATTGACATGCAACTTCCTCCTC
The DNA here is from genome assembly GCF_001591545.1 of Lederbergia lenta NBRC 16444. Lineage (GTDB taxonomy): Bacteria > Bacillota > Bacilli > Bacillales > Bacillaceae_C > Lederbergia > Lederbergia lenta. The sequence continues at coordinate 1,807,053 of NZ_BCVC01000001.1, forward strand.
ATTGTCGAATTATCGAATATGCGGCTCATTTTCCGCATGATAATACGTACACATAATAACTATCATTAGTTTACTATATAAGGCTATTTTTTAAAAGCTTCACCTGAATGATTATTGCTTGATACCTTTTTGATGTCAAGCAAATGTTCTTTAAAGATCATGATTGAAGTATTGCATTCTGAAAGCATGTATGATAAATTATTAAAGTATCTTTAATGAGTAAATTGAAGTGATGAACGATGAAATAGTATTACTTCAGCAACGGGAGGGAATTATATATGCCAAAGCAATGTGTTATCACTGGTCGTAAAACAGGAACAGGTAATAACCGTTCACATGCTATGAATGCTAATAAACGTACTTGGGGAGCAAACCTTCAAAAAGTACGCATTCTTGTTGACGGAAAACCGAAACGTGTATGGGTCTCTGCAAGAGCCCTTAAATCCGGTAAAGTCGAAAGAGTATAAACTTGAATTTATTTGCAAGTCAAGTTCACTTATTGAAACGTTGACGAGCTTCACATTATGTGAGGTATTGCAAACAAAAAAAGGCGCCTGCTTAGGTGCCTTTTTCCATTTCTATAGAAATATTGATTTTGTTAACTCTCTATACTTACTCTTTTTTAAACGTGCCCAACATCGCTCTAACTATCCCTCCCAATAATCTTGGCAGTTTGAATGTATAAAATCTCATAAAAATTCCCTCCTAGTCTGAAAACGGGTTTCAGTCAATCCTATTATATTCGTCATAAATGAATAAGTACGCGCCCTTTTAAAATAAGGCTCTTATTAATCTGTACTTCTTATCATCATTAATATGCCATTTTCGAATAAAAAAGTACCCGTTTCTTGGAGAAGTTCATTACTAATACATAAAGATGAACCGAATGGCACACGATGATTATATAGTGGATATTTAAAACCAAGCAGTGTCAATCCTGTGACATTATTATCAAGAGGGATAAATGAGATATACTTTTTCTTGCCATTGGCTTGGAGTAGATGTTTTCCTGGATAATGAACCGAGAGTGTATTCTGAACATCAATTACTTCTATCTTTACAGTTGAATATTTTTTCTGATATATAGAGAGCATCAGTGCATTTGCCATAAAATGATCCAGTCTACCTCCAGTAGCACCAAATATTTTAATATGTGTAGGATTTTGTTTAAGGGCCCACTCCATTGCTAACTGCATATCTGTTTCATCTTTTTCTGGTTTAAAGCGACTCACTTCATCTATTTTACTAACAATACTTTTCCAATCTTCTTTTGATACGGAATCAAAATCACCTACTGCAAAGTCAGGTATGATTCCTGACTCCAATAAGTAGGTTACACCTCGATCTACACCCATCCATTTTACATCTTTTTTATTATTAAAAATGACAGATGGTATGAATTCTTTAGGTCCGCCGGCAACAATATAAATAATTTTTTCTGTATTCATTTAGTTAGTTAACTGTAAACGGAGTTCGTTCATAGCTTTTTGCCTATCCGTCTGGCTAAATATAGCCGAACCAGCAACAAATATATTCGCTCCGGCATCTTTGCATAATTTTAACGTCTCGCTATTTATTCCTCCGTCTACTTCAATATCAATATCCAGTTCTTTACCAATAATCATTTGCTTAATTTCGCGGATCTTTGGTAAGACTCCCTGTATGAAAGATTGACCACCAAAGCCTGGATTTACTGTCATTACTAGTACCATGTCGACATAATCGATAATACTACTGATAGATGAAGCAGGTGTACCCGGGTTTATAACTACCCCTGGCTTCGCCCCGAGCCTTCTAATTTCTTGTACCGTTCGGTGAATATGAGGCGAAGCTTCCACATGAATCGTAATATAATCTGCTCCGGCATCTATAAATTGCTCAATATAGCGATCGGGGTTCTCTATCATTAGATGGACATCCAGCGGGAGACTAGTAACTTTTCTTACTGCCTCTACAATGAATGGTCCCATTGAAATATTCGGCACAAAATGTCCGTCCATCACATCAATATGAATCATATCTGCTCCTGCTGCTTCTGCTTCTTTCACTTCTTCAGCAAGCTTCGAGAAATCAGCAGCTAATATAGAAGGTGCTATTTTCATTTGCATCTTAATTAATACCTCGGCTTTCTACCTTTTATTTCTTCCATGAACTGTTTATAGTGATCATAGCGATATAGAGGTATTTCCTCACTTTCTACACTTGATTTCACTGCACATTTCGGTTCATTTATATGGATACATCCTCTGAACTTACATTTACCACTAATTCGTGACATCTCTGGAAAATAATGCGCTAAGTCTTCCTCTTCTATTCCTGTAAACTCCAATGAACTAAAACCGGGCGTATCAGCGACAAGACCGCCCGCAATTTCAATTAACTCCACATGACGCGTAGTATGTTTCCCGCGACCTAGATGTGTAGAAATCTCATCCGTTTTCAAGTTTAATTCAGGATTCAATACGTTTAAGAGTGATGATTTACCGACTCCAGATTGCCCAGCAAATACACTGGTTTTTCCGTTTATAAAAGGTTTAAGTTGTTCTATCCCTTCCCTTGTTGTCGAAGAAAGCATCATCACATCATACCCGAAACTACGATAATCTTCCATATACTGATTAATCTCTTGTTCATCCTCTAAGAGGTCCTTTTTTGTAATACATATAATCGGCATTACATTTGCCGCTTCTACGATTACTAAGAACCGGTCAAGAAGTGCCGGGCTAAATGCCGGCTCGGATGCTGAGAAAACAAGGATCGCTTGATCAATGTTAGCAATCGGCGGTCTTACTAATTCATTTTTTCTTTCTTTAACGTCCATAATATAGCCTTCTTTATCATTCTCGGCTTGAAAAGAGACGATATCACCTACTAAAGGGGAAATATTGTTAATTCTAAATACACCGCGCCCTCTACATTGAACGATTCCGTCATCCGAAAGTACATAGTAGAATCCACTTAACGCTTTAATTATTTTACCTTCTGGCATAGCACACTTCCTTTGTTATTAATAATTAGTCCTCTGGATACTCCACTTCTTCTTCTATTATCACTTCATTGTCTCTAACCACTTTATAACCAGCCTTTTTACCCTTCTCAACTGTTAACTCAATTTGTTCCGTAACAGGACCTTCGATCATAATTGTTTTTGCAGGTACAGTCATACTATTGTTCATATCTTCAATGAAAATTTTTATTTCTTGCGGCTCTGCCTTAACCTCTCCTCCAGTTTCCCCTTCTTCTCCGGGTTTCACAGGAGCTTCAGGCTCTTTAGGTTCATAAGTAATATTGATTTCTTTCGTAACTGTTTTTGGCGGGATTGCTTCTTGACCTTTTGATATAACTACCTTCACTTTGCTACCTTTTGTTAGTTCTGTACCAGGTGCTGGATCTTGTGAGATAACAAGGCCCGCATCTACATTATCATTAAATTCTTCACTAGACATATCAATTTGCAAGCCGCTTGATTCCTCATAGCTTTCTAAACCTTTTATGTTGTTTCCCTGTAAATCTTTTAACGTTATTTTCTCTTCACCAGCACTAACAATAAAGTTCAATGTTGTTTCCTCTGGCACTACTTCCACATCTACTCCAGGCTCCTGTTCTAAAATAGTCCCTGCCGGTGAATCATCATGTCTAGGTTCACTAGTAATATCCTGAAATCCCTCGTCATCAAGTAATTGAGTGATCGCTTCAAATTGTTTACCCCTATAATCTGAAAGCCGAAACTTTTCTTTCCCACTGCTAATATACACATTAACAGTGCTCCCTTTTTTCACCTTGTTATTTGCCTTGGGGTCTGTTTTTATTACTACACCTTCAGGAAATTCCTCACTCGATGTATCAATGCTTTGATCTACAACTAAGCCAGCATCTACTAATTTTAATACAGCATCATCGTAATCTTCTCCGCTTACATCAGGAACAGGAACATTTTGCGAATTAAATATAGCAGGCAATGCAATTACATAAATGAGTAGCGATAATAAAAGTAACATAATGATGGATCCTATAATCCATGGCCATTTTTTCTTACGCTTTGTTTTATCACCTTTTTTGTTTTTCGTCTTTTTCTTTGGTTTTTGTTTAACCTTATCTTTGGAGCTTTTCACTGTTGATTGATCTTTTTCATGTGGTACCGTGTTGCCATTATGATTATATGGCTGATGATCCACTATTACAGGAATCGCCTTAGTTGCATCCATATCTTCTGGAATCACAAATTTTGGTTCATTTATTCTTTCAGGGTTTAATGCTGATTCAAGATCACTTCCCATTTCCTCCGTGGTCTCATATCGAAGAAATGGATCTTTAGCAGTAGCTTTTAAGACAATATTTTCAACACTTTGCGGAATGTCCGGATTCCACCGTGATGGAGAAGGTGTATCTGATTGCAAATGCTTTAATGCTATAGAAACAGCAGATTCTCCTGAAAAAGGAAGTCTCCCCGTTAATAATTCAAACATGACGATACCGATTGAGTATATATCTGATTTTTTAGTAGCCATCCCACCGCGAGCTTGTTCAGGAGATAAATAATGTACCGATCCTAAAACCGCATTTGTTTTAGTGATGGAAGTTGAACTTAATGCCATTGCAATACCGAAGTCCGTAATCATAACATGGCCATCGTGATCGATTAAAATATTTTGTGGTTTAATATCTCGATGCACAATATGATTTTGATGAGCGTGATCCACAGCAGAGGTCAACTGTTTCATAATATCAATTGTTTTCTCAATAGAGACAGGATGATTTTGTTGAATGAATTGCTTTAAAGTCATCCCATCAACATATTCCATAACTATGTAATAAATATCACTTTCTTCTCCAACATCAAAAATATTAACTATATTTTCATGATTTAAGCTTGTAGCAGCTTGTGCTTCTCTTTGAAATCGACGTATAAATTCATCTTCAGTAGCAAAATCTAATCTTAATACTTTTACAGCTACTTCTCGTTCTAGGATAATATCATGGGCTAAGTAGACATTTGCCATGCCTCCGCCGCCAATCATTCTAAGAATTTTATAGCGTCCGCTTATTCTGCGGCCAATCAACATTCCTCACACCTGCTTTCTATGCAGGACCCATGTTCAACTACCGCTACAGAAATATTATCTTCTCCACCATTTTGATTAGCAAGGTTAATTAATATCTCGACTTTTTCATTCAATGGATGTGCATTCTTTAATACTGTCTCGATTTCGGATTCCGACACTTTATTCGTTAAGCCATCTGAACATAAGAATATTTTATCTCCTTGTTCAAAAGTAATCGTTGTTATATCCATATCAATGGCTTGTTCGGTACCTAATGCCTTCATCAATACATTTTTTCGCGGATGCAATTCCGCTTCTTCTCGGGAGATTTGCCCCGTTTTGATCAGTTCATTAATGAGAGAGTGATCCTCTGTTAGCTGCTTAAACCCAGCTTCATTCATCACATAGCATCGACTATCACCTATATTAACAACAGTAGCAAACAAATCTGTACAAATAGCTGCAACAAGTGTTGTACCCATACCATCGTATTCCATATTTTCTTGAGCACGTGTTAAAATTTTCTGATTCACAGCTTCTACATTTTTTAAAAACCAGTTTCCCGCTTGTTCAGGAGTCATTGCATTATCTACAGCAGCCCATTGTTCCTCAAGACTGTTAACAGCAATTTGGCTAGCTACTTCACCAGCATTATGACCTCCCATACCATCTGCAATTACAGCCAAGGTTTCGCCTAATTTATTAGTAAAAATACCACCGCTGTCTTCATTTTGCTTTCGGACTTTACCCTTATCAGTTTTATAAATAGCTGTCACAAGTATTACCTCGTTTCTTCAATATGTTTCGTCAGCAAATACTCACAGTACTACTGACGAATCATTAAATTTTTCTATTTTTTTTGAAAGCATGAGATAAAAAAACCATCTCCACCGAAATCCTGGGGGAAAATTTGAAGTATATGTTTATTTATACCTTGTAATGCTAATAAGCTATTTGGAAGTTGCAACGGATATGGCTCAAACTCGGGATGTCTATTCAAGAAATTTTCTACAGTTTGATTATTCTCATCTTTATCAACTGTACAAGTACTATACACTAATAGTCCATTTTTCTTCACTAATGGAGCAGCAGCATCTAGAATTGTTTGTTGTACCGTTGCCAAAGAAAGAACATCATTCATTGTCTTTGTGTATTTAATATCAGGCTTTCGACGGAGCACACCTAATCCTGAACATGGAGCGTCTATAAGTATTCGATCGAAGTACTCCTGTTCATAAATTTCTCCCGCTTGACGGCTGTCCATTGCTTTTACATTAATATTGGGAAGACTAAGCCGTTCAGCATTTTCTGAAATTAGCTTTACTTTATGTTGGTGGAGGTCAAGTGCTTCCACTTCACCTGTTCCATTTAATAATTCGGCTATATGGCCAGTCTTACCACCTGGAGCGGCACAAGCATCAAGTACCTTCATATTTGGTGCGATTTCAAGAGCATGCGCAACAGCCATCGAGCTTTCATCCTGAATCGATATATATCCTTTTTGATATACATCCGAATTCACTAGATTGCCTTTTATCACTTTAATTGCTTCAGGTATAATCTGGCTTAGTTGAACAGAATACCCTTCCTCTTCTAGCGTTTTAACAACTTCTTCTCTTGTTGTTTTCATTCTGTTTACCCTAGCTGATTGCATAGGAGCTATTAAATTTTCCTCACACATCGCCTTCGTCGTATCAAAACCAAACTGCTCCACCCACCTCTGAATAAGCCAATGTGGGTGACTTGTTTCGATAGCAAGTCGTTCTAAAGGATCGTTAATTGTCTCTAAACTAGGCAAGCCCTGCCTTTGAATAGACCTTAATATTCCATTTACAAGTCCAGTAATGCCTTTATGCCCACGTTTTTTTGCAATTTCCACAGATTCAAAGATAATTGCTCGATCTGGTATTTTATCTAAATAAACCATTTGGTATACTGACATTCTTAGTAGAATACGAACCCAATCATCTAGTTTCTTTTTTAGAAAAGGTTGAAGGTAAAAATCAAGGGTCATTTTCCTTTGAATCGTCCCATATACTATTTCTGTTAATAGCCCCGTATCCGGTCCAATAATTTTTTGCTTTTTTATTACTTGGTTTAATAGAAGATTACTATATGATTGATGTTTATCGATTGCTTCAAGTACTTCTAAAGCAGCTTCTCTTACATTTTTTCTTTGTTTATTCATCTGTTTGTCCTATTCTGAGGCCTGCACTTATTTCTGCTCCAGCTCCCCTTAGATATTGCTCCACCGACATTTTCTTTTTACCTGCCGGCTGTAATTCTAACACTTTAATACCAATTTGATTACCTGTGGAAATAATAATACCATCTTCTAGCACTTCAGCTATTCTACCAGGCTCCATTGTCGATGAAAGAGCAACTTTTTCTGCTTTCCATATTTTAAGTACTTGTCCATTTAGAGTTGTATATGCAATTGGCCATGGTCGGAGTCCTCTTATTTGGTTAAAGATAACTTCTCCACTATCATTCCAATTGATCTTTTCTTGTTCACGTTTAATATTATAAGCATATGTTGCTTCATCATGATTTTGTGGTTGCGCTATAATTTTCCCCGCTATAAGTTCTGGTAGTGTAGCCGCTAATAAATCAGCTCCGGTTTCACTAAGTTTAGCAAACAGTGTGCCAACATCATCTTCTTCTGTAATCGGAATTTCCTTTTGACTGATGATGTCCCCCGCGTCTAGTTTTTCTACCATATACATTATCGTTATGCCAGTTTTCTTTTTCCCTTCTAAAATAGCATAATGGATTGGTGCGCCACCCCGTAATTCCGGTAGGAGTGAGGCATGAACATTGATACACCCTAACTTAGGCACCTCTAAAATAGCCGCAGGTAATATTTGTCCGTAAGCTGCCGTGACAATCAAATCGGGTTCCAATGCTAATATTTTCTCTGTCTCCTCAGGCAAACGGATTTTTTCAGGCTGAAAAACAGGAATATTATGCTGTTCAGCTTCCACTTTTACCGGTGGCGGGGTCAATATTCTTTTGCGACCAACTGGTCTGTCTGGCTGTGTAACTACTGCAATTACATCAAACCCCTCAGTGATCAACCTGCGTAATACTAGTACAGAAAAATCTGGTGTCCCCATAAAGATGACTTTTGTCATTTCTAATCACTACTTTCCAATTTCATTTAGACAACACAATGTAGGTAACAACTGCGATGCCACACGACATGGCTTATACTTAGCCGTTGTTCTTATATCCGCCTCTCAACTAGCAGACTTCACGACTTCTCCCTGCGATAAGTCAACATCGATTCGCCTTGTAGACTTATGTTGTTTCATTTATCTCATACTTTAAGGATCCTCGACTAAATCCGCCACGCCCTGTGGCAACGTCGACGCACCCGGGCGCAGTCTGTACGTCGATGATCAAGGCGCTTCCGCTATTCTTTATTACATCATCATATAAGGGTTGACATCTATTGAAATGGTCAAACCTTCTTTGATATATTGTTTTTGATAGTGCTCTAATACTTTTTTTAAGGCTGTGTTTAATTCTGGTTCATGTTTGTATTTTATCAAACATTGGTATCGATATCTATCATTTATCCGTGGGATGGAGGATGCGACTGGACCGAGCATCATTGCTTCACTAGATATTTTTGTGCCCATATATTTTGCGATTTTATCAGTTGTTCCAAATGCTTTCATCAAATCTTCATGACTAACAGTGATCATTACTAAATAGTAAAAAGGTGGATATGAACCTACCTTCCTCATGACCATTTCTTGCTGATAAAATCGCTCATAATCTTGCAACCCTGCGAGTTGAATACTATAGTGCTCAGGTGTATATGTTTGAATAATTACTTCACCCACTAATTCATGCCTACCAGCTCTACCACTTACTTGCGTAAGCAATTGAAATGTTTTTTCTCCTGCTCTAAAGTCTGGTAGATGTAGCATCGTATCAGCACTTAATACTCCGACGAGCGTTACGTTTGGAAAATCGAGACCTTTTGCAATCATCTGTGTCCCAAGTAATATATCGGCTTTTCCTGATTGGAAATGATCTAAGAGTTTTTCATGTGCCCCTTTTCTACTTGTCGTATCTACATCCATGCGCACAATTCTAGCTTCAGGTAATAGTTTAAGTAACTCTTCTTCCACTTTTTGCGTACCAGTACCAAAGTAGCGAATATGGGTACTGGTACATTCTGGACATGTTTGAGGAACCCCAGTATCGAATCCGCAATAATGACATTTCATTTCATTAGAATAGCGGTGATATGTCAAAGAAATATCACAATGCGGACATTGCATGACATAACCACAATCACGGCACATCATAAACGATGAATGTCCTCGCCGATTCAAGAATAAAATAATCTGCTCTTTTTTGGCGATACGATCTTCCATTTTTTCAAATAATTCTTTCGAGAACATCGAGCGATTGCCGTTTCTCATTTCTTCACGCATGTCTACGATCGACACCGGAGGAAGGCCTCGATCATTCATTCGTTTTGATAAAGTTAGTAATTGATAAACATCCTTTTTAGCCCTTGCAAATGATTCCAACGAAGGGGTAGCACTCCCAAGTATGACAGGACATTGATGAAATGCTGCTCTTTGTATCGCTACATCTCTCGCATGGTAGCGTGGAGTCTCCTCCTGTTTATAGCTTGTTTCATGCTCTTCATCAATGATAATAATGCCTAGATTTTCGAATGGTGCAAAAATGGCTGATCGTGCTCCAACAACAACCTTCGCTTCTTTACGTTGAATTTTACGCCATTCATCATATTTTTCTCCTATCGATAGACCACTGTGCAAAACAGCTACATCATTACCGAATCTACTTTTAAAGCGGTCAACCATTTGAGGAGTTAAAGCAATTTCCGGTACGAGTACAATCGCGTCTTTCCCCTTTGTCAAAACCGCTTGAATGGATTGTAAATAAATTTCCGTTTTCCCACTACCAGTAACCCCAAATAATAAAAATGTGTCGTGTTTTTCCTCCTGGATAGTATGAAGCACTGGTTTAATTGCAGTTTGCTGTTCATTTGTCAGCGGAAGAGGCTTAGTAGGAACAAAGTTTTTATGTTCATAAGGATCACGATATATTTCTTCTTGCATTTCTTCAAAGACATTTTTGTTTACTAAAGTTTTAATCGTTGACTGTGACACGCCCGAACGTTCCATTAGTTCTTTCGCAACATATTTTTCAGCCGGATAATCTAAAAGGTACTTAAGTGCCTTCTTTTGCATAGATGCACTTGGGCGAAGGGAGTTCATTAAATTTTCTATCGCTACCTTATCAATCATTAACTTTAATACTCTTATCATTTTTTTACTGCCGCGACTTTTAACAGAGTAAATTACTTCTACATTGCCGTTTTTTATTTCTTTATGCAAAGCTGGAAGTTGCTCCTTGTTTTCCGCCTCATCCCATGCAATCTCAGTACGATCCTTAAAAATATGGTCGAGCACAGGGTTTGCATTGTTGTCTATTCTTCGGATTTTTTTCTCATACTTTGCTTTCATTGCAGCTGGGAGCATTGCTTGATAAGCGGCAATTTGAAAAGATAAAGACTCTTTCGCAAGCCATTTTCCTAATGCAAGCAGTTCATTATTTAAAACCGGTGTTAAATCTAGTGGTTCTGTAATTCCTTTTAACTTCGAAATATCCGTATTATTTTTAAGACCTGTAACATAGCCTTGGATGGTGCGCGGTCCAAATGGAACCGCAACTCGCATACCGGGCTCGATGATACCCAACCACTTTTCTGGAATAAGATAATCAAATTCTCTATCAGTCCCAAGCGCAGGAACATCAACAATCACAGTAGCGATATTCATGTTGCTTAGTCATCTCCTAACTTAAGAACGATCTCCGTCAATATTTGCTTCGCTGTTTCATGTTTAGTTAAAAGCGGCAATTCCTTCACTGAATTGTCTTTATGAAACATCGTTACGATATTTGTATCACCTGCAAAACCAGCACCTTGCGCAGTCACATCATTAGCGATAATCATATCTGCATTTTTCTTCTTTAGTTTTTCTCTAGCATATTGCTCGATATTATTTGTTTCTGCCGCAAAGCCTACGAGAAATTGTTGATCCTTTCTCTGTCCCATTTCCAGTAGTATATCTTTCGTCCTTTCCATTTCAACAACTAAATTACCTGACTTCTTTTTCATTTTCTCTGGAGAGATAATTTTAGGTCGATAATCCGCAACAGCAGCACTTTTTATCACGATATCTGCATGATTAAAATACTTCATCGTTTCTTGGAACATTTCTTCGGCTGTACTTATGTTTATTAAATTCACCCCAAATGGTTTTGGCAAATGATCAGATCCAGATATTAACGTTACTTCTGCCCCCATTTTGTTTGCTTCCTCAGCTAAAGCATAACCCATTTTCCCACTTGAACGATTTGTAAAATAACGGACGGGATCTAGCTTTTCCTTTGTGGCTCCTGCTGTAATTAATATTTTTTTTCCTTTTAATAACTGTTTCTGGTTGAAAAATGATTGAATAGTTTGTACGATTACTTCCGGTTCTTCCAATCTACCCTTTCCAACATATCCACAGGCAAGATAACCTTCTCCTGGCTCAATAAATCTGTATCCATTATTATAAAGTGTGCTAATATTCTTTTTCACTGCGGGATGGTCATACATATGGACGTTCATCGCAGGTGCAATCCAGACAGGTGCAGTAGTTGCAAGTAGTGTAGTAAGGAGCATATCATCAGCAATGCCATTTGCCAGTTTGCCAATAATATTTGCTGTTGCCGGAGCGATTACGATTAAATCAGCCCAGTCAGCTACATCAATATGTGCGATCGAGGATGGTTCTTTTTCGTCAAATGTATCTGTATATACTTCATTTCTTGATAATGCTTGAAAAGTGAGTGGAGTAACAAATTCACACGCAGATTCAGTCATAATTACTTTAACTGCACATCCAGCTTGTACAAGTTTACTCGTTAATGCTGCAGCTTTATAAACAGCAATGCCTCCAGATACACATAATAATATATTCTTTCCTTCCGACATATTAATCCCTCACTTTATCCTTCAAAATTTTCAGCAGGTCATCATTTCAGTTAATTATGTATACATGATATGTGTTGTAAATTGACGCTTAAGCTTTAAATAATATTTTATGCTTTTTCATCTGATAAGAAAAGGCAACCTATACGTAGGTTGCCTTTTCTTTGTATTAGGGAACTATAGACTTTTTATTTAAGTACATTTTTATGTTATAGCCTAATCGAAGTTTAACGTTTTAATCTTGGTCGCTCGACTTTTTAATTTTCAATACGCCGTCATAAATTTCTTCAAGAGATTTGCCGACATATTTATCAGATAAATATTTTTCTAATAATGGATCTTCATCTTCTTGAAATTGGCGTGCTCTTCTTGCCGAGATAGTCACGAGTGAATATTTAGAGTCAATTACTTTTAATAATTCATCAATAGATGGATATAACATGGTCATTTAACCTCCAGCATTTTTATATATTTTCCAGCGATGCGTTCACTTCTCAAATGCTCAGCCTGCACAATCGCGTTAATTCGATCTACTGCTAAGTCTACATTATCATTTTCAACGATATAGTCATATAAACTCATCAATTCGATTTCTCTTCTGGCAGCATCCATCCGGTTATGTATTAATTCTACCGACTCTGTTCCCCTTCCGACAATTCGACTCTCTAGCTCATCCAAACTAGGTGGCATAAGGAAGATAAATAATCCTTCAGGAATTTTCTCGCGTACTTGCTTCGCTCCTTGGACTTCAATTTCCAGAAATACATCTTTACCTGAATCCAATGTTTGTTTTACATAATCTACTGGTGTTCCGTAGTAATTTCCAACATACTCCGCATGTTCTAAAAGTTTTCCAGCAGCGATCAATCGTTCAAATTCTTCTCGACTTTTAAAGAAATAATCTATACCGTCGATTTCACCTTGACGAGGCTTTCTAGTCGTCATTGAAATAGAATATTCAAATTTGGCATCTGGACGAGAAAAAACTGCTTGCCTTACTGTACCTTTCCCTACCCCGGAAGGCCCGGAAAGTACGATTAGTAATCCTTTTTCTTTCATAATTATTCGTTCCTACCCTTCCTCTTGATCATCCTTCCCGAACAAACGCTGGGCAACAGTTTCAGGTTGGACCGCAGAGAGGATCACATGCTCACTATCCATTATGATTACAGCTCTAGTCCTTCTTCCATATGTAGCATCTATTAAGGTTGCACGATCTCGTGCGTCCTGAATAATTCGTTTGATCGGCGCTGATTCTGGACTAACAATTGATATGATTCGATTAGCGGAAACGATATTCCCAAATCCGATATTCAAAAGCTTAATTGGCATATTGCTCCCCCAGTAAATTATCAGTTTTTTGCCTTTAGTGCATTAATAGTTATTTTTGTTCCTATGTTAATAATTATACAAATACTTATAAATAAAAAAGGCAATAGAGGAATCTCTATCACCTTAAAATTATATCATATTTATTAAAGCAGTTCAAAGTATCTAAGTAATTTCTGTAGAAATCGCTCTTTTCCTACATATTACTCTTCTTTCTAAATATAAACGTCCCTGCAAGTAGGAATGTAGGTATAGCACTCATTCCGATAACTAGCAACCAGTCACTTAATATGATTGGTACCGTATGGAAGATCGGTTGTAATGCAGGCACATAAATAACTACTAACAACAGAGCAAGGGAAGATACAACAGCTGCCACAAGGTATTTATTACCAAAAGGATTTCTTGAAAAAACGGAAATCTCACTTCTACAATCGAAAACATGAATTAGCTGGGCGAGCACAAGTGTTGCAAAAGCAATTGTTTGAGCATATGGAAGATTACTCATATCTCGATAATAAACTAGAATAAAGGCAATTAATGTCACTATTCCTATTAAAAACCCTCTAGAAATTATTTTCCACCCTAATCCTCGCGAGAAAACACCTTCTTTTGGATGACGCGGCTTACGCTTCATCACATTCTCTTCTGGTTGATCAAGACCTAATGCCATGGCAGGTAATCCATCTGTTACTAGATTAACCCATAATATTTGAATAGGTACGAGTGGGAGTGGCAATGACATAAGCATCGCAAATAACATCACAAGAATTTCACCTACATTTGACGCAAGCAAATATCGAATAAATTTGCGTATGTTTTCATAAATATTTCGACCTTCTTTAATCGCTGCTTTTATCGTTGCAAAATTATCATCTAATAATATAAGAGAGGAAGCTTCTTTCGCGACATCTGTACCAGTAATCCCCATAGCGATACCAATATCAGCAGCTTTTATAGCAGGCGCATCATTGACACCGTCCCCAGTCATAGCTACTATATGTCCTTGGTTCTGTAATGCTGTAACGATCTTTAATTTATGCTCTGGCGTTACCCTAGCAAATACAGATATATGCTCTACCTTCTCTTCAAGTTGTTCCACAGTTAATTCGTTTAAACTTTGACCATCCATCACAAGATCATCTTCTTTGAGAATGCCTAATTGCTTTGCAATAGCACAGGCGGTAGCAACGTGATCTCCGGTAATCATTACAGTTTTAATACCTGCTTGCTTACATTCTTCCACCGCCTTCTTCACTTCTGGGCGCGGTGGGTCGATCATTCCTTGTAAACCGATAAATGTTAATCCTTTTTCCACTTCATGTTCTCGTTGCGGGAGGGCATTAACTTGTAATGGCTTATAAGCAACCGCTATTGTCCTTAATGCTTCTCCGGCCAACCCGTCAACAGCACTTTCCACTTCCTTGATAAGTTGACTGTCCAATAGTCGTTGCTTTCCATTCCATAAAATAGATTCACTTTTCTCAATAAGGACATCCGGTGCGCCCTTTGTCACGACAAATCGTTTCCCGTGATTATCTTTAACGATGACACTCATCATTTTTCGTGACGAATCAAACGGATACTCTTTTTCAATTAAAAATTGTTGCCTCAATATATTTTGCTGAATACCGGCTTGATAGGCTGCCATGAGCAAAGCAGCCTCCGTTGGATCACCATCCACAACTACCTCTTCTCCCCGCACTTTTATATTTGAGTTATTACAAAGTACGCCAAAAGTAAGTAATTGCTTCATTTCATTATCTGTTGTCCATTTATCAGTCGGGTCCTCAACTAAAGTCATATCTCTTGTTTTTCCGCTGCTCCATAAATGAGTGACAGTCATTTTATTTTGCGTCATTGTCCCTGTCTTGTCTGAACAAATGACGGATGCACAACCTAATGTTTCCACTGCTGGCAACTTACGGACAATTGCATTTTTCCTGATCATCCGTTGGACACCTAATGATAACGCTACTGTCACAATAGCGGGAAGGCCCTCTGGTATGGCCGCTACTGCTAACGATACACCAGCAAGGAACATCGTATATGCGTCATGCCCATGATAGATTCCAGCAACGACAACTAATAAAGTAAGGACTAATGCTACAGTGATTAATATTTTTCCTAACTGTTCCAACTTTCTTTGCAAGGGAGTAATAAGTGTGTTAACTGATTGAATCATATCAGCTATTTTTCCCATCGCAGTGGACATACCAGTTGCTGTTACAACCCCGAGCCCATTGCCGCGCGTAACCATTGTCCCCATAAACGCCATATTGCTTAAATCCCCCAATGTAGGATTTGATCCCACTATAGGATGGGTCGTTTTCACGCTTGGAATAGATTCGCCCGTCAAAGCCGACTCTTCAATTTCTAAGTTATTCGCTGATAAAATCCTTACATCAGCCCCAATTTTATCCCCGCTAGCAAATTTAATAATATCTCCGGGCACAGCCACTCGTGAGTCCGTTTTTTCCCATACACCGTTTCGCATTACTAATATTTGTGGGGCCGATAAGCTTTTTAACGCTTGTAATGACTTCTCCGCTTTTCTTTCTTGGAAAAAACCTAAAATGCCGTTTAGAAATACAATTGCCATGATTGCAATCGCATCGATATATTCTCCGAGCAATCCTGAAACGAGTGTTGCTCCAAGCAGAACTAACACCATAAAATCTTTGAACTGACTAAAGAATAGAAGAATAGCTGATTGTTTCTCACCTTCTGATAGTTCGTTCCATCCAAATTTCTTTCTTCTATTTTCTACAATTTTACTTGATAAACCATTTGAAACATTGGTATTCAGCGACTGTTCTATTTCAGACTTTTCCATTTCATGGTATTTCATGCACCAATCACTCTCTTTCCTCTCGACAAGTTGTCCTCTTTAATAGGAAGCTTATTCAGTGTAGGAGTGATTCATGATATAATTTTTAATATCGGAAAGTAACGGTAGATATTACGCAGAGTAAAGGATGTTATTCATGTCATTTGATGGATTTTTCACAAGAGCTATGACTAGAGAACTTACCCAGACAATTGGTGGAGGAAAAATCAATAAAATTCACCAACCATATAAAAATGAACTTCTTCTTACCATTAGGATGAACAGAAAAAATCACAAATTACTTATTTCTGCCCACCCAACATATGCGCGGATTCAATTAACGAACGACGTATTAGATAACCCTAACGAACCGCCTATGTTTTGTATGTTATTAAGAAAACATTTAGAAGGAGCAATGATTGAAAACATTCGGCAGATTGGAATGGATCGAATCATTATTTTCGATTTAAAAGGAAGAAATGAACTAGGAGATGTATCCTATAAACAATTAATTGTGGAAATTATGGGAAGGTATAGCAATATTATTCTTGTCGACCAAGAAAAAGGCATGATCCTCGATAGCATTAAGCATATTCCTGCTTCTATTAATAGTTATCGAACAATTTTGCCTGGTTCCTCTTATATTTTACCACCGCCACAAGAGAAGATAGATCCTTTTGTAGCGACAGAGGACGACATTCTAAAGGCATTAGACTTTAATAGTGGGAAACTAGATAAACAATTGGTAGCAAAATTTGCAGGAATGTCACCACTTTTATCGAAGGAAATCATCCACCATACAGGTCTTGCAAATAGAGAGACACTTCCACCTGCATTCATTGCTTACATGAAAAGGTTAGGTTCACATGATTATCAACCAACTATCACGACGGCTGACAGTAAAGAATTCTTTTATTTAATACCGCTCACTCATCTTCATGGGGAATTTAAATCCTTTGCTTCATTAAGTGATATGCTAGACCGTTTTTATTTCGGAAAAGCGGTACGTGATCGTGTTAAACAACAGGCCTATGATTTGGAAAGATTCATGAAAAATGAAAAAGAGAAAAATGAAACAAAAATCAAGAAACTAGAAACTACTTTAAAGAAAGCCGAAAATGCATCCCATTACCAGCTTCTTGGCGAATTACTAACAGCGAATATGCATCTCATAAAAAGAGGGATGGAAGAAATAAGTGTGATTAATTACTATGATGAAGCAGGAAAGGAAATAACCATTCCACTTAATCCAAGAAAAAATCCTGCTGAAAATACTCAACAATATTTTTCAAAATATCAGAAGGCAAAAAATGCCTTACAGATCGTCAAAGTGCAGATTGAAAAAGCATTAGATGAAGTTAATTACTTTGAAGGATTATTACAACAAATATCTTCCGCATCAACAAAAGATATAGAAGAGATTCGTGAAGAGTTAGCTGAAGAAGGCTATATCCGATTGCGGCAAAAAAGAGGTCCAAAGAAGAACACGTCCACTAAACCTATTATCGAAAGATATACTGCAAGCGATGGTACGGACATTTTTGTCGGCAAAAATAACAAACAAAATGATTATTTAACGAATAAATTAGCACGTCGCGATGATATTTGGCTTCATACGAAAGATATTCCAGGTTCACATGTTGTAATTAATCGTTCTGAGCCAAGTGATGAAACGATACTGGAAGCAGCAAATCTCGCTGCCTATTTCAGCAAAGCAAAAAGTTCGTCTGCAGTGCCGGTGGATTTCACGAAAATAAGGTATGTTAAAAAGCCAAATGGTTCCAAACCCGGATTCGTTATTTATGATCAGCAACAAACAGTCTTTGTCACGCCTAATGAGGATCAAATAACCGCAATGAAGAAAGATTAGAGAGCTTTCCAAGAAGTCGTAGTAGCTGACTTTTTGGATGCTCTTTTTTTTAGGTCATAACAGCATTGACTGCTAAGCAAATTTTCTACATATCTTGTGAAATGATTGACCGTTGATCTCCACTTCAGGTGGACGCTTTCCGAAGGGCATACGGTGAGCTTCCTCGTCGCCGTTGCCCTCCTGCGGAATCTCACCTGTCATGCTGATCCTCTTGGAGTCGCCATCTGGTACTGATGTATTAAGATACTCTTTTGCCCGCGAAGACTCTGCATACCAAAACAATTCAAATAAGGATGGAAAATGTGAATCGTTTTCTATATACGAATTCTAAGATTTTAATGTCTGTACGACTACCCTTCGCTCCTACTATAGTTAGTATGTTTCTACCACGAATACTTGGTAGTTAATAGTTCTTTTCAATCTTACTGTAAACCAAAATTAAATTTGTTTGAAAAGAATATAACTTAAGACTCTCAGCCTACATACTGGCTGAGAGTCTTACATATATGGTTGAAGTTCCGCATCGCTTTATCTATTATCAAAATAAAGAAGTTTTTCAACCATTAGGATATTTTCACTATGTCTTTCTTGACGCAATCAGATCTTTTATTTCCAATTTCCATATACTTCCTTTTTTAGTTTTTTCTCTGATTACCCCATTGTTCCGGGTTTACTCGCCAATCCTTCAGTGTGTCCGCGTATTTCTCTTCTATCAGCTTTTTTTCAAGCGCCACATTGATTAGATTGGAATAACCGATTAATGTTTTTGCTTGAATATTTGCTGCTTCTAATAATTCTTTCCCTTTGTCTAACTCATAAGAGAAAATCGCCGCGACACCTAAAACTTCACATCCTGCCGAGCGAAGTGCTTCTGCTGCGTTGATGACACTGCCACCTGTTGAAATTAAATCTTCAATGATCACTACTTTTTGGCCAGTTAATGCTTTTCCTTCGATTTGATTCCCTTTGCCATGGCTTTTCGCTGAAGAACGTACATAGCACATTGGCAAGTTTAGCTGATCACTAACCCAAGCTGCATGCGGGATTCCGGCAGTGGCAGTGCCTGCAATTACCTCAACGTCAGGGAAGTTTTGTTTAATTATTTTTACAAGCCCAGTTGCAATATCTTTTCTTAAATCCGGATAGGAAAGTGTTAGACGATTATCACAATAAATAGGAGACTTTAAACCTGAGGACCATGTAAACGGCTCATTTGGGCGTAAAAAAACTGCTTCAATTTCTAATAGCTGAAGCGCAAGTTGTTCTGCATGTTCATTATTCATTATTTCCACTCCACTCTACTAGTAATTTTCGATAGGCAGATACCGGATTCTCAGCTTGTGTGACGGATCTACCAATGACAATCATGGATGATGCATATGTACGTGCTTGACTTGGAGATACGATTCGTTTTTGGTCATCGGCCGTATCACCATGCATACGAATACCAGGCGTTACTCGTAAAAATGTTGGATGTGTCGCTTCCGCAATGTCACTAGCTTCTAATGCGGAACATACAACTCCATCTAATCCAGCCTCATTCGCAAGTTTCGCATAATGAATGACGGAATCCTTCAATGGAACAGTGATTAATTGCTGCTCTTGCATTTCCGCTTCACCTGTACTAGTCAATTGCGTCACTGCAATCAGTTTGGGACGCGCATACCCAGCTCGTGTGCCTTCCTTTAGTCCTTTTAACGCTGCCTGCATCATTGCTAATCCACCAGCAGCATGCACATTTACGATATCTACTTGAAAACCAGCTAATACTTTCATTGCCCGATAAACAGTATTAGGGATATCGTGTAATTTTAAATCAAGAAAAATATCATGACCTTGCTCTTTTAGCCATTTTAATAAAGATGGTCCTTCTTGATAGTAAAGCTCCATCCCTACTTTTACAAATAATTTTTCTTCACCAAATTGGTTGAGAAACTGCTCAGTAGCAGCTCGATTGTGAAAATCAAGAGCAATGATTGGTTTGTGCAACATATTATTTCCAGCTCCTTCCTACTAATTCAGATATATGATTGACACCTAATTCATCAAGCTTAGCTGGAAGTTGTTCAATTAATTTGGGACAAATAAATGGATCTGTAAAATTTAATGTACCAACAGCAACTGCACTTGCTCCTGCATAGATAAATTCAATAATATCATCGACCGACTCTATTCCTCCCATCCCAATAATCGGGATATTCACTTTTTGGCTCACTTCATAAATCATCCGGATTGCCACTGGTTTAATTGCTGGTCCCGATAAGCCTCCGCTTTTATTAGCTAAAATTGGTTTGCCCGTTTTCAAATCGATACGCATCCCAAGCAATGTATTGATCATTGTTAGCCCATCCGCACCCGCTTCTTCTATTGCCTGTGCCATGCTTACAATATCCGCTACATTTGGTGATAACTTCACATAAACGGGAACGGTCGATACTTCCTTTACTCTTTTGGTTAATTCATAAGCTACTTCAGGAACCGTTCCAAAAGCTATTCCACCTTTTTTTACATTTGGACAAGATATGTTTAACTCTAAGGCATGAACGTTTGGTGCTGTTGAAATTTGTTTCGCTACTTCAACATAATCTTCTGCTTCTGAGCCAGCGACATTAGCAATAATTGGCACATCAAATTGTTCAAGCCATGGTAACTCATTCGTCATAACACCTGATAGGCCCGGATTCTGTAACCCAATTGCATTCAGCATACCGGCAGCTGTTTCCGCAACACGCGGAGTCGGATTCCCAAAGCGCTGTTCGAAAGTGGTTGCTTTAATCATAATAGCACCCAGTAAACTAAGATCATAC
Organism: Lederbergia lenta NBRC 16444; assembly: GCF_001591545.1. Lineage (GTDB taxonomy): Bacteria > Bacillota > Bacilli > Bacillales > Bacillaceae_C > Lederbergia > Lederbergia lenta. The sequence continues at coordinate 1,827,964 of NZ_BCVC01000001.1, forward strand.
AACTGGCTAAATTCTTTTCCGAATCCGAAACAACCGGACGCAGGCATCACTGGGTTTTTCAACGATATCCCAGGTAATTCTACTCGTAAGCGATCCATTATAAAGCCACCTTTCCAATTGGGAATACAGGACCATCGCTACATACCTTAATATAGCCATTCGGGTTATCCTCTACATGACAAACACAAGCGAAGCAAGCTCCGATTCCGCACCCCATCCGTTGTTCGAGAGACAAATATGCTTTTCTGTCGCTAAATCGATCCTCCAATGCTTTTAACATCAGTGTTGGCCCGCAGGAATATAAGATATCAAAGCTAAATTGATGCTCATCAATGACATTAGTCACAAAGCCTTTTGTTCCACTAGTTCCATCAACCGTTGTGATAAAAGTATCTCCCAATAATGCAAATTGCTCTGCATAAAATACTTTATCCGCTGTTTCAAAACCGAGCACATGAATTGTTCGCACACCTTGTGCATTAAGTTGCTTAGATAGCTCATAAAGAGGTGGTACACCAATGCCCCCACCAACTAAAAGTGCCGTCTGATTCTCTTTCGCTTCGTTAAGTGGAAAACCATTACCAAGTGGCCCTAATACATCAGCTACCCCATCTGCACTTTTCATTGCTAGCAATTTCGTCCCTTTTCCTTCCGCACGATAAATAACGGTAAAACGATTATACTCTTTATCTATCGAAGCAATACTAATTGGTCTGCGTAACAGTGGATCGAGACCGGGGTTTGTCCGTATATGGACAAACTGACCGGGTTCTTTCATTGTATTCACCATTTCACCTTCTAAAGTCAGCTCATAAATATCTTTAGCTAGCTGTTGTTGCGAGATGATCTTCATATTTTCTTGCTGAATCATATGTTAATCGCCTCTTTCTGTCCAGCTCCACCATTTGACATTGCTTCTGCTGAAAAGACCATTGATTCTAATACACCAAGGATTGCTATAGCTGTGTCAAGTGATGTTAAACATGGCACGCCATTTTCTACAGACTCCCTGCGGATCTTAAATCCATCACGTTGAGGTTGTTTTCCTTTTGTTAAAGTATTAATGATCAATTGTGCTTTTCCTTGTCTAATCACATCAATTAACGTGGGTCCTTCAGATCCAATTTTACCGACGACCTCCGCTTTTACACCAGTACTAGCGATCATATCCGCAGTACCACTCGTAGCAAGGATTCGATAACCAATATCCGAAAAACGTTTGGCGATTTCAGTTGCTTCTTGTTTATCCTTATCAGCAACCGTAATTAATACCGTCCCATAGCTTTTAATTTCCATTCCAGATGCGACAAGGCCTTTATATAGGGCTTTTTCCATTGTTGTATCTTTCCCCATTACTTCTCCAGTTGATTTCATTTCAGGCCCCAATGTAATATCTACCCTTCTTAATTTAGCAAAAGAGAACACAGGAACTTTTACATATACACCATTCATTTCTGGAGCAATGCCTGTTTCATAACCAAGTGATGTTAGAGACTCACCAAGTATTACTTTAGTCGCTACATTGGCCATCGGAATTCCAGTAATTTTACTTAAAAATGGTACTGTTCTGCTGGAGCGAGGATTTACTTCAATCACATACAGCTCATCATTCGAAATAACGTATTGGATATTTAATAGTCCAATAATGTCTAATCCTTTTGCCAATCTTATTGTATAATCCACAATTTTTTCTTTCATTGCTTCGCTCACATTTTGTGGTGGATATACAGCAATTGAGTCACCTGAGTGAACGCCCGCACGCTCGATATGTTCCATTATGCCAGGAATGAGTACATTTTCGCCGTCAGAAATAGCATCTACTTCGATTTCCTTTCCGATTAAATAGCGATCGACGAGCACTGGATGTTCAGGATTTATTTTTACCGCATTTTTCATATAGTGAAGCAATTCATTTTCTTCATACACAATTTCCATTGCTCTTCCACCAAGAACATATGAAGGTCTAACAAGTACTGGATAGCCAATCGTATTGGCTATCACAACAGCTTCTTCAACAGATGTCGCCGTTTTCCCTTTAGGCATCGGAATGTCCAATTGAGTAAGTGCTTGTTCAAATTTATCGCGATTTTCTGCTCGGTCAAGGCTTTCTAACGATGTACCAAGAATTGTAACTCCTCTTTCTGTTAAATCAGCAGCAAGGTTGATTGCTGTCTGGCCACCAAATTGGACAACTACACCTTCTGGCTTTTCTAAATCGATAATGTGCATTACATCTTCAATCGTCAGCGGCTCGAAATAAAGCTTATCTGAGATACTAAAGTCAGTAGAAACTGTTTCAGGGTTGTTATTAATTATTATCGCTTCGTATCCTGCCTCTTGAATTGCCCAGACACTGTGTACTGTTGCGTAATCAAATTCAATCCCTTGACCAATTCGGATCGGTCCTGAACCAAGTACTACTACACTTTTTTTGTCTGTTCTGATTGATTCATTTTCTAATTCATATGTCCCGTAAAAATATGGTGTATCTGATTCAAATTCTCCTGCGCAAGTATCTACTTTTTTATAGACGGGAATGATGCCATTTTCTTTTCTCCATCCATATACTTCTTTTTCGACAGTTCCCCATAACTTCGCAATCGTAATATCAGCAAAGCCGAATTCTTTCGCTTTTCGTGCGACAAAAACATCATACTGATTATCTTTTAATTCGGATTCCATTTTGATTATTTTCTCCATTTTATAAAGGAAGAATAGATCTATTTTGCTCCACTCATGTAATTGTTCAATAGAAATTCCTTGTCTCAATGCTTGGCCAAGATAAAATAGTCGTTCATCAGTCGGGTTACGCATTTCTTTTTCTAGCGCGTTTATTTCAATTGGCTCAACACCATTAAGTTCTAAATGATATACATCACTTTCTAAGGAACGAACTGCCTTTAATAAAGATTCTTCAAAGGTACGTCCGATCGACATAACTTCTCCAGTTGCCTTCATTTGTGTACCGAGCAAACGATTTGCGGACTCAAATTTATCAAATGGCCATCTCGGTATTTTCGTTACGATATAGTCAATGACTGGTTCAAAACAAGCATATGTTTTACCCGTTACTGGGTTCATCATTTCATCTAAGGAATAACCGATCGCAATTTTCGCCGCAAGCTTAGCAATTGGAAATCCAGTTGCTTTTGACGCTAATGCAGATGATCTACTGACTCTTGGGTTCACTTCAATGATATAGTATTGAAAACTATGAGGATCTAAAGCAAGCTGAACATTACAGCCCCCCTCAATTCCGAGTTCACGTATTAATTTTAAGGAAACATTGCGCAACATTTGAATTTCACGGTCGGCTAATGTTTGGCACGGAGCGACAACAATCGAGTCTCCCGTGTGAACACCAACTGGGTCCACATTTTCCATATGACAAACGACGATTGCATTATCATTTGAATCTCGCATAACTTCATATTCAATTTCTTTAAATCCTGCGATACTTTTCTCAAGTAAGCATTGAGTTACTGGACTATTTTTTAAGCCGCTCGCAACAATCTCATGTAGTTCATCTATATTATGGCAAATTCCACCGCCGGTTCCACCGAGTGTATATGCCGGTCGTACAATTACTGGAAATCCTACGCTTTCAGTGAAAGTGACAGCTTCTTCTACCGTATGAACAATCTCGCTGTCTGGAACAGGTTCATTTAATCTGTTCATCAACTCTCTAAATTGGTCACGATCTTCGGCCTGTTCAATAGCAGATAATTTCGTCCCAAGTACTTCCACGCCACATTCTTCCAAGACACCAGCTTTTGATAAATCCATCGCCATATTAAGACCTGTTTGTCCGCCTAGTGTAGGTAAAATAGCATCTGGTCGTTCCTTACGTATAATGCGGCTCACAAATTCAACAGTAAGTGGCTCGATATATACTGCATCTGCAATTTCAGTGTCTGTCATAATTGTAGCTGGATTGGAATTGATCAAAATAACCCGGTAGCCTTCCTCTTTCAAAGCCAAGCAAGCTTGTGTTCCAGCATAATCAAATTCTGCGGCTTGCCCGATTACGATTGGTCCTGATCCAATTACTAAAATACTTTCTATATCGGTACGTTTAGGCATGGTTTTCCACCTTTCCTTCATTTATCAATTGTATAAAACGATCAAAGGCTACTTTCCCATCTTCTGAACCTGGGGAAGCTTCTGGTTGAAATTGAACAGAAAAAGCTTGATGTTTTTGATGTTCCAATCCCTCAATGGAGCCACCGTTCAATGTCCTATATGTGACCTTAAGTCTCGTGTCATCGATGGACGATTCCTCTACTTCATAACCGTGATTTTGCGAAGTAAATAATATTTTACCAGATTTTAAATCTTTCACTGGATAACTTGAACCTCTATGACCGAACTTCATTTTTTCTGTTTTACATCCATTTGCAATGGCAAAAAGTTGATGTCCAAGTCCGATTCCAAAGAGTGGAACTTTCTTTTGAAGTTCACGAATCATTTCTGTTGCTTCTTCCACATGCATTGGATTACCGGGTCCGTTAGAAAGCAATACCCCATCTGGACTTAAAGCACAAATATCTTCTACGGCTGTATGGTAAGGCACAACTGTTACATCACAGCCTCTTTTTGTAAGTTCTCGAAGAATCCCATGCTTTAATCCAAAATCAACGACTACTACATTCATCCCCCGTCCAGGGCTAGGATAAGGTTTTGTGGCTGCAACTTGCTTTACTTCATTTGCCGGAAAAGATACAGCCTTCAATTTGCTTAATATAACTTCATCGTCCTCATCAAAATTGCAAATAGCGCCCTTCATCGTACCTTTTTCCCTAATGATTCTTGTAAGCATTCTTGTATCAATGCCCGCTATTCCTGGAATATTCTTTAGCTCTAGGTAGTTAGCAAATGTCATATTATTTCTCCAGTTAGAAGGAAAGTCAGCGACTTCTTTTACAATCACACCTTTAATAACCGGTTGAATACTTTCAAAGTCATCACGATTAATCCCAGCGTTACCAATTAGCGGGTAACTAAAAGTTAATATTTGACCATAATTAGAAGGATCAGAAATCGCCTCCTGATATCCGGACATACTCGTATTAAAAACTACTTCCCCAACATTATCTTTGCTACCGCCAAATGCGGTACCGATTAAGACTGTTCCATCTTCTAGAATTAATTTACGCTTCACTGTCCTTCCCCCTGTTCAGCCCATACTAAATTGCCTTCTACAAATGTCGCAACTGGCCACCCGGCACATGACCATCCACCAAATGGCGTATTCTTTCCTTTTGATGCAAATTCGGCTGGATCAATTTCTTTCTCGATTTCTAAATCTATTAAGGTAATATCAGCTGGCTTACCAATTTCAAGCGTTCCACTTTCAAGTTGGAAAGTTTTTGCTGGTAAGATTGTTAACCAATCAATTAATTGGTCTATCGTACAGACACCCTCTTTAACTAGATGTGTATAAAGGAGTGGAAATGCCGTTTCCAAACCGACTATACCAAAGGGAGCAAGCTTAATGCCCTGACTTTTTTCTTCTTGTGTATGTGGTGCATGATCGGTAGCAATAAAATCAATTGTGCCATCAAGTAGTCCTTCAATAAGTGCTTCTTGATCAGCCTTACTTCTCAATGGCGGATTCATTTTATAATTGGCATCATCACCGGGTATATCGTCTTCACATAAAAGTAGATGGTGAGGACTTACTTCCGCAGTTACACGAATTCCCGCCTTTTTAGCGTCTCGTACTGCCCTTACAGACTCTTTTGTACTGATATGGCATACATGGTAGTGACAACCTGCTGCTTCTGCTAACAACACATCCCGAGCGATATGTACAGATTCACATATGGATGGAATCCCAACGAATCCATTTTCTTTAGCAAATTGGCCATCATGGACAGCTCCGCCATATATGAGTGAGTTATCTTCACAATGAGCAACAATAGCCATATCTAACTTAGCAGCTTTTTTCATTGCTTCGAACATTGTCGCTGCTGTTTGCACACCAACTCCATCATCTGTAAAAGCAAAAGCTCCAGCTTGTTTCAATGCTGCAAAATCAACAAGCTCTTTTCCAAGTTGGCGAGTTGTTATCGCTGCATAAGGTAACACTTTTACGCTGGCTCTTTCATTAAGTTGTTGGACAAACCAATTCATTTGCTCCGCCGTGTCCGGAACAGGTCTTGTATTTGGCATGGCGGCAACCGAGGTAAATCCACCCTTTGCTGCTGCTTTTGTACCCGTTTCGATTGTTTCTTTCTTTTCACCACCTGGCTCACGTAAATGTATATGTAAATCTACAAAACCTGGAGCAACGCTCAAACCTTGCGCATTAAATTCCTTTTCTCCTTGTGGTGCAAGATTTTCTCCAACTTCCACAATTACTCCATCTTTAATTCGCAAATCAATGGATACCTCTTTATTTTTTTCTACAATAGGTCTTGCATTTTTTATTAGCCAGTTCATTTTTATTCCCCTTTCTTATTGTTCGAGAATTGATTTAAGTACTGCCATTCTAGTAAAAACGCCATTTTCCATTTGCTTGAATATCCTTGATTTTTCACTCTCTACTAAACAATCAGCTATCTCTACATTTCTATTTACAGGAGCCGGATGCATGATAATACTATCTTTCTTCATTCTCTTTTCTCTCTCTATTGTTAATCCATATTTGGAGTGATACTCCTCTGTTGTCATAAACGATGTGCTTTCATGTCGCTCATGCTGAATCCTTAGTAACATAACCACATCAGCTATTTCAACCGCATTATCCATTTCACAAAAGTTAGAGTTTAATTGATTACTGTCAAACCATTGTGGTGGGCCTGAATATAGTACCTCTGCTCCTAAGGCGGATAATGCTTTATGATTAGATTTTGCGACTCTACTATGTGATAAGTCCCCTATAATCGCCACTTTTAATCCGTTAAACCCGCCAAACTCTTGTTTAATTGTAAATAAATCAAGTAAAGATTGTGTTGGGTGCTGCCCACAACCATCTCCCGCATTTATAAGCTGAATATTTAGCTGATCTATAAAACTTTGATAATACGCTTCCTCACCGTGGCGGATGACAGCAGTATTGACACCAATTGCTTCAAGCGTCTTAATCGTATCGTAAAGTGTTTCTCCTTTTAAGAGACTGCAACTACCTGTTTCAAACGGAATAACTTCTATACCAAGTTTTCTTTCAGCCATTTCAAAGCTCGTTTTCGTACGTGTACTTGGTTCAAAAAATAAGTTTGTAGCAAACATCTTATTTTTCGGCTGCCATTCTTCCCCGGACGCAAAAGCTTCTGCATTATCCAATATGTCTAGTATTTGTTCTCTTGATAGATCATTCATCGATACGAGATGTTTCATCCATATCCCTCCGCCACTTTCTTTTCTATTCATTTTTTTATGTATAAAAAAACCTCTTTGTCAATTTTCAGACAAAGAGGGTATGTAAACGAGAGGCATGGTAAGCCTCTTTTACCCCCTTTGTCAGCCTCTCGGGACTGCATTTAAAAGGGAATGTATTCAATTCGTTTCATATATACTGACTTGATCTAGTTCATCTGTTTCCATTAGTTCTACAACAATTCGTTCTTGATTAGAAGTTGGGATATTCTTCCCAATAAAATCTGCTCGAATTGGTAATTCACGATGTCCCCTATCAACCAGAACTGCAAGTTGAATTTGTGAAGGGCGACCAATATCTACCAATGCATCCATCGCAGCACGCACGGTTCTCCCTGTGAACAAAACGTCATCCACAACAATGACTTTTTGATTATTAATATCAACAGGAATTTTTGATCCTTTTACCTCTGGCTCTGCATCATCATTTTTGAGCGATAAATCGTCGCGATAAAGGGTGATATCGAGCTCCCCAACAGCAATCGGCTCTCCTTCGATTTGCTCAATTCTTTTTGCTAATCTCGCGGCTAAATGAATGCCTCTCGTCTTGATACCAACTAAAATACAATTTTCTATCCCTTTATTTCGTTCAATAATTTCATGAGCAATTCGCGTTAATGCCCGCTGTATCGCCTTTTCATCAAGAACTACTGCTTTTTGGGTCATAATATGTCACTCCATACGAAAAATTTACACCAAAACAAAATCCCTCTCACCTAAGACGGCAAGAGGGTATACATATCTAGACATAGGTAACTGAAACGGCAGTTAAAAGCCGACAGTTCTATTTCGTATCCTTCTCAGCCTCTCCGGACTAAATTAAAGGTGCATTTATTTAACTACCATTACTATAAAGTCTAGGATGACAGTTTGTCAATCCTTTTTACGTAAATCATTTAAAAGTTGCTCAAAATACTCCGGTAATGGAGCTGAAAACTCTTTGTATTCAAGAAGACGCGGATGTTCAAATCCTAGGACCCCCGCATGAAGGACCTGCCCATCTGTCTTTAATGTTTTTCGTGGCCCATATTTCGGATCCCCAGCTAGAGGATAACCAATATATTTCATGTGTACTCTAATCTGATGTGTTCTTCCTGTTTCCAATGTGCACTCGACAAATGTAAATTCTTCAAATCTTTCCAGCACCGTAAAATGGGTAACTGCATCTTTTCCATTATCTATAACCGTCATGCTTTGGCGATCACTTTTGTCCCTACCAATGGGAGCTTCAATTGTTCCATGATCATGTGGTATAACGCCATGAACGAGTGCAAAGTATTTTCGGGTTACTGTTTTCTTCACTAATTGATCCACTAAATTTTCATGGGCGATGTCATTTTTAGCGACCATTAAAAGACCTGATGTGTCCTTATCGATTCGATGAACAATCCCTGGGCGCATTACCCCATTAATTCCGGATAAATCAGTACAATGTGCTAATAATCCATTTACAAGTGTTCCCCCAGAATGACCTGGTGCTGGATGAACGACCATTCCTTTAGGTTTATTTACAACGATAACATCTTGATCTTCAAAATAAATATCTAAATCCATTTGTTCTGGCTCTACATCTAATGGTTCAGGCTCTGGAATAGAGATAACGATTAAATCGTCTATCGAACATTTATAATTCGACTTTCCCACATTCCCATTCACTTCAACATGCCCTGATCTTATCCATAACTGTACTTGTGAGCGAGACCACTCTTTATTTAATGATGTTATTACTTTATCCAAACGCTCTCCATTCTCTGTTTCAAGAATGCGATGCTCAATTTTGTCCATTCTTCTTCTCCTTTTCTTCCCGGCCTTCTTTCATCATTTGCAAAAACATAAGGACTACCCCTACTGTTAAGGCAGAATCAGCAATATTGAAGATTGGAAAATCGTATGTAAAAATATATGTGTCAAGGAAATCTACTACTTCTTTTCTAAATACCCTATCGATAAAGTTTCCAATTGCACCACCAAGGATAAAAACCAAACTAGTTTGAAAAAGTGGTTTACCTTTTGCATGTTTTTCAAAATAATAAATAATTACACCAATTACAACGATCGTAATAACATAAAAAAACCACATTTGCCCTTCCAAAATACCCCAAGCTGCTCCACGATTACGATGAGAAGTAATATAGAAGAAATCATTTATAATAGCGATGCTTTCTCCGAGTTCCATGTTTTTCACAACTAGCCATTTAGTTAACTGATCTAATGCTACAATGAAAACTGCGATTAAGTAATATATCAATTCAAAACCTCCGAATCCCTACAAGTCTTTCTTATGAATTTTATCACTTAACACAGATGATGCCAACTTTTAAAGAAAAGTGAAAGCACCCGGTCAGTAACGTACAGATCACCCCAAGAATGTGGACGCATCGATGTTACCACTACACGCAGCCATTTAGTGATACTTTTTTTCATGCAAGAAACTATAGGAAGCAGACTCAATTGAAACATTGATAACAAGGTTCGCATCAATAAAGAGAAATAATGTTGTGAAAAACGAAGAATCGAATCATACCATTCATAAATAAAGCTACCTCAGTATCATTGCCTCCATCGCATGTATGAATAAGTTCCTGAAAGTCGTATTCCACTTTATTCAATACGATATCCTTTATGATTACGAATTAGCTTATGTGGAGTAGTCCAGTGGATTTAATTGTATAATCTACACAGAAAGTGAAAGGGAACACCGTTGATTTCCGCTTTAGGTGGGCGCTTTCCGGAGGGCATGCGGTGAGCTTCCTCGTCGCTGCGCTCCTGCGGCATCTCACCTGTCATGCAGATCTTCGCAGAGTGCCACCTTACGCTTCAATCAACTTGATTGTAGTTTTCTCAAAGATGTTTTGTTCCCTTCATAAACTCAGTTAGATTTTTATCCCTTCAAGGAAGTCTGTATGACAAATAAACCTGAATAGCGCCATACTGTAGAGAAACCAACAACGCCTTCCATTTTTCAGACTAGAAAACAGCCATTATAAAAGACCCCTGATAGAATAATTTCTAACAGGGGCCTTTTATCACTCTTTTTCCTTAATTATATTCTTTCACGACAGAAGCACAACGAAGACATAGAGTTGGATGCTCTTTATCTTCCCCGATCTCTGGTGTTACAACCCAGCATCTTTCACATGTTTCACCATCTGCTTTTTCCACAACAATTGCTACACGCTCAAATGTATGTGCATGCTCTGATGCATCTTCAAGAGATCCTGCCACTTCGAAACCTGAAACGATAAATAACTGCTTAAGATTTTCTGTAATACTGTTTAGTAATTCTTTCGTTTCATCATTTACATATAAACCAATTTTAGCCGCCAATGACTTACCAATAACTTTTTCATTTCGCGCAATTTCTAATGCTTTTAGAACGTCATCACGAAGCTGTAAAAATGCTCCCCATTTCTCTTCTAATTGCTCAGACTGTGGAATTTCTGCATATTCCGGCATATCCGTCAGTTGCACACTTTCTTCTACTACTCCTGGCGTATGTGACCATACTTCATCAGCGGTGTGAGGAAGAATTGGTGATAATAGTTTAGCAAGTGTAACAACACTCTCATACATTACTGTTTGCATTGCTCTACGCTCATATTGATCTGCCGCTTCAATATATAATACATCTTTAGCGAAATCCATATAAAAAGAACTTAATTCATTCGTACAGAAGTTATTTACTGCATGATATATATTTGCAAACTCGTAATGATCATATGAAGTACGAACTTCTTTCACTAAATTATTAAGTTTTACAAGGATAAATTGATCTACTTCACGTAATTTATCATATTCAATTGCATCTCTTTCCGGATTAAAATCAGCTAGATTTCCAAGTAAAAAGCGGAAAGTATTTCTGATTTTTCGATATACTTCGCTTACTTGTTTCAAAATAGCATCTGAAACACGAACATCCGCTTGGTAATCCACTGATGAAACCCATAAGCGAATAATTTCTGCGCCTAATTGATTTGTCACTTTACCTGGTAAAATGACATTACCAAGTGATTTACTCATTTTACGACCATTACCATCAAGTACAAATCCATGGCTTAATACGCCTTTATATGGTGCTTTCCCTGTAACAGCAACAGCAGTTGTTAATGAAGAGTTAAACCAACCACGATATTGATCTGAACCTTCTAAATACAAGTCTGCAGGTCGTTGAAGATCTTCGCGCTCCTCTAACACACCTTGATGTGATGAACCGGAGTCAAACCAAACATCCATAATATCCGTTTCTTTCGTGAATACCCCATTAGGGCTACCCGGATGTTCAAAACCTTCTGGAAGAAGATCCTTCGCCTCTTTTTCAAACCAAATATTTGAACCATGTTGACGGAATAACTCTGCTACATTGGCAATTGTTTCATCCGTAATAATGGATTCACCATTTTCCGCATAAAAGACTGGAATAGGTACTCCCCACACACGTTGTCTGGAAATACACCAATCTCCTCTATCACGCACCATATTATACAATCTTGTTTCGCCCCAATTAGGCACCCATTTCACTTCTTTAATAGCTTCCAATAAGTCGGTACGGAAATCTTTTATAGAAGCAAACCATTGAGCAGTCGCACGGAAAATTACTGGTTTTTTCGTTCTCCAGTCATGAGGATACGAATGCTTAATAAATTCTAATTTCAGCAATGCACCAACTGCTGTTAATTGTTCTGTAATTGGCTTATTCGCAGCGTCATAAAATAAGCCTTCAAAACCAGGAGCTTCTTCAGTCATATGTCCTTTATCATCGACAGGACATAATACATCAAGTCCATATTTCTGACCTACATAAAAGTCATCTTCCCCATGGCCTGGTGCCGTATGGACACAGCCTGTTCCTGAGTCAGTTGTAACATGTTCACCAAGTACGACAAGGGAGTCCCGTTCATACAATGGATGTTTCGTCACAACTTTTTCAAGGTCAGATCCTTTAATTGTTTTAATTGTTGATACATCATCCCACTCTAATGTAGTCGCGACTTGTTCCAATAATGCTTCGGCAACAACAAATTTCTCCTCACCAACCTGAACGACAGCATACTGTAAATCTGGATGAACAGCGATTCCAAGATTTGCAGGGATCGTCCATGGTGTTGTTGTCCAGATGATAAATTTAGCACCTTTTTCCAATACATCCTTACCATCGGTTACAGCAAATGTAACATAGATAGATGGAGAGCGTTTATCTTGATACTCAATCTCTGCTTCAGCTAAAGCAGATTCACTGGATGGAGACCAATATACCGGCTTTTTACCTTTATAAATATAGCCTTTTTTCGCCATTTCACCAAAAACATGAATTTGTTGTGCTTCATATTCAGGCTTCAAAGTAATATATGGATTATCCCAATCTCCTCTAACCCCAAGTCGTTTAAATTCTGTTCTCTGATTATCGATTTGTTCGTAAGCATATTTAGCACATAATTCACGGAACTCGGCTACAGACATCTCTTTGCGCTTGATCCCTTTATTCGCAAGTGCCTGCTCAATAGGTAAACCATGTGTATCCCACCCTGGTACATATGGCGCGCAAAATCCACTCATTGATTTATAACGAACGATAAAATCCTTTAATGTTTTGTTAAGCGCGTGTCCCATATGGAGGTCACCATTCGCATAAGGAGGACCATCATGTAAAACAAATAATGGCTTCCCTTTCGTATGTTCTTGAACCTTTTGATATATATCCTGCTCTTTCCACTTTGCTTGAATTTCAGGTTCTTTCTTTGGTAAATTTCCGCGCATTGGAAATTCTGTTTTTGGCATTAATAAAGTATCTTTGTACTCCATTTTCCATTCCTCCTTCTAATCTTTTCATAAAAAATAACCTTCTCATCCCAAAAGGGACGAGAAGGTTATTTTCCCGCGGTACCACCCACATAGACAATGCCGTTTTCACGGTAAACTGTCCGCTCATTACTCCGTATCGTGGATGGCCGCTATCATTTACTCGCATCAAGCTTTCAAGTCAAGAACTCGAGGGTGATCTTCTACTTCCCACCTATCCTAGGCTTTCACTCTCCCTAGATCGCTGTCTACTATTAATAGGCTTTTGAGAAATATACTATCCCTGTCATCGTTTATATTATTAAAATATATTTCATTATATGTGAGAAACAACTGATGCGTCAAGATTACTGGTCTACATCCTCTAAAGCTTTCAATTCTGTCGCATCTACTTCAAATTCCATTAATTGATCCCAATCGTCATGACCTATTAAATCTAATTGTGCCTCAATTAACATTTTAAATCTAGTTCTAAAAACTTTTGATTGTTTTTTCAGTTCTTCAATTTCCAGTGCTATTTTACGCGCTTTAGACAATGATTCATTTACGATTCTATCCGCATTTTTTTCTGCTTCTCTGATGATTAGTTTTGCTTCTTTTTGCGCATTGCCTCTTACTTCTTCTGCTGCTTCTTGAGCAACAACTATGGACTTGTGCAAAGTATCTTCAATACTGCTGAAATGTCCTAATCGTTCATTTGTGGAAGTCAATTTGTCTTCCAATTCCTTTTTCTCGCGAAGGATCAGTTCATAGTCTTTAATAATTTGATCCAAAAATTCATTAACCTCATCTTCATCATAACCACGCATCTTTTTACCAAATTCTTTATTATGTATATCCACTGGCGTTAACGACATGAATGCCACCTCCACTGCTCATCTTTCGACTATGCGTATATTGATATTATACAGAATTCCGACGGAATATGTCGATAATCTTGAAATTTATCTCGTTTATTTTAATAATCCTACTTTTATACGCCATCGATCTTTTTTTGTTTTACCTTGAATCTCAATAATTTTACATCGTCCCATTCCACGTACAGACAATACATCGCTTGCCATACACTCGAATGCAGTTTGTTCTACCTTTTCCCAATTGACTTTTATGAGCCCTTGTTGAATAAGATTTTGTGACTTTTGTCTTGAGATATTATAAGCAGCTGCAAGGATAACATCGAGGCGCAAAGAACTGACTGTTTTTTCTGATTCACGCCATTGTTCATCGGATGAAATCGGATCATCAGCTTGTTTTTGAATGGTCACTTTGGCTTTACCAATTTGATTTAATTCCAAAAAAATATAACTTTCTACTTCTTCAGCCATGAAGAATTGAATCCTGTCACCGCTCTTTCTAATATCACCAAATTTATCTCTCTTTAGTCCAAGTGACATGATGGAACCCAGAACCATTCTATGATCTAGTTGAATAAACTTTCGCGGGTAATCAACCTCATATAGCCCAATTTGAAAGTCTTCGTCCTTTAGTTCAAAATATCCGGGATAGATATAAGCCCTTTTTCGCTCACTGTTTTCCGCTCCCCCAAAGAACTGGTAACATACCTCATTGTTTTCTCCCAAAAGTGCACTTAAAATAAATTGTTGACGCGGATCAAGAAAATCAGTCAATTTAGCTGCATAAGTGCGATCTACGTATTCTCTCCACTCGACAACTTGATCGATGAATTCTTTTTCTTCTGGTCTGAAATGCTGGTAAACGACAGACATTGCTCACACTCCATTTAGTTCCTACTACATAGATCACAACGACTTTGCCACAAGTCGTTGTATACATCACAAAATTACTCTAATTTCTCTTTTAACCAAACCAGAGCGCGAGTTGTTGTAATCCACCTGTAGCCAGCCTTAATACAAAAAAAGCAACGATTGGGGAAATATCGATCATTCCTAACGCCGGAACAAATCGACGAAATGGTTCTAGATAAGGTTCACAAATTCGCGCTAAAAATTGGCCAATCCCTGTTTCTCGAGAATTTGGAAACCAAGACATTAAAATATAAATAATTAATGCAAAAGAATAATATTGTATTAATGTAGCTAATATACCAACGATCATGTTCATATTACTCAACTCCACCTCGTATCTTGAAATTCACTATCATTCATTAGTTCAGATATATTACCTGAGACTTCCACATTATCTGGCGTACACAGAAAGATATCCTGACCTACCTTTTGGATATCGCCACCAATAGCATATACGGCACCACTTAAGAAATCGACAATACGCACACCTTGATCACGCTGTATTCTTTGTAAGTTGACAACGACTGCTCGACGGTTAACTAAATGATCAGCAACCTCTTGCGCTTCTGCATATACTCTTGGTTCAATCAAAATCACTTTTGAAGACTTTTGGACACTTTGTAAGCTAACGACATTTTGTTTTCGATTTATAGGTTGTTCACTTTCCACACTTGGACGTGTTTCCTTTACAACTTCTTCTTCCTCGTACTCATATTCATCCTCCAGCTGAAAAAAGTTTTTAAACTTCGTTTTCATGCCCATCATTATCCCTCCTTAGATTCTTCCCCAACAAGCGCTGTACCAATACGAACAAATGTGGAACCTTCTTCAATTGCAATAAGATAATCATTCGACATACCCATCGATAATTCTGTGCATGGAGCATGTGCCAATTTCATCTTCGCTATTTCTATTTGAATATGCTTCAACTTCCGAAAACACGCGCGCGGGATACTGCTGTCATCTGTATGTGGGGCCATTGTCATTAAACCTACAATAACAATATTTTGATATTCACTAAGCTGTTCAATAAAAGGAATTACCTCATCTGGATTGATACCATGCTTCGATTCTTCACCTGAAACATTCACTTGAACAAAACATTTAATCTGCTTATCTGCTCGCTTATTAATTTCTTTAGCGAGAGATAGTCTGTCCAATGAATGAATAAAGGAAACTTTATCAATGATATTCTTCACTTTTCTTGTTTGTAATGTGCCAATAAAATGCCAAACTGCTTGACCTTTGAACGCTTCCCATTTAGAAGTAAGACCATCATCACGATTCTCACCAAAATGTATAATTCCTGCATCATGAGCTTCTAACGCTCTTTCTGTAGAAACATATTTTGTAACCGCAATGATAGCCACTTCATTAGGAGATCTTTCAGATTGTTCACAGGCTACTGCAATATTATTATTAATAACTGCTAATTTACTCTTTACTGTCATGAATTAAAACTCCTAATAATTCTTTGTCCCTAATAGACGAAAGGATATTTTCTTTAGTGTACCATAAATGAGTGTAAACGGATATTGTAAACTTATTGTTGTGGCTCACTAATCTGCTTTTGAACAAATTTAGTTACTTGATGTCTTACCAAAATAACATCTGTACCTATTTTTACGATTTGATTCCAGGGAATAGCTATTTCCTCCTCTCTACCGAAAAATCCTAAAAGTCTTCCCGTATTGCCAATAATAATCGTTTCAATCTTACCGGTCTCAAGATTGATTTCTATGTCTCCGATGTTACCAAGTTTTTTTCCATCACTAATATTTACTACATCTTTAATTTGAAATTCAGATATTCTCACCATAACAATTCCCCTCTCATATTCAGGATCGCTCATTACTATATGTATGCATAAGCGATAGACATTCATGTATGGAATGAAATATGAAAACTTATGTTCAACTAACTTACTCGCACAATAAAAATCATCTTTTTTCATACTTCTTCCATGCTTAAAAAGCATCATACCCCCATCGTGTAGAAGGGGTATGATGCTTTTTTACTGGATATTCTTATTCATTTGTTTGATAGCTGCTTTTTCAAGTCTAGAAACTTGTGCTTGCGATATTCCTATTTCCTCTGCGACTTCCATTTGTGTTTTCCCTTGAAAAAATCGTTTGCGGATGATCATTTTTTCTCGGTCGTTTAATCTTTGCAAACCATCATGCAGCGCTATTTCTTCAATCCATAATGTATCGCGGCTTTTTTCATCGCTTAGCTGATCCATCACGAAAATCGGATCTCCACCATCATTATATATCGGCTCAAATAATGATACTGGATCTTGAATCGCATCTAAAGCGAATACAACTTCTTCTCGAGGAATGTCCAACTCTTTGGCGATTTCCAAGGCAGTTGGCTCCTTCGAGTACTTTGCCATTAACTTTTCTCGAACATGCAATGCTTTATAAGCTATATCTCTTAAAGATCTTGAAACTCGGATTGGGTTATTATCTCTTAAGTATCTCCGAATTTCCCCGATAATCATCGGTACTGCATAAGTAGAAAAACGAACATTTTGGTTCAAATCAAAATTATCTATTGATTTCATCAGTCCAATACAGCCAACTTGGAAAAGGTCATCCACATATTCACCTCTGTTGTTAAAGCGCTGAATGACACTCAAAACAAGCCTTAAATTTCCATTCACTAGTTTTTCACGCGCTGATAAGTCCCCTTGTTGCATTTCCTTTAAAAGTTTCCGCATTTCATCATTTTTTAGCACGGGGAGCTTAGAAGTATCCACACCGCATATTTCAACTTTATTCCGCTTCAACTTTTTCCCTCCTTGCAGGAGCAGCTATACAAAATTAAGTATCTCCGTAGGGGGAAAATCTATGCATAATTACTTTTTCTTTGATGTTAAAAAAATACGATAACACCTTGATTATTAAGGAAGAAAACTACTTATATTATTTTTTCTAAACCATTTTATTAAACTCCTTTTGCAGTCTTTTAATGATTCTTTTTTCAAGTCTCGATATATATGACTGGGATATCCCAAGCATATCAGCTACGTCCTTTTGTGTTTTTTCTTCTCCTCCCACAAGACCAAAACGCAGTTCCATAATTTGTTTTTCCCGGTCAGATAATTTCTCAAGTGCCCTTAACAGCAATGACTTATCTACATTTGCATCCAATTCCTTTGTGATAATATCATTTTCTGTCCCTAAAACATCAGATAATAATAATTCATTTCCATCCCAATCAATATTCAATGGTTCATCGAAAGACACTTCAGAGCGGGTTTTATTATTTCTTCGCAAATACATTAGAATTTCATTTTCGATACATCTTGACGCGTATGTAGCTAATTTTATTTTTTTCTCTGGATTAAATGTATTAACAGCTTTGATTAAACCAATCGTTCCAATACTAATTAAATCTTCAATATTAATGCCCGTATTTTCAAATTTACGCGCAATATATACGACTAGTCTCAGATTTCTTTCAATCAAAATCGATCTAGCCGTTTTATCTCCACTAGGAAGTTTATTTAATAATATTGCTTCCTCGTCTCTAGACAGTGGCGGAGGTAATGCTTCACTACCACCGATATAGAAAACTTCATCAGATTTTAAACCGAATTTCTTGAGTAATCGATACCAATAATAATACAGACGCAATCGTAATTTTTTCAAAAATGATCCTCCTTCCAATCTTTCAAGCTCATTTTTCAGACGCTTACTCATATTCATACTTATTATTTAAACTACCATTCAACATACACTTCGTTTGTCCCAAGTAAATGCGGGCTTCCTCTCAAGGAAAAGCGAGTACCTCTGTATGCTGAATGCTCAGTGGTTATATATTGATCTTTCAACTCGCTCAGAGTAAATGAATTTTTCAGAAATCTCTTTTATTATTAGGACGCAGGCTGAATAATGCCATCTGAAGCCATTAACGGGTGGATAATACAGTGAAAACGTTGATCACCCGAAAGTTCTTGATCCGTAAATACAATAAGTGCTTTTTTCACTTCTTTTACAGTGTTATTTTCCAAAAGTGTCATTTTATCAGCTTTAAATGCGCATAGTAATTGATTTTTTTGGCCAAGGGTTGTTGCCGGAATCAGTCTCATCATATCTGCCCATTGTGGAGGTATTTGTCCTACTGCATCCAAATTGTCATTTTTACTAGAAGCCAGAAGAAGAATTTCTTTTGGTAGCTGATCGGCCACGGCTGATGCTTGCACTATCATTACAGGCATTTTAGAAATTGGATCATACAAGTTATTCCCGCTGTCAATTAATCCTTTTAATGAAAATTCTATATCATTGATAACAACATCTACATCAACTAAGACATCATAGACTAGATTAGAAACTGTAATCCTATTCGTGCTGCGTTGCGAGAAATGCCATGCAGCAGGAAAACCGATCATTACAAATAACCAACTAATTGGATCTCCATATCCTTGTATGCTATTCACTAGAACTGCAGATTGTAGCTCAATGTCGAAATTTAATAAGTAATGAATCCCAATTAGTATCCCACCCATTAAAAATGTAGAGAAATACAATGTCATTAACCCACTAATAAAATAATTTAATCGCTTAAAACCAAATGCAAAGAGAATCATAATAACTGAAATACCTATTTTTGATAACGGATGATTTGCTAATGTAGCTAATGGTGTAATAGATAATATAATAAGTAAAGACCCTATTAATCCCCCCAAGAGAATTCTAGCAAGATGTATATTTCTCTTTAAAAATATTGCTGTCATCCATATAAGCAAGCTATCAACAAGGAAATTTAACAGCCAGATTACATCTAAATATACGACCAAGCAAACCTCCTCCCTTTCCGAAAGCAACAAGTTTTCGTTTCCTTTGTTCTATTATAAAAAAGTATATAGTATGCACAATTTGAAGTGTGTCGGTTTGTAGGTGGGAAAATGCAGAAGTTTTCACATCTTCTTTGGAAGATTGTCAAATTAACAGAAAAATTATCGGACAGGTACATATGTCAAAAAAGAGAGGAGAGTGTAGTGTATAAAAAAAGAGTCCATCTACTTACAAGTCAAAACCTTTAAAGCAGCTATCTTGATGTTTTCATTGATACTTGAGGCTATGGATACTGAAAAAATATCATTTATGGAAGGTAACCATCTCAAAAGAAAATATTCTTCATACAAAAACAGACCCAATAAACGTTCATCAGGTCTGTTTTGGCCACAATCTAATTTTAAAATTTCGATATGCTCTCTACAATAGAACTATCTTCTGCGATTTCTATTTCTTAGGAAAGTTGGTATATCTAAGGTATCTTCTACAGGTTGCTGGTTTGTACGGGATGGTTCTTGAGGTTCTTCTCTTTTTGGTTCCCGTTGTGTCACATGTGTATTTTGATTCATCGGTTTAGATTGTCCAAATGTAGGACGCTGCTGTTTAGGCTGCTGGGCAGTAGGTGCCTCATCAAAACCAGTTGCTATGACAGTTACAATAATCTCGTCCTTCAAGTTATCATTAATAACTGAACCAAAGATCATATTCACTTCTTGGTCTGAAGCAGAAGCTACAATGTCAGCCGCTTCTTGTACTTCATATAGACTTAAATTAGAACCGCCTGTAATATTCATCAAGACACCTTGTGCACCCTCAATAGACTTTTCAAGTAAAGGAGATGATATTGCTTTTTTAGCAGCTTCGGATGCTCGATTTTCTCCAGTGGCAATACCTATTCCCATTAAAGCAGACCCTTTATTTGTCATAATTGTTTTAACATCTGCAAAGTCAAGGTTAATCAATCCAGGTGTTGCGATTAAATCTGAGATACCTTGTACACCTTGCCTTAAAACATTATCCGCTTCACGGAATGCTTCTAACATTGGTGTGCTCTTATCAACTATTTCTAAAAGTCTATCATTCGGGATGACAATTAAAGTATCTACCGCGTCCTTCATTGCCCCGATTCCACCGCCGGCTTGGTTAGCACGCTTTCTACCTTCAAAAGTAAATGGTCGTGTAACAACACCTACAGTGAGTGCACCGAGGTCACGAGCGATCTGTGCGATAACAGGTGCAGCACCAGTACCTGTTCCACCGCCCATACCAGCAGTAACAAATACCATGTCGGCACCTTGTAATGCTTCCTCGATCTGCTCCTTGCTTTCTTCAGCTGCTTTCTTACCGACTTCTGGATTGGCTCCTGCTCCAAGTCCTCTAGTGAGTTTAGCTCCGATTTGCATCTTAATTTCAGCTTTTGATAAATTTAATGCCTGTGCATCTGTATTAACGGCTATAAATTCTACTCCTTGTACGTCGTGTTCTATCATCCGGTTAACAGCGTTATTTCCACCGCCACCTACACCGATTACCTTAATCGTTGCTAATGAATCTAAATTTGTATCGAAGTCTAACATAGCAAGTCCTCCTAATTTGGTTTATTCAGCTGGGATGCCTACTCGAAAAAGTAACCAAAAAATCTTTTTACTTTTGAGCCTATTTTCTCATCCGTATCTTTTTCTTTTTGTTGTTTGGTTGAAACTTCTTTGGTTGGTCGTTTATCTGTCGGATCATTTGAATGATGAATGGGTGATGCACTTATATTTCTGCCTTGCAATCTAGCATTCTTATAAGCATAACGAATTAATCCTACTGCTGTAGTAAATTGCGGCTCCCGAACACCAATATAATCAGGACTAGCAACGCGAACGCGATTCTGCAAGATGACTTGGGCTAAATCCATAACACCAGGCATATTTGCTACTCCACCTGTCAACACATACCCGCCTGGGAGGTCTGAATTACCACCCATCCGCTTTATTTCTTGTTGGACAAGTTCAAAGATTTCTTCCATTCGCGCTTCAATAATATCAGATAATTCTAGCTGATTAAATTGTTGATGCTGATCACTACCAATAATTGGTACGCTAAACACTTCATCTTCTGATGCAAGGTCGTAAAAAGCGTGGCCATGCTTAATTTTAATTTTTTCTGCATCTTCTGTAGCTGTTCTTAGTCCGATAGATAAATCTTTGGTGATATGCTCCCCACCGACTGGAATGACGCTTGTTCCTTTGATAGAGCCTTGCTCAAACACAACTACTGTTGTAGAACCTCCACCGATATCAATTAATGCTGTTCCGAGATTCTGTTCATCTTTAGATAACGCCGCTGATGCGGTAGCTAATGGCTGCAACACAATTTCCACAATTTCAAGGCCAGCTCTTTCAACACATCGCAGCGTATTATGTAAAATTGTTTTTGAACCTGTAATGATTGTACCTTCCATCTCTAGTCGAACACCAATCATACCTCTTGGATCGGTAATTTCATCTAATCCGTCTACAATAAATTGTTGAGGAATGATATTAATAATTTCCCTCTCTGGTGGGATAGATACAACCTCAGCAGCATCCATTACCCTTCCAACATCTTCATCGGATATTTCTCTATTTTCACTTGAAACCGCAACTACACCATGACACGGCTGAAGCCCGACATGATTGCCCGCTATGCCGACAATGACATGATTGATTTGCATTCCGACCATTCTTTCCGCTTGTTCTACTGCCTTTTTTATAGACTGAACTGTCTCATCAATATCAACAATTGAGCCCTTCCTAATCCCTTCAGAATCGGCATTTCCAACACCAATGATATTTAAAGAATCATTTGTCATTTCTCCAATTATCACTTTCACTGTGGATGTACCAATGTCCAGGCTGACATATATTTCACTGTTGTTCAATCCATGGCACCTCCTTTTACAAAACTTTTTTTCTTCGTTTATTTAATAGATTCATTTGTAATCATCCTTGAGTTTACTTAATAAAATACATTCGGCACTAATTGAGTATTTCCTTTTTATAATACTATTTATTTAGAATTTTCTCTAGCACTAGCCCATTTATTCAATAGAATTCTGCGAATCACTGCTATATTTTGGAATAGTCTTATGCCAAATGCAAAAATTGCAGCTAAGTATAAGTCTACACCAAGATGAACACCTAGAAAAGCTAAACTTGCAGCTAATACTATATTAAAGAAAAAACCAGATACAAATACACGGTTGTCATATAAATTTTGTAAGTGAGACCTGATCCCACCAAATAAAGTGTCCAGTGATGCTAGTACTGCTATAGAAAGGTAGTTAGCATATTCTTCTGGTATGGTAATATCAGTTAACAATCCAAATGTAATTCCTATTAGAAGACCAAGTAACGGAAGCCACATCTTAGTTCTCTCCTTTTTCTTGCGCGGGCTTCATATTACGTATACGAAGTGTGTCGACGAATGGTGTTATAGTAATTGAATCCGAAGGCTTTGATATTTTCACCCGTAAATTATCAATGAAAAAGTCTTCAATAGATGGTGATACTTGCATTCTATTATACATTTTATCAGCAGAGTCTTTGTTTTCCGTAATAATCAATATGTTGAATGGTAGAACATTGAGAGAATGATTACCGACTTTAGTCTCTCCATTAATTTCACGTATTACAGTCGTATTAATGATTCTCTCTCCATCAATTGAAATATGTTCTGCACCAAACATATTCAATTCGTTGATTAAACGCTGGAGAATCACTGGTGATACAGCATTAAATTTCTCACCGAGTAACAATGCTTCTGTGAGAGGCTCGATCGTTAAAATAATTCCTGGACCCGTTACTTCGGTTAAGCCTGCTTCTTTTCTTAATTCTTGTAATGTTTGCCTTAATGTCTCTTCTTTACTACCAGCAATTTCTGATTCATAATTATGAATTCTGTCTTCGTTTTTTTGAATTTCTCTAATTAGTTTAGAATAGAGCTCCATTTCCTTTGTTAGATGTTGACGAAGCTCCCATGTGTCGCGTGTATCTCTTACAACAGGCTCCTGCACTGTTTGAAACTGGATCGCAATCATACATCCAATAATGAAAGTAATAAAAGTAAAGTAAAGTTTTGTTCGCTTAGTCATTATGATGCTTCTCCCAATACAGGCTCTAATTCAATTAGTTTTTTCTTTTCCAGCGTAAATGTGATATTGTCATTTACTAATTGATCACGAACGCCACCTTTTAAAGTTAAAGCTGAGACCATTACATCTGTTTCACCTATAGCTGTAATCTCAAATGGAGCGGGAAATGGATTACCATCAACAGTAATAACCGGACCAGTACAAACAATATAGGAATCATGCTTTAACCTTTGGCCATTAACCGCAACTGCTGATGCACCGGAAATGTATAATTCATTGATCACTTTAAATACATGGTGTTCATGGACTAAATAATCATTGACATTGCCTTCAGTAGTAAAATCTCCATCCTCAAGACTTACAACAATCCCTGGTCCTTCTACTTTAATTTTCCCAAGAAACATACGATACTTTTCTGCATCCTCAGCTAAGTCAGAAAAAGTTTGTTCTTCCTGTGAAAGTTGCTTTTCCATTTGCCGAACATTATCTTGTTTCTCGTATAATTTTTTTTGCAAACCGAGGTTTCTTTCTTGATAACTAACTAATTGCTGTCGCAGCTCCATTTCCTTTATATGTTGCTTATCTGTTATACCTTGTCCCGACTCTTTTTCCTTGCTTGTATAACTATATGAAAAGGCGAGGATAAAACCAAAGACTAAACACACAAAAGATATAACTACATACTTACTCTTCTTTCCCTTCTGCATCCAAACCTTCTCCTTCTATTTCAAAAGCTTTAAAAAAAGAGCCAACTTCTAAATCAAGTACGCCTTTAATCTCAGAGTCTAACTGACTAATATACGAAGGATAATGTATCATTTTTTCTGAAAATGTCGGGATGCTAGCCCTCACTTCATTTCCGTCATTTGTATACAGATAAATATGATATTTATCTGTTTTCTTCGGGTCATAACGAATTTCGGAAATAACATTGGTGATTTCAGTTGGTAGTTGCTTGAGCTCCGCAGTTAGGTCATTTAATACATCACCAGTTTTAAAATTTATCAAGATCAGAGCGTCTTCTATCGTGTTATATTCCTTTTTTTGATTTAATACCTTCCCTGTTTCCAATAGAGGATAGTATTGCTGGTCTTTCTCCATATAAGCTATCGTCGCATATTCTACTACATTAATTTTCAGTACATTTGGAAATGTGACCTTTATTTCAGCTGTTTTTATTTCTGGTAGGGATAATAATTGTTCTTTCCCAAAACGCTTATCCACTTTCCATATATTTAAGCCTTCTGCCATTTTGGTAACTGATAATATCTCTTCAGATGAAATTTTGTCATTCCCTTTGATTTCAATTCTTTTTATATGACTGAGTGGGGATTGAAAATATACGACAGATACAATTAGTAAGAAGAATAACGATAGTAGAAGAATGAGGCGCCTATTGGCTTTTCGCCTTCGATGTTCTTTTATTTTTGGTATCCTTTCTTCAAGGGATAATACTTTCCCTTTTTGCATAGTCATTTCCCCTTTAAACGAAACCTATTTTATATAACCAGAATAACACGATAAGGGCTCATGGGCCTATCATTTTTCGCCCTAGTTCTTTATATATATTTTCTACTTCAAATAAGAAGAGCGTTGTTATAATTTAACCAAAAGATAATGTGTTGGTTGCAAGATCACTTAGTCATTTTTTTGCAAGGCCTTAATTACGTCAAATAATCTGTTTGATGCATCTTGGATACCAAGTTTTTTAGAAGCATTCCCCATATTTGTTCTTTCAACTTCATCCAATAATAATGCATCAAGCGCAGTAATTAAACGTTGGCTAGTTAATTCCTTCTCGGTTAGCATGTATGCTGCCCCTTTTTCAACAAGCGCTTCTGCGTTTTTTTCTTGATGATTATTCGTAACATAGGGACTCGGTATCAAAATAGACGGTAAACCGAGCGCTGTTATTTCGGCAATAGATGTAGCTCCCGCTCGCCCAATTACAACATCAATGGAAGCAAGTAACTCTTGCATATTATGTATAAATGGTACAATCACGACATTATCAAATTGCCCTAACAATTCTGCTTCTATTTGCACTTCATCATAATGAGCTTCCCCTGTAACATATAAAATTTGGTATGGCTTCTTTGATAATTGTGAAAGAGACTTGATAACCACTTCATTAATTGGTCTTGCTCCTCTACTACCTCCAAAAATCAAAGCTATAGGTAAATAATCTTTCAAACCGAATGATTGAATCAGTTCATTATTTTTTTTACCGATTACTTCAGACGCACGGGGATTCCCTGTAAAAACTACTTTGTTTTCTGGAAAGTATTCTCGAACTTGTTCAAAGCAAATGGCTACTTTGTCTACATACCTACTTAAGAATTTATTCGTTAGGCCAGGTATACTATTTTGTTCATGGATAATCGTCGGAATCTTTTTTTTCGCTGCGGCATAAACAACTGGTCCGCATACATATCCGCCTGTCCCAATCACCGCATCCGGTTTAAATTCCTTTAATAACTTTTTACTATCAGTTACCCCTTTTAAAAACCGAAAAATAGTTTTAATATTTTCGAAAGAAAGTGATCGTTTAAAACCGGTAATATTAATTGTCGCAAACGGAATATTTTCCCTGCGAATAATATCGGCTTCTAAGCCTTTTTCCGTTCCTATGTATAGAAATTCCGTCTCTGGATATTCCTCTTTTATTGTTCGGATTAAAGCGAGGGCAGGATAAATATGGCCTCCGGTGCCTCCTCCACTTACGATAATTTTCATTATGACACCTCTATTTGGATTTAATATAAGTCACCTAGATTAGAATTCAAAGCTCCTTAATTATCTTATCTTACTATATAATATACAAGAAAAACGAGTTTACACTAGATTGTTGCCGAAATGTAAAATAGGAAATAAAAAAAGGAAGCGCCACTGGCTTCCTTTTTAGCTAATAATATAGTGCTATCTTAAACATTTCACAGCCATTTCCAAACAATTATCTCGCATGTCGACTTATGTTTAATAATACTCCTATTGCCATTAACATTAAGGTTAATGATGAACCACCATAGCTTAAAAGCGGTAAAGTGATTCCCGTAACTGGCATCAAACCAATCACAACACCAATATTAATCATCACTTGAATAGCAACCATTGATATAATTCCTACCGCTAAAAAACTACCAAATAGATCTGGTGCTGACAAAGCAATCTTAATTCCTCGCCATAATAGTATGGAAAATAGAAGTAAAATAAAACTGCCGCCAATAAATCCAAGCTCTTCAGCAAGAATGGCGAAAATAAAATCTGTTTGCGGTTCTGGTAAATAGAAATATTTTTGTTTACTTTCGCCTAATCCTAACCCTAGTAAACCACCAGGTCCAATTGCATATAAAGATTGGATTATTTGAAAACCGCTATCCATTGGATCTTGCCATGGGTCTAAGAAGGAAGTAATCCTCTTCATTCGGTAGGGAGCAGATATAACAAGCCCAACGAACCCTACTATCCCCAATACGCCTAGAAAGGCAAAATGAGCCACCCTTGCACCAGCAACAAAAATCATGATAATGCATGTCCCAACCATAACTGTACCCGTACCAAGATCTGGTTGGAGCATAATTAAACCAAATGCTAGAAACAGAAGGGATAAAGATGGTAATAACCCTTTTTTAACTGTCGTAATATACCTTTGTTGCGTAGATAGAAACTTTGCTAAAAAAGCAATCATCCCTATCTTCATAAACTCAGATGGCTGTATAGAAAACGCACCAACCCCGATCCAACTTCTTGAACCATTGCGTTCCATACCGATGCCAGGAATAAGCACGGCAATTAAGAGCACGAAGCAAATAATCAGGATAGGCTTTGCCCACTGCTTCCATACCCAATAGTCTAAGTTCATAATCACAAACATCGCGATAAGACCTACCCCTGCAAAAAGCAACTGTCGCTTCAAGAAAAAATAGGAATCGCCAAATTTATAATTAGCCCAAATCGCACTTGCACTGTAAACCATGATTAGACCGACTACTAATAAACTAATAGTTGCCATAATCATTATTAAATCAGGAGCTGTTTTTTTATTTGGCACTGTGCATTCACCTCTGCCGCCCATATTGAAGCATATTATGAGAGCTTGATTTTCATGGTGAAAATACACTTTCTACTGCTCGCTCAATCATAATGACATGCTCTATTTAAGCTTATGCACAGCTTCTATAAAAATATCACCACGAACTTCAAAAGTTCGATACTGATCCCAACTAGCGCATGCGGGTGACAATAAAATAATGTCATCTTCCTGAGATAATTTATAGGCCGCCGGAACTGCCATTTCTACATTTTCTACTCGTTGTATATTTTTAACACCGGCCATTCGACCCGCTTCTTCTAATTTCTCTGCTGTTTCACCGAATAAAACCATTGCTTTTACATTGTCGAGATAAGGAATAAGTTCATCAAACTCATTCCCCCGATCAAGTCCACCCGCTAATAAAATCACAGGTTCGGTAAAGGCTTTTAATGCACTAGCAGCTGCAAGAATATTTGTTGCTTTTGAATCATTATAAAAGGTTCTGTTGTTTATTGTTTTCACAAATTGGGTTCTATGTTTCACACCTCTGAAAGTCCTGAGAACTGATCGTATAGATTCATTTCCGACCCCCAATATTTTCACTGCCGTAACTGCCGCTAAAATATTTTCCAAATTATGATCGCCTGGTAAAGCTATCTCATCTACGGCCATAATCTCTTCCCCTTGAAAGACGAGCTGACCATTTCTCACCGAGGCGCCTTCTGTTAAATAGCGCTTTGTTGAAAAAGGGATGATTTTAGCCTTTGTAAAACGAATCAAATCAATTAATTTTTGCTGATCAGCATTTACAATCAAAAAATCCTCTTCTGTTTGATTTTTAGTAATATTTGATTTTGCTTGCGCATATTCCTTCCAAGTACCATGATAATCAAGATGTGCTTCGTACAAATTGGTAATAATGGCTATTTTGGGACGATATGTTTGAATACCCATTAATTGAAAGGACGAGAGCTCCACAACCATTTTATTTTCGGATGTTGCTATTTGAGCCACCTCTGAAGCAACCGTTCCTATGTTCCCCGCAATCAGCGGTTGATTTTCCGCACTTTGAAGCATTTCAAAAATAAGTGTAGTCGTAGTTGTTTTCCCATTTGTACCGGTAATGCCAATCATTTCAGCTTCTGAAATGCGATATGCTAACTCTATCTCTGTGATGATCGGGATCCCTAATTCAACCGCTCCTTGGACAAGCGGATTAGAATAAGGGATTCCAGGGTTTTTGACAATTAATTCAAAACCTTCATCAAGTAGTTCGACAGGATGACTTCCACAAATCACCTTAATTCCTTGCTCTAACAGTCCTTGAGCATCTGGATTTTCTTCAAAGGGTTTATAGTCATTTACTGTAACAAATGCACCTAATTGATGAAGTAATGAAGCTGCGACAACCCCACTTTTTGCTAAACCAAGAACAAGTATTTTTTTATGGTTGTATTCCGTAATATTTTTCATTTTACATCCACACCTCAATATAAATTCCTAATACAGCAAAAAGCACCCCGACAGTCCAAAACGTTACAACTACCCGCCATTCAGACCATCCAGATAGTTCATAGTGATGATGTAAAGGACTCATTTTGAAAATACGTTTTCCAGTTGTTTTGAAAGATGCAACTTGCAAAATAACTGATAATGTTTCCAATACAAACATTCCACCAATCAGCAATAGAATGATTTCCATTTTCGTTAAGATAGCAATTGCTGCAAGAGCCCCTCCTAGGGCTAGAGAGCCGGTATCTCCCATAAAGACCTTCGCCGGATAAGCATTAAAAACAAGGAACCCTAAAACAGCCCCCATAACAGCTACTGCAAATAATGTAACATCAAGCATTTCTAGACTCCAAGCCAAAATGGCAAAGGCACCAAAAGCAATTGCTGCAGTCCCTGATAAAAGTCCATCAAGCCCATCAGTTAAATTCGTAGCATTTGAAAAACCAACTAACCAAAAAATGATGAATAGAGCATATCCCCAACCTAGGTCAATAGAAAAATCAGTAAGCGGAATAGATATTATCGTAGAAAAACCGTTTATTTTTAAAACAACATAAAAAACAACAGCAATAATAATCTGCCCAATTAATTTTTGCTTCGATGTTAATCCTAGATTTCTCTTCATGGCTATTTTAATAAAATCATCTAGAAATCCTAATAACCCATATCCCAATAAGACGAATAATAATAAATATGTATCCATCCCTGGCTCTGAATATTTTGCAGTCATTACTAAGGTAGTAATAATAATCGATATAACGATTAATATACCACCCATCGTCGGAGTCCCGCTTTTCTTTTGGTGAGATTTTGGACCTTCATCGCGAATACTTTGCCCAAACTTTAATCTTCTTAAAAAAGGGATAAACAATGGTGATAATAATACAGTTATGAGAAAAGCCATAATAATGGCAAATAAAATAATGCGTTCCATTATATATGCTCTCTCCCATTCTGAATATTATTTTGTATATTTACATCTTCAGTTAATAAATCTGTGTTTTTAAGTATCATATTTGTCATATCTCCACTATTATTCAATATTATTTTATTCGTAAATTTCTTCCCAAACGCTGTTAAAATTTCCATCGGATCATCTGTAAAAAGAACAGGAAAATGATTTGGCGTATCACGTGGTAGCTCTATTCCTGCGTCTCTATTAAAAAAACATGCCAGATCAGAGTAATTCAACATTATTTATCGCCCCTTTAATGCTTCTAAAGCAACAAGACGATCATCAAAATCAAATACTCGCTCTCCAATAATTTGATAAGTTTCATGCCCTTTACCGGCAATTAATACAACATCCCCCACTTTAGCCGCATGAATTGCATGTTTAATAGCTTCCCTTCTATCAGGGATGATCTGATAATTGCTCCCTTTTACCCCTTGTTCCATATCATTCAAAATAGCAAGCGGATCTTCGCTTCGCGGATTATCAGAAGTGAAAATAGGATCTGTTGCGTATTTGCATGCGATTTTAGCCATAAGCGGTCTTTTCGTTTTGTCCCTGTCTCCACCACAACCAACAATTGCAAATATACGTTTTTTAGCAAATTGAGAAATTGTTTTCAATACATTTTCTAAACTATCTGGCGTGTGTGCATAATCTACAATGATTGGGAAATTTTGTCCGCCATCCACCGCTTCAAATCTTCCGGAAACACCTGCTACAGTTTCAATAGATTGAACGATAGCATTTAAAGAAATATTAGAAACATAGGCAGTAGCGATTGCCGCCAATACATTATAAACATTAAATTTACCCATCAATTTCAAACTGACTTTTCGTTCAGATTCGGGAGTGATAAGAGTAAATGTAGTTCCACTGCCCTCTAAAACAATATCTTTAGCATGAAAATCAGCCTGGCGGTCAATGCCATAAGTTATTATATGAGCAGCAGTATCATTTAAAAACTGTTCTGTCGCTTCATCATCGTTATTCAAAACAGCAAATTTAGGCTTACTAGCATCATACGTATTGCCAAGCCGCGAGAATAGTAAACCTTTTGCCTGTTTATATTCTTCCATTGTTCCATGATAATCTAAATGGTCTTGGCTTAAATTTGTAAATACTGCAATATCATAATCACATCCATTGACCCTTCCTTGAACAAGTGCATGCGAAGAGACTTCCATGATAGATGTATCCACTTTTTCTTGAACCATCTGCCCAAAAACTGATTGTAGCATAATACTGTCAGGCGTTGTATTTTTTGTTTCGATTACGCGATCTGCTACTTTCATATGGATGGTGCCTATTAATCCAGTTTTCCTGCCCTCATCACGGAAGATTTTATCGATCAAATGACTGGTCGTTGTTTTTCCATTTGTCCCAGTAATGCCGATCATATGCAACTTATGTGTAGGTCTGTCATAAAATGCATCAGCTATAATCGCCATCATACGTTTAGTATTGTCCACTTGAATAACCGGAATATCCACATCAAGGTTTTCTTCCGCTAAAATGGCAACTGCACCTGCTGATTCTGCTTCCTTAGCAAATTGATGACCGTCAACAACATGGCCTCTCACACAAACAAACATACATCCTGGTTCAACCTCTCTATGATCATTAACTATACTTTTAATTTCGGGATTTTCAATAGGTTTCGATATAAATGGAATTGTCTGTAAAAGTGTATGTAGTTTCATTTTGTCCTTCCTTTCGTTTCTTTAACACAGAAACACAACCAAAGTCTTCATGTTATGATTTCATTTTAGACCGTATTATCTATTCTACAAAATTATAGCTTATGAAGCTATCATGCTGCTAATATTTTTTCTTTAAGATTGCATAAAGAAGCGGCAATGAAATAATCATGCCGCATGCTGCAAAGCTTATTTCATATATATACGAACGACAGAACCGGCTTCAAGTTTCACCCCTGCTTCTGGTACTTGTTGTGCAACTGTTGATCCTTCGCCATTCGTTTCAAGCTTCAAGTCAAATATTTGTTGCTGAAGTATTTCCTTTTTTGTCATTCCCTTTAAATCAGGCACCGTGATCATGATTGGATCATCCCATTTTTTCTTTTTTTCAATTTGTTTCTCTCTTGGTTTTACGTCCAATGCTCTTAAAGAATCCTCAATAATTTTTCCAACGATAGGTGCCGCTACGGTACCCCCAAATTGAATAATTCCTTTTGGATTATCGACCGCTGTATAAACAACAATTTGTGGATCATCTGCAGGAGCAAACCCAATAAATGAAACAACATGATTATTTTCGAGATAGCGGCCATCTTTTGCTTTTTGTGCCGTACCCGTTTTCCCCCCTACCCGATAGGAATCAACGAAAGCATTTCCTCCAGTACCTTGAGCAACAACACTTTCTAATGTATGACGTATTTCTTTCGAAGTTGCTTCGGAAATGACTTTTCTTTTTGCGATCGGTGTTTTGCGCATGACAACTTCACCTGTAATTGGATCAATTAATTCCTTCGCTATATACGGTTGATACAATGTACCACCATTTACGGCTGCAGCGACAGCAGCGACTTGTTGTATCGGTGTTACTGAAACGCCTTGACCAAAAGCGGTGGTCGCTAACTCAACAGGTCCAACCTGATCTAATTTAAATAGGATCCCTGTTCCTTCACCAGCTAAATCTACCCCAGTTTTCTGCCCAAATCCAAAGTCTTTTATATATTGAAATAGCTTTTCTTTTCCTAGTCTCTGCCCTAGCTCAACAAAGCCTGGGTTACATGAGTTTTCAACAACTTCTAAAAATGTTTGATCCCCATGCCCCCCTCTTTTCCAACATTTTAATGTGGAACCCCCCACTTTCACGTATCCCGGATCGTGAAAATGCTCTTCCTCCAAATCCACTTTCCCTTCTTCTAAAGCAGCAGCTAATGTAATTATTTTAAAAGTGGAGCCTGGCTCGTACGTGCTCCATATCGGCAAGTTTCGATTATAAATTTCTTGTGGTACTTCTCTGAAATCAGCTGGATTGAAAGATGGCCTACTGGACATACCTAAAATTTCGCCATTATTCGGGTTCATTGCTATGCTAACTATACCATCTGGATTATATAGTGCCTCAGCATTCTCCATTTCTCTTTCTAATATCGATTGAATTTTTGTATCAATTGTGAGTTTTAATTTATATCCATCAACTGGAGCGGTAAAATCATCAGACATATCAGGCATTCTTTTTCCCTTTGCGTCAGAAAAAAATTGAACAGAACCTTTACTACCTTTTAACTCTTCGTCATAGTAAAGCTCCAACCCCATTAGTCCTTGGTTATCAATCCCGGTAAAACCTAGAACATGGGATAAATATTTGCCAAATGGATAGTGTCGTTTTGAATCTTCAGCTATATAGACACCTTTTAAATCTAAAGCTTGAACTTCCCTTGCTTTTTCGAAAGAAATCTTCCTACCTTCTTTCATCCTTACATTTACTGCATTTTCTACTAATTGTTTATATATCTTATCTTTTGGCGCATTAAGAAGTGCGGCCAATTGCTCTGCTGCTTCAGCTGGTTTTTCAATCTGCCTAGGAACAACATAAATAGTCGGTGCACTTTCATTTGAAGCAATCGGTACATCATTTCTGTCTATTATTTCACCACGTTCAGGTTCAAAGGGAATTTCCCGACTCCAAGAATCTCTTGCTTTGCCTGTGAGGGTATCCCCCATTGCAAACTGTACATAGCCTAGCCGAATGTCAATAATCAAAAATATGATAATTCCGGCAACAAGAATATAAAGCAACCTTTTTCTAACTGTAACAGTTGATACTCGCTTCACAAAAAGAACCTCCTTTTTTTCGGCTCGTTCAACTATATGTCTTGTCCCTTTCTTGTAGAACAGAAATAAGGAGCAACGGCTAAGTGCGATTTCAATAACGGCAAATATAAATGATGACGGAAGTGATGAGTCTTACTTCTTCACGAATTTCAATACTGATAGAAATCAATGCCTCTTTAAGTTTACTAATCGTTTAGACGCTGAAATTATTTACTCACCATAAAAAAGACCCAAAGACTCGGTCATATACATACACAGGCTAGGATATCGACTAAGTTCAATATGTGGCATTAGCAATAGAGCAAATCATCCTGAAAATCTACAAAAAGAAGGTTTGATATAGACTTAAATATGATGGGTCTGATAGAGCTCTAAATGCTCTGTAAAAAAGCAATACTTCATTTCAAGCTTTTTTTTAACAGGAAACGCGGAAAGATGAATTAGAGGAGTCAACGTAAAGCGAACGCCTGCAGTGGAAATCAATGGCCGAGGTTATACCTAATAACAAAAAAGAGGGGTATCCAAAAGTCAGTTACTTCGACTTCTCGGACAGCCCCTTTGTTCTAATCTAAAGGTGGATTTTCATTATTTTCAAGCTTCTGTTTCTTTTCTCTTTCTAGTTTTTGTGTAGGTGTTTCAAAACTTACGACGAGTTGATCGTCTTGTTTCATTATCGACCCTGGTTTTAAATTTTGTTTAAAAACAAATCCTTCTCCAGTCATATTCACCTTAACATCCAATAATTGTGCTATTTTTAACACATCTCGCTTAGACCAACCCGCCATATTTGGGATTGTCTTATCGCCATTGAATCTAATCATTACTTTTTCTCCTGCAAAAACTTCTGTACTTTTAGCAGGGGATTGACCGATTATTTTTTCACCTTTACCAACTATAACTGGTACAAGCCCATTATCTTTCAATACTTTATTCATTTCTTTCTTATTCATTGATGAAAAATCAGGTAAAGAAAAGATTTTCGCTTCAGGTATCTTCTCAGGTTCGATGTTTAAATACTGCAAACTATTTTTCATTACAGGATTAAAAATCTTTGAAACAGGAACACTACCGTTTTCGACACCATTTTCATTTATTTTTAATTGCGGCTGTTCCACTGCAACATATACAACCAATTTCGGATCATCAGCAGGTGCGGTTCCAAGGAATGAGAAAATATAATTATTTTGTCCTTCTAAATAACCACCACCATTGGGATTCGGAATTTGCGCTGTTCCTGTTTTCCCTGCAACACGATATCCTTCTAGTTGAAAGTTTTGCGCTGTTCCATCTGGAGGTAATAGTGTGGTTTCTAATATTTTTCTTACTTCTTTCGCCGTTTCTTTACTAATGGGTTGACCTGCCTTCTCCGGTTTACTTTCTTTGATCGTACCATCATTAGGATTGACGATTTTATCTACTACATAAGGTTTCATCATTTTCCCATCATTTGCAATTGCCGACATTGCTTGTACCATTTGGACCGCTGTAACCGTGGTTCCCTGGCCATAAACGCTCGTCACTTTCTCGATTGGCCAATCATATAAGATATTCCCCGCTACTTCATTTGGTAAAGCAATTCCAGTTTTCGTGCCAAATTTAAAGTTATCCATATATTCTCGCCACTTTTCAGTACCTATCTTTTCTAGAAGATAGGCGAAAGCGACGTTTGATGAGCGTTGCACACCCTCCAAGTAGGGAATAGTCCCCCACCCGCGCCCACTATTATGGTCCCTAATAGGCTGGCTTTTCTTATCTACTTGATAAGTACCAGATTTAAACTGTTCATTCGGATTAAATTTCTTTTCTTCGACCGCAGCAGCCAATGAGAATATTTTCATCGTCGATCCCGGCTCAAATGATGTTTCAATAATCTCATTATGCCAAGATTGATCGATTCCTTCTCTTGTAGCTGGATGATATGTTGGACGTTGCCCCATGGCTAGAATTTTACCGGTTTTCGGATCAGCAACCATCGCCATAATTCTTTTAGGTTTGTATTCTTCATCCACTTTATTCATCGCTTCCTCAAGGAACGTTTGTATCTTTTTATCAATTGTTAAATAAATATCGCTCCCATTTTCAGGTTCAACTACTTGTTTTTTTGAATTCGGCAAAATGTAATTCCATATATCCCCTTCGTATTGAAGAGACCCATCTTTGCCTTTTAATAATTTATCATAGGTTTTCT
Organism: Lederbergia lenta NBRC 16444; assembly: GCF_001591545.1. GTDB lineage: Bacteria > Bacillota > Bacilli > Bacillales > Bacillaceae_C > Lederbergia > Lederbergia lenta. The sequence goes on from NZ_BCVC01000001.1 coordinate 1,864,322, forward strand.
CAAGTCCTGTCTGTCCTGTTATTTCTGTAACCGCAGAATCCTCTTGATTTTTTTGGGCATAACCGATTAAGTGGGAAGCAAATATACCATTTGGATAAAATCGTTTAGAATCTTTCATAAACGAAATTCCCGGTAATTTTAATGCTTCTATCTTCTTTTTTATATTATGGGGTAAATCTCTACCTGCTCGTCCAAATTCTACTTGTTTTCTACCTTCCTTTGCTAAACGGGAATAGATTTCACTTTCTTCCATTTCAATATTCTTCGCAAGTTCCGCTGCCGTTTTCTCTAGGTCAACAACATGATTTGGATGTTCAGGATCAGTCGTCAATTTTTCATCTAAAATAGCAACCAATGTATAGGAGGCAGAATCCTCAGCTATGACTTCACCCTTACGATCATAGATAGTCCCACGCTTTGATTTTATCACGTCCTTACGTAAGTAAGTTTGCGCCGCTTTCGCTGCTAGAACTTTCCCCTCTGCCTCTCCTGTATATTGTATTGTGATAAATCTAACAATCAAGACAAAAAAGAGCACTCCAAATATGATAAATAAGAAGGCTGCTCCTTTGTTTCTATTTTTTTTACTATGAGTCATTTCTTTTCAACAACCTTGACATTGTTCTCTTTTAAATCTAAGCCTTGTTCTTGTGCTATTTTTCTAACACGATCATATTTGCTTAGATCACTAATTTGGTCCTCTAAGTCACTATTGATCTTTTGTTGTTCATGAATGGCCGTTTTTGTATCTTCAATTTCTTTATTCACTTCATAGATAGACGCTTGAGCAGAAATAATTTTCACCGCCATAAAAGCAACCATGGCAACCAAGAAAACCGCTAATATTTTTTCACCTGGAGTAATTTTTGCATGTCGTTGTACTTTTTTAGTTTGAATTTTCACATGTTCTGTTGATTCATACATTTGCTGGCTGTTCTTTCGTGCTAGATTACTCACTTTAAATTCCCCCTGTTCTACTCTTTATTCTCTCTCCTTAGCGCCTGTCGACTCATTTCTAATAGTAGCTCCAATAAACAGGACACTTAGCTTCTCTTAAAGTTTCTCAGCAATCCTTAATTTAGCTGACCTAGCACGGTTGTTTTCTTCAAGTTCCTGATCTGATGAGACAATCGGCTTGCGATTAATTAATTTCATGATTGGTTCATAACCTGCAGGTATAGCTGGCATGCCCGGAGGTAATGCTAACCCCTCACTGGCTTCTTTAAAAACACTTTTACAAATCCGATCTTCTAATGAATGAAATGTAATAACGCTAATTCGTCCACCAGGGTTTAATAATTCGATGGCTTGTTTCAATGAACTTTCAAATACGGCCAGCTCATCATTTACTGCGATTCTAATCGCTTGAAAAATTCGTTTTGCCGGATGACCGCCTTTTCTTCTTGCTGGTGCAGGTATACCCGCTTTTATCAAATCAACAAGTTCTCCCGTAGATTGTATTGGTGCTTTTTGTCTTGCCCCTTCAATCTTTCTTGCAATTTGTTTAGAAAATTTTTCTTCACCATATTGGAAAAAAATGCGTACAAGATCTTCATATGGCCAAGTATTCACGACATCATAGGCGCTTAATTCGCCTTGCTGATCCATACGCATATCTAGAGGTGCATCATGATGATAACTAAATCCCCGTTCAGGTGTATCTAACTGTGGAGAAGAGACTCCGAGGTCATATAAAATACCATCAACCTTATGTATATCTAGTTCGTAGATTTTGTCTTGAATATACTTAAAATTACTTTTAACTAATATTAGGTTTTCTTTATATTGCTTTAGTTTTTCTTTCGCATGCATGAGCGCAGTTTCATCATGGTCAAATGCAATTAACTTACCTTCACCAGATAATTGCGAAAGGATTTTTTCAGAATGCCCTCCGCCACCCAATGTACAGTCCACATAAATTCCATCTGGGCGAATATTCAAACCGTCAACAGTTTCGTCCAATAAGACAGTTTTGTGTATAAACAATGGCTATCACCTTTCCAATCACCTAATCAGGCTGAGCTTAAATATCAAAACCAATCATATTCTCTGCGATTTCCGCAAAAGATTCTTCTGATTCTGTCATATAGTCTTCCCATAATTCTTTACTCCAAATCTCAAATCGACCCGATACCCCTAAAATAACACATTCTTTTGTTAGATTTGCATACCCGAGCAAAGATGTAGGCAGGTTAATCCTACCCTGTTTGTCTAATTCGCACTCCGTTGCACCAGAGAAGAAAAATCTGGTAAAAGCCCGTGCGTCTTTTTTTGTTAGTGGGAGGGCTTTTAACTTTTCCTCTAGCTGTCTCCATTCATCTAATGGATATCCAAATAAACATTGATCGAGTCCTCGTGTAACCACGAAGGTTTCACCAAGATGATCCCGGAATTTAGATGGGATGATCAAACGGCCTTTTGCATCAATGTTATGTTGATATTCACCCATGAACATAAGACATGCCCCACTTTCTATATTTAATGTACCACATCCCCCCACTTTCCACCACATTTTTTCTTATTTTTTTCTAAAGCTAACCCTGAGAACAAAAACATCCAAATTTAATGCTTATTGTTACAATCTCACAAAAGTCTTCATCGCAGGCTTTAACAACTTTTTTGTATTTCATTACACAAAAAAAGCCCTTCCCAATTGGAAGGACTTAACAAACTATATTTTAATTATTTTATGCTTTCCATCAAATTCAAACTCTAAATCCATGAGATGATGAATAAACATTTCCCCGCGAATATTTAGGTAATAGAATATATTCCATATTCGTTCTTGAAAGCTTTTCTCAGGAGAAAGATGACGTTCTATACGATCGTATTTATTGATGATCGTTTTATGTTGACTACGTATCGATATGTCTACTTTATTTTGTAGAAAATCAAATTGTTTTAAATGAAAAGCAAGGTTTTTTTCTGCTAACGGCAATAAACTAGCATCAATTGTGTTTACTCTCTCATATATCCCGCTATACCCGGCTACTAAAAAGTCTTTTACTTTTTCCGTAATTCCAGTTAACTCTTGATCTGATACAGACTGAATAAACGCTTCCCTTTCATTGCTGATACCATTTTCAATCACATTTTGAAGAGATAAATTTAATTCTTCAACATCCCGTTCAATGGCTGATTCAACAAATGAAATATTCAATCTCGGAATAATAGGGGGCATCTTACTGTTAACCAATTCAAATGCTTGTTTCAATTCTCCCCAATAGGCTATCTCACCGGGACCAGCAATAAAAGCAAGTGTTGGGAATAACCACTCTTGCATCATCGGTCTTGTAACGACATTATTGCTGAATCTTTCAGGATATTGCTCCAACAAATCAAATAATTCTTCTTTTGTAAATACTAAATCGGTCTTCTTCGAAAGAAACAACTGGCGTGTTCGATCAAACTCAAGCAAAATTCTTTCATTATTTATATAGTAAAATAAATTTGCCGAACTACTCTCCACTTCCATCGCAAGATTAAACCCATTATTCTCAATAATATCTTGTTGTGATAAAACGGCAGATGTAATTTCCGTATTGTTTTCAATTAACCGAGAAAAATAAGGCTTTTCTAATTGTCTCAATTGCTTGTCAGCCGAATCGATGACTAATAAGCCATAGTCTTTAAATAAGTATGTAACTAGATAGGTAAAAAAGTCTGTAAACGTATCGTATGATTGAACTGCTTCATGTATAAGAGTAATCATTTCATTCGTATGTTTACGTTCTCCAAATTGCTCAAAAATTAGATTAACCCACTCTAACATTTGATTTTGATCATAATGAATGTCTGACACCATTCTTTTTTCCTCATTCATGCCAGAAAAGCTAGTTTTCTTCATTCCATCATTCGATTCCGTATACAAATGATTGATCTCAAGAAAATCATGGTCTTCTCCAGCTATCCAAAACACTGGTACTACTGGTTTTCCCAGTAAATTTTCCTGTTGTTCAGCTAATTTAATGATCGAAATAATTTTATGAATCGTAAACAGTGGACCCATTAATAAGCCTGCTTGTTGACCGCCAATTACAACTGTGGACGATGCATCTCGCAGTTTACTAATAGACTCTTCCGTTTTCTCAGAATGAGGAAATCTTTTCATGTATGTCTCAATACAACTAGCTAACTCTTGCCTTTTATATTTTGCATTCATAACATCTTTATATCTTTTTTCGAAAACAGCATTCTCCGTTATATCATAATGAAAAAAACCTTTTACTGGTTCTTTTTGTTTTATATAAAGAGAAGCAAAGTCATTTGTTGCTGGAATATTGACGCTTTCCAGTTCCATAAGCTAAGCATCCTTCCTTTATCAGTTTTTATCTCCGTTGAGTATAGCAAATTCATTCTTTAAATAACATCAATTTGTTTTGATAAGTAACTATCTAGAAATAACTGCCTCGATTGCTCGGGATAATACCCCATAAATCACTAGAACGAGATATATGAGCATAAACAATAAAAAGATTAAGCGCCAATACCCTAAAAAGAGCTTATGATAAATTATTTCCTCTCGCATTCTCCAATATATGTAAGTGAAAATAACAGCTATAAGAAGCATAAACATAATGATATAACCTATAAAAGAATAGGACCAGATCGTCATAAATAAAATGTGCACGGAGAATATCAATATCGGCGTAGTAAAATTTATGGCAGTATTCATGGCTCTTTTACCATTTTTCGTCCAATACTTCACCCCAATAAAAATAACCAAATATAATAAAATTGGCAAAGTAATAAATGTAGCTGCTACTATCGAAAAAATTATCTTCATTTTGCCCGAATACCCCTTTCAATCTCCATACCAATAATCGCACGGTATACAAATCGTGCCACCGGAATATCCACGCTTTCCTTTTTCCCTTTATCTACTATATATCCTAGAATTGCTTCAATTTCTGTCTTTCTTCCTTCTGTCATATCTTTTAGCATGGAAGAAGTATTCTTACTCGTATTCACACAAATTTTTATAATGTCATCTATGTAATGATTATCCCATTTCGGAAAGCATTTAAGTATTTCGTGGTACAATTGCTTAAATATTTCATAATAACTTGGATTTGTAATTAGTTCACCGTTTTTCACACGAAACAAAGTTGTTAATGGATTAATCACAGCGTTTGCAATTAACTTTGCTTCTAACATTTCCAAGTAGTCATGATTGAATACAACTGGAAATAAAGGATTTTCTAATAATGGAAATGTGTTGATTACTGTAGATCCCCCTTTAAAAACAGCAATATTTGTTTTACCAATCCCATTATGACTAACAGCTCGATCCCCCATTCTAACTGCACCGTGTTCAATTGTTCCTACAAATATAGATTTTTGTAGCATTGATTGTAATATAGATACATGTCCCATTCCATTTTGGATAAAAAGCAATGGTATATGTCGAGGTAATGTTCGCAAAAGAGGTAACAATGATTCTAGTTGATGTTGTTTAACCGCAATAATGATAAGCTCCTGTAATTTGAGATCTTCCATTGTACCTTTTCCAGATACAGGAACGACAAGATAATTATCCTCGTATTTCAACTTAATTCCTTCTGTAGTAATCTTCTGTGCTTGTTCTTTTCTTTTACAATATACTACTACATTGTGTTGCTCCCCATAATATGCGGCAAATAAAAGCCCTACCGCACCCCCACCAATAATGCCAATATTCACAGGCTCACCTAATTTCTTGTTACATTTATATTTCATTTCCTCACTATTGTAACAAATATTTGAAAAGAGCTGTCCAGTTAAATAGCCAAGACAGCTTTTATTATTATTTAAACTGGATTCACTGGATGTTTCCTTGCTATAATATCGACTGATTTTGTATCATAGTAATGAAATCTGGTAATTAAAATTTCACGAAGATCATCAGGTTCAACAACATCATCGACAATCAATTCTGATGCCAATTTATATATATCAATAGTCTCCTTATACACTTCTTGTTTCGATTCTATATATGCACTTCTTTCTTTTACATTTGCTATTTCCATAATTTTATTTGAATATACTGCATTTACTGCTGCCTCAGGACCCATAACTGCTATTTGTGCCGTTGGTAAAGCGATGCTACAATCGGGCTCAAATGCCGGACCAGCCATAGCATAAAGTCCTGCACCATATGCTTTCCTAACTATTACGGAGATTTTTGGTACTGTAGCCGAGCTCATCGCGGCAATAAACTTTGCTCCATGTCGAATAATACCTGCCTGTTCCACTTTAGTACCAATCATGAATCCCGGTACGTCTGCAAGAAATAATAAAGGTATATGGAAAGCATCACAAAGCTGAATAAACTTTGCTCCTTTATCCGCTGAATCTACAAACAAAACCCCACCTTTTACTTTTGGTTGATTAGCAATAATACCGATTACTTTACCACCAATCCTTGCAAACCCAGTAATAAGCTCCGGTGCAAAAAGTTGCTTCATTTCAAAAAATGACTCTCCATCAATGATCGCATCTATTCCTTCATACATATCAAATGGGATATTTTGATTTTTCGGTATAACTTCTCCAAGTGACTTTTTGTTTTTAGATGCTATGGTTTTAGCAACTTCTGGCTTTTCTTTATAATTCAATGGGAAATAGGAAAGGTACTTTTTAGCAGCTATAATTGCCTTTTCCTCTGTATTCGTCAGTAGGTCTCCACAACCACTTAATGTACAATGCATTCTTGCTCCGCCCATTTCTTCTAATGTCACTTTTTCTCCAATTACCTTTTCAGCCATTCTTGGAGAGCCTAAATACATAGATGCATTTTTCTCCACCATAATAACAATATCGCAAAAAGCTGGAATATACGCGCCGCCTGCTGCTGATGGTCCGAACAGTATACATATTTGAGGAATAACTCCCGACAACTTCACTTGATTGTGAAATATTCTGCCTGCTCCCCGCCTATTTGGAAACATATCTAGCTGATCTGTAATTCTTGCTCCAGCAGAATCAACTAAATAAAGTAAAGGGATCATTAACTTTTCTGCAGTTTCTTGCATTCTTATTATTTTCTCTACCGTTTTAGCTCCCCACGAACCGGCTTTTACCGTGGCGTCATTCGCCATCACACACACACTTTTTCCATCTATCTTTCCAATTGCTGTAACTACCCCATCTGCCGGAAGCTCTTCCGCTGATGAATTAGCGAAAATTCCGTCTTCTTCATATTTCCCCCCATCAAAAAGAAGGGATAGTCTTTCCCTTACAAAAAGTTTATTTTGTTTCTTTAACTTTTCATGATATTTTGAATGGCCACCAGCCTCAATTAGTTTCCGCCTATTTTTAAGGTCGATAAGACCTTTTTCTCTCTTCGTCACTTAACTTCCCTCCTTATCTCGCTACCTCAATATAAGAAGTGTATCGCCTTCATTTACAAAATCTCCTATTGCTACATTTATTTTCTCTACTATTCCAGCGTCTAATGATTCGATAGGGATCACCATTTTCATCGATTCAAGCATTATCACGGTTAACCCAGTATTCACTTGATCACCCTTACTTACTTTAATATCTAATACTATTCCGGCCATTGTTGATAATACTTGTTTCATGTTCTCTCCTCCTAACGAAAATTAGTTGCTTTAGTTTTCTTTATTATATCTGAAATATTTTTATCTTTGTTATATAATAATAATTATTCACTTTTAAAATTTTAAGGGGGATTATTTATGCCATTCTCTGTTACTAAGCTAAAAATTAATTATAAAACACTGGAAGAATTTAAGAAGTTTAAAGAATATGGTGCACAAGAGCTTTCTATGTTGGAAGATCTTGAAAGCAATATGATAGAAGATGATTCACAATCACCATTTTATGGTATTTACTACGGAGATAAACTTGTTGCTAGGATGAGCCTTTACCGCCAAAAAGCGGAATTTGATCAATATTTTGATCCGCCACAAGACTATTTCGAATTATGGAAACTAGAAGTATTACCAGAATACCAACATAAAAATTTCGGTAAATTACTTGTCGATTATGCGAAAAGCTATGAACTTCCAATTAAAACAAATCCTCGGATGAACTCTGAATTATTTTTCAAGAAAATGGGTTTTGAGCCGGTCACTTATGATATGGAGCGCGATAAAGGTGAAAATCCGCTCGTCTGGTATCCTTCAGGTGTATCTGAACAAAAACATTAATTATTTTTGAAACCTTTCAAAGTCTGGTTCGTAATAATAAATATGCTAGATGAAATTTCGAATGAAGGGATGTTGTTTTTTTGAAACGTACAGGTGAATTTGTGTTAGGTATTATCGGTATTATACTTAGTGCTTTAACGATTATTGGAGGTATTTTCTTCATGTGGGCCGCCAATTCAAATGAAATCAAAAATACGCTGCTTGAAGATCCAGAAATCGAAAGCATGCTTAATGTGGAGGGCCTTGATATAGAGTCAATTTTTGCTGGCATGACAGGGATTGGAGTGGCTCTATTAATAGTAGCAATCATTGGAATTATATTTGGAATAATCGCCGTAATCAGTATTAAAGGTAATAAAAGTCCTAAACTAGCAGGCAGCATGTTTTTAGTCGGTGCTGTTCTCGTCGGGATTATTTCTTTAGGTACAGCCTTTTTGCCTGCACTCCTATATTTAATCGCTGGTATCATGTGTTTTGCTAGAAAAGCACCTCCCGAAACAATCGAACCAACAAACTTTTAATGAAGGAAAGAGCCGGAATAATCGGCTCTTTTTTATTTCTTTACAGTTTTACTGGTTGTTCTTTCTCTAGCATGATTAAGAATATCAAGTAATGTTTGATACTCGCTTTGCAGATAATCGAAAGCTTCCATTTTTTTAGCATTCTCCCTAACAATATTATTAAGATTTTCTATTTCATTTTGTAATCTTTGATTTTCCATTTTAGTTTTCGCTAAAGTTATTACAGTCATATCTAATTTCTGAAAAAAGTTTGAAACCTCCTCATTTCCCAATACATCTTTCACCATATCATTATCAGAAATAATATGATTTTTTTGAGAATGCTGATATATAGAATGCAAATTTTTTCTTTCTCTCTTTGCTATTTCAATTCCTTCTCTAAATTGTTTTCTGACAAAGGAATTCCAACGAAAACCACATGCAGCAGGAGTTCTTTTCAGTTGTACTCCAGCCTCTTCAAAAGCTTTCAATTGAGTACTACCAGCCTTAATATATGAAAGCACCAATTCAGCGAGCAGTTCATCCTCATCGGAAGTCCAAGCATCCTGTCGTATTGCAGCCATTTTTCTCACTCCTATTTTTTTATTATATATATATGTAATCAATAGGAGTGATAGAATAACCTATAGCGATATTACCTATTTTGGAAACAAAAAAACGTGAAGAGCCATGGTCTCTTCACGTTTTCCTGTATTATTATTACTCACCCGCAACTTCTTTCCCCTTGTATGTTCCACATTCTTTACATACTCGGTGTGCAAGTTTCATTTCACCACAATTTGGGCATGCAACCATTCCTGGCACTTGAAGTTTAAAGTGTGTACGACGTTGTCTTTTTACAGTTTTAGATGTTTTTCTTTTTGGTACTGCCATTCTTCCCACCTCCTTAAAAATTTGCTTGTCAATCCATTCTAACGTTTCATTACTCTTTATCGCTTTTAAATAAGTCAGCGAGTCCAGCTAAACGCGGATCTACTTTGTTCTCCTGTTCGTTTTTAAGTTGAGCCTCAGTCATAACTTCCCAACCATTCCCTTGTGGAAGTGAATCAGCTTTTAGTGCATCTTCACAAAGAACCTGCAACGGAATTTCTAAAAGAAGAAGTTCTTCTATAACTGGAACCAAATCAACTATACCGGCTTCCGCTTCATAATAATGATCAGCTTCGCCAAGATCATTAACTTGCGGGTTTAACAAAAAGGTTTCAATAGAGTTTACGTCAATTGGATAATCTACATCCACGAGTGTTCGAGAACACGGAAGTGTCATTGTTCCAGATAAGCGAATGTGAAAAGTAGCTTTTTGTGAGTCAACATCAACCCTGCCAGTTACGTGTACAAGTGACATGTCTCTAATCTCAGGATCTTTTTGTTGAAGCCCTTTTGTCACATCTATCATCTCGTCCATTTTTAATTCACTATCGCGAAGTTTTTGAAGTTCAATTACAGTCCATTTCAATGATATCACCTCTAGGCAACAAAAATAATTATAGCTTTCGATATAACGTTTGTCAACATATTATCTTTACATATTAGCATTCATTTCATCTCTAATCAAACTTACTCTTGCCTTCATTCTATCCAAATAAACGAAGTTTGCAAATATGGACAATCGTTAACTTACATTAGCTATTTTTTGAGTAGTTAAAGATAAATATCCACTTGAAATATATAGCATGATTAAATAGAACAGAAAATAACACTTTTCTTTATAAGTTGCTCTATTTACTGGAATTCAAGTAAGATAAACAATATGAGAAATATGAATGGAGGGATAATAATGAAAAGTGCAGGAATCATTGTAGAATATAATCCTTTTCATAATGGGCATGAATTTCATATACAAGAAACAAGACGGCAATCACAAGCAGATGTATTAATTGCTGTTATGAGTGGAAACTTTTTACAAAGAGGAGAACCAGCACTTGTTTCGAAATGGAGTCGTACAAAGATGGCTCTACATGCTGGAGTTGATATCGTTATAGAACTTCCTTATGCATTTGCAGTTCAAAAAGCGGAAACGTTTGCACACGGAGCAGTGTTTCTGTTAAATGCACTCAAATGTAGTAGTATTTGTTTTGGGAGTGAGCGTGGAGAACTACTGCCGTTCATTCAAACACACCATTTTCTTCATCAATACACCGAACAGTATAATGATTGGATAAACACCTACATGAAAAAAGGATTAAGTTACCCTTCAGCATTAAATAATGCTTTTCAAAAACTAAATCCTACAGAAGATGCAGTTGATTTGTCTAAACCTAATAATATTCTTGGTTTCCATTATCTAAATGCAGCCAACCATATCAATAAACAAATAAAGTTTATGACGATTAAAAGAAAAAGCGCTGATTATCATGATGAGTATTTTAAAGATTCAACAATTGCAAGTGCTACAGCAATTCGCAAATCATTGCAGCAAAACTCAAGCTTAGAAGCAGTTAAATCATTTATACCTGATACAACATGGATGGAATTAAACAATTACAAGGAGAATTTTGGACAATTTCATCATTGGGAAGATTATTGGCCATATTTACAATTCCGATTACTTACGATGGAATCGGATGAGCTACACTCTATTTATGAAGTGGAAGAAGGGTTAGAAAATCGCCTCCTTAAAGCTGCACGTCAAGCTAATAGTTTTTTGGCTTTTATGGAATTAATTAAAACAAAAAGATACACTTGGACAAGACTTCAAAGAATATGCACACATATTTTAAATAACTGTAAGAAAGTGGATATGAAAAACACACGAAAAGATCCGAACTATATTCGACTGCTTGGTATGAATGAACTCGGAAGATTATATTTAAATCATGTAAAAAAGGAGCTTCCATTACCGCTTGTTTCGAAAGTTTCTGCTTTTCCTCGTGAGATGCTACAACGTGATCTAATAGCATCTAGTGTATATGCGCATGGATTACCAGAACCTAAAAAATCCGAATTTCTAAACCTAGAATTTAAACAACCCCCCATTTATTTTCGTTCTAACCATATCAGTAATAGATAAGACACTAGTCTTGGCTTATCTATTTTTCTTAAATCTCTTAGTTAACATAACATTATTATTGTTTTTCCTTATTGTTTTTCCTTATTGTTTTTCCTTATTGTTTTTCCTTATTGTTTTTCCTTATTGTTTTTCCTTATTGTTTTTTCTTTTGAAATTCCTTTATTGCTGCTTTTATAGCTGGGATTTTTTTCTTCGTTTCTTCCTCTCCTGCTTTTATAATTTCTGCAATATTTTTAAATGCTCGCCCACTATACATTTCCACAGGAGGATGAATCATTATATCTGATTCGCTTTCTCTTGTCGCACCAATTTCCATCTGTAAAATATCTAAACTTTGCATAATTACGTCATACACATTTGAGATTTCTGCACTTTTATTGACCCTTGCAACGTCTGATCCAATAATGATATCTGCACCCATTTTTTTCGCCGTAGATACTGGAACGCGATCGACAACACCGCCATCCACTAGTAATCTGCCATTTATTTTTTCCGGAGAGAATATACCCGGAATAGAAATACTAGCTCTGACTGACTTGTCTATTGGGCCATTCATAAATTCAACTTTTTTACCTGTCTGTAAATCAGTCGCAATTACACAAACTGGAATTTGAAGATCTTCTATGTTTTTTCCATGTACAAAAAGATTTATAAGGCTTTTCACCCTATTCCCTACTATAAAACCCATTTTTGGTACAGTTAAATCAAGATAATACTTTTTTCTAAAAGCGATCGACAACTGTATAAGTCTATCAATATCGTGGCCAAATGCATAGAAGCACGCTACAAGGGCCCCCATGCTACTTCCAGCAATTAAATTAATTGGGATATCATTTTCTCTTAACACCTTTAAAACACCTAAATGAGCAAATCCCCTTGCTCCTCCTGAACCTAATGCTAATCCTATTTTCGGAATCTCCATTCATCTCATCTCCTCCTTCTATTTTATGGTCTAATATTAAAACGTATGAGTATATTGAATAGTGGATGTTGGACAGGGGGTAGGCATATTGAATCTTTCTATAGTAAAAACTTTTCTTCTTGCATTTGGTATTTCAATAATGGCTTTTTCCATGATCTTTCTACCTAAAGAGTCGTTAGAAGCATCCATTTCAGGATTAAATATGTGGTGGGAAATTGTTTTCCCTTCCTTATTTCCTTTTTTTGTTACTTCAGAATTGCTGATTGGATTTGGGCTTGTTAGGTTCGTCGGAGTGCTACTGGAGCCACTTATGAGGCCATTGTTTAAAGTACCTGGTGTTGGAGGTTTTGTTTGGGCCATGGGCATGGCGACTGGTTTTCCTGCAGGAGCAAAATTAACTTCTCGCCTTCGTGCTGAAGGCCAATTAACAAGGATAGAAGCTGAAAGGCTCGCTTCGTTTACCAATTCTTCTAGTCCCCTTTTTATTTTCGGAGCAGTATCTGTTGGTTTTTTTAATAACCCAAGGCTGGGCTTTCTCCTCGCCCTTTCACACTACTTAGGGAATTTTTTCGTAGGTATTTCAATGAGATTTTACGGAACTAGGGACATAAAGAAAGTTAAAAAAAAGCCATCATCAGGCTCACTTATTATCCAAGCCTTAACTGCTCTCCATCGTACTAGATTAAAAAACAATAAACCATTCGGTAAGATGATTGGAGATGCTGTCATCTCTTCTATCCATACTTTACTTATGATTGGTGGCTTTATTATTTTATTTTCTGTCATCAATAAATTATTATTTCATCTGAATATAACACTTGCTCTTGCAAAGGTAATGGAATTTATTCTTGCTGTTTTCCAACTGCCTGCTAGTTTAAGTATCCCATTAATTGCGGGACTATTTGAAATTACACTTGGTAGTCAAATGACAAGTCAAGTAAACACCACTGGTTTGATGACGCAAGTGATTGTTGTAAGTTTTATTCTTGGATTTAGTGGTTTTAGCGTCCAAGCCCAAGTCGCAAGTATTTTGGCACAAACAGATATTAGATTTAAACCTTTCTTTTTCGCCAGAATTCTACATGGATTTTTAGCTGGCTTTTTCGCCTTCATCATTTGGAAATTCTTCTCAAATTTTTTTTATTTGAAACCCGAGCAACAGGCTGTACCGACAATTATGCATCTTCACGATACTTGGTGGGATAATGTTTTTCATTTTATTGGAAAAGCTGGTCCCTTAATTACCATTATTTCTTTACTTATTTATATTTTGATTTATTGGTCCAGAATGAGGAAAAAATAATATCCTTCCTTCCTTACATATGGACAGGGTTTACTTGTTAGTTTTAGCGCTACCAATGCTAGAGCACCTACATCATTGTAGGCGCCCTAGCATGACTTTTATCAATTTACTATGGACCAAGAGGCTACACTTTAACCGAACTTTTTCTTTAGTGCTTGTTCAATTTGCGTTGGAACGAGTTCAGATATATCCCCATTATGTTTAGCTACTTCCTTTACAATACTGGAACTTAAAAAAGAGTATTGATTATTCGTCATGATAAAAAAAGTTTCAATTTCTTCGTTTAATACCCTATTCATGGATGTTATTTGCATCTCATATTCGAAATCTGATACAGCACGTAAACCTCTTATAATGGCATGAGCATTTACACTGTGGGCATAGTCAACGAGCAGACCATTATAAGAATCTACTTTAACATTTGGTATATCCATTGTAACCGCCTCAATCAATTCTGTTCTTTCTTCAACAGAAAATAACGGCTTTTTAGCGGAATTACTTAATACTACCACATATATTTCATCAAACACTTTTGCACCACGGCGAATAATATCTAAATGGCCAAATGTCACTGGATCAAAGCTACCAGGACACACTGCGATTTTCTTCATTGCTAGTTCTCCTTTAGTTCCTATCTGATTTTGTGTAAATAGTTAAACCAATACTTCCAAAATCATCTGATTTTCTTTGTAATAGACTTCCAATTTCAATTGGAAGCTTAACATCCACACCGTGCTCGCATATAATAATTCCTTCCTTGCAAAGCAACTTATTTTCTTCAATTATTTGTAAAAGTAAATGTAACTTTTGCTTATTATATGGAGGATCAAGAAAAATATATGTAAATTGTAATTCTCTTTTAATAATCGCTTTCAAAGCACGTTCCGCGTCATTACGGAAAACTTCACTTCTTTCATCCAGGCGACATAATGCAAGATTTCCTTTAATCGTCTGAATTGCTTTCATATCTCGATCTACAAATATAACCTTATCTAATCCACGGCTTAACGCTTCGATTCCTAAACCACCACTCCCAGCAAATAAATCAAGACCTAACCCACCGGTAAAGTAGGGGCCGATCACATTGAAAATCGTTTCCTTCACCTTATCTGTCGTTGGTCTAGTTTGGTTTCCTGGAACTGCTTTTAATGGTCTTCCTTTACACGTGCCTGAAATTACTCTCATTATCTCCACCATTTTACCTTTAGATTTTCTTTTTCATCCTACCATATTTTAATTTAGCAGGCTATTTTTTTACGAATAACATTGTATAAATTTTTATTTTTTGGAGACAATGAAAGTAACAGCATCTATAAAATGTTGTTGTTAAACACGGAGAAGACTTACGTTTCCCCATAAGTTCTTCCTCCGGTTTCTCCTCTCCCTTTGCCTTCTATCTGCTTTATGCAGAAATTAGAAGGACCCTGCATAATATATGCAGGGTTTTTTAATTAAAAATCTATTCATTCTACACTCTGGAAAATATTTATTTGGCTATCCTCTTCTAATATCGTCCAATTGAAAAAGGTGTTTAATAAACCTAGCTCGATATAGGCCGTATTATGAAACAATACGACAGGACTTTCTTTCATCCCATATTTTTTTTCTCCCAAAAGAAAGATTCGCTTATCAGGATAAAACTGGTATTTCACTGCCTCTTTTTCAACTAGAATTCCTTCATTCTTTTTATTGGTTACCTGGTAGCCACTTTCCTCAAGTATGGGAAGGAAGTTAATATATTTTTTACCCTCATGAGTAACTATATTTGTATTTATTGATTTATTTTCATTAACATATATATCGCGTGCGTCAATAAATGTTAATGGCATGATTGAGTCTTTATTTACTGCATTTACTGAAAAGAATTTTGCGTTCATTCCCAAAGGTGCCTCAATTAGATCATCCAATGTCTTACTATTTATTTTGTTATCCTTTTCTTCAAACACTCTATCTAACCAAGTGGAAAGTTGTTCTTTCCCAAGTGTATCCTTTAGCTCCAAGTACATTTTTTGTGCCTTCTCTTCTCCAACAGGTTTATTAAGGACACTTGATGTAATCACTCCTACTAACCATCTTTCTTTTTTTGGAAATTGAAACAATTGTACAAGTTGTTGATACACCATTTCTTCTTGAATCGACGTAAGCTTCTTTTCTGAATTGATTATTTTCAACGTCTCCGTGTCTATTTCTTTATGAAGTTTTGTAATAATAACCTTTATTGGTTGTTCAGCCTGGATATCTTTTAGTTGATGGATAGCTGGAATTTCATTTATTTGTACATTAAAATCCTGCTCCGCATATACTGCTATTTGTCCAATTTCCTTTTTTTCATTAACTTTTCTCTTTGCCAGTATAACAAAGGTGCCTCACCGAACTTTTCAAATACATAATAGTCAACTAAATTCATTTCTTTTAGTCCATTCAGTTTTGCGTCTGCTTGCCAACTACCTGAACGCCATTGTGTCTCACTAAGTTGTATCTTAGTTGAAGCAATTGACTGATTATGTAGTTTAACAGTCCAGTTATTTAATAAGAAACTGTCTGCTGATTGAGGGATTGGCAAAGAGTAATGAAAGATTAACCTACCTTCATCAACAGCAAGTTGGATTTCCTTTTGGTCTGTCCATTCGCACTTTGCTTGATCAAATCCACAAGTAATATCTATTACTTGTGACGGAATGGACAGCTTCACAGATGTTTCCTCTATATTTGAAATTATTTGTTCTACGAACAAGCCTTCTTTTTGATGATTAATATTAATTGTTTGTTGAATGTCTAGTTTTTCCTCTACTTTATCCTCAGATGAAGAGTATCCCTTCCATTGCCAAAATATGAGACTGCTCGTCAAGATAAGCAACATCAATATGAAAGTAAAAAAAGGTTTTTTCATGTTTACATTCTCCTCGTTGGCAAAACTTCTTTTACAAAATACTGTTGATTTGCACTTCAAACAATGGAGCTGTTAGAAGCCAACATTTAATTATAATAAGGCCTAATTTTATAGATTAAGTTATTATTCTTACTGCTATTATCGGTATCTTTTTGCTAATTTCCATCGAAATTTGTGACAATAAACTTACATTAAAAAAGACAGCCGATGAATATTCGGCTGCCTAGATATCGATTATATTCCAATTCTGTAATCATATTCCTTCGCTTTATCCGGTTTGGAATTTTCAAATTCAGTCTTTAAATAGGGTTTATATGAGGCCTCTACTTTTTTAACGAATGGCATGGAAGCCAGCTTTTCGGATAAATCTTCTATTTCATCTTGATTACAATATAAGACCACATATTTCATCCGTTTAGAAACAAAATGAACATTTCCAAAACGTCTTAAAGATTTTGCATTTTTCAAACTAAATAGCCATACAATCAAACCTTGCCTTATATTAAGCATATGATTTCCCCTTTTTCAACATGCTAGCTTTTAAGCAGAGCATCCACACCCTCCGCCTGTCCCACATCCACCACTACATGACGACCCACTATCAAAGAATGGATTGCCAGTAGGTACCTTAATATGTTCCGATACTGATCTACCAATTAAAGTACTAACCTCATCCAAAAGGGATTGCAACTCTGTTTCAGCCTTTCTGAAATTCGCAACATTTTCATCCATATCCATCTCTCTTTTACGTAAACGTGTATCTGTCATAATTTGTTTATAATCGGGATGAAATCGGCCAAACCTTTGCACGTCCTCGTAATGGTCTTTCATTTTTACAAACTCAGCAATCTTCTTTCTCGTCTCTGGATCGCTTTGTAATTTATGATAAAAATGCCTATAATCCTTGGCGATATCTGATGCAATAATCGATTCACCAATCATCTCAGCTTTTTCAACTAATTTTATACTTTCGATTGTAGCAAGCAAAAAGCCCACCTCCAATCGCTATTTTATCATGTTTTACTTGCTCTTGCGACTACAATTAACTGATTATAATGGAAAACTTATTATATAGCTTGATTTTCCCGTTGTTCGGATTAACTACCTCTAATTTAATATCTTGTTTTCCCGGCTTAAGATTTTTAACAACGAATGCCGCTGTATCATACTCCGAGTACATCATATCATTTACGTATAATTTAATTTTCACTTTATTGTGTGCCATTTCTTCTCTGTTCAAAGAAATTCCCGGTATAATACACTCTACAAATAGCTTATTTCCTTGTAGCTGGTGACGAACCTTAAGTTCTGAGCCGGCAATATTATTATTTATTGATTCGGCATGAACTGCTTCAGGCTCTGGGATCTGTTTTCCACACCCTACTAATAAAACAATGAGCAGAGCACACATTACTATCTTTTTCACTTACATCACTCCTCTTCTTTAGCCTTTACTAAAAAAAGAGGATCATACAAAAAATTATGATGATGTATTCATAGTCTGCAACATATTCATCATCATGGATGCCATTTGTAATCCGTTTGAAAATTTCTCTACTTTATGTGGAATCGTCTTCTGGAAATAATGAAGGGAAGCAATTTCAAAGTTACTAAATAATTCAGGGTCCCTTGATAATTTACGATACCAAAACGGTTGCTCACGAAGAAATTGCTTTAACTCATTATCCGAATATATATTTTGCATAATATCTTGTCTCACTTACTTCCCTCCTTTATTGTCAATCCTTTCTGAAAGCAAATGGGTGTTGTCTTTCAGCTGGCTTCTCTTCTGTATTTTTTGCGTTATCGCCTTGAAATTGTAATAATACTCCTTGTATAGCTCCAATTGCTTCACTAAGATTACTGATGTGATGTTGTACTTGATTAGTATCCATATTTTTAAGAATACCAGTGATATGATTGACCCAACCTTTTTCTTCACTTCCTGACTTAGTTGATTCCTTCTTCGCCTCACCCACATCTTGGAATACATTCCATTTAGGATCCTCTTCTCCAAGCAAATACCAATCTTCATATAACTCTTGCCAAGTATTTTCGTTATTCCTCACTGTATTCGCCATCTCAGGATATTTCTTAACGAATTGTTTAAACTTTTGCACTGATGGATGTAACTCATTATTCTCCAACGTATAATCACCTCAACCATCTACTTACTTCCTCTTAACAGTTTATGATAAATTTATTCTTAATGTGCAAATGCCTTACAAATAAGCATATTTAATATTAATGACGTTCTGAACTCGTAGGAAGAGAGTTATCCTACTTGAACTTTTCTTACTAGCCTTCTCTATTATATAAGACAAGTATTGGGATTAGTTTAGAGGCAAAAAAACTGTCGTGAGTTCACGACAGCCTGAAAAACTTACTATTTCACCGTAATAAAATTTTGAGTATAATAATTTTCGAAGACTCCAACACCAAGATGTGTGAAATCTTCTTCTAACATGGCGGTTCTATGCCCTTCAGAATTAAGCCACCCCTCTACTACTGCCGGACCGTCCACATAACCGAATGCTATATTCTCACCTGCCGTTTGAAAATCGACATTACTAGCATTCAATCTAGCAGATAGATCCCCGTGCTCGGGAGAAGTGTGAGAGAAATAGTCGTTATCAAACATATCCTTACTATGTTCATATGCAACATCAGCCACTTGCTCGTCCCAAGATAACTGATTTAATTCAAACCTGTTACGAATGACATTTGTGATATCGAATATTTGTCTAGCAGTTACCTGTTCAATTTCTGTCCATTCTTCTTCACTCGGTGTTGAATTTTCTACTAACTCACCTCGAAAAGGCATTTCGTATGGGCTTTGAATAATGAGAGTTTTTTTATCAACAAACCTAACACTTGACAAAGTTCCTGTATATTTATCAAGTGATAATTGCACATAAATATCTCCTAATTGAACAAGTGGACGAATATTTAGATCTTCTTCGGACAATTCAAAACGATATGTTCCATTATCGAGAGCGATCGTAATTTCTGTATCTAAGAGTGTAGAACGATATATTTCTTCAATTGTTTGGCCAATTTTATATGGTGCTACATTCAAACTACCGCCAATTACATATACAGTGACGACTAAATCATTTTGTACACCTACTTGCATATACGTATCTGCTAAGCCGTTAAAAACCCACCATTCATATCCATAAGCAGTGGGATCTTTCCGATCTGGTTCCCCATAATCCTTTACGAGAGAATTAATTGACTTTCCGATATATATAGATAACCCTTCTTCAGGTCTTTTCGAATTGTCATGAATATTGTCGATATTGTCATCTATTCCAACTTTAGGTGGGTTGGTAAAATTATAATCCTGTAAAACTTCACTATTATCTGGTTCTGAATAATAGTAAATACTAATAATAAAAATTATTGCAGATATGAACAACACCCTAAATAAAATACGCAGTAATACCACTCCTTTCTTGGACTTTCACATCTTAATTAGCATTGACTATATGTGAAAAATTAAGATTATTTATCAAATGAAATTATTCTATTTATTATATCATCAATTAATGTACTTCACTAAAATATTGTAATATCGATAAAATCATATATCGAAATATTTTTTTTGCATTTTGTCACAATTATTATCTATCTTGTCTATAACCTCTCAAATTCAGACCCAGAGCATTGCAACATCTTGAACTTTCGACTATTATTAAACTTGAAGAAATATTAATGTGAACCTACTAAAATTGATATTGTTTGGATTAATAAGGAGGGAACTTATAATGAGATTTGATAATAGTGGTCTTGAAGCATTTAAGGTAGATTTAAACCGGCTTGATGAAGTGATGGAACAAAACGGTATGGTTCGTGCAGGTCAATGGGATTATGAGCGCGCTACATACGATCACAAATTTCAAATTAAAGAAGGTACATACTATTTACGGATTCCTAGTTATGCACTCGAAGGAGACGTTGGTGCACATGATGCGGTTCTTCAATTGATGACTCCTATCCTTGGTAAACACTACTACCCGCATGGTGTTGAATATGGTGAAGACGAATATTTTCCATCACATCTTGTAAAACAATGCAATCAAATGCTTGAGAAAATAAAGAAAGATGTAGAAGTATTCGCTGAATGAAGATATAAAAAAGGGCACGGTTTTCCGTGTCCCTTTTTTAATATAATCGAGATTTTATTATAAATTTATATTTTATGGAGAG
The DNA here is from genome assembly GCF_001591545.1 of Lederbergia lenta NBRC 16444. Taxonomy (GTDB): domain Bacteria; phylum Bacillota; class Bacilli; order Bacillales; family Bacillaceae_C; genus Lederbergia; species Lederbergia lenta. The sequence goes on from NZ_BCVC01000001.1 coordinate 1,885,336, forward strand.
TGATGGTGATCCGATTATGATGTCTTTTCTTACTAAAAAGCACATAATTATCTTTTTTTCAGTAATTATCTTGGCAATGATTGCATTTTATATTCTACCAGTATCAGTCCCATTAATTGCAGCAATTATAACAGCTTTAATGTTAGACACGATTGTTTCCTGGGTAATGAGCAAATTTAAACTCAAACGCCAACTTGCGGTTATTATTGTATTTGCGATATTTACACTGATTTTAGTTATTAGCGGTTTCTTTTTAGCTACTAAAGTTATTGGAGAAGGAATTAAATTGATCGAAGAATCTCCAACCTATATTAATAATGTTACAGTCATGTGGAATAATATTGATGTCTATTTTCAAAATGCTGCTCAAGACTTCCCTGAAGAAATGGTGAGTGCAGTGACTGAAGAAGTGAATGCCTTTTTTGAAGCTGCTGTGACTAGTTTGAAGCAGTATATTAATATTGAAAACATTAGTGCATTACTTTCTTATATACCAAATTATCTAGTTAGTTTTCTAGTTTATTTAATTGCATTATTTATGTTCATGATTGATTTACCACGAATTCGCAAGGGATTTTACCACTATTTAAGTGAAAATACTGCTGCTAAAGTTAACTTTATGACCTCCCGCTTATCTTCCGTTGTATTAGGCTTTTTCAAAGCCCAATTTTTAGTTAGTATTATTATTTTTATAGCGGCTTTCATTGGTTTATTAATCATCCAGCCAAAGGTTGCCATTGTTATGGCATTCGTCATTTGGATTATAGATTTGATTCCAATCATCGGTTCCATTGTTATACTTGCTCCTTGGTCTCTATATCACTATTTTACTGGAGATATTATATTAGGCACAAAGCTCGCAATACTCGCAGTGATCTTACTTTTGATTAGACGTATTGTTGAACCGAAAGTTATGGGTTCCCATATGGGGCTATCTCCATTGGCGACACTAATATCCATGTATATTGGACTTAAATTACTCGGTATATTAGGGTTAATATTAGGCCCAATATTATTAATCTTATTTAAATCAGCAAAAGAGGCTGAACTGATCAAATTAAACTTTAAAATATAAAAAGAGGCTTATCCATAGAAGAATTAAACCGCTATAATAACGTCAATTCTTACCAATGGATAGGCCTCTTTTATTATAATCCTAAAATAGCTTTAATGAGCGATGTCGTTTGCCCTCCTTGATAGATAATGTAAAGTAGCAAATATACTACGACACCTGTGATACCTGTGAACAGCCAAATGATACTCGTATATGGACCTAACTTACGGTGTCGAACGAGTTTATTTTTATAACCTGTCCATAAAGAAATAACTCCAAGCACTGCACCTATTGTAGCTAACGTGATATGAAAAATCAGAAAAATAGTATAAATCATTTTATATTTTTCAGGACCACCGAAAGAAGTATTACCAATAAAAATGGTACGGCTTGAATAAATAATGAAGAAAATAATCGCAAAAATCCCGGCTGAAGTCATCATTTTTCTATGAGCCTGTATGTCGCCTTTTCTAATTTTTATCCAGCCAATCGCAACAAGGATTGCACTAATTACAATACACACGGTGCTTATTGTTGGCATTATTGGAACCATCATAATCTATAATTCCTTCCTCTCAATCAGCATGCCGAGGTTCTGGACGAATCCTTGCAGCCTCGTTAATCTGCTCTCCTTCTTCCTGCTCTTTCCGATACCATTCAAAGAATACTTTCGCAAGCATAAACCCAAGTACGATTTCTTGAATAAGCTTCATCACTACGCCGCCTAGCTGCTGATCTTCTTGTGCTGGCATATTTGTAAACAATTCTGGTCCGCTAATAGATAAGCCGGATAGAGTAGTTCCAGGGACACAGAGTTCCATTGCCTTCATCCACATTTCTCCATCTGTATACGTAGCATACATTGCGGTTGGAGCAAATATAATGAGAGCACATGCAGGAGTAAGTAAAACACCATCACCAATAATATATCCTACCTTTTTCAATCCGTGCAATCGATGTTGACCTTCTAACTTATTTAACAGTGGCCACCATAAGAAAATAGCTAAAATAAATAAAAGAACGGTATAAAGAAAGTGAACAACTATATTCATTTTAACAGCATCCATAACTAAAGGAATATGATAAATTGAAAAAACACCATTAAATATAATCAAAGAAATTAATGGCTTTGTAAAAAAGGCAAATACTTTCTTAATTGGTGGATAATCAATTATTTTTATCCATACCCAATTCGGAATACTAGCAATAAGAATTGGCGGTATTACCAAATAAAGTAAAGCCATCTGCACCATATGAAAGGTAAACATAATATGTGCAACTAGATCAACTGGGGAGCCCTTTGTAATATAAAGTAAGAGCATTGAAATCACAAATAGGATCGCTTGGCTTTTCTTTAGCGGTTCGCTATTCTCAAATTTATGGCGCTTTTTAACAGTTAAATAAAAATATCCAACAATTAACAATAAAACAAAAAGCAAAAAATAAGGACTCCATAGTGCTCGGAATCCGAAAATACTTAAAGGCATACACCTTCACCTCTTCTTTAGATTGGATCCTACCTCCATTATACTTTTCCATTCAGGTTAGTTCAACGTTAGCGATTGACAAGTTGATGACAATAAGGATATACAAAATGTTTAAGATCAAACACTTTCCTTCTTACTATGCAGATTTATTATTTCGATTGATTTAAGCACCGTCATATATTTACACGTAATAAGGGAATAAAAACATAAAGCCAATCTGGAAAGCACTGAATAAAGACATTTTATTCTAAAGTTCTATTATAGAATATTGTTGGTTCCCACTTCAGGATGGCGCTTCCCAGGGGCGTACGGTGGGCTTCCTCGTCGTTACACGCGCAGCGAGGCGTAGTGAGCTCTTGCCCCTACTGCCGACTTATGCTTGTCGGGGCTAAGCGCTGTAACTAGTTAAACAATCCGCCTACGAAAAACGAGCACCTATAACGGAATTCAACATTCATATTTGATGTTCTTTCCCCAGTTATTCCTAATGCATTATCCATTTCATTGAATAGCCGAATCTTTTCAGTGCTCAAATCCGCATTCAGACTTAAGAGTAACAAAAAAGCCAGCCGGTTTTCCGACTGACCCTTCATTATTACCACCAAACAATTGTCATAAAACAAACGATTGTTACAAACCCAATAATCATACCACCATACATAAAGAGTTGAGGAGCCTCGTGCCCTTTATGACTCATATGCATGAAATAATATAATTGAAATATTACTTGAACTACCGCTAGCAATAAAATGACAGGAATGACAAACCACTTATCAAAACCTGCGTATACTGCTCCAAATGCAACAAGTGTCAAGAAGATCGAGATCGCAAAAGAAATTACCTGATAACGCATTTCTTCTGCATTTCTTCTGCGACGATATTCATATTCTACTTGAGAATTGCCAGAATTCAAATGTTGGTTTTCCATCTTTTATCCCACCATTCCCATTAAATATACAACAGTAAAGATAAACACCCAAACAACGTCAATAAAGTGCCAGTATAGACTTGCAATGTAAAACTTTGGTGCGTTGTATAGGCTTAATCCTCTTTTTGCATTTCGGACCATAAGAGCAATCATCCAACTAAGACCGAAAACAACGTGAGCTCCATGGAATCCAACAAGCGTATAAAATGCAGAACTAAATGCGCTTGAAGTAAATCCGAAACCAAATTCTGTTGTGTAATGATAAAACTCATAAATTTCTAAACCTAAAAACGTTAAACCTAATAGTACAGTTACTAAAAGCCATGCTTGCATTTTTTTAAAGTGCAAGTTTTTCATATGGTAAATTGCGTACACACTCGTAATGGAACTTGTTAAAAGAACCATTGTCATAATAAATGCTAACGGCAACTCGAATATGTCCTTTGCTACAACATCTGAAGGAGTAGCAACGCTATCCTTCAATGCAAGGTATGTAGCAAAGAGGGAAGCGAACAATACTGTTTCTCCTCCAAGAAAGAACCAGAAACCCAAAAACTTGTTCTTTCCTTCAAGGGTAGCTCTTTCGGGCGCTTCAGGCCATGTTTTTGGTGTAAATTGCTCTTCAACATGCATTATGCCTTTACCCCCTTATCTTTATTATCATCAACTAATTCAGATTTTGGAATATGGAAACCATGATCATCTTTTAATGATCTCGTTAACATTGCCCCAAATGAAATAATCAACCCAATAATCAATACAGGATCTCCCCAAGCATGCTCTTGGCGGTAGATCGCTCCAAATGAAGCAATAAAGAACCCTAATGATATAAACACTGGGATGATCGAACCATTAGGCATATGAACATCACCAAGTGGTTCTGCAGGTGTCATCTCATCCTTACCTTCCATTTTCTCCAACCAGAACGCGTCTATTCCACGAACTAGTGGAAGTTGCTTAAAGTTATAAAATGGAGGTGGTGAAGGTATAGACCATTCAAGCGTACGTCCATCTTCCCACGGGTCATTCCCAACTTTAACATTTTTCACTGAAGTGATGACAATGTTAACAAGCATGATTAAGACTGCAATGGCCATCACACCAGCTCCAATGGAACTGATTAAGTTACCCGTTGATAAGCCTTGTCCATCTAAGAAAGTTACAATTCTACGCGGCATTCCCATTAGACCTAAGAAATGCTGAATAAAGAATGTTAAATGGAAGCCTATAAGGAATAGTACAAAGGTAATCTTACCCAATGTTTCATTTAACATTGTTCCAAACATTTTTGGCCAATAGAAATGAGTGGCTGCAAAGATTGCTAAAACTGTTCCCCCAACAATTACATAGTGAAAGTGAGCAACAATAAAGTACGTATCATGGTACTGATAGTCAGCAGGCGCCGCAGCCTGCATAATGCCTGTTACTCCCCCCATAACGAATGATGGGATGAACGCTGCTGCATAAAGCATTGGAGTAGTAAATTTAATACTTCCACCCCACATTGTAAACAGCCAGTTGAATATTTTGATTCCTGTTGGAACTGCAATTGCCATTGTTGCAACAGCGAATATTGCGTTCGCAATATTTCCAAGCCCAACCGTAAACATATGGTGAGCCCAAACCATGAAACCTAGAAAACCAATCAACACTGTTGCAAACACCATGGAAGAGTATCCAAACAGTCGTTTTCTTGAGAAGGTTGAAAATATCTCAGAGAAAATACCGAATGCTGGAAGAATTAATATATACACTTCCGGATGTCCGAATATCCAGAAAAAGTGCTCCCAGATAATCGTATTTCCACCTGCCACTACATTGAAGAAATTTGAACCGAACATTCTATCAAATGTAAGCATAAATAATGCTACTGTTAGTGGTGGGAATGCAAATAAAATAAGTGCTGATGTAATAAATGTTGTCCAAGAAAACATTGGCATACGCATGTATGTCATTCCAGGCGCACGCATGTTTATGACAGTAACTAGGAAGTTAATTCCACCCATTAAAGTACCAAAACCAGATATCTGTATTCCTAGTGCATAAAAGTCAATTCCGTGTGACTCAGAAAGTAATGCCAGTGAAGCATAAGATGTCCACCCAGCATCAGGTGCGCCACCAAGGAACCAAGACAAGTTTAACAATAACCCACCAAAGAAAAATAACCAAAAACCCAGTGAGTTTAAAAATGGAAACGCTACGTCACGAGCACCAATCTGTAAAGGCATAATCAAGTTCATAAATCCTATTAATATTGGCATCGCAGCAAAGAAAATCATTGTTGTACCATGCATGGTCAATAATTCATTAAAGGTACCAGCGCTAACGAAGCTATTATCTGGAATCGCCAACTGAATTCTAATAAACATTGCTTCCAGTCCGCCTAATAGAAAGAAGAAGCCACCTGCTGCAATATACAATATTGCAATTTTCTTATGGTCTACTGTTGTCAGATAGTCCCATATTGAGGCGCCTATGCTTCTTTTTTGAGCAACACTACTCACATTTAAACCTCCTCTTCCGACAAAAACTATTTTTCTTGGACTTTAAGTCCCATCAAGTATTCCGCTAAAGCATCTAATTCATTATCATCTAATTCCGGATAAGTAGCAGTCATTTTATTTCCTGGTTTAATTGCTTCCGGATCTTTAAGCCATTTTTTTAGATCTTCTTCCGTATGATCCAAAATACCTGCTATTTTCTCTCTCTCACCAAAGTTTGATAAGTTTGGTGCAAGACTAGGTGCCCCATTGTCAGTAGATACAGCGTGACAAGTAATACAGCTTTGATTGAAGATATCTTCCCCTTGTTGAGCAAGATCAGTCGTAGCTTGAGGAGCTTCCGCATTTTGCATATCCGCTACCCATTGATCAAAGTCAGCTTTTGGTAATGGTTTTACTTTAAAATCCATATAAGCATGTGAAGGACCACAAAGCTCTGCGCATTTTCCGTAGAAAATATCTCCTGCTTCATTGGCTCTCTCTTGATCAACTTTCAACCAAAATTTATTTGTATTGTCAGGATTTGTATCAAGCTTTCCACCTAAAGGCGGAATCCAAAATGAGTGTTTTACACCATTTTTAGGAGATTCTAACTCAAAATAAACTTTTTCGTCGGTTGGAATAACAAGGTCTTGACTCGTTACGAATCCAAGATCTGGATATTCAAACTCCCACCAATATTGATGAGCTGTTACCTTGACGACAAGTGATTCTGGATTGCCATCTGCATCTTTTTTACCCATTGCAGATACATCTCCTTGATAAAATGTCGCGGCTACAGTTGGTACTGCTAAAATTAAAAGCAAAATAATAGGTATAACAGTCCAAACGATTTCTAATACGTGACTTCCCTCAACTTGTTTAGGAATTTTGTTTTCGTCACCTTTTTTTCGGCGAAAACGAACCATAATAATAGTAAATATTACTACCACTACTACGATTACCAAAGCCATGATGCCGAGACTAAGTAGTATCAGATCATATTGCTGCTGGCCAACTTCACCTGCTGGTTTTAAAGCAGATAAAAACGGCTTGCCACAGCCTGAAAGTACAAGCGCTAACATCGCAAAAACGGATAGTAGCCGCCACTTTTTCAGCCATTGTTTCATAGTGAAATCAAACCCCTCTTTCTGAATTGTCATTGCGGTAACAAGACCGATTGTTTCTGTATATGGATTTCTTTAGAAAGAAAGAATTCCCTTGCCTTAATATTATCTTCGGCGCTCTCCTATTTAAAACGCCGATTGTCCAAAACATCATGTTTTTTCTTTAAATTACAGATAAGATTACCATCGCTGTAAACAGAATCGTCAAATAGTTTAAAGAATATACAAACATTTGTGTGGCCCATTTAATATCGTCTTTCTTCTTATACCCCATAATTCCTACTACAAGCCAACCGATATTTAATATCGTTGCTAGAATTACAAATGGTATGCCTAAGGAGGTCATGAAAAAAGGAATTGGTAAAAGAAAGGCAATCCAAACTACTATATGTAATTTTGTAACAGCAAACCCTTTAACAACAGGTAACATCGGGATACCAGCTGCTCTATACTCCTCTACCCTTCTCATTGCAAGTGCATAGAAGTGAGGTGGCTGCCAAATAAACATAATTAAAAACAGCATCCAAGCCATAGGAGGTAATGTAGGATCTACTGCCGCCCAGCCAATTAATGGAGGTACAGCTCCAGAGATACTGCCAATTATTGTATTGCTCACATACAGTCTTTTTGACCACATACTATACAGCACCACATATGTAAAAACGCCAATGATACCTATAATTCCAGTTGTGATATTCATCTTGAAAAGCATTAGCAACCCTATTATAACAAATGTTAAACCGATTGCTAGCACTTTTGTTCCACTAATTTTCCCTGTGACGGTTGGTCTTCCTTTTGTGCGCTCCATAATTGGATCAATATCCCGATCGATAAAATTATTTAATGCACAAGCCCCTGCAATAATAAAGGAAGAACCTATCATCGTGAATATAACAATATCAAGTGACTGTAAGAAATGTTTACCCGTCAACATAAATGCTAGCCACAAACCAGTAAATGTTGTAATTGCATTTGAATTAACAATACCGATTTTTATTAATGCTGCAAAATTACCCCAAGCAGATGTAACAGGAGGATTTGAAGCTTCTTCTACCATTACCACACGACTGTTTTCCATTTTATTTCCTCCTTCCTCTAAAAGTCAACTGCATACATATAGATACTATAATACATTAATCAAAAGTTTTCTCACATTTCTTGTAGATTTCAGTATTTGTTCACTAATTTACCTCTTTTTTCAAGTGTCTATATATTATGTACCAGAAACCGCACAATCCATTGTACCACAATAGCACATAAAAGCGGAATACTAGACTTACATCTCCCTTTTCTTTCATATTATATTATTTGTTGACATACATTTATAAGGGTAAGTAAGATTTTCTGCATTGTAACAATTTTGTCGGTTGTTATTTTATATATATTTATGTAGTATCGATATTGGAATATCACATGACAAAAATAGAAATAAATTTATAGTTAGAAGGTGAAGATTTGCACCGCGGATTAAAATGGTTTGCCGTATTGACAACATTGGTAATGACAGGTGTATTGATCGGGGGAGCACTCGTTACGAAAACTGGATCTTCGCTAGGATGCGGAAGAACTTGGCCACTATGCCATGGCGAGTGGATTCCAACTCAAATTACGCCTGAACTTATTATTGAATTGACACATCGGCTTGTTTCGGGAAGCGCTGGAATATTGGTTTTAGGCCTTTCAATCTGGGCATGGAAAGCGATTGGACATAAGAGAGAAACGAAATTATTAGCTATTCTTTCCGTGTCTTTCTTACTTTTACAAGCTCTAATTGGAGCTGCTGCAGTGATGTGGCCCCAATCAGACTTTGTATTAGCTCTACATTTTGGAATATCTCTAATCTCATTTGCAACAGTCTTTTTATTAACTTTACTAATTTTTGAAGTAGATCAAAAATTCGATACAAAGAGACTTATCATCGATACAAGAATGAAATTCCATATTATCGGTGTTACTATATATTGCTATGGGGTTGTATATACTGGAGCGCTCGTTAGGCATACAGATGCGAGTCTTGTTTGTCGAGATTGGCCATTTTGCGTGAATAGTAACGTACTAACATTACCTTCCAACCCTTATGAATGGATTCAAATGGGCCATAGATTAGCAGCTGGTCTAATCTTTATATGGATTGCCTATATTACAATTCTCGCAGTTAAACATTATAAACATCAGAAAGTAATCTATTGGGGATGGATCATCTCCTTTATTATCGTTACAATGCAAGTAGCTGCTGGAGCGGTAGTAGTTCTTACGAGTTTAAATATTTATGTTGCTTTAGCACATGCATTTTTCATTGCTTGTCTTTTTGCTATTTTAAGTTATTTCATTATGTTGCTGACTCGTAATAAAATTGCAGCGGAGGCCAACTCTAAATTAGAGGCATCAAAGAAGATATCAAATTAAAAAACATGGGCAGCAAGCTACCCATGTTTTTTTATGTTGTTTAAGAGGTAGAGCTTAAAGTGAATTTTCAATCTCTCATTTCAAGCTTACCTTTTATTATTTATCCATCTCAATTAATAAATCGCCAGTTTGGATTGCTTCACCACTTTCCACATAAACATTCTTAATTGTTCCTGTAAATGGTGCTTGTACCGTTGTTTCCATCTTCATTGCTTCTGTGATCATCAGATGTTCTCCTTTGCTCACAGACTTACCCTTTTCTACAAGTACTTTCAGTACAGTTCCTGGCATTGTTGCACCAATATGGGCCTCATTTTTACTATCAGCTTTCAGCTTTGATTGTACTGTCGATTTCACACTTTCGTCTTTAATTATTACTTCCCTCGGCTGACCATTTAATTCAAAGTAAACAATTCTAGTTCCATCAGGTTGAGGTTGTCCGATAGAAATCAATTTTACGATCAGTGTTTTTCCCGTTTCAATCTCTATTTCTATTTCTTCTCCAAGTCTCATCCCGTGAAGGAAAGTTGGTGTATCGAGAACAGATATATCACCAAATTTACTTATTATCTGAACATAATCTTTAAAGACTTTCGGATACAATGCATAAGTGATCACATCGTGTTCTGTCGGTTCCGTTCCCATTTCCGACTTTAATTCTTCCCGTAGTCCAAGTAAATCTATTTCTTTCAATAATTCACCAGGTCTCACAGTGATCGGCTTACGATCTTTTAAAATTACTTTTTGTAATTCTTTTGGAAATCCACCATGTGGCTGGCCTAGATATCCTTCGAACAATTCAATAACCGAATCTGGGAAATCTATTTTCATCCCATTATTATGGATATCCTCCTCCGTAAGATCGTTTTGGACCATGAATAATGCCATATCACCAACAACTTTTGATGAAGGAGTTACTTTTACGATATCACCAAACATGTCATTTACTCGACTGTACATAGATTTCACTTCATCCCAGCGGCTACCTAATCCAACTGCTTTTGCTTGCTGTTGTAAATTACTATATTGTCCACCAGGCATTTCATGTTGATAAACTTCAGCGTGAGGCGCTACCATCCCACTTTCAAAGTCTTCATAGTATTTACGTACATCTTCCCAATAATTGGTCAATTGGTTGACTGCTGCTATATCAAATGTAGGTTTTCTCCCTGTTCCTTCTAAAGCATATAACAGTGAATTTAAGCTTGGTTGAGATGTTTGACCTCATAGACCCAAGCGCAGTATCGACGATATCTATCCCCGCTTCAATTGCTTTTGCATAAGTGAAGATACCATTCGCACTTGTATCATGCGTATGTAAATGAATAGGAATATTTACTGACTCTTTTAATTCTGAGATAAGTCTATATGCAGCCTGCGGCTTTAACAAGCCAGCCATATCTTTAATGCCAAGAATATGCGCTCCTAGATTTTCCAATTCTTTTGCTAAATGCTTATAATACTCTACATTATATTTCGCACGAGATGGATCATTAATATCACCTGTATAACAAATAGCTGCCTCTGCAACTTTTCCCGAGTCACGGACCGTGTCGATGGCAACTTCCATTCCCTTAACCCAGTTAAGACTATCGAAGATTCGGAAAACATCAACTCCAGTTGCAGCTGACTGCTGTACAAACTCTCTAATCACGTTATCAGCATAGTTTTTATACCCCACTGCATTGGAGGCTCTCAATAGCATTTGAAAAAGAACATTCGGAATATTCCTCCTTAAAGAAGTAAGCCTTTCCCAAGGATCTTCCTTTAAAAAGCGATACGCAACATCAAATGTTGCTCCACCCCACATTTCTAAAGAAAATAAATCAGGTAGCATTTTGGACGTTTGCGCTGAAATATGTAATAAATCATAGCTTCTAACTCTTGTAGCTAACAAAGATTGATGAGCATCCCTAAATGTCGTATCGGTAACCAATACCTTATTTTGCTGCTCAATCCATTTTATAAGTCCAGCTGCACCCTTTTCCTCCAGTATTTGTTTCGTACCTGGAGTTACAGAGTGATCAACTGCTAGTGTAGGAATTCTCGGCTCAGGAAATACCGGTTTCTTTCTTTTCTCCACCCCAGGAAAACCATTCACAGTAACAGTACCAATATAAGAAAGCATTTTCGTGCCGCGATCCTTGCTTTTAGCGAATGTAAATAGTTCAGGTGTTTGATCTATAAAAGAAGTATCATATTTACCAGTCATAAATTGTTCATGTTCGATGACATTTACTAGAAATGGTATATTTGTCTTAATTCCTCTAATCCGAAATTCTTTCAGGTTTCTCACCATTTTAGCTGCAGCTTGTTTGAATGTCATAGCATGCGTTGAAAGCTTAACGAGCAATGAATCATAATATGGTGTAATTTCAGCTCCTTGGAATCCATTGCCTGCATCAAGGCGAACTCCAAAACCACCACCAGTACGATATGCCATAATTCTCCCTGTATCAGGCATGAAATGATTCAATGGATCTTCCGTAGTTACTCGGGATTGAATAGCAAAACCATTAATTTCCAGCTCATTTTGTTCTGGAATTTGTACCTCTTCACTATGTAATGAATGGCCTTCAGCAATTAAGATTTGCGAATGAACAATATCGATACCAGTAATCATTTCAGTAATCGTATGCTCGACTTGAATACGAGGGTTGACTTCAATAAAATAAAACTCATCTCCTGCTACTAAAAACTCTACTGTACCAGCATTAATATATTGAACCTTTTTCATTAAGTCTACAGCTGCATTGCAGATCTTCATTCTTAATTCTTCTGAAAGTGAGACAGATGGTGCTGTTTCTACTACTTTTTGATGGCGTCTTTGAACAGAACAATCTCGCTCAAATAAATGGACAATATTCCCTTGGTGATCCCCTAATATTTGAACCTCAATATGTTTCGGATTCTCAATAAATCTCTCCACATACATTTCGTCACTACCAAATGCTGCTTTTGCTTCAGATTGGGCCCGCTCATATGACTCTTTCATTTCTTCTGGCTTATGAACAATTCTCATACCTCGTCCTCCACCGCCAAGTGAAGCTTTAACCATAAGTGGAAAGCCGCTTTCTTCACTGAAGGCAATGGCTTCTTCTAGATTAGCTACCGGACCATCACTACCTGGAATCACTGGAATGCCCGCAAGAAGAGCTTGTTCTTTCGCTTTTACTTTATCTCCAAACATATCTAATTGTTCAATGGATGGACCAATAAAAATAATTCCTTCTTCCTCACACCTCCTTGCTAGTTCAATATTCTCAGAAAGAAAGCCATAACCAGGATGAATTGCGTCTGCACCTGATTTCCTTGCTATTTGAAGAATACCTTCAATATCCAAATAGGCATCAATTGGCTTTTTACCTACTCCAACAATATAGGCTTCATCCGCCTTATAACGATGATAGGAACCAGAATCTTCACGCGAGTAAACGGCAACTGTTCGTATTCCTAGCTCCGTGCAAGCTCGGAATACTCTAATCGCGATTTCCCCTCTATTCGCCACCAAAACCTTGTTTATTTTCTTCATTCTTCTCTCCCCTTCTTGCGATCTCTATACATTTGTATATAAATGATCAACGCTGTATTGCTTTACCGACTTGATGTTTCGTTCGTAAAGTATCAAGCTGAGGATCAGGAGCAGCCTTTTCAGTTTTATATTTTTTATCATAGTTTTTAAACATAGAAACATTTGTTAGTATTCCCATGCATATAGACAAAACAAGTATCGAGGAGCCGCCATAACTAATAAACGGTAAAGTAACACCAGTGATGGGGATTAACCCTGAAGCACCACCTAAATTGATAAACGATTGAAGACCGAGCATACCCGCAATTCCAATGGCTAACATACTACCAAAAGGATCACGACAACTAATACCAATAAAAATACCGCGGAGCACTAGATAGCCGATTCCTAATATAACAAAAGCCACTCCAAATAGACCGAGTTCTTCAGCTATGATTGCCATAATGAAATCTGTATGTGCTTCAGGAAGATAGCCTAATTTTTGAACACTTTGACCTAAACCTAATCCTTTTATTCCCCCAGAACCAATCGCTAAATAGGAATTTACAAGTTGGAAACCTTGGTCTCCAACTGTTCCAAACGGATCTAAAAACCCTTCAATCCTTTTCATATTTCCAGATGTAAATATTTTATCCATTTTCAGGATGAAAAACGGGGCTAATAAACTAATTAATAATACGCCAAGCATGACAAGTTTAAAAATCGTTTTAAAACGCATGCCTGAGCAAATAATTATCATCATACCAATTAAGAAGGTAATTAAAGCTGTCCCATTATCAGGTTCTATTTTGATTAGAAAGCATACAAATACGAGATATATAACCGGTGGAAGAACCCCTTTATTAAGTTGGTCAATATATCGCTGTTTATTTGCATAGACTGCGGATAAATAAATAATAACACTTATTTTAACGAACTCTGATGGTTGAATTTTTCTCGCACCAACCTGAATCCAACTTTGAGCATTATTTGTCGCATGTCCAAAGAAATAAACGGCAAAAAGGCCTAATACAGCAAGGAATGTCATAACCATAAGAAACTTTTTATTACGAAATGCTTTATAAGGAAATACAGCAAAGAATATAAAGATGAGAAACGCAACGATTAAATTTATCTTTTGTTTTTGATAAAAAAAATCGGCTGGATATCCATAATATTGGACTGCCATTACCATACTAGAACTATAGATCATTACAAGCCCAAACAGACATAATAGTATGTATACAATAACAATGGAGTAATCATATGATTTTAATATTTTTTTTAACATCGAACTCTTCCAATCTTTGTGAGTTTGGATTTGAATTATTTCCACAAGTAATCAAACGCCTATGTAAACAGATAAGAATATAACCAATTCTTGTCCTATAAAAAAACCCAAACAATTTCGTTGAACTGTTTGAGTTTTAGTATAAAATTACCGCTGAAAATCATGCGGATACAAATGGTTTCAAGTAATGTTGGCATAAGGAATTCTTATTTTCTCAAAGAGGCTTCATGTAATGCAGATAGCTGTCTTTCTAAAGAATCCATTAGTTCTTTCCCGCTTATTTCATCTACTAATCCAAGACGGACAGCAAAGTCTATCTCACGGGACAGACCGAACATTTGAGTGTCCAGCACTTCCTCATACAAAGGGCATTGAGGCATTGTTAAATTGTCCATTTGTACCTGTATTAAACGCAAGATTTTTTCAGCGTCCGCCTTAAGAAGAGCAAAGGCCTTTTCTCGATGATCTATTATCATTTCAGACACCACACTAATCCCCCTGTCTCCGAACAAATAGACAATACTATCTATAAATTTTACCGCTATTATGTATAAATTGCAAGAGGTAAGCCGGAATTGAAATGTTTGAAAGAATATTGTTAATAACTTTGTGGAACATCACTCTATTAGAATCATAGTATCTTGACTTTTAATTTCCTTTCTTTCGCGTTATACTTTTAATGTAAGAGAAAGGAGTTTTAAAAATGAATTCTATTATTCCTTTTAAAGGAAAAGTCAATTTTCCAATCACGCTTGATGCCGGCGTATGGATTTTTGATGATCGCAGAATTGATCTAAATACATATTTTACAGATGCTTCAGAGGAAGAAACTGAAGAAGAAGAATTTACTGTTGTTTCCAAGCATTGGGATCGTGTAATTAAGGAAGGGGCAACCGCTCCACCTACACTTAAATCTGAACGACAGTTTGAAAAGGTGAAGATACTAACAGGAACATTCGGCATAATATTGGAACCGTTTTTAAAAAATGCGGAACCTACTGAAGATGCCTTATCCCTTATTATTGAGACGGCTGATGGTGACTACTCGGTGCCTTTAGCAGAAGCCTATCAATTGATCCTTGCTTTTTCTAAAGACGGAAAACCTCTCAGAGAAGATGGACCTGTACATATCCTTTTTCCTGACGGGTCAAATCAGGAAAATCCGATTAAAAATGTAAAAGCGTTCAGGGTTGATTAATCACTTATCGAAGCCTTAATATTCTTTTCCGCCCATTAAGCAGACGGTGTGCACCGTCTGCTTTTTTGTACGTACTAAAGTAAATCTGCTGCTAATTGCGCAAGTTCTGAACGTTCTCCTTTAAGAAGTTTTATATGACCAGCAACTTCTTCTTCTTTAAACTTTTCTAAAATATAGCTTAAACCATTATTATATTCATCTAAATAAGGATGATCTATTTGCTCTGGATCCCCCATGAAAACAATTTTACTTCTTTCGCCCACTCTTGTAAGAATAGTTTTTGCCTCATGCTTAGTTAAATTTTGCGCTTCATCTATAATAATAAACTGCTCAGGTATACTTCTCCCTCGAATATAAGTAAGTGCTTCTACCTCAATAGAACTCATCCCCGCTAATATCGCATCAATTTCTCCAGGTTTTTTCGTATTAAATAAAAATTCCAAGTTATCATAGACAGGTTGCATCCACGGCCTTAATTTTTCTTGTTTTTCACCTGGTAGATAACCAATATCTTTTCCAACTGGAATAATTGGTCTAGCAACTAATAGCTTTTTATATAAACGTAAATCCTCTGTTTGCATAAGTCCTGCAGCAAGCGCTAATAAGGTTTTTCCTGTGCCAGCTTTTCCAGTCATTGTAACTAGCTGGATATCTTTTCGAAATAGTAACTCTGCAGCCATTGACTGTTGAGCATTTCGAGGCTTTACTCCCCATACAGAATCATGTTTATTGACTAGTTTTTTAATAATTGTTCCTGATTGATCTACCATTCCTAAGGCAGACGCGGAACTTCCAAGCTCATCTTTCATAATCAAAAATTGATTCGGATACAATGTTTGATTGACATACTCCTTACTTTCAATTTCTCCCTTCTCATAAAACCTTCTTAACATATCAATATCCACATAAAGCTCTTGCAGCCCTGTATACAAATGATCCATTTCAACTACTCGATCGTTTAAAAAATCCTCCGCATACAGGCCTATTGCATCAGCTTTTACTCTTAGTAAAGCATCTTTACTAACAAGAATTACTGGTCGACCATTTGTTTTCGTTTCTTCTTCTAATGCAATATTTTTAGCTACGGCCAATATCCGATTATCGTTTGTTTTTTCTACGAAAATCTCTTGCAGCTGATGAAAAGAGCGATGGTTTAATTCAATTCTAAGTGTTCCCCCATTATCTAATTGAATTTTTTCATGCAATTTTCCTGTTAATCTAAAACCATCGATTAGCTTAGAAACATACCTTGCATTTCGACCGATTTCATTCATATAACGTTTTTTTGAATCTACTTCTTCAAGCACTACTGCAGGAATGACTATTTCATTATCCGCAAATGAGAATACGGCATTCGGATCTTGCAATAAGACATTCGTATCTAACACGTATATTTTTGTCAAATTGATGCCTCCTGCTTCTTTTTAATATTCTATGTGAGCCCATTGCGGCCGGTTCCAACCGAATAATTCATCATTCAAGATGGCACCTTTTATATGAAATATATGTATTCCTGCATAAAGATAGAATAAAACCACAAAATATAAGAGGAATGGCGAAGAGTTTGTTTAGGGATCAGATGGAAAAGCCTTTAGAAATGGGTAGATTTAAATTTTTAAAAAACTGGTGTCCCTAGCATCTAAAAACTAATAATAAGAGCGCTGCACCCAAAATACCTAAAGCTAGACATTCAAAAAGTAGGAAAGATGTAAAGAGAATATAAACTGGAGGTCTCATCATGCGTAAATTTAGTTTGATCATTATGTTATTATTTATTTTGTCAGCTTGCACTCAAAATAACGCTGAACCTAATATCCAGCAAAATGAAGTTTTGCCCCAAGGTGTATCTGTAAAAGATAGTCATATTAATTTAAACGATAATAAAAATTTATCCGATGAAGAAAAAGCAGATCATCTTGTAAACCTAGTCGCTAGCATCCCAAATGTAAATAATGCAACAGCAGTTGTTATTGGTGACTTTGCGATGGTAGGTATAGATGTGGATGCTGATTTGGAAAGATCAAAAGTTGGTAGTGTCAAATATTCAGTAGTCGAAAGCTTAAAACATGATCCACATGGCGCAAATGCTATGGTTATTGCAGATCCTGATCTTTATGCACGTTTAAAAGAAGTTGGCGAGGATACGAGAAACGGAAAGCCTATAGAAGGAATTATGAATGAATTGTCTGACATAGCTGGAAGATTAATGCCTGATGTTCCCCCTAATGAAAGTGGTAAAAATCCAGAAGATGCCTTAAAGAAACCAAAAAAAGAAATGAACCCACATAATCGCCAACAGTTAGATAAGGAACAACAAGAGCATTCCAGTGAATAAAATTATATTGTTAACGATTATTTCATGATATACTATGTAGAAAATGAATGAGTTGCATTCAGCCGAGGTGTTTATCATGAAAGTACAATGTGTCATCTGTGATCAGCAATCAACTATTGATACTGACTCACCGTTAGCAAAAAAACTACGTAACCATCCTATACACACTTACATGTGTGACATATGTCATGATCGCATAAAAGTGAACACACAAGCAAGATTGGCCAATAGCTCATTTCAACTATACACGTACAAAACAGAATTGAATGAGTTTTAACTATCATAGTTAATATATTTAAATTAAAAAAACAAACGCTACAAATACCGTAGCGTTTGTTTTTTTGTAGATTGTCGAAAAAAATATTAGAGACTAGTGCGTATGTAATGGATCATCACTAAACCGTTTGTACGATACTCGAGAGACCTAGCCATTGAACTTATACCTACCCACACCTGTTGTCCCTAAACGCGCATCTTCTACTTTTCTAAGTTATATTCTTCCAGCTTTTTTCTCTCGGTTTAATCGAACTTTGTAAATAATTAATATTAATGCAGCAACCATAAGTCCTTCTGCGATTGGTAAAAATATCGCCAAGAAAGTTAAGAATAAGCAGCCTATGATTAAAAACAGATAAATAACAATTGATTTTCCGAGTGGAAGCTTTTTAGCGAAACCTAATTTATATACTAGGACTGCCAACCCTGTAAGGGTAATCCAAAGTAACCAATTTGCTAATGCCGGGCTGTTAGTTAAGTTATAAAAAAAACGTAATGTGGGGGAAAACTTATCAATCGCCCTTTGATCTGCACTAGTAAGTGCTAAAACAAACATATTATTCATCATGAATGCTATACTTACTCCTTTCAAATTTCTAATAACGAGTTAACAAGATACCTGTATGTTAACTAATTTGCTGGCCCATTTCTATGAAATGAGAGAACTATACTCTTACTAGCATATAACTAAGAAATCTAAGAAGATAAAAAACCGGCCCCCTTTTCAGGGACCGTATAAATCATATCATATTTTAAAGCGAAACGAATATTGTTATTGTTCTATTACACAGTCTTTTTCTTTTTAATAGACTTTTCTCGTTCATTTTTATTCAATATTTTCTTACGCATCCTTATAGATTCTGGTGTTACTTCACAATACTCATCGTCATTCAAATATTCTAATGCTTCTTCCAGCGATAAAATTCTAGGCTTTTTAATAACGGATGTTTGATCTTTATTAGCTGAACGAATATTAGTAATTTGTTTTGTTTTTGTAATATTAACCGTTATATCATTTTCTCTTGTATGTTCTCCAACAATCATACCTTCATATATTTCCGTACCAGGCTCAACAAATATTGTTCCACGATCTTCAACATGCATGATGCCGTAAGTAGTTGATTTTCCAGTTTCCATGGAGACGATAACACCTTGTCTTCTACCACCAACCTGGCCTTGTTGCATTGGTTCGTAACTTTCGAAAGTATGATTTAAAATACCATATCCTCTAGTTAATGTCATAAACTCTGTTGTATAACCAATTAAACCGCGTGCAGGAATATGGAAAACTAAGCGTACTTGTCCATTTCCATTATTGATCATATCTAACATTTCGCCTTTTCGAGAACCCATTGATTCGATTACCCCACCAGTATGTTCTTCTGGGATATCAATTTGCACTCTTTCAATCGGTTCGCATTTAACACCATCAATTTCCTTAATAATAACTTGCGGTTTGGATACTTGTAATTCAAAGCCTTCTCTTCGCATATTCTCAATCAAGATTGATAAGTGAAGTTCCCCACGCCCGGAAACCGTCCACGCGTCAGGTGAATCCGTGTCTTCAACCCTCAGACTTACATCTGTTTCCAATTGACTTTTAAGTCGCTCTTCAATTTTTCTAGATGTAATGAATTTTCCTTCTCGCCCTGCAAAAGGACTATTATTAACAAGAAAAGTCATTTGGAGAGTTGGTTCATCAATTCGTAAAGCAGGTAATGGCTCTTGATGTTCAACAGGACAAATAGTATCACCTACATCGATATCTTCCATGCCAGAGACTGCAATCAAGTCTCCTGCATATGCTTCAGTAATCTCTACACGTTTCAGACCTAGGAAGCCAGATAATTTAGATACACGGAAGTTTTTCACTTTTCCATCTTGCTTTAGCATCGCAACTTGCTGGCCAACTTTGATTGTCCCTCTGAATACTCGCCCAATACCAATTCTTCCTACGTAATCACTATAGTCTAATAGTGAAACTTGAAATTGTAATGGTTCCTCTTTATTATCTATCGGTGCTGGGATATGCTCAATGATTGCATCATAAAGAACTTGCATATTTTCATCTTGTTGGTCTGGATCAAGGCTTGCAGTTCCATTAATACCTGATGCGTAGATAACAGGGAATTCTAACTGATCATCATTTGCATCTAACTCAATAAACAGCTCTAAAACTTCGTCAACAACTTCCTGCGGACGAGCAAAATCACGATCAATTTTATTCACAACAACAATTGGAGTTAAATTTTGCTCCAATGCCTTTTTAAGCACGAATCTCGTTTGTGGCATACAGCCTTCATACGCGTCAACAACAAGTATTACACCATCTACCATTTTCAAAATACGTTCTACTTCGCCACCAAAGTCTGCGTGACCAGGAGTATCCAGTATATTGATTTTTGTTTCTTTATATTGAATGGCAGTATTTTTCGCCAAAATAGTTATACCGCGTTCTCTTTCTATATCATCGGAATCCATTGCTCTCTCGGCTACTTGTTCATTGGTACGAAAAGTACCGGATTGCTTTAATAATTGGTCAACTAGTGTAGTTTTACCATGGTCAACGTGGGCAATAATTGCAATATTCCTGATGTCTTCTCTTATATTCAAAATTGTTCCTCCTGCCTATTTTAAAAAAACACAATTCTTTTGCTCAAATGGAAGATGCCAATCTGATTAATATGAAAATCAAACAGCACCATATTTATATTTTGTTTCATTTAAACCGTTTGTTAATTGGATTAACTGAATTATTATACCACACACTTTTGAAAAAATATATTTATTTTGTATAATAGAGTAGTATGGAGGCGAATAAAAATGAAGGGCATTCAATGGAATTTACTACTACTTTCCACCTTAGGAGCTTTTTCGATTATTGGAATAGGATTTTCAATCGGTGCAAAAAGCTTATTAGGTGTGCTAATTTCTATTATACTTTTGATTGGTATAATGGGCTTAGGGTTTATTATTAAGAAAAAAATGCGTGAGACAGGAAAGCTTTAATTTGGAAATAAAAGGTGAAACCTCATGTTGTCACCTTTTATTTCATTTTGAACTACTGCTCCTTTAAGTATCTCTGCATAATGTTCTCATGTAACCCTGGTTTTGAAACTAATATGCTACCCGTTTCAAGTAAATTTACACGTTCACCTTGCAGATTAGTTACAATTCCTCCTAATTCCTCCACGATAATTTTCCCGGCAGCAAAATCCCATGGAGCTAGCCTCATACTAATATAAGAATCAAGGCGACCGGTAGCGACATAAGCAATTTCCAAAGCAGCCGAACCATAAGAACGCGTACCTCGTACATCTCTTATAAGCGGAAAAAGTTTTTTAGGATCCATATAATTATTTGATACTAACCATTGAGCATTAAATCCAACGATTGCATTTTCTACCAATCCCTCACTAAGTAGAGGTAGTTTTTTTCCGTTGCAATATGCCCCTTCGCCTGCTTTCGCAAAATACAGTTCATCATGGACCACATCGTATAGATAGCCTAATATCCCGATGCCATTATCATATATCCCGATAGAAATAAAAAAATTTCTCTGTTGATGAACAAAATTCATTGTCCCATCTATTGGATCAATTATCCAAACAACCCCATTTAAATCCGTGAACTTATCTCCAAAACCTTCTTCCCCCATAATCCGATGCTTAGGAAAATTCGCCCTAATATTCTCGATAAAAAATTGTTCTGTTTCTTTATCGATATTTGTAACGAGATCATTAACATTAGCTTTTGTTTGGATTTCTAAAATCGTTGCAAATGACTGAATAATATTTTTTCTTGATTCTTTTAACCAAACTCTTGTTAATTTATCTATTTCGCTCCAGTTCGTCATATTAAGCCTCCACATTTCGTCCAATAGTTATTCATTTAGCTTAGAGATAATTTGACTATAATTCAAGTGGCCATACTTATTATAAAGTAACTTTTTAGTGCTAATACATTCGCATAATAAAAAACAAACTTCCATGCCAGATTTCCAGACAGGAAGTTTGCTTCATTCACAGTGATTTTAACAATCATAATCCTTCCAATTTTACTAGTTCTTGACGGATTCTCTCTAGTTTTCGCTTTGTTTTAGATTTAACTTCCTCATTCTCTTCTTGTATTGCTTCAAATAAAACGGCTAGCTCGTAGTTTAGTTCTAAGCGAAGAACTGCAAGTCTCTGTTTATCCAAGCTTTTTTTTCGATAAGCGTTCATTACTTGTTTCATGATGAAACACCCCTTCCGAAATTAATTTGGATGGAAATTCAGCTTTCGTTAATTGCTTGATATATTGTATGTTAACCGGATAATGCCGGTAACAAAATTGTGTGTTTACCTATGCAACCTGTTAAGCTTTAAATAAGAATACGGATTGCATATTGATGAGCGGTCTTTCAACTTTTGAGGAGCGATTAATTAATTATTACCCGTTTCAATCGTCTCATAAACTTACTTCGTATGTAATGATAATGGCTACGATTCAAATACCTCTACCATGTATTTTACATTTTTATTATCGTTTCCAAATTATCGTTTTTTAATTCTTGAATAGTTCGGTAAGATGAATATCCACTTACTTCTTCAAACTCGTTGCAATATTTCTTTTCATCTGCTTTTCCGGGTACTATTTCTTTAAACCTGCGATAGGCAGATAATAAATCAGTTTTACGAATTCCTTTTTCATATGCTAGTTCTATCGCCTGAAAGAAATGCACTACATCAATGACCTCTTCAGTAGACCAATCATATGAAAATGGATATTGGTAGTCCAATTGTAATCCCCCTTTTCCTTTATTTACTTTAATAATTCATTTAAAATTCATTTGATACTTATTTATATTTTATACCCTGCAATTTCTTTTTCATGCATGCAAAAAAAGTTATTGCTATTTAATTATACATACAAATGGCATATCTCCTAATTACAGAGATATGCCATGCTACCATTTACCCTTGTGAAGGGGTCTCTATTAAAGCAGGATCGAGTAATTCATATCCTTTTTCTCGTAGACCATTTACGATTTGTTCAAGAGCAGCATTTGTCCATTCTCTATCATGCATTAGTAAATTTGCTCCATCTTGTAATAGGTCTGTATTTACCATAATATCTGCTAGCGCATCTTTCGTCATATATTGTGATTCCCAATCATATCCGTAGGTCCAATTCATTAATAACATCTTTTCTTCTGAAGCAAGCTGGCGACTTTCATCGGTATTACTACCAAAAGGAGCCCGAAAGAATTTAGGACGTTCACCAATTATTTCTTCTACCTTATCGCTAACTGACATAATTTCCTCATTTTGCTCTTCAATAGAAAGTGTTTTTAGATCCGCGTGCGAATATGTATGATTGCCAATCGTAAAACCGAGCTCATGAATTTGTTTAATTATTTCTTCTTTCTCTTCCGAATGAATAAAATGGCCATTCACGAAAAATATCGCTGGTGCATCTAATGCTTTTAATGTTTTCGCCATCTCCAGAGCATACTTATCGGGAGCATCATCAATTGTTATAAGTGCCACTTTTGGATTAGCATCTGTTATTGGTTCTAATGCA
Source organism: Lederbergia lenta NBRC 16444 (assembly GCF_001591545.1). GTDB lineage: Bacteria > Bacillota > Bacilli > Bacillales > Bacillaceae_C > Lederbergia > Lederbergia lenta. The sequence goes on from NZ_BCVC01000001.1 coordinate 1,908,994, forward strand.
AATGTGTTTTCATTCATTCTATAAGTAGGCTTTGTTTCAACCTTCTCATTTTCTTCTGTTGTTTCAGGCTTTTCTTCCTTATCGGTCTTCTCTATCTCCTGCTTATCATTTGATTGCTCAGACTGATTATTAGCAGTTTCTTGCTTCGGCTCATCCTCACTCTTATCCACTGTTGTTGGTTGGCTGCCGCATGCGGATAAAATAAAAATGACAGCTAACATGATGATAAATTTCTTCATGCTTTTCTCCTTTCGCTATTTATACTACTAAAACGTTCTAGCTTTCTTCTAATTAGTATAACTTCTACTTATAACCTTGTCCAAAAACCGGTCCATAAAATGATGAAACAGTTCTTTAGATTTATAGAGTTATATTCCCCCATAAACAAAGTATAAAACCATATTGATCATTCCATAAGTTGTTAAGCTGAAAATAGTAATCCATAACGTAATTTTATTTGATTTTAAAAGTATTCTCGCTAATAAAAATGCTAAATAAAAAAATACAACGAATAAGACAATTTTTGATACCAGATGATCTTTTCCAGATAGCCATTCAGCTAAGGTATACCCACTCCATATAATTAGCTGTAGAATCAGCGCAACATATTTCTTCATCAGCAAATCGTATCACCCGCATTCTTCCAGAATACTCTATTACTGATAATATGCACGTTAAGTTCAAACATAAACATCATTTGCTAAAAATTTAAACCTAAACATCAAAAAAGTAGAAATAACCGATAAGCGGCTGCAAATTGTGTCCTCAAGGCATCAAACTTATTTTAAACCATACTTATACACCGCGTTTGGTATTATCAGGCAATATTACATGAGAAGAAGAACTCATATCGATAATATCCTTTTAATAAATAAAATAAATATTAGGCATCAAGAAGAGAATGAATAATTGTATTTTGAGGGGAGAAGATGGCAGGCTATAATATAGCCGCTAAAACGGAAGATCAATAAAAACACCCCTTTCAGATGAAAAGGGTGTTTTTATACTTATTTTACATAATGTGAATTGGTGTACCTAAAGCAACTTCTGCTGCTTCCATTGTAATCTCACCAAGTGTTGGATGTGCGTGAATTGTCATAGCAATATCTTCAACAGTCATGCCTGCTTCAATAGCTAATCCAAGCTCGGAAATCATATCCGAAGCGCTAGCTCCCGCAATTTGAGCACCTACTACAAGGCCGTCTTCCTTGCGAGTGATAAGCTTAACAAATCCATCTGTATTATTAAGTGCTAAAGCACGTCCGTTCGCCGCAAATGGGAATTTAGATGCACTAATGTCTAATCCTTCATCTTTAGCTTGTTTTTCTGTATAACCAACTGTCGCAAGTTCTGGTTCAGAGAATACAACTGCTGGAATTCCTAGATAATCCACTTCGGATGTTTGGCCAGAAATTACTTCTGCAGCAATTTTCCCTTCATAAGAAGCTTTATGCGCCAATGGAGGTCCAGGTACAATATCGCCGATCGCAAAGATATTATTTACATTTGTTCTGCATTGCGCATCTACTTCAATTACACCACGGTCCGTCATTTTTATTCCTACTTGCTCAAGACCAAGTTCATCCGTATTAGGTTTACGGCCAACAGTAACTAATACATAATCAGCTTCTACTGTTTTTTCTTCGCCTTTTGCTTCGTAAGTAACTTTGACGCCACTTTCCGTTTCTTCCACACCTTTAGCCATTGCATTAGTAACAATTTCAGTGTTTTTCTTTTTCAAATTCTTTTTAACAAGAGCTGTCATTTGTTTCTCGAATCCACCAAGAATATCATCAGTACCTTCAAGAATTGTTACTTCTGAGCCGAGGTTAGCATATGCAGTTCCAAGTTCAGTACCAACGTATCCTCCACCGATAACAACTAGCTTCCCTGGAATTTCTTCCAAGTTTAATGCTCCTGTTGAATCAAGCACACGTTTTGAATACTTGAAGCTCGGAAGCTCAATTGGACGAGAACCAGTAGCAATGATTGCATGTTTAAATGTATACGTCTGTGATGAATTTTCATCCATCACTTTAAGATGATTTTCATCAACAAAGTATGCTTCACCTTGTACGATGTCTACTTTATTACCTTTTAATAGACCTTCTACTCCACCAGTTAATTTCTTAACAACTCCAGCTTTCCAAGCTTGGACTTTCGAAAAGTCTACTGATACTTTTTCAGTAGTAATTCCGAAATCAGCAGAATTCAATGCTGATTCATAACGTTGTGATGCAGAAATCAATGCTTTTGAAGGTATACAACCAACGTTTAAGCAAACGCCACCTAAAGTTGCTTTTTCTACAATTGTTACTTTTTGACCAAGTTGGGCTGCACGAATTGCAGCAACATATCCGCCAGGGCCGGCACCAATTACAATAGTATCTGTTTCAATCGGGAAATCTCCTACTACCATGTTTTACGCCTCCATTAATAATAGTTCAGGGTCATTCAATAATCGCTTAATTTGGTTAAGCGCCATTTGAGCACTCGCACCATCGATAGCACGGTGATCAAAGCTCAATGATAATGCTAACACAGGAGCAGCTACAATTTCACCATTTTTAACTACTGGTTTTTCTGCGATACGTCCAACACCTAAGATAGCTACTTCTGGATGGTTAATTACAGGAGTAAACCATTGGCCACCCGCTGAACCAATATTTGAAATAGTACATGACGCACCTTTCATTTCATTTGGTGCAAGCTTACCGTCACGCGCTTTAGCTCCAAGCTCATTAATTTCTTGAGAAACTGCAAAGACAGATTTTGTATCTGCATTCTTAACAACAGGTACTAATAAGCCTTTATCCGTATCTGCTGCAATTCCGATATTGTAATAATGCTTTTGAACAATTTCATCTGTTGCATCATCAATAGAAGTATTAAGGATTGGATACTCACGCATAGCACTAACAAGTGCCTTCACGATATACGGAAGGAATGTTAACTTAATATCTTTTTCTGCCGCTACTTCTTTGAACTTTTTACGGTGCGCAACAAGTGCAGAAACTTCCACTTCATCCATAAGCGTTACGTGTGGTGCTGTATGTTTCGAATTCACCATCGCTTTTGCAATTGCTTTACGGATACCGCTCATTTTCTCGCGTGTTTCTGGGTATTCACCTTCAGGAACAACTGGTGAAGCAACCTTAGTTTCAGCTTGAGATGTTTGAACTGTTTCCTCTTTAGTAGTCTCTTGACCACCGTTAAGGAAAGCGTCAATATCTTCACGAAGAATACGGCCGTTTTTGCCAGAGCCTGATACAGAGCGAATATTTACGCCTTTTTCACGTGCATATTTACGAACTGATGGCATTGCAACAATTAATTTATTTGAATCTTCTTCAGTAGCAGGTTGTGCTCCAGCGCCAGTAGTTCCAGCTTGAGATTCTTGTTTTACTTCTTCTTTTTTAATATCTTGTCCAGCTTCAGCTGTCGCTTGAACATTAGCTTCTGTCTCAGCTTCGCCTTCGTCATCACCTTGAAGATGCTCATATCCTGGAGCATCAAATGTGATAAGCACATCCCCAACTGTAGCAGTTGTCCCTTCTTCAACATGTACCTTTTCAACTGTACCAGCTACTGGAGATGGTAATTCAACGACTGCTTTGTCATTTTGAACTTCACAAAGAATATCGTCCTCTTCGATCTTGTCACCTGGTTTAATAAACCACTTAACAATATCACCTTCATGGATTCCTTCACCGATATCCGGCATTTTAAATTGGAATGACAAATTATTCACCCTCCTGAAATTACTTAATTAATCCTATTATCTAACATTCAATTAAAATTCAAGCACTTTTTTTGCAGTTTCCATAATATCTTTATGGTTTGGTAACCATACAGGCTCTGCTTGAGCAAATGGATAAACAGTATCTGGTGCAGTTACTCGCAATACAGGTGCCTCGAGGCTAAGGATTGCACGATCATTGATTTCAGCAACGACATTTGCTGCAATTCCTGCTTGTTTTTGTGCTTCTTGAACAACGATTGCACGGTTCGTTTTTTCGACAGATGCAATGATTGTTTCGATATCAAGCGGGCTAATTGTACGCAGATCAATAACTTCAACAGAATGTCCTTCTTTTTCAAGTTCTTCAGCTGCTTTAATAGAATCATGTACCATTGCACCATAAGTGATGATCGTCAAATCAGTACCTTCCCGTTTAACATCTGCTTTACCAAGTGGAATAGTATACTCTTCTTCCGGAACTTCTTGACGGAAAGAACGATACAATTTCATATGCTCAAGGAAAACAACTGGGTCATTGTCGCGAATGGACGAGATTAATAATCCTTTTGCATCATATGGAGTAGATGGAATAACAACTTTCAATCCTGGTGTTTGTGCCATAAGCCCTTCTAGGCTGTCTGCGTGCATCTCAGGAGTGAAAACTCCTCCACCAAATGGTGAGCGAATTGTAATTGGTGCATTAAATGTATTCCCTGTACGGAATCTCCAACGCGCCATTTGTCCACTAATAGAGTCCATTACCTCAAATACGAAACCAAAGAATTGGATTTCAGGAACAGGACGGAACCCTTGAGTAGTTAGACCAATCGCAAGACCTCCAATACCTGATTCCGCAAGCGGAGTATCAAATACGCGATCTTCACCAAACTCTTTATGCAAACCTTCCGTAGCGCGGAAAACTCCGCCATTAACTCCTACGTCCTCACCGAAAACTAGAACATTTTCATCATTGCGCAATTCTGTACGAAGCGCGTCTGTAATAGCTTGAATCATAGTCATTTGAGCCATGGCTTATTTCGACTCCTTCTCTGTATAAATTTCATATTGCTCCTGTAAGTTTACTGGTAATGTTTCAAACATATTTGACATTAAATCAGTCACTTTTTGTTTTGGAGCTTCATCCGCTTTTTTAATTGCTTCTTTTATATCTTCTTTCGCTTGTTCAATTACTTCATTTTCTTTCTCTTCGTTCCAGATACCTTTTTTCTCAAGATACAGACGGAAACGTACAAGTGGATCTTTCTTTTCCCATTCACTGTCTTCGTCAGTCGTACGATAGCGAGTTGGGTCATCCCCTGCCATTGTATGTGGACCATAACGGTAGCACATTGTTTCAATTAACGTTGGACCACCACCATTAATGGCACGTTCACGAGCTTCTTTTACAACTGCATAAACTGCTAATGGATCCATGCCATCTACAAGAACGCCTGGGATTCCCGCAGCTACTGATTTTTGCGCAATTGTTGCACCAGCTGTCTGTTTATCACGAGGAGTAGAAATAGCAAATTGGTTATTTTGGACAATAAATATAGCAGGTGCTCCATATGATCCAGCGAAGTTAATACCTTCGTAGAAATCACCTTGTGAAGATCCTCCGTCGCCAGTGTATGTAACAGCGACTGCTTTTTTATTACGTTTTTTAAACCCTAGAGCAACCCCAGCTGTTTGAATAATTTGTGCTCCAATGATGATTTGTGGTGGGATAACATTCACGCCTTCAGGTAATTGCATTCCCATGAAGTGTCCACGCGACCACAAAAACGCTTGATAAAGTGGTAGACCGTGCCATACAATTTGCGGAACATCTCTATATCCCGGAAGAATAAAATCATCTTTTTCAAGTGCAAATTGAGAAGCAATTTGTGAAGCTTCCTGCCCAGCTGTTGGAGCATAAAAGCCCAAGCGGCCTTGACGGTTTAGAGAAATGCTACGTTGATCAAGAATTCTTGTATAGACCATACGGCGCATTAGTTCTTCTAATTGCTCATCCGTCATTTCGGGAACAGCGGACTTATTGACGATTTCCCCTTTTTCATTCAAAACTTGAACCATTTCAAACTGACTTTCGATATTTTCGAGCGTTTTTACCGCATCGAATTGAACTTTCTTTGCATTCGAAGCCATTGAACCCACCTGTCCTCTCTATTTCAATTTATTTACTTACATTATTTTTGATTGCCTTTGAAGGAAAATTCATTGCAATAAAAAGCAATCGAAATGCGAACAAAAGAAATACTATAATAGGTTTTCCACAATTCGCCTGAAGAAAAACAACAAAATTTTCCTTTATATCAAGAAAGAATCTGTACTAATATTTTTCTTCGCTTATATAATACAACGTTTTTCCAATCACAAACTAATCTTACATGATGTACCTGACTCCGTCAATGAATAAGCTTAGGTTTACGAAACAATTGAATATTATACAAGTTACGCATATCAAACTGTACTAATAATCCTATACGATCTATATAACAGATAATTATTTCTCTTTAAGCTGTTATACATTAGCGCCAAACATGTATTTCGACAAAAAAGACAGGAAATAGAGTTTATTTTCCTGTCTTTTTTATTTATTCTACTTCTTTCGTGTTAATTCCTGCTTCTTTGTAAAACTTAGCTTTCGCTTCATTAAACTTTTCTGTTTGCTCATTAAACTTACTGTTAGCTTCAAATACTTTTTCATACACTTTGTTTGTATTCTCTATTTGCTTTTGCAAATCCTCAATTTTTAATTCTTTATCTTTTATCATTTCATAAGTTTTACGATCTTCCTCGATTCCTTTTATGTATGTTGAATATAGTTCTTCATAATTTTCATACCTTTTTTTCATTAAATCTTGAAGTTGTTCTGCTTGTTTTTTTAAATTTTTCTCTTTTAATTTCGCAATTTCTCCATCTAGCTTATCAAATTCTTTTTTTGATGAATTAATCGATTCTTTTTCTTTATTTAAATGATCCTCTCTCTTATCCAAATTAGCCAATCCTTCATCAGCCATTTGAGAAATCTTCTCAAAATCTTTCATACCTAACTCCATTATTTCATCAAATATAGCCTTTTCAGCTGTTTCCAATTTCGCGAGTGGTTCTTGTTGTTTCTCGAAATTACTCTCTTTTGCCACAGTATCTTCCAAAGTTTGATAAATATTCTCTTCGGGTGCAGAGCATGCTGCGACAAATACCGCAATAAGTAATATAAAAGTACTTGTTAATACCTTTTTCATCATAATCCTCCTAACTATTTCCCTACTTACTATAACGGGATATGCAATTTTTTACAACAATCTACAATCCTCCCCTTTGTACAATAATGCACATATTCTGCTTTTACATTTCTGCCTCCATTTGGTACACTATTTTTTATGAAGAACGCAGAAACAGGAGGATCTGATATGATTCTAATGAAAGATATTGTCAGAGAAGGTCATGAAGTATTAAGAGAAGTAGCCCAAGAAGTTCAATTACCGCCTTCACAAGAAGACATAGAAATTCTGAATAGAATGGAAGAATATTTAAAGAACAGCCAAGATGATGATTTGAGCGAAAAGTATAATTTACGTCCTGGAGTAGGTCTTGCTGCTCCACAAATCAATATTTCTAAAAGAATGATCGCGGTACGTCTAGAAGACGACAACGGAAAAGAATATCATTATGGTCTTATAAATCCGAAAATCATCAGCCATTCCGTAGAGAAATCTTATTTGACTGCTGGCGAAGGTTGTCTATCTGTCGATCGAAATGTTCCGGGGTACGTTCTAAGATACTCGCGAGTAACGATCAAGGCGTTCGATAAACATGGATCAGAAATAAAACTTAGATTACGCGGGTTACCTGCCATCGTTTTCCAACATGAATTGGATCATTTAAACGGAATTATGTTTTACGACCATATCAATAAGCAAGATCCCTTTTATGCTCCAGAAGATGCTATGCCTATAGACAGATAAAAAGAATCCGGGTCTCCCCCGGATTCTTTTTAATTCTTTATAATTTCAAATGAATCCGAGAGCAAACCAACTGCTCTTAACCCATTAACAATTCCATCATCATCTACATCTGTCGTTACAAAATCTGCATATGTTTTGACAACTTCATGCGCATTCCCCATTGCAACACCAGTACCTACTGTTTTCAACATTTCTATATCATTCAACCCATCGCCGAATGCATAGACATTTTCCATTTTGAATCCAAGCGCTTCAATCATTTTTTTTATTCCTTCTGCCTTGGATCCACCTTTCGGAACAACATCTAATGCTTCCTCATGCCAGCGGATAAATGTGTGTTTCCCCTCAAAGTCTTCCAAATACTCAGATTCACTTTCCTCAGCAAATAAAAGTGTTTGATATATATCATTATCTTCATAAAAGTTTGGATCAAGCTCGGGATGTGGCATTTCTAAACTTTTCATAGCATCCGCTATTCTTTGATCAAATTCCGTATTCGCCTTTAACGTATTTTCATTCATGTAAACCAATGAATGATTATACTTTTTCGATTCTACCGCTAACTTTTTCAAATCCTCACTTTTAAATGGATTTTTATATAACACTTCATTTCCAGATACTACATACTGTCCATTAAAAGTTACATAAGACTTAATATTTAATTCCTTAAGTAAATAAGAGATCATAAACGGCCCACGTCCTGTAGCAATCGCTGTGTAGATTCCATTTTTTTGTAGCGTCAAGACAGCATCTTTAACCGCTGCTGGCAATTTTTTATCGTGATCAAGCAATGTTCCATCAATATCAAAAAAAACAATTTTCTTCATTATATCTTACTCCTCATTTTTTATAATTTATAGATTTGGGTAGATTCCATGATTTAACAGTCACTTAAACATGGATTTCTGATTAATAATCTCCTAACAGCATATAATACAAACAAAAAATATGCACAAAAAAGAGCATTCTAATGCCAAGATGCTTTTACTTTAGACAAGGATCGGGTAAAATAGAATATAAGGAGTGATCCACCATGTTAAAAAAGCTACGTAAGAAGCTTTTAAAACAGTGGAACGATTTGCTTAGAAAAAAAACAATTGCTTAATAATCAATTGCTTTCATTCAGGCCCCTCTGTTTGTTGGAGGGCTTATTCTTTATGTATCTTACTTAATTTAACACGGATTATGTGAATGAAAAAATAAGATAAAGTTATTCCTTACTATAAAAAATCACATTATTAAGGTTAACAATTCATATCAAAGGAGAGAATACTATGATTTTTAAAGTGTATTATCAAGAGATTGAAACAGAAATTCCGGTACGAGAAAACACAAAAACATTTTATATTGATGCAGAAAATGAACGTGCTGTTCGCCATATTCTGAAAGACCGCCCAATTAATATTGAATATGTCCAACTTTTAGAAGGTGCGTATTTGGAATATGAAAAAAAATCCGAGGATTTTTCCTTGCAGGAGATTAATTAAGTCATGAAATTTGTTAAAAATGATCAAACAGCAGTTTTTGCCCTTGGCGGTTTGGGTGAAATTGGCAAGAACACATACGGTGTACAATTTCAAGATGAAATAATATTAATCGATGCGGGGATTAAATTTCCAGAAGATGAGTTACTCGGAATAGACTATGTCATCCCCGATTATTCTTTTTTAGTTAAAAATGTAGATAATATTAAAGGGTTAGTTATTACTCATGGACATGAGGATCACATTGGTGGGATTCCTTATTTACTACGTCAAGTGAATATCCCTATTTACGCGGGTAAACTTGCCCTCGGATTGATTAGAAATAAATTGGAAGAGCATGGACTTTTACGTCAAACAAAATTATATGAAATTCAAGAAGATGATGTCATTAAATTCCGAAAGACATCCGTATCGTTTTTCCGTACAACACATAGTATTCCTGATTCTTACGGTGTAGTTGTTAAAACACCACCAGGGAATATTGTCCATACGGGTGATTTTAAATTTGATTTTACACCAGTCGGTGAACCAGCAAACTTAACGAAAATGGCTGAGATCGGTAAAGAAGGGGTACTTTGCCTTCTTTCGGATAGTACAAATGCTGAGGTTCCACACTTTACTATGTCAGAAAGACGCGTTGGAGACAGTATAGATGATATTTTTCGCAAAGTAGAAGGCAGGGTTATATTTGCTACTTTTGCATCGAATATCCATCGACTACAACAAGTTATTGATGCTGCGGTAATAAACGGCAGAAAAGTCGCTGTTTTCGGTCGAAGTATGGATACAGCAATTGAAATTGGACAAGATCTTGGTTATATAAACGCTCCAAAAGATACGTTTATAAGTACTCAGCAACTTAATCGCATTCCAGCTAACAAAGTAACCATTCTATGTACAGGAAGCCAAGGTGAACCTATGGCAGCCTTATCAAGAATTGCTAATGGTACACACAGACAAATACAAATCCAACCTGGAGATACAGTTGTTTTTTCATCTTCTCCAATCCCTGGAAATACAACTAGCGTGAACCGTACGATCAATTTACTTTATCGTGCAGGCGCAGATGTCATTGCTGGTTCTTTAAATAACATCCATACTTCAGGTCATGGTGGTCAACAAGAGCAAAAACTAATGCTTCGATTAATGAAGCCGAAGTTTTTCATGCCAATTCACGGGGAGTATCGTATGCAAAAAATGCATGCAAAACTAGCAATTGAATGTGATGTACCAGAAGAAAATTGTTTCATAATGGATAATGGCGAAGTCCTTGCATTAACAAATAATACAGCTAATGTTGCAGGAAAAATTCCATCAGGTTCTATATATATTGATGGAAAGGGCATTGGCGATATCGGTAATATCGTTTTACGCGACCGGAGAATTCTATCCGAAGAAGGGCTTGTTATCGTCGTTGTTTCCATTGATATGGAAAAGCATAAGATATCTGCGGGACCTGACATCATTTCTCGTGGCTTCGTCTATATGAGAGAGTCTGGAGACTTAATTCATGAAGCACAAAAAATGATCGGCAAACATTTGAATAAAATCATGGATCGAAAAACGACGCAATGGTCAGAGATCAAAACTGAAATTACAGATACATTAACACCATTTCTTTACGAAAAAACAAAGCGCAGACCAATGATCCTGCCGATCATAATGGAAGTTTAAAAAGACAAAGATTAGACATAGAAAAAAGGGTAAGATGCTTTAAGAAAAGCACTTACCCTTTTTATGTAACTAACAGAACATTCCCTTCAATTATAAAAATTTATAAGGCATTAGTTATTGCGTTACATTACTCCTATTTATTCCATCACTTTTTTTTTCAAAACGATTGATATCTGAATCCGCACCTATAACAATTAAAATATCGTCTTTACAAAAAGGGTCTTCAGCGGCTGGAGATACATTGATTTCTGTTCCTCTTTTTATGGCAACGATATTGATTCCATACCTTGCCCTTACATCTAACTCCAGCAATGTGCGTCCAGCTAGACGGTCATTCACTTTTATTTCGACTATACTATACTCGTCAGATAATTCTAGGTAATCTAGCACATTATTTGATACGATATAATGAGCAATTCTTTTGCCCATATCTCTTTCGGGATGAACCACATGGTCAGCGCCGATTTTTCTTAAAACCTTTTCATGATAGTCATTTTGTGCTTTTACTGTAATATGATTTACTCCAACTTCTTTTAAGATTAACGTTGTCAATATACTAGATTGAATATCATCGCCAATCGCAACAATTACATGATCAAAGTTTCGAACTCCTAAGCTTTTTAACACACTTTCATCGGTTGTATCAGCAATAACTGCTTGTGTCGCAATCGAGGCAAATTCATTTACTCTATCTTCATCTTTATCCATGGCAAGTACTTCCATTCCATTTTCCATTAATTCACGGCAAATACTACCGCCAAAGCGCCCAAGACCAATAACTGCAAATTGTTTTTTCAAGCTTATTCCTCCATCTTAACTAATGAACATATTTTAACACATAATCATTCAAATACTCATGCTTTTTACAGTACGAATCAAGGAACATGATATATGAAACTGAAAAAGTTAATTACCTTCCCAGAAGGACGCTTCCTCATCTGCAGTCACGTATTTCCACCTATATTATATTAAATGAGTAAATTATCCAGACTCAATGTAAGGGGGAATAACCGTTGAATTCCACTTCAGGACGGTGCTTCTAATATACTTTTCTTTTCTTCTCTTCATAAAAAAAACCTAACGAATATTTTTTTCGTAAGGTCATTTGTGATATATAAATCACTTATTAACAAGCTTATTTTGGAATGCATATATAACTGCTTGTGTCCTGTCATGAACCTCAAGCTTTCCCAAAATATTGCTTACATGCGTTTTTACTGTTTTCAACCCAATAAAAAGCTGGTCAGCAATTTCTTGATTTGTTTTCCCCTCAGTCATCAATAATAATATTTCATGTTCCCTATTTGTCAGACTTTCATGCCGTAAAGGATTTTTACTACTTTGCATTCTTGCCATCATTTTCCCTGTTACTTCCGGTTCTAAAACAGATTGGCCTTTAGATGTTGTTCTAATTGCTTCAGCTATTTCATTCGCATTAGAAGTTTTTAGGATGTAACTCACTGCACCTGCTTCAAGCGCGGGGTATACCTTATCATCATCCAGAAAACTCGTTACAATAATAATTCTGGCTTCAGGCCATTTTTCTATAATAGCTTTCGTAGCTTCCACCCCATCCATCACATCCATCACCAGATCCATCAGGATAATATCTGGACGTAAAGATAAAGCTTGCTCTACCCCCAGCAAACCATTTTCTGCTTCGCCAATAACTTCTATATCTGTCTGCAAAGATAGGTACGCCGAGACTCCGATTCTAACCATTTCATGATCATCTACTAATAATACTTTAATCATTTTCCTCATCCTTTTGCATTAAAATTGGCACTTTTACTTCAATGCTTGAACCCTTTCCAATAATGCTTACTATTTTTACATTCCCGCCAATTTCAGAAGCTCGTTCTTTCATATTTATTAGTCCATAAGAGCTGGTTTTAGTGCTATCCATTTTAAAGCCCTTCCCATTATCAGCGATTTTCAAAAATACCATTCGGTTCATATATTTTAAAACAACTTCCAATCTATTTGCTTTAGCATGACGTAATGTATTTGAAACAGCTTCTTGTAAAATTCTAAATAAGTGATCCTCGACACCTTTATCTAATTTTATGTCTTGAATATTCCACACTACTTCCATTGGTAATTTAGAAGTTAGTTCGGACAAGATTTCTTCCATCCCTGTTTTCAAGCTTTTACCTTCAAGCTGAATAGGTCGTAAATGCAAAAGTAATGCTCTCATTTCTGATTGTGCTTCATTTATTACTCCTTCTACCAATTTACGTTGTTTTATTGCTGTATCACTTGCGGGGTCAGGGTTTTGATTAATTGCAGAAAGTAGCATCGTAGCAGCAAATAATTGTTGGCTGACAGAATCATGTAGTTCTCTAGCTAACCTGTTTCTTTCTTTCGTTAGCAGTTCTTCCTTTAATTGATTATTCCAATCAACTCTCTCGCTAGCTAGCTTTTGGTGAGTTTGCGCTTGTTCTTTTAAGCGCAGAGAAATGTTAGCAATCTTTTCCCAGATAAAGCCATCCTTATACTTCGCACTTTCATTATCAAAAAGATAATTACCTTGTTCTATCTCCAACAGACTTGCTGCAATTTCCTCGTTTTTATGATGAACTGCGGTTCCAATAATCCAACCAGTTACAGCTCCGAATAGAATACTTGTAACCAAAATAAAAATGCCACTCGGAATAAGAAATACCTTTTTTTGTAATAACGCGTCGTACCAATTGGCATCAATACTTAAGAGTAATACAATACCTACAAATAGAGACGCTGTTACTGTTGCAGAAGCAAAGTAGATAGAAAAGGTTTTTTGCGTTCTCATATCCGCTTCACCTCAACGTTACCGACCATCACATTTGTAATGATCTTTACCGTTCGTAAAGCCTCTTCCCCACCATCAGGATAATAAATAATGTTCGAATTAAAATGTTCTGATTCCTCATTAAATATCCTTAATTTACCGCTAATTGTCGAATGGTTTATATGGATATTTACATCAAATGGAACAAGTAGTTGAATATCTCCTACTAAGCTTCTGATTACGACTACACTTTCACCTGGTGGCAACATAGTCATTCCAAGATCGATAACTGTATCACCAAATCCACACTGGATATTAATATCATCCCATTCGAATACTTCATTTACGATTCTCTTATTTCCAGTAAATCTATTAGTTATAAACGGAGTTCTCTTTCTATAGCTAGGTTTGGGGTCAGGTGCCATTGTCTCCACAATTATCTTTTGTGGTTCTTTTTTATTTTTTGAATATTGTATGAGGATATAAATAACTGCAGCAATTATAAAAAACTTGAAAAAGGTTGAAGATAAAATTGCTATCGCTATTAAAGAGATACCGATAATTAGATAGACATTTTTCCTTCCTTTTTTTCCAGTTCTTATACTTGAATAAATGAGGAATATCCCAACTAGAAGAGGGATGAATATCCGTAAATTAAAGAAAAGTTCCAGACCCATTCCAACAGCCATTATTAACATGAACCAGCCAATTAGACTCGTTTTGCTCATCTTTTTCATCCAATTCTCCCCCTCCTTTTAGGATATTTACAACTGTAGAGTTAAGTAAAAGCTCTCATCTAGCGATACATGATCCACGCTAGAGGGTGTACAACATATCGTCAAAGCTAGATAAAGAAAGGCGAATGAACGCCCTTCTTCAAACAATAGTTATTGTACCACGTTTTCGATGGAGTTTTTTTGTTTTTCGACATTATTCAACTCTTTTGCGAGTTTTTGAATTTTTGCATCAAAGACTGTGATTTCATATTCATTATCCACATTTGCTTCTTTTTGTTTCAAGGTAGATTCTATATTTTCAAATTTTTCGGCTGCATTACCGAACTCAGATTCATCAAGTACCTTATTCATTTTCTCTTTCATGGAAAGGATATTTTCTCTGCCCATTAATTCTAACCTTTTAATATGCATATCTTTCACTTTAAATTTCATTTCTTCATGTTTTTGTTCTAAGTCACCTAATTGTTTTAGAGCTGTTTCATAAGATTGCGTTAGACGCTCTACTTGCTGTTCCGCCTGTACTTGATAACGAAGAGCTGTTTCCGCCAAATCATGGGCATTCGCTTCTGTAGCCAAATTTACTTGCTCTTTACGTTTGTCGGTGAGTGATTGGGCAATCCTTAATTCTTTATAAAACTCATCTTTCAGCATTCTTTGTCTTTCGATTAATTTACCAGCCTTCTCTACCTCTGCTTCACTTTCACGAACATATTTATTAAGTAGCGTAATTGGATTTTGTGCTTCCTTAATTGTTGATACTTCACTAAATTCTGTTGCTATAGATTCTTTAATTTTCTCAAATATATTTGTCATTATTTTCCTCTCCTTATACTTTTTTGTTTTCAAGTTCTTTCCATTGGCGATCAAATCCAACGAATGGATCTTCCGTTTCAACTGGCTGAACAATATCTGTCTGCTTCCACTTTTTATAACCTGCGTAAAGAATATAAACTGCTACGATACCTACCAAGGCAGGAAGACTACTTAATAAACCAGAAATTCCAATTAATCCAATCACAGCCCAAATCACCTTCATCACAGTGGAGTCAGTAGCCATAAATTGTTTTAATGAAAAATATACAATGAGCAAGCTAATTGCCAATCCAATAATAGGTCCGATGCTCGATAGCGCAATGATTGCTAAAATCACAGCAGCTGTAATCCATAGAAACTTTTTCATTTTGTTTTCCTCCTTTCATTTCCTTATGTCTTTACTTTAAAGGATTACATAAACCACTGAAACCAGCCTTAGCTTGATTTTTATCTACGACCTAAGACCGAGGCCTGTTCAGGAAGATCCCTTTAAGAAAGCACAACATACGTTTGAACCTCATCAAAAAGGGGTTTATAAATATAAAGGGATTTACATAGTGAAAGGACAGTGGAGTTTATTGATCACAAAGAAAAGGGAAGAAGAGGAAGCTTTAAATATTATAGAAAAAATAAAAAATGAACAATTTGATGAAATAAACAACTGCTTCTTGAATAAAAAGCCTTATGATATGGCAATCATTTTCCAAAGTCTACCTGAGCGCCATCGCGCAGCTGTTTTACATTATTTAGAGGATTCTACATTAGCCAGTATTATCCAAAAGCTAAATGTAACACATCAACTAGAATTGATAAGTAAAATTGGTCCTACAAGAGCAAATAAAATATTGTCATTATTAGATTCTTCCTTTCTCACTGCCCTCTTAAGAAAGTTTCCTAAAATACAATTAGAAAATTTCCTAGGTGAAATGGATGATCAGTATGCGAGCTATATAAAGAAAATGATTGATTATCCAGCTGATTCCGCAGGCAGTTTAATGACGAATAATTATGTCTCTATTCGGTCTTCTTTCACTGTCGCAGAGGCGGTCGAGAAGATTAAATCACTAGCTCTCTACTCAGAGAGCATAAACCATTTATATGTAGTAGATGAGCTGGGGAATTTAACTGGCATGGTGTCTTATAGAGATTTAATCCTCACAGATATGAATGAAACATTAGCTAACATCATGTTTGAGCAAGTAATCTGTGTTTCTGTTTATACGAAGAGGGCAGAAATCGCTCGACTCCTGAGTAAATATGATTTTACAGCATTACCAGTTGTAAATGAGGAAGATAAGCTTGTCGGAATTATTACTTTTGATGATATGGTGGATATAATCATTCACGAAGCAAGTGATGACTACACTAAACTTTCTGCAACCAGTAAAGAAATTGACTTTGATACAAAACCTTTTAAGGCTGCTGTTCGCAGATTACCTTGGTTAATTATATTATTGTTTATCGGTCTTCTTTCCGGTAGCATCATTGCAAAATTCGAATCAACTTTAAACCAAGTTGTTGCCTTAGCTTTTTTCATGCCACTAATTGCTGGTATGACTGGGAATACAGGAACACAATCATTGGCAGTTGTTATTCGAGGACTAGCTGAACAAGAAATAGATGTAAGAACAGTTTTTAAATTAGTCTTCCGTGAATTCAAAGTTAGTCTAATTATCGGAGTGACTTGCGGGATACTTATTTCCCTTATTGCGTTCATTTGGCAAGGAAACTTTTATTTAGGATTAGTCGTTGGATCTTCACTCTTCTTAACGTTGATACTAGGAACATTAGCAGGCACAATTATCCCACTGATCCTATATAAATTCAAACTAGATCCCGCTGTGGCCTCGGGTCCGCTTATTACAACAGTTAATGATATTTTTTCATTGATTACCTATTTTACTATCGCCTCTTGGTTTATAAGTAAATTAGTCTAGGTAATGGGTTCCATTAACACATCACGTACTAGTAATCAAAGATGATTAGAGAACTTTTACTCTATAAATAATCTATCAGCCAATCACACATATAATAATTTTGTAATTGTGACATTCATCTATAAAAAACAAAGGACTAAAAAAACAGATGTCCTTTGTTTTTTAGTCCCTATTATTTTTCTTTTATATGTGTCCAACCTTCACGTTGGGTAATCTTCCCATCCTTCATAAGCTTTCCTAGCGCTCTTTTAAAAGCGCCTTTACTCATATCAAACCTTTGTTTAATCTCTTCAGGAAGACTCTTATCACTGTATGGCATCGATCCGCCACGACCAACTACATAGTTATAAACCTTTTCCGCATCTATATCCATTTGCTCATAACTTCTTGGGAATAATGATACATTTACTGACCCATCTTCTTTCACATCAATAATGCGCCCCTCTATTTGCTGTCCCAGCCTAGGCTCTGACACACGCTCTGATTCATGAATAAAGCCCATATATCCTTCGGCCGTTATGATAAATGAACCTGCAAGCAACAGACGATACACAGTACCAGTTATATTCTTATTAAATTGATTACGTTCAGCGGGAATAGACAGGTCTCTCATTACGTCCTCTGTCCCCAATTTACCGAAGAGTCTTTCTTTATTATCCAATTTTAAAGTACAATATAGCCTGTCTCCAACATTTGGCCATAAGTGATCTAATTCAGGCAAATCATCCATTGAAACTAGAATATCTTTTTTTAAACCAATATCAACAAATACTCCAAGATTTTTCTTTACCCCTACGACTTCTACCCAATCATACTTTCCTACTTGAACATTTGGGATGATGGATGTTGCACTAAGACGACCTTCATGATCTTGGTAGAGAAACACCTCTAATTCTTGATCAAGACTAACTTCACTTGAAGCCTCTGTCTCGTGCAATAATACATCCTTCTCACCATCTGATAAAAAATAACCAAATGGCGCTTTACGAACCACGCTTAAGTTCACAACTGTTCCAGCTTCCATTATAAATCCCCTGCTTTCAATAAATAGATCACTCTCATAATACTTGATTATAACATGCCCACATAGGAGCGTATAATGATAGTTAATTGTTCTTTGTCATGAGAAAAAACCACTCCTTTCAGAAAGAAGTGGTTTTTCCTCTAATTATTACAAGATGGAATCTTTAGTACGGCGGTCAACTATCACAAGAATCTTCCCTTCATTTACATATTCATTATAAAGCTCCGCTTCATCCTCTGGTATTCCCATACCAATCAATGCTCCAGCAAGTCCACCTATTCCCGCTCCTGCCGCAGCCCCTGTCAGGCCCGCAATAATCGGACCTGCAGCCACAATAGCTCCAAGCCCAGGTATTGTTAATGCTCCAAGACCAGTTAAAACACCTCCTAGACCACCGAGAAGACCTCCTGTTGCCACACCAGTTGCCGTACCCTCTACTACATGTGTATCTGTTTCTTCCGTTATATAATCCGTATTATCACGATTTTTACTAATAATTGATATATCTTCGGAGCGAAAACCCTCGTTCTTTAATCTCCCAATTGCATCAATTGCATCCTGTTCAGTTTCATATGTGCCAACTATATATCTATTCTCCATATTAATTCCTCCATTCCTATACTACTATGAAATTACCCTGTCTTTTTTACAACTAAACGAAGGATTGTTTTATCGTTGCTAGATAGGGTTATGGCTTCAAATAAAATGAATGCTTAGATATTTAAGGCATCGGTTAGCTTAGATGAAAGAATCAAACTTCTAATATTTGTTTGCTTTCTATTTGTTTGCTTTCTTTGTTTTTTTGACTTTTCATATACATAATAAAACAGATACAAGTACCAATAAGCGCAAATACTGATGCTCCCTTATAAATAAACGCTGCCCCGTAAAGATCCATATAATATCCACCTGCCGAATTACCAATAATGGCACCAAGCCCAGCATATGTAGCAAAATATATTGTCTGCCCAGTGGCTAGCATTTCTCTTGGAACAATTGCTGCGACATACTGCAGGCTAGCAACCATGAATATAGCAAATGTAATACTATGCATTGTTTGTGATAGCACAAGCATCGTCGGGTCGGTAAGATTTGCATATAAAAACCAACGAAGTGAATAGAAACACCCCGACATACCAATCAAAACTAATAATGGTATTCTTTTCATTAAAAAATACATCAAACCAATTACAGGTACTTCACTTAAGGAGGATGCCATCCAAGCCAAACCAATTTGACCTTCAGATGCACCGAGATTCTTTAAATATAGGCCTAGCATTCCATCGTTCATTCTAGTCGTTGTACCGATAAATAATGCCGCAATCAAAAAAAACAAATACTTTGGATTTTTGAAAGTACTTTTTATTGCAATTGTAGTGATTGGTAGCCTCTTTACTTGCGAATCTTTTAGTCTAGTTGCAATAATAAATGCTAGAATAATTAATGTTGCATAAACAAACCATAAATATTGAATTCCTACTTCCCCGATCAAATAACCAATAGTGATGGAGGCAATAGCAAAACCGATAGATCCCCAAATACGAATCGAACCGTAACTAACACCTTTTTCTTGTGCATATGCTGTCGACATGCTTTCAAGAAGAGGCTGAACTGGCGACATAAAAAAGTGGAATACTAACATGGCTATCACCAAAATTATTATAGTTGTGCCAAAAAAGATACCTGTACTTGTTATAAAGGAAAGGATGAGCAATAATAATATAATGTTCTTCGCTGTTTGGCGTCTATCAGAAATAAACCCCCAAAGTGGTTGGGCAAAAATTGCAATAAAAGGACCAACTGCCAACAGTAATCCAATCTTAGTAGGGTCCATTCCTTTAAATTGAAAAAACAATGGTAAAAAGGCATTGATTAATGAAATCGTCCAATAATAAAAGAAATTAAATAATGATAAAGGAAGCATTGTATGTAATCCCTTCGTTTATTTTTATGTAGTTTAAGTTTAATATCGTCTGAAATAAATACAATAAGTAAAAGATAAAGAAGAGGATGTGCATGAGTACAGGCACCCCTCTTCTTTACTATATTGCTTCCATCACTTTAAATTGCGCTTTTATAAGACGATAATATTCACCTTTTTCATCCATAAGCTGATCATGATTTCCTTCTTCAATAATATGCCCTCTTTCAAGAACAAAAATTTTGTCAGCATCTCTAATCGTGGAAAGGCGATGGGCAATAATAATAGAAGTCCTGCCATTTAGTAGTGTCTTTAACGCATGCTGAATTTGGACTTCCGTTTCTGTATCGATGCTTGCAGTTGCTTCGTCCAATATAATAATTTTAGGATCTGCTAAAAGTGCGCGGGCAAAAGATAATAACTGCCGTTCACCGACTGATAATATATTGCCACGCTCCTCCACTTCCGTTTCAAACCCATACGGCAATTTATCAATAAATTTATTGGCTCCGATCGCGCGAGCGGCAGCTATTACTTCATCATCCGTTGCTGATGGTCTACCAAAGCGAATATTTTCCATAATTGTACCGGAAAAGATAAATGTTTCTTGGAGAACGACGCTAATTTGCTGGCGTACACTTTGCAAAGAAACCTCTCGCAAATCTAGACCATCAATTTTTACAGACCCTCCTGTTGGATCATAAAAACGAGTAATCAAATTAGCAATCGTTGATTTACCGGATCCAGTGTGCCCTACTAAAGCAAATGTTTGACCAGGCTTCATTTCAAATGAAATTCCTTTTAATGCCTTTCGTTTATCATCGTAGGAAAATTCAACTTGGTCAAATTGTATTTCACCTGCGATATTTTTTAATTCAATCGCATCTTTTCTCTCATGAACAATTGGTCTTTCATCTAAATATTCAAATATACGCTCTGACGAAGCCATCCCCATCAATAATTGATTATATACTTGACCTAACCTTGAGATAGGCTCCCAAAACATTCCTAGATAAAAAGCATAGGATACAAACTCTCCCAATGTTAGGCTATCTGCTTGAATTAAATGTGCTCCAAACCAAATGAGAACAGCTGAACCTATAGCATTTGTCACTTCCACAAGTGGACGGAACATCGCACTCTTTTTTGAAGCAATCCTCCAAGCTTCATAGTTTTCATGATTTACTCCATCAAAAAATGCGATATTCTCTTCTTCTTGTGTATAACTCTGCGTTACCCTAATCCCTTGTATACTTTCATTCAAATGCGAGTTTAATTTAGATTGCTTTAATCTCATACTTTGCCAAGCTCTACGTATATTTTTCCTTAATGTTGTTGAAATGAAAAACATCAATGGTAAAATAACTAGCACTGCCAATGTAAGCTGCGGGCTTAACGTAAATAAAATAACAATTACACCCAGAAGCATGAGAATATCCATAAAAATATTGATTACACCATTCGTGAACAATTCTTGAAGTGAATTAGTATCGTTCATTATTCGAACAAGAATGGATCCAGCCGACCGTTGATCAAAAAATCGATGCGACAAACCTTGCACATGTGTAAAAATATGTTTCCTTAAATCATAAATGACCCCTTGCCCTAACTCATAACTCCATTTTATTCGAAATATATTTGCGATATAAGAGAGTATAAATAATCCAGCAATAATGCCAACAACAATCATTAGCATATTAAAATCTTTTCTTTCATTTATTGCCTTATCCAAAGCATAAACACCGATTAATATTGGAATGATTAACCTAACCGCAGTCGTGATTAATACCGTTATAATCGAAGCTGGCAGGAGATTCTTTGAATATGGTTTTAAATAGCCTATGAGACGGGACATTTGCTTCCAATTAAATGGTTTTTCAATAACTTGCTCTGTCGAATATCGAAAACGTTCTAACATCTGTGGATTTATTTTTTTTGACTTTGACATTTTCACTCCTCACCCTCTCTGACCTTGTAATATTGTTTCACGGTCTTGAAATTGGATATTAAAAATACGCTCATATGGTCCTTTATTATTAAGTAAATGTGCGTGTGTTCCTCTTTCAACAACTTTTCCTTCTTCGAGCACCAAAATTTCATCCGCATGCTTTAAAGAAGAAATACGATGCGCAATAATAAATGTTGTTCTTCCCTTCATCACATTACGAAGTGCTTCTTGTATTTTAAATTCTGTCTCCATATCTACAGCACTCGTGGCATCATCCAAAATAAGAATACTAGGGTCCAGACATATAGATCTAGCGATAGAAATTCTTTGTTTCTGACCACCAGATAAACCTAATCCTCTCTCACCTAAAATTGTGTCATAGCCCTCTTCAAGCTCCATAATAAATTCGTGAGCATCTGCTCTTTTGGCGGAATCAATAATTTGCTCCATCGTTGCGTCAGGCTTTCCATAGGCAATATTCGCTTTAATCGTTGATGAGAATAAAAAGCTTTCTTGATGTACGAACCCGATATTACTTCTCAGGGCTTTCAATGAATAATCTTTTACATTTTTTCCATCAATTAATACTTCACCAGAAACTGGCTCATAAAAACGGGTTATCAACTGTGTAATACTTGTTTTCCCTGAACCAGTCGCACCAATTAGGCCAATTATTTTACCAGGTTCGGCTTTAAAACTAACATCTTTCAGTGCCTCGTTATCATCACCAGCATAGCGCAGAGTTACATGCTTAAATTCAACATCTCCCTGTAAGCGTGGTGGATTAATCGCATTGTCTGTATCAAATATTTCCTCTTTCGCTTCCAAGATTTCTAATAAACGTTCACCTGACGCCTTCGATTGAGAAAACATATTAATTGTGAACCCTAAGTTCATGATGGGAAATAAAATGTAACCAACTAAACTATAAAAAGCTACAAGTTCTCCAGGAGTCAACGAACTATTAATTACTAGATATCCACCATATGAAAGCAAAGCTAAAACACAAACATTACCTAATAGCTCCATTAAAGGAAAATACTTAGCCCAAATATTGGAGGTAAATATCATTTGGTCTTTATAATCTGCGTTCGAATGATTGAACTTCCCAGTTTGGAATTCTTCACGTGATAAGGATTTCACCGTGTTTATACCTGACAAATTCTCTTGGACATTAGTATTCAATTTACCAAATGATTTCCGTACACCTCGAAATGCTGGATGTACTGCCCTATCAAATTTATACACTGAAACGAATAAAAATGGTAAAGAAATCATCGTTGCAAATGTAAGTGGAACTGAATAATAAAACATCATACTGAAACTTACTGTTAACATCAAAACAAACCTAAACAATTCCGAAAATCCGAATGATAAGAAAAATCTAAACGATTCTACATCCGCTGTTAACCGTGACATTAAATCTCCAGTTTTAGCATTGTCATAGTATCTAAATGGCAGATATTGCAGTTTTTCATACAAAGCATTTCTCATACTGTAAACAGACTTAATTCCAAACAAATCTCCAGTGTATTGCTGGATAAAAGTAGCCACCCCTTTAAAAATCATAATCCCAATAAATCCAAAGGCTAATAAAGGAATCCAAGCAAATTGACCTTTCAACACTACTTCATCAATCGTCAGTTGTAAGATAACAGGATAAACTACTGTAATCGCTGTCACAAACAACAAAAAGAACATCGATGTGAAGAAATGTTTTTTGTATGGCCAATAGTACTTCTTTAACTTTGAAAATGTTTCCATACAATCTCCTCCCCTAACGACTTTTTGTCGTATTAATTAATATATCGACTTCCGAAATACATTTCCAGTATTAGTTCTTATTTTTACCAATTATTTTTCAATTCTTAAAACACTAGAAATACTCTGTTATACCTAGCGCATTTACCAAGACAAGATTTTCTTCAATAAGTAACTCTAACAACAAAAGACACCCTGCAATTATATGGGTGTCTTTCAAAAAATATGAATGTAGATCGGAAGTTACTGATGTTTTTACTACACTTGCTCAGATTCTTCTTGTACCCGATTTACTCCCTTTTCAAGCATCTCCATGCCGCCACCACCTGCTTGGAAGTGTCGCAACTTGCCTTCTTTATCAAAAACATAATAAGCAGGTACATATTGATTTTCCAATGCAAGTGCGAATGTCGACTCGTTATCTACAAAAATCGGGTGGTCTATATTATGTTCCGCTGCAACTTTCTTTATTTCTTCTAAATCAAGATCATTCTCTGAACGTGGCATATGAACAGCAATAACATTCAATTTACCTTTATATTCGTCACGAATTTGATTTACTTGAGGCATTGCTTCTTTACAAAGATGACAACTAATGGACCAAAAATGAAATAAAGTTGGCATCGCTCCAATTAGTTCTTCTTTTGTTACTTGGCCATTAAGCCATTCTGTAGGGGCTGTTAACTCCGGCATTGGTTCACATAGTTTCATTAACAGATACACCCCTCTTTAGATCTTTTAGACCCTAAAAATGAACCTACCATATATGTACAGATATCTAAGCCTTGCTCCTACTAGATAAATTTATAAAATGACACCTGTGCCTCCATTTCGCCGGCAACCCGCCTATGTGCAAAGCTTGAAGTACACAACAGTGTTCCCTCTACCTCATGTCCAATATTGTTATGGTTAACAACTGAATACATCATTTCACCCCAGATTATGAACATCTTCAATAACACACCCTAATCATGAGCAACTGCACCGTCCGTAACAATAGCTAACGAAAGTTTAAATTACCAAGACCGTTTTGCGATCTGTACGCATACAAGCTAAGTGAGTGTGTATCGTATCTGTAAATGCACCGTTCACTTCTGTGTCCAAATCCCCAAATTCATCCTATCTGTCTGGCATTGCAATAATTTCAGTAGGACATACAAATGTGAAATCCAATGAGTGGAATAATAGCACTGTCCAGTTATCGTTTTTCATGTATTCTTCGAGACTTACCTGCCATTACAGCATCCATTTCAAAGGCAATGCTTGTTTACCTATCATACGTTTTAGCTAAAAAAACTTCCGTAAAAACAATTAATAATAGTTAAATGAATACAGTTTAGATAAATTGATTGTAAGTCTCCGAATTAATTTAAATTAGAAGTAAATATCTGCTTATTTATATTTTTATTATTATCACCGTAAATAAAAAAATCCATGCATTATTTCTATAATATTAAAATCTTTGATCTCGCTATATTGATTTTTTTGTATGCAACGCCAAAGCCATTGTATTACTTCTTCTAATTTCCAACATACTCTTGAACGATGTCTAGGAATGCCTTTACTTGCGGTAGTTCAAAAGCTGTTTCATAGCCTAGCAACCATGTATCTCTTTTAATTGCTTGATTATATTCATCCAACAGCGGTATTTTATATACATCTTTTTCAGCACCACTAAAAGTAATCGCCGGTAATATAGCATAGCCGATCCCATTATACGTCATTTGCTTACATGTTTCGATTTGATCGACAACAATCGTTCGTTTTGGCACTGTTTGAAATTGCCTATGCCACCAATTCTGAATTTCTTGATAATAGTTAGAGTCGCTTTTGAATTGAATAAAAGGACGGTCTGTTTTCAATACTTCGCCTACATCCCTAATTTCTCGGTCCACAAGGTATAAACTATCTTCAAACAAATGAAATTTAGACCCTTTCCAATCAGTAGTTCCTCTTATAATGCCAATATGTACCTCTCCCTCGTAGAGACTTTTCAAAATCTCACTGCTCCAACCTGTAATTAAAGAAATTTTAACAGTCGGGTACGTATTTACGAATTGTTTTAATACTTTAGGTAACCAGTTTTGACCAACAATAGAAGCACAGGCAATTTTTAAAGTACCATGAACTTGCGATCCTAATTTCTGAATTTCTTCTTGTACTTTTTCTTGTTTATCAAGCATTTCATTTGCGTATGAAACTATGATCTCTCCAGCTGGAGTAAGTAGTAGACCTTTTTGAGTTCTAATAAATAACTTTGTACCCCATGTTTTCTCCATATTTTGTAGCCTTTGCGAAAGTGCAGGTTGGGAAACAAACAATCTTTCTGCCGCTTTTCTCATATTGGATTCTTCAGCAAGGATGACAAGCATTTGGAAATCCGGTAATGACATAGAGACCTCCTACAAACTATATTTTACTATACAAAAAAAACATCGGCCCCCAATATAAATTTGGGAGCCGCTCTTTAAAGTTCATTTATTTTATGAATATATGTTCTAAGTTCTTTTAATAACGCGCTTCTTGTAAAAATCCCTTCGAAGTAACCTTCTTTATCAACTACACACAAAAAAGCATGATCGATCAATAAATCAAGGGCTTTTTCAAAGCGATCATCCAAATGTACTTGTGGATACGTGACAGCCATCACATCTTCTACTTTTTTCTCGCCTAGCTTTTCAAATTCAATCCGTTCCAAACCCAAAATTGATTCTGTAATCATCGATGAACTAATTAAACCGTGTATTCGAAAACGAGCGTCAAGTACAGGTATTGCTGAATAACCACTTTTTGTTAATACAAGTAAAGCATGTTCCAAACTATTCCCCATTTGCACATGGGCAACCTTTTCCGAAGAAATGATATAGTCGCTGATTTTTGGATTCATAAATTCATGACTTTGTAAGGAAATCATTGGTAAACTCCCTCATCTCTTTTTAATCGTTCCTTTTCATTTTACCACATTTTAGAAAAGAAATAATCATTCCTCAAACAATTCCGCATTTCACTCACTAAAAGAATTTAGAGATAACATTTTAGTTTGCAGTTTTTTCCTCTTGAACAATATCAAAAATTTCGATCGCTGCGATATCTATGTCATCAAATTGGTATTTCTGTTTATTATTATCTTTATCGTATTCCTCTACCTCATAAGTATTAGAAGGTGCGAAATATTTTACCTGACATAGCACTCTACCATTCACTTCAAAAAACCTCTGTGGAATATCCTCCTGCTCTACTGCATTTTGCATTGTTTGTAATCGTTGGATAATACTAATTAATTGTGACATTTTTAAGCCCCTTTCTTTTGAAAGACAAAACAATTATAAAAGAAATTATATACACAAAGCAAATTTCATCATCTAAAAAAGCTATCTATTTTTTAAAGATAGCTTTTTCATGAATATTAAATGAATTTATATAAAAATATAGCATTTATTTTCTTGACATTCAAAATGGGAACTGATTCAACCATTGACCACCATCTAAAGTTATACATTCACCATTCATATAAGCAGCTTTTTCACTAAACATAAAATATGCTAACTCCGCTATTTCTTCGGGTTCACCAAGCCGTCCAAGGGGCACGCTCTTCAAAGTACGAATTGCAGCATCACCAGATTCCCAAAGCTTTTCTGAACCTCCAGTTCGCTCAATTGGACCAGGTGCAATTGCATTTACACGAATGCCATATTTCCTCCCCCACTCTACTGCTAGCGTTCTAGTCATTGAAAGTACGCCAGCTTTTGCAGCTGCTGAATGAACGACGCCTGCTCCTGCATCCCAAGCATATGTGGCTACCATATTTATAATGCTACCTTTAATATTATTTTCAATCCAATACGCCCCAATTTCTCTACTACAATAAAAAGTTCCATTAAGTACGATATCAATCACTGAATTCCACCCATTTATTGATAACTTTTCCGCCGGTACAATAAAATTTCCGGCAGCATTGTTTACTAGATAGTCAACAGAATCAAAATTAGCAAGTGTTTGTTGTAACATCTTGCTCACATCTTCCGGTTTTCGAACATCCATCGAGATAGTTTTAACATTGGAGCCATTTTCCATTATTTGTTTTTTAGCATCGTATAGTCGCTGTTCATTTCTACCGGTAATTACCACATTCATTCCCGAATTCGCAAATTTCTTTGCCATATACATGCCCATTCCACTTGAACCACCAGTTATTATTACTGTTTTCCCATTCATTAGACCCCTCCTAATCAACTGAATGAACAGCCATTCAAAATCTGGTTTAAGCAATAAGATTTAAAGCAAGCAATGCCTGCTTCAAGTTATTCTTCTTTCATATTTAGCATTGATTTATTCAATGCTGTTAAAGCACGAACAATGGTTTTTTTTCGATTATACCCTTTTACATTCACAGATAGATCATCTAAGGTTGCAAAAGCCTGCCCCCAAGCGCCAAAAGTTTTAAATCCGTATACATATACTTTTACCATGCCATACTTTGAAGGAAGATAAATGATTTCTAACTTATAATTTCCTTGCATTGCGACCTCCCCTTTTTCATGAAATTACTCTAATGATTATTGCCATAATCATCTAAATGTTATTATTGTAAATATACACTGCTACTGACTGTTTTACAAGAAGTGATCAAATCTTTAAAGGTAAATATTGTTAATATATATTCTCCCTTTAAAATAAACTGAAATTACCTTCGGAAAAACAGCAACTAATGGTAATTATTTAAATCTATTATTTTTTATATGTTACTTTACACACTTACAATCAATATATCATAAAACTACTTTATATATTTTCTGTACATATCAGCGTTATTACGCAGTTCTGCTTTCAAAAAAATGTTTCTAGTGCTATAATATTAATAATTCAGTTATTAACTCCATTTAGAAAGGTGTCTTTTCATGAATTCACGAACGATAAATAATAATGCTCTTGATCCTACAATTACTAACCTCTCACAAGCTATATTTGCTGTAAATCGCCACGCAAAAACTGCACTTGACCCAAAGTTTCTATATGGTTTAAAAAAAGCAGCACTAAAAAAAATGATTTTAGAAAAAAAAGCCATAAAAACTGGTCTTCATTTTTCCCGAAATCCAAAATTCAGTCAACAGCAATCAGATGTAATTGTAAAATGTGGTGAATATACTTTTCATATTCCACCAACCAAAGAGGATTTTACTAATTTACCGCACCTCGGCCATCTTGATCAACAATTCCGCAACCCGAAATCTCGAATGTCCTTAAATATGGCGAAAAGGTTACTCCAGGAATATACTGGAATAAAGGAAACTAACAATAACCTACCACCCAGACCTCAAAAACCTGTTTTCAAAAAATTGGGTGACAGTTTTTTCAACTAATATAATAAATCGGATTCCTAGGATATAGGAATCCGATTTTCATTTTCAAACTCATTTCATTCAGCTAATCCGCTCTTTCGATCGTTTTATTATAAAATGTGTTGATCGATCTTTAATACCAATTCGTTTATTTCTGGTTTAGAAACTTGTTCAACCGCTCCGACTGTTTCCCCCTTATGACGAAGATCATCAGTAATTAATGATGAAAAAATAATAACCGGTAGTTTCGATAGTTTCTCGTTTTCTTGTATTCTTTTTGCAAAATGGTGTCCATCCATTTGTGGCATTTCGATATCAGTTATAACTAGTTGTACTTCGTCGTACACATTTTTTCCACTTTTACTGATTGCTTGTAAATAGTCCAACGCATCTTGTCCATTTTCAAAAAACTCCACCTGCTCATAACCAGCAGCATGCAATGTTTCATGTATGAGCTTTCTTAATAGTGGTGAATCTTCAGCAGCGATAATACGCTTCAATGATCGTTCTCTAACGCCTAAGCTTTTAATTTTCGCCACATGGATTCCTGCCTCAGGATTAATATCAACAACTATTTTTTCAAAGTCTATAAGCAGTAACATCTCTGTTTCACGCTTAATCACTCCAATAATATGAGAGCTATCGACAGAATAGAGATTAGAAGGTTTTTCAATTTGTTCCCATGAAATCCGATGTATCTGTGTAACATGATGAACTTGGAAAACTACCTTTTGCTGATTAAATTCAGCTACTATAAACTTTTCGTTTTCTTTGCTTTCCTCATTTGTAGGGTACATATTCAAAGCTTTTTCCATACTGATAACCGGAAGAACTTCGCCACGAAGCTGAATGATTCCTAAGACATTAGGATGAGCATGTGGAATTGGCGTAAGCGGTACTGGTTGGATAATTTCCCTTACCTTAAGTACATTGATTCCAAATTTATTATTATTTACCTCAAATTCAATAATTTCAAGTTCGTTAGTACCACTTTCTAATAATATTCCTGCTTCATTAGTCACTTATCTATCTTCCTCTCTATTTCCAATACTTAATTAATGCTTGAGTCCCTCGATCTTCTTCTCCTTCTGCTGCTAAGGTATCATACATTTCTTTTGCAAGCTTTAGACCTGGAAGATCTAGATTCATATTTTGTGCTTCATCCAAAGCAATGCCCATGTCTTTAATAAAATGCTTAATAAAGAACCCTGGACTATAGTCTTCTTTTAATACACGGGGAATTAAATTTGACATAGACCAGCTACCCGCTGCACCTTGACTAATAGATTTTAAAACATTCTCTGGGTTCAAACCAGACTTTTTGGCATAAACGATTGCTTCCGTTACACCTATCATATTAGACGCAATCGCTATTTGATTGCACATCTTTGTATGCTGTCCTGCTCCCGCCTCCCCTTGATACACAATATTTTCACCCATAATACTGAGAACGGGGTATACTGCGTCATAGGCTTCCTGCTCTCCCCCCACCATAATGGAGAGCGTTCCATTTTTCGCACCAATGTCTCCGCCTGATACTGGAGCATCCAAAGCTTTAAATCCACATTGTTTTGCTTTTGCATATATTTTCTTTGCTAAGGTTGGAGTAGATGTGGTCATATCAATAGTAATCGTTTCTTTATCGGCACCGGCAATAAGTCCGTCATCTCCAAAATATACCGCTTCTACATCATGCGGATAACCGACCATCGTAATTATTATTTCGGCAGATATAGCAACTTCTTTAGGTGTTTCCTTCCACTTTGCTCCTTCAGCAATAATATCTTCTGCTTTTTGCTTTGTTCGGCTGTAAACATAAACTACATGCCCAGCTTTTAATAAATTTCGTACCATCCCTTTTCCCATTACACCTAAACCTATAAAACCAATCTTTTTTTTCATTTTTTATCCCTTCCTTTCTACCAACCATTTTCTTATGTATCACTTTTAATTACAGATTATTCACAACAAACATAAACATATTATAACATTTCATATAACTAATTCATTGTAAATGAAGGGTATCTTAATAGCTTATCCAATTATAATTGCAAAAATAAAAAAAGCCGCAAGACACAAAGTCAAGCGGCAAAAAAGGGGGAAAAATGAGAATGAAATGACTACGAGTAGTCATGTCAATCATGATTACTATTCTATACCACCCTTTACAATATTATACTCCTATATAAAATTACAATTTGATTACATCTTCGTTACTTTGTTTACTAATTCCATTACTTCTTCCGTAGTACTCTTCTGAAGAGCTTCTTCAGCCATTAGCCCCATTTGATCATAATCAAGTTGTTTAATTTGGCTTCTTGCTCTTAGAATCGATGAAGCACTCATTGAAAATTCATCTAAACCTAAACCTAGAAGAAGTGGAATCGCAATTTCATCGCCAGCCATTTCTCCACACATTCCTGCCCACTTACCTTCTTTATGAGCTGCGTCGATAACCATTTTAACTAATCTTAAAATGGCAGGATTATAAGGTTGATATAGATATGAAACTCGTTCATTCATTCTGTCTGCTGCCATCGTATATTGGATTAAATCGTTCGTCCCAATACTGAAAAAGTCAACTTCTTTAGCGAATTGATCCGCTAAAACTGCAGTAGATGGGATTTCAACCATTATACCAATTTCAATATCTTCTGCTACATTAATACCTTCATTTTGAAGTTTTTCTCGTTCTTCCAACAATATTGCTTTAGCAGAACGAAATTCATCTAGCGTAGCGATCATAGGAAACATAATTTTTAAATTTCCAAACATGCTAGCTCGAAGAAGTGCACGTAGCTGAGTACGGAAAACCTCTTGTTCTTCAAAACATAAACGGATCGCACGTAAACCAAGGAATGGGTTCATCTCTTCTGGTAATTGTAAATATGGCAGATGTTTGTCTCCACCGATATCTAAAGTACGCACTACAACTGCTTTTCCATCCATGCTCTCTAAAACTTGTTTATATGCTTCAAATTGTTCATCTTCTGTAGGAAGTTGTTCTCTCTCCATATAAAGGAATTCAGTTCTATAAAGTCCAACAGCTTCTCCACCATTATGAAGTACACCCTCTACATCTTGTGGTGTCCCAATATTTGCCGCTAGCTCCACTTGTTTTCCATCTTTGGTAAATGTAGGTTCGTTCTTAAGCAAAGCCCATTCAGCTTTTTGAATTTCAATGTTCTTTGCTTCTTGCTTGTACTCATTTACGACTTCAGGTGTAGGATTAATATGTACATCACCATTAACTCCATCAACAATGATTAAATCACCATTTTGGATGGCTTCTGTAGCATTATTCGACCCCACCACCGCAGGAATTTCCATAGAACGAGCCATAATTGCAGAATGGGAAGTACGGCCACCTATATCCGTAGTAAAACCTTGCACGAACTCTTTATTTAACTGTGCCGTATCAGATGGTGTTAGATCTTCTGCTACGATAATTACTTCTTCAGCAATCGTACCTGGATTAGGTATTTTCACTCCAAGTAAATGAGCTAATACTCTTTTCGTAACATCTTTAATATCGGCAGCACGTTCTTTCATATATTCATTATCCATTTGTTCAAACATGGTAATAAACATATCTGTTGTTTCTTTTAGTGCAAATTCTGCATTAACTAAATCGGTTTTCATTTTATCTTCAATAGAAGATAAAAGTTCGGGATCGCCCAAAACTAGAATATGCGCATCAAAGATCGCAGCTTTGTCTTCCCCTAAATCTCTTGCAGCATTATCGCGAATAACTTGAAGTTCGCTTTTTGCTTCCTCTACACTTGAATGAAAACGAGCAATTTCTTCACTTGGGTTAGAAATAGAGGTTTTTTGCACGGAGAGATCTGGTTCTACTAAGCGATATGCTTTCCCGATGGCTATTCCATGTGATGCAGCGATACCTTTTAAAATTGTTGACATTATTCAGCAAGTCCTTCTTTGGTAAATAATTCTTGTATGCTCGCTAATGCTTCTTCTTCGTCGTTTCCATCTGCAGAAATAGCAATGGAAGCTCCTTTACCAATCCCCAGTGACATAACACCCATAATTGATTTCAAGTTTACTTTCTTGTCTTTATATTCTAACTGAATGTCTGAAGAGAATCTGCTTGCAGTCTGAACAAGCAATGTTGCTGGTCTTGCATGAATCCCCGTATCAGCAGTTACTGTAAATTGTTTTTCTGTCATCGTAATCGTCTCCTTTTTTTATCTGAGATAAAATAAAAAAATCTCTCCATTCAAAAGTAGCTAATTTTCTCCGTTTCGTCAATCAAAGTGCTACAAAAATAGGATAAATTATTTTCGACACCGATTTCCGGCATAATTTTACCAATTTATTGCATTCCTACTTTACTATATCTATCTATTTATACTCTAGGTGCATCCAAATATTCATAAATAATATTTCCACCATGTTTGGCAATACCATGAAAATTCTTATAATCTTCTTGTTCAATGAGCACTTGTCGGAATGTTAAAAAATCTTCTTTTTTTATTTCTACTTGCTGAATCACTTTTGAACGTAATTGTTCAATAATTTCCTTCGCCTCTTCAAGTTCCAATCCAATCACCTCAAATCCTATTCATATAAACTCCTAGATTCCCCAAATATTCTATATGAATAATATAATCATTGTCTAACGATAATTATGAAGCTAATTCATCTTGCACTTTAATACAAAATAGTGCAAACTATTAAGAAAAGCAGAAGCACCCGTTTTGCCACGTACATACTACGCTCGCAGATGCGGGTACGCCAATGTTGACACAAGTTGTTATGACTTTTTTGTTGACGATCTATTTGTTACGATAAAGGAAACACGGTGAGCCTGCAAGGTGAACACTTAACGTAAGAAGAATACGGATGTTTGCTATTCAGTGGCTGCTGGGTCACCTAAAGCCACCTTCTCTGGCTTCGGTGGCACTAGGACATCACCTGTATCTCAGAGTTAGACAGTTAGAAGAGCGGAAGCGCCTTGATCAAAAAACAAGGGAGAGATTGTTTTTGAAAATTGCGGAATTAGGAAACTTAATTGAGTTTAAAGATGGCCTTCAGGGTGTCGTCGAAAAAGTAAATGAAAACTCTGTCATTGTTAATTTGACGCATATGGAAAATTTTCATGAATTAGAAATGGAAGAAAAAACAGTTGTTAATCATAAAAACTATAAAATAATTAAACAATCGATTAATGCATAAAGGCAGGCCTACCGCTTGCTTTTTTCTCTGATAATTTTTTTAACTGGAAAGGAATCGAATATGAAAAAAAGTTTTACAGACTATAAATTAATTGGCGGTATTTTATTAGCATACATACTAATCTATGTTTCTTTTGATAATAATGGGGTATTTTGGTATTTATATACCGCTACAATGTTGTTTTTAATTAGTATCGCTATTTTAAGCGAAAAAATGGAAGATGAAGCATCTTCACAAAAATATTTTATTTTTGGTTTATTATCTGGAATTTCTCTTTACATTTTATTTTTCGCAGGCGATTGGTTATTTTCACTCCTCCCCGGTTCATTTGATAAACAGATCACTAAAGTTTATTCTCTCTTTTCATTTAAATGGATTTGGCACTATCTCGTATTATTTTTTATAATTATTCCTGGAGAAGAGATTTTCTGGAGAGGATTTGTCCAAAAAAGACTGACGCGATATATGGATATAAAAGTAGCAATACTTATTGCAGCCACATTAAATGCAGCCGCATATATTTTATCCGGATTCACTATCCTTATTATTGCTGCATTCATCAGTGGAATTGTTTGGGGTAGTCTTTATGTTTGGAAACGCAGTATGCCTCTTATCATTATCTCTCATCTCATATTTGATTTATTACTATTAATTATCTGGCCACTTGGATAAACAACTTTCCTCTTTTACTAGATGATGTAACTTATTTTATATAAAAACGTCTAACATATCACAAACTTCTTTGCTAGGAGGAAATATAATGAAAAAATTAGTACCCTTGCTTTCGTGGACCTTTATATTGTTCGTATTATTAACGGGATGTGGATCAAACTCTGACAATACAAACGGACAAGTAGATCAAAGTGATAATCCTACTACTGAAAATAATGAACAAAACGAAGAAGATAAAAATGATCATATGAAAAAAAGTGAAGAAACACCCAATGAGACAGATGACGCAAAAGGAATCCGTTTAATGGAAAAAAACCTCATTTATAAAGGAATGAATGGGAAAGAAATAGAAGAAACCGCTCATTTAACTGAAAGTGATATTCAAGATTACTCCATGTATGTTCTACCAGCTTATGAATTAACAGGTGAAGAACCACATAAGGATGTGCTATATTTCACTGAAAATGATAGTCACTTTATGCGCATCGAGTTACTGCCAAGTGAAACAAATATGGATGATGCTATAAATACAGTGAAGGAGCAGCTCTCTGCCGTTAGTAAGACTGTAAATGAAGTGAATACTAATGATAAATATGATTGGTTAAAGAACGCTAGTGCATACGAATCAGAGAACGCTGAAGAAAAGGTTTCAGCATATCTCATTAAACAGGATGATTGGGTGCTAAAATTAACTATTTTCACTAAATTAAAAGAAGATCTTGAAGATCCGTTTTTTAAAATGGCTGAAACCATTCAGGCAAAATAATAGAAAGAATGCAGCCCAATTTCTCAGGAAATGGAGGCTGCATTTTTTATATTCTTTTAGTTGGTTTTAACGCTAATATAAGTAAGAAAATAAGACTCACATATCCAAAGAGTGGATATAAAATGCTTAGTAAAACACCGTAATCAATTAATCCAATAACATATACCACAAGCAAAATTCCGCCAAATATATAAATACTATGAATAGGGATATATTTTCTGATCTGCCGTTCTAGTCCATACATATTTCCGATTACAGATGTAAAAATCTCCCCATAAATGACTACAACATATATAAAATACAGACCACTTGCAGCATATCTGACAACGACTGCCATTGGAATATCAAACGCTGTAAAATTTTGAAGCGTCAATAATGTCATGTGACTCGTTATTAAGACAAACGTAAGCAATAGCCCTCCTAACATTCCTCCAAGTCTTACTGTAGCCTTATTGTTTATTTCTACTGCAATTGGTACAAGCACAGCTTGAGCCAGTGCAAGATTTAATGCTGCGTATGACAATGCAGCGATAATAGATTGAAACGGTTTCGGAGTCGCAGGTACCGCGGTAAAAATTTCGAAATATCCAGAAGTAGTAGGAACAGACTTTAGCATCAATATAAATGAAAACAATACTAAAATCGGCACAACGAATGAATTCACCGCAAATAGCCCCTTTGCTCCGATTGCCATTACAAGAATTGCTAAAACTCCGGTTAAAATTGCCCCTATCGATTTTGGATATCCAAGTTGTTCATGAAAAAGCGCATCTGCACCTGCCATCATGACTGCACATATTCCTAAAAGCATTACTATCGTAAAAGTATTCATGATTTTTGATAATTTATCTCCATACAAATATTTATTAAATTCTTCAAATGAATTGGCTTGAATATCAATTGCTTTCGTCATGATCTTCGAGCCCAGAAATACAAACAAATAACCCGCAATTAAAATAGATAAAAACCCATGTAAACCGAAACGTGTAAAAAACTCTACAATTTCTTTTCCTGTCGCAAAGCCTGCACCTATAACCGTTCCCACATATACAGCAGCTATTTGGAAAGCCCCTGTCCAAATCTTCAAATTCCCACCTCCTTCCAGCAATTCTTTCTCTCCCTCTCCTTCATCGTATGTACATGCTTGTAAGAAAATCCAAAAAAGTAAACAAAAATGTTGAAAGTCAAAAAAGGTCAGTGTATAATGAGATTATGATCAAAGTTGGTCAGTGTTCTTTCGCCCCATTGGTCAATAATGGTCAAGTCAATACTT
Source organism: Lederbergia lenta NBRC 16444 (assembly GCF_001591545.1). GTDB lineage: Bacteria > Bacillota > Bacilli > Bacillales > Bacillaceae_C > Lederbergia > Lederbergia lenta. The sequence continues at coordinate 1,946,022 of NZ_BCVC01000001.1, forward strand.
ATTGGAGGATTGATTATTAATGATATGTTCAAAATGCAATAATAACCAAGCAAACATACAATTACATTTAAATATAAATGGAAGTAAACAAACCTTACCATTATGTTCAACTTGTTTTAATGAAGAAAAGAAAAAGCTCGGAGCCTCCATGAATGGCTCTCCTTTCGATAGTACAAATAACTTTACAGATATGTTTAAACAAATAGGTGAAAATCCATTCTCTGATAATCCTACTAAGTCTGCACAACCAGGACCTAACAAACATGATGGCATTCTCGATCAGTTCGGCAGGAACCTAAATAATGCAGCTAAAGCCGGTTTAATAGATCCAGTTATTGGTCGTGACCATGAAGTTGATAGATTGATTGAGATACTTAATAGGCGCAACAAAAACAATCCTGTGCTAATTGGTGAGCCTGGAGTAGGTAAAACAGCAATCGCTGAAGGATTAGCAGGAAAAATTATTGATGGCAATGTACCTGCTAAATTAAAGAATAAGCAAGTTTATTTATTAGATGTCGCTTCACTTGTTGCTAATACAGGTATTCGTGGACAGTTTGAAGAAAGAATGAAACAACTGATTTCAGAGTTGCAATCACGTAAAAATATTCTTCTATTTATTGATGAAATACATCTTCTAGTTGGAGCAGGTTCTGCTGAGGGTTCTATGGATGCGGGGAATATCTTAAAACCGGCATTAGCTCGAGGAGAATTACAAGTAATTGGTGCTACAACTTTAAAAGAATATCGCCAAATTGAAAAAGACGCTGCATTAGAAAGACGCTTCCAACCCATACATGTTGGTGAACCAACTTTAGAAAAAGCTGTAGAAATCTTATTGGGACTAAAGGATAAATATGAAGCTTTCCATCAAGTGTCCTACAGTGAAGAAGTTATACGAGCATGTGTGGAACTTTCTAACCGCTATATTCAAGACCGTCATCTTCCAGATAAGGCAATTGATCTTATGGATGAAGCAGGTTCTAAACTAAATTTAACTATAAATGAAAACGATAAAGCTTCTATTCAACAACGTTTAGCTGAAATACAAAAGGAAAAGAATAAAGTATTAGCAACAGAAGACTATGAAAAAGCTGCTACACTTAGAGATGAAGAAATGAAACTAGAAAAATCATTGAACGAAGAAACTGACATTGTTCCATTAGCTGTTAAGGTGGAGCATATTCATGAAATTTTGGAGACCAAAACAGGTATCCCAGTTGGTAAATTGCAAAGTGATGAGCAGAAAAAAATGAAGAATATAGAGGCTAATTTAGCAACAAAAGTAATTGGTCAAGATGAAGCAGTGAAAAAAGTGGCGAAGGCAATTAGACGAAGCAGAGCTGGTTTAAAATCGAAAAACCGTCCAATTGGATCTTTTCTATTTGTTGGGCCTACGGGCGTTGGAAAAACAGAGCTGGCTAAAACATTAGCGGAGGAATTATTCGGTTCTCATTCTTCCTTAATTCGTCTAGATATGAGTGAATATATGGAAAAGCATAGTGTATCTAAATTAATTGGTGCTCCTCCAGGATATGTTGGTCATGATGAAGCAGGTCAATTAACTGAGCAAATACGTCGTAATCCATACAGTATTATCTTGCTCGATGAAATTGAAAAAGCACATCCCGATGTACAGCATATGTTTCTGCAAATTCTTGAAGATGGGCGTCTAACAGATAGCCAAGGTAGAACAGTAAGTTTTACAGATACTGTTATCATCATGACAAGTAATGCTGGAACAGGTGTAAAAGAGATACAAGTCGGGTTCGAAAAAAGTAATGCATTAAAAGAAACGGACATACTTGCTTCACTTGGTTCATTTTTCAAACCGGAATTTCTAAATCGTTTTGATAACATTATCGAATTTAATAGCCTTAAACAGAACCAACTACTATCGATAGTAGAGTTGCTTTTGGACGAGTTAAAAGAAAATGTTAAAGAACACGGTTTAGAGTTAGAAATAGCAGAAGAAGTAAAAGTTAAATTAGTTGAACTTGGCTACCGCCCAGAATTCGGCGCACGTCCGCTTCGCAGAGTGATTCAAGAAAAATTAGAAGATCAAATCGCTGATTATATTTTAGATCATCCAGAAGAAAAACAACTGAGCGCAATATTGCACGATGATAATATTGCAATTATCACGGTCGAATCAATAACCACTTCTGTACAAGTATAAGAAACACTGTACATTAAAGCGGCTACGATAAATTTACGTTCTTCAAAAATCTAAGTAATTACATCAAAGAAGACGACTCTAGGTCGTCTTCTTTTTTTTATCTTTCGTCTCTATTGATCATACCTTCTTAAAACAGACAGTGTTTATCATTTTTTATACTCAAAATAATAGGCTGCTTCTAAATAGTTCTTTGCTCACTATCCGTAACATCGTATACATTCGCTTTCCAGTAGTGGTTGGTAATCCTCCTCTTGTTAACTACACTGCGGGATTCATACCAATGCCTATACTTTCCATAGTCAGCTGGTATACGGCTCCTTGTTAGGATATATACAAAGAATTCTTCAAAAACAAAAATCTTAGTATAAAGGAAGAACAAAAGATAAATCAACCATACATTAATTTAACAAAACGGATTATCCTTTCATTCAACTTAAGGTTTATACAATATAAAAGGCTTATTCCCCTTAAAACTAGGGGACATGCATTTTTTACATTAGACCGTATTAAGATTGAATGTTGTTTTCTAGTGGGACAATTTTTATATTACATATTCTTATCGTCTATACTATCTAACCACTCTTGAATACTAGTAACAACAGATTCTACGCAACCATCTTCAAACGGAGAAATCAAATTAGCTTCATTAACAAGTTTTGTAAATGAATAACTACCTCCTAGCTTACATAGATGTACATAGTCTTTCCAAGTCGCCTCTTGATTTTCTTGTGACCTTTTCCAAAATTGGAATGCGCAAATTTGAGCAAGCGTGTAATCAATATAATAAAAAGGTGAGTTATAAATATGTGCTTGCCTTTGCCAAAAACCGCCTGCTTCCAAATAATCATTACCATCATAATCTCGGTGAGGCAAATATTTTTTTTCTAGTTCGCTCCATACCTGCTTTCTTTCCGTTGGAGTCAACCGAGGATTCTCATAAATAATATGTTGAAATTCATCCACAGCTACTCCATATGGTAGAAAGAGTAGTGCGCTGCTCAAATGAGAGAACTTATATTTGTCTGTATCCTCTTGGAAAAATAAGTCCATCCATGGCCATGTAAAAAACTCCATACTCATGGAATGTATTTCACACGCTTCGTATGTTGGCCAAACATATTCAGGTATGTTATAGTGCCTGCTTGAATATACTTGGAATGCATGGCCTGCTTCATGCGTTAATACATCAATATCTCCTGAAGTGCCATTGAAGTTAGAGAAAATAAACGGAGACTCATAATTTTCTATATACGTGCAATAGCCACCTCCGGCTTTTCCTTTATTGGCAACGAGATCCAATAATTCTTTTTCCGTCATAAAATCGAAGAAAGTTCCTGTTTCTTCTGATAACTCATGGTACATTTTAGCTCCATTTTCAATAATCCATTCAGGTGACCCTTTTGGTATAGCATTTCCAGAAGTGAATTGAAATTCTTCATCATAATATTTCAATGATTCAACCTTGATTCGTTCTTGCTGGCGGTCATATAACTTTGTTGCAAGTGGTACAATATGATCTTTTACTTGATCACGGAATTTTTTCACCATTGATGCATCGTAATCTGTTCTTGCCATTCGATAATAAGCAAGCTCTACAAAATTTTCAAAGCCTAGTGTAGTGGCAATTTCTGTTCGGACTTTGACCAATTGATCATAGATTTTATCAAATTTACCGCTATTATCTTTAAAAAAGTTAAATTTTGTTTCACTAGCTTTCTGCCTCATACTTCTGTCTTGTGATTCAGTAAAAGGCTGTAATTGAGACAATGTCCTCTCTTCACCCTCAAACATAATTTTGGCAGATGCTACTAATTTAGTATACTCAGACGAAAGCTTATTCTCTTTTTGCAGAAGTGAGATAATACTGGGGGAGAATGTTTTCAATTCTGCTTCAGCTAATGCAAATAATTGCGTTCCCCATTTACTTTCCAGCTCTGTTCGAAATGGCGAATGAACAAGTGCCTCATAATATTGAGATACCAACCCATCCACTTCTGGAGCGATTTCATCTAGATAGTCATTTTCTTGTTCATAAAATGTATCCGTTGTATCTATCGTATGTCTAATATAACCTAGATTAAACATTGTTCCTAAATCATTGCGTATTTGATTAATTTTATTCATCGCTATACTTTGTTCTTCCACATTCTTTGCCTGTTTAAATTGTTCTAGTACATCAATAAAATTGCTTTTCACTTTTTCAAGATCTGGTCGCACATAAGTATAATCTTTAAATGTTTGCATTCACACTTCACACCCCTTGTTTTTACATTTTTTTAATAGACAAGCCTAATTTTTTTAACAGATCGATGGCTTGTTTTTGTTCATCTTCATCTAATGTAGAAATCAAGTTGTGTATTCGCTTTGCATGTTCTGGAAAGAAATCTTCAATATAATCTCTACCCTTCTGTGTAATCTCTGCATAAATTACCCGGCGATCAACAGGGCTTCCTGTTCTTTTCACAAAACTTTTCTGTTCAAGCTTATCAACCACGTACGTAATGCTACCACTAGCTAGCAATATTTTCCCGCCTATTTGTTGAAGTGGCTGTTTTCCTTTATGATACAATAATTCCATCACTGCAAATTCAGTTGGGTTTAATCCAGATTGCTGAATATGCATATTTACAGATTCATTCACAGACCTATAAGCTCGTGAAAGAACAATAAATAACTTCAATGAAGATTCCATTTCTTTGTCCACTTTATCAATTCCTTTTACAATACTAATTGCTATCTTCATTTTATCAAAAATTAATGATAATAGAATACAAATACGAAAAAAACGCTGTTTATGACGGCCCCTATATTGGGCATCATAAACAACGTTAGTTTATAATAGGGTTTCAGCTCCATCCACATATATCTCTGACCCACTTATATGATTAGATTCATCAGAAGCTAAAAAATGGACGAGAGAAGCAACTTGCTCAGGATTTCCTGGTTTATCTTCTAATGGGTGACTTCCTTGAGGATATTCTACTGGGATTTGTACTTTTTTTAATTTACTTTTATTTGGATGTGTATTTTCTCCTATATTGGTATTAATGGCGCCGGGACAAATGATATTGACGCGGATTTTATAGGTTGAGAGCTCCAATGCAGCCATCTTGCCAAATGCCATTTGAGCAGCTTTAGAGCTGCTATATGCCGACATACCAGTCCCTGAAAATTTACGATTACCATTGACTGAGCTAGTAATGATAATACTCCCTCCATTATCTTTTAAATGAGGAATGGAATATTTCACTGTTAGAAAGGTGCTTTTCAAATTTGTTTCCAATGTGGTGTCCCAATCTTCAGGTGAAAAATCTTCTATTGTTGTAACAACTCCGTTAATTCCCGCGTTTGCAAATACGATATCTAGTCGTCCAAACTCTTGTACTACCTTATCAATACCTTGTTTGACGCGTTCAGGATCTTTTAAATCTACATCTACGATGAGGGCTTTTCCCCCACGTTTCACAATTTCTGCTTTTACTGATTCTGCTTTCTCCTCCTTTAAGTCAATCAATCCTATTGCAGCTCCTGAGTTTGCCAAACGTAAAGCGGTAGCTTTTCCAATCCCAGAAGCTGCGCCAGTAATAATCGCTACTTTATTTTCTAATATTTTCAGTTGATTACTCATAAGTAAACCCCTCCATCACTTCGTTTAGAACAGTTTACCCGTAATTAACTATTGTAGTCCTATAAGCGGTTGGATTGTTGAAAACCATAAAACTATCTTACTGCGGATTTTTCATGTGGAATTGCATCTTGATGTTGAAGAAATTATTATTTTTATTGAGTAGAGTATTGTTCTTGCTTCTGGTAAATAATCCAGCTTATCTTATGGGGAGTATAATTATTCTTGATGTCTTCTTGACTTTGATATAAACGATAATATTCATTTAACAGCTCATCTAAATCTTGACTGCTGTTTATGGTTTCCGTTGCACAAAGGCCATATTTCTTGCCATATAAACACATTTCTTCACGTTTCTTCTGAATAAGCATCAAAGTATGCTTTTGTTCCTTACTACGATCAAGCATTTCTCTTTCTCCTCCAGTTATCTAGCTTTTTAATTCAACTTTGCTATTATCTCAAGTCTATTTTCAATTGTAAACAGATTCGCAAAATTAGACATTTTCCGCATTAAATTTGTTACAAAATTATGCTGAAACTAGTCAATCTATGAAAAATTTATGTTAACTAACCGTTACATAATCTTAATGTTTGCTCTCCATTTCTTCGGGTAAAATGATATATAATCACAAAGTGAAGTTGGTGGAGAAGAATGACCAAAAGAGATTATTATTTTGATAATGCAAAATTTATTCTTATTTTTTTAGTAGTATTTGGACACTTGATTCAATCTTACATTAAATCAGATACGATCATATACAATATTTATATTCTAATTTACACGTTTCACATGCCTGCTTTTATTCTTGTATCAGGCTATTTTGCAAAAGGCATATATGAAAAAGGGTATATTGGAAAGATCACCAAAAAGTTGATTCTTCCTTATATTATTTTTCAATTAGTGTATTCTATTTTTTATTACTTTTTATTTAATAAAACAAATTTTGAATTAGATATACTTAATCCACATTGGTCTCTTTGGTTCTTAATTAGTCTTTTTTGTTGGAATATTTTGCTGATTGTATTCAACAAATTCAAGCCAACATATGCTATACTTGCCGCATTCGGTATCGGGCTTGCTGTCGGATACGTCGACTGGATTTCAAATTTTTTAAGTTTATCAAGAACCTTCGTTTTTTTTCCGTTTTTTTTAGCAGGCTACTATTTAAACGCTAAACATTTCAATATCATCAGATCATATCAAACAAAGCTGATAGCAGCAGCAACGATTATTATTATCTCTATTGGGATAATGTATTTTCCAGAATTAAACGAAAAGTGGTTATTAGGTTCAAAACCTTATAGTCAATTAGAAAGTGTCTCAGCCCTCGGTCTCACCAAAAGAGTTTTAATTTATGCGATAAACCTAATAATGGTCGGGAGTTTCTTCTCCTTTGTACCGCGCCGAAAGTTTTTCTTCACTAAATGGGGGAAAAACACGTTATATGTTTACTTACTTCATGGATTTATTGTTCGTACATTTAGAGGAAGTAGTATGGAAGATTACTTTAATAATACACAAACCATTTTCATTATGATCATTGTTACTTTTGGACTTACAATCCTTCTATCGAGTAAATTTATTACAGCAGTTGCACAACCATTTATAGAGCTGAAGTTATCAAAATGGAAAACAACTATGGCTCATTTTAAAGAAAACACACATACTCTCAAACAGAAAACCCAAAATGAATAGCACGCTTTCCCAGCCTTTCATAATGAAAGGCTGTTTTTTCTAACCAGTAAAGATAGTATGAGTCTTTGTAGAGTCACTTAATAAAAAAACGTTATCCATGGCTAGCCTCAACCTATAGAAGCACACAACGACTAGTAAATTTCATGCTTATTCCTATGATAAATCAACATTGGTTCTCCTTTTATGTCAAACTACAGGCGGTCATAAATCCATATCACAAGAAGAGAAGGTCAAATGCCAACCTTCCCTTATCCCTTCCCCTACCGAACTTCTTTCGCCTTTTATGGCTTCATTGTATATTTCTTTATCTCATATTAAAAAGTGTTCTCGGCTAAAACTGGCACATCTTGCAGGCAGTTTGTAAATGGACCTTTCCACATTTCTACTTAATTATTATCTAATCGCTACTTATGTTAATAGCCCTTCATTAACTTTGTTTTTTTACATTTTTCTCATATATTGTGATTTTGATTCAAGTTCGGTAATATTAATATCAGTATAAGTTGAAAAGGAGTCAGCATTATTCATGAAAATTATTGCAAGTACACTGAACGCCAAATATATCCACACAAATTTGGCTATCCGCTATTTGAAATCATATGCACAACCCTTCCATGATATTGATTTGGCGGAATATACGATTAACGATCCCACAATGAATATCGTGACAGATCTGTTTACAAAAAAACCTGATGTCATTGGATTTAGTTGTTATATTTGGAATATCGAAGAAACAATAAAAGTAATTGAAAACTTAAGAAAAATAATGCCTAAACTTAAGATAATATTAGGAGGACCTGAAGTTTCTTATGATGTTATTTATTGGTTGGAGAGGATCCCGCAAATTGACTATATCGTTATAGGCGAAGGCGAGGAAACATTCAAGCAACTTCTAGATGAAATTTCAGGAGATATGAAAATTGAAAATGTGCACGGCATTGGCTATATGCTTGATAATAAACCTAAAATTAATCTGGTTCGCAATAAAATTGATTTGCGTGAACTTCCATCCCCTTTTCGATTTGAAGAAGACAAACCAAATCTATCGAAACGGATTACTTATATTGAGACAAGTAGAGGTTGTCCTTTTAGTTGTCAATTTTGTCTCTCTTCCATTGAGGTTGGGGTAAGATATTTTAATCGCGATAAAATCAAAGATGATATTAGATATTTAATGGAGCACGGTGCAAAGACAATAAAATTTGTTGATCGTACATTTAATATTAGCCGTAGTTATGCAATGGAAATGTTTCAATTTTTAATTGTTGAGCATAAACCGGGTACAGTCTTTCAATTTGAAATTACTGGCGATATTATGCGACCCGAGGTAATCGAGTTTCTAAATAAAGAAGCACCTCCTGGACTATTCCGTTTTGAGATAGGTGTGCAATCAACAAATGATTTAACAAATGAATTAGTAAAAAGAAGACAAAGTTTCGAGAAACTTTCCAGAACTGTAACAATGGTTAAAGAAGGGGGAAAAATTGACCAGCATTTAGACTTAATTGCCGGTCTTCCAGAAGAAAACTATCATTCCTTCCGTCAAACATTCAATGATGTATTTGCGCTTGGCCCTGAGGAATTACAGCTAGGTTTTTTAAAAATGTTACGGGGAACAGGCCTAAGAATTCAGGCAAAGGAATATGGTTACACGTATATGGACCATGCCCCCTATGAAATTCTAGGAAACAATGTGATCGATTTCAATGATATCGTTCGAATAAAACAAGTGGAAGACGTTCTAGAAAAATATTGGAATGATCATCGAATGGATCATTCCGTTGAGTATTTAGCCCATAATAGCTTTGATACACCTTTCGATTTCTTCCAAACATTCGGAACGTTTTGGGACGAGCAGGGATGGTCGAGAATCGGCCATCAACTTGAAGACTTATACAAACGCCTTGAACAGTTTTTATCAGAAAATAATATTCCGAACAGAGAGATTGCTGTAGGATTAATGAAATATGATTATTTACTAAATCACCGCTACAAACCAAGAAAAGCATGGTGGTCTGATGAGCTGGAGCGTAAACAGAAATCAGAGGTCTATTCTGGTCTCATTACTAAGCCAATGATGATTGCTAGTGATGATTTTTATAAACTTGCTTTAAATGAAAAAGAACTCTATAAGCATACTTTAATAGAAGCATTCCCTTTTGATATTAAGTCTTATATCGATCACGGAGAAATTATTGAAAAGCCTTCATTAGGCTTAATTTACTTCAGACCAGAAGACGGAAAATCTGTTATCTTCTGCTTTAATAATAAGGAAATACAGAAAAAAGTCGGCAATTAATGCCGACTTTTTGTTATAATAATTCTTTTCTTAATTGTGCAGGTGATTTAGGTGATAGAAGGCCGATAGGTACATCAAATGCTGTTTTAGCTCCTGCACTTCCTTCTTTATTCATTTTGTATGCTGCTCTCGCATATGCAGTTAAAACGCTAGCTGTATACTCCGGGTTACTATCCAACTTTAAGGAATATTCGACAATTTGATTATTACCATTGCCAGTTTCTCCACTTCTAATAACAAAACCACCATGCATCATTTTTGAATGATTTGCTACTAACTCTTCTTCCGTAATGAAATGCACTTCAGTTTGATAATCGGCAAAATAATGAGGCATTGTTTTAATTGTCTGCTCAATTTCTCCTAAATCAGCGTCAGCCTCTGGAACGATATAACATTGTCTAAGATGTTTTTCTTTCGTTGAAAGTTCTGGATTTTCACCGTTTCTCACTCGGTTTACCGCTTCTTCCATTGGTAATGTGTACTGAACACCTGCTTTAACCCCATCCACTCTTCGAACAGCGTCTGAATGACCTTGACTTAATCCTTTACCCCAAAATGTATAAGTTTCTCCTACAGGCAAGATTGCTTCACCTAACAGGCGATTCATCGAAAACATACCTGGATCCCAGCCTACAGATATAATGCTCGTTTTTCCACTAGATTTAGCTACCTCATCCATCACAGCAAAGTAATCAGGGATTTTCGCATGTGTATCAAAGCTGTCAATTGTATTGAAATGAGCAGCAAACTCAGGTCCTTGTTCTGGTAAGTCTGTAGCCGATCCTCCGCAAAGAATCATCACATCAATTTCACTTTTATAATTAAGTGTTTCACTTATAGACACTACTTTTACACGATCGTCGAGTAAAGTGACAGTTGAAGGGTCACGTCGAGAAAATACCGCAACTAATTCTAAATCTTCGTTTTGCATAATAGCAGATTCTACCCCTCTGCCAAGATTTCCGTAGCCAATAATTCCAATTCTAATTTTTCCACTCATTTTTCTACCCCTCCAATATTTTGACTAAAAAACATTTACTATGTAAATTAAACAGTTTTCTGCATAATTTAACAACTTTTCTACCTTATCCAATGATTACTCTTTCTTTGGGATAATGATAATCAGGTGCTTTTTTATTACCTCCAAGCGTTAATAAAAAGGATAAAATTCCGATTCTCCCGATAAACATTAATAATATAAGTAGTGATTTACCAAAATAGGATAAGTCAGCTGTAATTCCCATCGAAGCACCACAAGTTCCAAATGCAGATGACACTTCAAATATGATTGCAATAAGACTTGCGTCTTCCGTAACTGCTAAAATAAATATGGATGTACCCCATAAAATAACTGCAAGCATTAATACAACCAACGATTTTAATACATCCTCATGATGAATTTCCCGTTTAAATACCTTAATTGTTTTATTACCCTTAGCAAAATGATAAAGAAAAAGGATATTCAATGCAAAAGTTGTCGTTCTAATACCTCCACCTACAGAACTAGGTGAAGCACCGATAAACATAAGTGCAGACATAAATAGAATAGTTGGCATTGATAATTGATTGATATCTAGCGTTAAAAGCCCAGCGCTCCTCATCGTTGTCGATTGAAATAACGCATAGAAAAAGGATTCATGCCATGCCTTATCTGCAAAATAATCATTAAATTCTAATGCAAAGATAATTACTGTACCTATTACAAGCAATAAAAAATAAGTAGCTGTCGTAATTTTCGTAAATAAAGTAAAACGGAATCTTTGCTTTTCATTTTTATGTAAAAGAAATCTTTTTACTTCTATCCATACTGGAAATCCTATTGCCCCAAGCACAATGAGTATCATGGTAACAAATTGAACGAAATAATCAGATGCAAATGGTATTAAAGATTCCCCAGTAATATCAAATCCCGCATTCGTTGTCGCACTGACAGAAGCAAACAAACCTTGTAGAAAAGCTTCCTGCCATGTTGGAAAGTAATTCAAATAATATGTTCCAAGGATAAGTGCCCCTACCAGTTCAATCAGTAAGATTAAATATAATATTTGTTTTAATAATTCAACTAATCCCGAAAGGTATAATTGATTTTGGTCCGTTTTAATTAGCTGCCTTTGTTTTAAGCCAATTTTTTTCCCAAGTAGTAACCAAAAAAATGTGCTGATCGTCATAATGCCTATTCCACCGATTTGTAATATAAGCATGAGTAAAAATATGCCTGACACCGTGAACGTATCTGGAATACTAATGGTACTCAAGCCGGTGACACTTATGGCGCTAGCAGCAGTGAAAATAGCATCCATGAATGACCAATCAGCTTCTTCTTTTCTGGCAAAAGGAAGACTTAATAGGAAAGCGGCAAGTGCCACAGTAAAAACATAATAAGAAACAAGGATACGAAATGGCGTAAGCCTGCTCAATTTATATTTTTGAGAACGTATCATCATTAAATTTTTCTCCCGTCATAATCAGTATTCTTCTATCTTAATGAAAAAAATGCCTAATGAAAAGAATTATTTCAAAGTTAATAACTAATATTAATATCATTGCGTTTCGAAGTCAATTCAGGCTTGATTTACCAGCTATATTTTTGATACATAAGATCCATATTAAAAATACGCAAGAAAATAAATATGAAAAGGTGAGACAAAATGGGTAGACAAAGTAATAAATTACTTGTTCCAGGAATTGATCAATATTTAGATCAAGTGAAATATGAAATAGCGCAAGAGTTTGGTGTAACTCTTGGTTCCGATACAGTAGCAAGAAGCAATGGCTCTGTAGGAGGAGAAATTACTAAAAGACTTGTAAAACAAGCGCAACATCAGCTTTCAGGCAAGCAAGAATAAGGAAGAAAAGGGTTGCCCCAATAGATATGGGACAACCCTTTATGTTTTCCAAGTTTGTACAAGAATTTTATTCTTTGGTTTGAACTGATTTTTTAATTGAGATTACATATCCTCCTACAGCAATGCCTATGAGGACAACCCAGAAAGTCATTTTCCATGCCAGTGATTCAGGAAAATGTTCATCTAAAATAGAAACATTTGGATGTGCTAGCGTAAAGACACTTAATTTTACACCCACCCATCCAACAATTAAGAATGCTGCAGTTTCAAGTGTAGGATACTTTGCTAATAGCTTTACAAAACTAGTTGCTGCAAACCTCATAATAACGACACCGATTAAACCGCCAAGGAGCATTACAATAAATTGTCCTCCATCAATTCCTCCAACGTGAAACCATCCGGTAGGCTTTAGTGTAACCGCCAAAGCAACTGCCGCAAGCATCGAGTCTATTGCAAACGCAATATCAGCTATTTCAACTTTAAAGACAGTCATCCAGAATGAGCTGCCTTTTCTATTTTTAAGTGATTTTTTATCTTTCTCGGTATCTTTTCCACTCTTTTTAATTAAATGATGTGCCGCTAGAAAAATTAAATAAGCTGCACCAATTGCTTGGATTTGCCAAACGTTAACAAGAAAAGTTATTAGAAATAATGCCGCAAATCGAAATATAAAAGCACCTAATAATCCATAAAATAATGCTTTCTTTTGTTGTTTCTCTGGCAAATGTTTGACCATTACTGCCATTACTACTGCATTATCAGCAGCAAGAATACCTTCCAATCCAATGAGTACAATTAATACCCACCCATATTCTAACATCATCGATACATCCACTAAAATTCCTCCAATACAAATGTTAACATCCCCATTAGCCAAGATTTTAGTCAAACAAAAAGACCTCTGCCTAATAGGCAAAGGTCTTGCTAGACATAATTCATGTCAACAAAGCCGGTGAGCTAGCTCACGAATTGACGACTTTGTTTTAGGTATACCCCATTTAAGGCTACCTAACGCTACTCCCCTTTGACATAAAGTCAAATATATGATGTTTCTTACATTATAAAACAAGCCCACTCATCAAGCAAGATTTATTTTTCACTATCAGATCATCTTCGCTTACTAACGCTTTTTCTACTGTTCATTTTTCTCGTTTCTTTATCAAATAAACTATACACAACTGGGATGATAAATAGTGTAAGCAGTGTACTACTTACGAGACCACCAATAACTGTGACCGCCATCGGTTGATTCATCTCTGTGCCTTCTCCGATTCCAAGTGCGAGTGGTACAAGTCCTAATATAGTGGTCAATGCAGTCATCATAATTGGGCGAACACGATCTTTTACTGATTCAACTAAAGCATCCACACTAGAAAAACCTGCCTCTTTCTTCTGATTAATATAATCTACAAGTACGATCGCATTATTCACAACAATACCTGCTAAGATAATAATCCCAATAAAGACAGGAATACTTAATGGCATCTGTGCGGCCAACAAACTAATGGTTACACCAATAACCATTAATGGAACGGTAAACATAATCACAAATGGATATTTAAACGATTCGAATTGTGCGGCCATCACAATATAGATTAAGATTAATGCCAAAGCAAAGGCCATTATCAAATCATTTTTTGATTCCTCTAGAAGTTCTGTTTCACCGCTAAAATTAATTTCAGTTTCCTCCGAAAGTTTTAATGCATTTATTTCAGTTTCTACCATTTTAGAAAGATCCCCAACATTGGTATTTTCACTATATTTAAGTGTAAATTGAACAGAATCTTGTTGGTTAATCCGCTGAATTTGAACTGGTCCTTCCCCGGTTTCTATCGTGGCCACTTCTTCTAATTCTACATATGAACCATCTGCTTTTTTTATTAATAATTTTTTTAATTTATCGATGTCCCTTGTTACTTCCTCATCATATTCAACGAAAACTGCAAATACATCTGAATCTTCAGCGATAATTTGTGCTACTTGAACTCCCCTAGTCACGTCATTTACTATCGTCGCTATCTGGGCAGGAGCTAATCCTGCTCCAAAAGCTTTATCACGATCTATCGAGATTTGAATTTCTTCTACTGTATCTGTGATACTAGTGGATAATTCTGTTACATCATTTAATTTTGATAATGTCGTATACACTTTATCGGCACTTGCTTCAAGTCTGTGTTTATTCGTATCTTTTATGTTAAATGTTAATGTTTGCGGCGCAATTCCTGAAGCTGCTTGTACATTGAATACGAGTTCAGCCTTTTCATTAACATGTTCCATTTCTTTTTCAAGTATTGGCTTCATTCTGTCTACAAATGTGAAAAGCGACTGGCTGCGATTTTTTAATGGTATTAATTTCACATAAACCTCTGCTGAATTCGGCATACCATTTCCTTGAAAAGTAGACTCCTGAGTCGCACCAATTAAACTGACGTAAACGTCCACATCTTTTTCTGCCTTTAATTTTCTCTCTATTACATTTATTACTTTTTCCGTTTCGGTTAGTGCAGCACCATTTTCAAGCTGGACTTTGATACTAAAAAAACCTTCATCTGTCGGCGGTAAAAATTGTGTTCCAATTAATCTAAGTCCTAAAACTCCTGCTCCAAATAATATGAACGAAGTAGTCAAAACGATTATTCTGTGGCGTAAACACCATCGAATGGAACGATCCAACATATTCATCGCTTTTGATCTACGTCTTCTTGCCTCGTAATTACCAATAGATGGTTTAAGTAATCTACTTGCAAACATAGGAATTACAGTTAAAGCAACAAATAATGAGGCAAATAAACTAAATGAAATCGTAAATGCAAACTCCTTGAATAGCTGACCAAGCAAACCACTAATAAAGACCACTGGTAAAAATACTGCGACAGTTGTTAGGGTGGACGCAGTAATGGCTCCTGCCACCTCTTTTGCCCCGTCTCGTGCAGCCTGTTTTGGCTCTTTTCCTATCGATAGATGACGGTATATATTTTCAATAACTACAATTGCATTATCAACGAGCATTCCAATACCTAGTGCCAATGCACCAAGCGTCATTATATTTAATGCAAAATCGGCAAAATACATTAAAACAAACGTGACAATTACTGAATACGGGATTGCTATGCCGATAATAAGAGGACTTTTTACATTACGTAAGAACAAAAACAGAACGATCATTGCCAATAATCCGCCTACAATAAGAGAGTTGGCAATATTATTAATGGCGATTTTAATATAATCACCTTGATCGAATAATATATCTGATTCCATTTCCTTATACTGTTCTTTTTTTAATAAAGTGTTGATCGCTTTTTGAAAGTCTTTTGATACATTTGCAGTATTTGCATCTGCTTCTTGCAATACACTTAATAAAACAGATGGCTTTTCATTCGTACGTGTAATACTATTTGACTGTTGCTCTTGCTGGTTCACAACTGCAATATCTTTAATATAAACTTTTTTCCCATTTAAAGGATTAACAGTTACTGCAAGATTAGCAATATCTTCTACAGAATGAATCGTGCTAATAATTCTTGTGGTTAGTTCTTTTCCCTCTGTTAGAACCGTTTCACCAGGCATCGATACGTCACTAGTCTGAATTATATTCACAATATCTGATTGTGCTAGACCATTTTCTTTTAACTTTTCTTGATCAATCTTTACTCTAATTTCTTCTATTAAGGTGCCAGTGACATTCACACTGGCCACTCCTTGCACTTTAGTCAATTCTACTGTCAATTTATCTGCGAGAGTCCGTAGCTTCTCTTCACTTTCATCCGTTTTTAAGGATAATTGAATAACTGGAAACTGGGCAGGGTCAAATTTTAAAAATCTTGGTTTTCCTGCATCGGTCGGCATTGGCGTTTGATCAATTCGTTGCAAAACATCATTTTGGATATCATCAATTTTTGTAGTCCAAGAGAACTCTAACAAAACCATATTAGAACCTTCTTGCGAAATCGACTGGACATTTTTAATACCAGGTAAAGTGGATAGATTTGCTTCAAGCGGCTTTGTAATTTTCTCGACTACCTCAGTTGGGCTTGCCCCTTGATAAGATGTAACAACAACCGCAATGGGGGGATTTATGTCAGGAATTAATTTCAACGGTATTTTCAATACTGAAACAATGCCTAATATAATAACTAGAAACATCGTTACAATTGTAAAAACCGGTCTCTTTATAGAAAAAGCACTTAAATTCACCTTTTTAACCCCTTCCATCAATAAACGTTTATACTTAATTACATAATTATAGCAATATTTTCCTAGGACTAATATGAAAAAGCAAATTTTACTATATAAAACACTCCTATTCATTTATTATAGAAAAAACACGGCTCCTAATGAGCCGTGTTTTTTCTAATTTTTATTCCTCTACATCCATTGGATTACTAAGCATGATTTCAGGATTTTTATCTTGGAACCATCGTAACGCAAATTCATTTTCGAATAAGAATAACGGTTGATCATAGCGGTCTTTCACAAGTTGACTACGCTGACTAGATAATGATTCATCAATTTTCTCATTTTCAACCCATCTGGCAATTTTCGTGCCAATAGACTCCATAATGACATCGGAATTATATTCATTTTTCATGCGATGTTCGAAAACTTCGAATTGGAGCTGTCCGACTGCTCCGAGAATATAATCTTCTAGGCGATATGTTTTATATAATTGAATCGCCCCTTCTTGTACTAATTGTTGCACACCTTTATGAAAACTTTTTTGTTTCATCACATTCTTAGCTGTAACTTTAACGAATAACTCAGGGGTAAACTGGGGTAGTTTTTCAAATTGGATGTTATTTTTCCCTTCATATATTGTATCGCCAATTTGATATGTTCCCGTATCATACAACCCTATGATATCTCCACTTACAGCCTCATTTACCGTACTACGATCGTCCGCTAAAAATTGCGTGGATTGGGAAAGCTTTATTTGTTTGCCTGTTCTAGCAAGTGTTACATTCATACCCCGTTCGAATGCTCCAGAGCATATTCTAATAAATGCAATCCGATCCCTATGTGCTGGGTTCATATTTGCTTGGATTTTAAAAACAAACCCAGAGAAGTTCGCAGAAGCAGGTTCCACTTCTCCTTCGTTTGTAAGTCGCGGTTGTGGGGCTGGTGCAAATTGTAAATAGGTCTCTAAAAAAGTTTGCACGCCAAAATTTGTTAATGCACTACCAAAGAATACCGGAGATAATGTACCATTATTTATTTTTTCAATTGAAAATTCATTTCCGGCTTCATCGAGCAACATGATCTCTTCTAATGCTTGCGTATACAAATCCGATTCTTTTAAAGGATGGTCTCCGATCATTTCTCCTTCCTCATTTAGTTCTAGAAAACGTTCGTCTTCCTCTACGCGAAATTGCTCAATACGCTTGTTATATCGATCATATATTCCATAAAATTCTTTTCCCATACCAATCGGCCAATTCATTGGGTAAGATTCAATTCCAAGAACTTCTTCCAGTTCTGCAAGTAATTCAAGTGGTGCCCTACCTTGTCGATCGAGTTTATTAATAAACGTAAAGATCGGTATACCCCTCATTCTACATACTTTGAAAAGCTTAAGTGTTTGCTCTTCTATACCTTTAGCTGAGTCGATAATCATAACGGCACTATCTACTGCCATTAATGTTCGATATGTGTCTTCACTAAAGTCCTGATGCCCAGGTGTATCCAAAATATTTACACTAAAGTCGTTATAATCAAACTGCATAACGGAGGAAGTAACGGAAATCCCCCGTTGTTTTTCAATTTCCATCCAATCTGATGTTGCGTACTTACCCGTTTTTTTTCCTTTTACCGTTCCCGCATCCCGAATAGCTCCACCAAATAACAATAGTTTTTCTGTTATCGTTGTTTTTCCAGCATCAGGGTGGGAGATTATTGCAAAGGTTCTTCTTGATTCAACTTCTGTCTGTAGTGTATGTGCCATAAAATAATTCCTTCCATCATTCAGTCTTTTACTATCATATTCCTTGGTGGGATGGATTTCAACGCTTATATTTTTCTTCGATCAAATAGCTTCAATATGATAATAAATTACACAATCGTTATAGGGGATTGAACGTAAGCTAATAATAATTTTTCCGTATTCCATAGGGAGGATTTATGTGTTCTTTCCAAAGCATGTGATGACTCAATTCCTGGACCAACTAATCCATGCACAATATCATGCCCTGATTTAATTGCTGCCGAAGCATCTGATCCATAATAGGGATATATATCTACTTTATAGTCAATATTATTTTTCCTGGCTAAATCCACGAGTTTTTTTCTTAATTCATAATGATATGGACCGCTTGAATCCTTTGCACAAATAGAAACCGTATATTCATCTGAAGATTGCCCTTCACCTAATGCCCCCATATCAACTGCCAAATATTCAACTGTTTCTGGTGGGATATTTGAATTACCGCCATAACCTATTTCTTCATTATTTGAAATTAAAAAATGAGTTGTGTATGGTAGTTCCACATTTTCTTCTTTCAAATGTTTAATCATACATAAGAGAATTGCCGTACTTGCTTTGTCATCTAAATGCCGAGATTTAATAAATCCACTTTTTGTTATTTGAACACGTGGATCAAAAGAAACAAAATCACCGACCTGAATACCAAGTTTTCTAGTTTCCTCTTCATTGCTCGTTTTTTCGTCTATCCGTACTTCTATATTTTTTTCATTTCTTTTTGCTTCCCCAGCATCTTTATAAACATGAACGGAAGTTTGTTTCATTAAAATAGTTCCCGAATATGTTTTCCCAGCATCCGTTTCAATCTCACAATACTCACCTTCCACCGCATTCCAGCGAAAGCCTCCAATCATATCGAGCTTTAGTCTGCCATTAGTCTTGATTTCTTTTACCATGGCACCTAGTGTATCAACATGTGCTGTCAGCATACGATGTTGTTCCTTGTTTTTACCAGGTATCGTAATGAGCAATCCACCTTTTCGATTACGCTTCATCTCCAGCTCAAGATTTTGCAAATATCGTTCACAAAAATCAATTACTTTCCTGGTGTTTCCGGATGGACTAGGGATCGAAACAAGCTCTTTTATTAGCATCAGAGTTTCTTTCATATGTGGGTCATTCGCCATTCAAATAACTTCCCTTCTATTGTAGAATTAATCTAATATAAAAAGATGTTATAATCATACCATGACTTTATCGTAGGAGGAAAAAAGAGATGGCCAAGCATTCATTTTTATTAACTGCTGACTGGAATGGTGGCAGAAATAGCGTTGGAACGATTGATGCGGGGAATTTAAAAACAAAAGTATCGATCCCACCTGAAATGGATGGACCTGGTGTTGGTACTAATCCTGACGAAATGTTATTAGGAGCCGCTGGAACATGTTATATTATTACTTTAGCAGCTATGCTTGAGCGTGCGTCTATTTCTGTTTCTAGCCTTACACTTGAGTCAGAAGGAATTGTAGAAGTCGTAAGTGGTATTATTACGTATAAAGAAATCATTCATCGACCAAACATAAGGTTAACAAATGAAGCTCATGAGAAAAAGGCGCTCATTCTTGCAGAAAAAGCGGAAAAAAATTGTATGATTTCAAGGGCACTAGCGGGTAATGTAGAAATAAAACTAGAAACCTTCATCCAGACTGACGAATAAAAAAGTCATTTTTTGAAATCTGCTAAATTTAGTAATCCAAAATTTGGCAGTTTCTTTTTTTGCATATGCTAATCAATTGCTTAGTGTCCACACGGGAGTTCTACATGAAATGTAGTACCTACCCCTACTTCGCTATCGACTTTAATTAGACCATAATGTTCTTGGATAATTTTAGAACTCATCATTAACCCTAGCCCATTTCCTGTTTGTTTCGTAGTGAAAAATGGTTGTCCGATTTGCTCTAATTCTGATTCTTGAATGCCGCACCCTTGATCAATAATAGCAATATCAACCCTATTAAGTGAATCAACACATGAAATATTTATAGTTAGTGTTCCTCCTTCTTTCATCGATTCAATTCCATTTTTAATTAAATTAATAAATACTTGCTTGATTTTCTTTTCGTTACAATGAACATTTATTGAATTACTAAAAGTTTTGAGATGGATATCGACCTGATTTTTATATGCTTCTGTTTCAAGTAATAGCTTTACATCTTCTACAATTTTAATAATATTTAAATATTGCTTTTTATAATTGGATGGTTTGCTAAGTAACATAAGATCCTGGGTTATTTGTTCAATTCTTTCCATTTCGCTTAGCATTAAAGCGACATATTCCTTTTTTAATACTTTCTCCGTAGATATTAATTGGAGAAAGCCTTTCACTGTTGTAAGTGGGTTGCGAATTTCATGGGCTAATCCTGCAGCAAGCTTTCCTATTACGGATAAATTTTTCGCCTCCATTAATTGATCCATTGTTTTTTTTCGCGTAGTAATATCTCGAGTGATTGATAGAACCTCTATTGGCTTGTTATTAGCAGAGTCCTTTAAAACCGAAATAGTAGACTCTGACCAAATATAACTACCAGATGCATCTATCACTCGATAAGTAAAAGTAGCAATATCTATATCCCCTTTTGCGAAAGGTATTAAAAATTCTCCAATATCATCAGAATGAATAAAATCATAGCTTAATTTTCCAATCAATTCTCTCGCATTATACCCATAAACTAACTTGATTGTATCTGAAACTTCCCGTATTATTCCATCCAAACTGCATTTCATTATAACATCAGGCTTGATTGTATTATTTAGTTGATCTATCATTGATACTCCATTAAGAACTTTACTGCTTACACTCTCTGTTAACAAATAATCCTGCCCCCATTACTTATCAAAATTCCTCAAAGCTTATTGTAACTATATTATAGTTTTAATTGATCATTTGTAAACAAGCATAAATGAAACCACATACCTATCACAAAAGTTACATAATTAAAAGACTAGTCGAGACTAGTCTATCTTTGTATATATAGACGATCATTTTTATAAAAGTGTTGCACTTCTATACATTTATTTTCACAAAGTATTTTTAATGTTATCTTAAAATGGGTTATATTTGACAGACATGCAGTTATACTACAGAAGAATTGTGATTTTACTAGATTTCCCTTCTGGTTGAATAGATAACCCCTCTTCTCTATTAAATAGTCTTGCACCTGTCGCTTCATTAGCAGTAAACAAATTGCGTAAAATTAATGTCCACTTTTTGGAAGCATAATTTTCCACTTCAATGGTAATCTCTTTTCCATTTTTTTCTACTATTGCGATTAACTCTACTTGGGCTTGTGTGTTGTATACTGTTGTTCTAGCTTGCTTTCCTTCGCCTAGAGCAAATACATGTAGCTCCACATGATCCGCAAAATCGTAATCCGGCGTCTTTTTTTCAGTTCCGATCGCAATAATTGAGTTCGGTTTTGCGAATAACGGAAGGTCAAAATAATTATATTCTTTACTTTGCCATTTTCCACCTTCCAATACTTCATTTGAAAGTAGATGCGTCCATGTGCCTTCAGGTAAATAAAACGAACCTATTCCATCTTTATTAAAAATTGGTGCCACAAGTAATGAATCCCCCAACATATATTGTTTGTCTAAGTAGCCACAAGCTGGGTCATTCGGATACTCTAGAACCATTCCACGCATCATCGGTAATCCCTGGGTGGATGACTGGATGGAAGAGCTATAAATATATGGCATGAATGTATTTTTTAATTGAGAGAAAAATCTTGTTACATCCACCGCTTCTTCATCAAATAACCACGGAACTCGATATGATTGGTTTCCATGAAGCCTACTATGTGTAGATAGTAAACCAAAAGCTGTCCAACGCTTATATAAATCAGGTGTTGCCACATTCTCAAATCCGCCAATATCATGGCTCCAGAAACCAAAACCTGAAAGCCCTAGAGACAGTCCTCCTCTTAAGCTCTCCGCCATAGACTCGTATGTGGCATGGCAATCGCCCCCCCAATGAACAGGGAACTGCTGACCACCCGCGGTCGCTGAGCGTGCAAAAAGAACCGCTTCATGTTTGCCCAATTTTTCCTCCAGTACTTCAAATACTAACTTATTATAAAGATGTGCGTAGTAGTTATGCATTTTCTGTGGATCTTCCCCATTATGATACACAACATCTGTAGGTATCCTCTCACCAAAGTCTGTTTTAAAACTGTCTACACCTATATCTACTAATCTTCTTAAATGATCTGCATACCATTTACATGCTTTCGGATTGGTGAAATCTACAATCCCCATACCTGGTTGCCATTTATCCCATTGCCATATATCACCGTTTGGTCGATGGATTAAATAACCTTTTTCGCATGCCTCGGAAAATAATGAAGATTGTTGTGATATGTATGGGTTAATCCATATTGAAATCTTTAAACCTTTTTCCTTCAATCTTTTTAACATACCTACAGGATCAGGGAATGTAGCAGAATCCCACTCGAAATCAGTCCAATTTAAACCTTTCATCCAAAAACAATCAAAGTGGAAAACACTTAACGGTATGTCGCGTTCCAACATACCATCGACAAATTCATTGACTGTTTGCTCATCGTAATTTGTTGTAAACGATGTTGTCAGCCATAAACCATAGGACCAGGCCGGTGGCAATGCTGGCTTTCCAGTTAAAGTGGTATAATTCATCACCACGTCTTTCAGTGTCTCACCACCTATAATAAAATATTGCAGGGACTCTCCTTCAACGCTAAATTGCACTTTTGTTACTTTTTCTGAACCAACTTCAAAAGATACTTTTTCAGGGTGATTAACAAAAATACCATATCCTCTATTCGATAAATAAAAAGGAATATTCTTATAAGCTTGTTCAGTACTTGTCCCACCATCACGATTCCAAATATCAACTACTTGTCCATTTTTGACAAACTCAGTAAAGCGTTCACCAAGACCATATATCAGTTCATTAACTGAAAGGTTCAATTCCTCTCTGATATAACATTTTCCCTCATCTGAAGTAATATGTGCAATCGCTTTAAAGTCACTTTTTGTTAGTTGTTTCTCTTCGTAAAAATATTGCGCATTCCATTCTTTAGCCTTTGGAACTCTTACACTCGTATTTCCACTCTTAAATATTACTTGCTCACTATCTTCCCGTATATCCAGTTGCTTATCTACCTGCTTGTAGATTTCAAATTCAGGCTTCCGTTGTTTGATTCCTTTATGATGGATGGCTTCTACCGTAATAACATCTTTCATTGGAGATGTAAAGCGAATAGTTAGAAGTGGAACATCAAGTTGACCTGACCTCGATTCTACATCCCTTGGTGCTACAAGAACCTCAACAGCATCTTTTTTGACCGTTGTTTTAAATATTTGTACAGCCGGTATTAAATCTAAGCCTGGTTGGATCATCCAATTTCCATCAGCAATTTTCATTTCGACACCTCTTACTATTTTTAGTTTCATATACAAATAAAAGATCCAAAAATTATTATAATAGTAGTTATTGATAAGTCTTAAAAAGAAAAGGTCCATTATAAAATGAACCCTTACAAAGAAGTATTAATTTTTTATTCGCTCCAAAGTTCTACTGTTTCTTGAACAAGTTTTGTAAATTCTTCTTCTCCTTGCTCCACTCCTGCTTTAATTAAATCTTCCATAAACGCGTCCCAAACCTTATCAAAATCTGCTGGTTTTGCAAGTATTGCCTCCGGAACACGTTTCTTAGCTAAATCTAGCACTTTTTGATTGATTAATTCTAGATCAGAACCCGCAGGTATTTGAATGTTATATGCCGCACCCCATGGTTTTACTTCAAACTCATCTTCTTGTGGATACAAATCTTTGAAAAATTCAACCCCATAACCGTCAAGTACCTCTTTTTCAGTATCTGTATAGGATTCTTTAATTTGGTCAGGTGAAGCAATTGTATATGTTTGACCAGTTGAATCCATTGCCCCATCACCATAACGTGGTGCAAATCGTTGAAAATTATATCCGATCCCTGTTTCTTTAGCAAAATCTTTATCATTATCGCGTTGTTCCATTACATCTGCTGGTATAACACGCTTGCCATCAACGATCTCGTAATGTTCTCCTTCAATGCCCCAATTTGTCATAACTTGAGCTTCATCAGATGCTAAGTAGTCAAGAAATTTAATTGCACGGACCGGATCTTCACAATCAACTGTAATTCCGATTCCCCAACCTACTTGATATCCAGGACTTTGAAAGTTATGGTGTTTATACTCTTCACTTAATGTCACAGGATACATGCCATACATTCTTTCATGCTTTCCAGAGTCTCTTAAGGCATTTTGTGCTTGACTAATTGACCAATCGGGATCCATAATGCTAAGTACTCTTCCTGAAGAAAGCTTAGCTAAATATTGATCATATTTTTGCACAAAACTTTCTTTATCTAATAATCCTTCATCATTCATATGATTTAACCAACGAAAATAATCTTTTTCGGCTGGGCGACGATAATGTAGTGTCGCTTCATGTGTTTCTGGATCAATATAATATTCACCATCATCTGAGCCACCAGTTGCCCAAAATCCGCTATTTAACGTTGATGGTTGAATACGCCAATCATCAGCTAAAAGAGATAAACCAATTGTTTTTTGCCCATCAATTTCAGGGTATTTCTTCACATATTCTTTTATTGCTTTTTCATAATCTTCGAGAGTTCGCATTTCTGGATACCCTAAGTCTTTTACTACATCATGTTGGATACCAACTCCCATACCAGGTGTATAATATGTTGCATCTACTGGTGCATTACTTAAAATATATATAGACGGATCTTCCTTACTCCACTTAAGGCGATTTAGATCCTCGCCGTACATTTTTTTTAGATTTGGCGCATGTTCTTCAATCAGATCCGTAAGATCGATTAATGCTTCAGCATCAACAAGGGTTCTTGCTTCCCCTTTTGGAACGATGAGGTCTGGGTATTCTCCACTAGCAGCCATTAATGCTATCTTTTGTTGTCCACCATTTATATCAAATTCTGGCTTAAGTGTGACTCCAGTTGCCTCTTTTATTTTCTTTCCGACTGGACTCTCCATCTTTTCCCAATCAGAGTTCGCGTCAGCATCAAACACTGTTAATTCGATAGGTGAAGTACCTGATGAGCTTTCTTTCGCATTCTTTGAAGCGCCTTCATTCTTACCTTGACAAGCAACCATTACTGATAGGACGATTGCAAATACAATTAAACCAGACACCTTTTTAAACATTTTCATTTTTTCCTCCCCTTCAAAACTTATTATATATAGATAAGCTTTAATTACCGTGTTTTGCAGTTACTGCTTTACTGCTCCCAATGTCATACCTTGAATAAAGTATTTTTGCAAGAATGGATAAACTACAATTATTGGAATTACAGTAACCATAGTTATAGCCATTTTAATAGAGTCCGGCGATACTTGCTTAGCAAGCTGCTCCTGATTACCCATCTGATTCGCATCAACGCTCCCCATTTGAGTATTTTCTAATATTTTCATTAACTCATATTGCAGAGTAGTTAAACTTTCATTCATACTATTATATAGGTAATTGTCAAACCAACTATTCCATTGTCCTACTGCTACAAATAGAGCAATCGTGGCTAATACTGGTTTACAAAGTGGTAAAATAACGCGGTAGAATATCGTAAAGTCATTTGCTCCATCCATTTTCGCGGATTCTTGTAAGGAAAATGGAATACTATCCATAAAAGAGCGAATGATAATAATATTAAATGCATTCACTAAACCTGGTAAAATATAAACCCAAAATGTATTGATCAGATTGAGATCCCTTATAAGCATGTAACCTGGAATTAACCCACCAGAAAAGTACATTGTTAGAACGATAAATGTAGAAACAAAACGTCTACCTTGAAAATCAGTACGGCTTAATGTAAATGCAACCATTGCCGAGGCAAAAACACCGACTACTGTACCTATAACTGTTCTCAATACAGAGTTTGTAAATCCCGTGATTAAGTTTTCGTATTTTGCTATCTCTAAATAATTAGATAAGGTGAATTCGCGGGGCCAGATATAAATCCCCCCCCTTACTGCATCGGTTGAATCATTTAAAGAAATAGCTAAGACATTTAGAAAGGGATATAAAGTGATAATCATAACGATTATTAAAAATGTGTAGTTAAGGATATCGAATAACCGATCCTTAGCATTCGACTTATTCAACGTTCTTTTAGTTGCTGCGGCCATTTGGATACCCCCTTACATAACACTTTGATTCGAATAACGTTTAAATATGCCATTAGCTAGTAGTAACAGAAAAATACTTATTACCGAGTTAAAGATTCCAATTGCGGTACCGTAAGAGAATCTGCCTAATCCAATCCCGTAGTTAAGCGCATACAATTCTAATACTTCCGCATAATCGTTAACAAGAGAATTTCCTAATAAAAATTGTTTCTCAAATCCAATATTTATCAAGTGACCAATGTTTAATATCAGAACAACTAAAATAGTGGGCCGAATACCTGGCAAAGTGATATGCCAAATTTGCCTCATTCTACTTGCCCCATCTACTTTTGCGGCTTCATATAGTTGAGGATCGAGACCAGCAATCGCCGCTAGAAAGATAATTGCATTCCAACCCATCTCTTTCCATAAATCCGAAACCGTAACAATGCCCCAGAACCATGTTTCTTTTGCCATAAATTGAAAAGGTTGATCAATGATACCAATCCTTAATAGTAGATCATTAATAATACCACCATCAATTGACAACATTTTTGAGACAATACCTGCAACAACAACCCATGAAACAAAGTGTGGTAAATAAGTAATCGTTTGTACTGTCCTTTTGAAAAATGAATGCCTAACCTCATTTAAAAAAACTGCAAATAGAATTGGTATAGTGAAACCTACTAACAAACCAAGTGTACTCATTGCTAACGTATTTCTGAAAGCCATGTAAAAACGCTCATCACTTAATAAAGCTATAAAATGATCAAGCCCAACCCATTCTTGTTCAATAAATGACTTTGCCGGCCGGAAGTTTTGAAAAGCCATTGTCCATCCCCACAATGGGAGATAGTTAAAAACAAAAACCCAAGCAACAAAGGGGAGTGACATCATATACAATACTTTTTGATTAAAAAACACTTTCCAAAACTTTTTATTATTTCTTTTTATTCCAGTCCTTGTATCCGCTTTCTCTGTTGCTATATTCATCTAACCCCTCCTCTAATTATATTTTACTGAATATACTGAATTGAAAATACATATAAAATTATTACTAATTTCATACACAAATTAAAGAATCTATTTGCAAGGATCATTAAAAAGCATAAGCTATTACCTCACTGTGATATTTATATAATTAAAATCCTTCCATTTTCTTTGAGTAAATTTACACTAGCCCCTCATAATAATAAAAGCTCCTTTCGCTTGGCGATAAGGAACTTAAAATTTGTATTGGTACGATTAAGTTATCTTGTCTTTCATCTGTTTTCGATATTGTGATGGAGAAATTCCTGTATATTGCCGAAACTTTTTATGGAAATAATCGACGTTTGCATATCCAATTAGCTCGGCTGTTTCGTATACTTTATAGCCTTTGATTAATAATTCTTTTCCTTTCTCAATTCTTACTTGATCTAAAAATGTATTAAAATATAAACCAGTATGATTGCGAAATAACTTGCCCAAATATGCACTATTATAATTAAATATTTCCGCCAATGATTCTAGCCGCAAATTTTGATCATATTGTTTTTGAATGAAATCGGTCATTTTTTTGACTAAAATGTCCGTACTGCCATCATCTAAAAATCGGATCACTTCTTTGCAAGAATCAATCATAAAAGCTTTTAATGCAGGCAAAGAGTCCATATCATAAATTTGTACCCCCTTTGCTAACTGTTTAGAGATAAAGCTTTTATATCCATGGTTTCCAGCAAGTAATTTATTTAACGAACCTGAATAAATTTGCAATGTATATACTTTAATTTGTTTTTCTGGGAGGTAACGACTTTTTAACTCTTCGAAAAGTTGTAAAAGTGTTTTCTCAGCAAGTATTATATCCACTAATTCAAATGCATAAAATAATTTACCTATGTACGCCTCAGGAGAAAAATATGAGTTTTCCTCTATTGTTGTCTGGCATGGTAATTTGTGTTCTTTTGCTTCTAAAATGACATCTGTCGAGAAATAAAAGTGATACTCCATCAGTATTGAGGCGTTTTCAAAAGAGTTGTAGACCGCTTTTAGATTATATACTATATCTCCACAACTTATTATCAACCGTTTTTCTTCAAGTCCAAGTTTTATTTCATCATATATGGATGACAGCAAATGTGGAACTCCTGGTTTATAGATGAGTAATAATCCTAGTTGATTATTTTTCTCGAAAACGAATGCTCTTTGAGTCTTCTCAAACATAGACCTTAAACTTTCTTTACAACTTTCCAGTTTCCTATCTTGTACCTTATTTGTATCGATTAATAATACTTGCATTCGGACATTAGTAAGACCTAATTCCAATTGCTTAGTCTTAACTTGTGGATCTAGCTCAGAAAAATCTGGGGAAATAAGTGATTGTATGAAATACTCGGTCTTCTGTTTTTCTTCAAATAATGCATATCTTGAATATTCTTTTTCCTCTTCTAGTTTCCGGTGGATCATTTGAATAGACTCAATCAGTTCATCCTCATCTAAGGGTTTTAATAAATACCCCGCAGCTCCTGCCCCTATCGCTCTTTTCGCATAATCAAAATCAGCAAAGCCACTTAATATTAAAAACTGAAGATTTATATCCTTTTTTCTAAGTTCATTTATCATTGTTAAACCATCCATTTTAGGCATCCTAATGTCTACAATCATTAGGTTAGGAGAAAATTGTTGATATAATTGAATTCCTTCTATACCATTTTTCGCGATCGCAATAACATTAAATCCATAATTGTTCCATGGTATTAGCGTTTTTAATCCTTCACGAATACTCGGTTCATCATCAACAATGATCACTGTATACATTTTTATCCTCCCAAGGTATCTTAAATTTGATCTGCGTACCATAACCTTCCGTACTATAAATGAACAGCCCCGACTCATTGCCATATGTGAGAACTAAACGTTGATGAACATTGCGTAAGCCGATTCGCACACCGTCTTTTTCACTTTGCTCCTTTAAGGATTCATATATTTTTTTTATTTTATACGCATGGATGCCCACGCCGTTATCTTCAATTGAAACATGCAGAAAATCATCTTTCATAAAAGCTTTTACAAATACCTTACCATCTTTTTCTTTTTCCTCAAGGCCGTGAATAATAGCATTTTCCACTAACGGTTGAATAATCAGTGGATGAATAAGTACCATCTCCGCACTTTTTTCTATCTGAAGATCATATGTTAGTCGATCTTCAAATCTAAATTTTTGTATTTCTAAATAGCAGCGGACTACTTCCATTTCTTCTTTTAATCTAACTTTTGTACCACTTGTCTCAAGATTTTTCCGCATTAGCTTACCAAGTAACTTGACGATGTCTGCGATTTCTTTCTCACCTTTTAAGTGAGCCTTCATTCTGATAGATTCAAGGGTATTAAATAAAAAATGTGGGTTAATCTGGCTTGCCAACATTTTAAATTTCATTTTATCTTGTTGTTTCTCAATTAAGTTTTTCTGATGGCTTGTTTCCTTAACTTGATCAATCAGTGCCCGAATATTAGCCACCATATAATTAAATTTTTGAGACAATTGACCAATTTCGTCATTGCCATCAATGATTAATTTAGTTTCCAGGTCTCCCTCTGCCACTCTATTGATTTTCCCACTTAAATTTGAAATCCGTTTTGCTAACAGCCAAGAAACAGCAGAGATTAATAAAAAAGCCATGAACACGGCAATTACTGTAATCGTTGCTCCTAATTGGCTTAAGCGATTGGCATCTTTCACAATTTGCTTTGTAGATACGACGGAAATAACTTTTAACTGATTACCACTTGCTTCTGTTAAAAGATAATCCGCAATAATTTGTGAAGACTCCCCATTCACTTCACTTTCAAGCGTTAAAGGCAATTGATCAGTAGTAAAGGTTGAGTCAATTAAACCATCAATTTTCGAACCTATCATTTTCTCACTATTAGCAGCCACAATATAATTGTTCTCATCGGCAATAACAGTTAAGGAGGATTCCTGATCTAATATCCAATTTAATTGCGCTTGATCTATTGTGATTACAAGCATACCTGAAGTTTTATATTCTAAGAAATTGATCTTTCTTACTAAGCTTAATTGAGGATTTCCTCCCTTTGTTGGGTTAGATAAATAGAACCATCTTATCAACCCATTATCTTCGTTAGCTGCTTGATACCATTTTTCTTTTCTTGTAATATCATCTAAAGGGAGAAAGGACCAATTATTTAACATCGTCGGATTATCCATGTAAAAATATATTTGATCAACAATTGGATATAATTCTTCATAATATTGAAAATCATTATAATTGCTATATGCATTTACTACATCATATATTGTCTCATATTCCTCATTTGTTAAATTACTTAATCGCGAATCAAATTGAAGATTATTCGATATATATATAGGTATTTTTAACAATTCATCCGTTCGCTTTTTCACCCGATCAACATTCATTTGTGTCACTTCTAATGCATCATTTAAAGCGATTTCTCTTAATTCTTGTGTTAAAAAGATACCAACAATTAAAATAGGAAAAAAAATCACACCAACAAAAGATAACATCAATTTATTTTTTAACTTTAGATCATTAAATTTGCGGATAATAAATGCCTTCATATATTACTCCTATTTTTAATAAAAACACGAGATAGAAAACGAACCTTCACATTATCGTGAGGTTCGTTTTCAATTTTATTTGATTGAAAATGTACTAATTCCTTCATACTCTTATACTGTTTCACCAATATCTGATGCTTTCTGCTCTTTCTCTTTTTCCAATCTAGCTACTTCTCTTTGTTCTATTTGTCTAAAGGTAATGTTAGTCCCCCAAGATATGGCATATGCGATAATACTTCCTCCAAAAATAGGTATCAAACCAGGAATTTTCAACATAATATAATAAATAAAATAACTCACCACTGCCATCATGATTGTAATGAAAGGAAACATAATCATAATAAGAAAGGAATTTTTAAACACTTGAAGCATTTTTATATCATAATGAACAAATACTGGGAAAATATACAATAAAACTAATCCATATAGAAGAAATACTGCAATCAATGGAATATGAAGTAGACTAACAAAACTGTTTGTACTTACTTGAATAAATTTCAAGTCAATAAATAATATGTATCCAATAACGGCAATAATAAGCCCTAATATATTACTTTTTATAAACTCTTTTTTATATGATGTCCAAAATGTTTTGAATACTGGAATATCCGATTCTCCTTGTACCCATTTGCGCATTACTGCAAACATTGCTGCTGTTGATGGAAAAAAACCAAAAATGAGCAAACCAGGAATTAAAAACATAATCCATAAAATATTAATATAGAAAAATCTCCATATCCATTCTGAAATTCTATAAAATCCTCCCATGATGCCACCCATTTGCATATCATTTCCCCCCTGAATAATTTATTACTTCTTAAAAACATATTGTAAATAACGAGTAATAAACTCCTCATTTTTCGTGTTCGCTGGTACACACATAACTATATTTTCATCAAATATTACTTCTTCAAACTGTTTGATTGCAGTAACGTTTATACCGGTTATAACTCCATTATCTTCAGCAAAGTATTTGTGTTCCTCGCCTATTGGCAACGGTTGATTACCATATAAATCTTGAAGATCTAGCAACTGGCCATCTTTATTCATATCATCAAAAAAGCTTTTTTCTACAAGTAAAATATCGACATAGCCAGCGGAAAGTTCTGCAGCCATCTTCTGTAGCCCAGCTTGCATTTGCGGATTCATATCATTTAATGAATATGTGATTTCTTGGACACTAATTTCAGCAGAATCTTGTTCAGCTTTACTAAGTAGTTCTTCATTTAATGATTGTTTTATTTCACTCACTTTTTCAGTATTTATTAATTCTCCGACAATCATTACATTCATCAATGTATCTTTCTTGTTATTAATACTATTAACGCTTACAGCCACAATAATTATTAATAGTAATGCTCCTAACATATGGAATCTATAATAATGCCAAATATACTTCATTTTTTCTGCCTTACTCATCGGTGCTAAAATTTCTTTTAAACTCTTCTTCATGTTGTCCACTACTTTCTAAATCATATTGATTATGTTTTTGAAGCTAATGCAGGAAAGCGCTTTTATTTCATTCAAAAAAATAGAAACATCCAAGCGCATATTTCTATTAAACTTCTATATTTATTTAGTTTAAAGCTGTTACTATATATATTAGCCTAATAATGCAAGAAGGGACAGAATTATTTTTATTTCTACAAAAATTGATCTTAAAAAATGGCCAGCGCTAAATAAATAACAATAGTTAAAGTCAATGAACTAAAAAATGTTGAGGCAACAACAGTCTGAGCAGCAAATTCAGGTTCGTTATTATATTCCTGTGCAATGATTGAACTATTAACAGAGGTAGGCATCGCCGTAGATATTAATAGTGCTTGCGCAATCATTCCTTCCACACCAAGTAACTTTAATAGTAAAAATGCTATGAACGGTCCCATCAATAATCGGGTAGCCATACTTACATAAAGTGGCGCGTATGTAAATTTCAATTTTAAATTAGCAATTTGCGCACCTAACGTAAGTAATGCAATAGCTATTAGTGAATCTGATACATAATGTATAGGTGTGATTAAAAATACAGGTAAATTTACATGAAATAAATTAAAACATATGCCTAAGAACATTGCATAAAACAATGGCATTTTAAAGTATGCTAATAAGGCTTTTATTTTTCCTGTATTTAAGGAATTTAGTGCAAAAACTCCATATGAAAACAATAAGGTATTCTGAAATGCCATCACAGCAATTTGAATAGACATCGCTAGTGGATCTTGTTTAAAAACAAGGTCATTCACTGGTATCCCATAATTTCCAGAGTTATAAAACATAATACTATGAGAGAATGTCATATTTTGCTTTTTCCCTAGCTTCATTACCTTACCAAATATATAACTTAGGACATAAAGAATAAGTACAAATATTGAAGTGAAAGCAATAACACCAAAAAATAATTTTAATGAAAATGAACTTTCATACAGTTTACTAAAAATTAATGCAGGACTTAAATAATATATATTTATTTTTGCCAAAGTATATAGATCAAGTTTAAATTTTATTTGCAGTAACACACCTACTGCAATCAAAATAAAAACAGGTAGTATAATCTCCATAAAAATAAATGCGATATTTGTCATTTTCACTCTCCTTTGATAACAACGTTGTTATTTTGTAGTGTGACACTTATTATATAAATATTCAAATAAATGCACTTAATAATGAGCGTACTTCAAAGGACAGCCTTCCTCTTTGAAATCATTGAGATTTCCTATATCTCATAGAATATCGTCAATTATAGAATGAGGAGGCTGCCAGGTGCCGTACGATGAAATATATTTTAGCAACAACGTAAGATAAAATTAATCTAGAAAATACTTTTTATAATACTTTACTTAAAAAAGCTTGTGTTCGTTCATGCTGTGGATTAGAGAATAATTCGATTGGCTCATTTTCTTCCACAATATAGCCGTCATCCATAAAAATAACACGATCCCCAACTTCACGTGCAAAACCCATTTCATGTGTAACAACAATCATTGTCATACCTTCTTTAGCAAGTTGCTTTATCACTTCCAGCACTTCACCAACCATCTCAGGATCCAGCGCTGAAGTTGGTTCGTCAAATAGCATAATTTGGGGTTCCATTGCAAGTGCACGTGCAATGGCAACACGCTGTTTTTGTCCCCCAGATAGCGAATTTGGATATTCAGACGCTTTATCAGAAAGTCCCACTTTAGCTAGCAATTCTAATGCTTTTTGCTCAGCCTCTCGCTTTTTCATTGCTTTTACATTAATAGGTGCGATCGTAATATTTTCCAGAATAGTTTTATGGGGAAATAAATTAAAATGTTGAAATACCATGCCGACGTTTTTCCGAATTTCATTAATATCTGTTTTTTTATCTGTCAAATCTTTACCTGTTACAACTACATTACCACCGGAAACAGATTCAAGCAGGTTAAGGCAACGAATAAATGTCGATTTGCCTGATCCAGATGGCCCAATTACCACAACAACTTCTTGAGGTTTGACCTCTACAGAAATATCCTTTAATACTTCGTTTGTTCCAAAAGATTTTTTTAAATTTTTAACGGAGATCATGCAGTTTTCATTCTCCTTTCAATATAGTCCATTAAATAAGTCAATGATAAAGTTAACACGAGATAAATTAATGCTACTGTAATATACGGTTCCCATACACGAAGATATTGTCCTCCTGCAGCACGACCCCAATACATTAATTCAGGTGCTGCAATGATTGCAGCGAGCGATGTTTCTTTCAACAGTACGATAAACTCATTGCCAAGTGGCGGTATCATGCGTTTTACTGCTTGAGGTAGAATGACTAATTTCATCGCTTGGGTGTGACTCATACCCAGTGAGCGAGCAGCCTCCATTTGTCCTTTATCGATTGATTGTATACCAGCGCGGAAAATCTCTGCAATATACGCGGCTGAGTTTAAAGACAATGCAATGATTGCTGATACAATAGGATTTGCTGGAGTCATGAATAATGGTACAACACCAAAATGAATGAGTAAAATTTGCACTAGAAACGGTGTTCCTCGAAATATATTTACGTACCAGACAAACGGAAAGCGAATGAACGCATTTGTTGACATTTTCCCAAGACCTATCAATAAACCAAAAACAAGACCTATTAACACTCCAGCTAATGCTAAACCAAGCGTTAATAATGTCCCTTTTAAAAATAAGGGCAGATAATCAATAATAATATCAAATTGTATATCCATGGAATTTCCACCTTTCACTTTTCCCACCAAAAACGGCCGCCCATAGGCATAAGCCTAAAATGGACAGCCGCTTACACTATTATTTTCCCATATCTAATAGAAAATTCATATGATTATTTTGCTGCGTTTTGTAAAGCCTCAATATTTGGTTCTTCATTATTAAACCATTTCTTATATATCTCTTCGTATTTTCCATTCTCAAATAATGTCACTAAGGCTTGATCAAATTCATCCCTTAATTCACTGCCTTTTGGAAAAGCAATCCCGTAATATTCCGATTTAAATTGGTTTTCATCGACAGCTGTTTGAACGCCACTATCAGGGTTATTTTTTTCATATTCTAATGCCACTGCGATATCTGTTACGACAGCTTCCACATTTTTGCTTTGAAGCGCTTGAAACATGAGTGCAGCTGTTTCATATTTAGAAATATCGGATGAGTTTTTACCGACGACAGCTTCAGCCGAGAACTGCCCTGTCGTTCCGTTTTGCACACCAACTTTTTTCCCTTTTAAGTCTTCGGCGTTTTGAATATCTGTTCCCTCTTTAAATACAATCATACTAATTGATTCAAAATATGGGGAGGAAAAATCGTACGTTTTTTTTCTATCCTCATCCATTGTAATCCCGGCAATACCTATATCAAGTTGCTCACTTTGTAATCCAGCAAACATTGCATCCCAACCAGTGTTTTCCATTTTCACTTCATACCCAGCCTCTTTTGCTAAAGCATTTAGTAAATCCACGTCAAATCCGGTCATCTCACCTTTATCCATAAATTCAAATGGTGCAAATGTAGCTTCTGTACCGACATTTAATACCTTCTTCTTATCAGAACCATCATTGTTTGTTCCTGTCCCACAAGCAGATAATAGCAATGCACAAACCGCGGTTAATGCAAAAATTGATTTTTTAAAAGTAAATTTCATCATTATTACTCCTCTGTATGTATTCATTATAAGTATAATAGCTTTTTCCTAACGAAAATACAAGCAAATTCCGTTATCTTTATAAATAAAAAGCTATTTCTGTGTATATTTATTCATACACACATTGAGTATATTAATGTTTTAACATTTCTCTTAATAAATATTTGTTGTTTTTTCTCAAGATTTTCGGTATGATGAAAATTGTGCGCAATCGCTTGCATTAATTTAATTAATCAATATATAACAATTATCACCTTATGGAGGAGAAACACAATGAAAAATTTAAAACGTTTACCTATATTTTCTTTTGATTTTTGGCAAAAGTTCGGAAAGGCTCTAATGGTCGTTGTGGCAGTTATGCCTGTAGCTGGAATAATGATTTCTCTTGGCAAAGCGTTAGATATGGTTTCCGGTGTCGTTTTGGTGCAAACGATTGCGCGGATTATGGAAGACATGGGTTGGGCAGTCATTGGTAACTTACATATTTTATTCGCTATAGCAATTGGTGGTTCTTGGGCTAAGGAGAGAGCCGGTGGCGCTTTTGCGGCTCTTCTAGCATTTATTTTTATTAACCGAATTACCGGAGCTATTTTTGGTGTAGATTCATCTATGTTATTAGATGGTGAAGCAACGGTTCGTTCTTTAACAGGTAATGAAATGGTCGTTGAAGATTACTTTATTAGCGTCCTCGGAGCACCTGCCCTAAACTTAGGTGTATTCGTTGGTATTATCTCAGGATTTTTAGGTGCTAGTTTATTTAACCGCTTTTATGCTTTTGATAAATTACCTGATGCACTTGGATTCTTTAATGGTAAACGCTTCGTCCCATTTACTGTAATGGCTGGATCTATAATCGTTTCCATTGTTCTTGCTTTCATCTGGCCACCAATTCAAGGCGGTTTGAACAGCTTTGGAGAGTGGATTGCTACGTCAAGAGACACAGCTCCAATCATCGCACCATTTATTTTTGGTACAGTGGAGCGATTAATACTTCCATTCGGTTTACATCATATGTTGACAGTTCCAATCAACTATACAGAATTAGGCGGCACATATATTGTGCAAACAGGTAAAAATATCGGCCAAGTAGTTGCTGGACAAGATCCACTATGGTTAGCATGGGCAACAGATCTTTATAATGCAAGCATACAAGGTGATACAAAACTTTATAGTGAACTTGTTGAGAATGTGACGCCAGCACGATTTAAAGCAGGACAAGTTATTTTATCTACAGCTTCTCTAATTGGTATGGCCTTTGCTATGTATCGTAATGTTGATCCAAGCAAAAAGAAGAAATATAAATCAGTCTTCCTATCGGCTGGATTAGCAGTATTTTTAACAGGTGTTACGGAACCAATTGAATTTATGTTTATGTTTGCTGCTCCACTACTCTATGTTGTGCATGCTATTTTAACAGGTCTTGCATTTGCTGTAGTTGATTTTATTCAATTACGTGTCCATGCGTTTGGGATGGTAGAACTATTAACAAGAACACCTTTAATGATAAATGCTGGTCTCGGTAAAGATTTAATAAACTTTGCGTTTACCTGTCTTGTTTTCTTTGCTCTGAATTTTACGGTTGCAAACTTTATGATTAAAAAAATGAATTTACCAACTCCTGGACGAAACGGGAATTACATTGATGAAGAAAATGAAAATACTCAAAAGGCATCCGCAAACAATGAAAACGATAACTCCCAAGCAGGTCAAATTATTGCCTTACTTGGTGGAAGCGAAAATATAGCTGAAGTGGACGCTTGTATGACAAGGCTCCGAGTAACAGTTAGAGACGCGAAAAAAGTAGCAGAACAAGACGAATGGAAGAAAAATGGTGCTCTTGGTCTTATAGTAAAAGACCAAGGCGTCCAAGCAATTTATGGTCCAAAAGCAGATGTTTTAAAATCTGACATCCAAGATCATTTGGGAGTATAATCATATGAAACTCTTAACCATTAATGTCCATGCATGGCAGGAACATAATCAATTAGAAAAAATAAATGAGTTAGCCCGTGTTATTCATATGAATAGATATGATGCAATTGCCTTACAAGAAGCTAGTCAGCATCGTGAAGTCGATATCGTCTATGACTCCATTCGGAAAGACAATTACGCCTTGCTATTACAACAAGCTTTGGCCAAACTTGGTAGTAGTGATTTTAATCTTTTTTGGGAAGCTACTCACTATGGTTATGATATTTACGAAGAAGGCCTCGCCCTTCTCGTACGTCATCCTGTTGTAAATTATGATTCTTTTTATATTACGGAGTCCTCTTCCTTGGATTTTTGGAAATCCCGTAAAATTGTTGGTATTACTATTCAATTGAACAAACAAATGATTTCCTTATACTCCTGTCACCTTGGTTGGTGGGAGGATAAAGAGGAATCTTATACGCGCCAGGTTGATAATCTATTAAAAAAAGCTGAAAAACATGAAAAGTTTTTATTGCTCGGTGATTTTAATGCTGCTAGTAATAAGAAGAATGAAGGGTATGACTATTTATTAAGTAAGGGATTATATGACACTCATGTCCTAGCGCATGAAAAATCAGGCGAGTTCACTATCCAAGGGGACATCGCTGGCTGGGACGGTAATAAAGCAGGGTTAAAAATTGACTATATTTTTGCGAATTGGCAAGCAGGTGTAAGACACTCCCATATTATTTTTGATGGAAATAACGAGCCTATTATTTCCGACCACTATGGGATTGAACTAGAACTATCGATTTAACTTATTTTTATGAACGAACAAAGGCTACTCAAATATGAGTAGCCTTTGTCTATATTCGATCATTCTTAAGGTTTTTCATGTGTTACATACGTACCTGCAATAAGGTCATGAATGCTCCGTTTATCTTTACGAAGTCCAATCATAAAAGCAGTGACAATTGCCGCTATTCCGAAAGTGATTCCATAAATAATACCAGCGACAAATGTACGTAGAAGCATGGCGCCAATACCAAGTTTTTCTCCATTCACTTTCACGATTCGAATACCACAAATCTTTTTACCAACAGTATAACCAAACCAAACAACTGGCAATATCAACGTATATGCGAATGTTAATGAACTACTAAATGTGCTGTTCTCCATATCTCCAGTAATAAGAATACCTAAAATTGCTAATGGAACCCCTATAATCAAACCATCTAAAATATTTGCACCTAATCTAATCCAAAAACCTGCTGGATTTGTAACCATTTTTCCCCACTCCTTATATACTCATTGATATTACTTCTTTAATACTTCCGACATGTCTTCCATGCCATATTGGATCGAATACATGAGTGGTGTTATATCTTCTACATCACTCACCTGTGGATCCGCACCTGCTTTGAGAAGTAGTTCCGCCACTGCTGTACTTCCACCTTGTACCGCATAAAATAATGGTGTCCAACCATCATAGTCTGCCGAATTGGGATCTCCACCAGCATCTAATAACAACATTAACAATTCAGTGTTTGCTCGCTCTGCAGCGATCATCACTGAATTAGAACCATACAACGATTCTTGATTCGGATCCGCACCAGCATTCAATAAATAATAAGCCAAATTTCTATTCCCAGCTAATACAGCCCAGTGTAATGCCGTATTACCTTGTGAATCCTGCGCTTCTAACTTTTCACCTTTTTCCACTAACATCTTAACTTTGTCCATATCGTTATTTACAACTGCTTTAATTAATTCTGGAGTTTCTACTATTTCTTCCTCATCATAATCAGAGGTATTATAATCAGAGCTATCATCCTCATCCAATACACCATTTGCTTCCATCGTCTCGACATAAGCTACAAGTTTACCTATCCCATATATGCCACCCCAAAATAAAAGCACGAAGGAAACCAAACCTGCAGTTATCCATATCCAAGCCTTATTCGAAGATTTATTTTTGTATGAAATAAATTCTTCATCTTGAAAAAACACACCTATTTCGCGGATTCTTTTTGGCAATGGAGGGTGCGATGATAATATTTCACTTAACCATACGAAAAAGCCACGTTCTAATTCCAGCTGATCTACAAATGCTGTACGATTAACATCTTTGTACAATTCCTTTCCCACCGCTAGTATTACTAAGCCATTTTTTGCAGCTTCCGTGCTTCCAACATAATGGGTAGCATATCTATCACATGTATATTCACATGCACGTAAATATAGTTCTCCAATTGCTGGTAACCACATAGCTGGTAAAATAAACATTGTTTTCGAGAGATGTCTTCGTTTTATGTGTGCAAGTTCATGCGCAATAACAAAGTTCAGTTCCTCTTCTCCGCCTTTTTTATATAGCTCAAATATTTCCGAATACAACACAACCATATTTCTTCCAAAAAAACGTGTAGCAAACGCATTAAGCGTTCCGCCTGATTCAGCTACATATATATCTGGTGTATATGAAAGTTCCATTTTGGCAGATAATTCTCTCGTCTTTTGATAAATTTCTGGAAATTGCTGCTCGCTTAATTTGACTGCATTTGTTCGAATATGTCCTATCATAACAGCATGAAAAAATAGAGAAACTAAAAACAAACTAATAATAATAAAAATTCCAATAATAGAAACAAGCAAAACTAAGTACATGATAATACTAATTATTAATACAAGAGCAAAATACTTTTTCTCATTTTTATGTATTAAATCCCCAACTTGTATTTCTTGATGCATCCAGCTATCCCCTTCCACTATCTTGCATGAACATTGGCAACCCCCTAATTAGGATAGATGAAACATGAATATTTTACCATAGGTGAAAAGTTATATTTTATCACTAATCCTTCCTATCATTACAATAAGTTCACATATTCTGTTTTTATTTAACCCTTTTGGGGTAACTTAGAATTAGATGAGAAAAGGAGGATATATGATGAGTGAAAAAGAGCAAACAAAAGATAATGATTCTGTCGAGCAAGATTTAAAGGTAGAGATGGGCATGGATATTGAGCCACAAAGAGCAACGAATGAGAAAGATCCTGAAAAAACAAATAAAAAATAATATGATTAAAATGCGTAAGAGGATCCTTCATAGGGTCCTCTATTGTGTATCTAAGTCAATATTTTACTTTATTATGTTCGTTCCATTCCCTTTATAAACTGACCAGATGATAACAAAAAACAAGAAATATCCATAGAAAGAATAGTAATGTTTCCATTCATTACTATGATAAAAGAACCCCCATTGTTCCATCTTGTTTTCAACAGTAAAAACCATTAGACTAAGGAAAATGATAAATACTGATCTATTCCGTCGATTCATCTTTCTCATCGCCATAAGAAATAGCATAGTGAAACAGGGAAGTATAAGTAAAGTAAAGGCAATATTAATAGAAAATACGTCTGGGAAAGGGCGGATAGGAAATTCATACATATTTCTTCCAACAAAATATAGATCTAGATATGTTCCCAATAAAGCTGCAAATAAAGCTGCGTAAACTGTATTATAAAAAGATTGCTTTTTTTGTAATAGTAGCAATCTCCAACTTCTCAAGCGTTTCACAGTATTCATTTACTATCTCTCCTTTAGCGTGCCCTTGGTTTTCATGCAAATAATTTATCACATTTAAATGACTAAACCAATCACTGTTTTCGGCCTCAGAATGTTGAACATTTTTCCACGCATACTCAAGTCTTGGACTGTATAGCCTATTTGCTCCTTTTCGTAACCGACAAGCAATTAACCTCCGCTTAAGACTTATTCCAGGAACGCCCTCATTCACATCATTAAAAATGTCTTGCCAGTAATCTTTCCGTGAACCGGTATGTGCGTGATTAATTGCCCATTGTAAAACTTTTTTTAATTGACCACTCGACTTAAATAGTAAACGATATAATCTTTTACCTAAGATTATTCGTTCGTGAAGTGAATCAAAATGATGGAGTGTCAAACCGATTAATGTTAATTTCCCACTCTCTTCAAGTGGAAATAAAATATGATTGAGTGAGAGCAAATCTTGCAAAAAAAACTCAAGTGTGTAGATCACCTTTTCCTTATAGATAGAATTTTGCAAGATTCTTTGTTCTAAATAATTTTGTTCATTAATAATCAGACCAATTGTCAGAATATTACGGTCTTTAGTTTTCCAAAAGTGATTCCAGATCACTTCCATAAATATGGAAACGTTTAAGAACGGTAATAGATAAAATAAATTTTGGTTTTTTCTTTTACTTTCGGCATACAATAGAAACTGCGGATATGCATCCTGAAAAATAAGCCAGTTTCCTCGTTCCAAAAAGGAAAAAAAGTCCTGTACTGTTTTTTCATTCATTAGTCTCGAAAGCAAATCCCCTCTTAAATCCGTCATATTCCAGCCACCATTTCTAGAAACCATATGCCCAAGAAATGCCCAGTGAATTTCAGGATAGTTAAGATAAAAATCTAAGTATGCTTTTGTGCGGGTTACATTATTAACATTCATTTGCTTCGTTTTCATCGAAATTCGTTTAAGAAGTTCTTTATCTTTCTTGGATAGTCGCGACTCATTTTGAGTGATTGCATGTTGTCTCTTCTTTAATTCAGATTTGATTTCAATTAAACCTACAGGCAACCGTGTTTTCCAACCTTGTTTTTTCTTGAAAAATATATCTGGTCACCTCCGGGAATATTTGTTTGTTCATGAAGATGTATGATTAAATATGACTTTTTAGAAGGGGCGATGTAGCATTGGAACATCAAACTAAAGAAGCAATAGAACAAATAGTCCAAAATCTTAAATTGGCACAAACAGCTAATGGTTCATGGGACTATCCTTTTGATACGGGAATCTCTACAGATGCCTATATGATTATTTTATTAAGGACATTACAAATAAATGATGAAGACTTCATTTTACAATTAACAGAAAGGATATGGAGCAAACAGGAAGCCAATGGGGCGTGGAAACTTTTTTATGATGAGGGGAGCGGAAACTTATCAACAACCGTTGAGGCCTATTATTCTCTTTTATATTCTGGCTATGTGAACAAGGATAATAATCGACTGCAAGCAGCTAAAAGCTTTATCATAGAAAATGGGGGAATAGAAAAGTCCTTTATTTTTACAAAAATTATGCTTTCCTTAACAGGACAATATTCATCACCGTTCCATTTCCCCCTTCCAGTTGAAATGATACTTTTACCATCTTCCTTTCCAATAAACTTCTATGATTTTTCAGTATTTGGTAGAGCGAATCTTGCACCAATAATGATTCTATCTGCTACAAAGTACAGTAAAAAAACAAATAGAAGTCCTAACCTGTCCGATCTATTTGTTTCAAGAGAAGATGACTTTTTCAAATGGAAGCAAACACGTGAAACAAAAAGATTATTCTCGACGATTGAACAGGGAATCACTAGTTTATTAGGCTTGCCCCAACATATCCATTCCCTTGCTATCCATCGTGCAAAACAATATATGCTTAATCGTATAGAGCCAGATGGCACTTTTTACAGTTATTTTAGTTCTACTTTACTTATGATTTTTGCCCTGCTATCCCTTGGCTATTCAAAAAAGGACCAGATTATCATAAATGCTATTAAAGGCTTAAAAACAATGAAATGTAAAATTGATGACCATACTCACGTACAGTACACAACTGCAAATGTATGGAATACGTCTTTAATTAGTTATGTTTTGAAAGAAGCAGATCTTTCATCTACTGATCTAATAGTTGCAAAGGCAAATCAATATTTAATAAGAAGGCAACAATATAAATATGGAGATTGGTTGATTCATAATCCAATAGGTTTACCTGGCGGTTGGGGTTTCTCCAATATTAATACGATAAATCCGGATGTAGACGATACAACAGCTTCACTAAGGGCCTTTTCACAAATCGTTCCAGCTAACCTTAGCTTTCGCTATGCATGGGATAAAGGTATTCAGTGGGTTCTTTCCATGCAAAATGATGATGGAGGGTGGCCAGCATTTGAAAAGAATGTCGATAAAAAATGGTTGAATTTGCTTCCAATCGAAGGTGGCAGATTTTTATTAACGGATCCAAGCAGTGCGGATCTAACCGGTAGAACGCTTGAATTTCTAGGCAACTACACAAATATACCTAAAATTCATCCTGTGATAAAACGTGGAGTAGATTGGCTTTTGCAAAATCAAGAAAAT
The DNA here is from genome assembly GCF_001591545.1 of Lederbergia lenta NBRC 16444. Taxonomy (GTDB): domain Bacteria; phylum Bacillota; class Bacilli; order Bacillales; family Bacillaceae_C; genus Lederbergia; species Lederbergia lenta. The sequence continues at coordinate 1,990,608 of NZ_BCVC01000001.1, forward strand.
GATGGTTCATGGTATGGACGTTGGGGGATTTGTTATATTTATGGAACATGGGCAGCCATTACTGGCCTCATTGCTTCTGGTATAACTCCAAAAGAAAAAGCGATCGGAAAAGCAAAAAATTGGCTACACGAAATCCAAAATAAAGATGGCGGTTGGGGAGAATCTTGTAAAAGTGATCTTAATGAATCTTATATTCCTCTCGGTGCCAGCAACTTAACCCAAACAGCTTGGGCACTAGATTCCCTTATAATGATTTCCGACAAGCCAACTCCAGAGATCCAAGCAGGTATCACCTATTTACTTAAATCTTATGATAAAAAAGATTGGACAACAAATTATCCCGTTGGGCAAGGAATGGGTGGGGGCTTATACATTCATTATCACAGTTATCAATTTATTTTCCCTCTATTAGCTTTGATTCATTATCGTAAGAAATATGAATGATAAAGGGTTCGAATGTTATAGCAACAGACTCAATATATTTTTTACAATGATAATCATCCAAGTTATTAAAATCCGCAACTCCGGAGAGTGGCGGCTTTTAATAACTCATATATCGAGATCTTTTATGTAATTCCTTGATGCGGTGAAATAATAACACTTCCTAATAAACCCGTTTTATAATGAATTTCCAATACATCTCTTGAAGATAATATTCGATAGCCAACGAAAATGTTTCCTGTTTCGTGTATACTTGTAATACTCGCATAAGGGATCTTACTACGGATAGGACCACCAAGTATAAACAAACATTCCTTGTAGAGTTTATATTCAATATCTAACCAAATCGTAAAATAAACATCCACCACATATGATAAATAAAGCGATCATTAACCAAACGAAAATCCAATCAGTCTCTTCCACTTAAAAAACTTCATAAATAGCAGTCCATAAAGTAGCCACCCCTATTAGCAACAAGGCTCCAAAGATAAAATATGAAAAAAACAGATCTCTTTTCGCTTTGAAACTAATATATCTCACCGCCTTTTTTATAATTCCCGCAAATCCAAAATGGGATCCAATTTATTGAATGTTTTACTTTCAATTATTCGTTTAAGCTTTTGTGCCGTGAATTCCGGTGAACTAAGTTGACCTTGCTCCTTATAATCGATAAACCTGCCCACCAATTCAAAGTCCTTCTCATCAACACTTCGAATTTTCTCTTGCATTCCAGTGTCTATAATCCCTGGTGCAATCGAAATAATTTTAACCCCATTTATTTCACCATCTTGTTCCTGTGAAACGACTCTTGTGTAATGGTCAAGGCCTGCTTTACTAGCACAATAACTACTCCAACCAGTATAAGGATTGCGTCCGGCTCCTGAAGAAATATTAATTATCTTCTTCTGAATAGGATAATCTTTTACATGTTTAATAAATGCCGAACTCAAAACCATTGGTGCAGTTAAATTAAGGGTAATACTTTTATTTATACCTTCCGCTTTATTATTTTCTGTCCGTCCAATCGGATCGACGACACCTGCGTTGTTAATGAGTGTAATAGAATGTGGATTGGCAGGTAAATGGGCAACCATCGTTTTGATTAACTCCTCTAGCCCCTCTATATTTACTAAATCATATTCTAAAAACACAATATGACATTCCTTTTCTTTTCCAAGCTGTAGTAATTCCTCATTTGTCGTCCGAGCAACACAGATGAGTACGTTATTTTCACTCATTAACTCCTTACTTAGTGCTAAACCGATACCTTTAGACGCACCAGTGATTAAATATACATTCATGTTTTATAACTCCTTTTTATAAATATATTTTCTCCACCATATTCTTACAAATGAAATAAGCACAAGAGAAAGAGAAAAAGTAATTTCGGCGTTTTTCAATTTTGCTCTTGTGCTTAAATGTGGAGTCATTCAATAGGGATAAAGTTCATGGAGATAATAGTGGAAGTTTTTTGATGTGTTAGTTGGCTAGCCAAGCCCACCGTTTTTGATTCGATTAATTTCCTTTTCATGCCCCTATTGGCGCATCGCCAAAAAATCAATATTACCCTCCAAACCGTCAAATCTTTCGTAAGATTTATCTTTAAACTTGTACATCCCATTTTTAAATTGGTACAGTTATCTTTAAATTCAAACATTATTTCTAATAACCTATCAAACTTTTCATCCGCCATTAAAATCACTTTTTATTTTATTTCGTCTATTATACTATAGATCGTAAAAAGGATAATTCAAGTATGATGATAAAACGACATCATTCTTTATGCCTTTTGACTAGTATGGATTGCATCTATTATGATGCTAACTGCCTTACTCTCTTGTGATTTTTCCATATTATCAACTATCTTCTCTCTTTGGTCTTGAAGTTCGATTAACTGTCTAAAAAGTATATCACTCGTTAATTTTTCTTCTTCTAACATTAAAGCATACCCTTTTTCGCAAAAAGAAATGGCATTTAATATTTGATCTCCCCTGCTTTGTGATTTAGGTAACGGAATAATTAACATTGGAATATGTAAAGATAAAAATTCAAATATTGCGTTAGACCCGCCCCTCGTCAGCACTAAATGAGTAGCAGCTAATATATCTGGTAGTTCCTCTGTTACATATTCAAATTGCCGATATCCCTCTATATTTGCATAATTATTGTCTAACTGAGATTTTCCACATATATGCACCACTTGGAAATGTGGAGTGAGTTTCGGAAGCATATCTCGTATTGTTTCATTTATTTTCTTCGCGCCAAGACTACCTCCCATGATTGTTAATATAGGTCGTTGTTTATGAAAACGAAGATACATTTTCCCACGAGTTGCATTACCTTGAAATAATGCTTTTCTAATCGGCGATCCAGCAACTACAGTTTTCTTTTCTGGAAAATGACAAGCAGCCTCTTCAAAGGATGTAAATATTTTATCTGAAAATTTCATCGCAATCCGATTAGCCAAACCAGGTGTTAAATCACTTTCATGTAAAAATACTGGAATGCGAAGTGACTTGGCAGCTAGAACGACTGGTACCGTCACAAAACCTCCTTTAGAGAACACTAACTGTGGGTTGATTTGTTTAAGCATTCGCCTCGCTTGCCAAATTCCTTTTATTACTCTGCCTAAATCCAACATATTTTCTTTACTCATGTAACGACGAAGCTTTCCACTTGAAATTCCGTAATAGGTAATATTATTTTTTTCGATAATTTCTTTTTCTATACCAGCAAACGATCCGATATAATGTACATCCCATTCATTACTCAGTGATTCTATGATGGCAATATTTGGTGTGACATGTCCTGCAGATCCTCCACCAGTAAAAACTATTTTTTTAATACCCATCATGACTTTCCCCATTTCTGTTATTAATAATTTCTAAGTGTTGTCCAATAATTCCATGCATTTAAATAAGCCGGTAAATCTTGTGGATGATGATAGATACATCTCAGCATTCGAATATACAACCCAATAATTACTTCCTCCACTAATTGTTTTTTATCATTCTGGAAATTTGGAAGCTCTTTCGCTACTTCAAAAATAACTTCCATTGTAAGTTGCTCTGGAGAAGAACAAAAAGCAAAAACAAGTTCATAAATCAACGGACCAGCAAGCGGCATTGGGTCGATAACGGCGACCAACCTATTATCCTTTTGTAAAAAGTTATGTACACCACAATCTCCATGTAATAGATAAGGCTTACCATTCCTTCTGTTTTCTTTTTGGGCAAGACTCTTTACCAACTCATAATCTTTGTCAGTCAATCTAGCACCAATGATTTCTCTTGCCGCATTAATTTCTCCAACAAGATATTGATGCCAATTAATGCTTAAGTCTTGTATCCACCCCCAATCATCATTGTTTGTAGGTGTATAATGAGAAATCAGTTTACTTACTAGTTCCTTTAAGAATATTTTCTTATTGCTTATTCCTGTCTTTACTTCCCCGCTCAGGTAGGTATAAATATAGTAATTATTACTTATATCTACATAGACAACTTTTGGTAAAATTTCAACACTTTGATAGGTGAATAAATAATGTGATTCTGCTTTTATCGTGTCACAATCGTTATTTTTTAAAACATATTGATGATGGTTATCCCCTAACAGCTTCCATACGCTACTAGATGTTCCACCTTTCAATTCCTCCCATTCCATTATTTTAAAAGGAAGTAAGTTCAAGTTATTTATATTCCAAATCCACTCATTTATACTCCGCACTTGGTTCTCCTCCAATTTTCCAAACTATTATATTCAAAGATTACCAAATAAAGTAATAGCCTGCTATACTAAATATTATGAGAAGGTTCTGTATTTTTCAGAACTATTAAAAGGAGTGATCATGCTATGCCGAATCTTTCTGTCAGTACTTGGAGCTTACACCGAAATCTCGGCCCTCTCCGTTGGACTGTTTGGGACGATGAACAAAACGAACAAATAGTGGAAATAAAAGCGCAACCTGAAACGATAAAGCTTTTAGACCTACCTGAAAAATTAGCTTCTAAAGGATTTGATATGATCGAAATTTGTCATTTTCATTTTCCAAGCACGGACTCGGAATACTTAAGTGAATTGCGCAACGCATGTAAAAGGGCAAATATTACATTCCACACCCTTCTGTTAGATTATGGAGATATATCAACTAATGATCCTATTCGTAGAGAAAAAGACCTTGAATTCATTCAGAACTGGATTGATATTGCCGCTACTGTTGGGGCAGAACGCATCAGAGTTATTGCTGGAGACTCCAGTCCTGATGACTCGGAAGCACTCGAACGATCCATACAAAATTTAAATAAGCTTGCACTTTATGCTACAGATCGTGGAGTCCGCATTGTGATCGAAAATTTCCGTGCCCTTACTTCCAAGGCTGATAACTGTATCAAAATATTAAAAAATAGTGATACGTCTATCCGAATGATTACAGATTTCGGGAATTTTAAAGGAGATGATAAATACGAGGAATTGGCCACTATACTTCCTTACAGTGATTCCGTTCATGCGAAGGCAAATTTCGATTCGGATGGTCTACCAGATATAGAGGAATTTCGCACTTGTTTAGATCTATTAGTTGATACAAACTATAATGGTTCGATTACATTAATTTATGATGGACCAGGTGATATGTGGGAAGGGATCGAACGTGTTAGGAAGATTGTAGATTCTTAACTTTAATTCGGAACTTTGTTCATTTAAATGGCTGCTGAGACTTTTTCTCAACAGCCATAATTATTATTTTGTTTGTTTAAACTTAATTTTCATCGCCTTAGCCATCAAGCCAGGTAAGTCTGTGTTTTCATGTAATCCTGCAAATAAATCTGCACTCGGTCCAAATGCATATAAAGGAATATCAACCCCTGTATGCTGGGTGCTAGTCCAACCTACAAGTGCATGTTCAGAAACAATTTCATTAATCGCTATACTTGGTTTGTCAGCTGTTTTCACCTTTTCTATTTCATCATTTGATAAATCAAGAGTTGTATACTTCTTAACGATTTCTTTTATATTACTTTTATTAGCGTTTATTTGGCTAGCCATAAAATCACCAGTTGCAGTAACATCACGTAAAACCTCTATCTTTGCATCGTATTCACCATAGCCCCCTACAGACATTCCACCAGTATCATGATCACCCGCTATAACAATCAACGTCTTCTTATCCTTTTTGGCAAAATCGAGTGCTTTTTCAACTGCCTCCTCAAATGCTTGCGAATCTTTCATTGCCCATGCAGCATCATGTGCGTGGCCAGCCCAATCAATTTGACTTCCTTCTATCATTAGAAAGAAACCATCCTTATCTTTATTAAGTGTTTTCAACGCTGAATCTGTCATTTCCGCTAAGCTTGGCTGCTTTTTTTCATCTCTGTCTAATTCCGGTGCCATGCCTTCTTCCGCAAATAATCCAATCATTTTTTTCGCTTTATTTTTTTTCTTTAAATCATTTCGTTCTGATACGATTTCATAACCATCTTTTTCAGCTTTTTTAAGTAAGCTATTTGGAAAATACTTTTTGCCTCCACCAAGAATGACGTCCACATCATTTTCTAAAAGCTGTGGTGCAATATTAGCCTCGTCTGCACGAGATGCAACATTCGAAGCAAAAACAGCCGGAGTAGCATGTGTAATTGTTGAGGTAGCTACAAGGCCAGATGATTTACCTGCATCTTCAGCTGCTTGTAAAATTGTTTTTAATTTTTTTCCTTCTGGAGAAGTACTAATCATTCCATTATTTGTTTTCACTCCGGTTGCCATGGCTGTGCCAGCAGCTGCCGAATCTGTTACTTCAGTATCGGCGGAATACGTACGGTGCATCCCAACTAACATAGAATCCATAGCTGATTCTTCACCTTTATACCAACGATAACTTGTTGCATAGGAAGCAGAATAACCATCAGGAACCATGAATATTACATTTTTCACATTCCCATTGTTCTGATGAGGTTTCGCTTTCACTGTAGATGAATGCCAATTAGCACCTACTAACATACCAATCGTAATAGTTGAAACAGCTGTAATGGACATCACTTTCTTTTTCAATGAAGTTTTCATTTTTCCCCTCCTTATCTTATGTACAATCTAATCATATAATTGGGATATGGAAGTTTCATAAAAATCATGTAAAAGATATGTAAATCTATAAAATTGTGAATAAATAACTATTCTTGCTCACTATTTCAGGACCTTTACGCTATATATTTTACGTATTTTATACAAATATGCAGCGTATATCTGTGTTTCTTACCAATTCAATTTATTTCTCAATACTTTAGACACAGCAACGTTCGAAATGAATTTACATAATATTAATAATTTATACTAAGATCTAGCTTGAATTAAGTATTTAACTAAACATAAAAAGCCGCATTAAAAAACGTGCGACTTTTCTCTTTCTATTTTTCATTTTGAAACGCATATTTATCCTCATTAAGAGAAACAAAAGTTCCCTTTTACATTAGATAGCTTAAAAAGGTGAACAGGGAATAGAAACTAAAAGTATACTTTATGATAGGCTGTCCAAAAATAGTTGCATTAACTTTATGGATACCACTACCTCTTTATTAATTAAATCCTGTGCTAGCTCCTTGATCGTTTATTTCCTTTCTAGAGTTAATCTAATGCTAAAATGAGCATTTTAGCGACTTATAAAACTACATCTCATGTCTATATGTTTAATAAAGATTACAATTTATATTTTCTTATTAAGTATGTTGGTGTACAGCTCCATGCATGACAATAGCTATTAATTAGATCGCTACCATAAGGTGAAAAGTTCTTATTTCCCGGGTCATATAATTCCCAAAATGTATCTGCGCCGTCTTCGATCATGCCACCCCAGTACAATTTCATCATCGATATTGCTTTTTCCTTTTCATCGACTAAAATAAGCGCCTCAACTAAATGATGGTACATATATGGTGTTGCTAATCCACATTCAGGTTTGTCTTCCAAGAGACGATTCATCAGCTCTTTATTCTCCTCAAACGGTAATATATCAGCAAGTACCATCCAAATCTGACTAGCCCACGATACTTGCCGATTATCACCACTAATAAAAAATTTCTGCTGCTCATCCCATAAATATTTTATAGCACCCTCGATGGTATTAGTTAATTGGATTTCCAACCAATCCTTTTCCGGTCTTGCCAACACCTCGGCAAGACGGATTGCTTGTTTCATTGTATAAATTAATATTGCTTGTGATGGGGTTTGTTTATTTAAACCATCCTTCCAATCGATAAATGACCACCAATCACTCGAATCTTTTACAATACAACGATTATCAAGACGTGCTAATGCCAATTCTATTTGGCGATACGCTGTTGGCCACAACTCTTTTAATGTAGTAATATCCTTTGTTGCAAAATAGTAATCATGTAGCGTTGCAGCAAAAAATAAAGAATAATCGTATAGAACAGTATCATCTGCAATCAGCGATGGTGCGGTAAAAACATTCGCAGTTACCTGTCCCCTATCATCTGGTACACCTGCAAAAAGATAGAGACAACGTTTAACAAGATCTTTTGTTTTGAAAGTTTCATAGTCTGCAAGCGCCTGCAAACGTAAATCACCAAGCCATAAACGACGATCACGCTTCGGCCCATCTTCAAACACATCCTGCATGCAATCTGCTAGTGTTTTAATACTTACTTTATCAATTCTCTTGAGCATTTCATCCGTATGCTGAAGTGGCTTAACCCCTGCTATATTGGCGGATGTTACTGCTTTACATTCAACATTTTCGAATATAACTTGATATTTCGGTGATGTATCCAATATTTCAAACTTAATGTACCTAAAGCAATATCTTCTAGGCAAATCTATTTTACCTGGTAGTACATCGACGTAAATCGTTTCCTCTTGGAGCCATGAGCTACTTAGCCAACCATCGTATTCTTCGAAAGGTTCGGCCATTTCAACTGGCATTTCGCCAATCGTTAATTTTAAACGAAGTGGTGCATCTGGTGGGCTGCCAACCGGTCGAATATTCATCGAAATATACCCAACGTAATGGTCTCCAAAATCGAGAATAAATGATTCGTCCTTTCTGTACTTGCGTTCATTAAGTGCGGAAATAGGCGCTTCTGTTTCTACTTCCCATCCGTGAATCACTTCCGAGTTTTTTCTCACTTTTACAATCGATATAGGTTTTACGATAGTAGTATATAGTTCTGGTTTTAAATGATTTGCCTTTTCAATAAAATCTTCATTATATATAGTTACGTAATGATCATTTTTTTGAATATGTAGTGCGTTACTCAAATTACTGCCTCCTCTTTTTCATCATATCGCGCATTAATCTCAGCTCGAATTTTCGGGTAAACTTTATCGAGGTTATAAAAACTCATTACAATCATTGATATGACTACAAACACGGCTGGAATAATTAAGTATCCCATCTTAATAGCCAGCAATGCGGAATCAGACTGGGGCTGATTAGGCATATAATTACCCAATGTGAGCATTAAGCCAAACAACGCTCCAGCAACCGCCATCGTCACTTTACCCAAGAAACCATTTAATGCAGAAAGCACTCCCGCCGCATTAATTCCTGTTTTCCACTCTCCATAATCAACTGGATCTGCTTGCATAGAGAAATAAATACTTTGGCGCAAACCAAAACCAAATGCTGCAATTACTGCGCCGACAATTAAACCACTTACATTTAAACCAACGATCAACATGATCAGAATACCCACTAAATTAATCACACTTGCAATCATAAAAAGTGTTCGTTTATACACTTTCTGAGCGATGAAGGGCGTCAGAAAAGTACCAAAGATTGGAACAAAGGAACCTATACCTGCGATTACGGCAACAAGATCCGGGCGACCAAGATTATATGTAACGTAATATATAAGTGCTCCTTGTTGAAAAAAATGGGAGCCCCACATAAAGAAAATATTCGTAGCAAAAATATAATAGGGTTTATTTCCTTTCAATGTCGAAAATGCTTGTTTTACAGTTACCTTTTCATATTGAACTTTTATTTTTTCCTCTACATTTTTAAATGTTACAAAGAACATAAGTGCGGCAATCACACCAAAAATTACCATCGTCCAGAAGAATCCTTGCGCCTGTGAGCCACTGCCGAGTGCTTTAACCATTGGCATTGTTAAAACACTGACCGCCGTTGCTCCAATAAAGGAAAAGATGATTCTGACAGTTGCTAACATCGTTCTTTCCTGTGGATCACTTGTTAAATTCGGTAAGATAGATGCTAATGGGATATTTACCATCGTGTAGGCCATTGATAACCCCATATAAGTAATATAAGCATAAATCACCTTACCAGTTGGACCGATATCGGGAACATAAAATGCTAGGATACCTAAAAGAGCAAACGGAATTGCTCCGAATAAAAAATAAGGACGCGATTTCCCCCACTTCGTATTTGTTTTATCGATAATCACTCCCATGACAATGTCTGTAATCCCATCCACTATCCTTGTTAAAAGAAACAATAGAGCAACTTGCGCTGCCATCAATCCCATTACATCTGTATAATAAAACATTAAATACAGCGTTATCATTTGCCACACTAAGTTACATGAAAAATCCGCTAAACCATATCCAACCCGTTGCCGCCAAACCCCTATATTAGCATTCATTTTATTTACCCCTCCTTAACTTTCTTCACTATCAAATTCTATCTATCTTAATTAAAGCGCTTTATGAATGCGCAAACAATGAGTGATTCACAGATAAAAGTGCCCATTTCACAGGTTAAAAAGGAATAAACGTGCAAACTGCGGCCACATGATTTGGGGATGACGACGTTGCCACACAACTTAGCGATCTTTTTTTAGTCGAAGAATCTTATTAAGATGAAATAAAGAAACTCGGTAAGCCACAAAAAGCAAAAGGCACTCTTTTAGGTGCGACAAGCAAGAAAGTCTCTCTTTATCTTTAGTCAGATTAACTTATACCTCGAGCACCTAGCGCCTGTAGCTAGACGTTAAAAAATCCCTATAACAATAGATAGAGATTCATCAAATGACTGTTTAATTTTTATTATTACGAAAGCGATTTGGAGTCCTATTAAAATACTCTTTGAACTTACGGTGAAAGAAACTGGTACTTTCATAACCGACATGGTTAGCAATCTCATCGATGCTTTTATTCGTATTTTTCAAAAGTGATGCGGCATGAACCATTCGCTGCATTTGTATAAGTTCTAGAAATGATTTTCCTGTCTGTTCCTTCAACATATTGCTGAGATAATTGGCATTGAAATTAAACGTATTCGCTAGTGAGCTTAATGTACAATTTCGAAAGTTTTCTTCAATATAATGCAAAATATCGACTATACTTGTAGTTTTCCCTCTATCTTTACTTTCAAAATTTTTATCGAGTTGATAAACGCGCATTAATTCAATAAACATAATCGGTAAATATGCATTTATCATTTCAGTAGAATGATCTTGAGGAGCAAAAAACTCATAAAGCATATTCTTAATAATCCACTGTAAATTCTCGTTTTCTTGAGAGTGGAACAATATATACCGATCATGTTGCTGATTTTCAGAGATAGCATTCATCAAAAAATCAGAAACCAGCCCTTTATTGCTAAACCTACTCCAAAAAGCTGTAGAAAAAGTTTCTTTTTTCATGATAATATTCACTAATATATCATCACTTCCAAGTGCTAAAATGCTATGTGGGACATCTGTATCAAGTAGACAAACTTGTCCCTTTTTTAGCAGTACTTCTTTCCCGTTTATCATCTGGCGGCAGATACCTGAATATACATAGTTAATTTCAATAAATGAATGAACATGAAGTGGCATATCTGCAAAACGATGATGTTTATTAATGAAAATGGGCCCCTTGTCAAAAAAGTAAAAATCCTGCATTCTTGGGACAGCGCCTTTAGCTTCAACAAGCAATTCATTACCATCAAAATCATTAATATTTTCCTTGGTTTTAATTTGAATACGTTCAATAGAATCTAATTCTCTTAAATATTTATCAAGCCACTCGTATTGCATCATTCTTCTCCTTTTAACTTTCAAAATTCTATATGTTTGGAAATCTCACATCTTCTTTTTTACTAATATAATTTACTATTTTTTCCTTCAACTTTATTATTTTTCATTTTACTTATCAATGACCATGACTCCTTAATCTTATACCAAAAATCCCTCCTGCTATTCGATACAGGAGGGATTTTATTCATTTGGGTTTAGTAGATAATCTCAAATTATTATCGAATTTTTATTTAGTCGAGGAAATCTTACCTCAAATTCATGTTTTTTATAACTTAAATCGACTAACTTCCGATTGCAAATCCACTGCTAATGTAGCTAAACCTTGACTACTAGAAGATATTTCTTCTGTTGCTGCCAATTGTTCCTCTGTAGCGGCATTCGTTTCCTTGGCTCCATGTGCTGCCTGTTCAGCAAGCTTCTTTATTTCATCTCCGCCTGATGCTACTTCTTCTGAGACTGCTTGAACCTCTTCAATTGCTGCGGATACAGTTGCAACTGTATTGCCTACTTCATTTACTGCTTTCTCTATTTTCATGAAAATCTCACGCGATTTTCCAGAAGCTTGAAGCCCCATATCAATTTTCTCACTCCCGCTACTAATTGAATGGACTGCACGATTGGCATCTGCCTGAATAACCTTTACCATACTTGCAATTTCTGATGCGGATTGTTTCGACTGTTCAGCAAGTTTACGAACTTCTTTAGCCACAACAGCGAAACCTTTACCATATTCCCCTGCTCTTGCCGCTTCAATTGCTGCGTTTAAAGCAAGTAAATTTGTTTGCTCTGAAATATCAGTAATGATAGATGTAACATGCTGAATATCAGTAGAATGGTTCGCCATGACCTTAATAGAAACGGCTGTTTCGGTTATTGTTGAATGAATATCATTCATTTGATCAGAGACAACACGTACAATAGCTGCTCCTTCATCTACAAAAAGATTCATCTTCTCAGTAGATTGAAGCATTTCTTCATTACTTTTACCAATCTGATAAATCCCCTTTGCCAGCTCGGTCATAGACAAAACGTTATGAGCTACTATTTGTATTTGCTGTTCACTACCTTTCATATGCATAGCTGCCGACTCAGCAACTAATTCGGATGAAGCCGTGCTTTCTTCCGAACTAGCCGATAATTGCTCTGATTGAGCAGCAAGTTGCACAGCTGAATCATTCATACTCTGAATAACTGAACGCAAATCTACCGTCATTTTGTTAAATGCGAAAGCCATATCACCAATTTCATCTTTATTTCTCACATTCATTTCCTCAATATGTAAATTTCCATTTGCAATCAGCGTTAACCCTTCCGTCATCTTTCGCACCGGTCGAGATATACTCCGACTAATAATCGCTGCTGCAATCACTAGGCTGATTATTGTAGCAACTATGATAAGACTAACCGTAAATATCGTTGCTCCAAACACAACAGTATCAAGATTCTCTCGAGCATTTCTCATATTTCTCTCTTGTACATCTTTTAATTTTGATGCCTTTTCCATGAGTATATCATTGAATATCTCCGCTTCGTTAGCTACTCTCCTAATCTCTGTATTATCCTGACTTTTCATTTTCGCTAAAGCCTCTTCTATATGTGTTGTATACATTGTTTTAGCTAAGCCGACTTCCTTAACTAACTGTTTTGTATCAGGATCATGGGTAATATCATCCAACTTTTTATGGACAATAAAATAAGCTTCATCTATATTTTTTAGCGAATCAAATTCTTTTTTATTTAAATTGATAATAAGGTCTTGCACGGTCTTTACTTCATCTTTTTGAATACTAATTAATTCATTCACCAAGTTTACCTTATGAACACGATCATTTAGTAAATGCTTATATTCTTCATCAATACGGAACATAGTCATTAATAATAATATGCCTACAACTACCAACATAAAAAGGACAGCTGAAAATCCGAGCCATAATTTCTTTGCAACTGTAAACTTTAATTTCCTCATTTTTATATTCCCCCTTAACATAATCATCTTCAACAATATAAGTTGTCATAACAAATATACTCATATTATATAAAATTTCCTTTATGGATGTTGCTAATTTGTCTAAACGCTTCATTCTCTATACTTATCTTATCGGATGTTGTCATGACAAATTCAGTTAATATAAAAATTTAATAAATATTATTGATTAAAAATATTCATTATATACTTTGAATTAATAATATTTTATTTATCAAACGACGAGCTTTTTGTTTCACTCTTAACAAGCTAATGCTTTTTTATATTTTTCATATTAAACATTTTTGTTATGTTGACGATAACAATATAGGTGAAAGGATGGGAGTAATACTGAGGTTTTATGTGATTAAATTTAAGGTGGCTGTACAATAAAACATATACTATGTGTGATATAATCGGCTAGCTAACATAAGGTACGCAACTGTTAAATTACTTTTAACTTGGCAATCCAATATATCCACCTTCACAATGATGCGATCTGCTGATCGCTATTTTTTTGCATCTCCCCTAGGAAGTTCGAACCAATTTCACCATGATATCGATATTTCCAGGTGGTGTTTTTATCGAAAGTACGGATTTTTTAATAAGGATATTTACTTTAATTAATGGTAAGGGGACAGAATAATGTTTGGAAAATACAGTACTAATAAGGGATTTTTATATGCTAGGTCCATTTATTTAACTTTTATTTTAATGATGGGCCTTTTATTGGCTGCTTGTGCAGGAGATATTGAAACCAATGGTAAACAAATTGATCAAGATAAGAAGCAAACAGAAGGTGAACAGCTATTTACTCCTAAAATGAAAATAAATAGCTCTATAAATGATGATAATTTAAAAATCATTGGAGAAACCAATCTTCCTGATGAAACAATTTTATTGTTAGCATTAGAAAGTTCAAATAATGAAAGAACAGAGATAGTTGTCACTGTTAAGAGTGGAAAGTTTTCAACCGACTCCATCCCTGTTGAAGAATTAAAATCAGGTAAACAATTGATTAAGGCTTCTTTAGTCGACGAACAGCCTGATCCTGTCATAAATATAATTGGTGAAAATGGAAAATGGCTTACTGGTTCTCTCATTAATGAAGATCAGAAATTTCTACTAACAGTAAGCATAGACGTACCTGAATTGAAAGATGATTCCATAAACGGAATTAAAACAAAAGTCAAAAGAGTTGTTGATGGAGATACGATAAAAGTTACTATGGATGGTAAAGAGGAAACAGTCCGTCTTATTTTAGTTGATACCCCTGAAACGAAACACCCGCAAATGGGAATTCAGCCGTTCGGTCCTGAAGCCTCTGACTTTACAACGAAAACTTTAGATGGTCAAGAAGTAACATTGGAGGTTGGTATTGAGGAACGTGATCGATACGGAAGACTACTAGCCTATGTATGGATTGGGGACAAACTATTTAATAATATGCTGCTAGAAAAAGGACTAGCTCGGGTTGCCGTCTTCCCCCCTAACACAAAGTATCTTGATCAATTTAATAGTACTCAAGATAAAGCAAAGGAAAAAGCTATTGGTATTTGGTCAATTGAAAACTATGTAACAGATAAAGGCTATAAAGAAAAAGACGAAAATAACAAATCAGCTGCTTCTACATCATCAAATCAAAAAAAGTCGGAAAATATAGTCGCGCCAAAACAATCAACTGAGCCAGCGACAAAATCCATCGAAAAATCCAAATCTGAAACAAAAACGGCGCCTCCCTCAACGCCTAAGCCAGCGCCAGCTCCAAAACCGACTTCAGATCCTCCAGTTGAAGTAGCTACTAACTGTGAAGGTCAAATCAAAGGAAGTAATAACGGTATCTATCACACACCAGGAAGTACGTATTACAGTAGAACAACAAATGTAGCTCAATGGTTCTGCTCTCCAGAAGAAGCTGAAAAAGCCGGATATAGGGCACCAAAACGATAAAGGTATGAGTATTTAATCTTTGAGACCTCATTATTTATGGGGTCTTTTTTACGTATAACAAAATTCATGGAACATTTTCCCCTCAAACACATATGGCTTATAATTTGTTTAACGATGAACAATAAATCTTTCCAGTAAGGGCGCTACTTTTATAATAGCGTTCTATTATTAGTATTTCCGGTATAAATGAATGGTTAGTAGATATTTTTCCTATATTTTTTAATTATTGATTTGTTCATTATCTAATTTGTATCAAAACATATTTTAAGCGAACAATAATGATAATCATATTAAAAGTAATGGAGTGTTTATACATGACCCTTAAAATAATTTTATTCATTGTTTTTCTTTTACCTTGGTTATCTTTATTTTTTGCTTCAAAGGAAACAATTAAAAAATATATGCCTGTTACGATATTCACCGCGTTTTTAATGACTATCATTTTTCAAATCGCCTATACATATAAATGGTGGACCATTCATGAATATATTGTTCCTTGGGGTTATATGAATGATGTAAGTTTCACATATGGATTATTTTCAGTAGGAACCTTTTGGATTTTCGTCCTCACCTTCCATAAATTTTCGACTTTTATCGTAACCAATTTCGTTATGGATGCATTAATGAGCTTTATCGTTCTTCCTCTTCTAAGAGTTGCAGGTATTTCGGAATATAAAAATATTGCTGCTTGGCAATACTTTTTAGTTATTTTTTCACTTTCATTTGTCATCTATTTTTATCATACATGGCAATCCAAAATTTTCATTTCAGATAAAGATTAATTATCAGTAATGAAATCGTTGCATTGTACACTGTCCCAACTGGTAATATATAGTTAATACTTAAATACTCAAAACCCCTTCTCGATTGAGAGGGGGTTATTTATTACCAATACTAAATTGGTCACGATCTATTAAATTCATATAAAATACGCTGCTTCTAATCTCTTAGAAACAGCGTATCCACAATGTTTTTCGATATGATTCCTGAGTGGCTCCTCCACCCTGTCAAGGTGGACAACCTATACCGAACAGGACCGAACAACATGCTTTAATCCTTATTACATAAGGGTTTTTGAATTGGCTTTATGATTAATGCCGAACGAAAAAAGTACTTATTGGCAAATTGCGTCAACAATACGTCAACAGTTATAAGTATAATATAAAAATGAACAATGTACCTAGTATTATCACAATATAAAATTATCTTATTTCATAAAAAAGTAAAAACTTCCATAGTCATTCCGTTTGCGGCATCCGCTGTAATCTGCCTTGAATAACATCACTTCATCAGCTAAACTAATTTATAGAATAAACTTTTGTAACGAAACTACAGGAAATAGCGAATGGAAAAATCTTGTTACGTCTACGCTATTTCCACTTAGGAGGGAATAAATGAGAGAAGAAGAAAAAATATTTAATGGAATCCTTTTTTCGCCTGGAGAGCCGGAGTTAAAAACAATAAAGCTCCGATCCCACAACCTGTGTTCAGAATATAACCGCACTTTCGAAGATGAAACTGAAAAAAGACAAGCGATCATTTCAAATATTTTCCATAGGATTGGAGAGAATGGCCGTCTACAAGGACCCATTTATGTCCACTACGGAAAACATACAGAAATTGGCGATTACTTCTTTGCAAACTTTAATTTAACCATTCAAGATGATGCACGGGTCGTTATTGGTGATCATTGTAATTTCGGCCCAAATGTGACTATCGTTACACCTGTACACCCAATGCTTCCAGATGAACGCCGCGCAATTATGGATAAAGACGGTGTGCCTAAGCATATGTGCTATGCAAAACCTGTCAAAATTGGTAATGATTGCTGGTTTGGAGCAAATGTCGTTGTTTGTCCAGGAGTAACAATCGGAGATAATTGCGTGATTGGGGCAGGTAGTGTGGTTGTAAAGGACATTCCAAGCAATAGCTTTGCGGCTGGCAACCCTTGCAGAGTAATCCGAGAAATCACTGAACGAGAAAGCATGATACATAAACCAGAAATTTTGGATGACAATAGAATTATAGAATAAGAACGTTGTTTTTTCTTTTCCCTATAGTAATTGTAGTTGGAACTTTTATTAAAACTATCGATTCGAAAATACAAATAAAGCCCAACTCAATTGAGATGGGCTTTAATCAACAATCGCTATATTTGTTATATCATCAAAACCAACATACTCCACATCAAACTCATCGATATCTAGACGGCTCCTCTTTAATTGCATGTTAACATTGTTTAACCATCCTATTACATCTTCAAAGAATCCGTCTTTCCAGATTGTGATTTTAAGCTTCTGATTATTTATTTGCGCATCTGAAATAATCTGTGCAAATTCTTGCCATTGCTGCTCGTCATTCTCGGGCAGCTTTTTTATTTTCATGTTTCATTTGATGTATTGCAGAGACATGCTCGGGTAGCATCATGCAGCTGGACTCCCATCTTAAGTTATAGCCAGGTGTAAGCTTGTTAACCATCATGCACCCTTCTTTTGTCGCAGAGGTCCGACTGAAAGGACATTAGCGAGCTTAAATGTGCGAAACTTCTTCCTATAGTAGCAATAAGCTTGTACTCCATCATCTGATACTTTAGCACCTTAATGATAGGTTGTGAAACAGTTCCATCATTAGATAAGTAAATCATTTCAAATTTAATTTTGTGTAATAAAATCTTGCATTATAATACTACGCATAGTATGATGGGGATATAGAAACAAAGGAGGTGAAAAAGTGGAATGCTTAGGAAAAATAATAGCCCTAGCGTTCATTGCCTTGCAACTTCATTCTAAGTGGCTCGACAACCGGAAGAAGAAGTTGGAAAACAAGAAGCTAGAGCTAGAAAACAGAAGAAGGAGAAGAGGAGGTTAACTCCTCTCTCCTTTCCCTAAGTATACCACGAAATTATGAAAACTTTAAATATCTTATTGGTTGTCTCTCTCGTTGTATTGCTTGGACTGTATGTTCAAGGGTATTATTTGAAGTGTAAAAATAGAAGGTTGTTAAAGGAGTGCGAAAGACTTGAAAAAGAACAATCAAACAGAAGCAAATAAAAAGTGGCAAGAAAAAAATAAAGAACGCGCTAAATATTTAAGTGATCGCTCCAGGGCAAGAAGTTTTATTCGTAATAGAGCGGAATTAGAAGATATAGAGGAATTTCGCCAACTATTAATGGATCGTGAGGAAGCGCTCAAAAATGAAGATTAAATTTGGTTTGCGTAAACCTAGTATTAATGGTAAGTTCAACGCACTACGATTGATATGTTTGAGTTGATTAGAAAGTAAAAAAGCGCCCCATCCACATAAGGATAGAGCGCTTTTTATTTTATACATCATAAGGGCGATATTTCTTTCTAAGTTCTTCAAGCTCTTCTTTCTTCTCTTCCAGATCAGATCGAAGAAATAGGCTTACACGTGAAAGTTTTTTAATTGGTGTTATTTTCCCCGCCTCAATCAATTGGCTCATGCGTCCCCTGCTTACACCTAACACTTCCATAGCCTCAGTTGTAGTTAATACATCATTTTTTATGAAATTTTCAACATCTTCCCTAGTTTCTAATACGATTTTAGTCACTTTTCCCCCACCTTTCTCTTGTAGATAATCATGATGATACGTACTAAGTGGGTAATAATTATTAAACCGAAAACAGCTAAAAATACCTTGTTCGCAGTCGTTAATTCATTGAAATCAATCCAAGTAAAGGTCATTGCCGCAAGCACAACCAGCATTGTTGCATTAGTATAACCGAATTTTTTTAGCATTATTTTTAGTGGATGTGATATAGTTTTAATAAGGGGAGGTTTTACCCTCCCTGTTGGTTACTTGCGACGCTTCTTTTGCCGAGGGCGTCGCTTTTCTTTTTGTGTCTGTTGCTTGCTCTTATCTTTTCTAATGTCAAGTAGATCCTTCAAACCCGATGTTACCGCTTTGAAAGCCGCGGCTGTTACACCGATAAGGGCGATTAGCTCTTTGACATCTGCATCTTTCACACCCACTTTCCTTCACCTCCTTATAAATATATAACATACCTGCAAACATATGTATATAGGTATTTGAAGTATTTTTAAGTTTAACCCCAAAAAAGCGACCCGTCCAAATAAATGGATAGGTCGCTATTAGTTTTTAATCTAGGTCAGCGCTGGGCTTTTTCTTACTCATGCCTTAGTAGCGATCGTCTCTACGTTCTCTACATCGGCATTCAAAGTCACGATCACGTCTGCGGTCACGATCATGGTCACAATGATCGTCACGTTCTCCTCTTACTTCTCTACATTCACAAATCAACCTTACTCGTCGTCTCCGTCGGTCTTCTCTTTCCCCACCAACATAATCATCTTCAAAATACATATTCTCATCGCCCCTTAATATTTTTAAAGTCGGCCGACCTTATTAAATAATATATTGTTAAATGGTATGTGATGATTGGACAATCTAACTGGTAAAACTGTGCATTATTTATCAAATAAAAAAAGCTCCTCAATTTAGAGGAGGCTATCGCAATATATTTTCCTAAACCTATCTGGATATTTTTATGAGATAAAAAAGCAGAAAATATCTTTTTCAACTAACGGGGCAGTTTAGTCGAATAAATAAAATTAGAAAAAAGCGAATCTTTAGTTTGTTTATATTCGTATAATTATTATGAGTTGATTATTATGACACTTGAAAGGTGGATTTTTCATGTACAAAGTGAATGGTATAGAAGCTTACGAAGCACATAATCGAACTGAGTTATTAGCAGGTTTAGAGGCGAAATCTGAATATATCCTTATTAAAGGAGACTATTATAAAGAAGTAAGAAAGATTATGGATACTCATCTTCCAGAGAACGAAAGTATAGGAGTGGCATTAGGAAGTGCAGGTGTGTTATCAATTCTTAATTATGCAATAGATGCAGTAAGAAATTCATTCAGTAATGCAGATAAAATGGATAAAAAGATTGACAGAAAGTTAAATTCATTCAAGATTAAAAAGATTACAGATGATGGTTTATTATTGAGCTTAAAGCAGTTAGATTATTAGAATAAGAAAAGACCGCCAATTACAAGCAAAAATAGCGATCCGTCCACATGATGGATAGGTCGCTTTTAGTTTTTAATCTAGGTCAGTGCTATGCTATTTTTCATTCGATTTTCTTATTATCCTGTACAGATAATCATAACAACCATGTTACAATTACGCCCTCTATTATTCTAACTTTCATGTTAAACCCCTCCTACTTATCTATTCGTCACAATGAAGAGTTTTCCATTTAATTAATTGCACACAAAAATATATAAAGGAGGGGTTGGTAACAGTATTGTTCATAACGTTTTTCTTAAACCTCTTTTGGCTATTTCATAGACCTAATTAAAAAGGACCTCTCCTATTGGATATATCTAGAATTAGCTCCTTTCTAAAAAAAAACACTTCTTTTCTTAATGAATCGGTTATTCTCATTAATGAATTCATATCTTTCTGTAATGTATTGATTTGATCTTGCATCTCTTTTATTGTCTTATCTTGTTCCATTTTTCTTGCTCAGCTTTTTTATCTAACGCTGAGCCCTATTCTATGTCAATTGCGACCCCGGTCACAGATATAGCATCTGCAATTGTAATAATCGTTGAACCTATGAACGCTAAAATAAAACCTAGGTAACAACTGATGCTCTTTTATAATGAATATTGGGGGATCTATTGTTTCGAGAAATTGCAAACTACTTTGACTTACACTTATTGAGTTTTGTAAATCAATGAGGAACTGATCCTTATCGCTCATTTGTTGATCTAAAAATTCTAGGTATATCTTATTAGAAATAAAGGAAAATCCGGTCGCTGCTGTCAAAAGACCAAAAGTTGAAAAAGTGAAAATTAAAGACAATGTATATAATTAAGATGAAGTGGAACATATTTTTAAGGAAATGAAATCTGAACCTTTACGTTGGCAAGTATTTATATCGTTAGCATTAGCGTGCGGATTTAGACGAGGTGAAAACCTTGGACTGGAGTTAGATCATATTTTTTGGAAAGAAAACCAAATTAAAATTGATCAGTCAATTGTACGTGGCGAAGGTGGTAAGCCTGTTATAAAAGATCCAAAATCGTTCGCATCTGAGCGAATCGTTACTGTTCCAGAATCTATTATGTTATTAACCAAGCAACTATATATGGAATTGGCTAAAGAAAGAGACCTAGCTAAAGATCGTTGGGTTGAAGAAAAACATAATTGGTTGTTTTGTAATGTCGATGGAACACATTACTACCCCACTACTCCTACGACCTGGTGGAGACGTTTCACGACAAGAAAGAAAATACGTTATATCCGATTACATGATCGTAGACATACTTCCGCAACTCTATTAATCAATCAAGGTGTCCATGCAAAAATAATATCTGAACGTTTAGGGCATGCAGATATTCGGATCACAATGGATACTTACGGTAAAGTATTACAACCAGCTGATAAGGCTGCCGCTGATAAAATTGATCATATTTTCGCATCAAGAAATACACAATAAAACAGGATCGTATATTCTTCTTTTTTCAAACCGTCAACAATTAGAGATTTAGGTATTACTGACAAGAATAGAAGAAGCTTAGAACCATTATGGCTCTAAGCTTCTTGGTATGATTCCGGAGGGGCTCGAACCCACGACCTCCACCCTGTCAAGGTGGCGCTCTCCCAGCTGAGCTACGGAATCAAGTTATGTACTATCTGGACAATAATAAATATACAATGTTGTACCATATTTGTCAACTACTATATAAAAATGACTGTCCTCCTCATTTAGGTGAAATAAATTTAAAAAGTTTAAAACTCGGACAATGAAGATGTGTGAAAATCAAAATAAAATAACTTAAAAATGTTCCTTCGCATTTAAAAGCAGTGAAATCCATATAGCTAACCGCTGTGCTCCATATTTATCAATTATTCCTCTTGTAATTGGCATAGGGCGTCCCCATCATAATGGCACCTCGTAATAAAGCAAGACTAGAATCAAGTACACTATATCCTAACATTGTCTGAATAAAAACGGGGATGAGTTCCTCTGCACCAGTCATAGAAGTATAAATGATAACACAAAGGATTGTAGTAATTGCGAAGATTAGATCCTTAAACACTCGAAACTGATTGGTTGTTTTAATTTAAACTGTCTAAAAAAAACCATAGTAATGATATAACTCGATTGCTAAAGAAATAATAATCTGTAGCCTTCCCTATCCCTCAGTAGCGCAATAATAAATACATATAAAAATCCACCAAATCCAAATGAGCAATTAATAGAACATTAAAATTTAAAGCAAGCGCAGTAGCTAACAACGTTTGGTTTAATACATCGAAAAATGAACCAATTAGTAAGATCATCACATGAGAATCTCATTTATTGATTTAACTTCATTACTCTATAAAAACACCTCAATCAATCTAATTATGTAACTTTCTACACAATAAACTTATTTACCTTGCTAACCAAGTAACTCTATCATCAAGATAAATCATGAAATATTTTTCTAACATGATATAATGGTTGAAGAACGTGAACGTGATAAACTGTTAGGAGTGAAATTTATTGTTCACTACCTTTTCTGATGAAAGAGCCAAAACGCTTGTAGAGTTATTAAGAAAATTCGGTACTAGAATGGCTTTTTACCAGAAAAATGTT
Organism: Lederbergia lenta NBRC 16444; assembly: GCF_001591545.1. Lineage (GTDB taxonomy): Bacteria > Bacillota > Bacilli > Bacillales > Bacillaceae_C > Lederbergia > Lederbergia lenta. Next base: position 2,013,599 of record NZ_BCVC01000001.1, read on the forward strand.
GCCCATTCTCTTGGAGTCTTTCATACTGATTTAAAATGCGCAGATATTATAAATGAAAATGGCCCAATGCACCCCAGCTTATTAGCAAAAGAAAAAGGATTAACAACTGGAACAATTACAACGCTGATAGACCGGTTAGTAGATGCTGGATATGTAAGACGGGAAAATGACCCCACCGATCGAAGAAAAATTTTAATTAGTTCCAATAAAAAAGAACAACAAAAGATTAAAGACATTCATATACCACTGGCGGAATCGATAGCTGAGCTATGTGATAAGTACAGCGATGAAGAATTAAATTTTATTTTTGACTTTATGGATCAAGTAACTAAAATAGTTCATACTGAAACAGGCAACATAAAAAAAGTGGATTAGAGAAACTTATTTTTGAATTGCAACTCTTGTTGTTAAATTATAATAAAGGTAAGGGAATTGAATATTTATGGTATCCGAAAAAGAACTAAGTCCTGCAAAATTGATGTGGCAAATGACGCGCCCGCACACTCTAACGGCTACATTTGCTCCAGTAATTTTAGGAACAGTGATGGCAATGTACGAATCAAAGATCGATTGGCTTTTATTTATCGCTATGATGTTGGCATGTTTAGCTTTGCAAATCGCGACAAATTTATTTAATGAATACTATGATTTTAAACGTGGATTGGATACGGCTGACTCTACTGGAATTGGTGGAGGTATTGTACGGCATGGTTTAAAACCGAAAAGTGTGTTAACAGTAGCATTTTTATTGTATATTTTAGCTGCCGTTATTGGCGTGTATATTTGTATAAATAGTAGTTGGTGGTTAGTCCTAATTGGCTTATTTGGAATGGCTGTTGGCTACTTTTATACTGGTGGACCCCTACCAATTGCGTATACCCCTTTTGGGGAATTATTCTCTGGTTTATTAATGGGGATAGGGTTTGTATTGATAGCCTTCTTTATTCAAACAAATACGATTACAATTCAAAGCCTGTTACTCTCTATTCCAATTGGGATCCTTGTTGGTGCCATCAACATGTCTAATAACATCCGTGATATTGAAGAAGATATTAAAGGTGGAAGAAAAACATTGGCGATTCTTCTTGGTCAACGGGAAGGCATTATTGTTTTAGCAATTGCATTTGCCATTTCTTATTTATGGATTGTATTTCTTGCTTTGACAGGCTATATAAGTCCATGGACACTAGTTGTTTTCCTAACCGTGAAAAAACCAATCTTAGCAATTCAAGGATTCCTAAAAGGGAATACCGAACCGCAATATTTGCGAGTAGCGATGAAAGCAACCGCTCTAACCAATACGTTTTTTGGATTCTTGCTATCTGCTGGATTATTAATCAGTTATTTATTTTAAATAAGAAAGCATTTCCTACCGTTTCTTAAAACAGAAGGAAGTGCTTTGTTTTTTTATTGAACTCCTTAGCTAGCCTGATCGAATATAAATTCTGACTCTTCCTTGCTCATTTCAATTTTTAAAATGATAGTCTTTTAAAAACCAATTGTCGTGGCTATTAAAATAATAAGTGATCCCCTCTACTACATATAATTGGGTTTCCAATCATGTTCTTTTTCATTAAGTCCCCTATATTCAAGTTTTTTAGTAATTGTGTAACAAATAGTATATCTGCACAATAAATACATATAATTTTCCAAAAAATAATAACTGTCCTATTTATGCTCTTTGATAAATATAAGATTTTTATGTTGAGAAGCTTTGCACATATTTTTCTTGTTCAATGTTTTTCTTCATCTTTATATGCTATATCCCATTAACCATAATAAAATAAGAATTAAATTGCGTTATTTCCAATAAAATAGTGAAGGGGGTTATAATTCTTTTTTGTAAAATATGTAAACAAACGAAGAATGTGATCCAACGTTAACTGGTGTACAACTTCATTTGGTACAATGTCTTTACTTATAAATAGACTTCCAAGAATGACATTTTTATAGAGAAAACGAGTTATGGTATTCGCTATTTAGGGAAGTATGATTATAATTAACCTTTTTATTTTGGAGACAATGTATAATCATGGCGAAAGCAAAGGAGATAATAAGAATGAATAAAAGATTATATGATATTGAACAAAGAGTGACTAAGGAACATAAAGACCTTACGAAGTTTGTAAAACATGTTTTTGATGAATACGACAAAAAAGCAGAAGAACACCGCCTTTTGATGGCGTCAAATGCTTTGGCTGGAATAAAGACTTCCGGAACTGAAGAAAAGGCTTTCTATGATACCATCAATGAAACGAAACGATGGGTGCTTGATGTTTTAGAGCGTACGATTCAAGACTTCGAACACACAGGTGATAAAAATTGGAATAGAAATTTCCGAGACGGTGTAGATGAATAAAGAGTATTTTGTCACGAAACGCCCTAAGCATTATCGCTTAGAGCGTTTTTCTTTCATTCTTATCTTATTGACTAACAGCCATGCTCATTCACGAGTTAGCACTAACTTTTGGATGGATGTATGAACCACCCTCTGCAATACCCTTAACCCGGTTCCATCCATTTACAATTGTAACCTTATATATATGTTATATATTTACCACCGTGGCATAGGGTAAATCATGTGCTTTTGCAACGCCTTCAAAAACAATTTCTCCATTCACCACGTTTAGGCCTTTAGAAAGGGATTTATTTTCATTGATAGCTTTTTTATAACCTTTATTAGCAATTTGTAAAATATATGGGACGGTTGTATTGGTAAGAGCTATCGTTGATGTTCTCGGAACTGCCCCAGGCATGTTACCAACCGCATAGTGAACAACACCATGTTTGATATATGTTGGATCAGCATGTGTTGTTACATGTGTAGCTGTTTCAAAGATGCCTCCTTGGTCAATTGCTACATCTACTATAACTGAACCCTCCTCCATTAAACTAACCATTTCTTCTGTTACTAATTTCGGTGCCTTTGCACCGGGGATTAACACAGCTCCAATCACAAGATCTGATTCTGTTATTGCTTGGCTAATCATATATGGGTTGGACATTAGGGTAGAGATTCTATTACCAAATATATCGTCTAATTCTCGCAACCTCGTAGGACTGACATCAATGATTGATACTTGCGCCCCTAGCCCTATTGCTATTTTGGCTGCATTCATACCAACAACTCCACCGCCAATAATCGTTACTTTTCCTCTTCCGACTCCAGGTACACCTCCTAATAATATCCCTTTTCCACCTCTTGTCTTTTCTAAGAAGGAAGCACCAATTTGGGTGGCCATTCTTCCTGCCACCTCGCTCATTGGAGTAAGTAATGGCAATGATTTGTCAGCTAACTGTACCGTTTCATATGCGATCGCAACTACATTATTTTTCATCAAAGCTTTCGTTAGTTGTTGATCTGCTGCCAAGTGCAAATAGGCAAATAAAATTAATCCATCATAAAAGTATTGATATTCTTCCAGTAGTGGCTCCTTAACCTTTATTACCATATCACACGTCCATACATCGGCTGGCGCTCCTAAGATTTTTGCCCCTACATCTAAATATTGCTTATCAAAAAAACCTGAACTCTCTCCTGCACCTTTTTCTATAAAAACCTGGTGACCTTGTTGAACTAGTTCCATCACCCCAGAAGGCGTGATCGCCACACGATTTTCGTTGTTTTTGATTTCTTTTGGAACACCAATTCTCATGAAACACCAACCTCCTAGAATAATCGAGTATGCAAGGGGTATATCTGCATGTATGAAAAACACTTATAATCTACTACTAAAAATGTATAGATTACAAGTGTTTCATTATTCTATAAAGCATGTAATTCCATTGTTAAAGTTTGGATAATAAATTCTAGATCTTCTTCCTCAATATTTAAGGGAGGAGCGAGTGTTAACACATTATTAAAGCCAGCAACAGTTGCCCCATTCTTCCCGATAATTAATCCTTTTTGTTTACAGGCTGAGATAACTTTATTTACTAGACTTGCTTCAAGTGGTTCTTTTGAAGTTTTGTCTTTCACAAGTTCTATTCCTAACAGCAACCCTCTCCCTCTAATATTCCCGACAAATGGATGCTCTTCAAGGGCTGTTGATAAGCTGTGTTTCAAATAATCACCTAATTCTTTGGATCTATTATAAAGATTCTCACGTTCCATAATCTCTATATTTTTTAATGCAAGGGCACATGCTGCCGGGTTACCGCCGAATGTATTCACATGACGCAAATAATCATATTCTTCTGATCCTTTAAATGCTTCATAGATTTCTTTTTTTACTGCTGTTGCAGACAATGGTAAATAGGCACTTGTAATTCCTTTAGCCATCGTAATAATGTCTGGTTTAATTCCATAATTCATGAAACCAAAAGGTTTTCCTGTTCGCCCAAATCCACATATAACCTCATCAACAATAAGTAATGCGCCATGTTTTTCACATACCTCTTTCACACCAACCATATACCCGTCAGGTGGAACGATCACACCCCCGCCCGTAATGATAGGTTCCATAATAACACCTGCAATCGTTTCACTTAATTCCCATGTCATCACACGATCTATGTCTTGTACGGATTGTAATTCTGCAGGTTTACAATCAGGTTCATCAGAAGAACGATATAAATCTGGAGGAGCCACATGTATAAATCCTGGAGCTAATGGTTCGTATTTATATTTTCGTTGTGCTTGACCAGTGGCTGCTAGAGCCCCCATTGAATTACCATGATAAGCCCGATATCTCGATATAAACTTGTAACGACCATATTCCCCTTTTTGTTGATGATATTGCCTCGCAATCTTAAACGCAGTTTCATTTGCTTCAGAACCGCTATTAGAAAAGAAGATGACATATTCATCTTCTAACATTTCGTTCAATTTTTCACCAAGTTTAATCGCTGGTTTATGACTTTGGCTAAGCGGAAAATAAGCCATTTCTTTTAGTTGCTCAAAAGCAGCTTCAGCAAGTTCTGTTCTTCCGTAACCAACATTGACACACCATAAACCAGACATGGCGTCTAAATATCTTTTTCCGTTATGATCTGTTACCCAAGACCCCATGGCTTTTTCGGCAATCATTGTTGATTCAGGGCTATACGGTTTCATTGAATGCCAAATATAATCTTTGTCCTTTGTTATATAATCTTCCTGCTTCATTTTGGACATTCCTTTCACCCCTTCACACATTTAATAGTCAAATCTTGATGTAATCATCTTCTTACGAGTAAAGAAATTAACACCATCTTTTCCATTCACATGAAGATCCCCATAAAACGAGTCTTTCCAGCCTGAAAACGGGAAAAAAGCCATCGTTGCAGGCACCCCTACATTTATTCCCAGCATTCCTGCATCTGCTTCTTCTCTAAATTGTCTTACTGCTTTTGCATCTTTTGTATAAATTGTTGCGCCATTTCCATAGCGTGATTTCCTAATAAATTCAAGTCCTTCATCTAAATCATTTGCACGTAACAAGCTTAGGACCGGTGCAAAAATTTCATCCTTCGCAATCGTCATTTCAGGAGTCACATAATCAAATATCGTTGAGCCTAAAAAAGTCCCTTCTTGTATTTCATCCATTTCCTTACGACCATCTCGAATAAGAGACGCGCCTTCTTCCAATCCTGTCTTGATATAATTCAATACTTTCACGCGATGAGAATCTCTTATTATAGGAGTTAATAAAACTTCATCATCTAGTCCACTTCCAATGATTAATTCATCCGCCTTCTGTTTAAGCACTTTAACGAATTTGTCATTATCACCTACGACAACTACTGCACTACATGCCATACAACGTTGCCCCGCACTTCCATATGCCGAACTGATTACATGCGAAACAGCCTTATCTATATCGGCATCTGGCATAACGATGTGATGGTTTTTTGCGCCTGACAGAGCTTGAACACGCTTTCCTTTTGCAGCCGCCCGTTCATATACATACTTAGCAACTGGTTGGGAGCCAACAAAAGAAATCGCCTTTACATCTTCATGATCAAGTAGTCCATTTACAACATCATGTGCACCGTGAACAATATTTAAGACTCCTTTTGGGGCGCCTGCTTGTGAAAATAGCTCAACAAGCTCACTAGCAAGCATAGGGGTACGTTCGGAAGGCTTTAACACGAATGTATTCCCGCATGCAATTGCCAAAGGGAACATCCACAATGGAACCATCATTGGAAAGTTAAATGGAGTAATCCCACCAATAACACCTAGAGGATAACGGAACATCTCTGAATCTATATTTTCCGCAATATTCGATAATGTCTCACCCATCATTAAAGTAGGGGTACCCGCAGCAAACTCAACACATTCAATTCCTCTTTGTACTTCACCATACGCTTCTTTATATGCCTTTCCATTTTCTTGTACTACTAGTTTGGCTAATTTTTCGTGATTTTCTGTTAAGAGATAATGATATTTATATAATATTCTTGCTCGTTTAGGAACGGGAACATTTTTCCAAGTCTTAAAAGCTTCATTCGCAGCACTTACCGCTTGATCTACATCTTCTTTCGTGGAAATTGGTACGTTTGCCAATACTTCACCAGTTGCAGGATTAGGTACGTCCAGTGTTTCCGTACTTATTGCAGCAACCCACTCACCATTAATATAGTTTTTTAATACTGCTGTATCTTTATTGATTACTGTCATGTATATGCAACCTCCTCTTTCCTAATAAATGCTTTATATAAATTATCGCTTATGTGAATCATACTTTCATTAGACAGTTTGTAAAATAACTTAATGGATTTGTTCCACATATTGCATGGTAACCTCTTATTCTTTTCCATAATGGTTAGAAAAACACAAAGTATGATAACGAGAGAAATGCTAGTACCTCCGTCGCCATTCTGGCCCTGTCTAACTTTGATTTAAAATGCTTCCAGATCCAATTCTTCCGTTTGTTTGGACGAAGTTAAAAATTCATGAGACAAAATCATCATTTCAATTACTAATCTTTTTTCAGGTTGCATAAAATCCTCGCCAAGTAATTTTTCTAACTTTTGAATGCGATGATACAGTGTTTGTCTAACAATAAATAATCTTTTTGCTGTTTCTTGTTTTGAACCATTACAGGATAAATATGTTTTTAATGTTTCCATGAGCTTACCGTTATATTTTTTGTCATAGTGAATGATTGATTCTAAATACTCGTAGACAATTTCATTTAAATTTAATTGTTGATTTAATAAATATATGAAACGAAAGATATGGAGATCATCATAAAAGTGACTGTCTGATCGATTAGGTAGTTTCTCCTGAATGCGGATAGTTTCTAAAGCCGTTTCATAGCTTTTATAAAGACTTGTTAAATTTTTCTCGTATTTTCCTATTCCTATTAATTGATTAAATGTATGATTTACCATAGGTGATTCAGAGCTTTTTAATCTATGAATGCCTTCTTCTATTCTTTCTTTCCATGGAACTGCCATCCTTTCATTTATGAGGATAAAAACAAGTGTATTTCTTTTTTCAATAGCAAAAAGGGAAAAACCTTGTTGCTCAAAGATCGATCTAAAATACAATTTGAAATATGTTAAATCTACATTTGTCATCTTTGCAAGTGTGTCCAGCTTATATATGCATACAAGCGCCCCTTTTGGCTTTATATGGGGTGTATGATAGGCAAGGTATTCATTAATAGACTCTTCACTTTTTTCGTTTTCTAACCAACCATTTAGCCATTCAGTCTCTTCAACCCTGCGTTTCTCTTCCACATAAAGGTTTCGTAATAAAAATTGAGCTAAAGCTGTTGCTGTTCTATCTAAAATAAGTTGGTCATACTCTGTTAAAGTTCTTTCATCAGACATTATGATAAGTTCAGCATAGTTTTCACCTAGTAAATGAATTGGTATTTTAGCTATAGAGCGGGATGTGTGGGTTAAAGAGTTGGGCATTGTATCATTATTTCTTGCTATTAAATTTAAGAGCGTCTTTCGCCTATGTCCGATTATTTCTGGTATAAATTGTGTTTCTTCATTGCTAAATACGATAATTACCTGGACTTGTAAATACTGTTGAATACATTTGAGGATTTCATGATGATGTTCAAACGTCAGTAGCTCTTTATTCAATGCTTGAGAGTATCTTTCTAGGTTTGAAATCATTTCATATTGATGGTTGATGAGGAGTGCATGAATATCTTGCGTTATTTTCACAAAAGGAACTTCCTTATGAAATAGAATGATAGGAAACTGAGCTTCATTTGCAATATCGATCATTTCTTGTGGGATCAATGAGGTGTATGTACCTATTTCAATGCAAAGACCGGCCGCTTGCGAGTCAATTAATTGTTCTAGTAGATATACGAAATTCCCTTCTTTTTCCTTCCAAGCAATCCCTGTAGATAGAATTAATTCATTTCCATTTAATAGATCGCGTATATTAGTTACTTCCACTACATGAACCCATTTTACCAAACGGCTTAGCCCATCGACACCCGCTATTACTTCAACATTTTCAAAATGCTTTCTTCCTAGTATATCTTTTACTGTAATATAAGATTTCACTTTACATGCACCCTCTTATATTCATTTTTGAATTGTTATTATTATTATAAGCTAAATACGTATGCTTATGAGGGTAATCGCAAATCCTTTCATACTATTCTAATATATCTGGATAATCGACAAAAAAACTGATAAATACTTTTTATTTATCAGTTTGAATCAATTTCATAATAGATACATTCATATGGAAATCTAATAAAGTTGATTTCCGCTCCAATCAATGAAGTTAAAGCCTCCTGAGTGCACTTTCATGTAATATTTTAGTATATCGCCCAGATTAAGAAATTAAGAAATTAGGAAATTAACTCAGTTTTTATATACAATAGAATTTTACTTTTCTACTTATTACTTTATTAACAGAGACGAAAAATATTTGCGTCCATCCGCGGTAGATATATGAAGCGTTTCACTTACATTTTTGTTATTTTCACCTATATACTTTTCAAATTCAACAAAAGCTCCACTTAAATTTTCAATAATACTTTTAATTTTATACCCTTCATGTACTAATAGGTCTATTCGATCCCTCTCTTGTAAGAATGCTTGATAATCAGACATATTGATTACACTCTCCTTTACTTTTTACAAGTGTGTGTTTACATTCTCAGGGCCTGCAGATACTTTTGGGTCTATATTAATCTCCCAATCACGTCCAACGGTAATCCCTAAATACTTTTCATCATTTGGATCTTCGATTTCAGACTGCCTATATTTCTTAAACCACCAATATTTTGCTAACACATAATAGATAACAGCGCCTGCCACAAAACCGACAATAAAGGAATATGCTGATAAATAATAGGCGGCGAATCCTCCAATCACCCATGCAATGATTCCTGCCATATTAAATCCATTCATATATTTATATTGGCCATTATTTTCATACAGTTCATGTACATTTACTCGTCTCTTGCGAAGCACATAATAGTCTGTAAATAGAATGCCAACAATCGCAGATAAGATTCCCCCTATAATAAGCAATGCCGGAATAATAATATCAAATAGACTCCACGGCTGAACGACTATTCCAATAATGCCTGCTACCAATACTGCTGCCCAAAATGGCACTTTTGGCCCTCCTACATTCGAAAAGATTGTGGCGGCAGGGATAACGTTGGCAGAAGTATTTGTGGACCATTGTGCGAACACGATCATTAATAAAAGAATGCCGAGAACAAAGCCACTTGCCGCTTCTTGCAGTGCAACAACAGGATCAAAATTTGATACAGCAATATATGAAACTGCCCCGATAATAATCATAAATGTATTTACGATGGGCATGACGATAATACTACCCACTATTTGTGATTTATTTCGTTTAAACCAGTTTCGTTCATTTTTGGGGGCTTTAAAGAATCTAGATAAAGAAGGCATATCAGCAGCCAACGTTGCCCAAAATCCCATATTACTCATGATGACGACCATAAAAGCGGTTATTGCAGCACCACCTGTAACAGGGCTTTCCACCCATCCCCAGACTTCTCTTCCTTGTTCCATGGCTTGATCGGAAAGTGAAACATACATCCATGAAGAAATGATAATAATAATTGGTGCGGCCAAATCTGCAAATCTTTCAATCGCCTTAATTCCTAAGGCTGTATTTATTAGTTGTGCTGCTGCAAATAATAAGAAACAAATAAACCAATTATTAAATCCAAAAAGTATATTTAATATCCCATTCATTGCAGTTGCTCCAAAATACGTGTTGAGCCCAAACCAACATGCCGCTGTAATACCACGTACCAAAGACGGAATATGTGTACCTATTGTTCCAAATGGAGCTCGCATATAGACCGGGAAAGAAAGACCATGCTCTATTCCGATATCGCCGATGATAGTCATAAAGATTCCGATCGCAACAGATCCAATAATCGTTGCAACTACAACCCAACCTAAAGATAAACTTTGTACTCCCGAACCGCCAATTGCAAATGCTGCCAAAACTACTGCCATTCCTACCCAAATTACCGCAAACCCTTTAGCGCCTATATTTCTATCACCATGTGCAATTGGAAGTAAATCTGAAGACTTTAGATAATTTCCACTCTGCTTCATGAATACACCTCTTTTTCCGCTAAATGGTTTTTACACGAAGGGCTCTATGGCATTAAAATGGAGGATCATTCTCCATCTGGGTTCATTCATTTTGCGAAATAAAATGAATTAAGCAACGGTATTATTACTATCTTCCTTCTGCGTCTCATAAATATCTACATCCTCCGGAACCTCTCCACCTGGAAGAAAAACATTCAATAAGACACCTAATATGGCGGATAGCGCCATGGCATGTATTTCGAAGTTCTCAGTAAACTTTAAGGTTGCTCCTCCAATACCAATTACTAGAATTACTGAGGAAATGATCAGATTTCTTTTATCACCAAGGTCTACCTTACTATCAACTAGCATCCTTAATCCAGATGCCGCGATTATTCCAAATAGAAGGATAGAAATCCCTCCCATAACTGGAGTCGGAATAGAGCTAATAAGTGCAGTGATTTTACCGATAAATCCAAAGACAATCGCTAAAACAGCTGCGCCACCTATCACGAATACACTAAATACTCGAGTAATTGCTAAAACCCCAATGTTTTCACCATACGTGGTATTCGGTGGACCGCCTATTAAAGATGCAAGCATTGTAGCAACACCATCACCCATAATTGATCGGTGCAAACCTGGTCTTTGAATTAAATCTTTTTGAACAACTTTACTTAAGACCATTTGATGACCAATATGCTCAGATAATGTGACGATTGAGACAGGTATCATTAAAGTGATGATACTCCAAGATAGACTAGGCGTATAATTTACAAAAGGAATGAGAAAGTCTGGCATTTCCAAAATACCTGCTGCTTTAACTCCTGTTAAATCCACTAACCCGATCGCTGAAGCGTACAGATATCCTCCAAATATACCTATTAACACAGGTATTAGGTTAAGGAACCCTTTTAAGAAGATCGAACTAAGAACAACAATCGCAAGCGTGACTAATGCTACAGAAAAGTATAGTAAACTATAATTTCCCTCAGGATTATTCATTGCCATTCCAATAGCAGTAGGTGCTAAACTTAAGCCAATAACGACAATAACCGGTCCAACAACAACTGGTGGCAAAATTCTCACAAGCCACTTATGACCAGTAGCTTTAATGACTATTGCTACAACCCCATATACTAGACCAGCTAAAAAGCTTCCTACCATTGCCGCACCTGGTCCTCCTGCTGCTGTAGCAGCAATGATTGGTACGATGAAAGCGAAGGACGAACCAACATACGCTGGAACTTGACCTTTTGTGATCAAAAGAAAGGCAAGTGTTCCTAATCCACTGGAAATAAGAGCAACCCCAGGACTTAACCCCACTAAGTATGGAACTAGAATCGTTGCACCAAACATCGCAAATAAATGTTGTATACTTAGGACTAAAAACTTTCCGGGTGGCGGAGATTCATGTATCCCTAAAACAACTTCCGATTTTTCGTTACTCATTTCTGCTCCCCCTCTCCAATTGGCAAAACATTCCGAATAATCAAGATGCAATAAAGGGGGAGGATTTTCTTTATTATACCTCCACCTATGAACGAAAATGTTTTATGAAATTCTTAATGAGTGAATGTCTTCTTTTCTTTCTCTTTAGCATTAGTCTCGTATTTAGCACGTTTCAAATAGCGCCCCATTCCTATATTACCAACGAAATTTTTGTCGCGGATAACAAATTCTCCTCGTGACAGAACAGTAACAGGTTCTCCAGTGATTTTCATTCCTTCGAAGGCGTTATAATCAACTGCCATATGATGTGTTTCAGCAGAAATAGTTCTTTCCACTGTTGGATCAAAGACGACGATGTCTGCATCTGCACCAACCGCTATTGTTCCTTTCTTAGGATATAATCCAAATAATTTAGCAACTCTTGTTGATGTAATGTCAACAAACTGATTTAATGTGATTCTTCCTTTTCTTACTCCTTCTGAGAAAAATACACTTAACCTATCCTCTATAAATGGTCCTCCATTTGGGATTTTTGAAAAATCGCCTTTTCCAAGATCTTTTTGTCCATTAAAATCGAATGAGCATTGATCAGATCCTAATGTTTGAAGTTGACCCGTTTTAAGAGCAGTCCATAAAACATTTTGATTCCATTTTTCACGAAGTGGTGGAGACCAGACATATTTAGCACCTTGAAAATCAGGTCTTTCTAAATAGGATTGATCCAATAATAAATATTGCGGACAAGTTTCTCCCCATATATCAATTCCCTTACTTCTAGCTTCCGCAATTTTCTTAGCAGCCTCTGCACATGATACATGAACGACATAAAGCTGTGAGTTTGCAAGACCTGTAAATATTGCGGCCCTTTCCGTTGCCTCGCCTTCTATTTCCGGTGGTCTTGTTAGGGCATGGTAGATCGGATCAGTATTTCCATGTTCTAAAGCTTCCTTAGTTAAGTAATCGATCACATCCCCGTTTTCAGCATGAACCATAACGAGTGCACCAAGTTCTTTTGCAGCAATAAGCGTCTGGAAGAGTGTTTCATCATCAGCTTGAAGCACATTTTTATACGCCATAAATACTTTAAATGATGTAATACCTTCATCATCAATGACAGATGGCAGTTCTTCTAATACTGCATCGTTTACCTCCCCAATCATAAGATGGAAACCGTAATCGATCACAGCTTTATTTTTCGCTTTTGCATGCCAAGTTGCAATGGCATCTTTTAGTGGCTCTCCCTTATTTGTTAAACAAAAATCGATGACTGTTGTCGTACCGCCAAAGGCTGCTGCGATTGTACCCGTTTCGAAATCATCCTTAGTGACTGTTCCTCCGAACGGCATTTCTAAATGGGTATGGGGATCTATCCCACCAGGAAACAAATAACATCCGTTCGCATCGATAACTTCGGAGTCTTGAGTAGAAATATTTTCTCCTATCATACTGATTACACCATTTTCAATGAGTACATCCGCACTGTACGTATCCGCTGCTGTAACAATTATTCCGTTTTTTATTACTTTTTTCATACTTCTCCTCCTTTTATTTTTGAAGATAATCTGAATTATTTACTAACTGCGTCTACACTGCAACCAACAGCACCGATAGCTGTTTGACGTTGATTCCATGTCATTGGCGGGAGTCCGCTTGGTATTTCAATCATGTCGATCGCCCCATCCACCGGACAGACAATCGAGCATAAATTACAACCAACACAATCCTCTTCTCTTACTTTTAAAATATCGTTTCCATTTTCATCTTTAAACATATCAATACATTGGTGTGCCGTATCTTCACATGCAATATGGCATTTATTACAATTAATACAAATATCATTATTAATTTGAGCAACGATGTTATAATTGAGATCCAATTCACCCCAGTCAGAATATTTATTGACCGATTTTCCAACGATGTCCATCGCTGAAGCAATCCCTTTTTCGTCTAAATAATTATTTAACCCATCAATCATATCTTCGACAATTCTAAAACCATGATGCATCGCCGCTGTACACACTTGTACTCCAGTCGCTCCCATTAACATAAATTCTACTGCAGATTGCCAATCAGACACTCCGCCTATTCCCGAAATAGGGATATTAATTTTTGGATTTCTCGCACAGTCCCCAACCATGTGTAACGCAATTGGTTTAACAGCAGGCCCGCAATAACCACCATGAGCACCCTTTCCAGCAACATGTGGAATTGTATCCCATGAATTAATATCGACACCTGCTAAACTATTAATGGTATTGATCATGCTAATTGCATCTGCTCCACCTTTTACAGCAGATTCTGCCGTTACAGTAATATCTGTAATATTCGGAGTAAGCTTAACAATTACTGGCGTTTTAGCTGCTTCTTTTGCCCAGTAAGTTTGTTTTTCCACCAATTCAGGCACTTGACCGGATGCAGAACCCATTCCTCTTTCCGCCATCCCATGAGGACAACCGAAATTAAGCTCTAAACCATCTACTCCTACATCTTCCACTCTTTTTACAATTTCATGCCATTTCTCTTGCTTTGGTTCTACCATGAGCGAAGCAATAATCGCATGATCTGGAAATCGCTTTTTCGTTTCATAAATTTCCTTTAGATTTACTTCAAGAGGTCTGTCAGTGATCAATTCTATATTGTTAAACCCAGCTACTTTTTGTCCATTAAAGCTAACTGCAGCAAAACGTGATGATACATTTAAGATAGGGTCTCCTAAAGTTTTCCACACTGCTCCTCCCCATCCAGCTTCGAACGCTCTTTGAACTTGATATCCAGAATTTGTTGGAGGAGCAGAAGCTAGCCAAAATGGATTAGGTGATTTAATGCCTGCTAAATTAATACGTAAATCTGCCATTTATTTATACCCCCTTTATATACTTTTCTTAAGCAATTTCCGAAATCGTTCCAAATAATAACTTATGAATGGCATACGCAGTATCTTTGCCTTGCTGTGCAGCTGATACTACCATCGCTTCTCCCTGACCTTTTCCAAAAATTGCATCTCCACATGCGAACACCTTATCATTTGATGTTTGATATGTTGTTTGATCAACCTTCACAACACCACCATGATGGACTATTCCAAACTGCTCAATGAGCTCTACATATCTTGATTGACCAATTGCCTTAATCACAGCGTCTACTTCTAGCGTAAATTCCGAACCTGCAACAGGAACTGGACGGCGTCGCCCATCTTCATCCGCCTCACCTAATTCCATTTTGAAACATTCAATTTCCTTGACGTGTCCATTTTCATCGCCAATAATCCGTTTTGGTGCAGTAAGCCATCTAAACTCTACCCCATCTTGCTTAGCAAACTCGTATTCAAAATCATAAGCTGTCATTTCTTCGATCGTTCTTCTATAGAGTATCTTTACATTTTCCGTCCCAAGGCGAACCGAGCAAGTCGCCCCATCAATTGCAGTATTTCCAGCTCCGATTACAACCGCCCTCTTTCCAAGAAACTCGTCTGTAATTGGCTTTGTTTTTGTATCCTTCACAAACTCGATTGCGTCATATACTCCTTCTAATTCCTCACCAGAGATACCTAAATCTGGAACATTAGACATGCCAATTGCTAATATGGTAACATCATAGTTTTCAATGATTTCATCTACTAAGATATCTTCTCCAACCCGAGTATTTGTGCGGATTTCAACGTCCAAACTCTCTACCTGTTCTACTTCCCAATAAGATATTTCTTGCGGCAGTCTAAAAGAGACAATTCCATATGTGTTTAATCCCCCAGCCTTTTCTTCCGCTTCAAAAATGGTAACATGATAACCTAATAGTCCCAGTTCACGCGCAGCAGATAATCCTGCTGGTCCTCCTCCAATAATTGCTACTTTTTTACCGTTTTTCTTTCCAGGTTTGAATAATACTTGTTCATTTTTAATTGCCCAGTCTGTCGCATAACGCTGTAAATCTCCAATCATAATTGGTTTCGTGGAGTGGTTAAGCACACAAGCTCCTTCACATAATTCTTCCGTTGGACAAACACGGGCACAACTTGCACCTACTGGATTAGCCGTCATAATTGTCTTAGCCGATCCTTTTATATTCCCTGAGGCAATTTTTTTGATAAAGGTGGGGATATCAATTCCAGTTGGACAAGCTGTAATACACGGAGCATCATAGCAATATAGACAGCGATTTGATTCTTCTATCGCTTCCTGATTTGTTAATCCAAGATCTACTTCCTCAAAGTTCTTACTTAAATCCTCAAACCAAATTCTAGATTGATTTGCGTGACTCACAATAGACAACCTCCTTTAGGAATGATATTAAAAAAATTCCCTTTAAATGACTACAAAGCTAGGAATTTTACTTTTTTGCGCTGGATAAATGGGCAATTACTACTCCCATTTAGGGGTATTATACTTCTACATTCCACACCGAGATAACGCTTTCAACAAATGGGTGAAAAAATTCCTCCTTTTTCAATTCATACGAAACATTTGGAGTTTACATTAATTTTACTTTTACATAATAACTTTTGCATTATACACAATGTTAAATAAAGCCCTCTGTTTGCTTTTCATTGTGTAACATCTCAAATTGTTAGACGATCTCGATAAATAAAAAATAGTGCAGTAAACATTAATATCAATCCTATGACCCTATTCCAATTAATAGGAATTACTTCCACACCAAAGAATCCAAAATGGTCGATTACCATACTTATTAAAACTTGTCCTATAATAGCAGATAAAATGGTTAAAGCAACTCCAAGATGTGGAACAGCTATGATGATTGTCATAACAAAAATAGCACCTATGAACCCTCCAACTAATTGCCATTTTGGAACAGCAGAAATACCACTCATTTGCCCCTTTCCAAAAAATAAGACAATAAAAGTTAAAAAGAGAGTGCCAATGAAAAACGAAAAAAGGGCACCTTCAAATGTTCCAATTTTCTTTCCCAATTCCCCATTAACCGGTGCTTGTATTCCCGCCAACATTCCTCCTAATATGGAGATGATAATATAAATTAATTTCGCCAATATCATTCCTCCAAATATAAGTTATAATTTTCTATTAGATTAACATATTATATTCAAAATATTTGTAGAATTATCTGTTAGGATTTAATACAGCTTGTAGTAGAATTATAAAAAGGACCTCTTAGTAATTACCAAGAGATCCTTTTGTCAAACTTTGGATTATATTTCGCTATTCTTTTTATCTCGCTATAGTGCTCAACGTCTAGCAACTTCACGATTTGTTCTAAGTCAACATCGGCTCGCCTTACAGACTTACCGTGTCTCTTTTATCTCAAAGGGCTCCTTCACTAAACCCGCAATTTCTTAAGACACAGCTTATACGCCGATGAGCAGGAGCTTTCGCTTTTCTTTTTAACTTTCAGCTAATTTAAATTTCCCTTTATTTTTCGTGAAAATTTGGATAGCTAACATTACTGTGAATAGAATAATGCCGATTGTATCTGACATTCCTTCAGGATACATGAGCAGTAATCCCGCAATAATAGCGATGATACGTTCAAACCAATATAATTTCCTATACCAAAATCCGATAATACCTGCTCCGATTCCAATCATGCCGGTAAATGCGGTGAATACGACCCAAATCAGATATGGTATTGTTGTATCTATCATCAAGAGCTCTGGAGACAAAACAAACATGTATGGAATAACGAATGCGGCGATAGCCAATTTCGACGCATTCACACCGGTTCGAATAGGCTCTCCCCCCGCGACTCCTGCGGCGGCAAATGCTGCCAAGGCAACAGGTGGTGTAATATCTGCCACGATCCCAAAGTAAAAAACGAAAAGGTGGGCAGATAATGCAGGTACACCTAGCAAGATAATCGCAGGTGCTGCAATCGTCGACGTAATAACATAATTTGCTGTTGTCGGTGAACCCATACCTAACACAATCGATGTTATCATCGTAAAGAATAATGTAAGTAATAGCTGTTCGTTCGCAAGACCAACAAGTCCATTAGCAAGTTTTAAGCCTAACCCTGTTTTCGTTACAACACCAACAATGATACCAGCGGCGGCTGTTGCAGCTGCTACGGATAAAGCTGTCCGTGCCCCATCAACGAGGCCTTCAACCATTTGTCTGAAACCAATACGAGTATCTTTACGTATGGCGCTGACTACAATTGTGCCGATGATTGACCATAGTGCTGCGCGCATCACACTAACACCACTCATTAGTAAAACGATAACTAATAGAATAGGAATTAATAAATAGATTTTCGATAATACTTCTTTACGATTTGGAAGCTGTTCTTTCGGCAATCCTTCTAAACCCATCCTTTTTGCTTCAAAGTGAGTCATAATCCAAATGCCTGAGAAATAAAGCATAGCTGGAATGGCTGCTGCTTTTGCAATTTCCCAATAACTAATCCCACCAATAAATTCAACCATCAAAAACGCTGCTGCCCCCATAACGGGTGGCATGATTTGCCCACCTGTAGAAGCAGCTGCTTCTACAGCACCAGCAAATTCTTTCCTATACCCTAACTTTTTCATCATTGGGATTGTAAATGACCCAGATGTTACAACATTCGCAACGGAGCTTCCACTAATTGTCCCTTGCAAAGCGCTTGAAAAGATCGCTACTTTAGCTGGGCCCCCAACTCGACGTCCAGCTAATGATAAAGCAAGATCATTAAAATATTGGCCAACTCCGGTTTTCACTAAAAAGGCACCAAATAATAAGAATAGAAATATAAAAGTTGCTGAAACGTACAAAGGTGTTCCTAATATCCCTTGGGAAGTAAAGAACATTGTATTCACGAGGCCTTCAAAATTCAGTCCCCGATGTCCTAAAAATCCTGGCATCGACTGACCGAAATAAGCATAAGCCATAAACAATGCCGCAATGATTGTGATCGGTAAACCTACAGCTCTCCTAGTGGCCTCAAGTGTTAATAATATAGCAATCGTTCCTACTGTTAAGTCTAGGGGCGTTAATATACCTACTCTATTTACAATTGTATCTATCATCAATGGCCAGTAGGCACCAACTCCGACTGATAATAATGCAAAAATATAATCATACCAAGCCACTGAATTTTTCTTCTTAGATTTCCTGCTCACTGGGAACAATAAAAAAATTAGAGATAGAGCAAAACCTAGATGAATAGATAGTAAGATTTGGCGTGGAATTGATTGTGTGATCGATGCGTATAATTGAAAAATGGAAAAAGCCAATAAACCAAAGAAAACAACTATACTAATTGGACCTCTCAGTTTTCTAGTGGCTGATTCTGGATCATATTTTTCTAATAACTTTTGTTGTTCTTCGACAGATAATGATTCGTGTTTATACTTGTCCGCCAATGATATTCACTCCTTTCCATATCTGCCACAGTGCCAACTTCCTCTCGCGAATAGTAACCAGTGACCCGGGGTCCACGATGGAGGAAAACAAAAAATCATTATTATTTACTTCCAAATGATGTTCTCCTACTACTTGCGCAGTCCTCATATGTATATTCGAAAAATCGCGCGCCATATTTCGTATATAATACTTTCCGTTCTTTATTTCGAAGGTCTCACCATATTCAGCATTGGATGGCATGCCAATAGCCGTATCTTCATACATTAATTCATTTTGTTGGATTGTTCCGTCTTCTAAAACTTGATATGTTTCTTTCACATCAGTCAGGTGAATAGAGTGGGTATATTTAATGTGAAAGATTCTATCTGTTTGTTGTAAAGGAAAATAGGCAAGAACTTTTCCCGTATTTCCATCTTCGATTACAATAGAACTACGAAAAGGTATAAACATTATACATAATAATAAAATGAATGAAATAGAAAAAATTATTACATATTTATATTTCAGCATTGTTTCCCAACTCTTCCCACTGATAAATATAACAATGGCTATAAAATCACTTTATCCTTTATTTCGCTTTTATGACCAGCATTATTCAGCCTAGAACCAATTAAATATTTACAGACAGTTTCTCCTCCACCAATTCTCCTTTATTTCAAGCATGATGGTAGAGGATTACTGCCCGCTATACATGTGATAAATCTTCTATTCTGCGGATATTCCTTTTTCGTCAAAATACTTTTTGGCACCTGGGTGTAACTCAATTGCCATACCATCCAATGCATTTTCAGCTTTGATTAGTTTTCCTTTTGCATGGCCAATTTTATCTGTATTCTCGAAAATGGCTTTCGTCATTTCATAGACCAGGTCATCTGTTAACTCAGAACTAACCACAAGCATCGCTTGCACTGCCACTGTTTCAAGATCCGCATCAGCTCCGTAAGTGCCTGACGGAATTGTTTCCTTTGCATAATAAGGATACTTTTCGATCAATGCATCAATTTTATCACTTTCAAGGGGAACGATGACGACATCTTCTGTCGCAGCCAACCCTTCCACTGCTCCTGTTGGTGTTCCAGCGGTAATAAATGCTGCATGAATGGTACCGTCTTGAATCCCTGTTGTAGAATCATCAAAAGAAAGATTACGCGCTTTCAAATCATCTACTGTTAAATCATACATTTCAAGAATTTGTTCGGCATTTGCAAGTGTTCCGGAACCAGCTTCTCCAACGGAAACTGTTTTTCCTTTCAAATCAGCAACTGATTTAATACCAGACTTTGCTGTAGTTACAATTTGAATTGTCTCAGGATAAAGCGTCCCAAGACCATTAATATTGTCCACCTTTTTACCATTAAACATCATTGTGCCTTCATTAGCATATGTGGCAATATCCGTTTGTGTAAAAGCCACTTCTGCTTCACCTTTTTGAATAAGTGTCATATTCTCGGCAGAAGCACCAGAAGTAGTTGCGTTTGCTTCAACACCTGTTGCATCTTTAATCATATTTGCAAAGTTTCCACCAAGCGGGTAGTATGTCCCACCTGTCCCTCCTGTAGCAATACTTAAAAATTTGATTCCGTAATCGCTTCCATTTTTATCATTCTTATTACCACTATCTCCGGCTTTCTTATCACCGCCGCAGGCAGCTAGTACAATAGATAATACGAGCATGAGCACCGCACTTAGTAAAAGACTTTTGTTCTTCATTCGTTCGTTCTCCCCCTCATATTTAATCAGCTAGAAATTCATTCACAATTTTAACACAATTGAATTTTAAAGAAAAGACTACTTTAGATACATAAAATAGTCTTCCCATCTGTATTAAGCTAAATTCTCATCACGTTTCATTGGAGCGGATTGTTTCCTACTTTTAGCCCTGCGATCCGGTGATAGCAGCCTCTCAAGCCAACCCATTACTAAATCAGCGGCGACTGCCATTATTGCTGTAGGTATTGCTCCTGCTAGTATAATCGCCGCGCCGTCCGTTACATTTGTACCTCTGATTATAATGGACCCTAGACCACCCCCACCGATGAAGGCTCCAATAGTCGCAACTCCAATCGAAATAACAAGTGCCGTCCTCAATCCCGCTAAAATTACGGACATAGCTAATGGTAGCTCAACCATCCACATTAATTGAAATTTAGTCATCCCCATTGCAAATCCCGATTCAAGCATAGGTTTCTCAATACCTCTTATACCGGTATATGTATTTTTGATGATTGGTAAAAGGGAATATAAAAATAAACTCGCTACAACTGTATTTGCACCAAGCCCCATGGCTAACATGAGAATTGCAAGCATTGCAAGTGCTGGAATAGTTTGGATAATATTTGTAATCGATAAAACCAATTTGCTAAGTCTATGATAACGAGCTATTAGTATGCCTAACGGAATTCCGATTATTGCTGCAAAAACAACGCCGTACGCAGACATTAAAAAGTGTCGAAAAAACTGTGCCCACACATAGGACGAATTTTGGATATAATACTGTGATAATTCTTGTAATATATTCAAGGGATCACCTCATTTCTTCATTCAAAATAATTGTTTTTCTCCAAAAAATCTTTAGCAACGATCGCAGGCTCTTTTTTTTGTACATCTGCTTCATAATTTAATTCAGTCATTAAATCAGTCGATATTTTTCCAGATAACTTTTGTAAAATTTCCCTAACCTCTGGATGCTTAGCAAGAAAGTCGTTTCGTGCGACTGGAGAACCCTCATATGGAGGAAAAAAATGCTTATCATCTTCAAGAGCGATTAAATCAAATGCTTTTAATCGTCCATCCGTACTATAGGCAAGTACGACATCCATTTTACCGCTACTAACTGCCTGATAAACGAGTCCAGTTTGCATTGGAAAAGCTTCGCCAAATTCATATCCATATGTTTCAATAAATCCCTGATAGCCGTCTCCTTTGCGTTTCAGCCATGAATTATCTACACCTAAGCTAATTTCATCCGCAATGCTTTTTACGTCCGATACTGTTTTCAACTGATTTGCATCAGCTAATTCTTTTGTAACAGTAAATGCATACGTATTTGAAAATCCGTAAGAATCAAACCAAGTTTGATCAAATCTTTCTTCAAATTCTCTCTGTACAATCTCCATCGCTTTATTTGGATCGCTTACTGGATCCATTTTAAGCACTCCCGACAAATCTGTCCCAGTATATCTCACTGCCGTTATATCTACTTGATTATCTGTTAAAGCTTTATGCTGAACAATCGATGAACCTAAATTCTCAATCATTTCCACTTTTAAATCTGTGTTATGCTCGATCATCAAGCGAATAATATGACCAAGAACATGTGACTCAGAGATTGTTAATGTCCCAATTCTAACTGTATTGTCTGCATTTCCACTTAAGCCTGGTAATGAGCAACCTAGTAAAAGGAATGTAGACAGCAATAACAGTAAACTATTTTTCAATGCTGTTTTCATCATTGTTCCTCCTCTCCTCTACGCCATCTCATTTTGCTTTCTAATGCCTTTCGGAGTTGATCTATACTCTAATCTACCAAGCAAGAAGTCGGTTATGAGCGCAAGTATCGTTACTGGTACTGCTCCCGCGATAACTAGATCCGTTTGGAATAAATTAAGACCATCAAAGATAAAATCGCCTAATCCTCCGCCACCAATAAAAGAAGCTAGCGTGGCCCAGCCAATCAAATAGACTGAGGATAATCTAACACCTGCCATAATAACCGGAATGGCTAAAGGAATCTCTACATTAAAAATCCTTTCTAGTGAAGTCATACCCATTCCCCGTCCCGCTTCTAATAATTTCTCGTCCACCCCTTTAACACCTGTATATGTATTTCTTAAAATCGGCAAAACAGAATATAAGAACAATGCGAAAATAGCAGGAATTTTTCCAATTCCTAAAAGTGGAATAAAAAATGCTAAAATAGCTAAACTCGGAAACGTTTGAATAACGCCTGCCACGCCCATTACAAATCCCGCGATTTTAGGCAAGCGGGCTAATAAAATACCCAATGGTATTGCGACGATAATACCTAATATTAATGCCGCAATAGAGATATATAAATGTTCCCATGTTTTCATTAGAAGATCGTTACCATTGGAGTTGAAAAAATTCATTAGACTTTCCATATACTCACCCCCCTATTGATTCTCAGTAATGAGTTGTTCTTCTTCCGCACCCCAAATAGAGTCATATACTACATCAACAAGACTTGCTCTTGTGATCAAACCGATTAGTTTATGTTCCTCGTTCACAACGGGAATATATTTTAGGCCTCTTACTAAAATTTTCCGGATTGTGTCACGTAAAAGTGCATCTTGTTCGACAACAAATAAATCTTTTTCCATAATTTCAACAACAATTTTACTCATGTCACGAATTCGGTCAATCATCTCTACCGTTATAAATCCTTTTAAAATTCCGCGATTATTTACAGCCAGCAATGTATCCACTCTCTTTTTTTTCATCCATTGTAGCGCTTCAGATAACGTTGCATTAATTGCAATAGTAACAGGATCAGGATTCATTATTTGTCCCACTGTTTGCATATTTTGTTTCGCTTGAATCAGTCTTTCCTTACCAATAAAATCTTCAACAAATTGATCAGCGGGATTATGTAAAATATCATCTGGTGTACCAACTTGTACAATTTTTCCGGCTCGCATAATAACTATTTTATCCGCTAATTTGATTGCTTCATCCATATCATGCGTAACAAAAACAATTGTTTTTCCTAATGTCTTTTGTAAATGTTTAAATTCTGCTTGTAATGAATCTCGTGTAATAGGATCCACCGCTCCAAACGGCTCATCCATTAAGATCAGCGGTGGGTCAGCAGCAAGCGCTCGAAGGACTCCGATTCTTTGTTGCTGTCCACCACTTAATTCAAATGGATAACGATCTAGATACTCCGGGTCCATATTTACTAATTCTAATAATTCTTCGGCCCTAGCGGTTCTTTTCGTACCTGGCCATTTCAAGAGCCTTGGCACTAATGCAATATTTTCTCTAATTGTCATATGGGGAAATAATCCAATTTGCTGAATAACATAACCAATAGATCGGCGAAGCTGGACTGTATTTTGCTCCAAAATATTTTTCCCATTTAAATATATTGCTCCTTCTGTCGGTTTCACTAGTCTGTTAATCATTTTCATTGTCGTCGTTTTTCCACAGCCACTCGGCCCGATGAACATAACAAATTCACCTTGTTTAATTTCAAGATTTATTCCGTCAACAGCCTTATTCCCGCCCGGATAAACCTTGGAAACATTTTTAAATGTAAGCATATTGCCCCTCCATTATTTATATTTTTAAGAAATACTGGCTTCTGTGATACAAATCACAAGAATACCTTATAATTTATTCAGATAGAGTTTTAGTTATATTACCCTAAATGAAGGGCTTAATAACTTTTTTTTGCATCTTTTATGTTTTGCTGTAATAATATGTCGTATTATGTGTTTCTAAACTAATAAGGAGGAATGTTAATGTCGATCCCACAAGGAACGATAAAAGAGATAGAATTTGAAAGTTCAGAGTTAAACGAAACTTTAACTCTATTATTGTATCTACCCGCATCATTTTCTCCTTTATTCAACTATTCATTAGTGATTGCCCAAGATGGAAAGGATTATTTTCAAATGGGAAGACTGGCGAGATATGCGGACGAGTTAATAGATGATGGAGAAATTGAAAATATTATAGCTGTTGGCGTTCCTTATAAAAGTGTAAAAGACAGACGTAATAAGTATCATCCTCAAAGCAAGGAACATCAGGCGTATATACGTTTCTTAGCCCATGAGCTTGTACCTTGGATCGATCGGGAATATCCCACTTATGAAGTCGGGAAAAGCCGAGCATTAATGGGTGATAGCCTTGCAGCTACTGTTTCACTATTAGCCGCTTTAAAATATCCAAATGTATTTGGAAAAGTTATTTTACATTCTCCATATGTGAATAAAAGTGTTTTAGATGCGGTAAATATCCATGAGTTTCCTCATTTATTGGATGTATATCACGTAATTGGTGACAAAGAATCAAATGTGGAAATCTCAGATATGAAAGACTTTTTAACACCAAATCGAGAGTTACATCATTTATTTGAGAAAAAAGGATTTCATCATTTTTACGAAGAATTTTCTGGAGGACATTCTTGGAAATATTGGCAACCTGATGTAAAAAGAGCTCTACAACAGATGTTCTCATGAGAATCATCTAGTCCTGTATGAAGTTTTTCAAATATTTGTTATAGTGACAGTACATGTTATAATATGTAAAAGATAAGCAATAGAATAGGGAGGTAAATAAAATGAAATGCGGTATCGTTATATTCCCATCAAAAAAATTACAAGATTTAGCTAATTCTTATCGAAAACGGTATGATCCACACTATGCATTGATTCCTCCACATTTAACATTAAAAGCTGCTTTTGATACAGATTACGACTTAAATCAATTTACGGAAAAGCTGAATAATATTGCGGAAAAATATGAACCTTTTATTTTAAAGATTAGAAAAGTTAGTTCTTTTGAACCTATCAGCCATACCATTCATTTTAAAGCTGAAAAAAACGCTGAGCTTGAGGGGCTGAACGAAGACTTTTATAAGGAGCTTCCCGGTGGAGCGCCTGAACATCCTTTTGTTCCGCATATCACTATTGCACAAAAATTATCAAACGATGAACATTCTGACGTGTTCGGTTCATTGAAAATGCTTGGTGTCGCCCATGAGGAATTGGTGGATCGTTTCCACCTCGTTTACCAGCTAGATAATGAATCATGGACAGTTCATGAAACTTTTCGTCTTGGGAAGGATCCACAATAAATGTTAAAAGTTTTAAAAGTAGTTACAGATGAACAGATTCAAGATGCATTCAACGTAAGAACAAAGGTTTTTGTGGAGGAACAAAATGTGCCCTCTGAATTAGAAATTGACGAACTTGAAGCAGAAGCCGCTCATTTTGTTTTATATAACGAAGGTCTTCCTATAGGAGCAGGTAGATTTCGGGTGGTAGACAATTATGGGAAGATTGAACGTATTTGTGTTCTTAAAGACCAAAGAAAGTCTGGTGCAGGTGTTCTTATAATGAATGCCATCGAAGGCTACGCTAAAAGTTTCCCTTTGAATTTACTGAAACTGAACGCACAAATCTCTGCTATCCCATTCTATGAAAAGCTAGGATACACTGTAGTGTCAAGTGAATTTTTAGATGCAGGCATTCCACATAAAACAATGGAAAAGCATATATAATAGTTCTAATGAAATAATTGGATTTTTAAAAAGCTATACAAAAAGAAAAATAACAAACAGCCCTTAGCTTCGAAATGAAGGGCTGCTTGTTATTTTCGTAGGCCTTTACACATGAGTCTTTTTAACTATTTAAATATTCCGTTAATTAAAATCAAATAATTAAGCAGGATCATGCGTACTCACTAAACTCTCTACCCTTTCCAGTTAATTTAGCCATTAAGTATGCATGTGTATCTGTTTTTTGAATGCTATGTTTCTTTTCCTTTTCATTAAATTCAGGAGCACTGTATTGCTCATGAATTCTTTCCTCAAGTGTTTTATGAAACTTAGATCTAATATCGATCTTTTGAACTTGATCAACTCCCGAGATTGGGTATTGAGTTTTTTGCGATGATTCAATACGCTCATTATATTGCTGATATTGATATAAAGGGACCATAGAAATATAACCCACACCCTCACCTCCGATTTCTTCTTTTAGTTTCTATACCCTCTTCTCTAAAATTTAAACCGAATATCTCATTTATCGAAAATATACGTATTCAAATTTTAGTTTAGGCTCCGTCTATCAAATATTTAAAACCAATATGTAACAAATTTGCTACTACATCTCAAAACACTGGACGAAGAGGGCTAATGATTGTTTCATAATTAAATCAGATTACATTCAAAGCTTATTCATATAACCTATTATTTCAATTTTACAATAATTACATCCAGGAATTATTAATTAGAGTTTATCATATATTTTAAAAATTTAGTAATATATTCATCATTTTTCGAATTGGCGGGGAGGCACAGCACTATATTTTCATCAAAAGTAGCTCCTAGAAACAATGAGAGTGCAGATAAATCTATACCAGTCACCTTACCTTCTTCTGAAACATACACTCGATCATTAGCATAGGGAAGATTTTCTATACCACTTAATTCCTTGATGTCTAATAATTGACCATCAACATTCATCTCCTCATAGTATCCTTTGTCGACCATCAAAATATCAACAGCCCCTGCTGCAAGTTCGGCAGCCAATTTCTGCAATCCGACTTGCATTTGTGGATCGATTTCCGTTTTTGAATAAGTGACAGCCTGCATACCTATTTCGGTGAGACTTCTATCCTCCTCCATGATCAACTCTTTATTAAACTGCTCCAGTAATCCTTCCACTTTTGTGTGATCAATCTTCTCCGCTACAATCATAAAATTCAATTCTGTATTTTTTTTGTTTGTAATACCATTTATGGTGAATGTAGAAAAGATAATTACCACGATCAAACCCAAAATATGAAAGCGATAATAATGCCATATATACTTTACTTGTTCTGTTCTCGTCATTGGTGCCAAAACTTCTTTTAATCCTATTTTCATCATATCACTACTTCCCTAAGCCTTTACATGACTACCAGTCATCTATATTGGCTTATAATGTCATATAATAATAGTCTCACTGGTGATATTTTTTCCACAGGGAGATACCGTCTACATAAACAATCTTGTTTATTACAAGCAATTTTTTTCAAGCATTTTCATATTTTTTACGTAGAAAGGCGATGCTATCGTCAATGTATGGCTCGGTTGTACTTTAAGAAATTAATATGTGGTTTTTTAGTTTTAATCAATTTCATTACAATATCGTAATTCAACATTCCTTTTCCTACAGCGGTAAATACTAGTTTGCCATTTTTAATAATGAAATCTTTTGCATGAACAATGACGATCCGATCTCCAAATAGATCCATTGCTTCTTGGAATATTTCTTCCTATCTATTGTAGGTTTCCCCAGTCAATAAATTGACAGGAGCGAATATCACTTGCAGATTGTTTGAACCGACGAGTTCCAATAGTCGCTTCATTAATTTCGGTGTATAGATGGGATGATTCACTCCAGCTTTAACTCCAACAATTACACTAAAATTTTTCTGCCTCCTCTACTAACTCTTTCACACTCTCTACCACATCCAGAAAAGGCTTTTCATGAAAATTATCTACCGTAAACCCCATTTTTGCATTGATATTACCTGTTTTGAATGTACTGCCAAAATGATGGGCAAGACCAGGGGACAAGCTCCCAAGCTTCGTGACCTTTCCTTATTTTTAAAAAAGTTAGCTCTGGAATTTACCCTTTCACAGCTATTGCAATTATTCCGTGAGACACATTCATATTACCTTTTTCACGTGCACCAACAATATATTTAGCTAAAACTGACTGATACCTACTATAAGGCTCGGTGCCAAACTGTTTTTGTCCGTTAAGGTCCGTAGCACTTACTAGGAAATATTGATATATTTACATTTTCTCTTTAACCACTTCTACCTTCTGTTGCTTTTCAATTACAGCATTTTCGACTCTTTTAAAGACTTGAAGCGCAATCCACATAACCATATATGCAAGCATACAAAAACTAAAGAACGGGATGATACCTGGAAATAAGCTCAAACCTGTATATAAAAGCATGGCCGCGATAATCATCATAAATGTAAAGTGCGGATACGAAAGTCCGCATACTAATGCGTATTTAAAATACTTTCTCAAGTTTCCATTAAAATGAACATAAACAGGGAAAATATATAGCAAAACAATTAAGAAAACAAAACTAACTGCAATAATTGCATACCGAATGATGGTATATACAAACCCTTCTGTTGGTAGATAAGCTAAATCTACGTATAAAATGAAGCCTACTATCATTAATGCTAAGCCAAGGAGATTCGATTTTAAAAATTCTTTTCGGTATACTTTCCAATAGGTGTTGAATATTGGTACATCTGTTTCTCCCAACATCCATTTTCTATTAATAGTGAAAAGAGCAACCGTTGCAGGCGCGATCCCAAATACACCGAGTCCTATGACAGTAAATAAAAACCAAAGGGCATTAACATAGGCAAGTTTCGAGATAACTTCACAACTTCGAAAGAATAATCCATCAAATCCACCTAATTTCATCACACTGAACCTCCTTGTCAAAACTTTTGCTGTATTATATCTTTTGCTTTATTTTTAATAACTCTTTTATAGAAACAGGGTGATTCTCTTTTGCTGATTTCCATACCGCTTCACCAACAGCAATGGAGTAAGCTCCAGCTTTAGCACCGGCTAAGATTTCGTAATCTCTGCGCGGATCTACACCTAAGAAAATATCATTAAGTAAGATGGGATCTCCCCCACCATGACCTCCGGGTGTTTGTACTACATGAATCACTTCTCTTGAACCAAACAGCGGATAATAATCAATTGTCTGTTCAGGTACTTCGAATGGAACCCGACTTGGCGCATGCCATTCCTGAGTTTCAATTCTGCCCTTCGTTCCATTGATTGCTAATCTATAACCTTCAAATGGTAATGAAAAATTAATAGAATAGCTTAAAAGAGCACCTTTATTATATTTTACTGTTGCCGTATATGTATCCTCGATTTCAATCTCAGAGTCAAAAATACATGCATCTGGTCGATATCCAGTATATTGCTTATCATTGTCTTCACCCATTTTCAAATGGTCATCTTTCACGGATGACTGTAACGTACGTGGGTTCCATCTCATATAATAATCGCAACCGTTCTGAACCTGGCATGTTCCGCAATGTCGATTATCAGTAGTAGGATCAGGATTTAACTCCCCATTCGGCCCGTAGTAATTCAATGCTCCATAGGCAAATACTTCCTCAGGATATTGATCTACCCACCAATTGACGAGATCAAAATGATGTGTAGATTTATGGATAGATAGTCCTCCCGAAAGGTCACGATTACGGTTCCAACGTTTAAAATAACTCGCGCCGTGATAAGTATCTATATACCAGTTCAAATCAACTGAAGTCACACGTCCAATTTTTCCTTCTAAGACCATTTCCTTAATTTTCCGATGAAAAGGGCTATAGCGATAATTGAATGCAACGGTTACCGTTCCTTTGCTACTCTTTTCTGCTTCAAGAACTTTGACAGCATCTTCCGATGTAGTAACCATCGGCTTCTCCGTAATAACATCAATATCATTAGCTAAAGCTTTTAAAATATAATCAATATGTGTATCATCCCTACTCACAACAATGATCACATCTGGCTTTGTTTCATTAATCATTTGATCAAATTGATCGTCTTTATAGCTTTGAACATCTACTAATTCTGGAAATTTCTCTAAACATAAATCCACTCTATGCAAGTCACTATCCAATAAACTTACCACTTGATTTGTTGCTGCAAAATCAGTTAAAAGTGGTTGAATAAACATGCTCATTGCCCGGTTACTTATACCACATACTGCAAATCTTCTATTCATTATTGATTCACTCCTACACAGATTGATGTTAATTTTTCTACTTTCATACAAGCCATAATGAAAATACCTGCACCATGCAGGTCATTTTCACTACGTTTACGTGTAATATAATAATCATTCACATCATTCGAAGTACCAATCACAATACCCTTAATAGTCACTTCACCAGTATCAGATTCCACTATCTTATATTTAATCAAGCCATCAAAGCCTCGTTTGCTTTGTCTGCGTATTCCTCTCCAACATATTTATTTGGAAACAGCTTTTGCAATGACATATACAAATAAACCTGTCGCAGAAGTTTCCAGCCAATTATTTTCTCTGCCCAATACAACGGCGACCATTTTTCAGATATTTTACTCAATTGATGCAACATCCTTTCGAAAATAATGAAATGCCTTATCCAGAAAACGCCTTTATTGAATGCGTTATTAATATAAGCTTATTATTTCATTAAATCTATAATCATCTTCATCTAACATTTTTTTAGTAAGAAAAGCTTATAAAATCAGTTTTTTTGCTAATAAATTGAACATGATATCATAAAATGATTATCATGATTACATTGTTATTGATCATAATCAAAGCTATAATTAAGAGCATATTGTTCTAAATCCGAGTCTATCATTCTCGTGAATATGTTGTGTGGAGGTAAAAATGAAGGCGCATAAATCAGCTAATTTTTTTTATAAAATGATTACTTTTATAAGTATTTTAAGTATTGTGCCCGTCATAATTGTCGGCATTTTTTCTTTCATAAGATCCTCCGACCTCATAGAAGAACATGTTGCTAATGAAAAACAACAAAGCGTGTATCAAATACAAACGAATATAGAACAAATTTTAAAAACAGTCGATCATTCTTTGACACACTTCGCTACTTCTTCCCATATAAAACAAGCGCTCAGAGAACCGTTAACAACAGAACAATTTCAACTTTATAACCAACTCAAGGAAGAACTAAGTCATCAGCAAACGTTTGATACACGAATCTCCGATGTTGTTTTAGTAAGCTATCCCCATAGATGGCTCATTAATAATTATGGATTGCAACGATTATCCGAGGAGCAAGCTACTGGAATTCAAAGTACATATGCATCGATAGCTATAGAATCTACATGGATGTTTGAAAAGAGCAAACAACCTTTGTATAAACAACTACCAGGTGGCTATTGTGAGTATGATGTAACCCTTGTTAAAAATATCCCATTAACAAGTTCAAACAAAACAGGAATTGCATTTGCTAATATTCCAACATGTTCATTTCAAAATATATTAAGTCAAAGTAGCGATTCAGAAAGAATTATTATATTGGACAGTAACTCTATTGTTATTGGTCACACTGATAAAAAGGAAATAGGTAAAAGATATAATGACACTAATATTTTGAAGTTATTGGAAGAGTCCACTTCCGATATCGGGCAGTTTAACTCCAAATTAAATGAAACCGATTACAAAATTACTTACCGAAAATCTATTTATAATAATTGGACCTACTTATCTCTCGTGAAATTAAGTGATTTAAGCAAACAGTCCAGTTCGATTGGCTGGTTTACGTTTTTCACTTGCTTTATTTTAGCTAGTATATCGTTAATCATCGTACTCGTTGGTTCTAAAAGAATATATCGTCCTATCAAACGTCTTCAAGATGTGGTTCTACCGTCTTTCACCATGAAAGAAGACAAGAAACCACGTAATGAGTTTGATATTATTGAGAGCAAAGTACAGTACATGCTTAAACAAAATGATCATCTCGAAGAAACACTTCAAAGCCAAGTGAGTCAATTAAAGCAATTTTTCATACTTAGATTATTAGATGGAAAAGTAGATAAGGGGGAATTGCCAGGCAAACTAAAATCATTTGGCTATAACCAAGATTTTAAACAGATTAGTATACTCGCTTTACAAATCGACACACTTGAAAACACTGGATTCGCTAGTAAAGAAGAAGACGTTTTATTATTTGTTATAAATACAATGATAGAAGAACTTATCCCTAGTCAATATCGCATGACTCCTATCGTTAAAAATAACGCACAAATCACTATACTTACGAGTAGACACGATACAAAAGAACAGCATATTTACTATTTAAATAATATTGCCGAAACCATTAAGAGAATAGTGAAAGAAGATTTGAATATCCCTGTCAGTATTGGGATTAGTGAACCTTTTAATGATATTTCTAAATCAAAACATGCATATAAGGAAAGTTTAGAAGCACTTAAGTATACATTGAAATTTGGAACTGAATCTGTGATCTTCTTCGAGAATTTAGAAAGGGGACAGGCATTCCATACTTACTTTCCAAAACAAATTGAAAATGAATTATTTGATGCGATTAAAATTAGTGATAAAGATAAGGTTGATGACTTACTCGATCAACTACTTACAGCTATTTTCGAAAAAGATTTAAATCACTTACAATATCAAATAGCAATTGTCCGTTTTTTAAATGATTTAATTGAATTAATGCAAACATTAGGAATTGACGTATTAGAATTAGAAGATAATCGATCCATGTTCGAAAAAATCCATGAACTTAAATCATTTGCAGAGGTACGAGGTTGGCTTGTAGATATGATTATTAACCCGCTAATAAATAAGATTGAAAAACGATCGGAGTCTCAATACAAAAATATTTCCGACAATATCATTCACATTATTCAGGAAGAGTTTGATACTGATATCACACTTGACATTATCGCGGCAAGACTTCATTACAATCCAAATTATTTAAGCAGTGTTTTCCGTAAAGAAATGAATATTTCTTTCAGTGAATATTTATCTCTATATCGATTAAATAGTGCAAAGAAATGGTTATTAGAAACAGATATGTCTGTGAAAGAGATCTCTGAAAGACTCAATTATAATAATCCACAAAACTTTATTCGATCGTTCCGAAAAATCGAAGGGACGACTCCCGGCAAATACCGAGAAATAAAAAAGACCTTTTAATATAATGGCAGTTTACGAAAAACATGATAAAAATTACTTTCCGGAGGAAAATATGACTATATTATTATGGGAAAAAGAAGCTCCACATGCTAAAGGTGAAACTGCTGAGGATCGGCCTCACCTTATTCCTTACATCGTGAACGAAAATGAAAATCATGCTGCGGTTGTCATTTGCCCCGGTGGTGGATATGTTCGACGCGCTGATCATGAAGGTGAACCTATAGCTAAATGGTTAAATAGTTTAGGTATTTCAGCTTTTATCCTACATTATCGCGTAGCACCATATAAACACCCAGTGCCACTAATAGATGCACAGCGAGCGATAAGTCTAGTACGTTATCGTGCAGATGAGTGGAATATTAACAAGAATAGAATTGGTATTCTCGGATTCTCTGCTGGCGGACATTTAGCTTCCACTGCTGCGACACTTTATGATTTCCATAATGGAAGATCTAAAGATAAAATAGACAAAGAAAGTAGTCGCCCGAATATAGCGATTCTATGCTATCCAGTTATATCTTTTAGTAGATTTATTCATGAAGGATCAATGAATAATCTTATCGGAGATCATGCGGAACAAACATTAAGAGAATACTTATCTAGCGAAAATAATATATCAGAAAGTACACCCCCCGTTTTTATGTGGCATACAGCCGATGACGCGTCTGTTCCAGTTGGAAATGCCTTAGTTTTTGCAGATGCACTAAGTGAAAAAAAGATTCCGTTTGAATTACATATCTTTCAAAGCGGACGCCATGGACTTGGATTAGCAATGGATGAGCCAGATGTTGCCTCATGGACGATGACATGTGAAACCTGGCTAAGAAAACAAGGATTTTAATTAAGATGGGAGCATCCAAAAAGCCGTAACGACTGACTTTTTGGGTGATCCTATTCTTTTATTTAAAGGTTATGTTAACTTTGACTATTGATTTTGCTGGAGGCGACGTTTCCTGGGATTCTGTTAGCATCCTCGTTGCAGGAGACCTCGTGTTGACTCGCTAACCACATAAGAGTCTCGCACGCCTTCTGCTAACAATCACATAATCCTCAAGGCTAAATCCTTATTAGATAGCCTCTCTCTTATGGAAGTCCGCTATATTCAAAATAATCAATATCAACATAATTTTTGCTATGCATACCATTACTACTTGCAAATATTCCTATATATGTACCAACAAATCCACCAGCAACATCTGTGCTTAAAATTCGGCCATCTGCATTCTCATATAGCATTTTCCATTGCTCAGCATTTTCCGCGTAATAAAATTGATAGTTTTGCTCATATGTCTCAACTTTTAAATAGACTTCAGAATTATTAAAAGCATGCGCAGCAAGCAAATGTTCTTTTCCTGATTCTCTTTTAATCAATTTGATTTCCGTTTTTACAATTTCCATTCTGTATTGAAAATCTTGATTTTGTAATAAAACAAGTCCCACTACCTCTTGTTCATTATCTGGATGAAATTCCATTTTTGTTCTCACTGCAAAATTAATATGTTGCTGTCTTCTACCAATAAAACTAGGGTTTACTTCTTCTGTCATCGTTTCAGGTTTTAAATATAATCGGAGATGTCCCTGTCTTTCTTTTAATGACCAAAATTCCTCTCGTGGTGTTCGAATAAAGTTCCACTGCATCCCTAGAGTATCAGTATCAAAATGATCACATGCTGATCCAGCCTGCCATCTTTTTTCCTCCAAAAGTGGACGTACACCTTCCATTTCTACAATCCCTTTTCCAGGATTGACAACTGGCCAACCATTTTCCCAAATAACAGGAACTAAAAATGACTCTCTTCCCAAATTACGATATTCTCCACCATATGGCCGTGAACCAAGACATACCATCCACCATTCACCGTTTTGTGTTTCCACAATATCAGCATGGCCCACATTGACGATTGGATAGTCTTTACCTAAATGTCTATGTGTTAAAATTGGATTTGTCTTAGACCCTTCATATGGACCTGTTATTGATTCACTGCGAGCAATTGTCACAGAGTGGGTAAATCCCGTTCCCCCTTCAGCAATAATTAAATAATACATCCCTTCTACCTTATAAATATGTGGCGCTTCTTGCGCATGTATTTGTTTTAATGCCCCATCCCAGAGACTAAACTTCTTCCCCATAAGCTGATTTGTTCCCAAATCTAGCTCTTGCATCCAAATTTCCATAGCTTCGGATAATCTTGCCCACTTGGTGGCCTTCGATTCGCTGTTACATAAGCCTTGCCATCATCATCAAAAAACAAAGAGGAATCAATGCCAGGACAGTCTTCTAGCCAATTTGGATCAGACCATGGACCTTCTGGATTTTCGGTAGTAACAAAAAAGTTTCTTCTCTCTCCTGATGCACTTTCAACAAACGTCGTAATCATATAGAAAATACCTTTATGGTAGCGAATGGTTGCAGCATAGATACCTTTTGAGTTTGGTGTTCCATCAAGATTTAACTGGCTCGGACGATCCAGTACATGACCAATTTGACGCCAATTAACGAGATCTTTACTATGAAAGATAGGAACGCCTGGGAAATATTCAAATGTTGAAGCAATTAAATAGTAATCATTATCCACCCTGCATATCGAAGGATCTGCGTAGCATCCCGGTATAATTGGATTTTTAAAAGTTGTCATACCCTTAGCTCCTATTAGCACAATAGCTTTCCCCCTTATATTAACGTGCACAGTTATTACTTTTAGTACTCATAAAAATACCTTCATCAGATGCCTTGATAAACACTAAAAAATCTGCTATCAAAACATTGTTTTCCTCCAATTTCATATCTAGCGTTCGAACATCATTATGATATCTGCTCTAGTAACCACTCATATGATTTTTCTCCACTTATTTCATGACCGCCTTCGAAATAATGAGTGGTAACTAATTCTCCCGCTCCAAAACTTTTATATATATCTATGATCTTTTCTGAAGCAATCTTTACATGCTTTTTAGGAAAAAGTGGATCCTCATTTCCCGCTTCAATAAACAATGGTCTTGGAACGAGCAAAGCAATTAATTCTGGCATTTCAGCATATTCTAAAATTCTAGGTATGTAATTATCTAAACAGTGCCTTCTTGCCATGATGCTCCCTTGAAATGTATTCGTATATCCGGAAACAACTATTGCAGAAATCCGATTGTCGAGTATTGAGGTAAAAGCGGCGATTAGACCACCACCAGATATGCCCATACAACCAATTTTCCCACTATCCACTTCTTCGCGTGTTTCCAAATAATCTAACACTCTTCTACATTCGAAAATTCTTAGACCAGCAATTGTTTTTCCAAGTAACAGGAGCTGACTTGCAATGGAATAGCACGAGTTATCCTCCACTTTTCCGGGAGTATAACTCGGTGTATAGCGTCTTCCACCAAAGCCAATCAATTCTGGAGCAACGACAACCATGCCTCTTTTAACTAGTTCAACTGCAAAATCTTGATGATAACCTGGCTCTCCATCTCGTTCAGTTCCATCTACATTGATTCCAACAATATCTTTGTTGCCATAACCATGACCATGTAAAGCTAGAACAGCTGGATATGGCTGTCTTACTTTATCATTTGGGATTAATACATACATTTGCATTCTTAAATTAGGCAAAGTAGTTATTTCGATACTGTATCTCGTATAACCATCTTTTTTAATTTCTTCAAGTATCTTTGTCTGTAGAGGTTCCACACTTGAAAATTGTCCAAGTGATTCTTGAAATTGTAATTTCAATCTTTGTTTCCAATCAGCATTATAGGTTTTAGCATGTGTTTTCATTGCTTCTTCATATAAATCTTCTATAAAAGAGTGTTCTGCCCACATTATGCGCCCTCCAATTTTCTGTAAAGCTCTGACTTCTCCGCATTTTAAATAATGATCTAATTAAAAGGTAAAGGGGGTAATTTACTAGTAATAACGAACTTATTGCATTGCTCCTCAAGATAGACACCCATTTTATTGTTTTAGTAAAATGGATGTCTTATCAAGCCCTACCCTTTCTATAACTAACACAGGAGATCTCTCCGATATGAACGTCTCTCCTTTAAGAAACTTATTCTTTAAGAGATCCTAGAAGAGCACCTTTTGTAAAATGTTTCTGTAAGAAAGGATATACCATAAGTACTGGGACTGTTGCGACAACAATAACTGCCATCTTCACTGTAATTTCTGGCGGCAGAATATCCGTAAATTCGGCACTGTCATAGCTTAAACCACTTGCAAGTACGACGATTTGCCGAAGTAATACCTGAATTGGCCATTTTGCTGCATCATTAATATATAAAATGGCGTGCATATAGGTGTTCCAATAGGTGACGGCATAAAACAGAGATATCGTCGCGATTGCTG
Source organism: Lederbergia lenta NBRC 16444 (assembly GCF_001591545.1). Taxonomy (GTDB): domain Bacteria; phylum Bacillota; class Bacilli; order Bacillales; family Bacillaceae_C; genus Lederbergia; species Lederbergia lenta. The sequence continues at coordinate 2,051,678 of NZ_BCVC01000001.1, forward strand.
GCATCGAACAAGGAATGACAATTCGGAATAAAACACCAAAATCATTACACCCATCTATTTTGGCAGACTCTACCAATCCTTCTGGAAGGCCTTGGAAAAAACTCCGTAAAATAATCATATTAAACACATTAATTGATACAGGAATAACCAAAGCTGCCAGTGAATCTAGTAAACCTGTATTTTTAACTATAAGGAACGTGGGAATCATCCCTCCATTAAATAACATTGTAAAGATGACGAAAAACATGATTTGTTTTCTACCGACTAAATCCCTTCGTGAAAGCCCGTACGCTGTCAAAATAGATAAAAACATACTCCAAATCGTTCCAAATAATGTCACACCAATCGATACGAGCAGTGCCTTGAATATGGTATCTGTTGAGAAAATATATTTATAGGCAGCCAAGCTAAACTCTGTCGGAAATAAGACAAAGCGCTTTTGTGCAAGCTCTGCACTTGTTGTAAAAGAACTTGCTACAACATGTATGAACGGAAGCACAGTAACGAGTGCGATAATTACAAGCAGAATCGTATTCGTCCAATTAAATATCCGGCTACCTAGTGTCTTATCTTCAACCATTGTTTTTCAACCTCCTTAGATGTATAAGCGCTTTCTATAAATAGATCCCTTATTACAAATTAGATAACGTCGCGGTAATATGCAGATCCAAAGATGTTAGTCCCGTTCACATTTACTTAATATACTTCTTATAGTAACCCGATTAATATATTCCCTCTTCGCCTATTTTTTTCGCGAATTTGTTCGCGCCTATTACGAGCACTAAGCCAATCAGTCCTTTAAAGAGACCTATCGCAGTACTATAACTATACTGTCCTTGCTTCAACCCTGTTGTATACACATAGGTATCGAAGATTTCTCCAACTTCGCGGTTTGATGCATTTAGGAGTAAGTATACATGTTCAAACCCAAGTTCTAGTACATCACCGATTTTCAAGATTAGAAGTACGACAATAACACTTTTAATAGCTGGAATCGTAATATGCCAAATTTGTTGAAGACGATTGGCTCCGTCCATGCGAGCTGCTTCATACATAGAAGGATCAACTGCTGCAATCGCTGCTAAATATATGATAGTTCCCCAACCAGCCTCACGCCAGATAACTTGAGTAATGTACATCGGTCTAAACCAGCTTTCATTTAATAGAAAATTGATCTTCTGAAGTCCGAATGTTTCCAACATTCCATTCACAAGTCCGCCATCCATCGTCAGCAACACATAACTAATCGAAACGATAATGACCCAACTCATAAAGTGAGGTATATAAATAAGTGTTTGTACTGTACGTTGAAATGCACGAAGCCTTACCTCGTTTAACATTAATGCTAAAACGATCGGAATGGGGAAGAATATTAAGATATTCAACCCAAATAATATAATGGTATTTTTGAAGATCATCCAAAAAGCAGGTTCAGTAAATAAACGGTGAAAATGTTCGAACCCTACCCAATCACTTCCCAGAATACCTTTGTATGGTTTATAGTCTTGAAATGAAATGACAAGTCCGTACATTGGAATATACTTGTAAATGAAGAAATATAATAATCCCGGGAAAATCATAATATACAGTAACTTGTTTTTCTTCACCCGTCTTATGAGTTCCGAACGCATAGCAGATTTATCTACCATTTCTTCTACAGGCTCCATTGCAGTCTCTATTTTCATAGCTGATTTCCTTTCTATAAGAAATATTTTGTAAAGCTGTATGTGTAGCGGGGAGGTTATTCAGCTCCAGATTCTTACTACACAGCACATTATCTTTCTATTTTTCGTTTTGCTTTATAAAGTCTTCAGTAAATTCCTTGATAATTTCATCTCCGCCAGATTCCTCCCAATCTTCGATTATTTTTTCGAATCCCTTTTCGTCAATTTGGCCAAGAATAAATTTATATGTTGCATCTGTAATCATTTGATTCAGCCTCTCACCAATTTCAATATAAGTAGGTGATTCTAGTGGGATGCTCATATCCTGAATAAGATAATTATCATTATCTCGAATTAATTCTTCTGCTTTTACTCTTGCATCATAAGTTGCTACTCCTTCGTATCTTCCGTTCGTCGCTGGCTCTCCAATTTCCATCGATTGATAGGGCTTTACTTCACGATCAATTAATTTAGCATCTGAATCTTGTAATGCAGCCCCATCCTGCATAGTATAATGTTCGCCTTCAATTCCCCAAAAGAGCAAATTTGCTATTTCCTTAGATGCTAACTGATCAAAAAAATGTAAAATATGCTTTAATTCTTCTTCTGTTTTCACTGCAGATTTAGAGAATAGTAGAACAGATCCATAACCAGGCAATGACCAAATTCGATATTTTCCATCTTTACCTTTAATTTGATTTTGCACGTCAAACTTTACATCTGGATTTATATTTATTGCATCATTATTCATAGCAAATACGTCTCCCATGGAACCAACATACATCCCAGCATCTCCATTTTTGAAGAATGCTTGCTGATCATCCTTACTTGTCACAGGGAAATCTTGATTGATATAGCCTCTATCACGTAATTCTTTAAAAAATTTCATTGTATCAATATACTCTGAAAACATAAATTCAGGAATTACTTTACCATCTTTCTCTCCCCAGTTGTTTGGCGTACCATGCCAAGAAGCTACTGTTTTAAATGCCCCATAAATTAAATCATTTCTGTCCGTAATTCCAAACGTGTCATTCTTCCCATTGCCATCTGGATCCTCTTCTGTAAAAGCTCTTGCCATTTCATAAAATTCATCAATATTTGTCGGAGCTGACAAACCCAAATGATCTGCCCAGTCTTTGCGAAAAATTAAACCAGATCGCGCAGCTGGTCTACCTTGATATAGCGCATAGATTTTCCCATCAACAGAAGTATTTTTAAATGATTGTTCATTTAAATTTTTTAAGTTTGGAAATTCATCGAGAAACGGACCTATTTCCCAGAACTGATCATCTCGGATTGCTTCTTTAAACTGAAGAAAAGTTGTTGTGTTCCCTAAAAAAGTTGCTTCAGGTAATGTACCAGTAGCAAATGCTGAATTAAGTTTTTCGTTATAATTACCATCTGGCACCCATTGGATATTAATATCTGTTTCCGTCTTTTCTTCGATGAGTTTTTCAATTTTATCGGAGGGAACTTCTGGTGTATGTAGCGTTGTCATAATTGTAAACTCTTTTGCACTACTTTTTTTCTCCGAACTGCTAACACCTGAAGAACAGGATGCTAAGGTACTTACTCCCATTAAAGTCGCTAAACTAGCACAAAGTATTCTCTTTCTAGTTTTAAACAAAGCTGTCATCTCCTATATCTTATTTAACCTTTTTGTTGACTCCAACATATCCTATATTCGGTTATTTCGTAAATAATCACTTTGCCATATTAGCTCGAAACCCATTTATTGTAGGGATTAACGATGATTTATCTAAGAAAATGATTACATCATTTTAATAACAGAAGCAAACCTCATTAATAGGTTCGCTTCTGTTATCCTTTTTCCTGTTTAAGTTTAGTACGCTGTTCACAAGGTAGTTAAAAGTATACACAGCTTTAACTCACTATTTTTTCACATATGGGTTAACGCTATAATTAATAAATATGATAATTCACTTTCCCTAAATTCAATTGCTTTTGGTAACACATTCATAAGGAATAATCCTAATAGATTACTTCGTTTCACTATAAGATTCGTTAAATTCCCTAATGATGTCGTCCCCACCAGATTTTTTCCACTCGTTAATAACCTTTTCAAAACCAGATTTATCAATTTGGCCAAGGATATATTGATATGTTGCATCAGTTATCGATTGGTTAAGTCTTTCTCCTCTCTCAATGTTAGTAGGTGAATCGAGTGGGACCGTTGGATCATGAATTAAATAGTTTTCATTATCTAGTATTAATTCTTCCGCTTTTTCTTTGACATCGTAGGAAGACAGTCCTTCATATCTGCCATTAGTTGCTGGTTCACCAATTTCTATTGATTGATATGGCTTTACTTCGCGGTCCGTTAATTCTGCATTTTCACTAGCTAAGGCCTTGCCATCCTCGACAGTATAATGTTCCCCTTCAATACCCCAAAAGGCTAAGTTCGATATTTCCGGTGACATCAATTGATCGAAGACCCCAAGGATTCCTTTTAATTGTTCTTCATCCTTTACTGCAGATTTTGGAAACATGACCACTGTTCCATACCCAGGTAATGACCAAATTCCATATTTACCATCTGGACCCTTAATTTGATTCTGGACATCATAAACAACATCTGGATTAATTTTTTCTGCATCACGGTAAATACTTAGGACATCTGGCATGGATCCAACATACATCCCAGCTGTACCGTTTTTAAAGAAGGATTGTTGATCTTCCTTGCTTGTAACAGGGAAATCTTGGTTGATATAACCCTCATCACGTAAATCTTTAAAGAAATCCATTGTATTCACATACTCCTCAAACATAAATTCTGGCAATAACTGACCATCCTTTTCTCCCCAACCGTTTGGTGCCCCATGCCATGATGAAACAGTTTTAAATGCACCATAAATTAAATCACTACGATCTGTAATCCCAAAAGTATCTTTTTTGCCATTTCCATCCGGATCATCTTCTGTGAACGCTCTTGCCATTTCATAAAATTCTTCAATATTAGTAGGCTCTGAGATTCCTAGCTTTTCCGCCCAGTCCTTACGGTAAATCAACCCCTGTCTAGACAATGGTCTCCCTTGATAAAGGGTATATATTTTTCCATCAACAGCTGTATTTTTTAATACCGTTTCATTTAAATTTTTCAAATTTGGAAACTCATCTAAATAAGGCCCTACTTCCCAGAATTGGCCATCACGGATTGCTTCTTTAAATTGAAGAAAGGTTGTGGTGTTTTTCATAAATACTGCTTCCGGAAAAGTGCTTGTGGCAAAAGCAGTGCTGAGCTTCTCTTCATAATTTCCATCTGGAGTCCATTGAAATGTAATATCAGCGCCGGTTTTTTCTTCCAAAAGCTTTTCAATTTTATCCGACGGAACTTCAGGTGTGTGTAAATTAGCCATAATAGTAAACTTAACTGGTTCATTAGAGTTCTCCTCCGCTTTCTTCTCACTGTCAGCTGAACCATTTGAAGCGCTTTCATTTGAGCAAGCAGTTAAAACACCAATTCCAAGTATAAGAGCAAGTCCCATACCAAACACTTTCTTCTTTGATTTACACAATTTCCCGACCCCCTATTTTTTATTATTGCCACTTAAAAGTAGTACTTATATGCTGTTCCGTAAATAATCATTTCCTTAGCTTTAGTCAAAAAAAACAGTTAGAAAGCGCCTTATCACCTTCCATCTAATGAAATGATTATGTCCATACTAACTCTGCTAATTAGTTAATAATCTATCTCTTCAAAATTTATTTCGTAGGGTGAAATGTGCTCAAGTGAACATGGTCACCCCTTGCCAAATCCTTATATCAAATGTAAGGATGCAAAATAAGCATCGTTAGCATGGACAATTTTCCCCCTTAGGGTTGCCCTCATGCATACCACGCTCCTACTTCACATCGGCTAAAAGATTTAAACCATTTCTCTCAGTCTCCGTATATAATACTATTACTTTCATACTCTTCCCAAATGTATAAATACAAAGTCTATGCTACGAAACTTTTTATCTTTTACTTTAAAAAACTCGTACAAGCGATCTCTGATAATCATCCCTAATTGGTCGGGGTCATATTTAGGGTTTCATGTCATTTCTTAACAATTCATTTTGCTTTTATTATAATATGATTACGTAATTAGTTTATTGGTTTGGAGAAGCTGCTCTATCCAATGTATATATAAAAATACTACAGCCGAACGTTTTATTCAAGTATGTTTACATTCAAAAACCTCCCAATATTAAGGAGGTTTTTGATATAAATTTTCAAATTTGTTGATTCAATACTAATACTTTTTTATATTCTATTGATTAGGTATTTAGTATCCTAAAAGGTCTTATTTAAACTTAATAAGGTTTTCGATAAGAGTCGACTATTTAATAGAATTATATAGTCGATCATTAGTAGCTTTTATTGGCACGCATTCGTTTAGGGCAACCATATTTTATCACCTTAAGATGCCTTTTCATCTTCCCATTACATAGGATACTTCATTTTATTTTTGCGTAATTTACTTATCGCAATTTTCCCGAAAGTCGTTACAATCAAATAAGCAGAAAGTCCGATTCCACCCACCGCTGTAATTAGAGACACCCATTCTAGAAATGTATATGTAAATATTTTATTCAAAGTAAAAGGGGATTCCCAGTCTTCAACGACAAGATTCATACCATAAATTCCAGATACCACTGTGAAAACAGTTAGAAAGAAAAGGAGCATGTTCATTCTATTTGACGCTTCATTTTCCTGACTTTTATATAGTTCGTGCAGGGTATTATTCACATCATCGAATAGATTGTCGATATTGAATGAATCCCTGAACATCTTCGTAAGTTCTTTACCTTCTGACCGTGTACTTACTTCCTGGAAAAAATACCAAGATGAAAATAGAGTAATCAACTTGATAAGTGATTTTACATACTCATCATCTTTTTCCCAATTGATTTCACTGTATTCATAAGCAAATCGCAATAACATCATTTTGTAAAAATAATGAAGTAGAAAGTTATAATAATGAGTTCCCATGAATTGGCTAACTTCTCTTGACATATCTTCTGGAGAGATATTTGTTGCTGTTATAAAGGCATGTTCGGTTACTACAGTATAGGTATTGGGTGCCCATCGATCATGCAAAGTTCCATTTAAGTAACGCCGAATATAATCCGGATTGTTCGCTGAAATAAATTTTTCTCCATCTGGTGAAATCCCATCTAGCGTCCCCATACGATACAATTGATCCTCAGTAAATGGGGACCCTTCTTTGCTAAATAGAAATGCAGAGGCATACATCCTTTCGTCTTCAAAATAAGGAAGTGAACCAAAATATCCATTCAGTTTATCGTCATGTAAAATAAACTTTCTTAAAAAAGGGGATAGTCGTTCAAATAGAAGTTCACTAACAGTTAAGCGACTCCCACTTTCAGGACAAACGATTATTGCCCCTTGTTCCTCCTTCAATTTTGATTCGACTACTCTGAAATGATGCATGAAATCTAAAATATTTGACAATTCATTTTCCTGACTTTCCAATTGAACCCTGATGGTCATAAAAGCAATACCGAATGGAGCTAAAATAACATCTATGCTCTGAATACGGAACGACATGCTCTTATCTCTTAGTTTTAAATTAAAGGACTTCAAGATTGGCTTTGTATATCTATGAAATCCATTCTCTTTCAATGTGGATGGGAAAAGTTTCCCTTCAATATATGGAAGAAAATATTGTTCTAATTCTTTTCCCTCTACAGTAATTTTTTCACCGTAAATATCCATATTTCGTGAAGAATCATCAATTTGGAAAAAGCTATAACTATTTTTATTTAATATTTCTACCAGTTCATTTTTTTTACTAATGTCATACCCTAAAGGTAGAATAAAGGACATATGCGAACGATAAATATCCAAATTATTAACTAAATTAGTTTTTCGCATTAGTAGCCACCCTTGAAAGTCACATTTTGGTTGTACTTAATGACGATTTTTCATCTTTGGAAAAACCCTCTCTATCTTAATACAATTAACAACTTATTTCCCTTGTACAGATATTGTTAAACATACCAACTAAACCCGATATATCATTTATATATAGAAAATATTGTAATAGCATTAAAATCGAAGTGATTATTAATCATGTTTATATGCTGTTAAAATCTAAACAGTAAGCTTTCGCCCAACATTTTTAGCATGCATAGTTACTGCTCTTAAAGTTTTTTAAAAAAAACAAAGAAAAAAGCTTGCAAAAGTAACTGCAAGCCTTTAATCATTTATTTTTATTCATCATTTTCGTAATTGCATTCATATCTAATTGACTTCCATCCTTAGTGATGGATTTAACCATTTTATCTTCCATTTCTTTAGAGACTGGTTTATTAGCAATTTGCGCTACTTTCCTAATAATTCCACGCACTGTTTTTTCATCTTTGAAGTTTGCATTTTGTAATGAATTTGCCAGTGCAAAAACATCATTCATATTCACACCTGACTTTTTCTCGATATTTTTAAAAAATTGATTATCCATTCTCGCCGTCCCTCCTTTTAATCTTTATATATTATGAAGAGGAAACTGAATGGTGAATAAGAAAGTCCAATGAGAATGATCATTCCCTCGGAAAAGGCAAATGTATTATAATTTATATAAAAATTGAATATCTTTTGATAAGAATTTACATTGCTTTTCCTTCTCATCATCAATCAAATTAAAACAACCTCAGTTCTTTAAATACAAAACCAAGGATGTTTTTCTCATTTATTCTTTATAATTCTAAAAGCTCTACATGTTTCCCTATATGCTTAACAAGCGCTGCTCGGTACTCCTCTTCTTGCTTATCGAGTGTATAGAAGAACTCTTCCTTAAATATATTTTTATCACTCTCGTCTTTGGCTGTTAATAAGAGACCGTATGTGACGTGAAATAACTGACGTGCTGCATCGTCATCCATATAGCTTTCTAGTTCACTATCGGGCACATTTTCAAGTGGAGCAATACCCGCTAAATCTGGTGTCACATGATAATATGCTAGAGCCTCTTCAAAGTGCTCTAAAGCAAAAACATGCATCCGTCTATATAGATTTGGGTTCATTTGAGCGATTACGCGGATTGCTTCAAGCCAGTTTGTACCAGCAGTTTTCACATGTAAAATACCTTTTGTATATTTTGCAATGATCGGGAAAACTTTAAACTTATCACTTCCCGAATGGATACTTAATTTATATCCAAAATGCTCAGCAATCAATGCATGTTCGCTTAGTTCATATTCAAATTGTTCAATATCGCCAATATAATCAATCCCTTTTTGGAACTCCCCACAGAATCTAGGCGCTAAGCTCGTTACCTCCACACCTTTTAATCTTAATTCATTGGCAACAAAAAAATGTGCAGTTGGAGAAGTGATTGTTTCCGTTTCATCTATCGAAATTTCAAAGTCTATTTCCCGCTTTTCCGTAATAATATATTCGTTATATACATGTACCATGTAATTAAGTGCTTCATTATATTGGAGTACATTTTCCATTAATAATTTTTCATCAAATGAGATATACAGACCATCCACATCAAATGTTTTGTTTAAATATTGTTCATTATAATGATCTTTTATTGCTCGTGGCAACTTCTCATAGTCTACACTTAATTGTTCTGCTGATTTTTTTTCAATTCCCTTAGGTATCTGATCGGAGCAGTCCAATGTTAACATCGAAATACCTAATGATAATGCATATTGAATGTCTTTTTCTTCTTTTATATGATCACCGTCTGCGCCAAATCCGTCCTTATACCCTTCTTGGAAAACAGCAAAACAAGCTGCGTCTAACATATCATTCATCGTTCTATTTGTAAGCGTTAATTCACGGATGCTTTGTTGGGCTAAAATTGGTTTGACGCTTTTTCCTTTTACCGTCTCTATATGTCCCGGTGAAGCTAAACCTAAACGATCTCCTAGGCCCATTGTAGCTATTTTAGTACCGAAAGCTCGAGGTACAGTGTAATCGAAATAACGATTCAATACTAGACGGTTGGCATGTGATAATGAACAAAACTTCCCTTTACCTTCAATATCTGTTCCTTCTAAATCATCAAAAAGCTGACCGTTTCCAACGGCTAGTATTCCTTTCTTTGCTTTGTCTTTTATCATTATTAAATGTACATTATCATGATAGATATAAGATTTTTTGTATACTTTCATATTAGTAATATCAAAATCTATTTTACTTTGTTCGAGTAACTCAATAGCCGCTAGTAAATGCTTCATTTTTACATTCCACCTCAACTTTTTATTTTTCAACTATATGAATCTGTCAATTAGAGTTGCTCAATTTTTGTAGCTTATACTATATTAAGTACACACCGTTACTGTAAGCGCTTAATATTGTATTCCACCCTTTTCATTATAAAAGTACATAAGCAATAATAGATCCAATGCCACCGAAAATGAAAGAGTAAGGCAAATTATTTAATGTGATTCGATACGGGCTTTGCTCCGTATTTATAGCTGTCAACGTTACAACTAAACCATATGTGCCTACCGTTAATGTAGCCACAGAACTGGTTATTAACACAATGGCGAGGCTAAGTGGATTAAGCACATCTAATAATGTTGTAATTAAGCCTCCTAAGATACCGATTGTTGCAATTGGATGAATACCAAACATACTCATACAAATAAAGCTTAATTGGATAACAAAAAAAATAATTAACGGATATTCGGAAACATATAAAATTGGTTTCTGAATCAGTTCTAAAAATGTTGCATTGCTTAAACTATTGGAAAAAAACGACAGTGATATAAATAATACAATAAAATTCTGCATAGTATTTGTTTTCATTCTCCATGTATTCCAACCGATGGTCCAATAACTATGTACTCTCTTCATTATTAGTGACCAAGCGAAGGTAAATGGAAAAATAAGAAGTGTAACAGTTAATATGAAATCAATCGCAAACAAATTACCACATAAAATAACCAAGGTAAGAAATATCACCAGTGCGATGGATAATTGAGTAATTTTACTTGTCAATGCTTTTATGTTTACTTTGTCCGAGTGGTGGATTTTAGGTTTATTATATGTATATTTCTTAAAATGAAAATAGCCCCACAATGTATCAAGTATAAATGTTATAGCTCCTATCAAAAGTAACCAAGGTAAAATGGATACATAAGTAACTCCAGTTGCAAAAATGGATACTGCTAGCAATATTTCTAAAGGACTCCATAATAAAGCTAAAGAAAAACCTCTAAGTGTTGATATACTAATGAATGAATCTCGCAGTTTTTTATTAACATGTGACAGATTTTCTTTTAATACTTCTTGGGAAATAGATGCAGCTGATAAATTTAAAAATGTTGCTAATGTAAAGGTTGTTACCGAGCTCCTTATATATAACTTACCAAGATCAGATACATTCACTTTCATCAAAACATTCAAGCTTCGATCGAATCGGCCACTTCTAACAACACTACTCATCCATGGTAGCATCGCTAAGAGAGTAAGTAGTGACATATTCGATGTTAATAAACTAGGTAGATGAATGATGGATTGTCCACTTGTATAAAATAGGAAACTTCCTATCAAAATAAATGAACTGCTTAGTATGATAAATAACTTAGATGCCTGAATAATAGATATTACCAGCATCAAAATTGCCAGCAGGCCCAAAAGATAATTTAAACGCGTACTCTCAATAAAAACATTAACAATATGAATCGTAAAAACAAAAAAATAAAAGATATATAACTGTCGAAACACTGGGTGGTGTTTCATTTCTTCCTCCCTCTAATTATTTCTCACTCATAAAGATTATATTATTTGTATTCAAACATTCGATCACCGCTTTAATTTCCAGGTGGTTTTGAGCTTATTGGGATGTAATTTAGAAAATGAGCCATATCTTATTATTATGATACAAATTACCTCTTGCTAGCCATCCACCATCAATTGCAAGGACATGACCATTCATATAATCAGATGCCTTACTGGATAAAAAGACAACGGCACCCATCAAATCTGTAAGAGTAGCCCAATGGCCTGCTGGAATGCGTGATATAATGTCAGCATTCCATTTTACATCTGCACGAATTGGTGCTGTATTTTTCGTCTCCACATACCCGGGTGCAATTGCGTTAATTTGAACCACATATTCCGAAATTCATTCGCAAAAGCTTTTGTAATTCCTGCTACTTCATGTTTACTTGCTGTATATGGAGGTATAAATTTTCCTCCCTGGAAAGACAACATAGAGGCAACGTTAATAATTTTCCCACTTTTTTGCTCAGCCATCACCTTAGCAACTTCTTGACTTAGAAAATAAACAGCATTTAGATTGATATCTATGACTGCATCCCAATCTGCATCTCGATATTCAAGCAACGGAGCACGCCAAATAGCACCAGCAATATTAACTAAAATATCTATTTTTCCATATGCATTTTTACAGTTCAAAACGATTTCTTTAATCATTTCTCTATTTTCTAAGCCACTTTGAAATCATTCTACTCGGCGCCCTTCTTTTGCAATTAATTCTTTTGTTTCACGCCAATTATCACCATGTGTAACAAAAAAAAGATCAGCACCAGCCTTCGCAAGTGCTATAGAGTAGGCTTGTCCTAATCCTGTATTACCACCAGTAACAATAGCAACCTTTCCATCTAACGAGAAATAATCTAGTGAAAGATCAGTTAATATTGCTCCCAAATATGCCTCCTGTAATTCTACTCATTTTTAAAACTACTATCTTAAATCTTCCATTCTCACATGATCCATATCATCATCCACACATTCCCCAAATAAATGTATAGTTACTTGTAGCTGTACCGGTATGAATAGACCAGCTTGGCGAAATAACCGCTTGCTCATTTTTCAGCACTAGATGTCTTGTTTTATCTGGCTCCCCCATAAAATGGAATGCACGTGTGTCTTCCTCCATATCAAAGTATAAATAAACTTCACTACGGCGTTTATGCTCATGAGCCGGCATTGTATTCCAAACGCTTCCAAGGTTCAATATGGTTAATCCCATTTGAAGTTGACAGCTCTCACAAACATTCGGATGAATATAATGATGGATTTTTCTTTCGTTTAGCGTCCCTTGCTCTCCTTAAAATCAAGTTTAACCGTTGGATATGTGTGATGAGCTGGAGATGAATTAAAATAAAATTCAGCTGGATTATTTGGATCTTTTGAACGGAATAATACCTCCTTCGTCCCTCGACCAACATATAGAACATCTTGAAGCTGCATGTTGTACTCTTTTTCATCAAACAAGTATGATAGATTCCAGCTGCACCTATATTAATAACACCTAATTCACGGCGTTCAAGAAAGGATTCATTCACTACGATAATACTGTAGATTTCCCTAGTCACTAAGTCTTTCTATCACTCCCTTTGCCTATTGACACCCTTAATAAAGCGCTATCATTATTTTCTGTGCTATCTATGGAGATTTATTTTTTGGAATGAATTATCCATTAACTTCAGTTCCACGGAATTTCTTCATAGATACACTCTTGCTAAGCTCACTATTATGATTAGCCTACTAATCCTTCTTCCTTTAAATCTACTCTACCAATGTAATACCCCGCAGTTTGTCATTTTGACAATTTCAAGTTCTCCCCCGTAAGAATTTCCTATTTGGAAATTGCGTTTATTAAATGGAAACTAATACCATTATTATATATAATAGTATAAGAGATTACAATAGTAACTGCTTTAATTTATAGAATACTCTTAATTATTGCTTATTTAACTATAATATAAATAATTAGGGAGAGTAATAATGGAAAACAAGAGATTACCGAAAAAAGAAAACTTTGTTATGCGATCGATAATTGTGAACATCAAGATGAGATATTTTGCGTAGGGGCAAGCATTACATTAAATAGAAAAATTTTAGGAGCTTTCAGTGTGAGTGTGCCGGAATATAGAATTACCGACAGCTTTAGAAATAAAATTATTCAGTTGGTGAAACAATGTAAAGCTGATATTATATCTAATCTTTAATTGGTTTTGAACTCTTCCAACACTATATAATAGACTGTAGATTCCCAATTGAATTGGGCTTTGCATCAGCTTCCATTATGTTTTTGTAACCAAAATGGAAAGAGTAAAAGGATTCACTCTTTCCATTTTCTCTCAAAAAATTTAAATTAGCAAAAACTAGCACCAACAATTATTAATAATATAAACAAAACGACAATTAACACAAATGTGCTACCGCCGCCATAGCCTCCTTCGTTGCCACCGTATCCGCAACCTCCATAACCGCCACAGCCACCAAATCCATACATGTATACTCACCTCACTTCTTTCATGATATTCATAAAATATGTAAAGTGATGTAATTCTGTCTGGGCTATTGGTACCGTTAGGCAAATAAATTGTACCATTCATTATTTTTGGATAGATGAAAAATGGGCAACTTCCGGTCTTCCTCCTCAGTCGCTTTGCTCCTAGCGGGACAAACCCGCAGGAAGCACCGCCTTCTGCTCAAATCAATAAAGTGCACCCTTCTAATATCAAATTATTGGGTGCACTTTCGTGTAAACATTCGAATTTTCTTCTCGGTTTAAGCAATTATGAAATTAACATACATATATGTCATTTAACCTTTCGGCTTAAATAATAAAGCTCCAATAAATCCAAACACAATAGCTGCTGAAATTCCTGAGGAAGTAACTTCAAACATACCTGTCATTACACCAACAAGTCCATGTTTATCGGCTTCATTCATCGCCCCTTCCACTAAGGAATTTCCAAAACTTGTAATCGGCACGGTTGCTCCAGCACCGGCAAAATCGATTAATGGTTCATATAACCCAAATCCTGCCAATACTGCTCCTGCTGTTACCAAAATGCATAATGTGTGAGCAGGAGTTAATTTAGCTACATCAAACATTAGCTGACCGATCACACAAATAAGCCCACCAATAATAAACGCCCAAAAAAACATAGGGAGCATTGCCTCAACTCCTATTCTTTATATTCAATTGCTACCGCATGTGCGATACACGGGATCGTCTCTTTTTGTTGAAATGTTAGCGGCGATAATAAAGAGCCTGTCGCTACGATCAAAATTCGTTTATAAGTTCCAGCTTTCATTTGATTCAATAAATGTCCATATAGAACAGTAGCTGAACACCCTGGACCACTTCCACCTGCAAATACCTCTTGATCTTTCTTATAGAGCAGAAGGCCACAGTCCTGAAATTTCTCTTTCTCCACATTCAATCCTTTTGACTCTAGTAACTCAAGCGCTGTATTCCTCCCAATTTCAGCAAGATCACCAGTAATAATTAAGTCGTAATAATCCGGATCACGTTTCAAGTCAAAGAAATGTCGCTGTATCGTATCTACCGCCGCTGGTGCCATGGCCCCTCCCATATTAAAAGGGTCACTTAAACCCATATCCACTACTTTACCAATTGTTGCCGATGTAATTCTTGGGTAAGGTCCAGTTATACTCTTTCCAGTTCCCACCAGACCTACTCCCGCCCCCGTAACAGTCCACTGAGCAGTTGGGGGCTTTTGACCCCCATATTCTGTTGGATAGCGAAATTGTTTTTCTGCCGAGGCATTATGACTCGCTGCTCCCGTTAAAATATGGTTTGCAGATCCTTGATTAATAATCAATGCTGCCAATGCTAAACCTTGAGCGGACACTGCACATGCGCTAAATAGGCCAATATGCGGTATTTGATTCGTTCTAGCCGCAAAAGTTGTCGGGGTTATTTGATTAATCAAATCCCCTGCAAGAAAAAATTGAACTGCATCCTCAGTTAATGCTTTTTTTCTCAAAGCAATTTGTACTGCATCTTCCATTATTACCCTCTGAGCTTTTTCATACGAATCTTGTCCCATCCAAAGATCATCATGAAATTTATCAAAATCCATTGCAAGACGACTATTTTTTTCAAATGGGCCACCAACAACGCCCGTTGATAAAATTACTGGCTCATTTTCAAAGGTCCATGTTTGGCATCCTTGCAACATTAAAATCCACCCCATTGTAGGTAAATTGTTTTAATTAAAGCTACTACGAAAGCTGAAAAAACACCGAATAAGATAACGGATCCAGCCAGTTTAAACATATTTCCACCAACACCGATTACAAACCCTTCTGTTCGATGTTCTATCGCAGCTGATATGACGGAGTTTCCAAAGCCAGTAATTGGCACAGCACTTCCCGCTCCAGCGAATTGCCCCAGTCTATCATAAACACCAAATCCTGTTAATAGCATCGCAATAAACACCAAAGTAGCAACTGTCGGGTTACCAGCTGTCTGTTCTGTAAAGTCAAAATAATAAATGTAAAAATAACTGAGTGCCTGACCAATCAGACAAATGGTACCGCCAACAAAAAAAGCACGAATACAGTTTTTTAAGATTGGTCTTTTTAACTCGTGTTTTTTTTGCACTTTTTCATACTGAATTTGTTCAGGTGTTTTTGATTTATTTTTATTAGCCATGTTAATTCAGTTCCTTTTTTAATTTAATAATTTTTTTATAGCGTTTTTCCGCTTCTTTATTGGATAAATTATTATCGTCCAAATCTTCTTTCAGTCTAATTGCCTCCAAAAATATTTTATAATCACTTGACACAATGAATGAGTCTTTAGGATATTTTTCATTCAATGTATTTTTTAACTCTTTTTCAATTTTCCTCATTTTAAATCTGTGTAGGTGCTTAACTTTGTAAACAACAATTACTTCTTTTTCACCTTCAATTACCGCAGTGTCGTAAATTTCAGGGATATTATTTATTTCTTTTCTAACTTGATAGCCGATCGATTTATTCGCAGGTCGCTTGTTTAATTCAATCGGTGCTGGCTTTGTTATTTTTACAAGTGATAACTCACTCTGTTCATTATTTTTTTGATTCGTGCACCCAGTAGCAATAAATAGTAAACACATGGTGAACAATGCTATGACTATTTTGTTAATCATAAATACCTCCTACTCTCGTACTTAGCCTTTATCTTACTTTTCTCTAATACAGGGGAATTTATGAAAAATAAAATAAAAAAAGCAAACTCTACTGAGTTTGCTTTTGAAATAATTATAAATTTCATTTCTTTTTTAATGGTTTTCCGCAGCCACATCCTTTTTTCTTTGGTCTTTTTTTTCCTGCTGTTTTTGGATTTAGTGGAGGTTTATTCATCCTTTTCACTTCCTGTTTATTTGATTAATACTCTCCTGTCTTAGTTTATGTTATTTATCACAAAAGTGTTTTTACATCGCTTTATCATCAATCAATATATTTCGATTGAATAATCGTTTCAACAATGGCAGCAATCCCCGCAATTGCCAATATGATAATTACTGGTTCGGCAACTTTAGGCATGAAATCATAAAGAAACCAAATACCCATTGCTGCCCATATTCCTGTACACCAATAACAACTCAGTAATTCTCCAATAAACCCGCGTAATCCATGCTCTCTCGGGATAAGATATATCTCCTGTTCCCCTTGTTCTGAGGTTTCTTTATACTCCTTCATAAAGGGTGCTCTAACAAAAGACGTAATACGATCATAAACAACGAGTCTTGTTAAACGAAATACAGCTAAGCCGAATATAATGAAATCAATCCACTCTATTTTTATTATCCCTCACCTCACACCCGCCTATTTTCCATAAATGAGGCATCTGTCCGTAACTCATTTGCCCTCCCATTAATATGTTATTAGTGTAAATGTATGATAAAAAGATAAGGAGGAATAATT
The DNA here is from genome assembly GCF_001591545.1 of Lederbergia lenta NBRC 16444. Classification (GTDB taxonomy): domain Bacteria; phylum Bacillota; class Bacilli; order Bacillales; family Bacillaceae_C; genus Lederbergia; species Lederbergia lenta. Next base: position 2,069,029 of record NZ_BCVC01000001.1, read on the forward strand.
TATGGGTTATGAAGATATCGAAAATTTTGATCACAATAAAGAATCAAGTAGCCATAACCATGATAATAATTGCGGCTGTAATCTAAGCTGCGTTTGTAATGTAGTGCGTGCCATTAAAGATATCCAGGATGAAGCTGTCGAGGATGAATGTTTAACTTGCACAACAAATTGCTTTACGGAACCGCTGGGGGATCTTTCCAGTCCTTCTCGTGAACGGGCCGACACAAGGGTATTTACCCTTACTAATAAAGATGGAGAACTGTTTAAAGCTTTATTCAAAGGTCACCATGGAAAATGTGTTTCTGTATTTTTCCGTGTTGAAGATGTCTTTGACAATTGCTGTGCCACTTTACGTGTGCTTATCCCACTAAACAAAGATAAAGAAGTGGTTAAATTATTTGAGCATGGCAGACTTGACTATGATGCACTTTGTTCTGTACGTCGCTGGGCAGCAAGCAATAGCTGTATTACAGTAGATCTACATTGCTTCTGTGCTATTCAATGTATTGCCGATTGCGATTTGGATATTTGCGAATAGTCTATGCTTTATTATCGAGGAATAGGTGAAAATCCTATTCCTCATCATTCGATTGTAAAACGGCCACAACAAGATATGAAACGATTCATCCCCATATTCATCTAATAATCCGAATGGCTTTTACATCACTAACCATTATGTCTATAACTGCATCTGAAAAAGTTTTTATACTTGCTTGCTCATTATTTAAACTAATGACAATCCCTTGATATCTTTGATTATTAGTAACAAATTCACACGGGTATGGCGGTTGATTCTCTGGAAAACTAGATAAATAACGTAGTTTTTCTTCAATATCCATTTCTCTAAAAGATTTAACCTTTTTCATACCACCAACATTTTTTTTGTGCATTTGTTTTATTGGAAATTTAGGAGCCTCTAGTTGTTCATTTTTTTCTTTTTCAAGATTTTTTTCCTCTTGATGCGATTCTACATCGTCTGGTTTAATGTGCTGATTAGAGTTAGATTCATTTAGATTACTGTTCACTTTTTCTTTTTTTGTTGATTCATCCTCTTCTTCTTTCTCTTCTGTTTTGTACATGTCCTGCATATTCAAATCTGGTTTCACAAAATCTGGCTGGTGGATATATAATAAAGGTTCCCCTTTTTTCATTTCCTTTTTATCCTCCATGAAGGAGCACCCCCGTCATTTTGACTTTCATATTATTCATATGCACAATACCTTCACACTTTGACTGAATTCTTCTAGAAAATAAAAAAACTGTCACTAATAATGACAGTTTTCTTTATCTTCGATATATTAATTTCCAATGATATGATATCCAGAATCAACATGTATGTTTTCACCAGTAATCCCACGGGCAAGATCACTGAAAAGAAATAGGGCTGTATCCCCAACCTCTTCAGGTGTCGTTGTTCTGCGTAAAGGTGCTTTGTCTTCAATTTCTTTTAATACACTATTAAAGTCGCTAATCCCTTTAGCAGAAAGTGTTCTAATTGGTCCAGCTGAAATAGAATTCACGCGAATTCCTTCTTTACCAAGATCACTTGCCAAATACATGACACTGGCGTCTAGAGATGCCTTTGCAACACCCATAACATTATAATTAGTGATAACACGCTCGCCACCAAGATACGTCAGTGTAACAATACTACCACCTTCAGGCATGCTTTCTAATTTTTGTACTGCCTTTGCCACAGCTGTTAGTGAATACGAACTAATATTATGCGCAAGCAAAAAACCATCACGAGTGACATTAAGATAATCACCATCAAGCTCTTCCTTATTAGCAAATGCAATACAATGAGCAATCCCGTGAACAGAGCCTACTTCTTCTTTAATTAAAGAAAAACATTTCTCAATATCTTCATCAACTGTCACATCACAAGGTAGGACCAAAGACTTCTCCCCTTCTAAACTATCAGCTAGTTGACGTACGTTTTTCTCCAGACGCTCACCTGCATATGTAAATACAAGTTTTGCTCCGGCATTATGAAGAGAGCGAGCAATTCCCCACGCAATGCTTCGTTTATTCGCTACTCCCATTATGACAAATGTCTTTCCTTCTAAAGAAAGATTCATGACTTATCCCCCTATTTATTAACTGTTATTAGTACCTAGTCTTAATCATACACGAAAACTTTCTTAATTGTAAAGCGAAAAGCGGAAGCGCCCGTTTTGCGACGTACAAACTCCTCCAGGCAACACAAACATCCTATATATGAAACTGCATTTCCCGCATTAGCTCATCTACATACTCTTTCGTACCTGTAACAATTAATCGGTCATCCATTTGCAACTCTGTATCACCATGTGGAACAATAGAATCAGTGCCTCTAAAAATACGAACAAAGATCACATCACCTGTAAATGGGAATTCCCTAAGTGTCATATGATTGTATCTAGGATTTAACATTTCAATTTCATATAAAGCTGTTTCCTGATTTGTCATAATGTCGGCAATACTTGGGGATTCAATTAAAGCAGTCATCAACGATGTTGTTGACAAGATCATTGAAAATACTTCTATTCCCTGTTCTTTTAACGCTTCCCCAAGATCATGGCTTTCTGTTCTGGCAATAACACGATCAACGCCCCGTTCTTTTCCAGCAATCGCAAGCATTGTATTTAGTTCCTCATCACCTGTAGATAGGAATAGAATATCAGTATCAAATACTCCCGCTTTTTCTAATTCACTTTCTTGATAATCCTCGAGTTCAACAATATCAAAAGCTGAATCAACAATTTGAGAATCAGCCTTTTCTAATTTCTTATGATATAGGGTTGGGTCAAATAAAGCTGCATTTAGTTCTTTATATACGAGCATGGTCATTTGGTTTGCACCGATAAAAGCAACTTCTTGTTTTCTTTCTTGTGTATGTTCTTGCGGAAACCATTTTTTAAACAGAATTGGTGTAATAATACAGGAAATGATTGCAACAAGGATAAAGGTACCACTCATTTCTGGTGTGATAACTCCAATTCTTTCTGCAATTTTCGCCGCTGCAATGACAAGTGATAATGTAGATGTAAGCAGAAATGCTGATGCCATTACCGTTTTCATATCATACCAACGCCTTAGAAGCAGGATTGGAAATACTTTAGATATTAATAAAGCAATTAATAATAAAGGAATTAATAAGAGCAATTTCTTATCACTTAAAAGTGACCATAAATCTAGATCAACTCCAACCATGACGAAGAAAATTGGAATTAAGAAGCCATATCCGAATGAATCAAGCTGTTGGATCATCTCCTGTTTAGGCTTTAGCAGCGAAACGAGGGTCCCCGCCAAAAAAGCACCAAGGATATTCTCTGCTCCAACTGATTCCGATAAAACGACTAATACAATGATCAATGTAAAAATAGCTCTTGTACCAATTTGCACAGTTCCAGCTGATAATATCTCGAAAAAGGTGCCGCCTTTAAATCGTCTTGCCACAAAGTATAATAGTACACCTGCACCGAATAATATTAAAAGCAACCACATATTGCCTTCACCATCTCCAGAAACTGATACGAAAACAGCAAGTAAAATCATTGTTACTAAATCAGCTATAACAGCAATTAATAAAATGATTTGTCCTATCCCCGTCTTCATAATATTTGCTTCTTTTAATGTTGGTACAACTACCCCTAGAGAAATAGTGGAAATTATTAATGTCATAAGAAAAACATCATCAATTAAGCCTATTTTCACAAAACCAAATGAAAGAATAATAGATAAAACAAATATCGCAGCAAAAATTATCGTGGATATTGCCAGACGATGAGGCTCATTTTTCCCATTCGCCATGACTATCTTTTTCTTATTCCCTCTAAAGGCAGAAAAATCAATTTCTACACCACTTAAAAACATGAGGAAGATAAAGCCGAGTGTTGATAATGTGTTAAGCCACATACCGTCCTCAATTATATTTAAACCACTCTTTCCAATAATTAATCCCATAATTATTTCAGCAATGACAACTGGCATAAATGCGAGCCGAAAACGATGAAGTAAAAGTGGTGTAATAAATGCCACTAATAAAACGATAACCAGTGAGACTAATGATGATTCATATTCCATGGAGGATTTCACCTCGCTTCCTTTAATGTACTAAATAGCTCATAAACATCGTTGCTAATCCAAAATAAATTAAAATAGATGTAATATCATTCATTGTTGTAATAAATGGTCCAGATGCGACAGCTGGATCAATTTTTAATTTTTCCATTAGTAGTGGCACGAGTGAGCCCGCTAATGTTGCCACAAATAAGGAAGCCAAAATAGAAATCCCTACAAGAAAGCCAAGAAATAGTTCTCCTTTCCACACATAGACTACAACAGAAACAAGTACGCCACAAATAGATCCTGTAATTAGTCCAGTTCCTGCTTCTCTCATAATTAGCTTCATCTTGCTCATTTCTTGTAGCTCACCAGTCGCCAGCCCACGAACTGCGACAGCCAAAGATTGAGTTCCTGAATTACCAGCCATGCCTGCGATAAGCGGGATAAACACAGCTAGTATTGATACTTTACTTAATGTATCTTCAAAACGACCAATTAGACTAGCCGTAAACATTCCTAAGAACAGTAAAATAATCAACCATGGTAGACGTTTTTTCGCGGCAGTAAAAGGACTCTTGTCCATCGTATCCATATCAGATACACCCGCTAACTTGGAATAGTCATCGGAAGCTTCTTCGTCAATAACATCGATAATATCATCAAAGGTAATGATACCTAGTAAGTGATTTTGAAAATCTACTACTGGAAGAGCCAAAAGGTCATAATCACGCATTTGTCTTGCTGCGTCTTCTTGATCTGCTCCAACTGAAATCGAAATAATTCTATTGTACATAATTTCTGATATCATCGTATCATCGCTATTAATGATTAGATCCCTCAATGATAAAACCCCAACAAGCCGACTTTCATCATCCAGCACATAAACATAATAAATAGTCTCTGCTTTTTGCGCTTCATATTTTAGAATATACATCGCAGATCGGACCGTTTGATTTTGCGAAATTGCAACAAAGTCAGTTGTCATAATACTTCCTGCGGTAGATTCCTCATAATGTAGCAACCCTTTGATTTCATGGGCAGATTCTTTTTCCATTATCGTTAAATAACTTGCAGCTTGATCTTTTCCTAAAGTATTTAAGACGTCTACAGCGTTATCAGTATACATATTAGCTAGTGTGTCAGCTGCATATTTCGGCTCCATTGCTGCCAATATTTCCTCGTATTCTGCATCATCAATGTCAAGTACTTCAAAAAAAGTAGCCAATTCAGTCGGAGATAGATAATGATATATTTTTATTCGATTTTCTAATTCCAATTTAGAGAAAAATTGTGCTTGGTCATATGGATGTAATTTCATAAATTCTTTGCGAAAAGCTTGCAGTTTATTCTCTGCCATACATTCAAGCAATATTTCATCATCTAAGTTTTCGTTATCATCAAGTTTGTATTCCATCGAAGTCCCTCCTTACCTACTGTATTTATACATCCTATCAAATCTCTATTCATTTGTCGCATAATTAGGGCATAATGAAACAATGGCTTAATCGTACATAATGCATGTATGAAATATCCATGATAATTATAATATAAAACTTTAAAATAGGTGATCAAAAATGAAATTAGATATTATTGGTGATGTGCATGGTTGCTTGGGCGAATTTAAAATTCTAACACAAAAACTTGGTTATTCATGGGAGAGTGGAATACCTCTTCATGATGCGAAAAGATCCCTCTGTTTTGTCGGTGATGTTACAGACAGAGGACCAGACTCGCTGGGAATGATAGAGATTGTTTGGAAGCTTTGGAAAAAAGGTTGTGCCTATTATGTTCCTGGAAATCATTGTGATAAATTATACAGATATTTAATTGGTAGAAATGTCCAAATTTCACATGGACTTGAGACTACTGTTGCAGAGTTAAAAGAACTTCCTGTTAAAAAAGCCAATCTTTATAAAAAAATGTTCATTGAGCTATTTGAGGGCTCACTACTTTATCAAATACTTGATGATGGGAAGCTTGTCATTGCGCATGCTGGCATCCGAGCAGATTATATAGGCAAATATAATAAACAAGTTAAGACCTTTGTCCTTTACGGAGATATTTCAGGTGAAACCCATGCAAACGGGATGCCTGTTCGTAAAGATTGGGCACAAAAGTATCATGGTAAGCCATTTATCGTTTATGGCCATACACCTGTTCAAGAACCCCGTTTAATTGGCAATACAATCAATATCGATACTGGTGCCGTCTTCGGAGGCAAACTTACTGGTTTCAAATATCCAGAAATGGAGACCATATCTATTCCCTCCACGATGCCTTACATAGAAGGTAAATTCAGTAACTTTGATTAACGGCTATTTAACACTAGGAAGGACACCTCTTATATACCGTGTACCTCAGTAACTGATTTAGGTTGGGTTGGAGCTATCTAAATAAACTCAAAAATGTATCAAAAGAGCAATGTGATTATAGTAGAAATCCACAGCAGGGGTTAACATGACTTATAAATAAAAAAGAGCATCCAAAAAGCCAACTATCGTGACTTCTCGGACGCTCCATTTAGATCATCCTTTTCATATCGGATGGAAGAGTTGATTTAAACACGCATTCTTTTTTTGTAAAAGGATGTTTAAATTGTAATTGACTGCAATGAAGGGCTTGTCGCTCTATCGTTGTTAGATCACCGCCATATAGGTCATCTCCAAGCAATGGATGCCCTAAATCATTCATATGTACTCTAATTTGATGTGTTCGACCAGTTTCCAACTGTAATTTCAGATGCGCAAAGTCACTATATTGGTGGATGAGCTCGAAGTGAGTAATAGCCTTTTTTCCATCCTGCCTCACTTCCCTTTCAATAATACTTCCAGGCTTTCTACCTATTGGCGCATTTATCGTTCCTGCTGTCTTTTGCATCTGTCCTACCACAAACGATTCATACGTTCTGTTAATAGTATGAACACGTTGCATTAAACTAAATAAATGATGGGCATGTCGGTGTTTGGCTATTAACATTAACCCCGAGGTATTACGATCAAGTCTTGTAACGATATGGACTGCCGATTCTACTCCTGTTTGTTCATAATAATAAACGAGCGCATTTGCTATACTTCCCGTCGGATGCTGTTTAGATGGGATTGAGTTCATATTAGCCGGCTTATTAACTACCACCATGTCTCGATCTTCATAAACGATAGCAAGCTCTATTGGCTCCCCCTTAAGATGAACACTCGATTCTTCTGGAGGAAAAGAAACTTCTAGGACATCTGATGCCTTGAGCTCATAGCGTACGGTTTGCTCCTCACCATTCACTTTAATCATTCCTCCAGCGAATTTAATATCTGCTAAAGCTCTTCTTGAAATCCCTTCTTCTGCTAAGAAGTTTTTAATATCCTTTTTCATCACCGCATTTTCTATCTGCCACTTAAGTGAAAATCTTCTCATTTTTATTTACCATCTGAGATGAACGAGTCGCTTACTCGTTTCCAGAAAGGAAAAGGTCTAAATCTCGCAAATCTTACCTTTTCTTTCGCCACACGATATTGAATCGACTTCACATCTCGATGCATAACAGTCAAATGATCTATCGTCACGTGAAAGTCATATGCTTTTACAGGCTTCAAGGTTAATGTGTGATGCTCAGGTAAAATTAAAGGTGAACCGACTGTCCGAAACACTCGATTATTTATAGATGCCATTTCAGCGAGCTGGATTGCATGAATAGATGGATGAATAATTGCACCACCTAAAGCTTTATTATAGGCTGTGCTTCCAGAAGGAGTAGAAACACATAGACCATCACCACGAAACCTCTCAAAATGTTCATCGCGTATTTCCACATCCATCACAAGTGTGCCTACTAGACTTTTTACCGTTGATTCATTGAGACCTAGATATCTTGTTTCCTTTCCACCATGGCGATAGCGGATAATGATATCTAAGAGCGGATATTCTATAACTTGATATGGCATTTTGGCAATAGCGATAACTAATTTTTCAATTTCGTTAGGCAACCAATCGGCATAAAATCCAAGATGTCCTGTATGTACCCCAACAAACGCTGTTTTATCCAACCTAGAACTATAACGGTGAAATGCATATAATAAAGTTCCATCTCCACCAACTGAAATTACAATATCCGGTTGTTCCTCATCATATACAAGTTCAAAATCTTGTAAGTAAGTGCTCATTTTTTGCTTGAGAGCATTAGAAGTTGGATCACCCTTTGATGTAATTGCAAACTTCAATTTTCTCACCCTTTCTCATTGATCTAATTTAGATCTAATTCAATTATTTTTTTCATCTCTTTTATTATCAGATTTTTTACTTTTTGAAAAATACGCTTGTGCTTCTTGAATTTCTTCCCTGATCTGCGACATTTCCTCGTCTAATTGAAAGGCTGCCTCTGCAGCGCCTAGTAACCTCGCTTGAATTTCTTCCGGAAATTGACCTTGGTATTTATAGTTGAGGGAATGTTCTACCGTAGCCCAAAAATTCATCGCTAATGTGCGGATTTGAATTTCAGCTAGAACTTTTTTCTCCCCATGGATAGTTTGAACAGGATATTCGATGACAACATGGTACGAGCGATAACCACTAGGTTTTCTGTGAAAAATATAATTTCTTTCCTCAACAATTTGAAAGTCATTTCTTTTTCTTAACATTTGTACAACAGTATCAATATCATCAACAAATTGACACATCATTCTTAGACCGGCTATATCTTGAATCTCTGATGCAATATTTTCTATTGGAATCTTTTTTATATAAGCCTTTTCCAAGATACTCGATATTGGTTTTACCCGACCAGTTACGAATTCAATCGGTGAATGAACATGTTCTTGTTCAAATTGGCCTCTCATGCCTTTTAACTTAATTTTCAATTCTTCAATAGCTTGTTTATATGGAGTTAGAAATTGGTCCCAATTTTTCAACTTTTGGTCACCTCTTATTTATTTAGTGAGGGTGTAATTTTTTCATCCTCCTTATTTTAGCATAAAGCGGCAGTTCATACAGTTTAGCGTCCTAAACATGTAAAGATATTGTTGAACTCTTGATATATTAAGGTAATACTAGGAGAAAGAAACTATATATAGAAAGGATAATTTAAATGACCAAAAACATAGAAATTGAATTTAAAAATATTGTCTCAGAAACTGACTTTCATTTGATCACACAAACCTTTCAAATTAAAAATGATCAATTTTTCACTCAAACAAATCATTATTTTGATACATCGGATTTTTCATTAAAACAAGCTGGTGCTGCTTTGCGAGTAAGAGAGCTTCCGCTCAGTTTTGAATTTACTTTAAAAATGCCAGCTAAAATTGGTCTTCTAGAAGTGAATCAAAATCTATCTAATGAAGAAGCAAGTTTATTAAGAACGAGCTCCCAAATTCCTAATGGTGAAGTGATGATTGAATTAATTAAAATGAATATCAACATGGAAGATATTCAGTATTTTGGTTCTCTAACAACTAATCGTGCCGAAATAAAATATAAAGATGGATTATTGGTTTTTGATCACAGCTTCTATCTAAACAAAGAAGATTTTGAAATTGAATATGAAGTTGCAGATTGGTCTAAAGGAAAAATAAATTTTGAACAATTGATGAGCGAATTAAACATTCCTATACTATCTGCCGATAATAAAATTGAAAGATTTTATTCTGCAAAAAAGATGAGCACAACAAAAGTCATTGATTAGATATTTATTTTTCCTTAAAGGATGGTTTTATATGAATACATTAGGGCAATTAAAAACATTGCTTGATATCCAGGCTTTGAGAGGTTTTACTGATCACTCTTTAAATCCAGCCCAGAATACCGGAACATCATCTTTTGAAGAGCTACTCCAAAAGTCCTTGATCGAATCGGATAAAGCTGGAGAAATTTCAGCTTTTACAGCTAACTCATTGGGAGCAGTTTACAATATGTCCCATTTATTACAATCTCAAATTCCACCTGTCAATCACACAGGAATAGCTGAAAAAATAGACATTCCAATTAACAAAGAAATTTCTGGTCAAACGAAACCATTAGCTTCTAATATTGAAGCAATCATTAATAAAGCGGCAGATAAATATAATCTTCCTGCTAAATTGATTAAATCAATTATTAAACACGAATCCAACTTTAATCCCTCTGTCGTAAGTCACGCTGGAGCTACCGGATTAATGCAGCTTATGCCTAGAACTGCTCAAGGCCTAGGTGTTACAAATATATTGGATCCCGAGCAAAATGTCATGGGAGGAAGTAAATACCTTCGTAATATGCTCGACCAATATAATGGCGATTTAAAACTCGCTTTAGCTGCTTACAATGCAGGGCCGGGTAATGTAAACAAATATGGTGGTATCCCGCCCTTTAAAGAAACACAAGCCTATGTCCAAAAAGTAACTAGCACTTTTTATAGTTAACCTACCCTGTAGAATGTACAGGGTATTTTTTTCACCTATTGCATAAGCTAGTTATGTAGTTCGATTTATTTGAGTTATATTGAACCGCTTGTTACAATGAATTTATTATTTCATGATAAAGGAGCGATTCATATGGTAGAGAAACGTGCCACGCCGTATGACGCAATTGGGGCAGAAACACTTTCTATGCTCGTGGATGCTTTTTATTCCCGGGTTGGAAAACATCCTGACTTAATACCTATTTTCCCTGATGATTTATCAGATGTTGCTAGAAAGCAAAAACAATTTTTAACACAATATTTGGGTGGCCCCCCACTTTATACTGAGGAACACGGTCATCCAATGATGCGTGCACGACATTTGCCTCATATAATTACACCACAGCGTGCAAAAGCTTGGCTTACATGTATGAGTCAAGCAATGGATGAAGTTGGTCTTGAAGACATGTTTAGAGAACAGTTTTTTGCTCGACTGGCTTTAACAGCTAAACATATGGTGAATACACCTAACGAAATAAAAGGTGAAGAACAGTGATGGAGCAACATACTTCTAATATGCAAAATTCATTTCAAGAGAACAACAGACCATTAGAAATTTATTTATTCATCGATCCATTTTGTACTGATTGTTGGTCACTTGCACCTTTGATAAAAAAGTTACAACTTGAATACGGAGATTATTTTACACTTAAATATGTTTTATGTGGTCAACTTGCTGCATTAAATAGTAAGAGACCTCTCGATTTTGCTAATTTTCCTCGGTTGAAACAACAAGCAGGAAATAGAAGAATTCCGCTTCAAGTTTCATCAGGTTTTGACCAAGAAACATTCACACCTCATTTAGCAGCACTTAGTATCAAAGCTGCTGAATTGCAAGGAAAACGAGCAGGAACAAAATTTATCCATAGACTACAAGAGCTTTTCTTCATGGAAAATGCAGATATTAGTGATATCAATATCATTCAGCAATGTGCTAAGTATGTGGATCTTGATATGGAAGAATTTATTCGAGATATTTATTCAGTAAGCGCAGCAAAGGCTTTTCAATGTGATTTAAAAATCTCTTTAGAAATGGAAGTTACTGAAATGCCTTCATTGGTTTTTTTCAATGAGAATATTGAAGATGAAGGATTAAAAGTAACTGGCCTTTATTCTTACAGTATATATGTGCAAATTCTAACCGAGATGTTGGAAGGATACCCAAGCCCATCTGAAATGCCTTCATTAGAGTTATTTTTAACAAAAAATCCAATCATCGCAGTAAATGATCTTGCACTTATATACGATCAGCCTGTAAAACAAATGGAACGGCAAATGAAAAAATTACAGCTACAACAAAAAGTAAAAAAAATTCGCGCTAAAAATGGTATATTTTGGAAGTATATTGCAAATTCAATGTAAATAGAAAGACGTATGATTAACATCCTCAGTTAATCATACGTCTTTAGCTTTTTTAACTATCCACCCTTTCATATTTAATACCTATTAAACATAATAATAAGATTAACGTAATAATCAATTCCAAACACTGAATTAATTTCTACAACTGATTATTTAAGAAAGGATGTTAATTTTGAAAAGATTTGCTGCTCTGTTTTTTATTATTACTATTTTCTTTTCATTTTGTTTAAATATTTTAGGTTTAATGAATCTATTCCCCCTCTATTTATCTTCCCCTCTTCTCTTTTTAACTTTTTTCGGATTCTTATTCACCATGAATAATAGAAATAAATTTAGAGGGTTTCGTTAGTACAGTAGAATGCTCTATCTAGAGGGTCAAGCATATGGAAAGATATTTAAATCAGTCTTTATCTTGTTCGGCCACCTTAAAATCGCACATCTTATAGTGCCGATGGCCTTAGTCCAATCTGTTTGTCAGGACTAGACATGGCTATTTTTAAAAGTTAATCTACAAAAAATATATTCTATCTTAAAAAGCCGCCTCCCATATATTTGGAGACGGCTTTTTCCGTTTACTTTATAACTTACAAATATTTACTCTGATAATAATTGTTCCATTTCATCTAGCTTTGCTTCAAATACTTTACAAGCTGCCTCAATTGGCTCTGCCGTAGTCATATCGACTCCAGCTTTTTTCAGCACTTCAATAGGGTAATCAGAGCTTCCAGCTTTTAGGAAGTCCAAGTAACGTTCTACAGCAGGCTCCCCTTCTTCAAGTATTTGCTTAGAAAGTGCCGCTGCTGCACTAAAGCCCGTAGCATACTGATACACATAATAATTATAATAAAAATGGGGAATCCTCGACCATTCAAGACCAATTTCTTCATCAATATGAATATCTTCTTCTCCAAAATATTTTTTATTTAATGCATAGTATTCTTTCGTTAGTAGATCGGCAGTCAATGCTTCTCCTTGCTGGGCCTTTTGATGGATTAAATGTTCAAACTCAGCAAACATCGTCTGTCTAAATACAGTTCCCCTAAAGCCTTCTAAATAATTATTGATTAAATATAATCTCTTTTGCTTGTCTTCCGTTTCATTCAACAGATAATCACCTAATAATGCCTCATTACATGTCGAAGCTACTTCAGCCACGAAAATAGAATAGTTGCCATACGGATATGGCTGAGATTTTCTAGTGTAATAACTATGAGCACTATGGCCAAATTCATGTGCCAGTGTAAATAGATTATTTACATTATCCTGCCAGTTCATTAATATATATGGATTTGTTCCATATGTACCTGAAGAATATGCACCGCTTCGTTTCCCTTTGTTTTCAACAACATCTACCCAACGATTATCTAAGCCTTCCTTAATCGTATGAATATAATCTTCTCCTAAAGGAGCTAATCCATTAACCATTAATTCCTTCGCTTCATCATATGATATTTCCATTTCTACATCTTGAATTAATGGCGTATAAAGGTCATACATATGAAGTTTATCAACGCCCAGTAATTTTTTACGTAACTTTACGTAACGCTGCAATAAATGTAAGTTTTTATTAATTGTTTCCACAAGTGTATCATAAACTGTCTCTGGTATATTGTTAGCTGCAAGTGCAGCTGCTCTGGCTGAAGAATAATTTCTTGTTTTCGCATAAAAGTTATCTTTTTTTACTGCACCACCTAATGTGCTAGAAAGTGTATTTTTATATTTCCCATAAGTTTCATATACTTTTTCAAATGCCTCTTTCCGTACTCTGCGATCTTGGCTTTCAAGAAAGCGAATATAATTACCGTGAGAAATTTGAACTTCTTCGCCATTCTCATCTTTCATTACTGGAAACTCCATATCCGCGTTATTAAGCATACCAAATGTTGTACTAGACGAGCTTAGCACCTCTGAGGCTTCCGCAAGCATCGCTTCTTGTTCAGCTGATAAAACATGACCACGTTGAAGATTGATTTCCTCTAACACTTGACGATAAAGCTGAAGTTCTTTATTCTCTGTTAAAAATTGAGCTATTTCCCTTTCATCCATTGCTAATATCTCGGGCACTACATAAGAAAATGCACTTGCAACTTGCGAATATAAACTTTCGGCACGCGCATTTAACCCCTGATAATGAGCGTTCCCTGTATCTTGGTCATAGCGCATATGTGCGTATGTATATAACTTACCCATTCGTTCAGACACATGAGATTGATATTGCAATACTTCAAATAATTTATCTGAACTTTCATGTAATTGCCCCCTATATTGGGTTGCTTGATTTAAACTATCTTTTATACCTTCATATTCTTTTTCCCATAATTCATCTGTTGCGAAGATATCCTCTAATTTCCAAGTTAATTCCTCTGCGATCTCCGATCTAGCTGGTAATGTTTTTACATTTGTATTATTTGTCATATCCATCCTCCATTCAAGTAATTCCATATATTCATTCGGCTGACGAGACTTTATTCGTATATTATAACTAATTCTCCTTTTCTTTCACAAATCCTGCTTTCCAAATAATAAACAATCAACTTGGTTATATTCCGAATTATCCATCGTATTATACCCCCACTTCTCGTACATGGACTCTTCTAATTCAGCAATTTTCTCCTGTGTTTTTGGTACAGGTATTTGTTTAAGTAACTCAAATAAGTCTTCTCCTATTTTCAAAAAATATTCTAATTCGGTTAAAGATATAAAGAAGTGTTCTACAGTTGTTTCCCAATTAGTATTGGTTTGCATTGGAAATGTTCTGATTAAAATATTTCCATGATTAATTCTATTTCTAACTCTTTGATTTACATATTTCAAAGAAATCTTTTGCCCTACTTTTAATTTTAATATGCAATCTTGATAAATATAAAATTGCCATTCGCACGGATGTGAATAGAAATTTTCCATATGCTTTGTAGGGATTCCGCATATAGTCGGTAGTAAAAAAGGATTCTCCCCCGCAGTATAAACGGCTTTTAAAAAAAGATCATTTTGTAATGTTCCAAACCTAACTTTATTAGCAATCCATTGATATTTTTCTTTTAACCAGATTGCACTACTTATGTTATTGGGCTTAGAACGTATGTTGAAAGGTAGGGTGAGGTTCTTTAACTTGAGGGAATACAAAGTGGCATAAACTTTTCTCGTTGTAATCGGGATAATTCCACCGAGTATATACAATGTTTTATTTTTGGGGTAATAACTTAATATGGATAGTCCAATATTATTTCTTACCATCGCTAAAGAAAAATGGAAGTCGGTCAATTCATATATAGAACCATACCTTTTATGATATGGTAGTCCACCGTAAATCCATATTGTCTTAATACCTTTAGAAATATAGCCGCTTGTCCTATTTGTTAATATTTTTCGGGAAATGACAGAGCATTGAAATTCAATTGCATACTTATTTGTTTTGTAGGCCACAAGTAAGTCTGGCCTTTGTCGAAGATCCTTTAGATAATATTCGAGATGCGTTTCCAAACCTTTATTTGAGAAGAAGTACTGGAGATCTTTCTTACCTTTTAAATGTTGCTCACTTTCAGGATCAGAAAAGGAAGTAGTACACATGGAGTTCTTTTTGTGAGAAAAATGCGTGACTCGAATGTTTCCAGCTTTAATAATTAGGGGTTCCATACACTGAGGACAATAAAAGGATTTATTACTACGCATTCTCATTAGCGCTTTTTCTTCATAAGACTCAGCAAGTGATATTATATCACCGAGTTCATTTAAAGCCGTTAACAATTTATGCACTCCTTCAGCAAGTTTTTATAATTATCTGTAAGAAAAAAAACCGATTTCAAAGAAGAAATCGGTTTTCAATTAAAATATTGTTCAATGGTAGAAAAAACATTTTCATCTATAATTTCTTTTCCATATTCCTTAAGACGATGAATAGTAAAATTACTTTCAAAGCCATATTCCAACGGAAGGCTTAAAGCATCCTCGATTTTATCTTCATCATATAATTCCTCAGGAAAATGTAGATACACATAATATTTACTTTCATAATGATAAAGCTTCGTTTCTACATTTTCTAACTGTTGCGTTTTGGCAAGTTCAAGAATATCTTCAAACTCTTTAAATGCAAGTATAAATTCAAACTGGTCTACAGTTGTATCATAGCTCTTGATTTGAAATTGTTGATCAAGGAATTCTTCCATTTTCGCGTCTATAGGTAAATCCTTTAACTTATCCTCAGGTATTGGAAGTTCTAATTTATTACCGTCTTTAGAAATTTGGGCTTTTGTTACGAGAATTTCTAATCCTTTGTCCAACGCCTGAATTTGTATCCACAACGGACCTTCTGGAACAAATTCGTCCTCTTGGTGAACCTCATCTAACATTTCCCAGAATAGCTCTTCGCCACGCTCCCGGTTGTACCAAATTTCTTCTCGGTCAAAGCCCCGTTCTTCAATATCTATATAGGATATATAAAACTTTATTGTATTTTCATTAATTCTTTCAATTTCCATAAAGCAACTCTCCCTTCTATATTAGGGTGGTGAAGGGATCATCATCCCGTACAAGACAAAAGTATATGTGATGCCTAGACTTCCCTTGTACTATTATATTATGATAAGCTACCCCAAAATGGAAACAAAACATACTACCATTTTTAAAATCCTCTATTGCCTATCAGTTTATAGGTTTTATTATCAAATATTGATACATCTATTTACATCGCTAAACGAGTCTGATCACTAGCTGCAACGTCTATCGACTAGCAGACTTCAGGACTTCTCCCTAGGATAAGCCACATCGGTTCGCCTTGCAGCAGACTTACCAAGTTCCCATTATCTTGGAGTGACCAACATCATAGGGTCTATTTTGTACATCGATAACCAAGGAGCTTATGCTTTTCTAATGATGCGATCATTTTATCGAATAATTAGTTGAAAATCAAGGCAATTTTCTAATAATTTATCTTTTACGTAAAATGCCTTCATACAATTAATAAAAGTATGAAGGCATTTCTGTTTAATTTACCATTTTTTGAGCTTCTCTTAATTGATACGTTCTTACTTTTCGTGGTAAGAATCGTCTGATTTCATCCTCATTATAACCGACTTGCAGGCGCTTCTCGTCCATAATAATTGGTCTTCTGAGCAATCCTGGATTCTTTTGAATGAGATCGAACAGTTGTTGAAGTGGTAATGACTCCAAATCAATATTTAGCTTTTGAAAGATTTTAGAACGAGTAGATATAATTTCATCTGTTCCATCTTCTGTCATCCGTAAGATTTCCTTTATTTCTTCTAAACTGAGTGGCTCTGAAAAAATATTTCTTTCCTTGTAAGGGATATTTTGTTCCTCAAGCCATGTTCTGGCTTTCCGGCATGATGTGCAACTAGGTGAAGTGTACAATGTTACCATAATGCTATTCACACTCCTCATATTTTAATTATTTATTTTATTAAAATCGATGGAACATCAGTAAATTTATTTTTAAAGATCCGATGTTTTAAGCTGTAATACTGAATTAGTCACTTTTAAACAAATTAAATGAAACAATCTATACTATGTATTATACACTAAATACTGCGTAATGAATAGGTTATTTTGCGATGTTCACGAACTGTTACCATCTTGTAGTAGGATACTGTTATAGTAAGTGTATGTTCTTATTTTACCACTATTGCATATAAGATAAACCCCCCATTTATATTTCTTTTGTTGATTTTGATATTTTGTCCTTATTTTAGATTTTCATTCAAAAAAGGGAAACATCAGATGTTTCCCTTTTTCCCTTATGCTATAATAATTAATCTTTCCCCGGTGTATAATCAACATTTGGTGAATATTTATTACCTGCATTCCAAAGTAAATATTCTGTAATCCCTTCGTCGTATAAAGCCCGAATTTGTGCTTCTACTTCCGCTTTTCCGTAGACTAAATAATTACCACTGCCAAGATAGGATGCCGTGAAATCTTGCAACCAAGGACGTGAAATTGGTGCATCCTTAAGTTCAGCAAGTTTCGCGTTCTCCACTTTAGCATATTCTCTAACTAGTTTATAAGGCTCTAAATCTGGTTTGGCAATCCCGAAATATGAAGTCCAATGGCTAGGATAAATCATCGAAGAAATTACATCAACATTTTCGGAAATTTTAGAGAAGTTTTGTCCAATACCAGGTGCCTCTGGAAGTGTAGCTGTATAACCAAATATATCTACAGATACTTTAACGCCATATGGTTTCAGCTTTTCACGTGCATATTCGACAAAGTCTGTAACAGCATGCACTCGCTTCTGAACATTATCTTCGTCCATATCTTTATATTCTCCCATATCATAAACTAATTGATCATCTCGATTCTCAAAACCTTCTGGAAACCGCACATAGTCAAATTGGATCTCTTGAAAACCGAGTTTTGCAGCTTCAATTGCGAGATCCACATTATAATCCCACACTTCTTTTAGAAAGGGGTTTACAAACGATTCTCCTCGTCCATTTACCCATACCTTTTCGCCATCAAGAAACGATAAGTCTGGTCGTTCTTTTGGCAAGGTGGAATCCTTGAACACTACTATTCTACCAATCGGATAAATCTCTTTTTCTTCCATCACTTTTAACATTGCTTTAGGATCTTTAATAAAGTTTTGTCCAATATTGGCATATGGAGAATCCTTTGGAAGCTTATATGTAATATTTCCCCAATCATCTTTAATATCTATGACCATTGCATTTAAATCAGTTGTATCCATTAATTTTACTAATTCATCGAATCGGTTCCCCCCAGCTGAGTGACCTGTTACATAGATTCCGCGCACCGCATCAGGGTATTTAAAATTCAAACCCGAATCATATACAAATCGTGGGGATTGTATTGGACTCTCATTTACTTTCACTGCAATTTTCCTCATTCCAGGTAAGTTACTTTTATTATCTTCTTTTTCAGCTGCCGCTCCAGTTGGTAATTGCCATATTAACGCCACCGCGATTCCCGCAGTTGCGATCAATTTTTTCAAATTCAAAAATCATCTCTCCCTTTTGCATTTTTTGTCTTATTTTCAGCATATTCCGCGCTTCTTGTCTTTTTCTATTCTAACAAGGAATAGAGCAGATTGAAATTATTTTACCGTCTACTTCATTTAATTTTACTAATAGAAACCATCTAATGACCTTAACTTGCGTGTCATAATCGTAGCGGGTATAATATTTGTAACGATTTATTCGGTTACTGAAGCACCATGATGAAAGTAAATGTAAGCCGGCCTTATCAGGCACTTATATTGGTGTTTAGAATGAATTCATTCCTCCCTAGATTCGGGGATGGATGCTTTTTTACATTTTAAGGGGGCTTTAACTTAGATGAAGACGATTTTTTCTGGCATTCAGCCTAGTGGTGTTATTACATTAGGGAATTATGTAGGAGCTATTAAACAATTTGTTGAATTACAGAATGATTTTGATTGTTATTTCTGTGTAGTGGACCAACATGCGATTACAGTACCACAGGATCGGCTTGTTCTCAGGAAAAACATTCGAACATTGGCGGCACTATATATTGCTGCCGGACTCGATCACGAGAAATCAACATTGTTCATTCAATCAGAAGTACCAGCACATGCTCAGGCTGGCTGGATGTTACAGTGCATTGCATATATTGGTGAGTTAGAAAGAATGACTCAATTTAAAGATAAGTCTACCGGTAAAGATGCTGTTTCAGCTGGATTATTAACGTATCCACCATTGATGGCAGCTGACATTTTACTATACGGTGCTGATCTTGTCCCTGTTGGCGAAGATCAGAAGCAACATCTTGAGCTAACAAGAGATTTGGCTGAAAGATTCAATAATAAATATAACGATATTTTCACCATCCCAGAAGTAAGAATTCCAAAAATCGGTGCAAGGGTTATGTCATTGCAAGAGCCTACTAAGAAAATGAGTAAATCCGATGCAAATCAACGTGCTTTTATTACTTTACTTGATGATCCAAAACAAATTGAAAAGAAAATTAAAAGCGCTGTTACTGATTCAGAAGGCATTGTAAAATACGATCGTGAAAATAAGCCAGGTGTTTCGAACTTACTATCTATTTATTCAATTCTCGATAATAAAACGATAGAAGAAATTGAAGTTTACTATGACGGTAAAGGATACGGTGAATTTAAAACAGACTTGGCTGAAGTAGTAGTAAATGCCTTGGCACCTATTCAAGAGCGTTGCAATAACTTACTTGAGTCCAAGGAGCTTGATGATATTCTTGATGCAGGAGCGGAAAAGGCCGCTTTCAAAGCGAATAAGATGCTTAAAAAAATGGAGAATGCTATGGGACTTGGTCGTAAAAAACGTTAAAAAAGAGACACGGATCCAAACTTATAGGTCTGGATCCGCGTCTTTTTTTATTGCTTATCAAAATATTGCATACAACTAATTTACTTTTGGATCACATTCCGTATCCCATAATTTTTCAAAAAAGGGCTGACCTTTTACAAGGCGCTCACACAATGTATCATGTTTTTCAGTCCAACCAGTTTTTGTTTCCTCATACAAGGCATTCCATACATCTTCAAATTCCATCGTCTGTATTTCCGCATACTTATTCGGATTCCATTCCGTGTACCAATACCTAACTGCCGGTGTATTTTTCGAGATATACAACTGATCCAACGCCATAAACAAGAGGTTTTTTAGTTGACGCTCTTTCCTAGTTAAACCGTACATTAACATAGGTTCTGGTGATAGGATATGATAGTCCTTTTCCGTATTCTCCTCTTTAAATTTATAGACACTTGGTTCATTTTTATCTGTCATTTCGTAAACGACCTGCTCCTGCCGAGGTATAAGTCTGCTTTTTCTGATGGGAATGGAATATCCAATTGTATCGACAGCAAGAATTCCTCTTCCATCTGTAATAACAAAACAATATTCTAGTTGTATTCTCTCATGATTTTTTCTTAAATAAGCTTTTTTAAATACATCATTCAATAAATCACGCGGCAGTTCGGCTAAATTATTTTCGATGTAATGAAAAAGAATCGGCTCAATCAATAAAAGCGGCACTTGATCAAGAAGCTCAATTACATCCTCACCCCTGCGCCATTCATGAAATTGGCAAACATTATAACCATTTTCTTCTCCTTCAAACCAATTCACCCATACATCATGAAGATATAGCATATTGAACCCCTCACTTCATAACTATTTGTCAATCAGTATAGGCATAGGACAGTTAAATTATTCCTTTCATTTTTAATAGCTATCATTTTGGGTCCGAATTGTATATTGCCACAGCCATTAAAATTATCCCAATTGGCAGAAGATAGCACTCTGGTCGATAAAAAATAAAACTCGCAAAATCATAAAAACTATGGCCAGTCGTTAATAAATTTAAATATGCAATAATACTTACTCCCCCAGAAACAGTAAGACCAAAACCAATTAAAAATATGATTGAAGTAAACAGCATTTCATTGCACATCCTGTTTGCTTGTCCTTTACTAATAAATATATGATTAATTAAAGTTATAAGACCAAAAATACCCTCTATCTTTGAGGGCATTCATTTAAATTCCTTTCCATCTATAAAACTGTTTTCAATCAGCAATTGATCCGATGAAATACGGAGTGATTCAGTGACAGTAAGCTTGTTATTATCAAGGTATCCATTCACGAGATTGACCCCTTGTGCATAACCCATCATTTGTGGAATTCTTTTTCGACCAAATAAAAGATCATCATGCATTCGATCTTTTTTCTTGAGCGTTAAATTTGGCTTATAATATCGCTGCCAATAATATCGCAATTCTCTTTCCGTAAATTTCTTTTGCCAACTCATCGAATATTCTTCACCACAATACAATAATGCAGTTTGTTCTGCCAACCCTTCAAATACAAGGGAATCAAGTAGTGTGTAATCTTCCGTACTTTTATTATTTCGGATCATTCTCGCAGCATGATGATATTCATGAATGAAAAGTGATTCCCAATACTTTTCATCTAGTGCCTCTGTTAAAAACAAAAAAATTTTATGAGGCATTGAAATTCCTGCCCGCCCTTTTAATCCATGTTTGAAAAAGGAATTAGCTTCATTCAATGGAAAAATATAAATATCCACTTTTGGACCTTGCCATTTTTTCCGATACAATTGATAATATTTATCTACTTTCTCCCAAACATTTTGCTTTTGTAACTTTTCAAACGTTTCCTTGGCTTTGTTTTCAGATTGATATATACCAAATTGTTTTAAATAATGATAAAAGTCTTCACTATCAGACACATCTGGCATAGCCCTTTGACACATTTTCACTGGATCTGCTATTTCAGCTTCAAGCCACTCGTTAGTAGCAATCACTGCCATTATCCCACCTCCCATGCCTTTATCATATTGTTCTCAATCTAGATGGTGCGGTTCCATTATTGTTCCTTTTTAGCATCGACTTTTTGTATATACTAGTGCTTATTAGCAACCATCTCAAAGTGAATTTTTTCAGAACCTCCGTCCTCACTGCGTATCAAGAGAATTCATTATTCTGATTGTGAGGTTATAATAGTTTTTTTTGTTTCAAATACAACATAAAAAAACACGGCCTATATTATATAGACCGTGTCACACACACATTACTCATATTTTTTGAAAGCAATAGTGGCATTATGCCCTCCGAAACCAAGTGAGTTACTTAGCACTGCTTTGACATCTGCTTTTCTTGCTCCATTCACAACATAATCTAAGTCACAGTCAGGATCAGCTGTTTCATAATTCATTGTAGGAGGCATTATGCTGTCCTTGATAGCCAGAACCGAGAAGATCGCTTCAACACCGCCAGCAGCACCTAGAAGATGCCCTGTCATAGATTTAGTTGAGCTTACTGCAAGTTTGTAAGCATGACTGCCAAACACTTCTTTAATTGCCATTGTTTCGTATTTATCATTATATGGCGTGCTTGTACCATGAGCGTTAATATAATCAATATCCTCAGGCTTAAGCCCACCGTCCTCAATCGCGATTGTCATCGCACGAGCCCCACCTTCACCACCAGGAGCCGGAGCAGTTATATGATGAGCATCCCCAGTTGAACCATAGCCCACTATTTCTGCATAAATCTTAGCTCCGCGTTGTAAGGCATGTTCTAGCTCTTCTAACACGACAATACCGGCACCTTCACCGATAACGAAGCCGTCACGATTTAAATCAAACGGTCTACTCGCTGTATGAGGATCTGGATTAGTTGTCAATGCCGTGTTAGCGCAGAAACCAGCAACTGCCATTTGTGTGATTGGCGCTTCAGCCCCACCAGCAATCATCGCTTCCGCATCACCTCGCTGAATCACTTTAAATGCATCACCAATCGAGTTTGTTCCAGTTGCACAAGCGGTAACAGTACAGGAGTTCACACCCTTAGCCCCTAAATAAATCGATACTTGACCTGCAGCCATATCTGGAATCATCATCGGAACAAAGAATGGACTTACCCGGCGATATCCCCTCTTTTGAAAAGTTTCAAATTGCTTCTCAAATGTTTCCATTCCGCCGATACCAGACCCAATCCAAACGCCAATCCGGTTTGCATTGTTCTCATCAATTTTTAAGTTAGCATCTTCTACTGCCATGAGTGCTGCTCCCACTGCATAGTGGGTAAACCTGTCCATTTTTCTAGCTTCTTTTTTCTCTATATACTTTTCTACATCGAAGTCTTTTATCTCAGCAGCAACTTTCGCCGAATATTGTTCAGGATCTAATCTTGTAAGTGGTCCTATACCAGATTTTCCAGCTAACACATTTTCCCAAGTAGTTGCCGCATTATTTCCAACTGGTGAAATAGCACCTATACCTGTTACTACTACTCTTTTCTTCATCTCATCCATCTCCTTTTTTCCTTCAAGAAGATTAAGGCTTACAAGAACTCGTGTAATCTGAATTTCTTTACCTAAGCTCAGCCATTGTTCCTTCTATTTTTTTATTAACGGCCCCACTTTAGTGCTATTGCACCCCAAGTAAGACCACCACCAAATCCAACCATTACAATTATATCATCGTCTTTAATTTTCCCTGATTCTAATTCATCACATAATGCCATTGGGATAGAGGCAGACGAAGTATTTCCATATTTATTAACTGTTTTCGCCATCTTTTCCTCAGGTAAATCTAATCTTTGTCTTGCCGCTTCCATAATTCGAATATTTGCTTGGTGAGGTATCAGGAAGTCCACATCATCTTTAGTAAGACCCGCTTTTTCAATTACATTAATAGAGGATTCCCCCATTTGTCTCACAGCGAATTTAAACACCTCACGACCATTCA
This sequence comes from Lederbergia lenta NBRC 16444, assembly GCF_001591545.1. Taxonomy (GTDB): domain Bacteria; phylum Bacillota; class Bacilli; order Bacillales; family Bacillaceae_C; genus Lederbergia; species Lederbergia lenta. Next base: position 2,093,108 of record NZ_BCVC01000001.1, read on the forward strand.
TCATGATATGTTCGTCTTGATATAGATGTTTACCTCCAGTTCCATCTGCACCAAGTTCAAATGATAGTATGCCCCGATCCTCTGATACAGAACTTACTACCACTGCACCTGCACCATCGCCAAACAATACAGCTGTATTTCGATCATTCCAATCCGTAATCGTTGATAATTTCTCAACTCCTACGATTAAAACATGCTTATTGGCGCCACTTTCGATAAACTGCTTTGCAGTAGCAAGGCCATACATGAAGCCAGCACACGCTGCGCTAATATCCATAGCAGATGCTTTCACACATCCTAAGCGTTCTTGTAGCATACAAGAAACTGTCGGGAATGGTTGATCTGGTGTTACGGTCGCTACAAGAATCATATCTATTTCTTCTGGCGATATTCCAGCGTTTGCAATTGCTTCCTTCGCCGCAGCATAAGCCATATCAGATGTATTCATATCATCTGCAGCAATCCTTCTTTCTTCTATACCTGTACGTGTTTTAATCCATTCATCAGAAGTATCTACCATTTTTTCTAAATCTTTATTTGTGAGCACCTTTTCTGGTGCATATTTTCCTACGCCAATTATTCCAGCTTTCATGTAGCTGATCCCCGCTTCCTTATCTAAATTCCATTTTTTATCATCATATATTAGGACTTGGTACTAATTATAGCATTCTTATAAATTAATGTCACTAAAAATTCCTGTTTATTAGCGTAAATATAATGTATACTGATCTCTTACATTCCTACGTCTTCTAGTATAACATCTGGAAAATCAGTTATGGAATCACAGATTATTTTTTCCACATCTTGCTTATTATTCGTTTGCAAATAGATATAACCTTGCATTTCTGCAGGAGGTAAATAATACTCTTTTACTTGGTGATTATTCTTCCCCACATTCCTCACGAACGATTCTACTTTTTTATAAAGTGTATGATGATTCATATTAGATTTAAAGCCATGTAAGAAAATAAATTTTTTACTACTTTCCCATGGAACATACATATCAAGCATTCGAAGGAGTTGCTCATGACTCCTATCATATTTGTGGTTCGTATAATCTAATATTGGTATTATGTAGCATTCTGCTTGCTCCATGACTCTGGGTTGATCCTTAACCGATTGCTGTTGATTTATTAGCATTAATTCTACATGTGCATTTCTACCTATTTGCATCCAACGATCTTCACACTCCTCAGTTTGCCAATTTGCATGATCAACTGCATAAACATAACATCCTAAATCAAGTAGCTTTGCACATACTTCGAATCCATACTGCTGCCTTGCCCCAAATACGACAGCTGATCTCATCCCATTATCCCCCTTTATGATTTCACCTATATTTATCTTATGTATGAAACGGTAACACTGAACTACACTTTTCAGGAATAGGTGGACTTTAACACTATACTAATAGCTATTTGAATTTTCTCTTTAACAATATATCTAATTATGGTATGATCAATGAGTCTGAATTCAAGATGTGATTTTATACATATTATATATATTTTATTTGAAACGAGGTGTTTTTCGATGAAATATTTCTGGACTCTTGTATGGGGATTCATCCTCACGCATGTATTAGCATATGTAGCCAATTCAATGCTCGGCCTTCCCTACGAATTTAAATCAGCTAGTATTTTGGCCATCGGTGTGATCATCTTACTTTATTTCGCAGCCGCAGCTTTATATGTAGACCCTTCTAAAAAACAACACTCATAAACTCGCCGTTACCGGCGAGTTTATTTATTTTCTTATGCTTATTTTTAATCCATTGCCCACTGCATCCACTATAACTGTATTATAAGGATGAACATTTCCAGCAATAATTTCTTTAGCTAATGCTGTTTCAACCCTGCTCTGTAAATATCTTTTCAATGGACGGGCACCATAAACCGGGTCATATGCTGCATCTGCGACAAATTGCAATGCATTGTCTGTCATTTCTAATTGTATATACTGTGAACTAAGTCTTTCTTGTAATTCTTCAGCCAATTTCGAAACAATTCCAGTAATATTTGCCAAGCTTAATGGCTTAAATAAAATGATATCATCAATCCTGTTCAAAAATTCAGGGCGGAATGAAGCCCGTAGTTGTCCAAGGACTAGTTCTTTCGTTTGTTCATCAATCATTTCTTCCTCTTTTTCACGTTCTAATAAATGTGCAGAACCAATGTTAGAGGTCATAATAATCACTGTATTTTTAAAGTCAATTCGTCTACCTTGCGAATCTGTAATTCTTCCATCATCTAGCACTTGCAACAAAATATTAAATACTTCTGGATGCGCTTTTTCAATTTCATCAAGCAGAATAACAGAATATGGTTTGCGTCTCACTGCTTCTGTTAATTGACCACCCTCTTCATAGCCGACATAGCCGGGAGGTGCACCTATCAACCGGGAGACAGCATGCTTTTCCATATATTCGGACATATCAATTCGAATCATATGTTCTTCACTGTCAAAGAGAGTTTCTGCAAGCGCCTTAGCCAATTCTGTTTTCCCGACACCAGTTGGCCCGAGAAAAATAAAAGAACCAATTGGGCGATTAGGATCTTTAATTCCTGCTCTAGCTCGAAGAACAGCATTACTCACTAGCTCGACAGCTTCGTCTTGCCCGATTACCCGCTCTTGTAAGATACTCTCAAGCCTTAATAGCTTTTCACGTTCCCCTTCCACTAATTTCATGACTGGTATTCCTGTCCATCGTGATACAATATCCGCAATCTCATCTTCTGTTACTTCTTCTTTGACTAATCGATTTTCATCCCCATGTTTTGTAGCCAGTTTTTCATCGAGAAGCTGTAACTCCTTCTCAACCGCAGGGATGCGTCCATGGCGAAGCTCCGCCGCTTTATTTAAATCATACTCACTCTCCGCATCTTCTAATTCTCTGCGAAGTTTATCTAATTGTTCACGTTTTTCTTGAATATGCATGATTTCATCTTTTTCTGCTTGCCATTTTGCTTTCATCTCATTTGATTTTTCTTTTAAATCCGCTAAATCTCTTTGAAGAATTTCAAGACGTTCTTTACTCGCTTCGTCTTCCTCTTTTTGCAACGCTGCCTCTTCTATTTCCAACTGCATGACCCGTCTTGTTACTTCATCGAGTTCGCTTGGCATCGAATCAATTTCTACTCGTATATTCGCACATGCCTCATCAATTAGGTCAATCGCCTTATCAGGCAAGAAACGATCAGTAATATAACGGTCAGAAAGAGTAGCAGCAGCAACGATTGCTCTGTCATGAATATTGACTCCGTGATGTATTTCAAAACGTTCTTTTAAGCCTCTCAAAATAGATACAGTATCTTCTACTGTTGGCTCTGGAACGAGTACCTTTTGAAAACGACGTTCCAATGCTGGATCCTTTTCAATATTAAGCCTATACTCATCCAAAGTCGTCGCACCAATACAATGCAACTCACCTCGCGCAAGCATCGGCTTCAACATATTTCCAGCATCCATCGACCCTTCTGTTTTCCCCGCTCCAACAATTGTGTGTATTTCATCAATAAATAGTAATATTTTCCCTTCACTATTTTTAATTTCTTGAAGAACAGCTTTAAGACGCTCTTCAAATTCACCGCGAAATTTTGCGCCTGCAATAAGTGCTCCCATATCCAGTGAATAAATAGTCTTATCTTTCAGACCTTCTGGTACATCACGTCTCAAAATACGCTGTGCCAGCCCTTCTACAATCGCTGTTTTACCGACTCCTGGCTCTCCAATTAAAACAGGGTTGTTTTTAGTTTTACGCGATAAGATTCGAATGACATTTCTGATTTCATTATCTCGACCAATAACCGGATCTAGTTTTCCCGATTTTACTTCAGCTACTAAATCCCTTCCATACTTTTTTAATGCTTCATATGTTGTTTCAGGATTTTGTGACACGATTCTTTGTCCACCTCTTATCTTTTCAATTTCTTCTTTTAATCGCACTTTTGTTAACCCTTGCCTTGATAAAAATAAAGTTAATGGATGATTTCTTTGTTCCATTAAAGCCAATGCAAAGTGTTCAACAGATAAATAATCATCTTCAAACGATTTTTTTTGTTTCTCAGCGGAATCTAATAGCCTTTGTAAATTTGCCTCTAAATACTGTCCTCCCTTTATTCCTTCTCCGGTAACTTGTGGCTTCTTTTCTAATAATTGATCAATTTCTAGTTGAAGGCTGCTTCTTGCAATGCCTAAACGCTCGTATAAATTTGTTAGTAAGCTATCATTTTTTGCCGCTAAGGCTTTCCAGAGATGAGAAATATCGATTTCTGGATGATTCATTCGCACCGCTAGCTGCTGTGCTTCTGCAAAAGCTTCTTGCATGGTTGAAGTCATTTTACTTAAATCCATTATTTCGTGCCTCCCTAGGAATACCAAAATAGACATAAAAATTAAAAATAGCGGAAGCATCCATAAGGAGCATCCCGCTATTATTTTTCCCGTAATCATTGAAGATGAAACAGGTAATTCTTATTATGATATGCCTAAAGCTATTTTCGCATAACGTGACATTTTATCTTTAGACCATGCTGGACTCCATACGATATCTACTTCCGTTTCTTTTACTTCAGGAATATCAGACAATGCAGCTTGAACCTGATCAACGATAACTCCTGCAAGTGGACAACCCATCGAAGTCAGAGTCATTGTTACCGTAGCTTGACCTGCTTCATTAAGGTCTACGTCATAAACGAGCCCAAGATTTACTATATCAACACCTAGCTCAGGGTCAATTACTTGCTCCAAAGCACCGAGTAAATTTTCTTTTAACGCTTCATCCATTAATCAGCACTCCTTTCAATAACGATTCTATATATATCATACCAAACGTACATAGATTTCACACTGAAAAGACTTTCTTTTCAATAAAAACATTTCGTAGCCCTCATAGATGCTCTACAAACCACGCAACAGTTTCAAGAAGTGCCTCTCTACTTACCTTATGCCCAGCCTTCTCATCTACAATAAATTTAAATGTATCGGCATTTCCTTTTTTTATTCTTTCGTAAAACTCATATGTAGGCTTGAATGGAACTACTGGGTCTTTCATGCCATGCCAGAATAAAATCGGCCTGCCATCAATGAGTTCCGCTTGTTTACTTAGATCAAAAGGTTTTAACATGGAAAACTTTTCCTCGAGTTGTTCATCTGAAAAAGGTATGTTGATGTTCGCTTCTTTAAGTTGCGCAATTTGCGACCTTGATAATTGTTCATAATTTGGGCTTCCCATTAGGCTAACCGCAGCCTTAATCCATTTATATTGTGTTAAAGCACCTAATGTTATAATTCCTCCCATCGATGTACCGACGAGACCGATTCTTTCTTCATCGACCATTCTTCTTGTTGCATATTCTTCTTTTATTGTAGCTAATTCACCTATCGTTTGAATAACAATATCCCAAAATTTATAGCTTACCTTTTCAAACGGAATTCCTGTATTTCTTTCACCATGTAATTTCGTTTCAGGTAAGATTACACGAAAACCTCTTTCAGCTAGTAAATAAGCAAAATGTAAATTATGCTCTTTAGCTGAAGTAAAACCATGTACAAAAAAAACGAGTGGAAGCATCTCATTGTATTTTCCTGTTTCAACTACATGTAAAAGTGGAATGTCGCTTATATTTTCTTTATGTATTTCAATCACGATGCTCTCTCCCTTTTTCTATCCAATTATACCTATTAAGTTTAGCATTAGCATGTGCATTTTTCCAAAGAAAGGATTTTGGAATTACCAAAAGGACCTCATCTATATTTTCTAGTCCAAAAAATGTATCTCTTTGACTTTCTGATTAAACAAACGAATTCTGTAAACAATACATATTGAAAGTAGCAAGTGTTTCTCTCTAATTCCAATAAAGGCGGTGTTAAGCTTGGGTAAACGCAGCAAATCAAAACGTTTCATCCAGCAAGGCAAAAACTCTGTAGAACAGCATGCAGAACGTTTTCCATACCGTTCCACTTTAGCAGATGAGGAAGAGAAAGAAATGAATTTCATGGAAGAAACGTCGCTTGGAGGTTTAAATAATGAGGGATAGACTTTTTGAGGAAGCAAGGCGTTTTGTAGAACAGGCTCAATTAATAGCTTCTGAAAATAGTGATCCCCATGATCAAGCAAAAGCATTGGATATAGCGAAAAATGCTGTTTCATCGGCATTCGCGAATTCGACTTTTGCACAACAGCGACAGCTTCAAGAATTTCAGCACACACTTGACCGACTTTCTTAAACCCCAAACAATTGGGTCATAAAACGGCGTTGTCACAATAGGTGACAACGCCGTTTTCCTTATTCATTCAATTAAGTGTCTGGTTCATCTATTCTTTTCGAAAAACACCAAAAACTCCAGTAGTTTGCACAATATTTGTAAACGCACCTGGGTCAATTTCTTTAATAATATGCTCTATTTCATATAATTCATAGCGCGTAATCACAATCATCATCATTTCTTTTTGCTCATTAGAAAAAGCACCTTTTGCTGGTACAACAGTAATACCTCGTACCATCCTAGCATGAATAGCTTCCTTCAATTCCGAAGTTTTCTTCGTAACGATCATTACCGTTAATTTTTGATGTCGTGTATGGATCGCATCAATAACTCTTGTAGAAGCATAAAGAGAAACCAATGTATACAATGCTTTATCCCATCCATAAATGGCACCTGCTGAAACAATTATAATAGCGTTTATTATGAAAAAATAAGTACCTACAGGTTTATCATTCATACGAGATAAGACCATCGCAATAATATCTAAACCACCAGTTGAGGCTCCCATTTTCAAAGTAATCCCTATTCCAACCGCAGATATAACCCCACCAAACACAGCATACAACATAATATCTGCTGCTTGAGTTTGAATCGGAATTATTTCAAGAAATATTGTAATACATACTACAGATATGAAACTGTATAATGTAAATGCTCTCCCCACTTTTAACCAACCTAAAATAACTACAGGAATATTTAACACTAATAATAAAATTCCCATCGAAATATGAATAGATATAAAATCACCTAATATATTTGATATAAGCTGGGCTGCCCCCGTGAGCCCGCTCGCGTAAACATTCGCAGGTATTAAAAAGTAGTTAAGTGCAAGTGCATTCAATAGAGCTCCAAATATTACAGCTATCGTGATTTTTGTATGTTCCCATACAGAGAATTGCTTGTTTGCCATATTACTCCCCCCATTTCGAGGTATTTTTTTATCATTCGATTACAAACTTATATACACTGGATAACCCAACTTGAAAAGGATTAAACAAATGATTCATTGTGCTTTTTTACTAAAGCCGCTAAACTTATAGATAGATAAATTTTCTGAATTGTTGAGGAGACCCTAAAAGAACCTAAACTATCTTATCATGAAAGGTGATATTTATGAAAATAAAACTATTTGCTGACAGTGCATCAGACTTACCTATTTCTTTTTTCGAAGAAAATAATGTCGAACTACTACCACTACAAGTACATGTAGATGATAAAAATTACAAGGATCTGCAAACGATACAACCAAAAGAAATATATGAAAAAATTAGAGCCGGTAAAATGCCGAAAACTTCTCAAACTTCTCCACAGCATTTTGAGGAGGTCTTTACAAATCTCGCAAAGTCGGGTGATTCCGGTATATATATCGCCTTTTCTTCAGAACTGTCCGGTACATATCAAACAGCAGTAATGGTGCGCGAACAGGTAAAAGAATCTTATCCAAACTTAGACTTGACCATTATCGATTCGAAATGTGCATCGCTTGGAGTAGGATTAGTAGTATTAGCAGTTGCAGAACAAATTAAAACTGGGGCATCCAAAGAAACGATAATTGAGGATGCTATTTTCAGATGTAATCATATGGAACATTTATTTACAGTGGAAGACCTTGACTTCCTAGCTAGGGGTGGACGACTATCCAAAGCTTCTGCTTTTCTTGGTGGATTATTAAATATTAAACCACTTCTGCACGTTGAAGGCGGAAAACTCGTTCCCATTGAAAAGATCCGCGGAAAGAAAAAGTTAATAAAGAGAATGCTCGATGTAATCGAGGAGCGTGGGGTAGATCTTAACAACCAAACCATCGGCATTAGCCATGGAGATGATGAGACAACCGCCCTTGAAGTAAAAAAAATGATAGAAGAGCGTTTTGGTACGCACAAATTTTACATCAATTTAATTGGCTCTGTCATTGCCTCCCATGCAGGACCAGGCACGATCGCTCTTTTCTTCTTGAATGAAAAAAGATGATTTTTTTCCAATTTGGATATACTAACATTTATCCGAATTGGAAAGGGGTAATATCTCATGAGATACAATTCATCTGATAATGATAAGAAAGCAAGAGACAACCAGGCAAAAAGTGAAGAAAAGAATATTCTTCATGAAAAAAACCGCAAAGCTGGTAAAGATCAATACTCTAAAAAAACTGATCATCTATAAGTTATAAAATTACTGGATCGCAGATATCACTCTAAATGCTAAAAAGTGTAGTGAACCTCAAAAGTTAGACACATTTTATTAGACAAGCTCTAAGGTCTAAACTCGGGTATTACCCCGAGCTTAGGCCTTTTTCTTTTGCTCTTGCCCTCATTCGTTTATTTATAGGAATTAATATACTTTGCTTGTTTTCCTTTAAATTGCAGTAATCGCCTTTCACAACCCGATGTTCTCTGTGATTACAATTAAGCTAAAATCAATGCGTAAGAAGATAACTAAATTTATCACAAATGATGACTTCGCCAAAAATGAATATTCGTGTGATTCATTTGTTATGCAGATTTCCCAGAAGGTAATAAAAATTTAAGTACGTTTATGAAGGGGAGAAAAATCTTTGTGAAAAAGAAAACCAAGTTAATTGAAGCGAGGGATTAGTTCACTGCACGCCCCTCCCCCCGGAAAGCGACATACTGAAGCGAAAATCAACGGTGATTCACTTCCCATTGTGTAGATGATTTACCCACATTCATTTAAAAAATATTGATTATTAAAGGTAACCGCTTGACTACAGGCAAGATAGCGCCCGGCCTAGAGCAGAAATCATCTACACGCAACGTAAGATTAACGGTCATTGATCTCCCTAGCATAAAAGTAGTTTAAATGGGTATATCATACATGTATCCATTTTCGAAATTATGAAGGAGTGAGCATTTTATGAGTAAGCAGGAAAAACAAACATTACCAAAACAAGAACAAGATCATCAACCAGGTGTCGAAACTAAAATGAATCCCGAACCGGAGTCAGTAAATGCTTCCTATAAAGGGAGTGGCAAACTAGCTGGTAAGGTAGCTATTATAACGGGCGGTGACAGCGGAATCGGTAAGTCAGTTGCTGTTTACTTTGCCAAAGAAGGTGCTGATATTGCAATCTTCTATTTAGAAGAAGATAAAGATGCAGAAACAACAAAAGAACTCGTGGAACAAGAAGGAAGAAAATGCCTTCTCATCCGCGGAGATGTCGGACAAGAGTCTCATTGTATTAACTCCGTAGAACAAGTGAAGAAAGAATTTGGTAAAATTGATATCCTTGTAAATAATGCTGGTGAGCAACATCCACAACAAAGCTTATTAGATATCACAGCTGCTCAGCTAGAAAAAACTTTTCGAACCAATATTTACTCCTTCTTCTTTTTAACAAAAGCAGTGCTTCCTCATTTACAAAAAGGAAGTTCTATCGTTAATACTGCTTCCATTACAGCATATAAGGGTAGCCCAAATTTAATTGATTATTCATCAACAAAAGGCGCTATAGTTTCCTTTACACGATCCCTATCCCAATCTATCGCCAATAAAGGGATCCGTGTAAATGCTGTAGCACCTGGTCCAATATGGACTCCACTTATCCCTTCCACTTTTACTGCTGAAGAAGTAGGTAAATTTGGAGCGGATACTCCGTTGGGACGACCGGGTCAACCGTCAGAACTTGCATCCGCATATGTATATCTCGCCAGCGAAGATTCCAGCTATGTTACAGGACAAACAATCCATGTTAATGGTGGCGAAGTAGTAAACGGCTAAATATAACTAATAAATGAGGGTGACTCCAGAAAAATTAGAGTCACCCTCATTTATTATTTTATTGGACGTTTTTTCCCGCGTTTCCATGCAATATACATAAATATAATGAATACTACAAAAACACCTATCATCGCAATAATAAACGGAATATTATAACTACTTTTTTCCGCCATTTTATAAACTTCTGTAGATTCACGTTCAAGTATTATTTTGTATTCTCCATTATCACTGCGAACCATATCTGAATTTAATAGCCCTCTTAATTCTTTGTCATCCTCCAGCTGTTCTGCTTTAATCACTGCGCTTTGATCTTTCGTTGTGTTATTAATGGCGATGACTAATGTGTCGTCTTTATATTCACGTTTAAAGACAGCCATACCATTTCTTTCATATAACATTTCGAAAGTTCCCTTTGTTAATGCGGGTTGGCTTTTTCTAATGTCGCCAACTTTCGTTATATATTCAATCAACTCTGGGTCTGTTCTGAAATTCATCGTTTGCTGATTTTCCGGAGCTTCCCCACCATCTACTGCGATTTCAGAAGCATAGTAAACGACCGGGATTTCGGGTTGCGTGAACAAATATGTAAATGCTAATTTCCAACGCGCACCTGGATATTCATTTTCATTTACCATATCTCTCGTGTAGCGATCCATATTGGCATTATCTAAAAATGCTGCCATTAGCCCAGGCTGCTCATAAACAGATTCATTTTGTTCCCATACATCAAATAATGGTTGCAAGGATCGACCTGGTTTCGCAAAAGCATTTCTAAAAGGCTGATTGAGCGACACATCCGTCATGCTATCAAAACCTGCATCTAAATATGCTTTGTTCACATCCTGGGTTGCTTCCGAGGTAGTACCCATTAAAAAAGTATCAGGATGTGCAGATTTAACATCGGAAGAAAAAGCTTGCAAAAATTCAATAGGAGCTTCATTGACATTGGTCATAACGAAACCATCCAAACCAGTTTCCTCTATCCACCAGTTCGCTACATCAATAAAATATTCTTGTACTTCTGGGCGATCAAGGGCAGGTGTTGGGAATCCGTCATTATTTGTCCGCACCCATTCCTGTTTATTCTTATCCGCTACCCATGGGTGACTTTTCCCAAGTTGATGTACTGGAAATTCCACTAATATCTTCATACCTCGGTTAGCTGCCTCTTCCACTAACTCCTGGAATTTCTCTATCGTACCGAAATGTTCTTCCGGTTTATGATAATCGATAATCCATTCTCCATGATAACCATCTTCTTCATTATCAAATATAGGAGATAATTGAATCGCATTGAATCCCATATCCTGCAAATAATCAAGTTTATCAATGATTCCTTGGAAATCACCACCATGATACGAAAGTGGTTCTAAAAGGTTCACATCCATATTGTTTTCATTGTCCCCATTATTGAACCTGTCTACCATCAGTGAATAAATTACTCTTTCTTCCCATGACTTCTCTTCTTTTTTTTCAGCACTTACCGAAAATGAAGAAAAAAGCAGAGTCATGATAAAGGTCAGGCTTACTACTTTCTTATACACTTACATTTACCTCCCAACATCTTATACAATCTAGAACACTTTCAAAAGAAAAACCGCACAGTGGCGGTTTTCCTTTATAATTATTATCATCTTTTACTTAGGCAGTTTTTGTAAAATTTAATGCCATTAACAAAATGAGGTTGATTTCCGATTCCGGAAGCTCGCTAAATCAACTTCTATACCGAAGGCTTGCTTTTGCAAAACTTATTTTGTACACAACAATCTTTTAGAAAGTAGCCTCTACTTAAAACCAAGACCAACCGATCGGTAGTTTCACACCCAATAAGAATGTTGCTATAAGGGCTATAATAAATATCACCCAAAAAACTCCAGCCTTTTTTCCTTTTGTTACTTTTACAAGGATCATTTCCATCATTGCGATAACTACAAGGCCACCTAAAAACTTCATACCATATAACATAGCATCCGTACTACTATGCTTCGCAAATAAGATAGCGCCTGTAGCAATAATTAATAAGTAGAATAGTCTTAATACCATGTGAACAATTTTTGTTGCTTTTTTATTACCGCTCTTATGTAAGAAAAGCGCTACAACAAATAATAATAATCCAATTACCCATGTAGCTATATGAGCGTGTGTAGTTTCAAACATCTTTTCACTCCTCCAAAAGTCGACGTAAAATCAATATTGTCTCTTCATATGAATCTATCTTACCATAATTTTTTTTTTGACAAGAGCGTTAACCCTTTATTTCACAATATTGTTCAATTTACCGATTCCTTCGATTTCAATTTCGATGTCATCTCCACTCTTTAGATATCGAGGTGGCTTAAAACCTTTACCCACTCCCGCTGGTGTTCCAGTTGCGATAATATCACCTGGCTCCAAAGTCATCCCTGAAGATAAAATGGAGATCATTTCATCGATTGGAAAAATGAAATGTTCCGTATTAGATTCTTGTCTGATTTCTCCGTTTACCTTTGTTCTGATGTTTAAGTTGTGTGGATTTTTCAGTTCGTCTTTATGAACAATCCAAGGACCTATCGGACATGATGTGTCCAAGCTCTTCCCAATAAAAAATTGTTTGTGGCGAGCTTGTAAGTCTCTCGCCGTAACGTCATTTAAAATAGTATAGCCAAAAATAAAATCAAAGGCTTCATCCCTAGAAATTTTCAACCCTTTTTTTCCGATAATGATCGCTAACTCACCTTCATAATCAAGTTCCGAAGTAATTTCAGCATGAGCGTTAATCACATGATCATGGCTAGTAACAGTTGTAGGTGCTTTCGTAAATACCATCAAATGCTTGGGAATGTCTGCCTCACTCCCCATTTCAATCGCATGATCTCGATAATTTTTACCTACACACATAATATTTTTTCTCGGCTTTGGAAGTGGTGATAGCCAATTCACTTTTTCAAAAGGGATTAAATATTTTTCAGCATCCTTTGATTCTCCCCAATTAAGTAAATCTTTAATCAGCTGTAAAGACTCCTCCCCTCCTTCTATTAGTTCTTGAATATTCGTAGGACAGTTCACTTGCTTATCCTTCGCAATTTGAATCATATCCCATACTTTTGTTTGTGTTTCATCAACAACTCCATATTTCTCTTCTTCATTTTGTATAAAGCTCATCCATTTCAATTCATTCGCCTCCTAATTATTTAGTAGCCTTTCCATAAGTTAACAATCGCCATAATTTTTCTACTGGGCCTTGACGGAACTTTGATAACCACATTTCTGCCAGGATCACTTGAGTAATATAGATAGCCACCGCAAGCCATGTAGCAGCTGACATCGACACCTGCCCATATAGGCCAAGCCCATAGCTATAGAAAATAAGCGTTCCAATTAGTGATTGCATTAAATACAATGTAATCGACATTCTTCCAGCAGAAGCAATTGGCTTTAATAATTTAGCTACTATTTTGCTGTTCATTATTAATATAATGAATGCGATATAACCAATACCTAGAATAGGGCCACCAATCATATCTTGAACATATTGAATACTAATTGTTGGCATCGTATAAAATGGCAACATTTTAATCGCTAAGCCTATTGGTACAGCAATCAATAATGTGATCAACCATTTTCTTTTTTGTTTATTGGCACGCTGTAGCCAATGAAGCTTTGCGGCACCAGCCCCGATCATCATCAAAGGTAATATTATTAAAATAAATAGGAAAATTGCCCCGAAGCCATTATTTGTAGACCAATCCGTGAAACGTTGAACAGTAATTTCCCAAAACGTGCCTGTTGCATATACTTCTGCAGAAAGTTGTAAACTAACAACATCAGTAAAGTCAGCTAGCGTCCCATCGTCAAATAAGGATGCCAATAATAATAATGCACTTAAAAATATTTGTGGTAGTAAATATATGGCAAAGCCTAAACCTAGTAAAATGGGCCCCGAAAGTCTCAGAAAAAGTAAAAGTAATAGGCCCATGATTGCATATGTAATTAAAATATCTCCGTACCAAATAAAATAAGCATGAATAATACCAAAAAACAATAAAACAATTAGTCTTCTTATACTTATCTTCCAAAATGATACAGATTTTATTGCTGATCTTTCTTGCATGATGACCATTCCATACCCAAACATCATAGCAAAAATAGGATAAAAGCTTCCTTGAACCAAAATATCAATCCATGTATAAACGGTTAAATCATCATATTTAAACCATTCATAAGGATTATAATAACTAAACGGCGAATGAAAACTAATCATATTAACGAGTATAATCCCGAATAGTGAAAATCCTCTTAATACATCAAGCGTATGAATTCTTTCTCCAAAGCCGGGCGGCTTCATCGTTCTGTGCATCCTCTATTTCCCCCTTAACTTAGCTCCGAACAGCCATAACCTTTATTTACTTTTACTTTCATTGTAACTTCTAGGCCTTTTTATCACAAATTCTTACTATACTCATAAAATACAATAGAAAAGTGGGAGTAGCTGATTAGGGCCGGGTACATGAAGTACTTCAAAATTGAAAATAGAAAATCCACCAAAGAAAATACATGTAAAATTTTAAAATACTTTATATTAACAGCGAAAGGATGTGAACGGCCTTGCCTGGTTTTGTCGGTGCCGTTCAGATAATCACCATGGGGTCTTCAGCAGTTTTTCATATTGGCGATGTTTTTCAAATCAATCCGATATCTAACTCAAAAACTTTTGCAGGAGCAGGTTCCTTTAATACCGGTGATCAAATTAGAGTGACAAATGAATACTCGGCAACAAATACGTATGATAGTGATGGTGTTGATCAACCTATGCTTTTCAACCTATAGGAAATGAAAATAGTTCACAAGGGGAGATGTAAACCTTGATTATTAATGTACATCAAACCATTCAAATTCACATGGTGAAAATTGGTGGTATTACTAACTCTTCAGTATTCCAAATCGGGACATCAGGAATCATCACACCTGCTTCTTATTTATACAATACTGGAGGATTTACAGAACCCGCTCCAACAACAACGCAATTAAGCAATGAAATAACAGAAGAAGAATTAGGAGAAGCAAGTTTTGTACCCTTATAACAATCTATTAATTTAGACAATATCCTAGATTGTATCCTTCTCACAACAAATAAAAAGCTAATTTAAATTATTTCCTAAGGGCGGTGATGAATTGGAGCAACAATACTATATTCAGCAATTATATGATTGCATAAACAAACAACAAGAAGAAATTATAAAGTTACAATCCGAATTTGCTCATTTAGCGAAAGAAGTGAAACAACTTAAAGAAAGTCCAGGGATTACTGTGGAGAGACTCGAGTACAAATTTGATCAACTAAAAGTTGAAACATTAGAAGGCACACTTAATATTGGACTAAATCCTACCGATTTAAAACAAATTGAAGATTTAGCTATTCCACCTTCATCACCTCCAACGCCTAAGGAAACCATCACAGATTTTAGAGAAACACTTGCGAATAGACTGGATCAGTATATTGAAGAAGATTTAAAAAAGTTCATCTATGAAACGGAAGAACAGATAGGCGCAAAACTCTCTCCACAACATATCGTTATGATACAAGAGGACATACGCAAACAGCTTCCTGCCCGAACAAACCACTATATTCAATTTTTCAATAATCGAGCTGAGAAACAATTGCCTGAAGAGAAATTATTAGAAAAGTTATATCAAACCATGACATTGGATATGAACCAAGCTGTTCGAACATTCATTATTCAAAGCCATAGTCATGAGAAAGGAGCGACAAATGATAGAACTTAATGTCGTGAACCGTGAGCTTTCAGTAGATGAAGTTCAAATCACCGGAGTTACAACTTCTTCCTTATTTTTAATCGGAGATGCCGACTCCATTCAGCTCGCATCTACTTTTGATACTCCACCGGAATCATTAATTATCGGCCCATTTGTCCCTCTTTCACCAAAGGGATGAGCAAACGAAACTCTTTCATAGAAAAAATGGAAGTTATCAGTCTTATATCTGGATCAGTAGTGGAAGTAGGTGATTCTGTACAATTATCTTCCTTAAGTAATGTCGTTGCAGTCAACAGAGAAACGGAAATATTTTATGGGAATGAGGGCGATTTTAATGCAATCCCACTTTTCTCTGAAATCATTCCTACACCAGATTTGCCCTATGTTAAACCAATTATAAAAAAACACAATGAGCTAGCGGATATTAAGGTACGGAAAATTGCTGTCAAAGGTATCTCAGCATCTGCTATCCTCCAAGTTGGCAATACAAAGAATGTTGTGATGGAATCCAGAGTATGGCATCAACGCCAGCTTGAACAACATACTAATCATCATCCAATACGAAAGGAATGACACTATATGCCTGCTATTATTGGTCCGGTTCAAATTTTCAATGTTGCCGGGGGTGTAGTTCAATTTGGTGATACAGCTGTAATTTCTCCAAAAGATAATACAAAAGCTACCTCAGGATCCGGCTCTAACAGCACTGGTGGTTTCGTATTAGCAATCGGAGGGATTAGCGCAAACACTACCATTGACTCTAATCTTGTCGATCAACCAACAATCGGAAATAATTAAAAGTAAAAAAAACACTTTAAATTACTACCTCGACCTCTGGCCTTTGCTATTATACTTGGAGAATTTTAATATATTTTATTAAAAAATAGAGGGTACTGTACACTAATGTACAGTAACCCTCTTGTAGTTGAATTTATTTTAGTTATATTTCCAGATATTCGCCACCATCAAAAAAGTAGAGATACATATGAACTACAGGTTTTTGCCATATTTCTTCTATTGCGCGTTTATAAAAACCGAGCTGTATGTGATACCGAGCTGCGAGGATATCTTTCGCTTGTGAAAAACCTTGAGGATATTTCCCTTGGATAACATCTGTTTTAAAATCAACCAGAGTAATCCCATCCTTATCTTCTATCACACAATCAATGATTCCTTGAACAAGTACATTTTCATTCAAACCATCCCAATCTGAGTATACTTCACGCGCGGGCACTCCCAATGTAAACGGAACCTCACGCGAAACATTTTTTGCAGCGAGCATTTTTTGCCCGAGCTCATTTAAGAAAAACCCTACTATCTGTTCACTCGATACAGACTCTGCTTGCTCTGCTGTCATGATTTCTTTCCTTGTAAGTTCCTCCAATAGTTGCTCTACACCAATTATTGTTGGTTTCTCATTCAGTGGGATATGTTGCATAACTGTATGCATTGCAGTTCCTCGTTCTGCCGGTGACAACGCTCTGTTCTCTCTCATAAATTTCGGTCTATCAAAAAGCGGCTGTCCTGACTGCTTAATGAGTTGAATACCACTTGTATCATCTCGCGTTTCAGCTATTCTTTTTAATTCGGAAACAGATTGCTTAGACAGTCTTTGCGTGGCCAAGGGGTGGCTGTACGTCCAACCTAATCGAGAATATACAACTTCTTTGTAAATGGATTCATGTGATAGAGGCTGTCCTGATTTTACAGCAGCTAGCCAACCATCATCAACATACTCTGCTTGCGTCGTTTCATTTTCAAAAGCACTACGAGGATAAATTTGTATATTCCAATGCGCTGGGTGTTCCGCAATTGTCGATGGTGATGGCATTAACATCCCGCCAATCATTTCCTCTGCATCTTGGTGTCGAGCAAGCGACATGCCCAGCCAATCTAAATAGGATCCAGCTTTAGCACGGTCATAGTCAGTTAATAACCAATTTGTCTGTTTCGCCGCTTTCGCCCATTTTTTCTTTTCTTTCTCCACATTTTTCACACTAGCTACCAAGATTAACTTCTCTTTCGCTCTTGTCATAGCAACATATAGTACCCGCATTTCTTCCGCTAACAATTCCATTTTCTTCTTACGCTTTAATGCGAGCTGTGGCAGAGATGGATAGGAAATACGCTTTTGCGCATTGATATATTTACTAGCAAAACCAAAATCTTTATCAAATAGATAACTGCTGTTAATGTCCATCATATTAAACTTCCGAGCGATCCCCGCAACAAAAACAACTGGAAATTCTAATCCCTTGCTGGAGTGAATGGTCATAATTTTGACTACATCCTCTTGTTCTCCAAGAGCACGAGCTGAACCAAGGTCATTACCTCGTTCTCTCATTCTCTCTATAAATCTAAGAAAGCGAAATAACCCTCTAAATGAAGTTTCTTCGTATTGCTGTGCTCGGTCATAAAGTGCCCTTAAATTCGCCTGTCTCTGCTTTCCTCCTGGAAGCCCCCCTACAAATTCATAGAAACCTGTATCTCTATATAACTGCCAAATTAACTCTGACAATGCTCCACTCCGCGCTTTATTCCTCCATTCGCGCAGATGGGTAAATAAAATACTTACACGTTCCCTGGCACTTTCATATTTTGGTGCTTCTGTTGATCCAATAAAACTCTTCACTGCTTTATAAAATCCGCCTTTATGGGATTGTAAGCGAATGTGTGCAAGTTCCTCTTCCGTCAAACCAACAATCGGAGATCTAAGGACGGCTGCTAGAGGTATATCTTGATCAGGATTATCAATCATTTTTAATAATGACATCATTATAGCTATCTCTGTCGCCTCGAAATAGCCTGTAGATAAATTTGCGTATACTGGAATGCCAGCATGCTTAAATTCTTCCATAATATCCGGTGTCCAAGTCATTGAACGTACTAGAATAACAATATCTTGATAGCGAATAGGTCGCTCTGTTCCTGTTTTTATATCTAGGATCGGCTTTTGTTGATTAATCATATCTCTAATTTTCTTTGCCATAAAACGTGCTTCGAGCTTCGACTGTTCAAGTTCAGCTCGGTCAAATCCACTATTAGCTTCTTCTTCCGTTCCACCTTGAACATCACTAGATTCATCGCATTGATCAATAATTGCTACCTCGACAGGGAATTGCTCCGTATCCGGGTATCCCGATCCTTTCATAAGTTCGGCGTCTTGATTGTATTCTATTTCCCCAACAGTTGTACCCATTATTTGCTTAAAAATATAATTTACAGCATTTAATACTTCACTTCGACTCCGAAAGTTACGCGATAAATCAATCCTCAGTCCTGTTTCTTCGCCACTTGAAGAAAACCTCAAATATTTACTTAGAAACAAATTTGGTTCAGCAAGGCGAAACCGATAAATCGACTGCTTGACGTCTCCCACCATGAATAGATTCCCATCATATTCTCCATCTTTAGACACAAGCCGCAGTATTGTTTCTTGTACCATATTCGTATCTTGATATTCATCAACAAGTACTTCTTTAAACTGATTTCGGTAATTAAGTGCTATTTCTGAAGGTATTAGTTCCTGCTGATTAGAATGTTCATCAGTAAGTATTTCTAGACATAGATGCTCTAAGTCCGAAAAATCGACAAGACCTTTTTCCGACTTTTTTAAAGCAAAATTGTTTGCAAACAATTTTACTATGTCTATTAAGCTTGAAAAAATCGGCTTCATCTCCTGCATATCTTTTAAAAAGCTTCTAGATGATCGAGAAAAAAGCTCTTTAGACAATTTTTCAAGCATACTTTTGGCTGCTTTACGATATTCATCTGCTTCTTTTATCAGTTCTTTATCATATTCTTCGCCCCTACATGTTTTCGCCCTACCAAAACTCCATCCGCTATTCATCACTTTATAAAGCTCGTCCCAGCCTTTTCCAGCCGCTTTTTCCATCGATTCAATTACTTGGAGATCTTCTATATAATTCTCTGCTCTTGGTGCAGGGCCTGCTGGCTGTTTTGCAATAGCTAACGCTTCTTCCAAAAGTTTCTTTGCCCCAGATAATTGAAGGTTCACATCAAACATCAATGCTCCTATGAATGGTAAGCTTTCTAGATCAGTTGTTTCTGTTACATCGTACATATCAACAAGCTGTTCAAGCCATAAATTAGGATCAGGATGGGAGCGTGAGAAATCATATAATTTTAAAATAAGCCCCTGTAATGCCTCATCATTTCGATCATTTGTAAAAGTGTCTACTAAATGGAAAAATGCTTCATTATTTTCTTTGCCATACTCTTCTTCAAATAGATGATCAAGCACTTCATCGCGTAGAAGATCTGCTTCTGTTTGATCAGCTATACGAAAACCAGGGTCAATACTAACCATATAATAATGCTTTCTTACAACTTCAAGACAATATGAATGTAGGGTCGAAATAGAAGCACTATTTAGTAGACTAAGCTGCCTCCTTAAATGAGTAGAATTCGGTTCAACATCAATTGCTTTTTGCAATGCCTCACCAATTCGATGTCTCATTTCCGCAGCAGAAGCATTTGTAAAAGTTACGACAAGTAGTTGATCAACATCCATTGGATCCTCTTCAGACAAGATCTTTTTAATAATACGTTCCACGAGAACCGCAGTCTTACCTGAACCAGCGGCAGCGGCAACTAAAATATCTTGATCTTTCGCTATAATCGCTTTCCATTGATCGTCTGTCCAACTTACATGATCAGGTTTATTCGGAATAGCTGTTTTCATCGTCCTACCTCCTCCCTCATTCTCGCTAATGCCTCAGATGATTTTTGCGGTTGAATATTTCGGTAATTATTTTCTTCTAATGACTGATCAAATTGACAAACAGAACGATACGCACAAAACTGGCATGGCGTTCGGTCTTGTAATTTATACGGATCAATACTCACGTCCCCTGAAACAATTCTATTACCAGATTTTTGGTACAAATTTCTTACATATCGCTTTAATACATTAAAATCTTCTTCACTTGCTGCATTTTCTTTTGATCTAGATGATAGGCTACCATCTTTATTGATGCTAGCTGTTACAATATGGGAACTTCCTGTCTCTAGGGAGGTGTCCATTAGTTTAACTATTTCCGGATTACCAGCTAACAGTCCCTTCATTTTAAATTTCTTTAAAATTTCCTTTTCAATGTCATCAAGCGTCATTATTTTATTACTATCTACCATTGGATTATGCAAATGAAAATAAAGCACACCTGCAGGCGAAGCTTCCACACCAACCAATTCTTTAGAATGTGTAATAATAATGTCTAAATATGTGAGCATTTGCAAAGCTAGTCCATTGTATACTTCGTTTAAATCCAGCCCTCTAGCGCTTGATTTATAGTCAATCACCCGTAAATATACTCCGTTTTCATCTTCTGCCTTATCTACTCTGTCTATCCTACCTTGTAGTTGCATTTTCGTACCATTTTCTAAAGTGAAAGCAAAAGGTGGCAATTCTTTATGCGGACCAAAGGCAAGTTCAATACCGATAGGAGAAAAACCGCTTGATTTAGCATGGCTGCTTAATACATGTGAAGCTCTCCCAATTACTTGTTCTAGCTTTCTTTTAATATAGTAGTATCGATTGGAGCTTAATAAAATTTGATTTTGTAGCCTTGGTGCAAGATATGCCACTGCTTCTTGTGCCAACCATTCACACTCTTTCTTTGTCAAATTAGCCCAGGTTAAGTTTCTGTTATTAATTTCTTCCGCTATCCATTTCAATGCACCATGAAATAAATCTCCAATATGTGGTGCTTCTAATCGGAATATATCACGTTCACGAAGCTTTAATCCATGCGAAATAAAATGGGAAAAAGCGCAACTTTGGAAAAGTTCCATTCTCGATACGCTTGCCAAAATTTCATTACCGTATAACTCTTTACTCGTTCGTTCCGTTAAGTGCTTTGTTTCATTTTGAAAGAACAAACTGGAAAGGACCCTCTGTGTTTTAATTCTCCACTTAGGAGATTCCATATAAAAGTTATACACATCCCACCAAAAATCAGCCATAGGGTAACTTCGCTTTTTTAACTGCATTTGAGTTGTCAGATAGGCAATTGCCGTATCCGGATGTGAAATATAAGCAAGTTGTTGTTCCTGTGCTAGCTCTCCAGGTTCATTTTCTATTGAAAATTCCCTTACTTCCGGGAACATCTCTTTTATTCTCTTTATATAAGGGGAAGCGAGTAGTGCTTTTCCTTCGTCATTAGCGATTGGCCAGGAAAGATATAGTTTCTCAGCTGATATAGTCATCGCCCTATAGGCGACAAAATCCTCATCCAGTAAACGTTTTTTACTTCCCGGAGCAAGTCCCAGACCACCCGTGATCAGTTCGGCACGATCCTCATCAGATAAAACTCCATCATTTGCTTGTTTCGCAGGAATTACACCATCGTTCAACCCTATAACAAAAGATGCTTTAATATGAGAAAGACGCGATAGTTCCAGATCAGCAACGAAGACTTGGTCAATAGCCGGGGGGATCAAAGAAAATTTCATTGCCTCGAAGCCCGAATCGAGAATGGAGATAAATTTTTGCACAGGAATCCTTTCGTCTCCAAGAATTTCAACAAATTGATCTAATAGTTCAATAACCGTGCCCCATGCTTGGTCATGTTCTCTTGATACAACTAATTGTCCTCGTTCTTCAGCAATATTGCTCCGCTCTTCCAGTTTACTCGGGATATCAAGTTCCTCGAGTAAGGAATATACAGCTTCGCAGAGTTCTCGGCCAGTTTGCGCTTTTCTCAAACGTTTCGATAAACGCATCAAGGGTAGGGCAATGATATTTCTAGCTTCATTTATATCCTCTTCTATTTCGCGCTCCGCGTCCGTCTGCACAGTAGCAGCTAATTCTAATCCCTGATATCTTCTGTAACGCCATGGCTGTTTATCCGTCCATTTACTTCCTTTTATTCCGTGGGATAAAACATAGTTTTCAAGTCTGTCCATTTGCTCTCTCAGCTGTTCTGGATTCATTTTAAAAGGGAAAAGTAAATCTGTTTTCACAGCGCGGAAAACTGGTTCATATCGCCAATTACTGCTGATCGCTTCAAGTGAAGAACGAATTAGTTCAATTAGCGGGTGGTTAAGCATCGATCGTTTTTGATCCACGAAATAAGGAATATCAGAATCATGGAAAACTGTTTCCAGTGTTTCTTTGTAGTCACTTCCATTCCGCATCAATACTGCAATATCTTGATATCTGTACCCCTCTTCCATTACGAGCCTACGTATTTCTCGTGCAGTTCCTTCCATTTCAGCTCGGCGATTCGCCGCCATCCGAATTTCCATCGCTGGTTTCCCTTGAAATACCTTAATTGGTCGCTTATCAAAATACCTTTCGAGATGCAATAGACTTTCATCCTTAAACCGCAGTGATGATGCTAAAAATTGATCATCCTCAAGGGTTATCGCGTTTTGTCGAGCCATCTCATATAAAGTAGAATACGTTTCACCTGTCATACGAAATAAATGTAATTCATCTGGCATTACACCATTTTTAAATGGTCGATCAAGCACGAGTCCGATTGAGACTCGACTACACTTTTTCATCAACTGCTCAATTACCATATATTCCTGAGGTGCAAAACTGTGAAACCCATCGATATAAATTTCAGCGTTCTTTAGATAATCAGATTTATCAATTGATTCTGCAAGCAGATTTAAATAATCATTCGAGTCAACATATTTACCGAATAGCGCTTCTTCAAATTTACTATAAATTAATTCTAAATCATGTATTTTATCAGCTAACGCCCTAGTTGAAACTCCGAAAGCAAGTTCCTTTTGCTTTAAATTAAGTTGCTCCGGCTCCACACAATAATGCTTAAATTCCGTTAACATGGCTTCCACTTGTTGAATAAAGCCCACTTTATCTGCTGCCTGTTTAAAGAGCTTAAGATCTTCTTTATTATCTTCAATAATTTTCCTAATAAGCATATTCAGTCCAGTGCTGGACAAGTGTGCACGACTTGCCCCACCTGTTTCTTGCAAAATCCTCCAAGCAAGACGAGTAAAGCTAAATACTTGTGTGCGAATCATTCCACTCATGCCTGATGTATTGATCAAGCGATATTCAGATAAAAATGTCATTTGTTCAGGCACAATATAGAGAACTGGTGGTCCTTGTGGCTCTTCAATTAATCTATCTTTTATTTCATTTAAAAACATCGTTGTTTTTCCAGATCCAGATCGACCGATCACAAAGCGTAACGACATCTTTTCAACTCCTTCTTTAGAAGAATACTAATTATTTTATTATAACATATAGCACATAATATACGAACATACATTCTTGAGTAAAATATAAAAAAGCTACCAATTATGTTAACCGGTAACTTTCATCCATCGTTCTCTTGCTTTTCCATTTTCACCTTCAGTTTTCCTTCAATACGCTTACCAACATACCACAGTATCCCTATAATGCCTAGAGCAATAGCAGTCCTGATCGGCTGCTTAATCAACGATATAATATCATACCCGATAAAGCTCATAATAAAAATCATCACTGCTTTTCCCGCCAAGACAGCAAGCATATATTGATAAATATTAATCCTTGAAATTCCAGCTACAATATTAACAATTGCTGACGGGGTAAAAGGAAAACATAGTAAAAGAAATAGCGGACCAAATCCATGCCTTTCAACCCAATTCGTTAAACTTTGCACTTTTTCTTTTCGTTGTAAAAATCGAAAAAAGCGAGCCTCACCATATCTACGAACAAGTAGAAAAACAAGCAGAGCACCTACAGAAGCGCCAATCCAGGAAAATAAGAAACCCCACCCAAGACCGAACGCATTCGCACTAGCCATGACAATTAAAAACAATGGCAAAAATGGTAAGAAAGCTTCTATCATCGGCAATAATATGCTTGGTAACGGACCAAATGAACGATATTTCTCAATTAAATCCATCATATTTTCAATTGTAAACCATTCTTTCATTGAAAAAAAATCCATGAACATTCCTCAATTCACCATATCAAAATATATTAATTATATAATATTCAGTTGCTTCTTACCATTCATACTACCCTTTTTTCGAGTGATACAATCATAAGCGGTCCATTTTCTATTTAGCGTTCACATAAAGCTGAGAAAGGTTATTTCTTTCTGCATCTTATGGCTATCTAAAAAAGGACAGCATATGGCCGCCCCTTGTGTTAAACATATGTCATAAACCAATCTCTTATATATTCAAGTCGGTTAATTCTTAGTGTTGGTTTCCCGCTTCTTGACAATTCATGATTGGACTCTGGAAAACGCACGAATTTTGTTTCTTTCTTGCGTTGTTTCAAAGCAATAAATAATTGCTCTGCCTGCTCAATTGGACAACGATAATCTTTTTCACCGTGTAAAATCAATAGTGGTGTTTCGACATGGTCCACATATTTAAGTGGTGAATGTTCCCATAGCTTTTCCATCTTGTTCAAATCAGCGAGTATTTGCCAGTCAGTGAAGTAATAGCCTATATCACTTACCCCATAGAAGCTAATCCAATTGGATATGGACCGCTGTGTGACTGCAGCCTTAAAACGATTTGTATGCCCAACGATCCAATTGGTCATAAATCCACCGTAGCTTCCACCGGTTACTCCAAGGCGAGTATGATCGATAAATTCAAATTCATCAAGTACATAATCAACTGCGGTCATTAAATCCCGATAATCACCGCCTCCGTAATCACCTCGTACTGCATCCACGTGTCGTTGGCCATACCCGTGACTGCCTCGCGGGTTCACATAAAGAACTGCAAAACCTTCAGCTGCAAGCATCTGAAATTCATGAAAATAAGTATTAGCATACATGGCATGCGGCCCACCATGAATCTCCAGAATAAGCGGATATTTTTTTCTTTCTGTATATCCGGTTGGTTTCATCATCCACCCATGTACTTTCCAACCTTCCGTACCTTCAAATTCAATTACTTCTGGAATAGATAACTCCCTAGTTTTCAAAAATTCCTCGTTTACTTTAGTTAGTCGTTCCTTTTCACCCGTCGATAAATGTATGAAATACAGATCACCTGGCTCTGTTGAATTACTAATTCCAACAACTGCTTTATCATTCTTCGGATCGAGAGAAAATCCATATACGTACTGGTTATCATTGATGGCTGGATACAGTTCACCTGAAAGATTACCGAAATAAATTGACGTGTTCCCTTGATCTGTCACTTGGAAGTAAAAACTATGATTATCTTCTAGCCATTGTACCTTCGGAGCTGTAACCCCTTGAAGAAAATCACCTACAACAAAATCACCTACAGGTGCATCAAATTCACTTGTCATACATATTGTTATACTTTTTTCTAAATCGTAAATAAAAAGCTTTGCATGTGTGGCATTCTCATATTCCCTTTCACTACCAACAAAAGTGAGATAACGGCTATTAGGTGACCAAGAAGTATGATAAAACATCCCAGTACTTTCAGTAAGCTTATACGTCTCTTTTGTTTTTACTTCAAGCAAATAAACATCACTTACGAACGAGAAATCCGTGTCTTCTGACGTATCGGCTATATAGGCAATGTATTTGCCGTTGGGCGACCAGGTTCCAAGTTGAAAATGAAGCTGCCCTTGTGTAACTTGCTCTACTTCTTCTGTATCAAGATTAACAATAGCAATTTGTGAAAATTCCTCAGGATTTATAAAACCACTTGCATCTGATTTATATTTCATCTTATTAACTTCTAGCGGCTTTAATTCTTTGTCTTTATCTTTTTGAAATTGATCATGAATGGATTCTGCTTTTCCTATTTTTGTAGAGAAAGCGAGTTTCTTTCCGCAAGGCGACCATACTGGGGTCGTTGCACCATTTTTACAGTTCGTGATTTGTTTTGCTTCTCCACCAACTTTCGTTAGAATAAAAATTTGTGGACTTCCGTTACGTGTTGAAACAAATGCGACCTTACTTCCATCTGGGGACCATACCGGAGAGTTAGTTCTATCTTCCCCATATGTCCACTGTATAGGTTTCTTATCATCAAAGCTTATATAAAATAAATTAGAGATATAATCATTTTTCTTTTTATCAATATGGGTTTGAGTATAAATAGCTCCCATACCACATGGAGACAATTGCGGCTCCGACACAGATTTTAACTGGTACAAATCTTCCGGTTTCATCCCTTGTTTCTTTTCCATCTTACCTACCCCTTCTCATAGCTTTTCTTCACCCTCTACAAACTTCGACACTCACAATAAATCTCCTGCCTCTTGTATGATCAAAGCAACTTTCTCATTAATGATTCCACGAAACAGGAATATCTTTACCACTATTGTTGGATTCTAAGATAATGCCAACATTTTACTGCTTGCTTTTCCAATATTTTATTAGTAAAATAATTTAACGAACTCATGTTCCTGTTTATGTTTAGGAGGAAATATTAATGTCAAGAATTCCTACATATGATTATGATTTGATGGAGCAAGCCATTTACTTACCCATGCTCCTTACCGTTTTAAAACGCGATTTATTTGCTGTTGAGAAAGGGTCTTTTAAATTTAAAAGACCTTATTCAGAGTTAATACAGGAAACGATGGCAGTTATTCAAAATGATTTAGCAAAAATAAAACGTTACTTATATAAAAACAACATCCAGGTTGAGCGCTTAAAATCAGATGAAGCTTTTACTATGTATATATTTTTATATAAAGGCCACGAAGAACACCATAATTATTTTAATCCAAAACTGCGGAACGGAGTGGAGGAGCTGATGCAATATTATTTGCTGAAACAATTCAAGTTAGAACAGAAAGAAAAGGAAGCGTGAAGACGCTTCCTTTCATCCTTTCGAATCATATTTTCTTTGTTGTTCAGCAGCCTTGAAGTAGAATGTTTTGGTCGTTGACTTTATTTGGTTTTCCATTCTTTTAATATTATCACTGTATTTAATACGAAGTCTGGCAGCTCTGCTTAATTGATTGTCAAACGAGGCAAAAGAAATAGGAACTTCATAGGTTTTGTTGTTACGGAATGTAATAAATATAGATTGAGAATCATTTTTCTCATGAGAAATAACGTGGACAGGATTTATCCAAATACATTGAGGTTTTAGCGGTGATGAAGTTGGCAATAAATAAATCGGTGTATGGGGATCAACAATAATAGGCGCCTTTATAGATATATTAATTAGTTCTTTAGTACCACTTCTTCTGCCTTCAAATGAACAACCGAAGTATTGGCATCCCTTTTTAACAATTTCTAGTGGGACAGACGGAGTTAAATATTCTTCGTCTAATTCATACACATTTGAATGAGTGAGCCCTTTCGGTACAATAATCATAGTGTGAGCGTTGATTTCATATTCTTGAATCAATTTTTCTGTTTTCATTTTCCATTCTCCTTTTATGTAAATTTAACCACTCACAAAGAACTATATCATAGTACCCATTGATTGTCACCTTTATTTTTATAATTATCTGAACTTTCACCAAAAAATGTTTCATATGAAAATCCCCACTCTTCCATTGATTTTTTCTTTCGTGGCATGTATAATTAAAAAAAGGTGTCAGGGGTGATCATCGATGGAGAAGAAGAAATCCTATCAAGAGTTGCTGAAAGAGTATACGATGACCCAGATTCAAAAAGAAACACGAGAGATTGAATCGAAGATAGACCAATTTCTAAATGGCCTACTACAAAAAAGGCATGTAGAGCAACTTCGCACAGAGATTGATCAAGCGCTGGACCAAAAAGATGAAAAATCATTTCACAAGCTTGCCCAGAAATTATCAAGTATTCTTAAAAATAGCTAGAAAATGACACATCCCACTTCATAGGAAGGGGGATGTTTTTTATTGAGTTAATTTAGCACTATCTCTTTTTATAAACTTTACTTTTCTTCTATCCGAAATTCCTCAATCAACGTAATCCGTTCTAGCATTGTTGGATGTCCATAGCGAAAGATTTTCACTAAATAGGGTGGGTTCACTTGGCTCAAACCTGCTTTTGTTAGACTTTGAAATGTTTGGATACCAGCTTCTTTATCCCCGGTCATTTCTATCGCATACGTATCAGCTCTTGTTTCTTGGTAGCGAGACACCCAATTCGATAGAGGACTTGCTGCAAATAAAAGGATGGATGTAATTAAAAGAAAGACTGGTAAAGTGCCTATATTCGTCATTTTTTCCACTTTCCACAATTTCCCTCTTTTGTTAACCCATCTTTCCATGATTTTAGCTGTTATCCAAAGACCTACTAGCGTTAACAGCAAATAACCTGCGATCCCGATGTAAATATGTTTTTCTACGTAATGCCCCATTTCATGTGCCATGATAAACAGAATTTCCTCATCACTTAGCCGCTCAAGCGTCGTATCCCATAAAACGATCCGCGAATTTGAACCGACACCTGTCACATAAGCATTCAATGAATTTGTTTTACTCGACATATCCACTTCATATACATGTTCGGCAGGAATATTCGCCTCATCCGCAATCTCCAATATTTTCGCTTCCAACTCTTTATCTTTCAATGGATAAAAATCATTGTACAGAGGATCAATGAGCACTGGTTGGATAAACATCATAAAAATCGAAAATGGGATGGATAACAACCAAGCAGCCAGCCACCAACGCTTCTTAAACTTTCTCATCAATGCGTACAATACAGTGATAATAACGAACATCATTCCATAGTCCACCCAAAAATCTATCCATTTATCCTTCATCCACGACGAAAAAATCTGAGTAGAAATATTGTATGACTTCGAAATCATATAAGATAAATAGCTAAGCGGATACATAACAATAAACGATACTAGTGAGAGCCAAAATAAGTAAATCGCAATTTTAACAACAAAAAGTTTCGATGTTTTATCTGCCCAACGTTCAAATGCCGAGGATATTCCAAAAATCAAAATTAAATAATAAAAAAGCCATTCATACGGGGTAGCTAGAAAAAAAATTAAATTTCTAATACGTGAATATTCTTCACTT
The DNA here is from genome assembly GCF_001591545.1 of Lederbergia lenta NBRC 16444. Classification (GTDB taxonomy): domain Bacteria; phylum Bacillota; class Bacilli; order Bacillales; family Bacillaceae_C; genus Lederbergia; species Lederbergia lenta. Next base: position 2,122,782 of record NZ_BCVC01000001.1, read on the forward strand.
AACATTAGTTCCCTGCTGTTAAGGAAAGTTGTCGGATCTGCCTTAGTTCCTTGCAGCATCTCTGGGATTGAAGTATCCGCCAAATAAAATAAATAGGCATACATAGCGATTCCAAATAAAACGTAAGTCACGATTGCTCTGAGCGCCCATTTTCTAATCAATGCTCATCCCCCCTGTCCATCTCTTATTATATGTAGAAAAAAACAGCTCTAAATAGAACTATTATATCCGAATTAGCAAATAAATAAGCAAAAGCACTCTATCTGTAGAATGCTCGAAAGACTTTTATACTAACCATGTATAAACACTTAAAATAGTAATCACCCCAAGAACGGCTACAATGATATTTGCTAATGTTCAATATATAAATGGTTCATATATTCTCTGCCACCCCTGCATATAAAATCAAACTCATTAATACTGCTTCAAATACTATCAAACCAGTACTTTTTGCGAGTAATTCAAAAGTCAGTGTAACGGGCGTATAATCAAATCGCTATAGTTACGCTCTCTTGAAGCCCCTGGCGAAATTCTATATGTTTCATGTTGAACAACAAAGCTTCCATTTCTAAATCCCTCTAGTCTGCTATGTTACATAGTTTCCAAGATGAGCTTCGCCTAACTTTTCAGCAAGAGAATTTCCCCTAGAGCATACCAAATTTGAATGCATTGATTTATTATTTCCCTTTAAAATATGGTGTTCTTTTTTCTATAAAAGCAGCTAATGCTTCCGCTCTATCTTCTGAAGGAATCGTAATCTCATATGCCTTTCGCTCTATTTTTAGACCTGTTTGCAAATCGGTGTTCATTCCCATTTTGATAGCATACTTTGCCTGTTGGACGGCGATTGGAGCATTGGCAAGAATCGCTTGTGCAAAGTCTAGTACCATTTCCTTTAAATGTTTATGTTCTACTGCTTTCCCAATAACTCCATAGGTGACGGCTTCATCTGCTGACAACCTTTTCGCTGTTAAAATTAATTCCAATGCTTTCGTTTCTCCAATTAATCGGGGAAGCCTTTGGGTTCCGCCAGCGCCAGGAATTATTGCAAGGCTCGTTTCCGTCAACCCTATCAATGCTTCTTTAGATGCTATACGAAAATCACAGGCTAATGCCAACTCCAGCCCTCCGCAAAAAGCATGTCCATTCATCAAAGCAATCGTAGGCTGTGGTAACTGTTCAACAGCATTAAATACATCAGAAATTTTATAAACATTACGCCGCACTTCTTTTTCATTAAGCGTTTGACGCTCCTTTAAATCGGCACCAACACTGAATGCTTTATCACCAGCCCCTTGAAAAATAACAATCCGAACCTGCGGGTCCATTTTTATTGATTCTACTGTTTGAGAAAGATCGGATAGCATTTCATAATTGAATGCATTTAAGACTTCCGGTCGGTTTAAAGTAACAAAAGCAATATAATTTTTGACTTCCAGATTAATAAAACCCATTATTACTCCCCTTTCTTCTATCATGAAGATATAATAACTTATTATTATGAAATAAATACTTTGCCATTTCTCATATTATATTTTATTCAAGTTAGTAAAAATGTGGGCTATACCCTTTAATATTCTTCTAGTCCCGTTACATCAATCGTCCAAGGTTCAAGAGTATATACGTCGTAATAAAGTATATGACCGCCAGCTCCTTTAAATGTTGGCATATAAACGAGATCGTATCGTGATTTACCGTTTTCATCCACTTCTTTTACCCACTGTAATTTCATTGTGAATGATTGTTCATATAAATTTTTCGCTAAAGCAAAATTGTCGGGGATAACATCAGTCAATCCAGTAAAATCAATATATGTATGATCAGAGGTGTTGATATCTTGTAACTCTCCCGTGGATGCATTTACGGTTATCGCTATATAAGCATTTTCAATTCGCACACCATTTTCAAAGCGATCAAAAGTGAAACAATAAGCGTATGGTGGTAGCTCTTCACCTTCATCATTATAATCTACTATCTCTGGATCTAAGATGTGGAGTTTAAACATCTGGTGAGCGTCCTTAAACTGGCTTGAGAGAATTTTCAAAGCGAACAAATATGCCTCTTCTGCTGTATACATTCGATCAAGCAGCTGTTCACCTCCTTTTACTAGTCTTTTCAACTTCCCATTACTAGGATCGATGATGAATTTGACTATATCATCCATCCCAAAATCAAGATCTATCAAATCTTCCATATCATAATCTTCTCGAAACTTCTCAAGAGAGAAGTGACTCCAAACTTCAACGAACCCTGCTTCAGTTTCTACTTCTGCAATTTTCTTCATACCCTCCACCCCCGCTAATACAAGGGAAGATACAGCTTTAGCAAAAAAGCTTGGAATATCTTTATGGTACTGCGGCTCTATATCCAAGTCGCCCGTATTTGTGATTAGCCCATCCATTTTAACGTCTATCGCAACAGAATTAAAATCATAGACAAGTCTAAACTTTCCATCACCATTGACGAACAGTTCTTCGTCATATTGTAAGATAAGTTTTCCTGCATTTATCCCTGATAGATATCGTTGTTTCGCTTTTTCTGATGGGACCACTTCTTTTGGATATTCTACAGAAAAACTTTCTTCTTCTTTTGTTACATCCATAATCATTCCATTATTATAAACGTTGAAAGTCACACCCGAGTTTGGTAAATCCAAACCGAAAAGCTCGTCTTTCTGGCAATACTCCAGCATAAAAAAGACATCAAAATCAATAATCGAAGATAAAAAAAGCTTAGATACTGTTTCAGGAAAGATGTCCGTAAGAAAACGATCTGTCAATTCTTTCATTTGTTCCTTCGTCATCGTTTCTTTTGGGATATCTTCTCCAGAATCATATTCACATTCACCAAACATTTTTAATTTCCCATCTTCATTCGCATTAACAACGCTTAAGACTTAAAAAAAAAAGATAGAATGCGCCCTTTTAAGGTTAGCTATTCTATCCTTCTTGATGATCAGTAAATCAATTCAACAATTTCATCCTTTGTTACATTTCCAAAGTAATGTGGAATGTTGACAGCATCTAATGCTTTTGCAATGTTAGATCTTTCATAACGAATTCCTGTTAACTTATCTTCAATCTCACTTACATCACCGACACCAAAAAAGTCACCAAATATTTTACAGTTTGTAATTTGACCTTTATGAATATCGAGACGGAATTCAATATGGCCCACTGGAAAGCGATGTGAATGTTGGATATTAAAGTTCGGCGATTTACCGTAGTTCCAATCCCAGTTTTGATATCGTTCCTTTGATAGTTCATGGATTTTTTTCCAGTCTTCATCTGTAAGCTTATATTCAGGGATCGGATCTATTCCATCAAATATATTGCGTAGTAGCATTTCTCTAAATTTTTCTATCGTTATTTTTTCTTCTAGAAATTCAGAAATATTCGCTACGCGACTCCTTATCGATTTAATCCCTTTAGATTCAATTTTATCTTTTCGCACTTTTAAAGCAGATACAACATTTTCGATTTCGGAATCAAACATGAGTGTGCCATGACTAAACATTCTTCCTCTAGTTGAAAATTGAGCGTTCCCTGAAATTTTACGCTCACCAACAAGAATATCATTACGTCCCTTCATTTCTGCATGGACGCCAAGATTTTCTAATGCCTGTACAACTGGTTCCGTAAACTTTTTGAAGTTTAGAAAGCTTTCTCCGTCATCTTTTGTGATAAAACTGAAATTAAGATTTCCGAGATCGTGATATACAGCTCCACCACCAGAGAGTCTACGCACTACATGCAACTTATTTCTTTCCACATAATCTGTACTAATTTCTTCAATAGTGTTTTGATTCTTTCCTATAATAATCGAAGGCTCATTAATATAGAACAGTAAATAAGACTGATTAATATCTAAATACTTTAAAGCATACTCTTCAATAGCTAAATTAATTCGCGGATCCGTGATACCCTGGTTATCAATAAATAACATATATTATCTTCTCCTTTTTCAAACTGAGATTTTAAAACCTTGTGATGCAAGGCTAACATTACCTGTGAAATTTTCCTTCGCTTCGATTACAAGTTGCTTCAAATCACCAAAATGTGGTAAATGAGTAAGAATAAGTTTGTCTACATTTGCTTTACTAGCAAGTATACCCGCTTCTTCACTTGTCATATGTCCAGCAACAGCAGCATCCATTCCTTTGTAAAAATTGGATTCGCACAAAAGAATATTCGCATCCTTCGCAAAATCAGTTAATTCTTCAAAATAAGCAGAGTCCGCTGTATATACGAGGGTTTTCCCACCTGCTGAAATTCTCATCGCAAAACATGCGACTGAATGCTTTGTCTTTAGAAATTCAATCGTATAAGGACCAATATGTAGGTTTTTCCCTTGTTCATAAGCAATTCCTGTTGTTATATTCTTATAAGTTAAAGCATCAAAAGCAAGGCCGTCCTGCTGATGACCATATATAGGTAAATTAAAGTTTGTACTGTTTATATATTTCCCAATTAAAAGTGCGTGCTGAAGTACTCCAATATCAGCGACATGATCTGGATGATAATGCGATAGCACAACTGCCTTTAACTCTTCTGGTTTAATATACGATTGCAACTGCGATAACACGGCACTTCCACAGTCCATTAAAAGTTTGAATCCATCATGCTCCATAAGATAACCAGAACTTGCTTCTCCTGATTTGGGATAGCCACCCCAATGTCCAATTACTGTGAGCTCCATGTATAATCCTCCTCCAGCAACTTCATTTATCCACCTTTTACTATACTTTATTTCCTCTATTTTTTCATATTTTAAGCTAGACGCTAGTTAAAGTAAAAAAATATATATAGCTAAACTAACTAGCATTTTTTTAGAATCGAACGCTTAAACACTTTTCTGATATTTACAAATAAACTGTTGACACCTTTCCATCTGTTATAATACAATGTAAATAACAAAAAACAGTACTACTACAAAAAACAGGAGAGTGAATATAATGATCCAAAACGTAGTTGAATTTTTTAAGAACTTGCCACCGAAGACGTGCACTAAATGTGGAGAGAAAATTGCCGAGCAGCATGAATGCTATGGCACCAAATGCGATAAATGTACTGAACTATAAAAAATAACAACAGCCCTCTATTGCAATAGAAGGCTGTTGTTATTCTGTTATGACACAGTTAAGTAAATAGAATGCTTTTCACTAATGTATAACACTTTACCGCTATGATATCGATGCGTCTTTTGTAAATTCTATTAACCAACAATCGCGATATTTCCCTTCATGCAGCTCATGGTTTGACAAGAGTTTAATTTTCCGAAAACCGCATTTTTCATAGCAGCGAAGTGCCCTCAGATTCCATGTTTGCGGATCCATCACAATCTTATTTGCTTGTTTATGTTTCATTAAAAATTTAACCATGGAGCGAATGAGCAATTGACCTATACCTTGATCCCAATAATTCTCTTCCCCGATAAATTGATCGATTCCGTAAATAGTTACGGGGGCTACAATCGGATAACCGTATAATAGCTGCGTTTCTTTATCTAACTGATAATATTGGATATAGCCAATTGCAACCCCTTTAAATTCAATGATACACCGGTTCACATCTGTTTCCTTGTCAAAAAACACTTTCTTGACCTTATCTATATCAAATGGATGGTCGCGCCCTTCATAATATTGCAAAACTGTTGGATTCGAAAGCCACTTTGCTAATAAAGCAGCATCGTTTCGTTCCAATACGCGGACGCTAAGTCTTTCTATTTCAAACAACAATATTTATTCCTCCAATGAAACAGGCTTAGAAAGGCAATATCATGAGAGATTTTCCTTTTCTAGTGTGAATCCGTAAACTCTTCTTTTAATATGGAAAATATTTTTATATCTCGATGCATTCCTTTTACAAACATTCCCTTTCTTAAAATACCTTCAAATGACATTCCTATCTTTTCCATTACTCGCTGTGAGCCAACATTCCCGACAAGGCATTTTGCCTGGATACGAATTAAGTCCATGTTATGAAAGCCAAATGAAATAACTTCCTTCGCCGCTTCCGTGACTAATCCATTCCCCCAATATGCTTCTGATAGAGCATATCCTATTTCGGCGCAATGTTGATCTGGTTGCCACGAAACAAAATCGATCGTTCCAATTAATCTTCCAGTTTCCTTGTACTCTATTCCCCATGGAGCTATTTTTTTATTTTCATAGCAACTTAAAACAAATTCAACATACATTTTTGTATCTGAAATCGAGCCATGCGTATTCCAAGTTACATATTTGGAAACTGCTTCATTCGATCCATAACTATAGATATCTTCAGTATCTTCCCTCGTGATTTTTCTAAGTAAAAGACGCTCTGTTTCCAATACAGGCAAATCACGATAAACTGCCTCTATTTCCATTAAAGTTTCTCTCCCTTACAACTAGATTTCATCATCAACTATTGCACCTTGCTTAATATACTTAATCAATTTGTTAGATTCGTCAATAACCCTATGTCTGCCATACGGATTTTTAAACCAATTATCCTTTTTGGTGTTTTCATCGTTCGCTGGGCATAGGGTACATTCTATCCAACTGGGCATATAAGTTTTTAAAGTGAGATGTGTTCTACGCATATGATAACTAGCTGTTACGATTAAAAGTCTCCTCACCTTATGTAGCTCGAAATGTCGATCTAAAATTATGAGTGAGGAAAGAATATTTTCCTTCGTATTAGTGGAAATCGTCTCAACTAATATATCCTTTTCCGGAATGCCGAACGCCATAGCCTTATTTTTTAATAGTATTGCTTCAGGCAAGGAATTCCCGTTCCAAGCTACCCCCCCTGAAAATAATATTTTATTAGCTCTCCCTTCACTATATAATTGGAGCGCTTTAGGCAACCGATATTGTACGGCCTTGCTACTGCCAAAGACAAAAATACAGTCCCCTTTCTTCAAATCATCGTCTATATTGTTATATAAGAGATTTGTTCTAACTTTATCTGTTAAGTCTTCTGGCTTTAGCTTAGATATTTTCATCAGCCTCTCCCCTAACATTCTGTCATGATAAAACTACTATATTCTTTGTTGTTCTTCTCCATGATTAGAGATAGTTAATTGATGATTCTATTTCAGTAAACGGATAAAGCTTGCCAAGAAAAATTACAGTAAACTCTGATTCCAACAATAATTACTTTGGACAAAACAGGAATTTCGAACCAGGTATTCATACCTTTTTTCAATAAATCATATAGGTATTTAGTGTTATTTCTATAAATTGAGATGGTAAATAACGGTTTATTTTGATACACTCGGAAACAACAAGTGTCTAAATTATATATTTAAAGAAAGGTAGGTTTTAACATATGGAAGATCAAAATAATATTCATACACAAGAAAGTCCACAACAAACTAAATCGTCAACGGGTTTAGAAAATAATGTTGCAGGTCTTTTATGTTACTTAGGAACATTTGTTACCGGCATTATTTTCGCTATATTGGAAAAGAAAAGCCCTTTCGTTAAATTTCATGCAATGCAATCGACAGTTACATTCGTGGGGCTCGGAATCGCTGGCTACGTAGTAGATTATGTCCCGTTTTTCGGCTGGCTCCTTAGTTCTCTCATTTCATTATTAGGATTTATTTTATGGATAGTACTAATGGTCAAAGCATATAATAATGAATGGTTTAAATTACCTATTGCGAGTGGTATTGCTGAAAGTTTAGTAGATAAATTCGGAAATACAACGAACGCATAATACGAAAAAGCTTTTTGGATAATTATTATAAAACGTCTTACCGGTAATTGATTATTCCCGATCAATCGCTGGCAAGACTTTTTAATTAAGCTTAATGATAACGGCTCCCCTTTTTAATATTAAAATTCGTTTTCTTTCACATACTACAAACTCCTGTTAGCTACTATACAAGCAATGACATTATTAATATAAACCTTGTCTTTTCGTATAAACTTTTCTATCTATCCTCTTGTAGTTACCTATTAATTGGTTATTTATATATCTCAATCAATCCAGTATTATTTTATAACTGTCTGTTTTACCCCCTTTTCTCTTCCAACAAAAAATATGAAAGATTCTATATTCGTTTGAATACATATAAATGAGGGAAACTGTTGAAGAAAGGGGATTTAACATGTGGAAATGGACACTTATCATTACCTTTATTTTCATTTTTTCAGCTATTCTTGAAGAATTAATTTACTTTTATGTTAACCGAAGTATCATAGGAGTTAAGAGAGAAAAGGAGATAATAAAACTAAAGGAAAGATGGAGCTCACTTATAAGCAAATTCCGGTTTAAAAATAGATCTCACTAATTAACGTTCTATAAGTTAATTAGTGAGATCTTCGTTAGTTCGTTTCCATTCTTCAGCCAACATTCCATAAACGATATGGTTAACATGATGGTCATATAGCCATTCTGCTTCTCTAATACAACCTTCATTTACAAAACCTAATCTCTCAGGGATCGACCTACTTTTCCTGTTTTCTACTGCTGCTCGAATATCCACACGATTTAATTTTAATTCATTAAAAGCAAAATCGGTAAGCCCCTTTGCTACCCTGGTCATAATCCCGTTTCCTTGATATTCCTTACCTAGCCAATAACCAATATAGGCGATTCGGTTAGACCAATCAATTTCGTTGAAGCCCGCAACACCGACAATATCACCTTTCAATAAAATTACCGTGTTCATGCTCTTATTTTCAGCATAACTGTTCATGCAAAATTGAATAAACTTCTTTGTATCCTCCACTTTCGTTGTAGTGTCAAGCCAAGGCAACCATTCTCTCAAGTATTCTCTAGATTGATTTGTTAATTCAAAAACCCTGTCACAGTCTTCTAATTGAATCAATTTCAAATTTAAATCCTTATCAATTTTATGCACAAACATATTTAGCCTCCTCACAGATATCAATGGTACGTATATTAGATCATAACACATCCGGCATACGCGTTATTACAACTTTGAGAACCAGTGCCTACAAAGTTATCTATAACATCCGTTAGAGTCCCCGTTTTAACTGATTTCTTTTCCATATTGTAAATTCGAGAAAATCCTTCATTTCTTCTAATTGACTATCGCTCATCTGCACGATACATTTTCTAAAATAAATGAGATATTCAACTATATCTCCCTTCTCATTGTAACTACTATCTAAGCCCTTAAGTAAATATTCATGATCTACTTCTAAAGCATTGGCAATTTTCACCGTATATTCATGAGTTGGGTTGCTTTGAAGGTTTTTTTCTATAATACTTAAATATGTTTGGACAATTCCTGTCTTCCTTGAAAGGTCAGCTAGGCTAATTCCCTTTTCTAACCGAATGTGACGGATCCTACTTCCTATCATATTATATTCCCTCCTAATAGACCTCGTTATTGTATGAAAAAGTTAGTTTGGGAGTAGACTAGATCAAATCAACTATATAAAGAACAGAAAACCCATATCACCACAATTTAATTAGCTTATATACGTTATGTCAATGATAAAGTGGTTCTCAAAAGAGAACGACCTTTTAGATTACTCTAACAAACATTTATAATTATGTCTATGTTTTTTAATTGTGAAAACTTTATTACATTCTCGGATTCATATTTGGATATTTTCCGAACAATCATTGTTAAAGCCCTAAAATAGCTAGACGTCGGCTATAATAGGGGCAATTGTATTTATTAGGAGGTTTGTTTGTTGAAGAAGCTATCGTTATTCATTCTTCTATCTATTGTACTTATCTTAAGTGCCTGTTCTTCTGAAAAAAGAGGTACTCCAATTGAGGATTTTAATTATACTAATCAAGATGGGGAACCCTTCGGACTTAAAGATCTAGAAGGAAAGGTGTGGCTAGCAGATTTTGTATACACATACTGCCCAAAGGAATGCCCATTGATGACTCTACATATGAGCCAGATACAGCAAGATGTTATTGATGCTGGGCTTGAAGATGTTCAATTTGTTTCTTTTAGCATAGATCCCGAAATCGATTCACCAGAGGTTTTAAAAGCATATGGCGAGGGATTCGATGCTGATTTTTCCACATGGCACTTTTTAACTGGCTATTCTCAAGAAGAGATTGAGGATTATGCACCAAAAAACTTTAAAACGATTGTGAAAAAACCAAGAGATGATGATACAGTCATTCATGGTCTAGATTTCTATCTAATGAATAAACAAGGCGAAATCATTGGTAATTATCCCGCTTACGAGGATGTTCCATTTAAACAAATATTGAAAGACATTAAATCAGCTGTAAAATAGAGAATAGCGATTATAGCAAAGATAATATAATCTATAATAACTAAGGATTTTCACACTAAAAAACATGCAGGTTGGATTAAATTCCAAATCCTGCATGTTTTTTAGTATCTAATGTTCCTTCTGTTTCTTTTCTTTTTTACACTTCTACTTGATCCCCAATTGCAAATTGTCTTTTGAATTTGTAATGGAAAAATCCAACCGTCAATCCCATAAATCCTAGCAAATAAGCAATTAATATGCCGTTATTCATCCACATATAACTGAAATCTCCACTTGAAATGACCGCTTTATATGCCTGTACGGAGTACGTCATTGGCAATGCAGCATTAAATGGCTGTAATGGTCCAGGTATCAGTTCAAGCGGGAATGTTCCTGCGCTTGTTGTCAATTGTAATATCAATACAATGATTGCAATAAACCGTCCCGGATCACCGAATAACGTAACTAAAAATTGAATCAGCGCGATAAATGATAGACTTGTGATGATTGTTGTAACAATGAATAGCGGAATACTTTGTACTTCAATCCCAAGTCCGAATAGCATAATCGCAACTGCTAGCAATGACTGTATAATACCAACAATAGCAATAACGCCGAATTTCCCAAAGAACCACGCAATACCATTTTTCGGTTTAACAGCAGGGTCTCGAAGTGGGAATACAATAGAAAGTAGTAATGCCCCTACAAACAATCCCAATGATAAGAAATATGGAGCAAAACCTGTACCATAGTTTGGAACATGATTAATCCCACTATTTTCTACTTTGACAGGTTCCCCCATCATATCGTACGTGCGGTCATCTGCATGAACAGAGCTTGATTTTTCTGCAGCATCACCGAGTTTTTCATTTAATTCATTTGTACCATCTGTTAACTTTTTCGTACCATCTGAAAGTTCACTCGATCCATCAGCAAGTTGACGGCTACCATCACTTAATTTATTCGAACCATCCGCAAGCTCATGTACTCCGCCTGTCAATATAGATGCACCATTCATAAGTTTTGCCGCACCAGCATTGGCGTCTTGTAATTTTTGATCAAATAAAACAATTCCATTTACTAATTTTAATTGTCCTTCTTCTAGTTTTCCAACCCCAGCCAACAGATCACCCGAACCGGTTGCAAGTTGACCAAGAGCAGACTGCATTTGCTTTTGACCAGCATTGACTTCAGCTAGTTTACTTGCAATTGTATTTGCGCCTGTTTGCAGTTCGTCTGCGGCTGATTGGAGTTGCTCTGTTCCAGCAACCAGATTTCCACTACCAGCTTCTAACTGTGCAATACCAGTTTCAAGTTCTGCCTTCAGTTGATTAGCTAATTCTGTCTTCACTTCTTCAGGAAGTGGTAATGGAGCTAGTTTAGCATCCAATCCCGCAAGCTGTGATTTCATTTGTTTGATTCCAACATGTAATTCTGTTGCACCTTGGGTGACTTGTGTAGCACCATTTTGAAATTCTTCCAATTTATTCGCTAATTGATCAGTGCCATTTTTTATTTGCTCTGTGCCTGCACTAATCTCGCCCATCGAGCCGGCTGCTTGATTAATACCCGCGTTCACCGCTTTGGCACCTTCAGCTAATTGAGCAGTTCCATCACCTGCAGATTTGGCTCCATCAACTAGCTGTCCATGACCATCAACCAGTTGATTTAATCCATTTGCAAGATCCTTTGTTCCTGTTGCAAGTTCTTTTGTACCAGTTTGTAGCTTAGAGACACCTTGATTAAATTCTAGTGATTTAGAAGCTAGTTCATCCAAATTCTCATGCAGCTTATTTGACCCAGAAAGTAATTCTTTAGCACCATCACTTAACTCTTTTGAGCCATCACTAGCTTGAGCAAATCCATCAGCCATTTCTTTCACTTTATCAAACATTGTTTCTGCATATGTAGCTGTAACTTCCTTAGCTACAGCAGATTTAATTTGTTCAACCGCAGTCTCACCAATTTGAGCGGAGAGGAAGTTAAAGCTCTCGTTAGGTATATATTTCAATTCCAGTTTTTGAGGTTCATCATCTAATAAAGTCGTTGCATTTTCCGAAAAGTTATTTGGTATTTCGATTAACAAGTAATACTTTTGTTTCTCTAAATCTTTATAGCCTTGTTTTCCACTAACAATGTCAAATGTAAATTGATCATTTTCCTTTAATTTATCAACTAAGTCATTCCCTAGATCTAATTGTTCCCCTTCAAAATCGGCGCCTTTATCATTATTTATGATAGCTACTGGCATATCCGCAAGTCGATCATATGGATCCCAAAAAGCCCAAAGGAACATGCCACTATATAAAATCGGTACAAGCATTACAGCAATAAGTGGGATTAATAACTTTTTATTTTTGAAAATTTCCTTCCATTCTGCTGAAAATAACGTTTGTTTCATAATTAATATATATCCTCCCATTCAAACTATATGACCGTTATACTCATTTGGTCATTCCTGGCCAAAAAATATGGATTATCTACAATGACAATCCATCGAATAAATAAAATTCAAATAAAGATGCTATCTCTTGCTGACTTAACGGTTCGTGGTTTTTTTCCCAGTCAAAAATCAATGAAATATAAAGTTTAAGCATAATAAATGCCGTTATTTCTGGATTACAATTTTTTATTTCGCCTTTTTCTATCGCCTCAATAACTTTCCCTATAATATAATTTATAATTGCCTGTTCAACTCTTTGCATGACCTCCATGACAGCTGGTGTTCCAATTTCTTTTTCTTCTTGGAAAAGCTTAATTGTTAATTGATGTTCTTTCCGAAATTCCAATAACCGATAAAGAGCACGGTTTGCATTTTCATGAAAAGAAAGATTCACTTGAATCGTCTCTTCTGCTGCAGTTTTCATTTCTTTTATAAGTGAGGTTACAATCTCATCCAATAACTCTTCTTTATTATTGAAAAAAGTATAAATCGTCCCCTTACCAACGTTCGCAAGTTTTGCTACCTGATCCATCGTTGTAGCTTTATATCCAAATAAAGAAAAAGACTTTGTTGCAGCATTAATAATAAGCTGCCTACGATCAACGGACAAATCATTTCACCTCACTTCTTACCTTTATGACCAAAATACCAAATCGGTCAATCAGTACATTTCGTAATATATCATACATACTATTTGATTGCAAGTGGATTTTGTTTCCCAAAGAAATATCCACTAACTTTTTACTGACCAGGTGGATAAATTCTACTATTTCTTTGTAATTCGAGAGTTAATAATGTTATGCCAAAGTTTAAAGGCTGAGAGTAACAAAATACACGTAGTAAATATGTGTTCATGCTGTGAACTTTCTTTTGGTAGAATAAACAAAAGCGACCAATATGGCCGCTTTTGTCGCATATCATTTTATAAAGTTCAATACTTCTTCTACAGCTGTTTTTCCCTGATCAATACAATCCGGTAAACCAACGCCTTCAAATGAGCTGCCTGCGATGAAAATACCTGGCATACTTTCTTGCAACTTCGCCTTTAATTCTGTCAATCTTTCTTGGTGACCAACTGTATATTGAGGCATTGCTTTTTGCCATCGAGAAACAATTGTAAATTCCGGAGTAGCTAAAATATTCATCGTCCGTTTTAAATCATCTAGGACAATTTTTTCGATTTCAGCATCAGGTAAATCAACAACCGTTTCCTCTCCAGCACGTCCCACGTAACAACGAAGTAAAACTTTTCCTTCCGGTGTTGTATGTGGCCATTTTTTATGTGTCCAAGTACATGCGGTAATTGTATAATCGCTATTTCTGGAAACGACAAAGCCTGTACCGTCCAAAACATCTTCCACTTCTTCTGCATCAAATGCCATCGCAACTGTTGCAACCGTCGTAGCGGACATTTTTTTAAAGTTGCACATAAATTCTTGACCTGAAAATAATTCTGAAAGTGCAGAATGAGGTAATGCCATAACGATACTATCTGCTTCTATGCTTTTTCCATTATTAAGTTCAATATTATATCCAGAAGAATCGGGCTTCTTGTCTACTATTGATACAATTTTTGTACCTTTTAGTATTGTTCCGGGAATCATTTTTTCTTCTAGCGCATCAACAAGTGTCTGCAAACCACCTGTCAGTGTGAGAAACTTACCTTTTTTAACATTTCGGCTTGGTTCAGGTGTAGTTTTTCTCATACCACGGATCAAGCTACGGTATTCCCGTTCCACTTGATAAAATTGTGGAAATGTAGACATTAAACTTAATTGATCAATATCCCCAGCATAAATCCCTGATAAGAGTGGTTCAATCAAGTTTTCAACCACTTCATCACCAAGTCTCCTTCTAAAGAAGTTGCCAAGTGATTGGTCACCCGTTACTTTCGATCGCGGTAAAACCAGATCACCTACAGCCCTCATCTTTCCTTGAACAGAAAACAATTCTGTTGTAGCCAACGGCGCCATTTTTGTAGGGATACCCATGACCGCACCTTCAGGCATGGAATGAAGTTTATCGTTTACAAGGACGTAGGCACGGCCTGCAGTATTATTTACAAGTTGATCTTCGAGACCGACATCTCGGACCAATTTAGCAGCACTTTGTTTTCGTTCAAGAAAGGAATCGGGACCTCTTTCAATCACAAAACCATCTTTGTATACAGTCTGAATTTTTCCACCTAACTTATGATTGGCTTCCACTAGCTGTACATCAATTGCTAATCCCTGCTCCAATATTGATTTTTGGAGATAATAAGCTGCTGACAAACCGGTTATTCCACCACCGATCACAACAACCTTTTTCTTACTATCTTTCAAGGTTATATCGCCTACTTTTATTAAATTTAATCTTCTTTTTTTAGTTGATTTAAAACGACCGATGCCATCGCATCAATAAATGCTGGCTGAGCGTCTGGCATTTCGGGACGATAATATGCTGCTCCCACGTCATCAGTTACTACTTTACACTCATAGTCATTATCATAAAGAACTTCGAGATGAGTGGAGACAAAGCCAACAGGAATATAAACAAACGCTTTATACTCTTTTTCGTTAAAGAGATCACGTGTTAAATCCTGTACATCCGGCCCAAGCCATGGTTCAGGCGTATTGCCCTCACTTTGCCAGCCGACTTTATATTCCGTTATGCCAGCTTGTTTCGCAATTAAATCAGCTGTTTCTTGAAGTTGATCTGCATACGGATCACCCAATTGAAGAATCTTTTCAGGCAAGCTGTGCGCTGACACGATTAAACATGATGCATTCTTCTCTTCTTCAGACATGTCCTTATATACTTCTTTTACTTTATCAACCCAATAGTTAATAAACTTTGGTTCTTTGTACCAGCTTTCTACAGATGTAATCGTTGGTCCTCCAAGTTTTTCAGCTGTTTCTTTCGCTCTACCATTGTATGATTGCACACTAAAAGTAGAAAAATGGGGTGCGAGAACAATGGATACGGCTTCCTCTATCCCATCCGCATGCATTTTTTCTACAGCATCTTCAATGAATGGCTCAATATGTTTTAAACCAATATAAGCTTTGAATTCAATGCTATCTTGTATTTCATTCAAACGGTCTTGCAGACCATACGCTTGCTGCTCAGTAATTTTGGCTAAAGGTGATATACCTCCAATTGCTTCATATCGATTTTCTAAATCTTCTAGCGCTTCCTTTGTTGGTGGTCTTCCATGGCGAATATGTGTGTAATATCTTTCAATATCATCTTCATTGTACGGCGTTCCATAGGCCATTACTAATAGCCCCATTTTCTTTTTCTTCAAGCTAATGCACTCCTTATAATCGGAAATTATTACTTGTTTTTGAGCTTCTCTGCACTATATTCATGCACAAAGGCAGTTAATTTTTTTAGCATTTCAGGGTTTACTTCTGGGAATACGCCATGACCTAAATTGAATATAAATCCAGGCTTCTCAATACCCTGGTCAATAATAGCTTTCGCACGCGCCTTAACAGTATCCCAATCTGATATCAAAACTGCTGGGTCTAAATTACCCTGAATTGCTTTCGTTACACCTAATTTTCTCGCCTCAGCAATCGGTAGTCTCCAGTCAAGCCCAACCACATCTAGCGGTAAATCATTCCATTCTAACACGAGATGGCTAGCTCCTACTCCATGCATGATTAATGGAACCTGCTCTTTTCTCATTTCAGCAAAAATTCTTGCCATAAAAGGTTTAATAAATACTTGATAATCTGCACGGCTCAACGCTCCAACCCAAGAATCGAAAAGTTGAACTGCACTAGCACCGGCTTTAATTTGTGCTTTTAGATAAATAATTGTCATGTCAGCTAGCTTATTCATTAGTTTCGACCAAGCTTCAGGTTCTGAATACATGAAAGCTTTTGTTTTGTGATAATTTTTGGATGGCCCGCCTTCAATCATATAACTGGCAAGTGTGAATGGGGCTCCCCCAAACCCTATCAAAGGAACAGTAAGTTGTTCTTCTGTTAAAATTTTGATTGTTTCAAGTACATATGAAATATCTTGTTCAGGGTTAAGTTCACCAAGCTTATCCACGTCTGAGGTGGAGCGAATGGGGTTATCAATGACCGGACCAATTCCACTTACAATCTCTACATTCACGCCTAACGCTGGGAGTGGAGTCATGATATCTTTGTATAAAATAGCAGCATCCACATCGTACATATCAACAGGCAGACGCGTAACATACGCACAAATATCTGGGCGATGGGTTATTTCAAATAAGGAGTATTTTTCTTTAATTTTCCGGTATTCAGCTTGAGAACGTCCAGCTTGTCTCATATACCAGACAGGAACATGATCTGTCCTCTCACCTCTTGCAGCTTTTAAAAATGTATCATTCGTTATTTTTTTCACGGTAAATAGTCTCCACCTTTCAAGATTAAAATATATCTATCTTACATATATTTATAATATATAAATGCAGATTAACTAAAAATGGGTCTTGACTTTTTAACTATATTCTTTTTACCATCCATTGTATAGGCAGGCTTATTGCTTGTCATAAATTTGTCCTTTTTCCGCGTGATTTTGTTCACTACTTATATATATATTCATTAATTATATACTTAATAAGCTTTGTAGGTTTGGAATTGCTCTTTCAAGGGAAATTTATGATAACATAATGATCTTGAATTAAGCTAATAGTAAGACATAAATGGATAATCTAATATCAAAAGGGGTGAGTCAATGTACACGTACATTACATCTGGCACGTATGAATTTCTAAAAAAACTAGAAAACCAATATCCAGAAGAAAAAATTACATTAATGCAAAATATAAACACAGCTTTACTATGGCATGAAACAACCGAAGCCACCATATTTCAATCACCACGAAAATATGAAGTGATTAATTCAATTGGAGACATAGCGGCTCATGGTTTCGTCGTTTGTCATAATATCCCTGTTAGTGATGAAGGAAGACCAGTATTCGAATACCGATTCACTAGTCATCATAAATATGCACAAAACGAGTCGGGATTTTTGGCAACACGGCTCTTACGCCCACTATCGAGTGATACCTATATTATCATGACGATGTGGAAGGACAAAGCAGCCTTTGAGGCTTGGGAAGAAACAGCAGGATTCAAGAAAGAACAATATAATTTAAATAGTGTAAAGTCTACTGAAAATATAAATTTATTTTCCGGCGCTGCCTATATATCGACGTTTATTGTGGATGAAGAAGAATTAGAGCATGAAGATAAAGTAACATAAACACCCTGAGTAATTTTTCAGGGTGTTTTATTTTGCACCTTTTTCCTGAGATTATTGTTATAATTATTTTGAATCTTAAATTAAAATACTAGGCGGTGTTTTTACATATGAAACAAAAGCTATTCGCTTTATTAGAGAGAGATTACGAGGAAATGATTGATATAAGACGATATTTGCATCAGAATCCAGAACTTTCCTTCCAAGAGATTAAAACGGCAGCCTATATCGTTAATTTTTACAAACAGCTTGGCATCGAAGTTAAAAGTGGAGTTGGTGGAAACGGGGTTGTTGCAAAAATCAAAGGGGAAAAGCCTGGTAAAACTGTTGCGTTAAGAGCAGATTTTGATGCTCTACCCATACAAGAAGAAACAAATTTACCGTATAAATCCCTATTCCCTGGTGTAATGCATGCATGTGGACATGACGGGCACACCGCTACATTACTCATATTAGGAAAAGTACTCCATGAGCTGAGGACAGAGCTTGAAGGCGAATACGTATTAATCCATCAACATGCAGAGGAATTGGCACCAGGCGGAGCGATAGAGATGATAAAAGATGGCTGTTTGGAAGGTGTCGACGTCATCTACGGTACCCATTTATGGGCAAGTCTTCCTTATGGAGCTATCCATTATCGGACGGGTCCTATTATGGCCGCGGCTGATCGTTTTGAAGTCGTTATTAAAGGATATGGCGGACACGGGGCTCAGCCCCATAAAACAAAGGATGCTATCGTTATTGGTTCACAGTTGGTAATAAACCTCCAACAAATTGTTAGCCGGAGAGTGGATCCGATCGAATCAGCCGTATTAACCATAGGCGGCTTTGTTGCGGACAATGCGTTTAATGTAATTGCTGATAGCGCAAAGATTTGGGGTACAGTTAGGAGCTTTAACGAAGATGTACGTGATTTGTTAGAAGAGGAAATAGGCAGAATAACAAAAGGAACTTGTATCGCTGCTGATTGTGACTTTGACCTTAAATATGAGCGGGGATATCCAGCTGTCGTGAATCATAGAGATGAAACAGAGTTTCTTGCTAGATGTGCAAAAGAGATACCTGAAAACACGGAAATTCAAATAGCAAATCCTGATATGACTGGCGAAGATTTTGCTTATTATTTGCAACATGTAAAAGGTACATTCTTTTTCACAGGCGCAATGCCGGAGAATGTTGAAAAGCCATATCCACATCATCATCCAAAATTTGATATTAATGAAAAGTCTATGCTTGCCGCAGCAAAAACGCTTGGCTTGGCAGCATTAAAATCACAAGACTAACATAAGTAAAAGGCTGACAGCTGTCAGCCTCATCTTCTTTCTAACTTTTTCAACCTTCCTGGTACATACATTTTCGTAAATAATATGGCAAATAAACAAGATACAACAGCATTGATAGCAGCCTGCTTTAAATTCCCCCCAATAGCTGTGCTCAGGCTAAAAACAATTGCCTGTACAATTAAAATCTTCATTAACAGGTTTAAAAAAGCTATTTTCTTTTGATCTGATCGGATTGGATACAAGCTTGTCCAAATTTTCAATTCGTGCCTACGCATTAGCGGGATAAGTTGAAAACCAGTTAAATAAATAAACAACAATGAAATAGCTACGGAAAAGTATACATTTCCATTGAATAAAATAAGCACAACAGGGATCAACGTTAATCTCAAGATTAACCCCGAAAACTCACTTGTCCTAACTATCGTTCTAGAAAGTAAAAACCGATATGTTTGATCACTTGAAAATGGGATAGTTGAAAATAATGGATCCAACCACCTTCTTCGTTTCACCCTTCCTTTTAAATGAGGAACATCTGTAAACATATTGGCAGCACGATAAAAATTTTGCATCCTGTTCTGTTCTTTTTCAATCAATAATTCCCATTTTAATGGTTTGTTTTTTAATGCATTTCGAAAATATAATGTAACTAACAATAAAATTAATGTAGTAGCACCAACAAACCAAAAAGAAGCTTTCTCAAAGATAAAATAAAGTAACAATGCACTCAGTGAGAATCGAATAATCCAGTCAAAAAACAATGATTGCTTATCATTAGCTTTTAGAATCATCCAATGTAGCATTAAGTTCCAAATCTTTAACAGAAGGACAATGGCTAATAAATAAAAGAATACTTTAAAACCATCTCCAGTAACTTGTGCATACATCGGCATAAATGCCGCAAGTACCAATAGCAAAACATACGCCTGGGTTATAAAACTCAATTTCATTCCATTTTTAAAATAGCTCCCCATTTTTGTTTCCAACGGAAGAAGAAAAACAATATCCGCTTCTCTTAATAAGGTTTGAATTGGACTAATAGCTAATAAAATAGCCAAAACAATTGCCATAATTAATCCAACTGGGAATCCTGAATCGAGTGTTTTTACCCATTCAGAATAATAATAAATGGCTGCTCCCCCACCGAAAATAAGAACAAACAGTAAATGATCATTAAACATATATTTGAAATAACGACGCAATTCTTTTATATAAGCTTGAAGCCTCTCAGGCCATAATTCATTAATCTGCTTCATGGATATCTTCCTTTGTTAGCTGGATATAAATATCATCTAATGAAGCTCTTTGCATTCCAAATTCCTCCTGAAGTTCTTTAAGCGTTCCTTTGGCCCTAACTTGACCATTATGTAAAATGATAAATCCATCACAATAACGCTCAGCTGTTGCCAAGATATGCGTCGACATTAATATTCCTGCACCGTTCTCCTTCATGCGATCCATCAGTTCCAAAAGTGACTTAATTGCTAGTGGATCAAGTCCTACAAATGGTTCGTCAATAATATACAAGGCTGGCTCAATAAGAAATGCGCACATGATCATTACCTTTTGTTTCATTCCTTTTGAAAAGTGAGCAGGAAACCATTTCATTTTTTTATCAAGGCGAAATTCCTTTAATAATGGACCAATCCTTGCTTTATATGTTTCTTCTGATATTCCGTATGCCATTGCAGTCATTTTTAAATGTTCTTCCAATGTCAGTTCTTCATATAAAATAGGCGTTTCAGGAACAAATGATAATTGTTTTCGATATAATTCAGGATTTTCTTTCAGCTGATTGCCATTCACGCTTATTGATCCTGAACGTTGTTCCATTAAACCAATTATATGTTTAATTGTTGTACTTTTTCCCGCTCCATTCAATCCAATTAAACCAATCATCTCGCCAGATTCCATTTTAAATGATATATCTTTTAAAACAGGTCTTTTTGTATAGCCTCCTGTTAGGTTTTGCACTTCAAGTAAAGACATAAGTCAACGTCCCTTCTCTTTGTTTACTTGCTTTCCATTGTACCAAAAATATGCTTATGTCGCATCGTTATATCTGGATACATTTTCCAACTATATTTTCACTGTCACAGGACATCATAATGTTTGAAGGAGCGGTACTAAGCGAAACTGAGGTGGTTGTCAAAGACAGTTATCAGCAGTAGATGCGGAAAGCCGATGAACATTGAACATGTACTTTGATTATCGATCTTGATCAACTGAACAAGGGAGATGATTGCGTTGGGCATGATAATGATAAATCGAATATTTCTTAAGTAACCATTTTATTGG